>JBDWAD010000014.1:0-708390 GCA_039979015.1 Halioglobus sp.
TGCTAATTTGGGTCTTGTTGGCTACATGTTTGCCCGCCTACTTCTTCGTCCTTTGTGGCATGCAGTGCGCAGTCAGGAGCGAGCAATGCAATCGGCAGCTGCGAACAACTAATCCCATTATTGAGAGCCGGGCACCCATAAGTCCGCTTTCGCCTGGGAGCGGACCCAAGCTCAGCGTTTATACATCGGGAGCCTGTTATGTTAATTTCAAAGCCTGCTTCAGTTTATGAGAGTAGATTTAGGTTCTAGGCAATGTTCATGGAGGCATCTCGGTCAATGAGCGCACCAGACCAATTGCTAACGTTGGCGGAAGTTTCAGTTGCGTTAGCGGGCTTTGCAGGAGTTATTGCGACGTTTCAGGGTCGTAGGGGGTCAAGAAGGTCGCGAGGCGATGCGCTTGGTCTAACAGCGATGGTTACCATGAGTCTCATGGTCGCAACCATGTCGGCAGTTCCATTAGCTATTTTAAATTTTGGTATAGCTGAACCCCTTGTATGGTCTGCTGCCAGCGCGTTATTTGCCGCCATATATGTGATTTTTTTGATATACATCCGCTCTCGTATGATTTCAGTCAAGATGAAGGGAGCAAATAGACTAATTATTCTGTGTTGGTGGGCATACAATTTCCTTATTGTAATCGCGCTTTTTAGCAACATAGCTGACTCAGATTCTCAAAGACAATATGGAAAATATTTCATCGCTCTGCTAAACCCTCTGCTTTTTTCGGGTTATATGTTTGTACGATTATTGCTACGACCGTTATGGATGGAAGTTCATCATAATGAGTCCCAAGGGACTTCCGCTGTTGGCACTAAGCGGCAATGATTGAGACCATAATCTCAGCCTGATTCAGCCCGCTTTGAGGTGAAAGCGGACATCTAGTCTCCCTGGATCGAATCTGGCCCCAAAAGGCCCGCTTTCGCCTACTTTGCGACATTCGGTCTATCCTTGTTGGAGGTCTAACAACAAGGAGAAATGTCGATGTCAGAATACGAGTCATGGGAAGCCCTGAACGGACTGATCGCCAACCTTATGCAGCAACAGACACTATTTATTGGTTCATTTACGGCTTATGTTGTCGCCGCTCATTGGGTGGGTAAGACGCTGACCACGTTCCAGGTCTCTTTTATCAGCACGGTGTTCATACTGTTGTCCGTTCTAGGCGTGCGGTCACAGCTCTGGCTTATGAGCAATATTGATGAGGTCTCCAAAGCGGTTGAGGGTATCAATCGCGTTGAGAGCGGCGATGGTTGGATTATTTCCGGAGGCTTTGTCATTGTGAGGGTGTTTCTAATTCTAGGCGCGCTCTTTTATATGTGGCAGGTTCGACACCCCAAACTAGAATGACACTTGTGAAGTGAAAGCGGATATCTCGCCATCCAGGGTCGATCCAGATCCAAAAGGTCCGCTTTCGCCTAATAGCGTACATGGGTCTATCCTTAAAATAGATATGCATCAGAGGGGTGGAGATTGGCATGAATTGGGAAATAGTTGCTTCAACAGGAGAATGGGCAGGTGCTATCGCTGTTGTGGCATCACTCTTGTACCTTGCCAGACAGATTCATATCTCCAACTTACAATCTCAGGCCGCGGCTAGATATTCTTTCCTCGATGCTTATGGCATGGCGAATGCAACGATAGCCGCCAGTAAAGAGTCTGCCTCTGTATTTGAAAGAGGTTTAAACGGAGGCGAAATGGTTGAGGGTGAGAGATTGCAGTTCATCGTCATGCTTGGCCAGTTCCTGAATACCTGGGGGGTCATGTATGACCTTCACCATGAGGGGCAATTACCTGAGAGCCAGTGGGTTGTAGTGCGCACTGACATCCATGCTTCTTTCTCCACCGAGGGAGGCAAACGATTCTGGGATGAAATTGGCCGACTAAATGTATCACCCGAGTTTGCAAAGTGGGTTGAAGAGCTGCTCAATAACAGCGAGCCCACATACTCGATGTTGGAACATGACACCAACGATTAAGCACTGTGAATGTACCTTGAGCTAAACGGTCCGCTATGAGGTGAAAGCGGACATTTAGCCCTCCTGGGTCGAATCAGGCCCCAAAGGTCCGCTTTCGCCTAACAGCGGACAGCGGTCTATCCTTGTTCGAGCAATAACAAGGAGAAAGTGTATGACCGAGTACGAAATTCTGGATCTTATATCTAGTAACACCTCTGATTTGGTAACTATGTTTACAGTCTACCTGAGTCTAGTAACGGCTTACGTTGCTGTGGGCTATTTTGCGGGAGCTGGTTTATCAACGATACAAGCTGGTGCGCTAACAACACTTTTCATATTTGGCTCCGTAGGGCATGCTTTAGGCCAATATAATGTCACTTTACACAGTGCCGAACTATTCATGCGCCTTTCGGAAATCAGGCCCTTAACAACTTTTGAGAGTGGCTACGTTTCGACTGGAGTGGCGTGGACGGTAGCTCTACTTATCGGTATAGCGGTTGCCCTCGGCTTCATGTGGAATGTAAGGCACACGAAGGAAAAATGACTGCTTTGAGGTGAAAGCGGATGTTTAGTTCTCCTGAATCGATTCACGCTCCAAAAGGTCCGCTTTCGCTTAACAGCGGACAGTAGTCCTAGATCGACTATTTATGCATCTGCTCACGCTTTTCAATCGACGGAGCTCTCGGTAGAATCTCACTCTTCTAAATTAACGATCCAGCGGGAAGTAACGTCATGCCAATTCACTATAGGGTTTTGTTGGTCGCAGTATTCAGCTTGAGTCTATCAACGACTTCATTTGCTGCCGACGAACCTGAAAAACCACAAACATTATTTAAGAATGTACAAGTCTGGGACGGCACCAGCAAAGCACTTTCCAGCGCAACTAATGTGCTGATCGAAGGAAGTACGATCAAGAAAGTGGGAGCATCCGCTGGCGATGCTAGCGCTGACGCTACTGTGATCGAAGGACAAGGCAAAGTGCTAATGCCTGGTTTAATAGATATGCATTCACACCTTACCCTTTCATCTTCTTCCGTGGTTGCTTTTGAAAATTCAACCTGGGAAGAAATTGGAGCCCGCACAGCGCTCGTCGCTGAGGAAGTGCTATTGGACGGGTTCACTAGCGTTCGCGATATGGGTGGAATGAACGGCAAGGGCGTCAAGCGGATGATTGATAACGGTGAGCTTGATGGTCCCAGAATTTTTCCAAGTGGGGGCTTTATCGGCGCTACGAGCAGTCACGGCGACTTCAGATTGTTGACCATGCGCAACCCGACACTCGACGGTGTTAAAGACAGCAACATGCTGCGCTTGGAAGTAGGCTATGTAGTGGATGGCGTTGATCAGGTTTTAGCGGCCTCCAGGCGTAACTTTCAGTTGGGAGCCTCTCAGCTGAAGCTGATGATTGGTGGTGGAGTAGCTACCGAATATGATCCCTGGCACAGTACGACATTCACTTTCGATGAAATTAAGGCCGCCGTAGATGTGGCTCAAGGTTACGGCTCCTATGTCGCAGCTCACATCAACCAGCCCGAGTCGATACAGCTGGCTATCGAGGCGGGCGTCAAAAGCGTTGAACACGGTTTTGTTATCGACGAGCCGACAATGAAAATGCTAGTTAAGAACGATGTATGGCTTTCTAGCCAGCTGACTGGTACATCGAGAGAACTAGCCGAGCTTCCCTCTCTGACGCCTGAAAACCTGCGCAAGCTTGACCTGGCCCATGCTGAGATGTCGGATTTTTACAATTTGGTTAAAAAATATAAGCCCAAGCAGGTATTTGCAGTTGACGCTGTATTGGCGAGCAGAGAGGTTTATATCAATCAACGCCGGCATGAAATCTACCTTTTCGCCCAAAATTTCGGCAACCATGCAATGCTGAAGGCAGCTACTTCTTCCGCGGGAGAGCTTTTGGGTTTGACGAAGCAAACCACTTATCACGACGGCCCCATTGGTGTAATTCAGGACGGCGCCTACGCTGATATTTTGCTGGTGGATGGTAATCCTTTGGAAGATATTTCTGTAATCGGTGGCAGGGAGTTATGGCTCAAGGCGCCTAAACCAGAGCCCATCTCAACCATTAATGTGATTATGAAGGGTGGGGAAATCTTTAAAAACACACTCTAACTATTTGGCGGTCATTTGCCTGTAGATGTAACGGCAATTTAATCCAGCGTAATGCCCGCTTCGAGGTGAAAGCGGACATTACTGAACTAGAGCCTGATCAGGCCTTCTAATGCCCGCCTTTTCCTTATAATGGACGTGTTTCTGTTCCCTATTCGTTCCGATAGTATGAAAAAGGATGACAATGAGCTGGAAGCTGATTGGCACAACTTGGAAGGAAGGCCGACGTCCCTGTCAGCCAAATCTCGGAGCGCAGTTTATCCTTGCTGCTATTGCTGAGGGCAGCTCACCTCGGGATTGAAGGGCGCAAAAATGCCGGCAGGGTTGTGCTTTTCTATCCACACGTGAAGCGCCCATATTTCCTGCTCTTCGTTAAATTGCAGTTCCTGGCCGAGCATGATTGGCGGTGTAGAGGCGTTGTCTGGGGTCCATGGCACGATGTACTCCACGCCCACAAACTCCATAGAACCATCGGCCATCGGCGCATATAAAAGCACCTCTGGGCGTAGCAGATTGAGTTCGAAGGGCGCACCGTCGAGCGCGGTCATATTTGCTACGTGATAGCCCATGCCGCCGGCAGGAGATTCGACGCAAGGGGAGATGGTGGCGTTCCAGCCAGCCGCCTGGGCCACGTCATAGCTGGCGAACGGCGCCGTGACTTTTTCAAGTAATGCCAGTTGTGCTCGAATTGCCTTGTTGTCGTTGCGCAGGTCTTTGCCGTATCCCGAGTTGGCGGAGGCGTTTACTGCGAACAATATTGCTGCGAGGAGGTATGCGGCCACCGGCGTAGCGCCGAAGGTCAGGTTTTTGGTAGAGCGGAAGTTCAGTATTTTCATGTTTATCTCCATCGGGTTACTCAGTCTCGTTGTTGCGGTCGGTCAATTGCTGACTGACCTTGGACACAGAGCTTGGGGGTGAGCTTGTCGAAAGACTTATGGAAAGCCTAAAGAAGTTATGAAATTTCCCTCAAATCGTGTAACACTTTGATTTGTATGGCTTATTGTTTTGGAGAATTCACGCTCGATCCGCGCACCGGGACCCTGACAGGGCCCGACGGCGTGGTGCCTCTGCGGCGCCAGGCTTTTCAGCTGTGCGAGGTGCTCCTAGAAAATGCCCCAGAGCTGATGGTCCGAGACCAGTTAATGGACCAGATTTGGGGGCGAACTGTCGTATCGCCCAATGTTCTGGCCCAGACCATCAGTGAACTGCGTCAGGCGCTGGGTGACGACCCGCAAGCACCTCGTTACATCGAAACCAAGCATCGGCGCGGTTACCGGATGGTTTGCGAAGTGTCCCGGGCTGAAACTCAGGAACCTAAATCCCCAGAGCGTGAAAGCCAGGATCGTGAGACTTCGGTTCCCGGACCAGGCCCTTTCCCAAAATCGACTCCTATGATGCAACAGGAGCCGTCGAGGAGCTTGGTGCGACGTTACTGGGTGGGAGCCCTTGCAGCGGTAGTTTTAGTCACTGGGCTCTGGACAGTTTTGCGCTCCGACGAGCAGGAGATCCTTTATCGCGAAACCCTCCCGGATATTCGTGCGGCGGTGGATACCGATGTATTCGAAGCCTGGAGCAAAACTCGCCAAGCGCTGCTTCGCCATGTCGATGACTCCTCGCTGAATCAGTTGATGCTCGATCTTACTGTCCCTGTGTCGCTAAACAGCCAGCCATCGGGCGCAACCCTTATGGTGGGTCCTTACAACGCTCAAGAGTCAGATTGGGTTGCAGTGGGGGAGACGCCACTGGAGGGGATCAGGCTGCCGCTTACGATGCTTCGCTTCCGGGTGCATAAGCCGGGGTACGTGGGTTTGGATGTGGCGCCCAGCGTGCTGCCGTTTCCCGAGGTATTTCAACTTCACACGGAGAGTGCTACTCCGGCGGGTATGGTATTTGTGCCGCGCGGGCCGGTCAGCTATATGGGTGAGACCCGTGAACTGCCTGGGTTCTGGATACAGCGCAATGAGGTCAGCAATCGGGAGTACCATGAATTCGTGGAGGCCGGAGGCTACGAGCGCAGCGAATACTGGCAGCAACCGGTGGAGAGAGACGGGGTTGAGCTGAACCGGGAGGCGGTGGTGTCAGCTTTCGTTGATTCAACTGGACTTCCCGGGCCATCCACCTGGTCACTGGGAACCTACCCTAGCGATAAAGGCGATCACCCGGTAGAGGGAATCAGTTGGTTCGAAGCGGCTGCCTATGCGAGGTTTCGCGGTCTCGAACTACCCACGGCTTTTCACTGGTGGCGTGCCTCTGGAAGGGGAGGGAACCAGTACCTGAATTTTGCCGATATCGTCACCGCTAGCAACTATCAGGGCGATGGCACCTGGCCAGTGGGGCAGGGTGGCCTTGGGCCCCACGGCACTCGAGATATGGCCGGTAACGTCGGTGAATGGTGCCTGAACTCGGGTGGTGCAGGGCGACATTTTCTCGGCGGATCGTGGATCAACAGTTCCTATGCCTATATGGATTGGTATGCGCAACCCGGAATGAATCGTGGCGCCGGGTTTGGCGTTCGCCTGATCAAAACAGACGAGGCCATCACTGACGAATTACGAGCGGCGTTGGAATATATTGCGCCGGCGCCGATCAGCCCCATCAGTGACACGACCTTTGCGATATTTGCGCGCCAGTTCAATTATGACAAAACGCCGCTCAACACCCGGATTGAGAAAGTAGACAGCTCACAGCGGGCTTGGCGCCGCGAGCGCATCTCATACGATGCTTCATACGGTGACGAGCGGATAACCCTGCAGCTTTTTATCCCGACTGCGGCTGAACCTCCGTATCAAGTGGTGGTTCACTTCCCGGGAGGCGATGCTGTCTTGCTGGACGACAGCCAGGAAGCAAGCCTGCTCAGCGTGGAACCGTTCCTGCGCTCGGGACGGGTAGTCGCCTATCCTGTTTACAAAGGTACCTATGAGCGCAAAGTGCGACGACAGCGCGGACCGATGGCCGTGCGTAATGAGATTATTGAGCAGACCCAGGATTTGCGCCGTACGCTGGACTACCTGGAGACCCGTGACGATATCGCACTGGATAAGATCGCGTTTCATGGCTTGAGCTACGGCGGTATACGCGCTCCCATAATGCTCGCCGTTGAGCCTCGCTTCACGACGGCGATGATATTATCTGCCGGTCTGCCCCCAAATTCGCTGCCACCTGAGATCACGCTGCAGCACTACCTGCCTAGAGTCACAATTCCCACGCTGTTCATTGGCGGCCGTGACGATTTCAATCAGAACTACGAGACAGCACAGGTCCCTTTCTTTGAGCTGCTGGGTGCGTCTGACGATCAGAAGAAACATGTCACGTTCGAGGGCGGTCATTTACCCACGGGGTACTCCGGACTGAATAGAGAAGTTATCGCCTGGCTTGATGAAACTCTCGGTAAGCCCTGATTCCCAAGGCGAACGTTACAGTCTCTGTTTCCACAATTACCCCGTCAAAGTCGAAGTGAGCCGAGAAATATCCGCTTTCGCCTAATAGCGGACTAAGGTCTATTAAGGGTATTCGCAGTAGGCACGAAATAGTCGGCAATTTTGGCTAGTGAGAACCCCTCGGTGGGCAGAAACCCTTCGCCCCGCTCTACTACCACGAAATTTCGATTGCAGTTGATTGCGGGCATGATGTGTGGGTTGACAGTGGCGAAATCCAATATCTCGTGTACGAGCTGGTGCAGGGGGGGCTCTACTTCCGATTCCTTGTTGCGTTGTACCGCTAGCAGAGAGGCACGCCAGTCTTCCAGAATATAGAGACCGCCAGGTCGTAGGAGCGGAAATAGGGTCTCAAAGGTAGCCAAGGAGGGGGTGTAGACATGAGATGCGTCGTCGATTACAAGGTCAATTGACTCGGTCGGGAAGCATTCCCTTATGATTGTCTGGAGGTGCATTCGGTCGCCCTGGTTCACGCCAAAGTAAGTGTGAAAATCTTTCGTTAGCCCGTGTGTCTCGATGTAATTGATAAGGGGGGCAGGAGCGCTCTGATTTAGTTCGATACAGCAGAGTTTCTCTAGCTGCAATAGATGCCAGAAAAAAATGGCAGATCCGCCATGCTTCACTCCTATCTCTACCATATTGTGAAATTCCCGCCCTTGGAGTAAGTCCAGGTAGGCCTTCACGAAATCCGGGTCCTTGAATAGTGTTACTACCTCATTGGAGGAAGGGGCAGCAGTCATCCCCGGCATTAGCTTCAACTTTACATTGCCACACTGCAGTAAATATTCATCGAGCCATTTAATGGGGGTCACTTCGAGATTGCGGGATTGACTCATGTGTCGCTCTTGCTGGTCGATTTTCGCGCCAACATATCACAAATGAGCAAATCCCGCCCCTCTGGTAAGTCCCTCGAGAGGTGAAAGCGGACATTTCCCTCCCAGAGCGAACCAGGCTTCATAACGTCCGCTTTCGCCTACTAGCGGACGTCTATTTACGATTTTTCCGCGACAGTTTTACTCAGAAAGCGCCCCCTAGTCGGAGTTACATTTAGCTAGGTGCTGGGGAAGGCTGATTCGGCCTCGCAAGGGTAATGTCCGCTTGCCCTCAAAGCGATCAACTATATCTTTAGCCCTGTAGTGATACGAATCAAACATTCAATTTACGGCATTGTTCGCAATCAATATCCTTTTATGCGCTATATTTAACTAGCAACTCTTCAAACGCAGGCGGCCATAGCAATGAAATTCAAACGAGCTCTCTCCAGCATATTTATCCTGTCAACACTTGCGCCTTCGATAGCGTGGTCAGATGGCTACGTCGGAAGCATTCTCAGCGACAAGGAGTCTCTTAGAGCTGATATCGATAAGAAGGATCTTAAAGCAGATGGCTACTCCCCTTATGCGGGCAAAAAGTTTCCTACTCAAGTCCTCTGGGGAGACACACACCTGCATACGAATCTATCCCTAGACGCGCGAGCCTTTGGTGTAACTGTAGATCCGGAGCATGCCTATCGTCTTGCACGCGGCGAACAAATCACCACGTCTCACGGTGAGCCGTTAAAATTGTCGCGTCCGTTGGACTGGTTGGTGATAGCTGATCACTCCGACGGTCTAGGGGCTATGGACGAGGTGGTAAAAGGCAACCCTTTGCTAATGAAAGACCCCAAGGCCAAGGACTGGCACGATCGCATCAGCAAGGGTGGTGACTCAGCATTGGATGCGACCATGGAGATCATTGAGACTTTTGCTGGCATTACAGGGGAAGCCATGCCTGCTGCCATTGTTGATCCGGCGTTTGTGAAGGGCGTTTGGGAACGCTACCTGGATACGGCAGAGCAGTTTAACGAGCCTGGTCGTTTCACGACCCTCATCGGCTATGAATGGACTTCGACCGAGGGAGGAAACAATCTGCACCGTAATGTGATCTATCGGGATGGCAAAGACGCTGCAAAACAGATGCTGCCCTTTACCGCAGCGGAGAGTTTTAACCCAGAAGACCTCTGGCAGTGGATGTCTGACTATGAGAAGAAATCAGAGGGCAAGGTACTGGCGTTGGCCCACAATGGCAATGTGAGCAACGGCCTGATGTTCCCCGAAATCAACCCAGAAACAGGCGAGCCCCTGACCAAGGCCTATGCCGAAACTCGTATGCGCTGGGAGCCCATTTATGAGGTGACCCAAATCAAAGGGGACGGGGAGTCTCACCCGTTCCTTTCTCCCAACGATGAATTTGCCGGCTACGATGTTCTGTGGGACAAAGGGAACCTGGGACCAATAGTAAAACAGGATGCCATGCTGCAATACGAGTACGCCCGTGAGGCGCTAAAAAACGGTCTCAGGATTGGCAAAGAACTCGGAGCCAATCCGTATAAATTCGGCATGGTTGGATCCACGGATAGTCATACAGGATTGGCGACCGCAGCTGAGAATAACTTTTTCGGCAAACACTCTGGCAAGGAACCTCATAGAGGTCGCTGGGAGCAGTTAGTCGGAAACTTCGGTGAGGTGAAGTACTACGGCTGGGAGCAGGTCAGCTCTGGCTACGCAGCTGTCTGGGCAACTGCAAATACCCGCGAAGCAATTTGGGATGCGATGAAGCGCAAGGAAGTTTACGCAACTACCGGTTCACGCATGATGTTGCGCTTCTTTGGCGGATGGGAATTTACCGAGAGTGACGCAAAGCTTCGTGATCCGGGGCTGATTGGTTATGCCAAGGGCGTACCAATGGGCGGGGAGCTTAGCGCCACACCTGGGAAGAAAGCGCCGAACTTTCTTGTCGCCGCCATGAAAGACCCCCTGAGTGGCAACCTCGACCGTATTCAGATAGTTAAGGGCTGGTTAGATGCAGAAGGGGAAACTCATGAACGCGTTTACAACGTCGCTTGGGGTGATGCGAACAAGCGCAGTCTTAACAGCGACGGTAAACTTCCACCGGTGGGCAGTACCGTTGACCTGGAAAACACCTCGTGGATGAACACCATTGGTGACCCTGAGCTAATCACCGTATGGACGGATCCGGATTTCGATCCCAGCCAGAGTTCGTTCTACTATGCGCGCGTGATGGAGATACCGACACCTCGCTGGTCTGCCTACGATGCACAGCGCCTCGGCGACAAGATGGATTCGCAGGTGCCAATGACGACTCAAGAAAGGGGATACAGTTCTCCTATCTGGTACAGGCCCTAGTCCATGAAATCTAAGGCCTGTCATTTAAATCGCTAGCTGCAGTACCCCCAACTGCTCGCCGGGAGTGGCTCAGCTGCACAAGACAGCGGACTTCTAGGTTGGAAGCCACGGGCCCACCAGTGCAATCGTGGTGTTCCAGCGTGCGCTTTCGCCCAATTGCGGACATTAGACTAGAATAATTTACCGGCACTGCGATTAAGAAATCTGGCCCCATATGTACATTAGATGTGCCAAGGTAAACAATAAAGGGCTGATTTGACGCCAATTTATATCAAAGTGAAAACTGCACACAGGGAGCCGGTGTTGTATAGACCGTTCCCCTCAGGTATTTATTATGCGTTTTTTTAACGGCAGCAGGACCAGTCGAATCCTGACAGGGTTGTTTGCCCCACCTATTCTCGGTGGACTATTTTGGATGTCTTTCGTCTTATATGAAGCGGTTATGGACGGCATCCTAAACCTGGATAGCCCTGCCGAGTATGCGCGAGTTTTGCCATGGATGTTCCTGTGGGCGTTTTTTTTCGCCGGAATTCAGTCCTTGGTTTACAGCCTACTTATGGAGTTTGTAGCTCGCCCAAAAACAAAAAGACGAACAGACTTTATCCTATACAGCAGTTTGCTTGGTTTACTTTCCGGTTTAGTCGTATTTTTTTTGCTTCGGGAGAAAGCTATTCCAATGATTGGGTTTTTAGTGGGGCTGGCAGTTGCGTTATTGATCTATGATGATAAAAACCGAGATCAGCTTCAAACACATACCGAGTAACGCAAGTGCACGGCTTTGCGCCACTTCGTTTGGCGTCAATGCCCGCTATGAGTTGAAAGCGGACACCTAGCTCTCCAGGGCCGATCCAGGCCAAAAATGAACGCTACCGCCTAGTCCCAATGGGCTGATGCCCTGTGCTAAAATAACAACCGCATGCGACGGAAGATAGACATGATGCGAATCACGCAAAGACTAGCGTTACCTGGCCTGATACTGCTTCTGCTGCTGTCGGGTTGTAGCGACAGCTCACACAATAATCACCGTACTGTTGCGGAAGAAGTGCAGCCGCAGGACCTGTGTAACATCCCCGAGGAAAGCATTCAGGTTAGTGCCACCGCAGCCAATATCGAGTTCGTGCGCACGCCGGACGCCTGTTTCGATAACTTGGACGGTTACCCCTTTGCCCCCAATTACGCGGAGGTAGAGGGCCTGCGTTACCATTATGTGGACGAGGGCCCCCGCGATGGTGAGGTGATACTGATGCTCCATGGCCAGCCTAGTTGGTCATACCTCTATCGCAAGATGATCCCGGTGTTCGCAGAAGCGGGCTACCGTGCCATCGCGGTAGATCACATAGGAATGGGACGCTCGGACAAGCCGGTGGACCCCCGTGTGCATCAGTTTGAGCAGCACGTGGCGTGGTTGAAGATTCTCATCAACGACTTGGGGCTTAGCGACATTACGCTGTTTGTGCAGGATTGGGGCAGTCTTATAGGCCTGCGCATTGCCGGAGATAATCCCGAGCTGTTCGCACGTATCGTGGTCGCCAACGGCGACCTGCCGGTGATTCCCGAGGGGCTCAACCCCTTCACTGCACCAGTGTTTGAATTTGACGAGGACGGGCCGTCTACCCTGGATTTTTTCACCAACCGTACCCCCACAAGACCCCAGGCCTTCCAGGAGTGGATCGAGTTTGCCGCTACCGCGCCACACCTGTTCGCGGCAGACGTGCTCAATTTTGGTTCAGTGCTCGAACTTACCCAGGCACAGCTCGATTCGTATAACGCGCCGTATCCTTCTCGTATCCACCGCGGCGCCATTCGCGCCTTCCCCTCCATGGTGGCGGGCATCGAGATGCAGAATGCGCCGGCCTACGCGGCCCTGGGACGCTTCGAGCGGCCCTTCATGTTCCTGGCCGGCGAGCAAGACCCCAATTTGGGCTCCCTACAGAACCAGAACAAGTGGATTGACCACGTCCCTGGCGCTAGAGGGCAGCCCCACACACGCTACGATGCGGGCCATTTTATTCAGGAAGATGTGGGCGTGGAAATGGCGGAGCATGTGGCCTCGTTTATACAGGCCAACCCACTGAACCAAATCTGGCTAGAGCCAGAGCCAGAACCAGAGCCAGAACCGGAGCCTGAGCCCGAAAAAGAGGGACCTACGGGGTTCGAGGTTCTGCAGCCGCAGGCAGATGGGACTTTTCGTGCCTGGGTTAGTCCGGTGATTACCGCGGATGAATTCGCTGCACTGGATTTGCCGGAGGGCTGGATAAAGAATCAACCGCGCGAGTCGGGTGTTGATGGTCCAGATGCCAGTCGCTTTCTGCGCTCGCCCGATGGTTTGGAAGAAGGAGATTTCCTGGTAGAGGAATTTTTCAGTTTCCCCTGGTTGCATGTGGCGACTGTTGTCGAGCAGGCGATGCCGCTGGACGAGGATGGGCTACTGATAGTGACCAGCGTACGCAAGTATCACGAGATTACCTACAACGCCGGGAGTACCCTGGTGTTGCTGGTGGCTCCGTCGGGTGACGTGTACTTTCGCATCGGCCGCGACGCTGACCGGGTCAGTGACCAACCCACGATTCCCAGCCAGTGGCGGCTGGTGGAATATACGACACCGGAAGAGCTGGTTATCGAGTTATTTGCAGGAAATTTCGTGATTCGAACAGATAATCAGGATTCGTTTCAGGGGCCTGTACCGGAACTCAGCGATGTATTGTAGGTTGCGCTCGTCGCGAGTAGATTAATGATTGTCCTATTCAGCAAAAAGAATCCGCTCAAGGTAGCTAGTTACTGCTATTCCTAATGCCCCATACGAGGTGAAAGCGGACACTTTCTCCTTCGGGGCCTAGCTAGGTCTTCTAATGTCTGCTTTCGCCTAGGAGCAGACCTTTGTGTATCCTTGTTGGAGCTCTAACAATAAGGAGATAGACAATGTCTGAATTTGAACTGCTACAACTTGAGTACATGCAGATTGACCGCCAGCAAGGACTTATTGGCTTGATCCAGACTCAGGCCGATCTCATTGCTAACGATGCGACCATGATGTCCACGTTATTGTTCGGGTATCTTGTCGTTGCGTACTTCGTTGGGAGAAACCTTACCAAACCTCAGTCATTTATATTTAACACGCTTTATGTGGCGGCTTTTCTCGCGAATAGCTTCTCAGCGACTAATTCAGCGCTGGTAGCAGTTGGCCTTCAGGCTCGTTACGTTGAAGTAAGTGGGCTTGCTGAAACACCGACACTCACCCCGATGTTCGTTCTGCTCGGCGTCACGCTAAACCTGTGTATGCTCTTAGCGTCTTTGTATTTTATGTGGAGCGTGAGACACCCCAAGACAGAGTGACTGCAAGGAGGTGAAAGCGGACCTTACAGCCCCCTAGCCCTGCCCAGAGCCAAATCAGACCCTATAAAGTCCGCTTTCGCCTAGAAGCGGTCAACGCGGTTGCAAAGAAACCCAGAACCACTTCAAGTGGCTCTGGGTGCTTATGGCAGTCTTAGTCGGTAAAGTCATTCACATGAACATTACCAGTAGTGAGTGGAACCGGATCAAATTCGGTGTTTAGGCATTCGTCACTCCAAACATCGTATTGATCGAAGTTAGTTTGCACTTTAAACGCACCGCGTGGAGCATCCCACCCTCCAGCACAACCACTCAGCTCATCGGGTGCGTCACGGTCTACGAAATGTAGAACATTGTTGTTGTTATTCGCATCTTCAAGCCCACAACCAGACACTGCAACCCCAGTGATTTTATAGCCATAATCGCCGATATCCGGAATCCCTGAAGTATCTGGATAAATTAGCGTAGAGCCCTCGGTTGGATAGAAGGTACAAACCTCTTTCAACTCCCGATAATTCACCTGGACTGAGCCGACGAGCATCTCCTGAGAATCATACTCAACCTGCCCGATCCAACCACTGAAACTCCAGCGAATCGGTTGTTTGCCGTTTTTTCCCACTTCACCATCACGTATCGTTCCGCTTACCTTTGCGGAAGTCAGCACATCGGCACTACGACTACACTGGACAAAATCTAAATCTGCACCGTGGTTAATCGTAGTTAACAGATCACCGGAATCTTTCACCTCAATCTGATTGAAGCCACTGACACCCAGCGGAGACAGGTCGAGTTCTTGACTGTGACCATTACCATCGTCTGACACAGATCCCGCGGTCATCGGGCTAACATGCCGAGTAGCCACTCGCACTGAATATGTATCGGGCGATCCAAATTCACCTACAACGACATCGGCACCCTCTCCCACCAAACAGTAGTTGTCGTCGAAGTCGAGAACCACTCGACCTTCATCTCCCAAGCTTGCAAACCCGAATGCATTATTTGGAGGAGACCAGCTTGCGTCTTGCCCTCCTAAAGTATCACTTGCTTCTCCGGTACAGTTTGCCTCTCCTGCATCCAGAACCGCCGTACCCTCGGATTCGTTGCATGTTTCATTGGCAATTCCATCAACCGCGACTGAATCAGCGTACTCGTCCGAAAAGGCATTTGGCGCAAGCAGTGTAAGTGAGGCAATTGATATAGATAGAACTTTTCTAGCGAACATAAGACACTCCATTGGTCTGGTTTTCCATTTCAATAAGTAAGCTATCGGAGGAAAGTCATCCCACTGAGGCTCACTCTAGAATTGCAGTAACCCGGCTATCTTCAAATATGTGAAGACCCATGGCTTTGCGACACCGGCTTACACCGGCTGTGCCCTTTACACTTACAAATATAGTGGTTATTTCTATCGTTTCAATCTGCTGGAATGCTAGATTCTGGAAAGGATGATCTAGGTCATAAATCTAGTTACTAGTTATAACTGTACATTATATAAAGCATGATTTTATATTACTGGCGCATGTAATTGGGGTGCTCAGAAAGTCAAAAGGGCGTCCGCTCAGAGGTGAAAGCGGACATTAAGGTCGTGATATGCTTTTGTGAAAATGACTCGATAGAGGCCTATATGAAGAGACACTTAGTACTGGCTTTTACATTGCTTTGCTTATCCTATGCAGCGCAAGCAGAGCTTGAACCTGACGCTGCTGAGTTGCAAGAGGTTAGGGTCATGGGGAGATGCGGTGCTGCTTACTGGTTCATTGAGTTCCATGAGAGGCACCGCGAGATTGAGGATAAGGCCAAGGCAATTGCACTTAGCGCTTCAAGTAAAGCCGAGGCGTTTCAAGTGGGTGATAACTATGGCAGTTTCTTTATGGAAACGCAGACGAAACTTATTTTCATCGAAACAGAGAACGGAACCAAGGAAGCAGAGGCTCTTGATATTATCAAAGAGTATAAGTGTAATTCCTTATAGAACTGTCGGATAAACGACGGCTCCGAGGTGAAAGGGGAAGTTTTCATCTCTCAAATTCTGCTCCTGAGAACGACCAATATTCGCCTAGATACTGCCAAATTTCATTTTATAAATAGTTTCGCCAAATATGACCTGGCTTTATGGACGAATTTTTTACGTTTTTTTTTGGCTAATTTTTGATCGTAATCAAGTAGCAACACGTGTGGTGGTCGCATACTGAAAAAAAGAGGAGCCAGCAATTCAAGAGAGGTGGACTTCTGATGAAATGTTACCAAAAATATTGGGCTGTATTTATTATCAGCCTAGCGCTGTTATCTACAAATCCTTTCGCATCAGCAGATGTTTTAGAACTATTTCCTGTAGCGTCACGAACCGCTGAGGACTGTTGTCCAACGAATGGAAAATGGGAAGAGAACTCAAGCGTATATCTAGGCTCTGTCAGTAATAGTGGCTATTCAGAAATCAGGACCAACATTGAGTTCAATATTTCTTCACTTCCAAAACGCATAGACTCGGCAACCCTGACAATCAACATTGGATACGCGGGTCAGCGGTGGCTGGCTTTACACTCATTTGAAGGAGAAGGAGATGCTTCTCTGTCACTTTTTAATGTGGAAAACCTTTTAGCCTCTGTCTCACTATCTGACAGTTCAGAGAACCGAAGTGTTGTTTTCGATGTTACAGGTGAAGTTCGAGAGCTGCTAGGACGGCGCGTTCATAACGCCGGATTCAGCTTTCGTGAAGATCCACCTAATGATCAGGGCTACACAATCATGCATGTCTCGCTTGATAACATCACTGTTGCACCAAAGTTGACGATAAATACAACTTCCAATTTTGCCGACGGGGCCCTGGTAGTGACAGACGAATTTTGTTCTATTGCTGACGGCAGTGTTTTTGAGGACCCATACACCCGGCCGAATTTTGTGACTATCGAGGATGGTCGAAAAGTCGTAACCGAGAGCAAAAATGGAGTGGTCGTAAAGATTTGCAACTTTGATGGGGTTACTAATAGTACCGGTAGAGCGGTGTTATACGATTTTCAATCCATTCTGGATTTTTATGATTTCGAGTACCCATGCTTAACGGAGCATGGATCTTTGGCTACAAAGGATTGGAGAGTTGTGATCTCGCCTACAGGGCGCGCAATCTTGACTTGCAGATTCAGTAACTAAGGGCATCGGTTGGCATTCAGAATATATAGCTCGTTTCAAACCGCATCATCTAGATTACATATCTGGGTTCGGGATTGTCGGTTATGAGGTGAAAGGGGATATCTAGCTCTCCAGGACCGATTCTGGCCCCAAAATGTCCGCTTTCGCCTAAAAGCGGCCTTTTCGACTATGCTGAATCTATGAGTGAACAAGGTTCAAGTATGATTTCGTGGGGCCATCTTTTGACATTCATTGTCATTTTGCTCGGTGTCACCTTTCTGATGGTAATTGGCATCAGTTTCATTCATATAGTCTGGTATGCCGCTTTAGTATTTCATTCGCTCGGTTTGATGCTCACTCTGCTCGCGATTGCGGGCGCATTGATTCCAGGTTCGTCAAGGCGGCGGGACAATGTCGGGATTGCCCTCGGCTTGGTTAACGAACAGACAGAAAACGGAGATGAATCTCACATTTCAGGCTTTATCCTGCCGGTACTAGTACTAATTGTTCCTGCAACCTGCATACTGCTGCTCCTTTGGATTCTTGGCTTGCAACCCGATTCCTCGGGCCTGTCAGTTCTTGTGCAAGTTTTGAAATGGACTGCAATTTTCTTTGGTGGGATTGAGACGATCTTCTTCGATGTCCTATGGTGGGTCGCGTGCTTACTTATAGTCTTTGGGCTTCTAAAGGTGTTTTTCGTAGTGGGGCTAGCTCGCTCAATTGACTATGAAAAAGATGATGGGGAGGGGGCCGTCATCTTCATATATTTATATATCCGCATACTGCTATTAATCGTGCCTGCAGCCTGCGTGCTCTTACTCCTTTGGCTTTTCAACCTAGCACCAGAGCCTTTTAACTCCCCGGGCTTACCGAGCTTTCAGTTAACCTTGCCGAGCTACTATAGTATAGGACGGGGCGTCACATGGATTACCATCGCCATATTATGTGCAGGGCCTATCTGGGCGATATTCACTACAATTGCAGCCCTTAACAGGCGGTCTAACAAGCACTCCGATTAAAAGAGAGCGTAAGACCTGTAACTGGGTAGCTGCAGAATTTCTTTTTCACTAATCCAACATCGGAGTCTGCAATGAGGTGAAAGCGGACATCTGAGATAGAATGGCGACTGCTTTTAACCCTGCCGTTTGAAACGGTAAAGGAAATGCTGAATTTATGTTGGAGTTAGCCGCAACCAAGCCGTCTGAGCTCGAGAAAGGGCTGACTCTGATGCGGACGAATATGTCAGCCACTCTCGAAGCGAGAGGTGTTCCGTGGGATGATGATTGGAATAGAAAGCACTATTCGTCGCTCGATAACTACTCGGTGTTCCTAAGAGATCAGTGGATAGGTTTTATCTCAATAGAGGAAATTCAGGATACCTTGTTTGTCCATACGCTACAGCTGTCTCCTGAGTATCAGGGCAATGTCTATGGAATCAAATTGTTCCAGTGGCTTTGTGCCCAGGCCTTGGGCAGCGATAAAAACTTTATCAGATGCAGAGCCATTGAAGGCTCTTCGGTAGTCGAACTGTACTCTCGTTTAGGTTTTGCCGTTGAAGGCACTAGTGGCGTTCTAGTCAGCCTTGCTCTTTCACTAGATAAGATTAAACCAATGTCCGCTTTGAGGTGAAAGCGGACATTACATTCTCCAGGGCCAAATCAGACCCTATAACATTCGCCTCTCGCTTTAGCCGCCTGGCGACAGTGAGCGCGCTCAAGTTGATGCGGTTACTTAACACAAGCAATGACGACTGACGCCGCATTTCGTGATCTATATCAGTTCAATGGATTTACAGGGGTTCAAAATTAAAGGCGGAGTTTAGGAGAGGTGAGTTCAATGAATAGCAGAAACGCAGCTGCAGGCCGAATTGAAGAGGCTGTAGAGTTCGAGGATGCTCATTATCGCTATGCCGGTAAGGCGCCTGTACCGAAATCCACGCGAACGGCCGATGAATTGCCAGATATCATCGCCATGCTGGAGAGCGAGCATCGCTACATCCATGCTCTCCTGAAAATTCTGGAACAGCAGTTAGAGCGGCTCCAGCCGGGTAAGATTGCTGACTACCAACTCATGCTGGACGTTGTCGAATACCTGACCCAGTATCCAGACCAGTATCATCATCCCCGTGAAGACCTGTTATTTGGTGCCCTGTCGAGTCAAGACAAGGGATTCACTAAATACGAGAAACGACTTGAGCGTGAACACAAGACTATCAGGAGCTACAACGAACAGTTGTTCAGTGAGTTACGTGGCATCGCTGCGGGTCGGCGCGTGCAACAGCACCAGTTGCGACAATCCTTGCAGCGCTATGTAAGTGGCTACAGACAACACTTGGATTTCGAATCTGACGAAATATTCCCACGGGCAAAAGGCAAGCTCAGTAAACGAGACCTGCAAAAACTCAGCGCCAAAACCCGCTACATCGACGACCCGGTTTTTGGTAGTGGCGTACAGAAGCGCTATCGACGGCTGGTGCGTCATATGACGGCACGAATAAACGATCTCGGGGTCGATCTGGCCTCGGCGGAGATGACGTTACTGGAGCATGCGATGGGTCGCCTTTCACGTGGTGTCAATCTGATCGATGAAACATTGACGCGACAAAGAGCGAAGTCCCCATCTCGCCGCACTGGCCATGGACCCAGCTGGCAGGCCCGTGTGTTCAACGGATTTACCCGGGTCACCATGAAACCGTTATTGGGACTGGCTAGTATCGACGCAGGCCGGTCAGTAATGAATCGACTTGATGCACAGCAGGAAGCGCTGATACCAGATGATGTAAATGTTCGGGAGGTGGCTGAAGCTGGCTATACCGGAGAATGGGTCAAAATTGGGCGTCGGCGACCCAAGCGCACGATCCTCTTTTTCCCGGGCGGAGGTTTCGTGCTGAGAACGACTATACAGCACAGGGCATTCGTGGCTCGCATCTGTCGAGAAGCTAATGCAAGGGCGCTGATAGTTCATTACCGACTGGCACCCGAGGTGCCATTTCCAGGGGGTCTTGAAGATTGCCTTGCAGCCTATCACGACCTACTGGCTCAAGGCGTGAAGCCCATGGATATAACAATCGCGGGGGATTCAGCGGGCGGCGGTCTGGTGCTAAGCACCTTGCTTGCTCTGCGCGATGAGGGAACGCCGATGCCAGACAATGCCATCGTTCTTTCGCCGTTGGCAGATCTCAGTGAGGGAGGCGAATCAAGGGTGATCAATAGGTACCGGGACCCGGTTTTGTCTGCGGGTAGAATTTCTGAGTTGCAAGGCATGTACTTGGGTGATGCATCACCGGCGGATCGATTCGTTTCTCCAGTTCTAGCAGATTTTGACGGACTGCCTCCCATATTGGGGCAGGTGGGGAGCACCGAAATACTGCTGGACGATGCTCGTCAGTCTGCGCAACGCGCCGGCGAATCGGGCGTGCCGTTTTACCTTGAAGTATGGCGCGGTATGCCACACGTGCATGCCTTCTTCAGCATATTACCTGAGGCCCGTATTGCGATTCAGCGAATGGCTCAATTCATCCACTGCAGTGAACTGGATCCACTGCCAGATGAGTATGGTTGGAGCGACTGAATCCATCGGGAGTAGGGCAGTAGGCTCTCCCGTTGAATTTCGTCTATCCTGCTATGTAGTTCTATAGCAGCCTTCGAGAGCCTTGACGTGCATCAAATTGAACAATGTGCAGTTAGGATAAGTACATCGCGTCTGTGCCTTGAGCCAATGATGGCTTCCCACGCAAAAGCAATGTTTCCTATTTTGTCTGATAGAGAACTCTACAAATTCACGGGGGACGAGCCGCCCGATTCGGAAAGCACACTTGAAGCAAGATACCGTTATCTGGAACGCAGAAAATCGCCAGACGATGCGCAGTTGTGGCTAAACTGGGTCGTTCGCGTAGAGGCCAATGCCACTGAGATTGGTTATGTTCAGGCAACCGTGTCAGAGACTCATGCAGACATCGCGTGGGTAATTGGTTCGCAATGGCAAGGCAATGGCTACGCAAGTGAAGCTGCTCTGGCATTGGTCCAATGGTTGGATAAAACCGGGGTAAAAACGACGAGAGCGTGTATCAACTCGAATCATCTGGCGAGTCAGCGAGTAGCGCGCTATGCGGGACTTTCTAATTCGGGCTTATTAGAGGATGGGGAGGATGTATGGGTTCTTTGATCAAAGCAGCGCCGTGCCAGCGCCAGGCTTGCTACAAGTCCAACTAAGGCAGAGATTGCAAGGAATATGTAGAAATGCTGATGCCCCATCAGGCCGGGGTTCCGATCGATCAAAATGCCAGCCACCAGGGTTACGAAGATGTCTGGCGTGTAGCCAATGACCGATACAAATCCGACTGCGGTACCCGTGACAGCAGCGGGCACTTGCGCTTCCTCAAACAGTGCGAAGTAAAGCCCTCTGAAGCCGTAGATCGCGATGCAGGTGATCAGGATATTGGTAAGTATGACCCAAACAGCACCGGGTATCGGTGTGGTCAATGCAAAAAACAAGTGGGAGACCAGCAATAGGCCAAATAAATACGCGATAGTTCGCGAGGCACTGAATCGATCTCCGACCAGCCCAGCAGCGATAGCCGCGAAGGGCCGTACCCATGCTCCGATGGTGGCGATTCGCGCCGCCTCCACCTCGTCGATACCGTAGGCTTGCACCGCGAAAAGGGTGTAGTTATCGAATCCCTTATAGCTGACGTAGGCACACAGAATAATCAAGGCCTGAAGCCAAACTGCTGGAATGGACAGTACACGCACAACATGCTTCGAAGTGCTTTCCATCTCCGGTTTCCACTCATCCAACTCGGGCTCATCCTGGGGGTGGCCATCAGTAATAACGAACCAGACCAGGGCACCCGCTGCAGCGGTAACGCCAGCGTAAGCAAGAATGATCAAGCGTAAAGCTTCCATTTTATCCGTTTCCGATGCGGCTGCGTAGCCCTCTGGGAAGGACAGGCTGAAGAGCAGTACACCGAGGGATGCAAGGACCGCCGCCAGCAAACCCCTGCCAGCGTCGAGCAGACCATAGGCGCGTCCCTGTTGAGTATGTCCACCCCAGTCGCGACAGGCCCTGATTAAGGCGGCCCAGAAAAGGAGAATCGTGGAAACACCAAAGAAACCCCAGAGAAGTATGGCGCCCCGATAATCCGGGAAGGTGCTCATATAAAGTCCACCAGCGGCAGTTAACCAGAGGGAGAGCGCCATTAATTTTCGAGCAGGGAATCGATCTGCAATAGGGCCGCCAGGAAAGTAGGCGAGCATTGCCAGCACGCCATAGACACCCTGTATAACACCCAGCTCGGTCGCAGAGAGACCGAAGATTTCCAGCACAGACGGACGGAAGAAACGTGTGACATGAAACGGCAGAATAAATATGGCTTCGCCGGCAATGATCAGGCCAAACATGAACAGTGCACGATGGAGAAGCGGCGATTGATTGTGCATGGGCGGCTACCTCAAGATTCGATTACTGTGCCATTGTCGGCGGGAGGAATCTATAGAAAACCTTTAACAAACCGCTGTATATATTAGGCTGAGACGGATTTGAGAGGCAACGACTGCTTTCTTTTCCACAAATTATGTGTCATCTGGCCATTACGCAGCAACCCCGGCCCGCTTTGGCCCCAAATGTGTTTCCTGATGGGGCATCGTTAGTGCCATCGCTCCCGAAGCTGGCCGGTTGGCGAGGCTAAAGCCTCTCTTGTTGCTGGTTCCGCGCGTTAACAAATGACGCTCGCGATATATGCTTATTTGAGGTTTTGTCGTACAGGGCCATGCGTTTGACGCTTGCTGCCATCTATTTCCTTCCGAACGTGGAGTAAATTTACTCCACAAGTTGGGAGAAATGTATGAACATTGAAATCCAAGAAAGGAACGCTGAACGGGTTCGCAAAGCCATCCAAAAGAGGAGGGAGTTACTGCGTATGTATGCCCGTGAAATGCCAAACGATTATGAGCTGCAACTTGAGGAAAGCAACCGCATTATCGCGGCGGCTGTTAGTTCTGCTTATGAGCGAGAGTCCGCAGTCTTAGGTAGGGCGGCGTGATGAATGCTGCTTTAACAATCTTCCATCTACTCGGCATGACCTTCGTTTGTTTGTTTATTCTTATCTGCGCTATTGACGCAACCCGGGCCTTCACCCGAAACTCGAGAAAGGAAAAGATTAGAGCGTCAGCGATGAACTGCCATCGCCGCGATTCTGATGGCTGCAGCCACTCTCGCCTGTAAAGCCTATATTCGGAAAATTCTGAGGCTGTTTCGGGCTCTGAAGCACTATTGCACGCCAACTTCTGACAATATCCACTATTCGACTAATAGCGGACTCATATCGCAAATTCGCGCGGTGGCGTTTTTGTTCTCGCTTATCTAGCATAGTTGGGTAAGCGTTAAGAAGACAGAAACGAGGTTCAACGTGATCAAAAAGTTTGCTCTCGCGCTACTGAGCATTGCATTATTTATTGGTATTTCGTCCATCCTCGTCCTTCGTGACAATCCTGCGCGTCCAGCTATCGGAGAGTCTCGTCACGCCGATAACCATGGGATCAACATCCAGTACTACGTTAGTGGGCCTCGTCAAGCTGATGTCGTGGTGCTACTAGCAAGTTATGCCCGATCGGGATCGGATTTCAACGAGTTAGTTGGAGAAATCAATCGAGCCGGGTATAGGACGTTAGTGTTACAAGCCCGGGGTATAGATGGCACAGATCTGCACGATTTTGACGTTACTTTGTTTGACTATGCTGACGACCTGGCCAGTGTGCTGGAACAAGAAAGACTATTTACTCCTGTTACCTTGGTGGGTCATGCCTTTGGAAACCGAATAGCACGCGCATTTGCAAGCCGCTATCCGCAAAGGGCACGTTCCTTGTTGCTGCTCGCGGCAGGTGACAGCGGCCCACCAACTAATGTGCGGAACGATATATTCAAAATTCTTGTTAGATGCTTGCCGGAGTCAATCAGAAGCAGGGCATTGCACCGCGCATTTTTCGCTCCAGACAATGACGCGCCGAGCTATTGGATGCAGGGCTGGTACCCACGGGCTGGAATCGCTCAGGGCAAGGCCACTGCTAGCACTCCCTTGGCACAATGGGCCAGTGGGGGCAGGGCCCCCATGCTGGTAGTTCAACCGGCCAATGACGCTGCCGCCCCTGACGGTGCTGAGAAGCTCAAACGGCTGCATCCTGATAGGGTAACGGTAGTCATTCTGGAAAATGCCGGGCATGCTACGCTACCGGAGCAACCTGAGGAGGTAAGCCTAATCGTGCTCGATCACCTGACCAAGCTCTAGCGCCAATTCCCTCAATTCATTCCTGAGAGAACGTTTCTGAAGGTCGATAATCATCAATTGGGCTTTTTTCCACACACAATAGCTCACGGTTCAGCAGGAAATTTGGAACTCACAGCTATACCGAGTGGCTCCCGGGGTACTACACTACCCCTATCAGACAAAAGCGTGGTGCATATGGAAAGCAGGAAGTATTCGGAGGCGGCCTTTCTGGATTTTTTGCGGCAAGGCACGGTCGCAGGTGTTATCCGGCCCGACACAGCTCGGGCAAGGAAGAGGGCAGCCGAGCAACTGCTGGTGCAACTCAGGTCCCATGAGCGCCTGGACTTGCGTCAGCTTGATGTTGACGACCTCTGTAGCCGTTTTCACAAACTGCAGGGATCTACGATCCGCCCTGAGACTCTGCAAATTTACAATGAACGCTTGAAAGCTGGCCTGCGCGATTTTTTCAGCTGGATGGAAGACCCCAGTAATTTCATCAGCGTGGAGGGAGAAACTCCGGAAGTACAGCTTGTCGCCGCGCGAGATACACCGGGGCAGGCCGATGCACGTGAAGAATTGGTACTCAATCCACCGCGCAGTCCGCACGAAATTTTTCCCGTCCCTATTCGCGAGGATCTCGTGGTGTATATCCAGAATGTACCACTCGACTTGACCTCGCAGGAAGCCGATCGTATTGCCCGGGTGATCAAGGCGTTAGCAGAACCGGAGCAGGACGCTTGAGAGCTATGGGTATAAAAAGATGAGGCGCCTGCTGGTTTTTGCACCACTTTTGGTATTTGGTCTATCGGGCATCTTCTTTTTGACTGAATTCATGCGTGGCGCTGGCGAAGGGGCTGTGCGGGACAACCTCCTGCCCGAACTCATAGGGTTCTGCCTGGAAGGGTTCTTTCTCGTGGGGCTGTTTTCCCTGATCCAACGGCGGCTGGAACAAGACCGCAAGTACGAGCTGCGCCAGAGTTTACGCGGGGCATTGCGAGATGTGCTCAGTCAATTGGATGCAGCTTTACTGGAGCAAAACGCAGAGCCCACCAGCTCGCAGGAGTTGGAGCATGATTCGCAGGTGGTTGCCACCCTTTTCCGGAAGCTTAACGGTGTCGATTTGGAACTGGATGCCATTGCCAGGCTGAAATCTTCAGCGGAGCGTAGCTATGGTGTGACTCGCGATTTAATACCCGTAGCAGCGCAGTTGAGCGCTGACCACATGCGCTGGTGGCTGGCGATTACCGAGAGTGTGCGCCATCTGTCCGAGGCGACCGACCGTGCCTCTGCGGCGTTTGCCGCGCACAAGTTCCTGATCAATCTCGGGGAGTTTGATGAGCTTCATCTCTAATGGACCGAAAAGCTTGGTCTGGCGGGTAATCACTGCGCCGGCCAGGACCTTTAATCTGTCTTCACATCCGCCACCCTCATGAAGGTAGACCCCATAGCGAGCAAGTCGGGTCACAACAAATGAAAAATAAATACCTATGATGATTGAAAGTATGTGGCCGTGGCCCTGGTGGTCTGCTCTGGTGGCAATTAATATTTGCAACGTTGCGATCTGTATCGCCTGCTATCGAAATTCGCTGCTCAGGCCTGAGGGCAGTAGCCCCTACATGCGGAGTATGCGGATAATGGGCCTGGTGTTTACGCTTGTAGCACTGTACCGCTCCATCTTCGTGTCGCGTTACCTATTTCAGTTCGCGTGGTTCGATACACTTGCCAACAGCTCACTGGTTATCCGCACTTTCGCCTGGGCGGCAGAGCTTTCCTTTGCTGGTCTGATTGCTTTCGCGATGTTGCGTTTTAATCGAGACATGGCACGTTATGACAAGTCTTACTCACTATCGCGCTATGAGAGACTAGCACCTTATGGGCTTATTCTCTGTATCTTCATTGCCCAATTTTTTGCCACCGGAGGACTGATTACCAAAAGTCGCTTGTTGTTTGCGATTGAAGAGACCCTCTGGAGTGCCGGGTTCTTAATCATTCTGCCCCTGGCGTTTATCCAGTTTCGCCGGACATCTATCAGGGGACTGCCCGGAGCCTATATCATGCTGCGCCGCACCAGCCAGGTTCTGTTAGCCTGGTGTGCCGTTTACTGTACTTATGGCCTGATTTACCATCTGCCCGCGGAATACTGGTCTGCAGCGTTCGAACAGCTGCGCTCTGCGGAACCGGCTCTGAAGACCGGTATGTCGGCTGTGAGAGACGCGCTACTGATTGTTAATGTGAATCACCACTACCCGGACTGGGGCTTCGGTTTTGTGCTATGGCATACAGCGTATTTCAGCGTTTGTGTGTGGCTATCGATTTTTCTCATGCGCGCCCCGCGATACCTAGGGGACGAACAATAAGAAAAGGTGCAGTCAGGTCGCAGACATTGGCTTTTTCAAGAATGACTATGGCCCTCACGTGATTCCAAGTCCCCCAGCTCTGGTCATAAACGCATACATAAAACTAAAATGACCTTGTTCGCCTAATTTCGTGCATCGGTCTATTTTTATCGCAGAACCAGTAATAAGGATATGACTAATCAAGACCATAGAAGTAGCACATCAGGCAAGCGCAACAGGTTAACGTGGCTTTTGCTTAATGCACTGACTTGCCCGCTAGCCTGTGAATTGAACCTTCAAAAACCGTTCCCCAAATAGCTATGTCTTTTATTTTTTCACTGGAAACTTGATAGGGGTTCTCTTCCAATATTGTAAAGTCGGCTTTCTTCCCGGGCTCGAGAGATCCTATCTCGTGATCAAGGCCAAGGCTCTTGGCCGCTTCGATAGTAATGGCCGATAGTGCTGCTTCAACCGGAATGCGCTGATGCTTACCCCAGGCTTTATCATCGCTGGCGATTCTGTTCACTGCTACCCAAGCAAGCGTTAGTGGCTGTAACGGTGCCATGGTAAAGTCGGAATGGAAAGAGATATCCACACCTGCGGAGTGTAGCCCACCCAGGGGTGAAATATTCTCGGCTCTGCTCGGCCCAAGGCCGTGCTCGGCGTAGATTGGAGCCAGTTCGTATAAATAATACGGGTTATTGGAAACCGCGATACCCAGCGCCATTACTCGTTCATGCTGGTCGTCACGCGCGTAGCCGTAATGTTCCAGTACGATTTTCGGTTTTTGACCGGGTTGAGTTTCCCTCAGTAAGGCGATGTCATCCAGGACCTTGTCCAGGCCGGCATCACCATTGACGTGGATATGTATGTCCCAGCCGGCGCGCCAAAAGGCTTTTAGCAGCGCCAGTTGCTCGTTGGGTGGAATCATCCACTCACCATGATGCCCGTCCAGGTAAGGCTCGGTCATTTGCATTAGTTGACTGTATATCGCGCCATCGGCGTAATACTTGATGTGTTTGACTACCCGAATCCTATCGTTGGATTTTTTTAGCAGTCCTTCTGCAGCTTCCAGCACCGCGCTTATCGAATCAGTCTTATTGGAGAAAAACATTGCGTTGGGCACCAGTGCAAATCGATAAGGCCTGCCAATGAGTTCCCATTTCAGCGACCAATACTCAAGTAGTGTGCTAATTTGCGGAAAGCCCTGTTCGCCAACGGTGGTTACACCGCCGCGATGAATAAGGTCGCTCATTGCAGATAAGCCGGTTAGGTAGCGAGACGGCGACGCGATAATCTTCATCATCGGCTGTCCGAGTGCAAACAAGCCCGACTCCCAGATGTGCCCGTCATTCCAGTTGCTGTGAGCTTCTTCGGCAAAGTCCTTTTCGGTGAGCCCAAGCGTTTCCAGTGCTTTACTATTGAAGAACATTTCATGCACCGAACGCTGCCAAATCATAATGGGGCGTTCGTTAGACACTTGATCCAACAGTTTTTTGTTGAGTGGTCCGTGGTACGGCTGGTGATAGCCCCAGGCCATTAACCAGTCTCCAGGGGGCAAGGTATGGTCGAGCTGCCTTAACCGTTCGATAAATGATTCGGGGCTGCGCAGTGGCTTGGAGAATCCATCGGCCGTTGGCCAGGCCATGGCTGCAACAATTTCCATCGGCAGAATCGTAGCGGCTATTGACGGGTGTATATGCGGGTCAATAAAGCCCGGCATGATCACCTTGCCGTCGAAACGATTATCTAGGTGTGTTTCTTGCCTGTGGAGTGTTTCTTGCACTGTCGCAAGATCTCCCACGGCGACAATAGTATCCCCCTTAATGGCTATCACCTCAGCGGCAGGCGCATTGGGGTCCATAGTAATAATGCTTTGCGCAGTAAAAACGGTAATCACATCCTCATTTGAGCGTCCGCAACCACTTAGCAGTGTCAATGCAATTAGGCACGCGAGCGTGGTAAGAGTATGTGACTTCATGAGGCCACCTCCATTAAGATAGTCAGGGCAAGCAGTGTCGATATTGAGTGCTGGCCAGAAAAGAAGATGCTAACACGGCCTTATTACTTCCCAGGGTGCAGAGCTACTGTTCATTAAAAATTACAGGTAATCAATGAGAATTATACTAAGCCTAATCATGCTGTTCATCTTCCAGTCGGCTCATGCAGGGCCTGAACTGTATTGCACCGGCGTATGGATTGTGAACGGTGAAAAGATGCCCGAGTTCACCGCTGTCTATGTTGGAATTAGCCGTCAGGAAGACAACGGTGAAGTGCATGCAACGGTTGAAGGCATAGAGTTTAAAAAGAACGTTTTTACCGTGGATGCAGGCTCTACGTTTTATGAGACTTACACTGTACGTCCGGCTGCGGAGCATGCGTCTGTCGCATTTCGCCTGGATCGGCAGATTCTAGAAGTGTCGTATGCAACCGACCTGGAGGCGGTGCAAAAAGCCTTTGAAGGACGCTGCGAAAAATACGACCCTAAAATTTAGGTCTTATTGTTTCGGCGCTTGCTGTAAAGCGGCGGGGAGGTTACTGGGCTGGTCCACGAAAATAGGTGAGGACCAAGCTCGCTCCTGAACAGGCGCCAGGCAATTATCGGAAAAATCAGTACGGTAATCTCCGTAGCACGGTTCTATGCTGATCACCTCTCCCTCGCTGTTCAGTGCGGGCCTCAGGTTAGCGCCATTAATGCCGGGGGTCGCTTGCTGCAGGGCACGCACGTAATAAAGACTGTCACGTCCGCTATCTGCGAATTCCTCGTCTTCGAATTGCACCACGCAACCCTCAGGATTGGCGGGGCAGTCAAAGCGCTTCCAGGGATCTTCAATGAGTGCGTCGATAGATTCTCCCGGGTAGGCCTGCGGCCTGATCCGAATGATTTCAATAGCGTCAATGATTTCTCTTTCTTCGGCGGGGTTGAAACATTCGCCTGCGCATAAGTATTCTTTGCGCTCAGCCGTGAGCGCCGCCGTATCTGCGGGGCAGCCGGGGAGTTGCTTCCACGCGCCCAAAGCGCGCACCTCAAAACGAGGGTTTTCAGCCATCGCCACGGCCGAGCCCATTGGCGATATGCCCTGCGGGCTATTGAGTACATCGAACCAGAGCAGCATTCTTGGACCTGAGGTGCCGTAAACTTCCTTACGTTTCAAGGCCCCCCAGATATCCTCACGTTTGCGGCTTTGGGCGTGTACAGCAACAATACCACCGGGATAATAAAAACTTTGCATGCGTTCCATATCAGGAATCGGGTTACTGCCAATCACTTGCTGTGGCATCTGGGGGTCTATCATTTCTCCTGCCATTCTCGAAACGATGCTGCCGAAGAAGTCACTTCTTACGCCAGTAACCATAGTCATTTTACGGCGCTCGTATTGTTTGTAGCCGGTGCCCGGCCGAGAGGTGTGATCGTCAGTGGACCCAATAAAACCGAAGCGAAATCGGAGTGGCTTGCCGCTAGCATCCATCTTGTCGAAGTTGGAAAGAGCCATCGCGTACTGTGAGCTTTCTTTGAACACCTGATTGAAGGAGGGCTTGAAGCAATCGGTGCACTGGCCACACTGCTGCCAGTCTGCTGCGGTAGTGTCAGGGAATACGCCGATATAGCGATTGCCAGCTTCTACGGTGTATTGCCGGGCGAGCTTTACCCGCACTTCACACTGGGCCGCGTCCAGGTCCGCGCAGCGTTGGCGCATGATTTCGCCCGCCTGCCAGCAGCAAGGCGTATAACCGTCACTGGGTTCGGGGCAGGCGAGGCTGCCGTCAGCGGTGACAATACCTTGGTCAAATGGACGGTATTCTTCACTGTTTCCATGCCCGCTCATGATCTCCAGCAGGGGTTGCTGACGATCATTATGGTATTTGGTTGCAAGCGATTTTTCCCAGTTCGCTGTAGGTGGTGTGTAGGCACCCCAGGTATTGCCATGGGGAATTACCATATGCTCAAAGCCCCATTCGTCCAGCTTCCTGTACAGTACATCCGGCGTAGCGGCATTTTCCATACAATTGGCAGGAAGATTGCGAGTGTTGGTTTTTGTGTCACAACCCGGCACCGCAGCAATGTCATCCAACATCCTGACCATATTGGCATAGGGCTTCCAATTGAGAGGATCGATAAATTTGCTGCTGCCACTTCGGCGAGACAGTGCGAATACGCCAAGATCATCCGGCGTCACCCTTGCACTGATGGGTCTTGCCGGTAACTCATTATCTTCCGTGCCGGGGAAAATGACATTTTTGTGTCCAAAGTGAGCATTGGCGTCCGGGGACATCTGTGTCCATTCCCAACCCGCAAAAGCGACCAGGTCCGGATTGATGCTATCCGCGCTTGCGTTACAGGCACGCACGGTTTCTCGCGTCACCTGCCAGTGCTTGGGCGTTAGACCTTCCGCGTGATCGTTGTAACTGAAGAAATCCAGTTTCCCGCAGTATCGGGCGAAATCGCAGGCGTCGGCTACGGTGTGAATACCTTGTTGACCCATCATCGGCAGTTCCAGCGTGAACGCGTCAACAGAGTAAGTGCTGTGCACGTGTAGGTCGCCAAATAGTATTTGCTTGTTTTCGCTTTGCGGGCGTATTAAGTCAGTGCCTGGTTTTCGGCCCAGGTCGCGAAGGCGCAAGTCAGTCTGCTGAAGGGCAGTGCCCGTAACCTCGCCAGTTGGGTGGGGCTCGCCGCTACAGGCGCTGATCATAATTATCAGTCCGAGCACCAGTGCTGTTACTAGATCGCTAGTTTTCATTGCAGTTTGTTTTAGCTTGCCTTCATTAAGGATAGACTAAACAGCGATACGCAGCAGCTTCTGTATACCAACGGGGAACCAGCGCTTTAGCAGGTCCAGTAAGATGGCGTCCTTTCCCACGCGTATGCGTAACTGTTTTTTCCGAATCGCCTTAATGATACGTGTGGCGACATGTTCTGGCGTGACGCCTATTTTCTGGGCGAGCTCATAGTTTCGCTGCGCCGCCTTCAGGTCGTCAGAGCTGTCCAGGGTTGCCTGAATCATATCTGTCTTTATAGCGCCAGGGTGCACCGAGGTAACACCAATGTTCAGCTGTTCCATCTCCGCCCACATAGCTTCGCTGAGTAGCTTCACTGCTGCCTTGGTTGCACAGTAAGAAGTCTGTCCTGGTAGTCCAACAAAGGCGCTCATGCTTGACAGGTTCACAATATGCCCTTCACCTGACTCTTTCAGCGCGTCCAGAAAGTAATGGCATCCGTAGAGCAGCCCCCACCAATTGATGCCCACGATTTTTTCCCAGTCTTCAATACTGTGCGTTTCAAAAGACTTTTGGTAAGTAATGCCCGCATTATTGACCAATATATTCACTTTGCCATGCTCCGCCAGAACGTCTGCCGGTAGCGCTGCCATTTGTGCTCTATCGGTTATGTCCACAGTGTGGCTGGTGATTCTGATGTTCTTGTCATTCAAATCGCTAGTCGCTTTGGCAAGCGCCTCGCCAGAGATGTCCACCAGGGCGAGGTGGCACCCCTGGTCAGCGAGTTGAGCGGCTAATGCAGATCCAACGCCACCAGCTCCGCCGGTGATAACCGCGACTTTATTCTGCAAGTCTTTCATGAGCGCTCCTTGTTGCTCTCAGCTGAGGTGCTTGTTAGCTATCGGAAGAACTTTCTTACCCATATCGGTGTTGCAGAAGCTGTCGGGGTATTTTAGTCCCCAGCCAATGGCGCGATCGAAAGCAGCGTGTGCAAGCCATATGAGAGCAATTGCCTGTAACATTTGATCACCGAATTGCCAGCCACACAGTCCTGTCACAATTGGGCCTATGTAGCAGTGCGCAAGATTGTAAGCGATGCCGCCAACGCGCCGACCAGCGAAGAAGTAAGCCAGAATGCTTAGATCAGGAATGAAAAAAAGTGTGGCGAACATGGCCCAATGGAATCCTAGATCGTTGTAGATGTAAAAGGCTGTAAGCAGGACAACGGCACTTTCTATACGCCGCTGAGCAACAGGGTAGACAAACATACGATATCGACTCTTATAGTTTGTAATTGTGTTTTAAAGTGCCTGGATCAGCTGTGGCGAGAAAAGCGGCAATACCATCAAAGTAGGGGCGGGTTAAATCGTTCCATTCAATGATCTCCAACATCAGGCCAGGAATGTGTTCAGATTCCACATAGGCCATTTGTGCATAGCCAGGTGCGCCAGCATTCATCACCGCGGTAAAACCATTGTTCATTGAGTGTTGATATGCGGCGTCAAAATCTTCCACGCACACCGCGTAGTGATGGGCACCCCAGTAACCTCGCCCTACAGATTCCTGATACATCGAAGGCGTTTCGTTGACCTGCTCGATCAACTCCAGTTGCACATCACCGATATAGGCGAATGCCATGTTGATTACAATTTCATCGCTGGCCTCGCCACGATATCGAGATCCCTTCAGTGGTTTGCAGTTACGTACTATGGCGAAGGGCCCAATACCCATCTGTTTATGCCAACTCTCTATCGCCTCATCGATATCAGCGACGACAAAGGCGATCTGCCGAATTGGACCAAATACGGAATCAATCTCGGGCAGCATCAAAGGCCCTCCACATTAAGAGGGCAGTAAATGCCCCCCGGCGCTTCGATTAGTGATGCGCAGCGGTTACAGTGGATACAACCGTTTTTGTAGGCCAGGCGTTGGTCTCTCAGATTGTTCACGTATTCTGGGTCTTTGATCAAAGGTCTTCCCAGCTGCACAAAATCAAAACCCTCTCTCATGACCTGCTCGATGCTCTCAGGTTCTGAGCACCCGCCGATATAGATCATCTGGCAATTTACCCGGTCGCGAATCTGCTTGGCGTCGTCCAGAAAGTAATTTTCGTAGTAAGGGTAATCGCGGAACATTTTACTTCCCATCACCTTGAGACCCAGCTTGGCAATCGGGTTGGTCTGCTGCTCAATCATTCCCTTGGCCAAACTGTCGCCACGAAAGTACACCATGGGATTAAAGGGGCTGGTGCCGCCAGAGCAAATCAGGGCGTCGATACCGCCCTTGTCAAACATAGAAGCGATTTCAATGGCTTCCGGGAGTTTTATGCCATCCCTGACCCCATCGGTCATATTCATTTTTCCGGTAATAGCGAAGTCGTCACCAACCGCACCCTTAACTGCCTCGAGGATACGCAACGGCAGGCGCATACGGTTCTCGAGACTGCCGCCATATTCATCGGTGCGTTTGTTGGTTCGTGGACTAATAAACTGGCTAAGGCCATAGCCATGGCCAAAATGAATCTCAGCGGAATCAAAGCCAACGCTCGCCATAAACCTGGCCGCATCGACATAAGTCTTTACCAGGTAGTCGATGTCCTGCAATGTCATAGCGCCGGCGAAGGGCACGCCCGATGGCGCACCCAGCATGTTAAAAGCCGGTGACGGTCCTAGTGGTCGCTTTAAACGTTGCATTTTTCGTACTTTTGAGAAGTTGCCACAATGCGTCATCTGGCCGGACACTTTCACATCCGGCGCGATTTCTTTTAGCTCGTTAATCATGCCTGCAAGCTGTGGCCGGATGCCCTCATGCAGCCACATCATCTGGTCATTAATTCGGCCATCGGCTTCGGTAGTGCAATAACCAATAGTCGTCATCGCAACCCCACCTGCCACAATTTTCTTGTGGAAGTTCTTCAGATTGTCCCCGGGGACACCATCTGGCGTTTTTCCCTCGTAGGTCGCCGCTTTAATGATGCGGTTTTTGAGGGGCAGTTTGCCCAGCGCAGCAGGGGAGAATGCGCGGTCTAGGTACTCGCTCATCATTGGATCTCTATACATATGTAGTGACGTTACACACCTTATGTAGTATAACTACATATGTCAATGTAGAGTCAGTTCAATGAGCAATACCACACACAACAGACGCACCCAGGCCGAGCGCCGCGCCGAGTCCCGCCAGGCGGTACTCGACAGCGCCTGTAGACTGTTCGCGAAGAACGGCTATGCCGGCACAGCCCTGGAAGATATTGCGGCTGATTGTGGGCTCACCATTCGACCGATCTATCACTACTTTGGTAATAAGAAGGCGCTATTCGCTGCGGTCAATGCGGTGGCAGAACAGAGAATTATTGAATCAATGCAAGTGGTCAACGAATCGAATGATACGCCGACAGGACTAGCGCACTGGCGCGCCTATCTTAATTTGTGTGACGACGCTGGATTCCGTCAGGTTGTGTTAATCGATAGCCCCAATATTTTGGGTCGCGAACGCTGGGGTAATAGCCCTGTGAGCATGGCGGTCAAAAGCACGTTGGCGGCGAGTGAGCCGGTGGATAAAGCCGAGCAATTTCGTCAGATCCTATTGCACTCGGTAGTGATGGGGGCTTTTTCCGAGGCTGCGCTGACGATCGCGGAGGCTGAGGATATATCAATGGCAAAAGCGGAAGCCGAACGACTTATGCAAGGTTTGTTCTCACAAATATGGGAGGCAAATTGATTGCCTTCCAGCGAGGTGACCTGGGGACCTTACAAGGCAGGGCTTAAGCATCGGGCTCATTTGCGTCCCTAATGCGCTCCAGTCGCTCCTCTTCTTCGGCCAGCGCTGCCTTTATTTCCATCATCACGGCATCCACATCTGCATCCTCATGATCAACTTCGAACTGTCCAGTCAGTTCCAGCTCTGGGTGTAGGTCGCCCGCTTCATAGAGTGACCAGATTTCTTCGGCATAACGACTGCTCTTGAGTTCCGGCGCAAACATTGAGTAATAGGAGGTCATGTTAGCCACATCACGCTCTAACATGGACTGTGCATTATTATTGTTGGCCGCGAACACTGCCTGCGGTAGGTCGATGATGACTGGGCCGTTGGCGTCTACCAATACGTTGAACTCTGATAAGTCACCGTGAATCAGGCCCGCACACAGCATTCGCATAACATCGTGCATGATTTGGGAATGATCTTCCCGGGCCTGCTCAGCTGACATGGTGACATCGTTCAGTCTGGGAGCAACGTCACCGTCTTCATCAACAATAAGTTCCATTATGAGGACGCCATCGACACAGCCATAAGGTTGCGGCACCCTGACTCCAGCGCGGTCGAGTCGATACAGGGCGTCAACCTCTGCGTTCTGCCAGACTTCCTCCGCTTGCTGTTTGCCGAACTTTGACCCTTTCTCCATTGCCCTGGCGCGACGACTGTTGCGCACCTTCCGGCCCTCGGTGTATTGCGCGGCTTTTTTAAAGCTGCGTTTCATCGCGTCCTTGTAAACCTTGGCGCAGCGGGTATTCCTCCCGCAGCGCACTACGAACACGTCAGCTTCCTTGCCACTCATCAATGGACAAATGACTTCATCGATCACGCCGTCTTCTACCAGCGGCTTCAAGCGCTTTGGAATTTTCACAGAGTTAGAGCCTGCGTACTTTGAATTTCCGGCCTTTTATTTTGCCGTTGAGCAGGCGTCCCAATGCCTTGTCCGCCACAGAGGTTTTTACGGCAACATAGGCGGCAAAGTCCATGACATTGATTTTGCCGACGGTCGAGCCTTCAATGCCGGCCTCACCCGTCAATGCGCCTAGAATATCGCCAGGCCTGACTTTGTGTTTACGACCTCCAGCGATGCACAGGGTGACGTAAAGGGGAGGGGGCATTCTTTCGCCTTTTACGGAGATGCCTTCGATGGGCTTCGTACTTAGCTCTTGTTGCAGTATCTGGCCGATTCTATCCAATTTGTATTGTTCTGACTCGGCGAACAGCGAAAGTGCAAGTCCAGCCTTTCCCGCGCGCCCGGTCCGGCCTACACGGTGCACGTAGACCTCTGTTTCACGCGGCAGCTCAAAATTCACGACCACTGGCAGGTCATCGATATCCAGGCCCCTGGCCGCCACATCAGTGGCAACGAGTACGCTGCAGCTTTGCTGTCGAAACTGAATCAGAACCTGGTCACGGTCGCGTTGTTCCATGTCCCCGTGCAGGGCCAATGCGCGTATGCCGCTCTGATCCAAATGATTGGTGACATCGCGCACCAGCTGTTTGGTGTTACAGAATACCACCGCGGTTTGTGGGGCGAAGTGATTCAACAGGGTGACCAATCCGTCGAGTCGCCCGGATTTCTGACATACAAAGAACTGCTGATCTATTTGCTGATCGCTGTGAACGGTCTCGACGTTGACTCGCTCGGGTTGCTTTTGAAAGCGGGCGCTCAGGGCTTCTATGTCGTCCGGGTAGGTCGCAGAAAATAGCAGGGTTTGCCTTTTTGCCGGAGTTTGCTCGATGATTGAGCTGATGTCTTCAACAAATCCCATTTCCAGCATTCGGTCGGCTTCGTCCAGCACCAGTGTACTGACCCGGGACAGATCGAGGGTCTTCTTGCGTAGGTGATCGCTGATACGGCCGGGAGTCCCCACCACGATATGAGCCCCGTGCTCCAACGAGCCAATTTGTGGACCGATAGACTGGCCACCGCAGAGCGTGACGACCTTGATATTCTGGCGATAGCTAGCCAGCCGTCGAATCTCTCCCGAAACCTGAGTTGCCAGTTCCCGCGTGGGACACAGCACTAGTGCCTGAGTACCAAAATCCCTTGGGTTAAGTTTGTTCAATAATGGCAGACTAAAAGCCGCGGTTTTGCCGCTACCGGTCTTGGCCTGTGCGATCAGGTCTTTTCCCTTGAACGCCAGCGGAAGGCTGGCGGCCTGGATACCTGTCATTGCGGTATAGCCGAGCCGATCCAGGTTGACGAGCTGGTCTTTAGGTAAGGGTAGGCTGGAGAAAGGCACATCTGCCACGGTAAGGCCCATTGGTGGGGTTTTGGGGCGCGCAGTGTACCAGATTGTCACGCTCTGAAGGGCGTTACGGCTCGTATATCACGAAGATCTTTTGGGTGGGCTCGATAACTTCCCATTCGCCTTCAAAACCCGCTGGAACGCAGGCTTTGTCGCCGGCATTGAGCACAATTTCATTGCCTTGTGAGTCCCGCAGAATTGATTTCCCGCTCAGGATATGAAAATACTCATTCTCCGTGTAACTGACCTTCCAGCAACCCACTTCTGCGCCCCATTCGCCGGCGAAGAATTTATCGTCCACCTCAAAGTGGGTAGTGGCGTTTTGCATTGGTGAACCTTTTACCAACTTCTCTGCTGGGGTGGGGTAGGTCTCGGTCTCAGCCTGACTGCTGGCGAAGTTCACTACCGCGTTAATACTTTTTGTCATATTTGAAGCCCGGGGTAATTTTTACTCATCCTAGATTCTAACGGGGATTCTGAAAATACCCATCTAAGGGTGGTATGGGTTGAGGGAAAGGGCTGCTTGACCGTTATATCAGTTGGGAGGCGACTGAAAAACGCTGATAGCCCCTATAACTGGCGAAGATAGGGAATTGTCAGTTGTGAGTTACCTCTGGTAAAGGTAACCTTGCCCGCTTGACGCCAAAAGCGTTCTATAAAAAAAAGATTTCACCAGGTTTTTATCACTATGAAGATCCTGAGCGCTACGCGCGCCGCCTTCGGGCTGGCACTTCTCATGCTCCTACCCGGATGCGGTGAAGGCCCATGGAACAACCCTCATCCACCGTTACCCGAAGGCCAGTTGGTCTATCAGTCGGTGATGTCCCCGGCGCCGCCCAAGCACCTGGACCCCGCGATATCTTACGCGTCTGATGAGAACGTGTTTATCAGCCAGATCTATGAATCCCCGATGGGCTATCACTTCCTGAAGCGGCCTTATGAGCTGATTCCGCTGGGAATAGAGGATCATCCAACACTGATTTTCCTGGATGCCGATGGCAACCAGGTTGAGGAGGACGACGAGTCCGTCGCCTTCAGTCGCTATACTTTGAAAGTACGCCCCGATGCGCACTATCAGCCGCATCCATCGTTTGCTGTGGATGCCAGCGGTGAACCGCTTTATATCTTCGATAATGCCAGAGAAGGTGCCCGGTTCCATTCGATTCCTGATTTCCCTGAGACCGGGGACAGGCCCGTGCGTGCCAATGACTATGCCTATGGCATTAAGCGACTGGCAGACCCCGACTTAGGCTCGCCAATGCTTGGTTTCATGGCTCAATACATAGTGGGAATGAAGGAGTTTACGGCTCAGCTGGCCGAGCTACCGCGAGATCAGTGGTTGAACCTGGACGACTACCCCATGCAGGGTCTTGAGGTTGTGGACGAACACACATTGAATCTCACCATTTACGGCCGATACCCCCAGTTTGTTTACTGGCTGGCAATGCGATTCTTCTCTCCAATTCCTCCTGAGGTTGATCGCTTCTACCATAATCCGGGCTTTATCGACCGTAACCTGACTCTTGATTGGTGGCCGGTAGGTTCAGGGCCATTCATGATGCTGAATAACGACCCTAACAGTGAAATTGTACTGGGCCGTAACCCTAATTTCCGCGAGGACTACTTCCCGACAGAGGGCGCCCCTGGCGATCTGGAGGCGGGTAATCTGGCGGATGCTGGCAAACGCTTACCATTGGTGGACAAAGCGGTGTTCAGGCTGGAAAAAGAAGTATTACCGCTGTGGACGAAGTTCCTGCAGGGTTATTACGATCGTTCAGGTGAAAATCACGGTAATACCAATGGTGTCTTTGACCAGGCCTTCGTGGTTGGGCCGGATGGTATAGAGATGTCTGGAGATCTGTCAGACCACGACATTCACATGGACCCCGACGTTAAACCCGGCATTTATTATTACGGCTTCAACATGAGGGACCCGGTTGTTGGGGGCTATACCGAAGAAAAACGAAAGCTGCGCCGGGCGTTACAAATTGCCTTCAATGTTGAAGAGTACCTCGCGATTTTTTACAAGGGCAATGGCATTAATGCGCCTAGCCCCATACCGCCCGGTATCCCGGGGCACCTTGAAGGCGAGGCGGGTATTAACCCCTATACGCACGAATGGGGAGAAGAGGGCCCAGTACGCCGTTCCATAGAAGAGGCCAGGCAACTACTGGTAGAAGCAGGCTACCCTAATGGCAGGGATGCTCGCACTGGCGAACCCCTGAAAATATTTATTGATGTGCAAAGCCAGGCGATCAGTAATACAACCATGAACTGGATGGACCGTGCTTTTGGCGAGATCGGGGTTCAGGTCGAATATCGACCAGCGGACTGGAATCGTACGCGAGAAAAGCTGCTTACTGGTAACACGCAAATCTATTCCCACGGTTGGCTGGCTGATTACCCCGATCCCGAAAATTTCCTGTTCCTGTTATACAGTCCCGAGAGTCCGCTGGTCTGTAAATGTGATGGTGCCAACAATTCAAATTTTGAGCATGAAGAGTACGATGAGTTGTTTCGCCAAGCTCGAATTTCTTCTCCAGGGCCGGCACGAGATGCCATGGTCGCCCGTATGGTTGAAATTTTCAGGGAAGAGGCCGTTTGGTTATTCGCCTATTACCCGAAAGATATTTATCTCAGCAATCCCTGGGTAAGTAATACCAAGCGCCATGGTATTTCCAAGGCCACGCTGAAGTACATCGGTATTGATCATGAAATGCGCGAAGAAAAGCGAGCCAAGTGGAATCAGCCTGTGACCTGGCCATTGTATGCTGGCGCGTTATTAGTCTTGGGGCTGGTGCTACCAGGGATCACCGCTTATCGCCGCCGCCAGAATGCCACCGCCAGAAATATGGATAACCAATAATGCTCGCCTACATTATTCGACGTTTGATCTACGCCATTCCTATCCTGATAGGTGTGAACCTGCTGACATTTACTTTGTTCTTTGTCGTCAACTCTCCCGATGACATGGCTGTATCCCAGCTGGGGGAGAAGTACGTGACTCCTGAGGCCATTGAGAAGTGGAAAGTAAAGAACGGTTACGATCAACCGCTTTTCATCAATGATGGCGCGGACGGACTGGGCTCGCTCACGGAGACAATATTTTTTAATAAGTCTCTGCGCCTGTTTGCCTTTGATTTCGGTCGATCAGAAAGCGGCAGAGATATCACTACCGATGTTTCTAATCGAATGTGGCCCAGCCTCGCCGTAGCCTTGCCGACGTTTGCAGTGGGTATTTGGGTGAATATCTGCGTGGCACTAATGGTCGTGATGTTTCATGGCACCAAATTAGACCGCTGGGCAGTGTTTGTATTCGTTTCGCTAATGTCTATTTCCTACCTGTTCTACATTATCGGCGGCCAGTACCTGATTGCAAAAACCTGGAAACTGGTTCCGGTTTCGGGCTTCCATCCCGATGGCCAGGTATGGCGTTTTCTCATCCTGCCGGTAATGGTGGGTGTGGTTGCGGGTATAGGTTCTGGTGCGCGTTGGTACCGAACGCTTTTCCTTGAAGAGGCCAATCAGGACTATGTGCGTACCGCCAGGGCCAAAGGGGCCAGTGAAATCAGTATTTTGTTTAAACATATTTTACCCAATGCCCTAATCCCCATTCTCACTGGCGTGGTGGTTCTGGTACCTGCCTTGTTCATGGGCAGCTTGTTGATTGAGTCTTTCTTCGGTATTCCTGGTTTGGGAAGTTACATGCTGGACGCGATCAAATCTCAGGACTTCGCCATCGTGCGCAGCATGGTCTTCATAGGGTCTATTCTTTATATCCTGGGGCTGATACTCACCGATATTTCCTATACCTGGGCTGATCCCCGGGTAAGACTGAGCTGAGGGTCGCACGAGGATGAAGCCTGTTCTATTGTGGTCCGATGCGCTGATTTTCATGCTGGTTGTAGTGCTGATTTTGTTTTTTTATAAATTGCGACAAGATCCGCAGACGCGTGAGCGCTGGGGAGAAGTGTTCTCATCGCGTCTGGGCATGGTGGCGTTCACCATTATCTTGACTTACGTTGGCGTCGCCCTGCTTGATTCAATTCATTTCCGTAAAGCCCTGGTTAATCCGGAGGGTTTACAGACCGAAGAGATTTTCTACGATAACAAGGTAACCAGCGCCCTCGATGTGATGCTGCAGGGCATGGGTGACCGCTTTGAACGAACTTACTCTGCTCCTTTTGCCCTTATTTCTTTTGAGAAAAAGAATATGAAGGACGCCGAGGGTAATTCAGTAAGGGATTACCCGCCGCTAAAGCATGCAGGCACCCATTTGTCGGATGAGTCGGAGCAGCTTGCGGATGTGATATCCAAAACCCTGGTGGCATTGCTTTGGGGGTTGCTAATCTCGGCGCTGGCTATTTTTCCGCAGTGGCTTTTGCTGCGTTCAAGCCCAAACCCCTGGTATGCATCCTGGGGTGTTCAAGCAGCTGTAATTTGTTTCTTTACCTGGTTGGTTTACATCAGCCATCACTATCACGTGCTGGGTACAGACAGAGGCGGAGCGGATGTCGCCTATCAGAGTTTAAAGGGCATTCGCACGGGTGTGTTGCTAGGTACCTTATCAACCCTGATTATGTTGCCAATTGCAGTTACCCTGGGCGTTTCAGCAGGCTATTTCAAAGGTTGGATTGACGACGTTGTTCAATATCTCTACACGACGCTGAGTTCTATACCCAGTATTTTGCTAATTGCAGCTTCTGTCCTGCTTTTTCAGGTCTATATCGATCTTAATCCCGATTTTTTCTCAATCGGCATGGAAAAAGCCGATGCTAGGTTCATTGCCCTGTGCTTCATTCTTGGGGTAACCAGCTGGTCTACATTGTGCCGTCTGATTCGTGCAGAAACGCTGAAAATCAGCCAGCTGGGTTATGTGCAAGCGGCCCACGCTTTCGGCGTTAGCCATACCCGAATCCTCAGTCGACATGTATTGCCTAACGTGGTTCATATAATCCTGATTACCTTTGTGTTGGACTTTTCAGCACTGGTTTTAGCTGAGGCAGTGTTGTCCTACATTGGCGTTGGTATAGACCCTTCAATGGGTAGCTGGGGTAACATGATTAACGGTGCGCGCTCTGAGCTTTCCCGGGAGCCGGCAATTTGGTGGACCTTGACCGGGGCATTTTTCTTCATGTTTGTACTGGTGCTGGCGGCCAACCTTTTCTCAGATCTGGTGCGAGATGCTTTCGACCCCCGCACAGCTAGCCGGAGGTCAGAGGCATGAGCGTTGTGACAGATGTGCGGATGCGAATAAGCGACCTTCGTGTGGCACTCGCAGAAACGGGTGTAGAGATCTTAAAGGGTGTCTCGCTTGAACTCCATGCGGGTAAAATATTTGCCCTGGTAGGAGAATCTGGCAGCGGCAAATCAGTGACTTCAATGGCCGCCATGCGTCTATTGCCTGAAGCCCTGGAGATAACCTCCGGTTCAGTGAATGTTGGCGAGCAGGATCTGTTTGACCTCTCTGAGTCGAAAATGCAGACGGTGCGTGGGCGTCGAGTGGCGATGATTTTTCAGAACGCCATGACTGCGTTGAACCCGGTACAAAATGTGGGACAGCAGGTTGCGGAAACCTTACGACTGCACACGCAATTGCGTAACAATGCCCTCCGCAAGCGGGTGGTGCAGCTGTTCAATGAGGTGGGTATTCCAGATGCTGATCAACGCTACAGTTTCTATCCTCATGAATTATCGGGTGGGCAGCAGCAGCGAGTTATGATTGCAATGGCGTTAGCCTGTGAGCCAGAGATCTTGATTGCTGATGAACCAACAACAGCATTGGACGTTACAATTCAGGAGCAGGTGTTAAAACTGATCAGGGAGCTAACCGAGTCACGCAAGCTTGCTGTTCTATTGATCACCCATGACATGGGCGTTGTTCGCAACACTGCAGACGAAGTGGCGGTAATGTATCAAGGGGAAATTATTGAGCAAGCCAGCGTCGATGACTTTTTCCATAATCCAAAAGAAGAGTACAGTCGTCGTCTTATCGATGCACTTCCAGACCTGAGTCATTTTCAAAGCGCCGCTGTAGAAGAGCCACTATTGCAGCTCGATGACGTAAAAATACATTTTCCCATTCGCAAGGGTGTACTTCAGCGAGTTGTTGATCACACCAAAGCTGTCGACGGTGTGTCCTTGGCTATCGGCAGGGCGGAGACTTACGCCTTGGTGGGCGAGTCTGGTAGTGGCAAGTCAACTCTTGGTAGAGCAATTCTCAATCTTGAGTCAGTAGCGGGGGGGCGCGTTTCGTTCAACGGGAAAGAGATTCAACACCTTGGGCGCAAGGAAATGCTGCCTTATCGCAAGCAGATTCAGGTTATTTTTCAGAATCCGTTTTCCTCGATGAATCCCAGGCTGTCGGTGGGAGAGATTATTGCGGAGGGAATGATTAGCCTGGGATTAGGGCTGAGCAAGGAAGAGCGCGACAAGCGCATCGATGAGTTGCTAACGCGTGTTCAGCTGGGCCCAGAATTCGCTTCTCGTTACCCGCATGAGTTTTCCGGTGGCCAGTTACAACGAATAGCTATTGCGAGGGCGTTAGCGGTAGAGCCTGAATTGATTATTTGTGATGAGCCAACGAGTGCTTTGGACGTCAGTATTCGAGCCGAAGTGCTAGATCTTTTACAGGAGTTGCAGCGAGACTTTGGCGTTTCTTATCTGTTCATTACTCACGACTTGTCGATCGTCCCCAGTTTGGCGCATCATGTTGGTGTAATGCAGCTTGGCAAGCTGGTAGAGCAGGGCAGTGCCGAGCAAATCCTGACGCGCCCCGAACACCCATATACTCAGGCGCTGTTGAAATCGGTTCCGCGCATCGACCCTTGAATACGTTGTTTTCAGTAAGTCAGCGGCCGTGATTTACTCAGCGTCGGTTGAGTCAAACCAGGCGCTGTTGTAACAATCTTGCAGCATGTCGATGGCTTTGACCAGGCTCTCGGTTTCCTTTTTAAAATTCTGGCGACGCTGACCAATGTCCTCATCGGGGTCACCCAGTAGTTGGCGATGCTCCGCCAGTCGCAGGCTGGTGCTGAAAAGATCACGTGAGAGCGTCGATACGCCGCTTATTTGCCTACGCAAAAGCATTTCTCCTCCCTGATCGAGTAGTTTGCCAATAAACTTCTTGTCGTTATTCTCTACCGGGTATCCCAAGGTTGCTAAAGTTGACGCGGTGACCTTATAGGCTTCTGCAATTGAGCGCAGAATGGCATGACCGAACCGGGGCGGATTCCCTGTCAGCTGTCGACTGAGGGAACTGCCACTGTCGTGCCAGTGTGGATACTGCCGATTCACTTCTTGCAGCACCTCTTGCCAGAACTCGTCTTTGGGCCTGAAAAAGAATTCGAATTTGAACAGTTCACGTAATGCTTCAACGCGCTGGCGCAAGGACTCCTCGCTGGGCACATTAATGTCGGAAATGCTCTGCGCCAAAGCGATTTCCCCTAAGGCTGCTGCCAGGAAATAGTGGGTGATTGTATTGCGGTAATAGGCTGCTGCAAGTTGTTGTTCCTCGGGAATGTAAAAAACCGGGGTAGTACCCTTATCATAGGCTTTAACAAGACTTGAACCACGCATAGACAGTATGGCGGCAGCTATCTCCTCCTCGTCGGCCAGGCTGAAGCCGCGAGCAACGGGAAGATTCCTCTCTCTGGCAACGAGAGCGATACCCTTTGCCTGCTCAAATATTTCAGCAAGGCTTAACGCGCGTCCATTGGCTCCCAATAACACCATTGTTAGCACATCGGCGGATTTTATCGGGGTAATTTGCTCAATACGTGTACAGACTTCAAAGGCTAGTCGGGTCGCCTGTGACGTGCTCTCGCCGGTTTCCGTTTGGGAGGTCGCAGCCACGCTTTCAAGCGATACTGGCTCGGCATAGCGTACGTAGATTTTGCCGTAGGGCTCCTTCATGCCGAATATAAAGTTTAGAAACCAGCGCAGTGACTCTTTGCGCTTGGGCAGCCCTCGTTGTAGGGCGACGTAATCGTCGATCTCAGCGATGCGGTCGAAGGCGATTGATACAGGCACAAGCTTTACGTCGTGCATGTCCTCACGTTCACAGGCTTCCAGTACCCAATTGAGAATGCCGAGTTTGGGCGGAGACAATTTCCCGGTGCGAGAGCGAGTGCCCTCAATTGACCAGGTGAGTGGCAAGCGATTGCGTATCAGGTAATCAATATAGTGCCTAAACACCAGCTTGTAGATTGGGTCGTCCTGAAAGCTGCGCCGCAAAAAGATGGCACCGACTTTTCTGGCCAGAGTGCCAAAACCAAGAAAATTCATGTTAATGCCGGCAAAAACCAGAGGAATGGGTTTGAAGGCGTTCTCGTAGAGAGAGAGCAGAAAGACGAAGCTGTCCATGTGCGATTTATGCGACCATAAAAACAGTAGCAAATTGTCTTTTGACAGTTCACGTAGCTCTTCCAGCGCCTCAAGATTAATGTCCAACTCCGGTTCATAGCTGCGCGTATAAATGAAACGCGCCATTTTGGCTGCGGGTGCAAGCCAGGATTCGCTGGGTGTGGCGGCGATCTCCCGGAGACACTTCTGCGCATGCTTAAGAGCCTGCTCGCGAGTTTTCCCCAGCGTCTCTGCGGTCGCTTCCAGCTCGGCTTGAAAGTGAGCGAGCTCAAGCAAGCTTGCAGGAATTGGCACTGTTTTATGATTGTTATCAGTGGAGTTCATCTGCTCAGTATAGCGCCGTTGATTCGACTTCGTCATTGCTTCTGAAGAATTGCCAGCACTACTGTGGTTCTTGCCAGGCCAATCTCAACTTAGCCCGATAGCAGGGAAACTAAACCAGGCCTTTAACCGGTAATAAGGCGCCATGGACGGCGCTGGCTTCGTCCGAGGCCAGGAAGCAGATGACCTGGGCCAGCTTCTCTGGCGCGACCCATTCGTTGAAATCAGCGTCTGGCATCGCTTCGCGGTTTGGCGGCGTATCGATAATGCTCGGTAATACAGCGTTCACATTAATCCCGTCTTTTTTTAGCTCTTCAGAAAGGCTTTCAGTGAGACGCATCACTGAAGATTTTGCACAGCAATAGGCGCTCATTGCTCCGGCTCCGCTAAGTGCACCCAGCGCGCCGACATTGACGATTTTTCCTCTACCCTGTGCCTTTAGCGAGGGTACAGCGGATATCATCACATTGCGCAGAGTCTGCACGTTAATTTGGAACATCCAGTCCCATTGCTCATCGGAAGGCTCTGAAACATTCTGTCCCATGGCGAATCCTCCGGCGATGTTCATCAGGGCATCAAATTGGCCGATGCCATCGATACAGGCAGCTGTTGAGTCACGGTTGAGCAGGTCTACTTGATAATAGCTGTCTATATGCTGCATGGAACCTGTGTCCACCAGGTCCAGGCCAATAGTGTGCGCGCCCTTTTCCTTGGCGATTCTGGCGGTGGCTTGACCGAGAGTGCCCGCGGCACCGGTGATTACGATGCGGTTGTTATTCAACATGCCTTCATTTCCCAAGTTGATTTAGAGAAAGCTATTTTGAATCAAGTGCCAGAGCAGTCAAGCCTTCAATCGAAGGGTTCGACTGACCCAGCGTGTTCAGTTCCTGACTGAGTTGTTCCCTGAGGGCAGGGGGCGCGATGTCGAGCATCTCAGCCCTGAGAATCCATTCATTCGGATAGGCTGCCAGTGCGCCTTCAAGTTCGTTAAGAAGCTGTTTGCTCTGAACTGGGTGTCGGCCCCTGCGCAATTCGTCAACACGCTGATAGTAATCCATTAGCACGCCATCAGTGGCTACCTGCAGCGTATCGGTAGCCGGAGTCGGTTTATAGAGCTGCAGCGTTTCCCGGTCGGCAACGCCTCCATAAACGGAATCAATGCAGGAGCCTACGGCGAGGTCGTAAATCCCCCAGGCTGGATCAAATAGGATGCGACCATTGAGGTCTGTCACGGTACATTCTTTGAAGGTCAATATCAGGTTACGATGATTCTGGCGATGTATCTGTTGGAGGTTACCCTGCACAGTAATGCCCGATAAGTATTCCAGTCGAGTGACTTGCCCAATGACAATATCGTGGGCCTTGAGCTCATCGATGGTGTACTCCGACAAACAGCGGCTGAAGTCTTTGATGTGACCTATGGGAGATCCAAATCCCTGGCTATGATAATCCACGCCATGATTTTTGACCTCTCTCTCAAGGTAAGCCAGTTGGGTGGGGCCCTCGGTTCGCAAGTAGGTCGCATTACCCACCGCGTCGCACAGTACTTCTGTAAATACGCCGCTCACTTGCATACCAGAGTCGTAACTGGCGGTACACATGCTGCCAGCATCGATTGCGGTGCGTAGAGATGAGGCGCCGCCTTTACGAAAACACATGGACTCAGCGAACTCATCCAGTACCTGGCTCAAGTGCTTGCAACTTTTAGTGACAAATAGCTGGGGTTGTTCCTGGGTAATATCGTAAGTCTGTTGAACCGCGTCGACGGTTAGCGGTACTTTGCGCACCGCATCGTCATCAAGGCAGTGCGCGCTCTCACTCAGTGAGGAGAGTAAACCTGCGCCAAAAATTCGATAATCTTCAACTGTACCAACCAGTCCGTACTCCACCGTCCACCAATGGAGTCGGGTTAATAGGGCTGCCTCCGACGGGGCTGTGTTGGAATTGGTCAGTGACTTTAGTTCAGCTTCTGCTTGAGCAATGTCTTGTGCTGAACTGGATGGACACTCTTTCAGGATAGACAGTTTGCGGATCGCTTCATATTGCTCCAGGTCTTCACGGGTGGCGATGGCCTTCATTCCGACCTGGCCAAAGCTCTGCAAAAATTCTGCGTAGTCGATGTCTACAAGGAATGGGGCATGGCCAGCCGATTCGTGAACTATGTCGGGGGCCGGGGTATAAAAAATGTGATTGGCGCTGCGCATTTCCAACGCGATAACCAAAACCTTAAGCGCCTGAAATTCCATAAAAATGGCAGGAGGAATGAACCCGTCGACGACGACGGCGCGCCAGCCCAGTTTGGCAAGGCACTGGTTCATTTCCTCTATCGAGGGAATATGGTCGAGAGAGATGCCCGTTCTCTCAAGGCCTTCAAGGTATACCGGGTGAGCGGTGTCCTTAAGCTGCTCCGTGAGGTGTCTCATTACAAATCGCCACACAGCCTGGTCTCGAGGCGTGTAGCCGCCGTAGTCTTGCCTTTTGACGAATGGCCTAAGGTGTTCGGGGAGATCCTGGATTATGTCCTGTTGACTCATGGCGTTAACGGGGGGAGTTGCAGTCCGGCTGGGATTCAGGTGCTGCATTGGCAAAGGCATCCAGCTGCATGCAGTTGTCGACCACTCGACAAAGGTGGGGGAAGTCCTCAAGTGCGATACCGAAACGCCTGGCGTTGTAAAGCTGCGGAGCGAGGAATATGTCAGCCATGCAGGGAGAGTCGCTAAAACTGTAATCAGTATTATTGGCTGCCAGTACAGTCTCGATAGCGTTAAAACCACGATGCATCCACGTGGTATACCAGTCGAGAGTGTCGGCATTCTCCGCGGTGTAACGGTCTTTGAGATAGTGGGTAACCGATACATTGCATAGCGGGTGCACATCGCAGCAAACACTGTTAACCATCGACCGAACTCTAGCCCGTGCCAGGGGATCTGGTGGCAGCAGGGCAGGTTCAGGCTGGGTTTCTTCCAGCCATTCGATAATAGCGACCGATTGTGCCAGCACTTCGCCGTTATCCAGCGCTAATGCAGGAACAAGCCCCTGGGGATTCTCTTGCATGAATACGTCACTTTTGTGCTCCTGCTGCAACAAGTTAATGGGCAGGTAATCGAATTCCAGGCCCTTCATGTTCAGTGCAATACGCACTCTGAAGGCAGCGGAGGAGCGAAAGTAGGAATATAGCTTCATCCAGCGTTTCCTATTTGGGTGGCTGATACTGTTTTACACGCTGGTCAATCTTACCGAAAATCGAAAGGCCATTGTCATCGATCATCTCAATTTCTATCCGATCGCCAAATGACATGAACGGGGTAGTTGGCGAACCATTGGCCAGGATCTCAAGGCATCGGACTTCTGCCAGGCAACATGAGCCGTCTTTGCTGCCGACATTTGAGACAGTGCCCGAACCAATCACGGTGCCAGTCATCAGGGAACGTGACTTGGCACAGTGTGAGATCAGGGTAGGGAAATCGAATGTCATATCCACGCCCGCGTTAGGAGCTCCTATAAGTGTTTGGTTCAGTGTGGCTCTCAGGGGTAGGCTTAGTTTTGCACCGTCCCATGCGCTGCCCAACTCATCTGGCGTTACCAGCACAGGCGTAAAGCTTGTCCACGGTTTAGACTGATAAAAGCCGAATTGTTTGCCCAATTCTGCCGGAATCAAATTGCGCAGCGAAACGTCGTTTACCAGGCCAATCAGGCGAATATGGTCACTGGCGCGTTCAGTGCTGACCCCGGCGGGCACATCATCGGTAATAACCACGACTTCGGCCTCAAAATCGATACCCCATTCTTCGCTTTCTACTTCGATATCGTCCCGGGGACCAATAAAGGCGTCAGAGGCACCCATGTAGATAAGCGGGTCAGTCCAGAATGACTCGGGAAGCTCTGCCCCGCGTGCTTTGCGCACCAACTCTACGTGTGTAACGTACGCACTTCCATCGGCCCAGTGATATGCCCTGGGCAGCGGGGCGTCGCACTGCGCCGGGTCAAATTCGAAGCAGCCTGCTGCGGTGCCTGCATTGAGAGACGCGTAAAGCTCTTCCAGCGCCGGCGCAGCGCTAGTCCAGTTGTCGAGCGCGGCTTGTAGGGTGGAAGCAACGTCGGTCGCAACAATCGCTGTGGCCAGATCGCGTGAGACGACCAGCAATTGACCATCTCGTCCGGATTTCAAACTTGCAAGTTTCATGTGTTCTCTCCTTTGAATTCCTTTTCGTGAAGCCAGGCTGCGTGCTTTGGCGCTTTCTTGGTTTGGCTCCATTCTTCAAGCATAGCCGGTGCTATCCGGTGCAACTCTGTCATTTCCTCGTCGCTGCAGCTATTGGCAACGAGTTCCAGTCTATGGCCGTTGGGATCGCGAAAATAAATGGATTGAAAAATACCGTGGTTCGTCGGCCCAAGTACATCAATACCCTCAGCCTCTATCGTTTTCTTTGCACAGAGTAGTGATTCCATAGAGTCCAGCTCGAATGCGATGTGCTGTACCCAGTCGGGCGTGTTGCCATCGAAGCCCATATCTGGTGAATTAGGCAGTTCAAAAAAAGCCAATACGTTACCCATGCCTGCATCCAGAAATACATGCATGTACGGGTCGGGCGCTTTGGTGGAAGGCACCTGGTCTTCAGCAATGGCCAGTACGAAATCCATTCCCAGCACCCGCTGATAGAACCCGACGGTCTCTTTGGCATCACGACAGCGATAGGCCACGTGATGTATTTTTTTAAGCGCTATTGCGTTCATCGTTAGGCCGCTGAATCAGTGTTAATAGAACCTCGGGCCAATTGGTCACGCTCGATTGATTCAAAAAGAGCCTGAAAATTGCCTTCGCCAAAGCCTTCATCATGCTTGCGCTGAATAAACTCGAAGAAGATCGGGCCAATCAATGTCTCTGAAAATATTTGCAGTAGTAGCCGCGGATCACCGTCATCTGTCGTGCCGTCTAACAGTATTCCGCGGGACTGCAATTCATCGATGGGTTCACCATGCCCAGGAAGGCGCTCTTCCAGCATGTCGTAGTACGTGCCAGGAGGAGGGGTCATGAACTTCATGCCCAGCGTCTTCAGTCGATCCATGCATGCAGGCAAGTCATCACAGGAAAATGCGATATGCTGAATGCCTTCACCGTTGTATTCAAGCAGGTATTCCTCGATCTGGCCGCCGCCACTGGCTCCACCTTCCTCATTCAGCGGGATTCGGATCTTGCCATCAGGCGCAGTCATAGCACGCGATCGAAGACCAGTATATTCACCCTTGATGTCGAAATAGCGAATCTCTCGAAAATTGAATAACTTCTCGTAGTAATTTGCCCAATAGTCCATGCGTCCGCGGTAAACGTTATGAGTCAGGTGATCTATCAACTCAAAACCACAGCCTGCGGGGTGGCGATCGACGTCTTCGAGGAATTCAAAGTCAATATCATAAATAGACGCGCCTTCCTCATAGCGGTCGATCAGGTAGAGAATAGCGCCGCCTATGCCTCGGATCGCAGGCAATTTGAGCTCCATCGGGCCCACGGGGATATCGATCGGCTGCGCGCCCTGGTCCAGGGCGCGTTGGTAAGCCTGTTTTGCGTTCTTCACACGAAACGCCATGCCGCAAGCTGAGGGGCCGTGCTCTTCACAGTAATAGTAAGCGGGGGAATTTTTTTCGTAGTTAATGATGAAGTTAATACCGCCTTGACGCCACAGGTCAACGTCTTTGGACCGGTGTCTCGCAACATGCGTAAAGCCCAGAGAGGTAAAAACAGGCTCCAGCAAGCCGCGCTCGGCAGCAGAGTATTCTACAAATTCAAAGCCGTTAAGACCCATCGGGTTTTCAAAGAGATCAGCCATGGTTCAATGCCTCGTGTGATTTTGTTAGCAAGGTATAAGATGATATTGCGATTGCGAGGGGGTAATTGTTCTAAAAATACTGAAAGTGCGTCATAATTCGGTGGAATCTGTCTTAATATCAATTATTCTAGAAGGAATACGTCTATGAGCATGGATCGAGCAGAGGTCGAGATTCTTCGGGCGTTACAAACTGACGGTAGAGTCTCCAACGTGGAACTGGCGGATAAAGTCGGCTTGTCCGAGTCACCCTGCTTCAGAAGAGTACGTAATCTGGAGGAGAGTGGGGTGATTGCCGGCTATCGTGCACAGGTTAATCAGCGCTCTATTGGCCTACAGGTGACAGCATTCGTGCTGATCACTCTTGATAAGCAGGACGACAAAAAACAGCGGGCTTTTTTGGCAGAAGTAGAAGCCGAAGAACATATCGTTGAGTGTCACGCCATGAGTGGTTCTCACGACTATTTGTTAAAGGTGGTTGCCAGAAACATGGATCACTTCTCAGAACTCTCGATGCAGCGCATTCTGAAATTCTCAGGAGTGCGCAATATCGAGTCGAATTTCAGTTTGCTGGCAGTGAAGGAGGATGGCGTATTACCAGTGCATCGATACGGTTAAGCCATAATTACACAGTGCTCCATGTTGAGAGCGTCAACTCGTCGATGCAAATTCAAAAGTCGCTGGTCGACATTGATATAAATCACGATCTGGAAATCATTTTAAGCTAGACTGCGTGATGCAGTTGGCCAAGTAGACAGGGAGGCTTGGTGGTTACGCGAAAAAAGTTTCACTACGCATTGGGTTTGTCACTACTTCTGGCGTGCCTGCTCATCTATTTCATCGCCTATGGAGGACCCTCTGAGCCCAGACTGATCGTTATTGGTGATAGTCTGAGCACCACTGATGAGGGTTGGCCAAATCAGCTCCGTGAAATGGCTCCGCGCTGGAATGTGCAGGTTATGGCGCAGAACGGTCGAACAATCAGGGATTTCTCCATACCCCGCGACTTGTGGACTCCGGGTAATAACAACGAGACAGTCGTTTATTTCCTCGGCGGAAACGATATCTTGCAGCAAAATGCGGTCGGTCATGCCAAGTATCGTTTACAGTCGCACATCGCATTTTTACTTGAGCGAAATTTTAAGGTATTGCTAATTGTTCCACCGAGCTTCGGCCTCGATGATTCTATCTTTGATGAGCCTAATCGTGAGCACCGAGAAGTGGTTGAGAGTTGCAGAGGTACAGCACCCAATTTATGGGTTTACGATATCGATGCTGTATGGGACAAAGCCATGACCGAAGATGGCATTCATCCAACCGCCGAATTGTCGAGAGAAATTGCCTTTGCAATTAATGTTGTTCTCTCGATGAATATCTACTGAGATGCACACATCACCGATTGAAGCCGGTCTTTTTATTTAATCGCTAACCTTAACCATGTCGTTTAACATCGCGTTTGTAGGTTTCCTTACCATCCAGCATATTACCATCAGTGTCGCGTAAGCCAGTGCGATAGCGGCTTACCATTCTCGTCACTCCATAATGCACTGAATTACCAATGACCTGTTCCGGGTGCGCCCTTGAAAGGGCCGGCTATCTCCTTTGTCACCCAGCCACCATAGAACCCTCCGGGTTGAGGCCTCACCTGTTCGTTGTTGACCCGGCAGTCGACCAGGGCAGGATAGAACGAGATATGCCCATCGATAGCAGCGAAGTGCGCACTTGGGGACTCATAGCTCCAGCCAATCGCACCAGCGGAAGGCGATGATGCCAGCGCCCAGTAGGTGGCCCTACCTTTCCACTCACAGTGACTGCTACCGGCTATGCGCTCCAAGCGTTCCCAGTCGATGTCCTTGGCAGGCAGGTAGAACGTCGGGGGGCTGGCGGTTTCCAAAACACGCAGGCAGCGACTCGACTCAGCAATTTTCAGATCTCCGGCAAAGACCTGCACCAGCGCATCGCTGGTCACCAGTGCAGGTGGCCTGGGGTAGTCCCATACGGATTCTTGTCCTGGCCCAGGCTGGTCGGCAAAAGCAGGGCGCTCCTTTCCTATATATTTCCACATGGCAGTTTGACTCTAAAGAGGGTTCAATTCGGTACGCTGACTTTGCGTATAGAGATCACTGTGTTTGCTGATTAAAAGTGCTGTTCATTGGCGAATCTGAGGGATATCGACTAGCTTTAGGTGGTAACTGACAGCAACGGAGAAACAGAGCATGACAGCATCTCTTTATGAACGCTTGGGCGGCACTGATGGCATCACCAATATAGCAAGTGACCTCGTCGATATACATATGCAGAATCCTCGAATATCGCCTCGCTACGCCAATAGTGATGTCGATAAAGTGAAGAATGGAGCAGCAACATTTTTTATCACAGGTACTGGTGGCCCCAGTGTCTATGAAGGTAAGGATATGCTGGCAACTCACAAGGGCATGAATATAGATGCAGAGGAGTTTCTGGCTGTGCTCGATGACGCTCTGCAAGCCCTGGAAAAAAATAATATTGGTCAACGAGAGAAGGAAGAGGTGCTGTATATCTTTTACAGTATGAAGGCCGACATTGTGCTTGTTTAGGCGCTAACGGGTGAAGCAACAGGCTGTATGCTTACTCGATAAACGTTGAAATGGCCTCCAATGGCTTTTTTATCAGTGCCGCTGCGGGGACAGTAGCATCTTCGGATGGTTGCCCAACTACGAGCAACATAAAGGGTCGCTCAGTGGTAGGCCGTTGCAGTATTTCAGTAAGAAACTTCATCGGGTTTGGAGTGTGCGTGAGGGTCGCCAGGCCAGCACTGTGCAATGCGTTCAGTAAGAAGCCAGTCGCGATGCCCACAGATTCCGGCATGTAGTAATTCTTACGCTTTCTGCCTTCTTCATCGGTGCCACTTCGCTCCAAAAAAATGGCGATCAACCAAGGTGCCGTCTCCAGAAAAGGTTTCTTTGCATCGGTGCCAAGCTTGTCTAAGTCTTCTAGCCAGTCCTCGCCGGCTCGACCGCCGTAAAACTCAGCTTCTTCATGTTCTGCTGCGATGCGAATCTTGCGCTTTACAGTTGCGTCACCCACGCACACGAAATGCCATGGCTGATGGTTGGCACCGCTGGGCGCAGTGCCCGCCGCTTTTATGCAGGTTTCGATAACTTGTCTGGAAACCGGCTGGTCGCTGAAGTGGCGAACCGAATGGCGACACTTGATTTGCTGATAGTAGCTCTCAGCTCTGCGTTTCATCTCTTCGGCGCTGTATTGTTCGCTTGGGGGTAAGGGAACGGCCTCGTAGTCTTGCATGGCTATGCTCTCTTGTTCGCTAATCGATATTCACTCGGTGTGGCGCCGGTGCTTTTGCGAAACGCACGGCGAAAGTTTGCCGTGTCGTTATAGCCCAGATTGGCTGCGATGGATTCAACGCTATTCTGGGTTTGAATCAGGTAGATCTTCGCCCAGCTAGCCAGGGCGAGTGATTTAAGTTGACGAAAATTGACACCCTCCGCCTGTAAACGCCGATTCAGAGTTCGCTCTGAGACGAGCAGATTTTTTGCAACCTGTCCCAGTTCAGGTAATGGCGGCTCGCTGGTTCCTAGCAACGCGCTGACGTGTTGCGAATAGGTTTCCGTTTGTTGCTCCCCTTTTTCTTGCAAGCGTTTGGATAGGGTGAGCTGAGTTTGATGCCACAGCTCATCATGGTAGTAGGGGGAGGGGTGATCCAGCCAATGCCGGGGAATCTCGATTTCATCGCGGTCACCACCGAAACTCAGTTGGCCATGTATGGCTTCGCTATAAACCTTTGGGTCGGCAGGTGGAGGGATCGATAAGCGATAGTGCGCATCGACCAGTGGTTCACCTGTGATTTGCTCAATGTAGTGCTGAAACAGCATAACCGCTGTTTCAGTGTGAAAGTGCTCAAGATCGCCCATGTCGAACTGGTATTTCAGCAGTAATTTGAGGCCCGCCAGGGAGGGGCGGGCGTGCACGCTGGTGTAGGTGGTGTGCAGGCGAGTATAACTCGCCATGAGTTGCAGGCCCTCGCGAATGGTGGGTGCTACAGCCATGCCTGCGCCCAAAGGCCCAAGAACAAATATCCGCATATTGCGGCCCAGCATCAGGCCAAGTTGCTCGCCGTCTAAACTTTGCCGCCCGACTTCGAGTATGCGAAAGAAGTCTTCAACGCGAATATCGCCGCCTTGCAACAGCTGTTGTCGAGTCAGTAACGAGCCCGCGAACAACGGCGCGGTGTCGATAGTGTTGCGTTCCATTTCGCGAAGCACCAAACGGGCATAAACGGGGCTGATGGTATTCATTGGTATCAAATTCTATTATTTGGCGAATTATGACACCATTTTGGCGTTAAATGCACTCATCTATGTCGAGAATCTGCGGCACAGTAGGGCCATCTTAGACAAAGCCGGAAGAGCACATGAATAATCAAGACACGCTGGATCAAGAAGCCCTTGCGAGTGCCAAGCGGTATATGGGCGGCGTTGCCTGGCCAACGGTATGTTTTGCGGTGCTGGTCTTTAGCGCCTACGGCTTGGTGATCGTAGCGTCACTGACTGGTGCTCTCTCGTTATGGCTGGCAACGCCATTTATCGCGCTATTAACTTATCTTAGCTATACCGTAATGCACGAGGCGGCGCACGGCACCATTGCCGGCAATCAACAGAAGCTGCGATGGCTTAACGAAACGCTGGGTTATGCCGCAGGCTGGGTGCTTATGATGCCCCTGACCGCCCATCGCCACGAACACCTTGCCCATCATCGCAACACCAATGACAAAGATGACGACCCGGATTACCACATTGGTGAGATCAGTAATACGCCGATCGAGGCGCTAAGGGCTGCCGCGCAGGTGTTCCACAGTCAATTCAGCTTTTACTTCCAGCATCGCTGGAGTAAAGCACCTGCCCGTCAAAATGTGCAGTTTTGTGCCGAAATTGCTGTGTCATTGCTTCCTAGAATTGCTGTGTTGGCAGCGGGCTTCTGGGTTGAGGGGGCGTTACTGTTCGGTGTTGCCTGGTTGCTGGGGGTTGCAATAACACTGTATTTATTTGCTTACCTGGTTCATCGGCCGCACGACAAAGTGGGGCGCTATGTCGATACCTCGACAATTTTACTTCCGGGGCGAGGTCAGGCATTACTTAATTGGGTTTGGGTGTTCCAGAACTATCACTCCATTCACCACCTGTTCCCCCGGGTTCCGTTTTATCATTACGAAAAGCTGTTTCATGACATCGAGCCTGTCATGGTGGCCAAAGGCGCGCCTATTTACCGGCTTGGTGCGCGCGGGCTTGAACCGAGAGAGTTACAAGCAGCCTGACTTGGCGACGCTATGGCGCCAAAATGATAGGCCATCGCGCTCATCATTGTTGTATATTGAGTCATTGCTTGGCGATGACGAGATCTAAATGAAAGCGCTCGATTTTTTAAGTAAAGATGAAGTGCAACACTTCACCCAACGCAGTGACCCGCAAGGTGCCTGGGCTGTCTTTGTTAATTGGGTGCTCATCGTGGCCATATTCGCTGGCGCGATAGTTTGGTCTCACCCGATTACCTGGCTGATTGCTATTGTATTGCTAGGAGGTCGACAGCTGGGCCTGGCAGTGCTGATGCACGAAGCGGGGCACAAATCGCTGTTCAAAACCGATGCTTTAAACGAACGCATTGGCCAGTGGTTTTGTGCTTACCCCGTATTGGGTGATGTGAATGCCTATGGAGCGTCGCATCGAATCCATCATCGATTGGCTGGCACTGAAGAAGACCCAGACCTGCCTAACTACCGCAACTATCCGGTGAGTAAGGCCAGCTTCATTCGCAAGCTCAAACGTGATCTCACGGGACAAACCGGAATGTTATTGATCCGCAGCGTGTTCGGCGGGAAGGGGCGCAACCTGATGTTGCGTGACGGGGAAAAGACTCACTCTGAACGCCGTGGCTTGTTGCTTAACCTGGCTCTGTTTTTTGGAATGCTGGCGCTGGGCATTGGCGCTTACTACCTGCTCTGGCTTGTGGCTTACCTCACGACCTATCCGTTGTTTGCACGTATTCGCCAGGTTGCGGAACACGGCAATGTGACAGATTTGTACGACCCGGACCCCCGAGTCAATACTCGCACCACCTATGCCAACCCCCTGGAGAGACTCATTTTTTGTCCCAACCAGGTGAACTACCACATCGAGCACCACTTGTTGGCTAGCGTGCCAGCGCACAAGCTTAAACCACTGCACCAGTTGCTGTTGCAGAGGGGTTTCTACGAGGGGCACGACAACGCTATCGCCAGTGGTTACCTTGATGTGATCCGCCGCGTGGTGCCGGAGTTTTCTTCCGGTCAACCCGCTGCGGGATAATTCCCTGCACCCTCTCTGATAGCCAGGTAAACCGTGTCCAAGATCCGACTATTCATCCTGCTGCTTGTATTTGGCATACCTGCGTCCGCCTATGACCTCGTCATCAATAACGGCAGAGTCATGGATCCGGAGACCGGTCTGGATGCCGTGCTCAATGTTGCTATCGAAGCGGGTGTTATCCGCGCTGTATCCGCCCAGGAGCTCAAAGGCGATAAGCTAATTGATGCGACAGGCCTGGTGGTCGCCCCCGGCTTCATTGACTTGCACACCCATTCACCCACCCAGCTTGGGCAGTACTATCAGCTATTTGATGGAGTAACCACGGCGTTGGAGTTGGAGGCGGGAATGTACCCTGCAGGCGATTATGGTGCAGAGGTGCGCGACGGTGCCTTAATTAACTACGGCGCTTCTGCGGGATACCTTGGCATCAGGTTGTTGGTCAAAAACAGTTTGCGCATGACCAGTCCGAGCGAAAATCCCGCCCCCGTCGGACTCGATGGCTGGTGGACGTTTTTGAAATTTATATTTCAGGATTTTCAGACAGTCCTGGCCCCCACATTTACCGAGCAGGCGAGTCCTGCAGAAATTATGCGTATGCGCCAGATGCTCGAGTCGGACCTCGATAAAGGTGCTCTTGGTATTGGGTTGGCGCTCGACTATATCAGTGAAGCGGTCAATGCGGCGGAACTACAGATGATTTTCGACGTGGCGGGGGAGCGGCAAGCCCCTGTATTTGTTCACGTTCGCCGTGGTGTTAGTGGCGATCCAGCCGGCCTGCGTGAAGTGCTTTCCCTGGCTGAACAAACGGCGGCACCCTTACATATCTGTCATATTACTCATAACGCCATGGGCAGTATCGAATTGTTCTTACAGGAGGTGCGCGAGGCACGTGATCGCGGCGTGGATGTCTCCGTCGGCGTTCTGCCCTATAACGCCGGATCTACATCAATTAGCGCCGCAGTTTTTAATCGGGATTGGCAGACCATTTTCGATATTAGCTATGAGGACGTTGAGTGGGCAGCCACTGGCGAACGCTTCGATAAAGCCATGTGGGAGAAATATCGGGAGGAGTATCCCAGCGGCGCAGTCATACATCATTACTTACGTGAAGAGTGGACAAGGCGCGCGCTAACGGAACCCGGCAGCATCGTTGTTAGTGACTTGATTCCGATGAAGTCTATTGAGGAGAAGGTTCCACCGCATAACGGGGCTTTCAGCAAAGTACTGGCGCGATATGTCCGTGAGCAAGGCGCGCTTGATTTGATGGAAGCCTTGGGCAAGATGACGATTCTTCCGGCACGACGTTTGCAATCCTACGCCCCTGCATTTAGACGCAAGGGACGTGTTCAGGAGGGAATGGATGCTGACCTGGTTGTTTTTGACGCTGATCTCATAGAAGACCGGGCGAGCTACCGGGATCCGTACCAGACGGCGGTAGGCATAGAACACGTGATTGTGGCGGGTACGCCGATTGTGAAGGGCGCAAAACTGGTATTGAGCCAGGCCCCCGGGCGCTACCTAAGTACCAAACATCAGCTAGACTGATTACGGCCCCGCCGAAAAAAAGCGTAATACCACAAGGAGTCCCTGTGTCTGACCTACTGCCCCAAATCCGGAATGAAATTCGGCGAACGACTTACACCGACGAGCCATCTATAGTTCACACACTTCTTGGGACTTGCGCATTGTCGGCAGCGGGCCGCGATTCAGTGCGTGCCTCAGCGGTTAATCTTGTTGAGCGCTGCCGGGGTGTGAGCCATAAAGCAGGCACATTGGATGCGTTCCTGCAAGAGTTCGGCCTGTCAAACAAAGAAGGCATTGCGCTGATGTGCCTTGCTGAGTCTTTGTTGCGAGTGCCTGATGAGGAGACCGCAGATCGGCTGATCGCTGAAAAAATTCTCTCCGGTGACTGGGCTTCACATAAAGGCAAATCCGGCTCTCGTTTTGTCAATGCATCTGTATGGGGGCTTATGCTGACCGGGCGTGTTGTCACCCTGGAAGATGATATTACTGGCGATACTAGCTCCTGGATGAAACGCCTGGTGAGTTCACTGGGTGAGCCTGTAGTGCGCCGCGCTGTATTGCAGGCGATGCGGATTATGGGGGGGCAATATGTACTGGGTCGTACTATCGAAGAAGCGATTCATAAAGGCACCAGTGGCAATCGCCCCGGGACTCGTTTTTCATTCGATATGTTGGGAGAGGGTGCTCGCACCGACGAGGACGCTTGCCGCTACTTTGATTCCTACGCCGAGGCAATTCGTCGAATAGTGGCTGCTGGGAAAAGTCCCAGTGCTATTGAGGCCAACGGCATCTCTGTCAAGCTCTCTGCGCTGCATGCGCGCTACGAGTTCCGACAGAAACAGCGGGTCTTTGATCAATTGTTACCGCGAGTCAAAGCCTTGGCTCTGATGGCGAGGGAAGGGCGTATCGGTTTCAGTATCGACGCCGAAGAGTGCGATCGGCTTGATCTGTCACTGGATATTTTTGAGGCCCTGGCGCGAGACCAAGAACTTGCTGGCTGGGATGGCCTGGGTTTTGTACTGCAGGCCTACCAAAAGCGGGCGACAGCTGTTGCCCGTTGGTTAATTGAGCTGGCGCGAGACTCTGGTAGCCGCTTTATGGTGCGCCTGGTAAAAGGTGCTTATTGGGACGGAGAAATTAAGCATGCACAAGAGCAGGGTATGCCAGACTACCCCGTGTTCACCCGCAAGTGTCACACGGACCTCTCATACCACGCCTGTGCCGAAATTCTGTTGTCTGCCCAGGACGAAATATTCCCTCAGTTTGCCACCCATAACGCCCATACATCAGCGTTAGTTCTCGAGCTTGCCGGGGACAAGCAGTTTGAGTTCCAGCGCCTGCATGGTATGGGGCATTTGCTCTATGACAAGGTATTGAATAGTAACCCCAATGCAGCGGTGAGAGTTTATGCCCCGGTGGGTAATCACCGTGATTTGCTACCGTATTTGGTGCGTCGTCTCTTGGAGAATGGAGCCAATAGCTCCTTTGTGAATCGTTTCCTTGATGCGGAGGTTGCGCCTGAGGATCTGTTGCAGGACCCGGTGGTGGAGACGCGTTCTCATGATTTGAATCGCCACAGTGGTATACCCGTGCCCCGGGCAATATTTGCAAACGAACCGCACCCCTGGCTCAACGCCAAAGGGATTGACCTGGCGGACCCGCTCGAGGTGGCACCGCTATTGCGCGTTGTTATGGATGTCACGAGCAGGGAATACAGTGTCTCACCGATTGTCGGCGGTCAATTGATCCCCGGTAAAGCACAACCTGTAATCAACCCCGCAGATCAGGGTGTTCAGGTAGGTGAAGTCGTTGAGGCTGGCGAGCAAAGCATAGATTCCGCACTGGCACGCGCTTCTGCATCGCAACCGGCCTGGGACGCCAGCGGCGCTGACCATCGTGCGCTATGCCTGGAAAAAGCTGCAGACCTGCTTGAAGACAACTGCCAATCGCTAATTGGGCTTATCGTGGCCGAGGCCGGACGCACTATTGATGACGCGCTTTCCGAGGTTCGCGAGGCCGTCGATTTCTGTCGCTACTATGCGCAGCAGGGCAGGGCTTACATGCAGGCGCCTCAGTCGTTGCCCGGCCCTACAGGTGAAGTGAACGAATTGACGCTGCATGGTCGTGGTGTGTTTGTGTGTATCAGTCCCTGGAATTTTCCCCTGGCAATCTTCGTTGGACAGGTTGCTGCCGCATTGGCAGCCGGTAATACGGTTATTGCAAAGCCCGCTGAGCAAACGCCATTGATAGCGGGCAGGGCAGTGCAGTTGCTGCACGAGGCAGGTGTGCCTGCGGATGCATTGCACCTAATGCCTGGCGACGGTAGCAGGATTGGAGGCGCGCTGCTCTCTGATTTGCGGGTTTGTGGGGTTGTGTTCACCGGGAGCACGCAAACGGCAAAGCGGATCAATTGCCAGCTGGCAGACCGAGATGGACCTATAGTGCCACTTATTGCAGAAACAGGTGGTCTAAATGTAATGCTCGTCGATGCCACCGCGCTGCCCGAGCAAGTCGTAGACGATGTTATTGCCTCTGCGTTTCAAAGTGCAGGTCAGCGCTGCAGTGCCCTGCGTGTTCTGTATTTGCAGGAAGATATTGCGGACAACGTGATTAATATGTTGCGAGGCGCGATGGATGAACTGAAGATCGGAAATCCAGCGGCGCTAAGCACTGATATAGGGCCCGTCATCGACCTGGAAGCAAGACAGATGCTCGAGAGGCATGAGCAGCGTATGCGAAGCGAAGCCCGTCTGCTGCATTCATGCTCGTTAGATGAGAGTCATCACAGCGGCTATTTTGTAGCCCCGCAGGTCTATCAGATCCAACGTCTCTCGCAATTACCGGAAGAGGTCTTCGGTCCCATCCTTCACGTCATTACTTATAAAGTGTCGGAGGTTCCCCAGGTGCTGGCAGATATTAACGCCTCCGGGTTTGGTTTGACCCTGGGTATTCACAGCCGAATAGACGGGTTCGCCAGGGAGGTGTTTAACGCAACCCGAGTGGGTAATACGTATATCAATCGAAACATGGTGGGTGCCGTGGTGGGTGTTAACCCGTTTGGCGGCCAAGGTCTTTCTGGAACGGGACCAAAAGCCGGCGGTCCTCACTATTTGTCGCGGTTTGTGACCGAGAAAACCCGCACTGACAATGTTGTCGCAAAAGGCGGCAATACCCAGCTTTTCAGCCTTGAAGAGTAGGCGGATAAAAGTTAGAAAAATTCGGCGAAGGTCTTTTGGGAAAGTTCTGTCAGCCGATTCGGCCTTTTCCGTCATTCTCTATAAGCGCTAAATCCCCCACTCTATGGTCATTAAACCAATGAGCAGAGGATTTCCATGCAAACCGAATTTTGTAAGCAGCTAGGTGTTGAGGCACCCATTTTTGCCTTCACCCATTGTCGAGATGTTGTCGTAGAAGTTTCCAAGGCAGGCGGCATAGGGGTTCTGGGCGCGGTGGGTTTTACCGCTGAGCAGCTGAAGGAAGAGCTGGACTGGATAGATGCCCATATTGGCGATCATATTTATGGTGTGGATACCGCAATCCCCCAGAAATACGAGGGCATGGACAAAACTTCGCCGGAGGAACTGGTTGCCATGCTCCAGGACGCCATTCCTGAGCAGCACCGAAAGTTTGCCGAGAAGATGCTCACTGATGCAGGCGTGCCCGCATGGCCAGAGGGTGATGACGAGGTGACCTTGAGCTTCTCCGCGATTCAGGCGCAGGCCCTGGTGGATGAAGCTCTGACGCGACCCAAATGTCGGATGATTGTGAATGCACTAGGCACGCCACCTGAGGACGTGATCAAGCAGGTACAGGATTCCGGGCGATTGATAGGCGCTCTTGCCGGTAGGCTCAAGCATGGCATCGCCCACAAAAATGCCGGCCTGGATTTCGTAGTTTGCCAGGGCGGCGAAGGCGGTGGTCACGCTGGCGAGGTGTCTTCTATGGTGCTGTGGCCACAGATGATCGATGCGATTGCACCGCTGCCGGTATTGGCTGCCGGTGGCATTGGCAACGGTCGCCAAATGCTGGCTGCCATGTCCATGGGTGCACAGGGCGTGTGGATGGGCTCTCGCTGGCTTATCTCCAACGAGGCGCAAGCTGAACCTGCGCAGCGCGACTCCTACAAATCAGCGACTTCTGAAGACACAGTTCGCTCTTGCTCTTTTACCGGCAAGACGGCGCGTATGCTCAAAAACGATTGGACAGAGGCCTGGGAGCGTGAAGATACCCCCGACCCATTGCCCATGCCTCTGCAGGGTTATCTAACGTTTGATGCCGTGCGTCGCACACACCGATATGCGGGGTCGGGCGATTGCCAGAAAATTGCGTTCAATCCGGTGGGGCAGGTAGTCGGTCAAATGAACGAAGAAACCTCCTGCCGGGACATTATGTACGACTTACTGACTGAGTATGCAGATGCCCTGGATCGGGTGAACAGTCTATCGTCAGGGGCGTGAGGCTTGCGCCCGGGCCCGCTCGGAATTTACGTTGTTGAGCGCTAGTCTGGGAGTTCAGGCCCTGATCCGCCGCTCTGCCAGTTTCTGATAGTGCACTTGCATTGCCTCTGCTAAAGCGAAGTGTTCCCCGGTAAGTTTCGGTTGGGTGGACTGATATTGACCAAACCCGGTGGATTGTTCGACGTTGTGATACCAGTGATCGGCCCAGATTCCGTCTGAAGAGCGGCGTCCGGTAGGCCAGGTAAGCATTTGTTCCTTGGGAAAATCTACGTCCAGCGCAAGGCATAGGTTTTTAAGCACTTGCTGTGGGTTTTGCAGAACATCGTTGGAGTCAATCACCACTGGCGGACGACCACTGATGTCAGTGATTTGATCATACAGCTCTGCTTGCCTGCTAATACCAATGGCGTCTTCGTCAATAGACGGCATCTTTTGCAGATAGGAAGCGATAACCTGTGCAGGGTCGCGAATAAGAAAGCAATGTTTAAACGGAGCACACCAGTCCATGCTCATCCCTCTTGGAATGTGATGTGTCATCTGTTTCTGGTATTGCAGCGGGGTGGCCACTGGGTTTCTGGTTAGCTCTTCAATGACCTTTCCATAATCGGTACTTTGGGTCAGAAGGATTTGCTCCCGACAAGGGTGATCAAGTCCCGTATCTGCCAGATATGCAGCGTAGAACGGCTCATCAACCACCGAACAGTCGCTTCGGTTTTCCCAGCTGCGCATCAAGGCTGTGGATATGTTGCGCGGGCCGGACCACATGGCGATGCGTGAAGTCATCGCTGCTTGGCGCTGGATTCTTTGGTGATCATCTCCAGGTAAAGCGATTGCAGTCGGTCTACCATGGGTCCCCTTGTTCCTTCGCCAATGGCGCGGCCATCAATGTCGAACACAGGCGTCAGGCCAGCGAAGGTGCCCGTCACAAAAGCCTCATCGGCACCGTAGGCTTGCATGACTGAGAAGTTCTTTTCAAACACCGGAATGTCGTTGGCTTTACACAGGTCGATGACATTGCGTCGGGTAATGCCATCCAGGCAGTAATCGCCTGAGGAAGTCCAAACCTCGCCGTCGCGAACAATGAAGAAGTGAGTGGAATTGCAGGTGGCGACATGGCCGTGAGGATCGAGCATTAATGCTTCATCCGCGCCTGCCTTGGCAGCTTGAATGCAACCGAAAATACAGTTCAGCTTGGAGTGACTGTTAATTCTCGGATCTTGCACGTCGGCGTATCCGCGGCGCACGTAAACGGTGTAGAGGTTTATACCACGATCATTGAGAGTCGGGTCCGGGTTTTTGTATTCGGGGATGATCACAATAGTTGGGCCAGAGATGGTCACCGCCGGATCCTGGTAGGGCGTGGCTTTAATGCCCCGGCTTACCATCAGGCGAATGTGAACGTGGTCATCCATACCATTGGCATCCAGGGTGTCATACAGCCGCTGCTTCAGTTCATCCTTCTCCAGTAGCATATCCAGGTCCAGTGCTTTAGCGCCCTCCCAGAGTCGTTTCATATGCTTGTCGAGAAACGGTATCACCCCGTTGTGCATTCGCAGGCCTTCCCAGATGCCATCGCCGAGGATAAAGCCAGAATCAAATACAGAAACTACCGCTTTATCGCGATGAAAAAGCTCGCCGTTGATATTTATCTTTATGTCGGCGTTGCGCGGATCCTGCTGAAATGTATGGGTGCTGGCCATGGTGTTTTTTTCCTGTTTAGGGTCTGCAGAAATATTGCCGGACAGCGGCTGCGATAGTCGCTGTTGCCGCCGGGGAAGGGCGATATTTTGCACCACATTTTTACGTTTGGCGAGGGTAGCTACCCTGGCTTAGAACGGATGTCCCAAGCTTAGATAATAGGCTTCGTTGTCACTTTCGCCCCTGGCATACTCCAGGCGCAGCACAATGCCCGCATCGGGTTTCAAATCAAAAATAATGCCTGCCCCCACCATCGGGTACAGGGCCTCGCTGTCATTGCAGGAAGATACTTTATCGTAAAGGCAGCCGACTCCTCCAAACAGTGAGGCCCCCCAGCGTTCGTAGACATGAAAGCGGGCATCCAGGTTTACGTGAGAGTAATGCTCAGCAAGATAGTTGCCACGGGTATAGCCCCGCATGTTCAGGGAAGAGTAGCCACCCAGTGGGGCGTCGTGGGTCCAGCGGCCACGCAAGTTGGTAGCCAGTACGTGTCCGTCGCCAAAGCCCCAGTAGTTGGAGTAATTAGCCTGATAAGCATCGAATGACTCCTCTCCACCCAGGCTCTCTCGATAGGCAACGTTGTGCACGACAAAGTGGTTGCCGGCGTGCGGGTCTCGAGGCTCGTCCCGACTGTCCAGTTCACCCACCAGGCCGATGCCATTGGAGTTGAACCCGGTTAACCCCACCTGCTCAAGGATTGAATCGAAAATCCCGTCAGCGCCAATAACATAGTCGGAAACAATGAACTGACCGCCCAGGTACCAATCACCGCTGAGTCTGTGAAGGTAGCGAAAAAAGAAGGAATTGATATTGTCCTCGGTCTTGAATCGAGTCCCAGTGCCCAGAAAGTCGTCGTATTCATTACGAATTTTGCCGTTGATGTAGCCGGCCTTTACCCGATGTTTGTCACCATCGAAGTAGAGGTCCCCGAACAGGCCACCCACGTAGGAGTCGGTATCGCTATAGGTGACAAAGCTGGTCATAAGAGAAGGTGTGGACTCGGGATCAAAAGCCTGGATATAGCCAAATACAGCACCCAGCGTCGTTCCAAGCTTGGGATCGGCGCTGACCGTGGGGCTGATCAGCCAGGGTGATTCGCTCTGCTCACTATCGTTCACTGCTTCAGTCTGACTCTGGTCACTGCCAGCTGTTTCAGCAGCATTGGAAGCAGTTGCCGTTATAGCGGCACAGAGTAATGCGGTGGTTTTGATCAGTCTGACTAGTGCTCGTGGCATCCTGTATCCTTGGTATAAACAGCTGCTATATTATAAGTATATCAATAGAGTTAGTGTGGGGCGTTAACGTGGAAATACAACAAAGCAACGGTTCTAACCGCGGGTCTCTGGAAAAGGGCGTGGCGGGTGACTATCAATTAAGTCTCGGTAGTTGGCTGTCAGAGGCGTGGGAGAGGGTGGCCGGTAGTAAAGGCACTGTCTGGATGGCCATGCTGTATTATATTGGGCTTGCGTTCCTCATTGGCATGTTTTTCGGCATTCTCAATACTGGGCCTGTCGACCCGCAAGAAATTCAACCGCCCACATTAGTTGAAGCTATTGGCAACCTGGTGTCTGCACTGGTGCTGATGCCGATGGCGGTTGGCCTGGCATTTCTGGCCACGGCTCTTGCAATGGGAGAGTCTCCCAACCCTAAAAGCCTGTTCGGTTGGTACGATAACACCCTTAAAATTTTACTGACTGCGTTCCTCATGAATATCATGATTTTTCTGGGGCTGTTGTTATTTATATTACCCGGGATATACCTGGCGGTGAGCTACCAGATAGCGCTACCCCTTGCTGTCGATAAAAAATTGGGGCCATGGGCGGCGCTGGAAACATCGAGGAAGGTCATTGGCCACAAGTGGTTCCTGGTCCTGGGGTACGATGTTATTGCGCTAGCTGTGATCCTTTTATCTTCGGCGCTGTTGGGCATACCTTTGATCTGGACAGTGCCGATGCTGGTTATTGCCTTTGGCATTCTCTATCGCACGATGGTCGGCATAGAGCCTGAGACGCTTGAAAAGGTGTTGGCCCGCTAGACTGGCATCACGCTTCAACGTTCTCTCGAATGACCAAAACCCTCATGCTAGAACGGAGCCGGCCCCGGATATTGCTCGCGCAATTTGGGTTTAAGCAACTTCCCCGATGGGTTTCGGGGCAGGCTTTCTACGATTTCATAGAGCTGAGGCACTTTGTAACCCGCCAGGTTATCTTTGCACCATTGTTTTAAGGCTTGCGCATCTGTTGATGTTCCCGGAGCTGCTACAACCAGGGCGAGCGGTGTTTCTCCCCACTTCTGAGAAGGAACACCAATGACTGCGGCTTCCTGCACATCCGGACAGGCTGCCAGCACATTCTCTAATTCAGCGGGGTAGATGTTCTCGCCCCCAGAGATAATCATGTCCTTTTTGCGGTCGCAAATGGTGATGAAACCCTCAGCGTCCCGGGTGCAGATATCCCCCGTGTGCAGCCAGCCGTCGATTAGCGTTTCGGCGGTAGCTTTCGGGTTGTTCCAGTACTCTTTCATCATGTGGCGGCCTGCGAGTAATAACTCTCCCGGCTCTTCACTGCCCATGGGTATGCTGTTGCCCTGGCCATCAATAACTTTAACCTCAGTGTGCATTTGCGGACGCCCACAGGAGCCGACTTTGCTTGCGGCATCCTCGGGGAGGAGCAGGGTGCCGGGACCACAGGACTCGGTGAGGCCATAGGCCTGATGAATGCTGACTCCCAGTTCCGCCCAGGCATTGAGCAGTGAGACCGGGACCGGGGCTGCACCGGTTGCAATCCAGCGTACGGAGGAGATATCGCACTGCTGTCGCTCCGGAGCGTGCAACATAAATTGTAGCAAGGCAGGAACCGCCATGAATATGCTGACATGCTCAGTGTCTATGCAGTTGAACATCCCCGGCATATCCAATTCTCGCATAATGACTCCGGTCGCACCGCGATGGACTAGCAGCGAGGTAGGATTCAGGCAGCCAACATGAAACATCGGCAGAGCGAGCAGGAAGCGGTCGTCGCCGCGCATATCTGAGGTAGCCATGCTGGTCAGCTGTGACCACAACATACCGTCATGACTGTGCACGGCTCCTTTGGGGTAACCGGTTGTGCCCGAGGTATACATGATGAACAAGTTGTCGTCACCGGAGGCGCCGGCGACGGGTTCAGTGTTGTCGCCTGCGGTGATCAGTTCGTCGTAATCCTGAGCCCAGTTGGGCGCGCTAGTCTCGCCCATGGAGCATCGCAACCAGTGTTGGCAGGGTATATCACCCCGGTGACCGGACTGCAGTTCATCGACAGCGTCGTCAAAGTCAGCATCGAAGATCAGAACGCTGGCGGAGGAGTCTCTCAGGATGTAGCTTATTTCAGCGGGCACCAACCGCCAGTTAACCGGAACCATGACGGCCCCAATTTTAGCGATCGCGAAGTAACTTTCGACGAACTCAATTCCATTTTTCAACAGGGTCGCTATACGGTCGCCAGGTTTGATGCCCTGTGCCAGCAGCACGCTGGCAATGCGGTTACTACGCGCGTTCAATTCACTGAATGTGAAGCGGCGTTTTCGCTCCCATTCAACAAAGGCTTCCTTATTGGGTGTAATAGCAGCACGTTTGGTAAGCAGTCGCCCGATATTCGTTGGCATGTGTTGTTCGCCTCTATAATCAGAAGGGCAAGTATTTCATTTGCAGGTCTCAGGGTCACCTTGTCAGGACTTATTTCCTGAACCGTGAATCAGTATGGAAGGCTGAATAGCGGTATCTTATTGCCAGAATCCAGTGCGTTTAAATAATTGAACTGAGCAGGGGTGTTGCGATCGATTGCCGGGAATGGCGGCGAGACGTTAAACAGCGCCCCAGCAGGGGCGCTAGCGCTGGTTAGCCAGCGACAGGTCCCAGGCCAGTGGCCACGAACACTGCAAATACTGCCATGGCAGCGCTAAATGAGATTATCTGAGTCATTACTGCACCCTGGTTGTTAGATTTTTATGACGGTCAGGTTTCACACTCAATAAGAGTGCGGCGAATATAGCGTTAATGCGGGCGCTTTAAAAGTCCTGCAATTCCATTAAGCACGAATTTGCTCAAGTGCATGAATGACACCCCTTAGTTCAGCCAGGCCTTTCAGGCGTCCACCAAAGGAATAGCCTGGATTGACATTGGACTGGCCGATCTCATCACCCAGCAAGTGGCCGTGGTCCGGGCGCATGGGAATGCGATCAAAGCGCCCCTGTTGCTCGCGGGCCTGCTCTTCATCCAGCAGGGCGCTAATTAGCCCCACCATATCGTTATCGCCGTCCAGGTGCTCGGACTCATGAAACGATCCATCGTCTTCGCGCTTGATGTTTCGCAAGTGGACAAAGTGTATTTGCGGGCCAAACTCGCGAACCATGGCGACCAGGTCATTGTCTGCCCTCGCGCCAAATGAACCTGCGCAAAGGGTCAGGCCATTGCTGGTGCTGGGTACCGCATTCATTAACAGGCGTGCATCGTCTGCAGTCGAGACTACGCGGGGCAGACCAAACAGGGAGAAGGGTGGGTCGTCCGGATGTATACACATGCGCACGCCAACTTCTTCAGCCACCGGTATGACCTCTTCCAGGAACGCAATCAGGTTGGCGCGCATGCCAGTGTTGCCCAGGGCAATAAATTCGGCAATGGCAGCACGTATTTCTTCCCGACCATAAGAGCCTTCGCCACCGGGTAATCCGGCGATAATATTCTGCTCGAGCAGTGCTTTTTCCTCCTCCTTCATCTGCTCCAGGCTGGCCTTGGCCGCCTGCAATAATTCGGGCGGGTAGTCAGCTTCAGCGTTCTCTCGCTCAAGTATATAAACGTCATAAGCAGCGAAGTCGGTCATTTCAAAACGCAATGCCTGGGATGCGTTAGGCAGTTGGTAGCTGAGGTTGGTTCGGGTCCAGTCCACAACAGGCATGAAGTTGTAGCACACCACTGAAACGCCAGCGGTGCCTGCATTGCGCACGGATGTCTTGTAGTTATCGATGTAGCGCCTGAAGTCACCGGTGCGGGTTTTTATCTCGTTGTGCAAGGGAATGCTTTCAATAACCGCCCACTCGAGTCCATGAGATTCTATTTCATTTTTTCGTTGTTGCAGCTGCTCCAGCGGCCAGGGCTCACCTGTAGGGATATGATGCAAAGAGGTCACCACACCGGATGCTCCCGCCTGAACAATGTTCTTTAGGGAGACCGGGTCTTGGGGGCCAAACCAGCGCCAGGTTTGTTGCATAGTGTCCTCTGAGCTAAATGGTCTGCATTGGCTTATGAGTCTACCCCACAGGTCTAACCTTTGGGATGAGAAGTGCCGTGCTTGACAGTGGGGTGGCAATTACTTAAATTGGCCTGACCAATTTACCGGGGCAATTTTGCCTCAGGTTCACCGTTTTGGCAATAGCATTTGGGGCTGCGAGGCATGAATCAGACAACCGCCGTCAGGCTCGGTGTTATCGGCCTGGGCAACATTGCCCAGCAGCATATCGACAATGTAACGTCCGGTGCCGCAGGGCGTTGCCAGTTGACCGCCATTTGCTCGCGCAACCCCAGCGAACTTGCTGAAATACATCGCGTGCAACATTTTGCAAAGCCTCTGGAGCTGATCCAGAGCGGGCTTTGTGACGCTGTATTGGTCGCTACGCCTACCTTTAACCATTGTGAGGTTGGGCTGCAGGTGTTGGATGCCGGACTTCACTTGATGATGGAGAAGCCGCTGGGGCTTTCCATTGGTGAAGGCGAGCAGTTGCTGGAAAAGCAGCAGGACTCGCAGGTCTTTGCCCTGATGCTCAATCAGCGCACCGACCCCTTATTCAAGGCCATGTATGATTGTGTTAAGCGCAAGACTCTGGGCGAAATGACTCGCACACACTGGACCATGACCAATTGGTTTCGCCCCGAGATCTACTTCCAGGCCAGTGATTGGAGGGCGACCTGGAAAGGCGAGGGTGGTGGACTGCTGTTGAACCAATGTATCCACAATCTGGATATTTTCCAGTGGCTCTGTGGCATGCCGATTTCATTGCATGGCTTTTGTCAGTTTGGTCGCTACCACGATATAGAGGTGGAAGATGAGGCCACTGCTTATTTGCAATATGAAAATGGCGCGACCGGAGTATTTGTAGGCTCCACAGGTGAGGCCCCCGGCGTGAACCAGCTTGATATTGTGGGCGACAAGGGCACGCTATCTTACAACGGCGAACGTTTGTTGCTGACACTTAACCAACCTTCAACCCGTGAATACAGTCGCAGCACCCGGGACATGTTTGGCATGCCCCAGTCAGAGTCGACTGATATTACTCCGGACAGACAGGTGAATCAGCACGCACTGGTGCTGGCTAACTTCGCAGATGCCATTGTGGGCGATGCACCTCTGATCGCGCCGGCTGCAGAGGGGCTTAAGTCACTGGCACTGGCGAACGCCATGCTGCTGTCTACCTGGGAGTCGCGAGAAATCACCTTCCCACTGCAAAGCAAGATCTACCAAAGCGCGCTGGATCAGCGACTGTCTGCATCAAGCCTGCGTGAAAAAACTAACACTGAAGCCAATGTCGACATGAGTGCGTCCTACCGATGAACAAGCCGATTTCCGATCAAGAAGTGGCACAGCTGGCAGCCCTGGCCGAGAAACCCGCATGGGCAAGAGCGCCAGCTTATTTACGTTTGAGTGGACCCGGTTGGCTGCAGGGTGCGATGACATTGGGAGGCGGCAGTGCCATTACGTCGCTTACCATAGGTGCTGTATACGGCTATGAGCTGCTCTGGGTCCAGCCTCTGGCTATGCTGATCGGCTGCATCATGTTGTTCGCCCTGTCGCACCAGACTTTAAGTACGGGAGTCAGGCCCTTTGCCGCAATGCGTGAACATGTGCACCCGTCGCTGGCGTGGCTGTGGGCGATTGCAGCGTTGGCCTCCAGTATTATTTGGGGCTTCTCACATTACCCTCTTAGCGCCGGAATGCTGGAAGAAGTCATTGCAGTCAGTACCGGCTTCAGTTTGCAGCAAGAGGATGGCGCATCCCGGGAAATATTCCTGTTCTTCCTCGCTGTTTTAGTGTGGTCGCTATGTGCGTATACGGCCTGGCATTACGGCGCGGGTGGACGCGCAGTGAAAATTTTCGAAACCGCCATCAAGTATTTGAGTGCCATGATCGTGCTCGCGTTTTTGTGGGTGGTCATCAATGCTTCCGCGAACGGGCAGGTAAATTGGTCTGCGGTTGCAGCAGGTTATATCCCGAGCAGCCTGCCCAACGATGCTGCCGGCGTGACCACTGTGATGGCCGCACTGGGAACAGCCGTAGGGATTAACATGACGTTTGTTTATGGCTATACCTTGTTGGACAGGGGTTGGGGTAGAGAGCACAGAGAGTTGGCTCGCTGGGATATTGTTATGGGCTTGGTGATCCCCTACATTCTGGTGACGGGGCTGATCTCGATCGCAGCGGCAGGCGCCTTCTACGGTAGTGACATGAGTATTCAGGGAAAGCTGAGTCCTACCCAGGCGGGTGCAATGTTCGCCAATGCGGGCATGGGGCCGATGACCGGGCGCCTGGTTTTCGCTATGGGAGTACTGGGTATGGCGATAGGGTCTCTGGTCATGCACATGCTGTGCTGCGGTGCAGCCGCTGGCGCCATGTTTAATTGGGAGCCGCACACACGCAACTATCGACTGGCATTATTGCTACCAACGCCAGCGGTACTGGGCGTATTCCTTTGGTCGAGCATGGGCGCCTATGTGATATTGCCGACATCGGCAATTTGCGGTTTCTTGCTTCCCATCGCTTATTTGGGTTGGTTGTTTCTCAATAACAATAGGGCATACCTGGGCGAGGACTGCCCGCAAGGCAGCAAGCGATTGTTCTTCAATGCCGCGATGCTGCTTTGCATTATCACGGTGTTAGCTAGTGTGAGTTATAGCACGGCTGTTGCAATGGACTGGATATAGGGAACGAGAGTCGTGGTTGATATCAAGGACGGGGCTAATTACGCGCCCACCAGTAAGGCAGAAAAAGTGGTTGCCCCCGGTGAGTTCATTTTTGCGTCTGCGTTTTTGGATCACGGTCACATATACGGACAGACCAACGGGTTGATTGATGCCGGAGCGACTCTGAAATACGTCTACGATCCTGACCCAGGCAAAGTGGCCAGGTTTGTAGAGACTTATCCAACGGTTACCGTGGCACAAAGCTTTCAGCAAATACTGGATGATCCAGAGTTGCAGTTGGTAAACGCCGCTGCGGTTCCCAGTGAGCGAGCCGGTATTGGCCTGGCAGTGTTAGAGTCAGGTAAGGATTATTTTACTGACAAGTCACCTTTTACCGACCGGGAACAATTGGCGACGGTAAAAGAAGCCGTAACTCGCACAGGGCAAAAATACGCGGTTTATTATGCGGAGCGGCTGCACAACGACGCTGCCTGGCGAGCCGGAGAGCTTATTCTAGAGGGGGCCATCGGTCGTGTTTTGCAAGTGCTTAACCTTGCGCCACACCGGCTGGCGAAGCAAACCCGGCCCGACTGGTTTTTCGACAAGGAGCGCTACGGCGGTATTCTCACAGACATCGGTTCGCACCAAGTGGAACAGTTCCTCACCTACGCCGACTGCCGCGATGCCATCGTAAATTTTGCCCGGGTAGAGAATTTCAGTCACCCCGATAAACCGGGTCTGGAGGACTTCGGTGAGATGTCTTTAACTGGCGACAATGGCGCCTCTTTTTACACCCGTGTTGACTGGTATACCCCCGAAGGATTGCGAACCTGGGGCGATGGCCGCACATTCATTGTCGGCAGCGAGGGCACTATCGAATTGCGCAAATACCTGGATATTGCCGGACAAGCGCCGTCCTCAAAATTGATGCTGGTAAATGCAGACGGTGAAAGCGCAGAAGAGTGTTTGGACAAAACAGGTTTTCCTTTTTTTGGGCAGTTTATCCTGGACTGTATTCACCGCACGGAGAGCGCAATGTCCCAGGAGCATGCCTTCAGGGCAGCTGAACTTAGCATGCAGGCACAAAGTATCGCGGATAGCGCCAGGAGTGATTAAAGTGAATAGTCCGATTCAGGCGGTTAAAGTACGCCGGCTCTACTTGCAGGTTGCGGAGCAGTTACAGCAGCTAATAAACAATGGCAGCTTCAGCGCCGGCAGCCGCCTCCCAGCAGAACGCGACCTGGCCGGGCAGTTTGCGGTAAGTCGTCCCACCATCCGGGAGGCAATGATCGCGCTTGAAATTGCAGGCCTGGTAGAGGTGCGCTCTGGTTCTGGTGTCTACGTGCTGGGTCGTGCAGGCAGCGCCCAACTGCCGCAAACGGAGGCCCCCGGGCCTTTTGAAATTCTCGAAGCGCGCAAACTCATTGAAAGCGAAACCTGCGCGTTGGCGGCTCAGCGCATCAATGCACTGCAGCTCGCGGAGCTTAATACGTTGTTGTCGGAGATGGAGCGAGAGGAGCAATCGGTGGAAGAAGCGGAGGCCATCGATAGGAAGTTCCACTGCTTTATTGCCGATGCTTCCGGCAATGGTGCCCTGAGCGCTACCGTTGAATGGCTCTGGAAGCTGCGTAACGAATCTGAAATCAGTACACGTTTCCACCGGCGCATTAGAGAGGAGGGCATTCGGCCAATTGTCTCTGATCACCGGAAGATTGTTTTGGCTCTGGAATCTTCTGACCCGGCTGCGGCCAGTAAGGCCATGTCTGATCATTTGCAGCGCGTCATCGATAGTTTGCTGGATAGCGAAGGATGAGTTTTTTACACCCGGATCGCCTGTTTGCCAGCTGCCCCACACAGCGAGATTTAGCGCGTGAGCTCTATCAGCAGGTTGCTCACTTGCCTATTGTCAGTCCTCACGGCCATACCGACCCTCGGTGGTTCGCTGACAATGAACCTTTTGCGAACGCTACCGAGCTTTTACTGCAGCCAGATCACTATCTGCTGCGTATGCTGTACAGCCAAGGTATAGGCCTGGATGCACTGGGTATAGAGCGCCGCGACACTGCTTCAAATGCGGTCGACCCGGCCGGCGTTTGGCAGCTTTTTGCGCGCAACTACCACTTGTTTCGCGGCACTCCCACCCGGTTGTGGATGGACCATGTCCTCGCTGAAGTGTTCGGCCTTAATGAATCGCTCACCGAGGACAACGGCCCAGCTGTTTACGCTGAGATCAATCGTCAGCTTTCCCAGCCTGAGTTTCTCCCCAGGGCATTGTTCGAACGCTTTAATATCGAGGTCATTGCTACCACGGAATCGCCGCTTGATCCGTTGGACTCGCACCGCAAACTGCAGAAGGACCCCTGGCCAGGAAGGGTGATAACGGCCTTTCGTCCTGATCCGGTGGTAGACCCAGAGTTTGAGGGCTTTGCCGATAACATTACGCAACTGGCTCGGATGAGTGGTGAGGACTGCGATAGTTTTTCGAGCTATCTCGCTGCTCTGCGGGAACGTCGTGTTTTTTTCAAGTCTCTGGGTGCTACTTCAACTGACCATGGCCATCCAAGCGCAGTAACCGCAGACCTGAGTGAAGCAAAGTGCGAACAACTTTACCAGGGCGCGTTAAGGGGCGAGTTGAGCGCTGAACAGGCCGAGCAATTTCGCGGTCAAATGTTAGTGGAAATGGCCATGATGAGCCTGGACGACGGTTTGGTTATGCAGCTTCATCCCGGTGTATCTCGCAATCACAATTCGCAGCTGCTCAATGATTATGGGCGAGACAAGGGCGCCGATATTCCGCTGCCGGGAGAATTTGTGCACGGCCTGAAGCCACTGTTGGAGAAAGTGGGTAACGAGGCTGACTTTACCCTGATTCTTTTCACACTCGACGAGACGACATACTCCAGAGAACTGGCGCCGCTTGCTGGCCATTATCCGTGTTTGAAATTAGGACCAGCCTGGTGGTTTCACGATAGTCCCGAAGGCATGCTGCGTTACCGCCAGCAAGTGACGGAAACTGCCGGTTTCTACAACACAGTTGGGTTTAACGACGATACTAGAGCTTTTTTATCCATTCCGGCGAGGCATGATGTTGCCAGGCGTATCGACTGTCGCTTTTTGGCCCAGCTGGTAGCGGAGCATCGTATGGGTATGGCAGAAGCTGCAGAGTTGGCTGTCGACCTTTGCGGAAACCTTGCAAGAACTGCCTACAAACTGTGATGCAGAGACTCACAAAGGCCAGTCTGGGCGCGCTGAACTCGTGCGTACAGCTACCAGCCTATGACCGCGACGCAATTGAAAGTGGCATAGTTCATCTCGGTATAGGTGCATTTCACCGTGCACATCAGGCCGTTTACACAGACGAGGCAATGAATGTCAGCGGCGGTAACTGGGGGATTACCGGCGTTTCTTTGCGCAGCGATAGCGTTGCCCGGCAATTACTGCCCCAGGACAGCCTGTATACCGTGCTCAGCGAAGATGGAATCGAACAGTCGCTGCGGCTTGTCGGTTCCGTTACTCGGGTTTTATTTGCGGTGACCCAGCTTGACGAGGTGTTGCGCGCAATCGCAGCAGAGGCGACCAGCGTTGTTACGCTGACGATTACTGAGAAGGGTTATTGCACGGCTTCCGACGGTCATTCTCTTGAGCGATCGAATCCAGTCATAGAGGCCGACCTTACCAGCCCGGAAAGACCTCGCTCAGCCATTGGTTTGTTGGCACTGGGACTGCGTCTGCGGCGGTCACTTGATAATGGCCCGGTTACGATTATCAGTTGCGACAACGTGGCAGCGAATGGACAGGTTCTTGCCTCCGTATTGACAGAATATTGTGACCTGGCGTTCCCGGGACTTAGTGATTGGATAGAAGGCAACGCCAGCTTTCCATCCAGCATGGTTGACCGCATTGTGCCGGCAAGTACAGAGGCCCAGCAGTCGAGGCAGTCGCAGATGTTGGGTCTCCAGGACAGTGGCGGGATAGCGACAGAGCGCTTCAGCCAGTGGATTATTGAGGATAACTTTTGTTCGCCTTGCCCGGATTGGCAGGCAGCGGGTGTGCAGTATGTCGGTGACATAAAGCCGTACGAGGATATTAAACTCCGGCTCCTCAATGCCAGCCACTCGGCGATCGCATACTGTGGAATACTGGCGGGAAAAGAAACTGTTGATCAGGTGGTTGTCGACGGGCAACTTGGCGCGTTCATTGAAGCCTTGATGAACGATGATTTGGTGCCTGCACTGACAGTCCCATCTGACTTCGATATTGAGTCGTATAAAGAGCAGTTGCTTGCGAGATTTCGCAATCCATGCCTGGGCCACCGCTGTGAGCAAATAGCCATGGATGGTAGCGAAAAAATTGGCCAGCGCTGGTTGCCGATATTGCAGGGTGAGGGCGAAAAAAGAAGGCTCATAGTGGCGTTGTCCGCCTGGTGCTTCCTGATTCTGTACACGGATATCGCGATTAGTGATCCCAAAGCGAGTCATTTTCTGAAGCTGCGAGAACGTAGTGATGAGTTGCGATTGCGGGAACTGTTGGCCTGCGCTCGCATTACTTCCGAGACGGTACCGGACCTGAACGCACTTTGCGGACAGATTGAACAGGAATTAGACATGCTGGCGCATGTCGGGATTTTGGCGCTCGTTGCTGCTTAGATAGGCGCGCCGATCCGCCATACGGACAATGATGCAGAAAATATTAACGATGAAGAGTGTGAACACACGATGAAAAAAATTCTTTTATTGCTCGCTATCGCCGTAATCGGTATTGCGACCTACATGGCGTTTCTAAAGCCCTCTGGCAGCTCGTTTGAGTTGGAAGATGAGTATGTCTTCTTGTACGACGGAAAAACGCTGGACGGATGGCGAGTGATCGGCGGACAGTCCACCTTTGAGGCCGACGGGGAATCGATCAAGGGCATTCATGGGCCTGGTGAAAACACATTTTTGCGCACCGAAAAAACATTCGCCGACTTTAACCTACGTATGCAAATGCGTTGGGACGAACTGGGTAATTCCGGTGTGCTTTTCCGGGCACAGCAGCGCGACGGCGATGGTCGGGCTTATGGCTATCAATACGAGCTTGATCACTCGGAGCGATCATGGAGCGCAGGTATATACGATGAGGCTAGAAGAGGTTGGCTGTATAGCCTGAAAGACGATCAGACTGCGAGAGAGGCTATCAAGCTCGATGATTGGAACGATATAGAAATCAGCGCGCGCGGTGGAACGCTGAAAACCTGGATTAATGGTGTTGCAGCAGCCACTGTTATAGACGCCTTTGACCCTGAGGGTTTTATTGCTCTGCAGGTGCACTCCGGTGATGTGGGTATCATGCGCTGGCGCCACATTCGAATCAAAGAATTGGAGCCGGTGGCCCAGCCAGGCAACGCGCTGGCGTCAGAGGACTGGCTGCTGGAAGGGTTGAGTGATATCCAGATCCAGGGAACCGATGTCAGCGGCGACTTTGAGGAAAAAGATGGCTGGCTGAGTCCCCGTCGCCGCTTTGCAGATGCGAGCGTGCAATTTTCCGTGCCGGCCTGTGACAGCCCCACGGTGGTGCGCATGCGTTATGACGGTGGCGAGATGAACGATGATGAGTCTTTTGTTGAAGCCAGTATCTATGCCGATCGAGCCACCGGTCGCCACGTTACTCCGGATAAAGAAACAGAGATGGAAGAAGTTAGCCTGGAGCCAGCCAACCGTCACCAGTTTACGGGTATCACAGTCGGCGACTCTGCCACACTCAGTGTCGACGGTGACGATGTGCTACGTGTTTTCAACGTGGGAGCTGCTTTAGCCAGTCGTGGCAAACTCCAGATCATGCCGGCCAAGTGTGACGATCGCTTCGAACTGGGCCAATTCTCCTGGGCGAACCTGCGGGAAAACCGCGAAGAAGTCGCCTTTTACAAAACACTGGATAATGCGCCAGCGCCAGTACTGAGCCCCGAAGAAGCGCTGGCCGCTTTTCGAATTGCTCCAGGATTTGAAGTCGAGCTAGTCGCCGCAGAGCCGCTGGTAGAAGACCCGGTCGCCATGGCGTGGGATGAGTATGGCAGGCTCTACGTGGTGGAAATGCGAGGGTACATGCCAGATGCCTATGGGAGTGGCAGCGAAGAGCCGGTAGGTCAGGTTGTGCGTCTGGAGGATGTAGACGGCGATGGGCGTATGGATACCAGCGAGATTTACCTTGGCCAATTGGTAAACCCTAGGGCTGTGGCCGTCGTCAACGAAGGTGTGTTAATCGGAGAGCCGCCCAACCTGTGGCTGTGTGCCACGTCATCAAGGGAAGCGCTCTGTGAGCAAAAGCGCCGCGTCGGCGGCTACGCGCAGGATGCTGCTAATGTAGAACATATGGAAAACCGCTTGCTGCCCGGTCTGGATAATTGGCTGTATAACTCCAAGTCCAAGCGTCGTTTGCGATTGGTCGATGGCGTCTTGCAGGAGGCCGAAGGACCATTCCGCGGGCAGTGGGGGATTAGCAAAGACGATTACGGGCGTCTTTATTACAACAACAATTCTAGCTGGCTGCTGGCAGATTTCTACCAGGGTGATGATATTGTTGAGTCAGGCGTGGCGTCTCATCCAGCCGGTATTGGCACCAATCTCACTGATCCCTCTCCGGTATACACGGTGCGCGTGAACCCCGGCGTCAACCGAGCCTACCTCGAAGGCACCTTGCGTAAAGATGGGCGCCTCAATAATGCGACCGGCGTCAGTGGCCTCGCCATTTACCGGGGTGATCAGTTCCCGGAGGCGTACCGAGGTCACGCGTTTGTGCCCGAATCGGCGGGTAATGTGGTTGCCCAGTTCGCTCTTGCGGAGCAGGAAACCGGCGTTGCCGCAGAACAGCAGGTATATCCGGATGAGCAGTGGGGGCAGCGCGACTTTCTGGGCTCAACCGACGAGCGTTTCCGGCCAGTCGACGCGGCCAATGGACCCGATGGCAGTCTCTATGTGATTGATATGTACCGCGGCATTATTCAGGACGATCATTTTCTCACTGAAGAATTGCGGGAACAGATCTTCGAGCGTGGTCTTGATAAACCAATCGGCAAAGGCCGCATCTGGCGAATTCGTCACTCTGAAGGTGATCAAGGGAGGTCGGCAACGGCACTCGGGGACGCCAGTCCACAGCAATTGGTAGCGGCGCTGTCTGACAGTAACGGTTGGACCAGAGATACCGCTCAGCGTCTATTGCTCAACCAGAGCATCGGGAAAGTTGAAGGCCTTGAGGCGCTGGCGCTGGCTGACAAGACGTTACCTGCCTTGCATGCTATCTGGACACTGCATGGCCGCAATGAACTAACTGCATCAGTGCTCGACAAACTCCTACGCACTGAAGACCCGCAGCGACAAATTCATGCGCTCAGGGCGGGCGTTGGCCTGTTGACAGCACAACAGTTGATAGCCGCCAAGGAGGTTCTGCTAGCTGGGCCGGAGCCGGTGGTCATGCAGTATGCGTTCGCACTGGGCGCTCAGGCAGATGATCCTGCAGCCCGTGATACTCTTGGCGCAATTCTGGGTGCTAGTGCAGACAGCGTCTATATTCGGCAGGCGGTGGCAAGAGCACTGAGAAGCAAGGAACTGGTCTTTCTTCAGGAAATGTTCGCTGCAGGTGGGCTTTCCGAGGAAAACGAAGGTGCTGTAATGGCGCTGAAGGCACTGGCAGCGGGTGCTTATCGCAGCATTCGACCGGATATGATTAGTGACAGCCCCATCTCTGCTGAAATGTTAAATTTATTGTCCCTGATTGAGGGCCGTCGTGACGACAACCGTTGGCAGCAGCTTGCCTTGTTGTCCGGTTTTTCTCCTCTTGCCAGGACAGATGGATTTGTGCCCGCAGGTTTAGATGCTGCACCGCCCATTTTTGCGGATACCAGCATCAGCGAAAAAGACCCACTCTGGAACGCCCGTCTCGACGCTCGAGTGGCATTTACCTGGCCGGGTGATGAATTGGCTCTGGGTATAAAACCGCTCAGTCCAGAGCAAATGGCCTCGATGGAAATTGGGCGAAACTATTACCCCACTTGCGCCAACTGCCACGGAGCGAGCGGTGCAGGTATCGCAGGTCTTGCGCCCGCCTTAGCGGGGGCTAGCTGGGTGACGGGACCACCAGAATGGCTGGCGAGAATTATTCTGCAGGGAATTAATGGCCCGATAGAGGTTAACGGTGAACAATGGAACGGGATTATGCCGCCCCACGGACACCTTGAAGAACTGGACGATGAGACTCTGGCGGGCTTGATGCTTTACCTGCGCCGCAGCTGGGGGAACAAGGCGGACCCTGTCAGCGCTGAGCAGGTTGCAGGGATGCGTGTGGCAAGCGCTGATCGCAAACAGCCATGGACAGTGCAAGAGCTGGAGAGTGTTCCCTACGATCGCGGCTACGGGCGGTTTGTCGGTCAGTACAATGTCAGCTTCGTTACCATGACAATTGAAGAATCACCGGAAGGTTTGTACATGTCGGTTCCCCTGCGTGGAGAAGGTGTGCTTGAACAGATCAGCGATACCAGATTCAAGGGAAGCGCTGGCGGCGAGAGTATTGTGCTGGATTTCGTGCTCGACGGTGAGGGCCCCGCACAGAGTTTTATTCTCGTAAGAAAAGGGGAGAACATTACCTTCAATCGCAAATAGTAATGGCTGAAACGGACAGTTTCAGCGTTTGCGGGCCATCAGGGCGGCAGACCATATAGCAACCAGGGCCAGCCCACCAATTTCACGGGCTTCCTCCACCGACTGGGTTTTCATGCTAATGGATTCGAGGATGTCATCGGCTGACACCTGACCGATGACGGAAGGTAGCAGGGTGCCTATCCAGATCAGGCTGACAAACAGTAGCAATGTCGGATACCACCGGGGAAGGCGTTTGACAAACCAGGCCAAACACATAGCGGCTGCAGCAAGATAGATTGCGATCCAGCCCCAGGGATCAGGGTCGTTGTACTGAACCAGCGTAGAAGCCAGGTAGGCCGCCAGGAATAGGAAATTAAAAACCATGTAAGGCACGTAAATCACTCCCTGTTATTTGACGCGAAGGATCACAGCGTCATAGTCCTTGAGGTGTCGCAACAGCAGCAGCGGCACAACAGGATCAATATGCAAACCGTACAGCAAAAATACAAGTATCTGATTATGCAAAGAACACCCTTTTTAGCGACAACAGTCTTGCTCGCCGCAACTCAGGTGGATGCCCGGGCACTAGAACACACGTTAGTGACCGGAACCTATGCACCGCTGGCGGAACTCACAGCATCAATGTCAGTGATTGAGCAGGACGATATTCAGCAGCTTAACAAGCGCTCTATGGCAGAGGTCTTGCAAACTATTCCAGGTTTACTGGTGGAGCGCCAGGGCGGTCCAGGTGGCTTGACGGCTGTGTCTATTCGAGGGGCTGAGTCGAATTTTACCCTGGTCCTGCTCGACGGCGTACCGGTCAATGATCCGACCAATACGCGCGGTGGCGGCTTTGATTTTGCCAACCTTAACCCTACGTTGGTTGAACGTATTGAAGTGATTAGAGGTTCACAGTCTGCGATTTACGGTTCGGATGCACTGGCGGGTGTGATTAATATCATCACTCGCCGGCCTTCGGACGGTCACACCGCCGAGCTTGGTGCCGAGTGGGGCGAAGATGATTACGAGAACTATACGGTCGGCGCACGGGGTGCAGGCAGCGGATGGGATTACTCTATCGGCTTTGCTTACCGTGATGATGGGGAACCTTTGCCAGGTAGCACCCGCGAGAGCGATAACGCGAACTTGAGACTAGGCTGGAACCCTGCTGCCGGTCACAGGCTGGAATTTGGCTATCGTTATCTGGATGGAGAGCGAACCAGCTACCCGGAGCAAAGCGGAGGTCCTGAGTATGCTGTGTCGGATGCGCTTGATCGCAGTGACTACCGTGACCAGGTGTATTCTGTGGCATGGAAAGCCCGAGTAAGCGATCTTTGGCAAAGCAGTTTGACGTTGGATCGTTTCTCCCATGAAGAAGACTATGCCTCTCCTGGCATTTTCCCTTATTTGGAAGTGCCCCCCAATGGGGCGGATACCGACTTTCAGCAGGACCGGCTGCGCTGGATAAATACTTTATCTGTTGCAAGCGGAACCGAGTTTAATGTGGGTGCTGACTACAAGGATGAAGACGCTAAGAGTGACGGCTACCTGGAGTACTTTGGCAGCCTGATCCCCGCTGATTACGAACTCAAGCGCAGCACCACCGGCTTCTTTGCCAATGTAACCACACCAGCTGATGGGGTTTTGCTGTTGCAAGGTACCGCGCGTTACGACGACCCGGACGGATACGATTCGCAGTCGACTTTTAGTTTGGGTGCCCGTTACCGAATTAGCGATGCAGTGTCAGCCAGTGCGAACTGGGGCGAAGCATTCAAGCTTCCCAGTTTTTCGGCGCTGGGACACCCCTTGGTTGGCAATCCTGATCTCAAACCAGAGACGGCAAGCAATTGGGACATGGGTCTTGTCTGGTCAGTAAACTCGGAGATAAGGTTATCCGCAACCGGCTTCTTCAATGACTTTGAAGACCTGGTAGATTTCGACAACGAGACCTTCCGCAATGTAAATCGCAAAAACGTTGAGACCACCGGCGCTGAGCTGGAGTTCGCATGGCAGGCCAGCCAGAATCTGCGTCTGCGCGGGCAACTAACCTATACCGATATCGACGTTAAAGGTGAGGACACCATACTTACCGGCCGGCCCGAGTGGGTCGGGTCAGTGACTGCGGACTGGCAGTTCGCCGAACAGTGGGTCACCGTTCTGGACTATCGTTATATAGGCGAGCAATGGTCTACCACACGTTATACTGGTATAGAGGAGTCGCGGGAACTGGATGATTTTCATCGTGTGGACTGGGCTTTACACTGGGCGGTGGCGCCCGAATGGCAACTTCGCCTGAGCGCTGATAATCTTCTTGACGAGGACTACCAGACCTCTATTGGCTTTCCGGCACCAGGTCGAAGTTTTCGGCTGGGCGTACAATACGGCCTGTAATTTAAAGGCTTAGAGATAAGAGTGTTTTGACATGACATTGAGACTACTGGCCTTACCCATTCTGCTCACCCTCTCTGCTTGCACCGCGGACCCTGTTGTTGACGCATCGGAGTGCGTCAACGCGCTAAGCACAGAGGAGCAGTCTGAAGGCTGGCGATTGCTGTTTGATGGCAACTCGCTCGAGCAATGGCGCAGCTACGGTGAAGATGTAGTTAACGATGGCTGGGCCTCGGAAAACGGCTGTCTCACGCGAGTGGCCTGGGGTGGCGATATCATCAGTCGCGAGCAGTTTGCCGATTTCGAACTGAAGCTTGAGTGGCGCATCAGTGACTCGGGTAACAGCGGTATCTTTATTCGGGGTGATGAAAGCGAGAGTTCGATTCATCACACGGGATACGAGATGCAGGTGCTGGATAATGTGGGGCATAGTGATTCAAAAGATCCCACCCACAGGGCGGGCGCCCTGTACGACATGATCACGCCGGATCATGATACCAGCAAGCCGGTGGGCTACTGGAACCAGGTGCACATTCTTGCTGTTGGACCGGATGTGGAATTTTGGCTAAACGGGCGACAAACCGCGAAATTCAGTCAGGGTAGTCCTGAGTGGAAGGCCTTGTACGCTGCGAGTAAGTTTACCAGTCGGCCGCGCTACGGCTCCCTGATGAAAGGGCATATTGGATTCCAGGACCACTTTGATAAAGTCTGGTACCGAAACATCCGTATTTTGGAAAAGTGATAGTTAATCCCGAGACCTTCCCGGGTCATTCCCGCGAAGCCGGGAATCCAGTTTTGGCCTGGATGCCCCTGGAACTCGCCTGGCCAGAATCGAGTGCTGTCACCGCAGGTTTTACAATAGCGGTGCCCCAAAGCCGTTAGGCTAAGGCTCAGCTCAGTACTACCGTTTCACCTTAAAGTCCGATGCCTTCAAATCCCAGGTATTTCCTGAATTACCGCGCTTGCGGAGCTCAAATTTCTGCACCTTTTGGGTAGGTGTGTAAGGCAGTTCGTCGACAAAATCGAGATACCTGGGGACGAAGAAGTAAGGCGCGTTGTCGTTAATGAACTGACAGATTTGCTCCGCGCTAAGTTCGCTTCCCGCAGCTCTAATCACGCTTAGTTTTAGTTCGTCTTCACTTTCGATCTCTTTACTGGGAATGCCAAAGGCGGCGACATCAGCCACTTGCGGGTGCCTCCTTACTACGCTTTCGACCTCCAGCGTGGAAATGTTACGCCCGGCGAATCGTACGGCGTCTTTCTTGCGATCCGTGAAGAAATAAATGCCCGTTTCCGGGTCCTGGCGAGCCATGTCACCACTGAGGAACCAGTCGCCTCTGAATGCCGCTGCAGTGCCCTCGGGGTTGTCGAAATAGCCACTGAAGAGCGTGTAGGGCTTTTTGGGCCGAATACAGATCTCTCCTGGCTCCCCGACAGGTACCTCATTGCCTTCGTCATCACAGAGCTTCACGTCAATATCTGCTACTGGACGACCCAGTGAATAAGTGGGAGTGCCAACCGGGCAGTCAAGCTGGTTCATGATCATCATGCATTCACTCATTCCCATGCCAGAGGAGATCAGTTCCAGGTTAAAGCGCTGCTCGAAGCGCTGCCACAGGTCGGGGGCCATTGGCACGATGAAGGCTTTGCGCAGACTATTGTTGGCGTCTTCGGGGCTTTCCGGCGCGTTCATCAGGAATGATCCCATCGCACCTATGCCAAAGGTTTGTGTCGCGCCAAAATGATTGATTCGATGCCAGTATTCCGACACTGAAAACTTATCCTCAATGACCAGGGTGATGCCGTCTATCAAGGCCCGGTAGACACAGGTAATCCAGGCACCGGCATTGTACAAGGGGAGGGCGCAGTAGCAGATATCGTCGTCAGCCGAGTCGTATTGAATTGAAGCGCCACCAACAATTGCACGAATCCAGGCGTTGTAGCTCTGTAGTACCCCCTTGGACTTGCCAGTGGTGCCCGATGTCCAGAGTATGGCGCTGGTGTCGCCATAGCTCTGGCTGCTGTAATCGGGCGTGAGAGGCTCGTTATCAAGCAGCTGCTGGTAGGTGGCTGCGATGGGCAAGTTGCTGTGCTCATCCTCACCGATCAATACGACTTTCGCTGCGGGCAAGCGATCTTGTATATCCACAAGCCGCGGAACGAACTTTGGTTCGGTGACAATCACGCTTGGCTTACTGCCGGAAATCGCCTCCAGTAGCCACTCACCCCGGTAATCGGAGTTAATAGGCACCCAAACAGCGGAAAGCTTGTTGGTCGCAAGCGTCAGCAGCACCAGCTCCGGGCGGTTGGCTAACAGCAGCACAACCCTGTCAGCCCGCGCCACACCAAGATTGGCGAGGCCTGCGGCCAGCTTGTTGGTCTGTTCTTCTGCTTCTGCGAAACTTGTGGAACTGAACTCGGTGACTAGAAAGGGTCTGTCCGGACAATCGTGGGCCTGCTCCAAAAGGATTTTTCCAAATAGGCGATCCTCGTTGCGTTCCAGTGTTAGTCTCATCTCAACCTGTCTCATCATTCTTTTTCCGGAGTATATCCTAGCTGCGACAAAGCGTGGCTCAAGAAATTTGATATAGCTGGAAGCGGAGCAAAAAAATGAACATCGTTCAACTATATAGTTATCCCGGGGTGTTCTGATGCTTGTTCCGCTGCGCTTGCCCAGCTACTCTGGGTATTCCACATGTCGCTAGATGCAGGAAACAGAATGCGCGCTGCTTTGCTTGAGGAAGCCCGAAAACCTTTACAGATTCGTGATGATTTTGAAGTGATAGAGCCCCGAGCCGGGGAAGTCCGAGTCAACGTCAAGTATTGTGGGCTCTGCAATTCAGACCTGGGTTTCGTGACTGGTAAGGCCCCTTTAATGGGGCCTCAGGTTCCCGGGCATGAAGCGTCGGGCATTGTGGAGTCCCTGGGCCCGGGCGTGACGCACCTTTCGGTCGGTGATCATGTGGTGCTTACGCCAGCGCCTCCCTGCGGTCACTGCTATTACTGTCAGCGGCAACAGCAAAATTTGTGCACCAATGCCATGGGTATTCTTTCCGGGATGCTGCCCGATGGTACTACCGGACTCTCGCTGGGTGGCGAACAGATCTTCAGAGGTTGCGGCATAGGCGCTCTGGCTGAGTACGTAACTTTGCCGGCGACCGGCGCAATCAAGATAGATGATGACATTCCTCTGGATGTGGCCTGTGTGATTGGCTGCGCCCTGCAAACGGGAGTGGGCGCGGTTCTGAATACTGCCAAGATGGAGGCGGGGGCTACCTGCGTTGTCCTTGGTCTTGGTGGCATAGGAATGGCTGCGCTTCAGGGTGCACGTATTGCTGGAGCCTCCGTCATTATCGCTTCTGATCCGGTAGCTGAGCGACGGGATAAGGCGACAGGATTTGGTGCGACTCATGTGGTCGACCCGGCGAAAGATGATATCAACGCGCTGGTTATGGAGTTAACAGCGGGAATTGGCGTGGATTATGCGTTTGAAGCCGCGGGTAAGGCGGTATTGATCGAGCAGGGAATTCAAATGACTCGAATGGGAGGCACCACGGTGATTGTCGGTTCGCCTGCCATCGAGGAAAGCGTGACTATCCCCAATGTCGTGTTGTTTCAAGCCTTGGAGAAGAAACTCTGTGGCTGCCTGCTAGGGTCAAGCAACTCGCTTTTTGAGATACCTCGGCTGTTGCGTCTCTGGCGGCAGGGTCTGTTGGATATGGAAGGCATGATCACCCAACGGCGCCCGTTGGAAGAGGTCAACGAGGGCTTTAAAGACCTGGAAGAGAGCCGCGGTATTCGTACCGTTATAGAAATTTAGGCCGACAGAAAAGCTTAAGCCTGCCCCGCTTCGAGGTAGGCTTCTTTTACTTTCAACTTGTGCAGTTTCTCGCTGGCGTTGCGCGGTAATGGCGCGTTGGCGAACTGGATTACTCGCGGCACTTTATAGCCTGCTAGTCGCTGCTTAAGAAAATCCCGTAATGATGACTCCTCAAGCCTTTCGCCAGGGTCGAGGTAGGCCACCATTACCAGTTCCTCTCCCATTGCCTGGTCGGGTTCACCGAATACAACAACTTCCCGGACCTCGGGGCGCTCGTAAGCGGCCTGCTCGATTTCGCCCGGGTAAATGTTCTCGCCACCACGAATGACAATCTCTTTGATTCTACCGGTGATGTAGAGATAGCCATCTTCATCCAGCAGGCCGATGTCACCTGTCTTCATCCAGCCGTCATCGCCAAACGTTTCCGCATTGGCGTCAGGCTTTTCCCAATAGCCCGGCGTGCAGCTCACTCCCCGCATCTCGACCTCGCCGGCCTCGCCCTGGGGCAGCAGGGTACCGTCGTTTGCCACGAAGCGCATTTCCATAATTGGTGAGGGGACGCCGGCGGCATCCGGCTTGTAATCAAACAGTGCGCCACTCATTGTCGCTCCCACTGCCATGGTTTCCGTCATGCCGTATCCAGCGGAGCTGCTCGGTGCACTGACGCGGGAACGAATGAGATCGGGTAGTCCGGCCGGTGTTGCCGCACCCGCTGCGCTGATTCGCATCAGGGACTTCGTGTTGTAGTGCTCGTAGTCGGGGTGACTGAGTAGGTCCTGCAGGATGGCCGGTACCGTAGACAGGCCTGTGACTTTTTCCTGATCGATCAGTTTAAGCGCTTCGGTACTGTCCCACTTATACATCATGACGACCTTTTGACCCATTGCCATGGGGAGGTAAAAACCACCCAGGAGGCCGGTGGCATGGAACAACGGCACGGTCAGCATTGGGGTTTCCCTTTCCGCGCCACCGCGGTATTCACGGGGCCCGCCCTCGAATTCGGCGACCAGTAGTCCGAGAAACATCATGTTCATCAAGGCCTGCCCGATGGCGGCGTGATTATGCAGCACCCCTTTGGGGAAACCGGTGCTGCCTGAGGTATAGAGAATCAAAGCGCTGTCTTCTGCGGCCACTTCAACCGGTTTGGATGACTGGTTCTCGCCGGCACTCAAAACATCTTCAAACAGGGCTACGTTTGCCGGGCGTGAAAAAGCGTCGGAGGCGGGTACGACGATGGCTGCGAGGTCCATAGTATCAAAGGTGTTTTCAATGAGCCGAAAGCGCACTTCATCGCAAATGAGCAGGTTGGCGCCACAATCGGTGATCGCGTATTCCAGTTCTTCGCCTTTGCCCCAGCTGTTGATAGGCACAACGATCGCGCCGATCAATGTCGCCGCGCTGTAAGCGATCATCCATTCAACGTTGTTACGCATCGCAATGGCGATACGGTCCCCTTTCTCTATCTCGAAGTCGCCTTGCAGCTGACTGGCCAGAGCGTCTACCGCCTGGAACAAGCGGTTGTAGGTAAAGCGCTCGCCATTATAGATGAGGAACTCCAGTTCTCCGTGATTGCGGGCATTGTTGAGTATTTCGACCGCCGTTTTGGGCGCATGTTTGTAGGCATGATAGGTACGTCCATTGAGACTGAGATCTTCTACCTCAAAAAAAGCGCCTGAAGCAGTAAGCTCGACTTTTTTGGCTTTTATTGCACTGCCTGAAACTGACATTTTGCTGGACCTCTGGAGCAACGTGATATTTGTTGCAACTATACGCTGGAATCACTGCGGGAAAAGCCCTGGCTTACTCAGCGGGCTATGTAATACAAGGAATTGAACCCGCCTGGGCCTTCTCCGGCAGCAGCGGGGTATTGAGTCTGCGTAACTGAACGATCTCCGTTAAAGTGGGCATTCAGTCATTAAACATAATCGACCCCGGAGTGAACTATGGCAATGCCCAACGATGTTGGAATAATTGATCTTATGCTGATGATCCCAAGCGCCGAGCAAAGCCAGTGGTACGATTACATGAAGCCACTGTTTCTCGACAGCGACAGCCGCGAGTTGTTCAGCATGCCCGCTCAATACATGTTCAACGTCCCTGATTTGAAGCACATTGAGGACGGACTGGCTTACACCCTCGGGCAAATGGATCAGCACGGCATCGCCCGGGCGATGGTGGGTATTTCGGGTGACCCGGACCTGACCCACGAGCGGGCCGTCGCCGAGCACCCCGATCGCTTTTTTGCCTCCTACGAAGCGAACCCGAATCTGGCGATGGACGAGGTCAGGAAAATTCGCCGCCTCAAGCAGGAGTTCGATATCAAGGCCGTCACGGCGTTTCCATCGGGCCTCTGCCCGCAGGTGCCAATTAATGACAAGCGTTGGTACCCTATCTATGCGGCCTGTGTCGATCTGGATATTCCGTTTTGTCCCTGTGTTGGGGTACCCGGCCCGCGATTGCCAATGGAGCCCCAGAAAGTAGAGCATTTAGACGAGGTATGCTGGTTTTTCCCGGAATTGAAAGTGGTCATGCGCCACGGCGGCGAACCCTGGACTGAGCTGGCCTGGAAGTTGATGCTGAAGTACCCGAACCTGAACTATATGACCAGCGCGTTTGCGCCCAAGTACTATCCAGAGAATATTATTGAGTTTGCCAATACGCGCGGTTCAGACCAGGTCATGTATGCGGGTTACTTTCCTATGGGAATTTCGCTGGAACGGATTTTCAAGGACATGCCAAGCGTTCCCTTGCGCGACGAGGTTTGGCCTAAATTTTTGCGAGATAACGCTCAGCGAGTCTTTCAACTGGATAAATAGGGCGATGGGTCATCAATGGCTTTGCAGGCACGGCATTTGCGGTGCCTGGAGTGTTGAGGGCGATTCGGGGCTGGGCTAGCCTGCGCTAATTTTCGCCAGTTGCTCCATCATGTTGTCGAAATCCCAGTGAGCCCCCATCCTGACAATCAAGCCTTCTTCGTTGACTTCATAGACCGCGAGCATGTCGCACTCGGTGAAGTTGCCATCACCGAGATCGTTTCGGGCCACCTGCGCAACGCAGCAGTGGTAGTCGCCGCTGGTCCAGCGTTTGTCAGCGCGAATTTCTATGTTGGCTTTGCCAATCACTGTGTCCCAAAAGAGTTCAATGGCCGCTTTGCCTCTATGCCCATCACCCGCAGGATCCATGGGCGATTTTCCAACGGGGTCAGAAACCACCGCATCTTCGGTATAGAGAGCGAGCCAGGCTTCCTTATTGCCTTCCATTGCGTACTGAATGGACTTTTTATTGGCTTCAACGGCGAGATGTGGAGTAGCTGTCATGTTGACCTCTCTGTGGTGCGCTGGAAAATTGAAGAATTATCTTCTTACTTCAGCACCCAGGAAGTAAAGACGCATTGTTAAACCAATCCTTAATTATATCGTTTCGTTACAGGCGCAAGCAGGACGAGTTGGATAGTATGGAATCACTGCTAAACGCTCGTAATTTTCCCCGCAGGCGCCTGTCGCTTGCCAACATAGTTTGTCAGGCCAGGCAGCCCGGCATCGGAGACACTCATGCACTTGGCTTTCAGTTCCATGAATACCCCCAGCGACCCACATCCTGCTGAGTTGGCGTGTTTGCTGGAGGATCGCGGATTCGAATCTCTATGGTATGGCGAACACAGCCACATACCGTGTTCCCGGGCAACGCCTTATCCTCCCGGTGGAGACATGCCAGATCCCTATAAAAATATGATGGACCCCTATCTGTCGCTGATGACCGCAGCTAATGCCACCACGACGCTGAAACTGGGCACCGGAATAGCGCTGCTGATGGAGCGCGATATTTTTTCCCAGGCGAAAACCATTGCAACGCTTGATCGATTATCAGGCGGGCGCGTCATTATCGGAACCGGGGTTGGTTGGAACCAGGAAGAGTATGAGAACGCGAACTCCCATCCCTTTAACAAACGTTATGCGGTGTTGCGCGAAACAGTAGAAGCGACTCGAGTCCTCTGGAGTGAATCAGAAGCAGGTTATGAGGGGAGCTACATAAAATTCGACCCGGTATGGGCCAACCCAAAACCTTTGCAGGTGGGTGGGCCGAAAGTGTTTCTGGGTGCAATGGGGCCGCTAGGGCGAAAGCATGCAGCGTCCTGGGCCGATGGCTGGTATCCAGTGGATGTCGCAATGGGTGATGTAGCAAAGACTGTCGAGTCGTTTCGGGAAGAAGTAAAGCAAGCCGGCCGTGATCCCGGTGACATCGATATTAACATCCAGATTATGGATACCAGCAACCTGGACAAGCTCAAGGAATATCGTGATATGGGCATTCAGCGGGCGACTATAGGGGTATCTATGGACCTTTGGGACAAGCCGGAGGCGATGCTGCCAATGATTGATGATTACGCCAAGGTCATTCCCGAATTGGGCCGATAGCAAGGAAGCAATAATGCAAAACTTAAGCGACCTACAGCTGCGGGCAACCGCAGATAAGCTAATCGCCGCTCATCAGCAGGCATCGATTGACGATAACTGGTTGTTCTTCGTGGATGAGCTTTATGCCGAGGATTGTGTTTATAGCTGTCAGTACGCTGGCGTAATGGAAGTGGTAGCCAACGGAATCGATGAGATCAAGGCTACTCATTACGGCCGGGACATGCAGGTCGGCTGGGAAGGGTGGAGCTTTCCTTACGAAGGCGTATACACGGGCAGCGAAAACAATCTGGTCACTCATTGGCTTAACCGTGGGCCAGGTCAGCGCCCGGACGGGGGCTATTACCAGACACCGGGTGTCTCCTTCATTAGCCTCAACAGCGAAGCGAAAATATGTCGTCAATTTGACATGTTCGACCTCGCCCACCAGATGGCGCTTTGCGATGAGCTTGAGGACGCGGGGCTTTTATCGCAGCAATTAAAGGCGCAGTGGGTGATTCCGATGAAACTGAAACTTGAGGCCCAGTTGGCGCACAATCGATGAGTTATCAAAAAGTTACCCTAAAGGCGTTCGGCGGGCCTGAAAACCTCGAACTGGAAACGATAAATGCGCTACCAGAGCCCGGCGTGGGAGAGGTGCGGGTCAAGGTACTAACAGCAGGCACCGGTTTTACCGACACCATTATTCGTCAGGGTCAGTATGTTGATGTCAAGGATAAGCCTCCGTTTACGCCCGGGTACGATTGGTTTGGTGTCGTCGATAAACTAGGGGAGGGTGTCACGCAATTTGAAGTCGGGCAATTCGTTGCTGACATGCCAGTGATTGGAGGCTATACGCAGTACCTCTGTGCCGAAGCAGGTCAACTGGTGCCCGCCCCGGACGGGCTGGATCCCGCCCAGGCGGTGGCGATGATCCTGTCATATACCACTGCCTACCAGATGCTGACTCGCATCCGCTCTCTGGACCGGGGAGCAACCTGTCTGGTGCACGCGGCTGGCGGTGCCGTTGGCACTGCGCTATTGGAGCTGGGCCAGGAGATGGGGCTTGTCATGTACGGAACAGCATCCGAGGGTAAGCATGAGTTGATTCGTCGCTTCGGCGCGACTCCCATCGACTATAAGAAAGAGGATTTTCAGCAGCGAATTATGGCTGAAACCGGCGGCCAAGGCGTCGATGTTGTTTTTGACACCATTGGCGGCAAAAACTGGTCGCGATCCTATCGCTGCCTCAAGAGAGGCGGCATTCTTATTGCTTTCGGTGCCCTTCAGGTCACTACCGGAGAGGAGGGAATACCCTCACTGCTTTGGAGTTTTGCCAAGTTGCTGGCAGGTTGGAAATTGATTCCCGATGGGCGGGCCAGCACGTTCTACAATATACACAGTCGCAGAAACAAACTGCCCGACGAGTTCAAAGAAGATGTCTCTGCACTTTTTGCCATGTTAAAAGCCGGTAAGCTGAATCCCGCTATTGACGACGTGGTTCCGCTGGCACAGGTTCGCAGCGTCCATGAGCGCATCGATAACGCCCAGATTGCTGGCAAGGTAATTCTGCGCTGCGATTAGCCAATTTTTCAGGAGAGAGGGCTTCCATGTCATTGGTCGAAGAGAACAAGCAACGTACAAGAGAATTTTTTGAAGCCATGCAGCGAGGGGACGCCGATGCCATCGCTGACACCTATGCCGATGATGGCAGGGTCGTGACCATGGGTAACACCCTGATCTCGGGCAGCCGTGGCAAGGAAGAGATTCGTGGGTTCGCAGGCGGTGTCCTGGAAGCCTTTCCTGAGGGCCTGGTCTTCAATGTCCTGAATATGACAGCAGAGGGCGACCGGGTCGCCGTGGAAGCCACTTCTACAGGCACGCATGCGTCGGGACAGGCTTACAATAATCACTATCACTTCCTGCTCACCTGGCGCGACGGGCAATTATTGGAATTAAAAGAATTTATGGACACAGAGCATGCCACCGATGTGCTCTGCGGTGGCGCTCGCCCGGATTAATGTAGGGCATAGGCTTCAGGTGTAGGAGGTTATTAAGTCGACATGGATCAGTTTATTGATCTGGGAATCTCTGTCTTTGATCCAGATTTTACCCTCAACCCCTACGACTACTTGAAGGACCTCTATGACCGCAGGGATGTACTTGGTTTTCATGCAGATAATATGAATTTCCTGTTCCGCTTTGCACAGAGCAGAGCAGTGATGTTTAACAAAAAATTTCCTCGTGCAATGGGCAACAACGAGGAGTTGCAAACGCTGGAGCTTGATTATGCACAACGGTTTCCCAATCGTGCCTGGCACTTCCAACACAGCTATACTCATGGTGTGCCCAACCTGAAATTCAAGGCAGCAATCGGGCGCTTTGTTGGCGAGGTTGCAGAGCGCGCGTCATTTGCTGGAGCAGAAACAATATTTTTCAAACTAGCTGGCGGAGGAGTACTTGAGAATTACATCGACGATGTCGCCACGCTTCCTATGCGAGTGTTTCTCGACGCCTGCAAACTTCCCTATAGCGATGTCCAGTTGACTGAGTTACACCAATCCGGCTGTGCCTTTCTTAAATCGCTGGAGAACTTTTACGATGAAGATCTGTTAGCCGATTGCGATGAGGGCCTGGCCCGGCTGCGTCAGTACATGGAGAAGCACTATCACCAGCTTGATGTGGATTCGCCTCTGCAATCATTGATTACCGATGGTCGCGAGTGCGGTATGACTGAAGAGCAGCTGGTGGCAAACATCGTCGGTATGTTCCTGACCTCCATCAGTAATACGGTCGGCATATCATCGGCCTTTATATTACGCACTTTACTGCGGGACCAAACCGCCTTGCAGTTGCTCAGGGAACAGCCCGCATTGGTTCAAAATGAACAGGTGATTATGGAGTTGTTGCGCAGGGACAATCACGTAAAGGCATTGTCCAGGCAATGTGAGGAATCAATGACCCTCGATGGTTTTGACATTGCCCCCGGGGAAGTGGTTTGCCTGTATTTTCCCGGGATCAACATGGATCATAACCACTGGGCTGCACCCCTGGAGCTGGACTTTAGCCGGGTGTTTACCGGCGAAAACAATATTGTTTTTGGCGGCTCTTTTTACGCCTGTATCGGCAAGAAACTGGCTATGGCATTTTTGAGCAATATTGTTGATGGCTTTATTCGACATCTCCCTCCGACAGCGAAAATTCTTGATGAGGAGATTGTGGTCGATGGTAGTTGGATGGCTGAACGAATTATCACGAAAATGCCCATCCATCTTTCCTGATAAAGCCCGTTTATACAGTCGCAGCAAGCGGCTGTATAAACGATTGCAGTAAACTGCTTAGGCTGCCTTCTCTCCGCTTTTTACTTCCGGGTCGAAGGTGATCGGCATGCGTTTAATGCCTGCCACGAGGTTGGAGCGGGTGTATTCTATTTCCCCCGCCAATTTGGGGTGACGCAAACGAGGGATGATTTCCTCGAACATTACACGCATTTCCAGCCTTGCCAGGTGCGTGCCAAGACAGAAATGCTGCCCTATGCCGAACGCGCGATGCTGGTTGTAAAGGTCGGGCATGCGTTCGGCACGTCTTACATCGAACTCCATGGCGTCTTCGCCGAAAACCTCTTCATCATGGTTTACCGTGTGATAGTGAAGAATGATTTTGTCACCTTTCTTGATGTGATGGCCATTGATTTCAGTGTCTTCCATTGCCGTCCGACGCATCAGGATAAATGCGGTGTTGTAACGCAGCATTTCTTCACAGGCACCGGGGATCTTGTCGGGATTCTCTACCAGGTATTCAAGTTGATCGGGATGTTCCATAAGAAGACGCATACCGTGACTGGTCACGGTGCGAGTGGATTCATTCCCCGCGGCAATTAACATCAGGAAAAACCATACAAATTCATCTTCACTGAGGCCTTCTTCTCGCGCGGTACCGCGAAGCAGGGCGCCGATGATGTCCTCTTTGGGGTTTTCCTGGTGCTGCGCAGCCAGCTTCATTGCGTACTCAATCACTTTGAACGAAGCCATCTCTGCAGCTTCCTTGTCTACGGCCAGAGTCGAGTCCTGGTTAAACATCATGGTGTTCGTCCATTCAAAAAAGTCTTTGCGGTCCTCAGCTGGAATACCGCATAGCTCCAGAATAGCCAGCAGGGGAAGTTCTGCGGCTACCTCTTCAACGAATTCACACTCACCTCGCGACGCTACTGCGTCGACAATATTTTTCGCATGTTCACGGAACCGCGCCTCGTAGGAATCCACAGCGCGCGGAGTGAATGTCGCCCGCACTATTTTGCGAGATTTAAGCTGTCGTGGTGGATCCATATTGATGGTCATGTTGCGATGAATGGCCTCTACATCTTCAGGGCTATGCTCGTCTGCCAGAGCGGTTCGCGCTTCGCTGGAGAATAAAGTGGGGTTCTTGGAGATCGTATCGATCTCGTTACGCCCGGTCACCAGCCAGTAGGGCACGCCCATGGTGGGGTCTTCCATGTAATGTATAGGGCCAGATTTACGGATCCGTGCCAGTTCATCGTAGGGCATACCGTTGGCATAGGTGTCGGGGTCAATCATGTTCTGGAAGTTGGCAAAAGGACATTCGCTCATGGTGCTTACTCTCGTTAGCTGGTTTATCTGTTCACTATAGACTAATAGGCATTAGTTTCAAGTGTGTTTCGTCTGTTTATCCATGCAGCTTCAGGTGCGGTTTTGCATCGTACGAATGCGCTCTGCTTTGGGTGCGATACCGAAGTGTTTTTTGTAGGCCCTTGTGAAATGGCTGTGGTCGGCAAAGCCGGTTTCCAGAGCGATGTTCCCTATGGCCTTATCACTATTGATCAACAGGCTGCGACCGTGCCCCAGGCGCACCTCGTTCAGATACTGATGGGGTGTTTTGTCCAAATGCTTGCGAAACCGCCGTTCCAGGGCGCTGACAGAGAGGCTGCTTGCCCGCGCCAGATCTGCAACCGATATATCACTGGCAAAATGCTGGCGGATGTAATCGATGGGTGCACTGAGCTGCTGAAAGGGTGCCGCCTTGGTCTCTGACCGATTGAGATGTCGGCTAATGCCGATGCTGCCAATAATCTGGTTGCTGTGGTTGTAGATAGGCCACTTTGAGGTAAGAAACCACTCGACGGAGTCAGCTCCGCCAATGAGTTCTAAGCGATCGCTAACCTCAAGCCCTTGCAGTGCGTTCTCGTCGTCAGCCCGATAGCGCTCTGCCATATCGCGCGGAGCCAGGTCGTAGTCAGTTTTGCCCCGCAACGCCTCAGAGTCCTGTAGGCCGAAACGCTGGCAAAAAAGACTGTTGCCGAAAGTGAAGTGTCCAGATAGGTCTTTCACCCATGCGTGTGTATCTGGAATCAGGTCCAGAGCGGCAAAACTCTGGTCAAGACCGTTCAGGGAGTCAAAAACAAGTTTTGTCATTTTATGGCTCGTACGCCGAATTTGTACAAACTATAACGGAATTTCTACAAGAAATACGCTGCGGGTCATAGGATGATGGTGAAAGAGGGCTGAACGATGCCTGCCGTGGGATCGCCCTATCGCAGCATCGATGTTGGGAGCGAGGGATGGCGAGAGTTCGAATGGGAATGGTCGGTGGAGGTGAGGGTGCCTTTATTGGTGCAATTCACCGTATGGCCGCCGCCCTGGACGGCGAAATTGAGTTGGTATGTGGTGCTTTTAGCAGCCATCCAGAGCGCTCCCGGCGCTCTGGTGCCGCGCTCTGTTTGCAGCCGGATAGGGTTTACAGTAATTACCGGGACATGCTGTCTGCCGAGGCATCTCTGCCCGCCGGGCAGCGTATGCAGTTCGTCGCCATCGTGACACCCAATCATCTGCATTTCCCGGTGGCCCAAGCCGCACTAAGATCGGGCTTTCATGTGATGAGCGATAAGCCCGCCACCTTCGACCTTGCCGAGGCGCTGCAATTGAGAGAAGTGATCCGGGAGACAGGGCTTCTTTATGGTTTGACCCACACTTACACTGGCTACCCACTGGTAAAAGAAGCACGCGAGCGGATTGCCCGGGGCGAACTGGGCAAAATTCGTAAGGTCGTTGTGGAGTACCCGCAGGGATGGTTAGCAGATCGACAGGAGGACCAGGGCAACAAGCAGGCTGCCTGGCGACTAGATCCCGCCCAGGCCGGCATCAGCAGTTGCATGGGTGATATTGGCGTACACGCCGCGAACCTCGCTGAATACGTCACCAGCCTTAACATCACTGAGATATGCGCAGACCTTACCGCTTTCGTTGAAGGCCGAGAGCTTGATGATGACGGTTCTATACTATTGCGGATGGAGCAGGGCGCAAAGGGTCTGTTATTCGCCAGCCAGGTGTGCGTGGGCGAGGAAAATGCTGTGAGTCTGCGGGTTTATGGTGAGCAGGGTGGTCTTGAGTGGAGACAGCAGGAGCCCAACACCCTTTGGCTCAAGTGGCCTGACCGGCCCACCGAAATGCTGCGCACCGGCGGCGCCTATCTGGGGGAGTTGGCGGGAGTGAACACAAGAACCCCCATGGGGCATCCTGAAGGCTACCTGGAAGCTTTCGCCAATTTGTACATGGCCTTTGCAGGCAAGATCAAAGCACTGGGGGCTGGAGCGGAGCAATCTTTGCGTTCACAAGATTGCCCCGGTATTGAGGAGGCAGTGCGTGGAATGAGCTTCATTGAATTAGCAGTCACTTCCAGCGCGAGCGACACCAAATGGCACCGTTTTGAACAGTACTGAATTTATGCATGAGGACGCACGATGTCGATGATGAAAGGCCCTGCTATATTTCTGGCGCAGTTTGTAGGCACTGAAGCTCCCTTTGACAACTTAGCGAACATGGCAAATTGGGCCGGTCAATTGGGTTACAAAGGCATACAGGTACCCACCTGGGAGTCGGGCCTGATCGATTTGCAGCTGGCTGCAGAGAGTCAGGGCTACTGTGACGAGCTAAAAGGTATTTGCGCCGAGGGTGGTGTTGAAATCACCGAGCTGTCGACCCATTTACAGGGACAGCTAGTGGCGGTCCATCCCGCATACGATGAGTTGTTTGATGGCTTTGCGCCCGAGGTGCATAGAGGCAAGCCGGCAGCGCGCCAGCAATGGGCGGTTCAGCAGCTAAAACTGGCGGCCAGGGCCAGTAAAAATCTTGGACTTAACGCCCACGCCACCTTCTCCGGCGCATTGCTATGGCACACCATGTATCCCTGGCCGCAACGACCGGAAGGCCTGGTGGAAACCGGCTTTGCAGAATTGGCGAAGCGCTGGCTCCCCATTCTAAATGCCTTTGATGAATCCGGCGTGGATGTTTGTTATGAGATCCACCCGGGGGAGGATTTGCATGATGGAGTTAGCTTTGAGCGTTTTCTAGAGGCTACTGATAATCATCCTCGCTGCAATATTCTTTACGACCCCAGTCACTTTTTGCTGCAGCAACTGGACTACGTACAGTTCATCGACTTCTATCATCAACACATAAAAATGTTCCATGTAAAAGACGCTGAATTCAATCCGAGTGGCAGGTCCGGCGTTTATGGTGGCTATCAGTCCTGGAAGGATCGCCCGGGCCGTTTCAGGTCACTAGGGGATGGCCAGGTCGATTTTTCTCGCATATTCAGCCAGTTTGCCAAGTATGATTACGATGGCTGGGCGGTGCTTGAGTGGGAGTGCTGTTTAAAACACCCTGAAGACGGTGCCAGGGAAGGTGTTGATTTTATAAACCGCCATATTATCCGTACCACTGACAAAGCCTTTGACGATTTTGCCGGTAGCGGAGCTGATGAGGCGGCAAACCGGCGGATACTCGGCATATAATCCAGAGACTCTAAAAAGCAAAAAAATAAATCAGGAGAATCCAGTGAGTGAGCAAATCGTAGATCGCAAGCGCCTTTATTATGTCGGTAATCTTTCCATATTCATGATTGGTCTGGGCTTTGCAGTCAGGGCCAATATTGCCCCGAATTTACAGGCTGATATTTACGACAAAATTGACCTTGCGAACTCTGCCGCCATGGTAGGGGAAGCATTGGGGATCACTTTTACCGGTTTTGCGTTGACCCTGCTGTTTGGGAGCGCTTTGGTTGACCTGATCGGCATGAAGCGCATGTTGTTGCTTTCAGCTATCGGTTATGTGGCAGGCTCAGTCGGTTTGTTGGCTGCAACCATGATGCCCGTTGGGCCCTCTGTTGAAACAGTGGTATTGGTCAGTCTACTTTTGACGGGCTTGGGATGGGGCGCTGTCGAGGCCGCATCGAATCCTATGGTTGCAGCGCTTTATCCTGAAGAAAAAACGCATCGCTTGAATATACTGCATGCCTGGTGGCCCGCCGGTATTGTGGTGGGAGGGCTGCTTGGTGTCGCGATAAGCGCGGCAAACCTGCCCTGGGAGATCAACATGTTCGTGCTGTTGATTCCAGCGCTGATACTGGCAGCGATGGTCGCCAGCGCCACGTTCCCGCAGACCGAGAGAGTAGCTTCCGGCGTGACCTATGGTGAAATGTTCACGGAATTGCTCAAGCGTCCATTGTTCTGGGTGTTCTGGGGCTGCATGTTCCTGACCGCATCCGCTGAACTTGCGCCTGGACAGTGGGTCAATATTGCGCTCTCCAATATTGTCGGCATGCAGGGAATTCTATTGCTGGTTTACGTGAGTGCGCTTATGTTTGTTATGCGCCATTTTGCGGGCCCGATTGTAAAGCGCATCTCCTCTGTGGGCTTGATGTTCGTTAGCTGCGTTGCGGCAGGTGTCGGCTTATACCTTTTGAGCCTGGCCACCAGTCCCATTCTCGCTTTCGCTGCCGCGACGGTTTGGGGAATGGGTGTCTGTTACCTGTGGCCCACTATGTTGGCTATTGTTGCAGAGCGCTTTCCTCGTGGCGGTGCGGTTGCCATGGGGCTAATGGGGTTTGCCGGCGGCATGGCAATTCAGTTCGTATTGCCAAAGATGGGAGCTATTTTCGATACCGCGAAGGTTGAAGCCGCCGGCGGTGCAGATAAGCTCGCCAGCTTGTCACCGCAGGCGATGGATGAGGTGGTACGGTATGCGTCCGTAGAATCTTTTCAGTCTGTCGCGATAGTGCCGCTGCTGCTATTACCCGTGTTCGGCGTTATCTGGTTGTATGATAGAAAAAGCGGTCTGCACCAGGCCAGCGCGAGCGATCAAGCAGATGCAAGCTGAGAACTGATATGAATGTAAAGATCGGCATGAACATGCTGCTCTGGGGCATAGAGACCACGCCCCGGGATATACCCATCTTCGAAGGCCTGGCTGAGGCGGGCTTTGACGGTGTTGAAATCCCGCTGGTGGGCCAATCAGAACGCCAGCTGCGGGAGATGGCGGAGGCTTGTGATAGCCTGGGGCTTGAGCGCACATCGTCTGCGTTTGTGGGCCTGGATACCAATCCCATTTCCCCTGATCCGGCGATCAGGTCGGCAGCACTCACAAATCTTAAGCGTGCAGTCGATGACGCCAATACCATCGGCTCGAGCATGATTATTGGTGGTCTCTACCAGGCTCACAAATATTTCACAGGCACCGCAGCAAACTCCGATGAATGGAACTGGTCTGCTGAATATCTGCATACAGCCGGGGAGTATGCCGCGCGTTCCGGGGTAAGTCTGGGGCTTGAGTTTCTTAACCGGTTTGAAGTGTTCCTGATCTGCACTTCCGCAGATTGTAAGCGCATGGTTGAGCAGGTTGGTCTGGACAATGTAGGCGTTCACTACGACACGCATCATGCCAATATTGAAGATCCGGTGCCTGACATAGCGCTTAATAATATCAAAGGGCAATTAAATCACGTGCACCTCAGTGAAAGTCATCGGGGAACGCTGGGAACAGGGCAGGTAGACTGGGCGGCTAATTTTGCGGCGCTCCGGGCCATCGATTATTCCGGCTGGATGGTCATTGAGGCCTTTGGTACCTCGGACCCTGAGTTGGCGCAGGCAGCGAATGTCTGGCGCAATGCTTTTTCTTCACCAGAAGAAGTCTATCGGGATGGTATCCGTTTTATTAAGGACCGGCTTTAAGGCTGGTGGAGATTAGTAATGTTTGGATCTTGGCGAAGATGGATGATAGCGGCGGCTGTGGGTCTCTATCTGTATTTTCTTTTGCCGGCTACGGCGATGATGTTTTATGAGCTATACCACCTGACGGGGTTTGGGCCTATCTACTGGGGCTACTCGGGATTCAAGGCGGCCGGCTACTATTTCGGTACATGGGACTTCCAGCTTTTAAGTTGTGTTCTGGTGGTACTGTTTATTGGCCTGATTCCAGCGCTTATCAACAGGGGCAATCAAAATGAACAGACGTGAGTTTTTGCAATGTGCAGCGATACTTGTCAGTGGTGTGGGCGCCAGCCAATTAGGCGTTGCGCTAACGGAAGAGCAGCAGGCCTACCTGGCGGCAGCGGCGAACTATAACGCAGGCTCAAGCGAGTTTCTCAACGAAGCCCAGCGCAAGATAATTGCGGCCATGAGTGAGATCGTTATTCCACGCACAGAGACACCCGGCGCGATCGATGCTGGCGTCCCGCGGTTCATTGAGCTGATGGCAGCGGACTGGTTTAATGAGCAGGAAAGAGCCATTTTTCTTGCTGGTCTGGTTGACCTGGAAGCCCGGGTAACGAAGGATTATGGTTCCAGCTTTGATCAACTCGACAGCGCGCAGCAGCTCGATCTGATGGAAGCACTGGAGGCTGATGCGTCGGATTCACCCTGGTACGATTTCGCGAATTTTCAGCGAGATTTTGTGAGTGACGCGCCTTTCATTTGCCAGATTAAAGAGCTTACGATTTGGGGATTTTTTACCTCTGAAATTGGTGGCACCCAAGTATTGCGATACAACGCGATGCCAATGTACTTCGACGGTGATGTTCCGCTATCGCCAGATGACAGCAGCTGGCTGGGAAGAGTCATATGAAAAACTCAATGATAGAAAGTAAGAGTCTTGATTTTGACGCGGTGGTTGTTGGGTCTGGTATTTCTGGGGGTTGGGCTGCTAAAGAGCTAACGGAAAAAGGCCTCAAGGTGTTGGTGTTGGAGCGCGGTAAGCCGTTGCAGCATGGTTCTGGCTATCTGGGCGAACACGCCCCGGACTGGAAGCTACCCTATCAGGGCAAGAGGCCAAGGGAACTCTATGCAGACGAGTACAAATGGGGTAGCAAGTCCGGCAGCCTGAACGAAGCAAATAGGCAGTTCTGGAATAACGATAAAGATAACCCATACGCAGATGATGAGGGTAAACCCTTTATGTGGGCCAGGGCAGACGTCGTCGGCGGACGCTCGGTCTTATGGGGAAGACAAAGCTACCGCTTTAGCGCCCAGGATTTCAGGGCGAACGCGGAAGATGGGCACGGCATTCCATGGCCGGTTGACTACGATGAGATTGCCCCATGGTACAGCTACGTTGAAAAGTTTATTGGTGTGAATGGGAAAAATGAGGGGCTCCCACAGATGCCCGATGGCGAATTACAAAAGCCCATGCCCTGGTACGCCCTGGAAAAGACAATCAAGGGCAGGCTGAAAAAGAAAGCACCGGATGTCACGTTGACCAGTGCGCGAACTGCAATTCTCACCGAAGACTTGCCTGGTCGAAGTGCATGTCACTATTGCGGTCCTTGTCCACGCGGATGCTCGACGGGCAGCTATTTCAGCTCACTGAGCTCCACGCTGCCTGCGGCTAAAGCCACCGGAAATCTTACGGTCAGAGCCAATTCACTGGTAGAGAGACTCGAGTACGACTCAGAGACGGGTAAAATAGCGCGTGTCCATGTGATCGATACTCAGTCCGGAGAGAGACAAGCATATTCGGCAAGAATATTCTTTCTTTGTGCATCAACCGTAGGCAGTACGCAAATACTGATGAATTCTACCAGTGAACACTTTCCTGATGGTTTGGCGAATCGAAGTGGTGTACTGGGGCATTACATGATGGACCATACCCTTGGAGAAAGCGGTATTGGTCTGTTTCTCGATAACATGGACAGCTACTATCACGGTAATCGTCCAACCGGCTTGTATATTCCTCGCTTTCGCAACCTTGATGGCCAGGACGCTGATGCCGATTTCGTGCGCGGCTATGGTTTTCAGACCTTTACATTACGCATGGACTGGAGAATGGGCTTAAACGCGAAGGGCTTCGGTGCGGCGCTGAAAAATGACTTGCGCAAGCCAGGCCCCTGGATTTTTGTACTGTCTGGCTTTACAGAATGTCTACCCTATGAAGACAATCGAATGTATCTCAGTAAAAGAAAAGTGGATCGCTTTGGCATACCCCAGGTCGCCTTTGACTTTGAGTTCAAAGAGAATGAATACAAACTGAGAGAGGATGCCCGCAAACAGGCAGATCGATTGCTGAAGGCCGCTGGCGCAGTGGTGCCTGTGCCTGCTGGACGGAAAAATATGTCCATGCCAGGAGAAGGCATTCACGAGATGGGTACCGCGCGCATGGGTGATGACCCCAGTCAGGCTGTATTGAACAAATATAATCAAGCCCATGATGTGCCTAACCTGTTCGTCACCGACGGATCGTTTATGACATCGGCGTCCTGTGTGAATCCATCCTTAACTTACATGGCATTTACTGCACGCGCCTGTGAGTACGCCGTCAAGCAAATGGCCGAAGGCCACATTTGATATAAGAATGAGTCGATCATGATCAAAAAACTATTCTTCGCCGCAGCCGTTCTTTTGTTGTTGCTGGTGTTCGCCGCTTATTTAGCGCTGAAGTCTCAGGGAATTATCCCAAGAGCCGACTACGATCATGATGCCCCGGCGCTACCTGAATTTACCAAGCCGGCGATTCTGGTGTTGAGCAAGGCCAATGGTTTTGTGCATGTCGACGCACTGCCAGCAGGTGAAAAGATGCTCATTGATATCGCAAACAACAATGGCTGGGAGGTTTACACGACAGATAACGCTGCAACGCACAATGCCGCTGATCTTGCCAAATTCAAGGTTGTAGTCTGGAATAATGTTTCAGGTGATGTTCTCACACCGGATCAGCGTTCTGCGATGAAACAGTGGATTGAGCAGGGGGGTGCATGGGTAGGGATTCATGCATCCGGCGGAGATGTTTACTACAAGTGGAACTGGTATGTAGATACGTTGATAGGAGCCCAGTTTGCAGGACATACTCAGTCTCCCCAATTTCAGGATGCGGATGTATTAGTGGCGGACCCCACTGTCGACGTGACCTCACATTTGCCAGCTCGTTGGGCTGTTCCAAATGAAGAGTGGTATGCCTTTGATGAAAACCCCGCTGCCAAGGGTTACGAAGTGCTGTTAACGATGGATACTGATAGCTATATCACTACCGGTGGCAATGCCCTTTGGCGCGATGATATGGAAGGCGAGCATCCTATTGCCTGGCGTCATTCGTTGGGCGAGGGAAGGGTGTTGTACAGCGCCATCGGGCACCAGGGCGCGACCTACGATATCCCCGAATTTCGGCAGTTGATCAGTAACGCTATTCGTTGGGCAGGCCAACTTTAGCGTTAGAGTGTGATGGCCGCAGCGGGAATACGCGCCAGGGTTATTCTTTCTGAATAGGCCATAACTCCGTTTTCGAACAGAACAAAAACATCGCCAGTTTGGTTTTGAGCCAGTTGCGAGTATCCTGCGGGTCCTGAGAATACTGGTATTTTACCGGGCCAGCTGGTTCCACCGTCATTGCTCAACTTGATCACCATGTTGACCCGGCTTTTAGGATGACCGGGGTTAGAGAACAGGAGCAGGCTGTTTTCATACAGCAGTACAGAGGCCTGGCAGACTGGAGTCACCAGCTCGGTCTGCGTCTGTGTGTCACTCCAGGTCGCGCCGCCATCGGCTGAGCGGCTATACAGCCGGCCATTAGGCTGCGGCGGCCGGCCAATGGGCGCGCGATGACGGGTTGTCATATAGATTGCGCCATCAGGAAGTTCTGCCAACTCTGTTTCATTGCCCGTATCCAGCGCTGTGCTGCGTAGCCAGGTAACACCGTTGTCATCGCTGTAGAGCACCAGAGCGTGTTGCTCTAGATAACCGGGCAAGAGCAGCCGGCCTCTTGCCGGGGCGAATCGCTTTTGAATTCCATGTCCCGGTCCGAACACCAGGTTATCATCAGCAACCTGAACAGGGGGCGTCCAGGTGATTCCTGCATCATCGCTGAATATCACATTGGCGGTATGGAAAACGCCTGTTTGGTCGCTTCGGCCAATGCCGCTGAGGTTATAAGCGAGTACAATTTTGCCTGTGTCTGTGTCAAAAAGAGGTGTGGCATTGCCGCACTTTCCCCTGGCTTCATCGGTTGCATGTCGGCAAACAAGCCGTTGCTCGCCCCAGCTTTTGCCGTCGTCATCACTGTGACGCATAACCAGGTCTATTACTCCGGTGTCCAAGCTACCGTCGCGTCTGGCTTCTGCAAAAGCCAGTAGCCGCCCGGTGGTAAGGATTTCCCCAGAGGCAAGCTCACTGCCGGCGGGCACAAAGAGTAAAGCTGGAATACGATAGATATCGTAACCGCGTTGTCCCCCGACAAAAATATGTTGAGCCTCTATCACATCGGCGCCAAATGCTGGCTGATTGATGAGTGTCAGTGAAGCGGCAAGAGGCCAGCCGAATGCAGCCAGAAGTAACAGTGCGAGACTGGAACGCAACATCTCCAGAGAGCACTGAGAACCGCGGCTTGCTATGCATAACAGTGCGATTATCAAACAACCCCATGAAACAGCCAGTGCAGCGATAGCATCATCGTAAAGGGAAAGGGGCTGGTAATAGTCAGTGACCGTCGCGTCCAGAAATACCCAGATAACAATGCCACAGAGAGAAAAAATCAGTAAGCGCGAGACCAGAACTGAACCCCGATCAGCTTTTCTTTTTCCGCCTGAGGTCTTAAGTACTGCATAGCCGAGCGCGATGAAAATTACACCGTAGATAGCGGCGATGGTGAAAATAGTAGCTGGTGATGACAGGCCGGGGGAGTTTCGAAGAGCGAACAGGTATAGGAATAGGCACTGAGACAGAACACTCATTACGATTAATAGTCGAATCAGGTTTTTCATGTGGCGCCTTTTTAGGACAGACGGGCTATCTTATACCAAAAGCCCGGTCCTTCCTGAAGTGAGCTCATCGACCCGTTCTGGCTGTACTTTGTGTTGCGTTCCAGTAACACTGAAGACTTGCGCTGTGAGGGTCTTAGGCCAGAGCAGGGCGCAGACATTAGAATTGATCGAAATGACAAAGAAGGGCTCCATAATGACCCGTACAGCTCTGATTACCGGGTGCTCCAGCGGCATCGGCCGCAGTCTTGCGCTTGAACTTCATAAACGCGGCCTCCAGGTCTATGCCTCAGCACGCCGTCCGGAGAGTATTTCTGACCTGGCGGAAAAGGGCTTACGAGTGCTTACTCTCGATGTAAATGATGATGACAGTATTGCCACAGCGATGGCGCAGATTCAATCGGAAGCCGGTCAGTTGGATATGCTGGTGAACAACGCTGGTTTTTCCCAGGTAGGCGCCATCGTCGATTTGCAACGGGAGGACTTGCGAAAGCAATACGAAACAAACGTGATCGCGCCAGTTGCCGTGACCCGTGCAGCCATTCCATTGATGCGCAAAGCCGTGGCTGGCAGTGGAGCAGCAGACCTGGTGGTGGTTGGAAGTATTGTGGGTTTGATGACAACTCCCTTCGCCGGTGCCTATTGCTCCAGTAAGGCCTGTGTGCACTCCCTCACGGATGCCATGCGGATGGAACTGGCACCATTTGGTATTCGCACCATTACCATCCAGCCCGGTGGCGTGCTCTCTTCTTTTGGTGATCATGCGGAAGAGGCTATGCGGTTGCCGGAGGGATCGATTTACGGACCAATGGAGGCGGGGATTCAGGCCCGAGCCCAGGCGGGCCAGCAAGGCGCAACACCAACGGATGAATTTGTCAGGCCGGTAGTGGATAAATTGTTGAAGCCTTCGCCACCGATGGTGATTCGAGGCGGTAAAGGAAGCTTCGCACTGGTTTGGTTGAAAAGAGTACTTCCGGCCAGAGCATTTGATCAGCTGATGGCAAAGCGATTCGGGCTGGCCCAGTTTAGACCGGATACGACCTAGTGAAGAGCGCTTGAACCCGGGTGTTCACTGCCGTTAGCCTCGGCAAATAAATAATTGAGTTGCAGGCATTCTTTGCCCACTTCCCGCGTCGCTGTAACGATGCTGGCAACAAATGTTGCGAATTGCTCAAGGTTGACTCCCGCGCCGCCCAATAGAGTGCCCGCGATGACCAATTGCGGCGTGGCATCGTCTACCACATCCTGAAATAGCTTGAGCGTGGGGTAATCCATGTTCAGGCGCCCCAAGTCAGCCGCCAGAGGCAGCAGGGCCATTGGACGTATCTCCAACTCGGTGGTCAGAAGTAGCCCCCAGGGTTCCAGGAAAAGCCGGCTGTCGATAATGCCTTCCAGATTCTGCAATGACTGCAGATGCATCCCCTCGCAACGGTCACAGGTGTAATAGTCGACGCGTGCCTCCTCAAGCCAGTTTTCAATGGTTGATTTGTTCAGCGGTGCGGGAGAACTCATGGCTAATATCCGTCACTTTCTGCCGCTTTATACTACGTGAGAAAGAGCGGTGACTGAAGCGCACTAATTTTTCGAAGATTTAGCTTGGACTCACGCGCAGTGATGCTAAAGTTTGCGGGCCAGTGCTTTTATGCCAATCAGTGTGAGGATTCCATGTTGAGAAAATCGTTGTTGTTAGTCTGCCTATTGTTTGCCAGCTCTATCGCCGTCGCAGCGGGTACCCTGCGTGTAGGGATGTCGGCTGATTATCCACCGCTTCACTTCAAGCAGGATGGTCGCTTCTCTGGCATTGAGGCCGATAATGCCAAGGCAGTCGGTAAGATACTGTCCCGGAGGATTGACATTGTTCAGCTGCCACTGGAAGAACTGGTTCCGGCACTTCAAGCGGGTAAGGTCGATGTGCTCATGTCCGGGCTTAGCGTGACCGCTGAGCGTAGCCAACAGGTTTCGTTTGCAGAGTCCTATTTGCAAGTGGGCCAAATGGCCATCATGCATAAAAGTAAGTTAGGGCGATTCTCCCAGCCATGGGCGGTTTATCGAGAGGGCGTGCGCATAGGGGTTAAAGCGGGCTCAACCGGCGCGGAGTTTGCCCGGCGTGATCTCCCTGATGCCATCGTTAGCGAGTTCGAAAATAGCGAGCAGGCGTTCGCAGCTCTGCGTAAGGACGCGATTGATATGTATATTCACGATGCGCCGACCAGTTGGCAACTGGCTAATGGCATGGACAATGACGACCTGATCAGCCTGTATTCGCCGCTGACCCAAGAAATGTTGGCGTGGGCCGTGCGTAAAGATGATGTCGCGCTCTTAGGGGAACTGAATCGAGCACTGAGCTTGATGCGCGGTAATGGCAGCCTGCAGTATATTTTGAATCGCTGGATTCCCGTAACGGTGGAAGTGAAGTAATTGAATCGGGGGGCAGTAGGCGTGGTTGCTCAAGCTACTGGGACCATGGCAGTAGTAGTGGCTACTTGCTGCAGATAGAGAAGGTCTGGTCCAGCCTTGCCCGGCTTGGTCGCGCCCCAAGAAGGAGCGCGAAACGGCGCTTCCGGCTGTTTACTCGTTAACCCCAGGAAAGCTGTATTCGTGACCCCATAGGTCGCCCTCCGTGGAAACCGTCGCAACGTGTGTTTGCGGGTCTATCAGCATTCCATCGTAGCCGAATTCAACAGCGACCCCGCCCGGTGCCAATAGATACACCGAGCACATGTTGTCGTTCACGTGGCGACCCAGCGTTGCCAGAAAATGGGACCCCGCTGCCTGGGCTCTATCCATTCCCCTGCCCACTTCGTCCATCGTTTCTACCTCCACCATGATATGCACAACGCCCAGTGGATGTGGCGCGTTGAACAGCGCCAACGAATGCTGGCGCGGATTGTTGGCATGCATGAAGTGGATCTTGGCACCCTCCATGCCCGGAGGATAGAGAATGTCGGTAATTCCCATGCCAATAATGTCGGTGTAAAACGCCGAGGTGGCATCAAAGTCCGGGGCTGGCAGGACCAGATGGCCGAAGCCCATGTCGCCAGTTTGCTGATAGGTGGTGACGAACCCGGGAACGCCCTGGGGTGATATCAAAGGCGTATAGTCCAACTCCCTTCCCCAGTAAAGCTCAATCGTATTGCCTGATGGATCCACGGTAGTGGCGAGCGCGGTGACGCAGCGGCGTTTCGCGTCATCGGTTGAGCCCTGTGTCACGGCATGTCCGGCTTCGGCCAGGGCCTCACAGGTGCGAGTGAAAGCGTCTTCATCGGGGAATTCGAGGCCGGTGGCAATTAAGCCATCGGCTTCTGCGGGCTCAATCATAAAGCGAAAGGGATGGTCGTCTAATCGCAGAAAGCGTGCGCCACCTGCGTCTTCGCGTTGGGCATCCATCATACCCAGCACACCAGTGCCGAAATCCATCCAGGAATCCACATCGGTGGAGCCTATTCGCAAGTAACCTGAAGCTGAAACGGACATGATTGTCTCCTGCACTGATTGTTTAAGTTGCCGACATTATGGGGGATTTCCCCGCTGCCGCCATACCTTATCTCGGTTAACCGCTTGTGGTTCACCATAGTGATCTGAAATGTCACTTGTAGCTGATCCAATGCGTCATTGAGCGCTTAGGTCATCTCCCTGATACTGCCAGTCCCCGATTAAACCTCTCAGGGAGGATAGTGACCGTGTCACAGCCCGAAATTCTCAACCAGGCATTTGAACTGGGTTATACCTATACCCGCTCTACCGGACCTGTGGTGGGGCGCTTCCTCACGGAGCTGCGCGACCGCAATATCGTTGGCATTAAAGCCAGTGACGGCAGAGTTGTAGTTCCACCGATGGAATACGATCCTAACACCGCCGAGGAATTGAGCGAGTTTGTTTCCGTTGGGCAAGAAGGCGAAATCGTCAGCTGGGCCTGGATTACAGAGCCCCGGGAAGCACACCCCTCTGAAAAGCCCTTTGCCTGGGCCATGATCAAGCTTGATGGCGCAGATGTCCCCATGACCCATTGGGTGCGTGCCAATGAAGAGAGCGAGGTTAGTACCGGGGCTAGAGTTCGAGCGGTCTGGGCAGACGAAACCATTGGCTTTATCACCGACATCAACGGCTTTGAACTGGTATAGGAGGCGACTGTTATGAGCGAACAAGCAGAACCAATCACTGGCATCGAGGCGCCCATTTATTTGAAGTACAACTTCACTGCCGGAGCTGCGCCTGCGCGTTTCCTTTCGCAGGTAAAGAAGGGTGTACTGACCGGCCAGCGTTGTCCCCAGTGTGAACAAGTCTTATTTCCGCCACGCGGATCCTGTGCCGCCTGTGGTGTGGCAACCGAAGAGGAAGTGGTGTTGGCAGACAAAGCGACTGTGGAATCCTTTACCATCGTCGCAATACCCATTCCGAATAACCCTATCAAGCCACCCTACATTATCGCCAACCTGGTGGCCGACGGCGCCAACCTGTCTTTCATCCATTTGATGAGCGAATGCGTCAACGAAGATGTGCGTATAGGGCAGCGCGTGCAAGCCGTCTGGAAACCCGAGGAAGAATGGGATTACGCAATGGATAATATTCGCTACTTCAAGCCTATAGATGAGCCGGATGTTCCCGTAGACAGGATCGGCAAGATGCCGGTCGAAGGTTGGGAGGCTTAACACGATGAAAGAAATTGCCATTGTTGCTTACAACCAATCGAAAGCCGTTTCGGATGTAGGTGCCTGCAACGAAGTTGAGCTAATCATGCCTGTCCTGTCTGAAGTGTTCAGCCAGGTGGGTATCAATAATGCCCAGGACGTCGACTTCGTGTGCTCAGGGAGCTGCGACTACTTGCAGGGGGCAGCCTTTGCCTTTGTTGCCGGTGTTGATGCCCTCGGCGCAGTGCCTCCCATTAAGGAGTCGCATGTGGAGATGGACGCGGCTTGGGCGCTTTATGAGTCCATACTGAAAATTCGCATGGGGCACGCAGACTCGGCGTTGATTTATGGGTTTGGAAAGTCGTCTCCAGGTGAGTTGCCCATCGTATTGTCACAACAGTTGGATCCTTACTACCTGGCGCCACTGTGGGTAGATACGATTTCATTGGCTGCTATGCAGGCCAGGATGCTGCTGGATCAGGGAAAAATCAGCGAGCGGGACATGGCAGAGGTAGTGTCTCGGTCACGTCGCAATGCCCGCAACAACCCTAACGCACAGCTAGCGGGGGACATGAGTCCTGAGGATGTTTTGGCCCAGCCAAACTATGTGTCGCCCTTGCGCAAAGCCGATTGCTCTCCGGTGTCGGATGGCGCTTCCGCGATGATAATTTGTACGGTGGAAAAGGCGAAGATGTGGGGTGTCCCTTACGCGGTGATTAGCGGCATTGATCATCGGATAGAGAGTCACAATATGGGCATGCGTGACCTTACCGATTCGGTCTCTACGCGCCAGGCAGCTGAAGGTGCCGGTGTGGGGGATGGCGGTGTTGATGTGGCTGAACTGTATGCACCGTTTAGTCATCAGGAAATCATATTGACCCGGGCACTGGGCTTGGGGGAGAGCACCAGTATCAATCCCAGCGGCGGCGTCTTGGCCGGTAACCTGATGATGGCATCGGGCCTGTCGCGCATTGGGGAAGTGTTTAATCGCATTATTGCCGGCGATGCCAAACGGGGTGTTGCTCATGCCACGTCGGGTCCTTGCCTGCAGCACAATCTTGTTACCGTAGTGGAGAAAGCGTAATGGCGAATCTGGCAGCAGTGGTCGGTATCGGCCAGACGAGTTACACCACCAAGCGCGACGATGTGTCTATCGCAGGCCTGGTGCGCGAGGCAGCAGTGAACGCATTGCAGGACGCAGAGCTCACCTGGGATGACATCGATGCGGTCATTATCGGTAAGGCACCAGATATGTTCGAAGGCGTCATCATGCCTGAGATTTATCTCACCGACGCCTTGGGCTGCAATGGCAAACCCATGATGCGGGTGCATACCGCAGGCTCCGTTGGCGGTTCAACGGCGCTGGTGGCAGCCTCTCACGTGCAAAGCGGTACCTTCAAGCGGGTGTTAACGGTCGCCTTCGAAAAGCAATCCGAGTCCAATGCGATGTGGGCACTGTCCACGCCGCAGCCGTTCTCAACGCATTTGAATGCCGGGGCAGGAGGATACTTTGCTCCGATTATTCGCGAGTACATGCGTCGCTCTGAAGCTCCCTATGACGTGGGTATCAAAGTGGCGATGAAAGACCGTCTGCATGGTGCCCGCAACCCTTTGGCACATTTGCAGAAGCCGGACATCACCATGAAGGAAGTGGAAGAATCCTTCATGCTGTGGGACCCCATTCGATTCCTTGAAGCCTGCCCGTCATCTGATGGCGCCTGCGCCATGGTGATTGCCAATGAAGAGCTGGCAGACCAATCCTCCAAGCCACCCGCCTGGATACGCGGTGTTGCCATGCGTTCGGAACCCACCATGTATGCAGGGCGCGAAGAGGTGAATCCGCAAGCGGGCAAGGACTGTGCAGCTGATGTTTACAAGCAGGCAGGTATTACCGATCCGCGTCGTGATCTGGATTGTGCTGAAGTTTATGTGCCTTTCAGCTGGTATGAGCCCATGTGGCTCGAAAACCTGGGCTTTGCCCCCGAGGGCGAGGGTTGGAAATTGACCATGGAGGGGGCCACCTCCCTGGATGAGGGTGGCGACATCCCGTGGAATCCTTCCGGTGGCGTGCTGTCTTCAAATCCGATCGGGGCCTCTGGAATGATTCGCTTTGCCGAGGCGGCGCGGCAAGTGCGCGGTGATGCCGGTGCCCATCAGGTTGAAGGAGCAAAGCTTGCGATGGGTCACGCTTATGGTGGTGGCGCCCAGTTTTTTGCCATGTGGGTAGTCGGCGCAGAGAAAGGCTAGGAGACGATCATGAAAAAGCATTTCAATATTGCTGATATGTACGAAATGGTTGCCGACAAGGTTCCCGGCAGGGATGCGCTGGTTTGTGGTGACCAAAGAGCAACCTTCCTTGAGCTGGAGCAACGCGCCAACCGCATGGCCCATTACCTGGCATCTCGCGGTGTGCAAGCAGGCGATCACGTTGGCCTGTATTTATACAACTGCAACGAGTACCTGGAAGGTATGTTGGCCTGTTTCAAGATTCGCGCCGTGCCGATTAATGTCAATTACCGCTATGTCAAAGACGAGTTGCTCTACATTTTCGATAACGCCAATATGGTGGCGTGCATCCACAACCGGGAATTCACCCCTCATATCGATGAGATACTGCAATCTGCACCAGACCTTAAAACGTTCATCCATGTCCAGGATGGAAGTGAGTTTGATACCCAAGCGATAGGCTCGGTTGAATTCGAGCAGGCGATGGAAGGGCAGAGCGACGCCAGGGATTTTGCCGAGCGCGCCGATGAAGATTTGTTCATTCTTTACACCGGAGGCACCACCGGAATGCCCAAAGGGGTAATGTGGCCGCACAAAGCGGTTTTCTTTGCCGCCATGGGTGGAGGTGGCTGGTTCCACCCGGATGGAGCGATCGCCGAGCCAGAACAGATAGTCGATAGAGTAGGGGATTTTCCTATCGTCGGCATGGCCCTGGCGCCATTAATGCATGGCGCGTGTTGGTGGTATGCCTGCATACAACTATTGGCAGGCAATACCGTCGTGCTCAGTCCGGACCGCTCTTTGGTCGGCGAGCGGGTTTGGGACACAGTTGCCAGTGAGAAAGTCAATGCGATCTCCATCGTGGGCGACGCCATGGCGGTACCCCTGCTGGATGCGCTAGAGGACAACGAAGGCCGCTGGGACCTAAGTTCAGTGTTTAGCGTGGGTTCTGGGGGAGCTGTTTTTTCAGAATCCAAACAAGAGGCATTCAAACAACACTTCCCCAATGTATTTATTACCAACTCCTTTGGCTCCTCTGAGAGCGGCAATATGGGGATGGACGGTGGCGGAAAGAAAGGCCAGGGTCTCGGCAACGTCGCTAAAAGCGAATTTATGTCGGTGATCTCTGACGTAGAGGGACAAGCGAACGAACATGTAGCCCCGGGTGAGATGGGTATTTTCGCGCGCAGCGGTCATATACCAGTGGGCTATTACAATGACCCCGAGAAAACGGCGAAAACTATTGTTCAGGTTGATGGCAAGCCGTGGCTGCTGTTGGGCGATGAAGCGCGACTGGAAGAGGACAATAGCATTACTGTTTATGGGCGCGGCTCTAATTGCATTAACACCGGCGGCGAGAAGGTGTTTCCGGAAGAAGTAGAACAGGCGCTCAAAGCTAATCCAGCGATCTTTGATTGCCTGGTCGTGGCGACGCCGGATGAACGTTTTGGCAGCAAAGTCACCGCGGTTGTCGCAGTGCGGGGCGATTATGCACTGACGCTTGCCTCCATGCAGGAAGACGCCAGGAATTACATAGCAGGATACAAGCTACCTCGTGAATTGCACCTGGTGGACGAGGTTCCACGTGCACCGAGTGGCAAGCCTGCATACCCCAAGGCTCTGGAAATCGCTTTGTCAGGCGAATACCGCCTCAGCTGACACTAAACGAACTGGAAGATAACTATGGCAGAGCTAGAAATCAGCACCAAGAACTGCATTGTTGAGCAAGAGGGCAACGTCCTGATTGTGACACTGAATCGCCCTGAAGCTAAAAATGCCTTCAGCCCTGAAATGTTGTTGGGCATGTACAAGGCATGGCGCCTGCTGGATGAGCAAGACGACCTGCACTGTGCGATTCTAACTGCGAACGGAGATACGTTCTGCGCCGGCATGGATCTCAAGGCAGGGGCGGAAGGCGAGCAGCGCGCCACTGAGGAATTCATGTCGCTGATGGCTGAAGTGCCCAATATCCACTGGCAGGCGCTCCTGCGGGACAATCGACCGAACAAACCGTTGATTCTTGCTGTTGAGGGCTACGCACTCGCCGGGGGTACTGAAATTTTACAGGGAACCGACATTCGAGTGGGCGCCGACAACGCAATTTTTGGTGTCACCGAGGTCGCCCGTGGTCTGTATCCAATGTCCGGCTCCACGATTCGGTTGCGACGGCAGATTCCCTATTGTCTGGCTGCGGAAATGTTGCTGTGCGGCGAACATATTACTGCCCAACAAGCACTGGACTTCGGTTTGATCAACAAGCTGGTTCCCGCGGGCAAAACGCTGGAGGCAGCAAAGGAATACGCGAAGAAAATATGCAGCAATGGCCCATTAGCGGTCAGGGCGGTTGTAAGATCGCTGCGCGAGCATCAGGAATGCCTTTCCGAGGATGATGCCATGATTGCCTCTGATGAACTGGCCGGACCAGTGTTCGCGTCAAATGACGCCAAGGAAGGAATGAGGGCCTTTAAGGAAAAACGGCCCGCTGAGTTTACTGGCACCTGACAACGGCCCATAATGCGTCCCGCCCAGCTGGAGAATAGAAAATCATGTCCAAATTTAGCGCAGCATTTGCCCAAGTCGTGGAAGAGCGTCGCTCTTTGCGCGCATTTAAAGCTGAGCCGGTCAGTGAGCAATTACTGAAGGAGGTTTTTCAGGTTGCCCAGCGTGCGCCCAGCAATTGCAATACTCAGCCATGGCTGGTTCATGTTGCGTCTGGCGCGAGCATAGAAAAGCTCAGGGCGGAGATGTCAGAGCGCTTCATGGCGGGCGAAATGTCCCTGGATTTTCCTTACGACGGTTCCTATGACGGCGTTTACAAGGAGAGGCAGCATGGCTCAGCTCAGGCTCTCTATGACTCTGTAGGGATCGAGCGGTCGGATAAAGCGAGTCGCCACGTTCAGTTTATGCGTAACTTCACTTTCTTTGATGCCCCACACGTCGCTTTTTTCTTTTTACCCGAACCTTTTGGCCTGCGCGAGGCCGCAGACCTTGGCATGTATGCGCAGACAGTGATGTTGTCGCTAACGGCGAACGGTCTCGGAAGCTGTCCCCAAACTGCATTGAGTTTTCAGGCTGATCTTATCCGTGAAACTTTGGGTGTCGATGCCAGTAACAAGCTACTCTTCGGTATTTCTTTCGGCTATCCCGACCCTGAGGCGCCGGTAAACAATTGTGTTACAGATCGCGCAGCACTTGCCGATACTGTCACTTTCCACGAATAGCACTCCTATGAAAGATCAAATTCTTAGCGAAAATATCGATGGCGTATTGGTTGTTACCCTCAATAGGCCAGAGAAAAAAAATGCGATAAGCAATGCCATGTGGGCGGGTATTCGAGATATTTTTCGAAGTGCAGCCGATGATGAGACAGTTGTTTGCGCTTTGTTGTGTGGTGCCGGAGACAACTTTTGCTCCGGGGTTGATTTGTCCGGTTTTAGCGAGGAAGGCGTGGACCCCCAGGCATTGTTCAACGAGGCCGCACTGGCTATTGCCGAGTTCGACAAGCCTTTGGTAGCGGCAGTTCAGGGGGCTTCCGTCGGCGGCGGTGCCACCGTCTTGTTTCACGCTGATGTTGTCTACGCTGCAGATAACCTGCGCATGCGCTTACCGTTTGCCAGTCTGGGGCTGGCTCCCGAGTGGGCCAGCAGTTACATGCTGCAGGCGAATATTGGCGCACAACGCGCAGCGGAGCTTTTTTATACTGCTGAATGGATTGAGGCAGAAAAGGCCCTGAGCCAGGGTATTGTCGCGCAGGTATTGCCTGCGGACGCCCTGTATGACCACGCCTTGGGCAAAGCCAGGGAGATCGCCCAGTGGCCAGTGAATTCACTACGCGAAATCAAGCGAAGCTTGCGTATGCATCATTTACCGGCGATTCACGTCGCGATGCAGGCCGAGCAGGAAGCCATGGCCCGGCAAGCCGGGTCACCGGAGAACATTGAGGCGATTACGGCATTCATGGAGAAGCGAGCGCCAAATTTTCGTGATCTCTGAGCATGACCGAATTAGACTGATATCTTGGACGAAAAGTCCTCAGGACTTATCCGTTGCAGGGATGCTGACGGGAACAATTGAAGTTCTTTAAACTGATGAAATGGGTGTCCCTTGACTAATGTTTTGCTCGATAGATTGCGTCTGCCTCTGGTTTGTATTGTCTCTGCGTTCCTTATCGCCTGCAGTAGCGATTCCTCTGACCGTACCGAACCTGTCGAGCCGCCGCCGATAGAACCACCAGAGCCGGAGCTCACCTACCAGGCAGAGGTAATCTGGACTGAGTACGGAATCCCCCATGTCACGGCGGATGACTGGGGAAGCCTGGGATATGGTGCCGGCTACGCTTTTGCTGAGCAAAATTTTTGCAGCTACATGCGCGAAGTCGTGCGAGCCAATGGACAGTCCGCAGAATATCTCGGTGATGATGGCAATCTTGAGTTTGATTTTGTGATGCGACTCTATAATACCGATGAAGCTATAGAGCGTGTCAAAGAGCAAATGAGTGAGCGTGGTGTATCCCTGTTCGAAGGCTATGCCGCCGGTATAACGCGCTACCTTGATGAGACCGGCGTGGATAATCTCGCCGAGGGAGAGGAGGGCTGCCGGGGCGAGCCCTGGGTGCGCCCGATTACTCTTGAGGATGCCCTGAAATCGGGTCACAAGACCATATTACGCGCTTCCGCCGATCCGTTTTATCGCGAACTGGTGAATGCTGTACCTCCGGTCGATAGCGTCGCCGCCCTGGCGCCAGTGTCGAACGAAATGCGTCAGGTGGCAATGGCCCAGATCGCTGCGACCACACCTGAGCAATTACTGGAGGGATTCGGATTCCCGTCGACTGAAGTACTGGGAAGTAATGCTTACGGTATTGGTCGCGACGCCTCTGGTATCGATAGCGGCGTTCTCTATGGTAATCCACATTTCCCCTGGCAGGGCGTCAATCGCTTCTTTATGGCGCATTACACGATTCCCGGTGAATACGATGTGATGGGTGCTGGGCTGTTCGGTATTCCTTTGGCTAACATCGGTTTCAACAAGGACACTGCCTGGAGCCACACGGTGTCCACTGCTCGCCGTTTCACTCTCCATGAGCTCGAAATCAATCCGGAAAACCCGCTGCAGTATTTCTTTGGTGATGAACTTGTAGACCTGGAGCCGATCACTGTTAGCGCGCTGGATAGAGATGGCCAAGAAGTAGAGCACACTTTTTACCAAAGCCAGTTTGGCACCATCGCCGACCTGGGCAACCAGCTTGAGGCATTTGGCGGCTGGCCTACCTTCAATGGCACCATTTTTGCGTTTAACGATGCGAACAAAGAAAATTTACGAGGCTTGGAAAATTGGATCAACTTCGGTCAGGCTGAGAGCCTCGATGACATTCTGGAGGCCACCAAGACCATAGGTATTCCCTGGGTTAACACGATCGCTGCTGACCGCAATGGTGAGGGTTTCTATGGGGATATTTCGGCCGTTCCCAATGCGTCCCAGCAACTGATTGATACTTGCGTCCGTGGCCCCATCGCTGTGCCGGTGCTGTTAGTCGCAAGAATTGTAACAGTGGATGGCTCTGACCCCGATTGCCAGCTAGGGAACGACGAAGGGGCGCCGCCTAATCTGCTTGGCTATGATAATTTGCCCAAGTTCAGAACCACAGAATACGGCGCGAATGCCAACGATAGCTATTGGCTGCCCAACCCTCGCAATCTGCTTACCGGTTTTACTCCAGCTATCGGGCCTGAAGAGTACCAGCAGACTATTCGAACCCGGCTCACATTTGTCCAGGCTGAACAGCGCCTCTCTGGAGAGGACGACCTTGAAGGTGAGGGGTTCAATAATCAGCAGGTTCGCGACATCCTGACCTCAGCGCGCAACCACGCCGCTGAATTGATCAACGACGACGTTGTTGCGTTGTGTGAGGGCGTGAGTGACTGGTCTGCCTACGGCGCCTCTGATGCCAGCATGGCCCAAGCCTGCGAAATTCTCGGCTCCTGGGACACCCGCCACACAATCGATAGTGTGGGTGGACATATCTTTTATGAGTTATGGCGACGGTTGGATGGCCTTGCCAACCTTTGGGCCGTGCCTTTTGATGTTGCTGACCCGGTTAATACCCCAAATACCTTGAACGTGGGTGATGCTGATCTGGTCGAGTCGGTACGCCAGGCACTGGCTAATTCGGTCGCGCTGTTCGAGGACAATAATATTGCGCTTGATGCCACCTGGGGAGAAGTGCAGTTTATTGAAAAGAATGGGGAGCGCATACCTCTCCCGGGCGGTTCAGGTTCAATGTTGTTCAGCGTCATACGCGCAGGCTTCGTCGAAGGTGAGGGCTATTCGGATGTGCGCGATGGAAACAGCTACATACATGCGGTTAGCTGGGATGAAACCGATTGCCCTGATGCTAACGCCATCCTGACATATTCACAGTCCACCGACCCTGCCTCGCCGCATTACGCCGACGCGACCAAGTTGTATTCCAACAGTGGCTGGATTGATATGCCGTTTTGTGAAGCCGATCGCGACGAGCAGGAAATCGGCCGCATGACGCTGGAAGAGTAATAGCCGCTACCTGCTGACGTGGGTAGTCATCGGAGTTAAATAAAAAAGGCGCTATTGAGCGCCTTTTTTATTGCTTGAAACTGACTTGTTAGGGTTGGATAAAATCTGTGACTTCCAGATTGAAGCCGGAGAGCGCATTGAAATGCACGGGTGCCGACATCAGGCGCATCTTGCCCACGCCCAGTCGTTTCAAAATTTGCGAGCCGGTACCGATAACCCGGTAGTTTTGCTGGCCAGCAGTATCAGCGGGGCCTGTCACACTCGGGGGCTCAGGAAACTGCACCACCTCGGCCAGTGCCTGCTCTGGGCTGACTTCCTGGCCAATCAATACGACCACACCCTTGCCCTCGGCTGCTATGGCTTCCATCGCCCGGCGGTAAGACCAGCCCTCGACGCCTTCGATTTGAGTCGCCAGCACATCGCGCAATGTGTTTTGCGCTTGCACTCGTACCAGTACATCCTCACTTTCGTCAATCTCGCCGCAGGTCATCGCATAGTGCACAGTGTCGTCGATAAGATCGAGGAACGTGTGCAGCTCAAAGGCGCCAAACTCCGTATCAACGGTTTTACTGTTGCGCAGCTCTACCGATTGCTCATGCAGGGAACGATACTCTATGAGATCGGCGATGGTGCCCATACGCAAACCGTGTTTCTCGGCGAAGATCTCCAGTTCCGGACGTCTGGCCATGGTGCCGTCTTCGTTCATGATTTCGACAATCAGGGCGGCGGGCTCAAAACCCGCCATACGAGCCAGGTCGACCCCGGCTTCTGTGTGACCTGCCCGGCGCAGCACGCCGCCTGGCTTTGCCACTAGCGGAAAGATGTGACCCGGCTGGATTATGTCTGATGGACGTGCATTGGCGGCCACCGCCTGGTGTGCGGTGTGGGCGCGCTGAATAGAGCTAATACCCGGCCCTTTTTTCTCGGCTGCATCGATAGAGACCGTAAAATTGGTTTCGTGTTGGGAACGGTTGTCACGCACCATTAGCGGTAACTGCAATTGGCGAGCACGTTCCTCGGTGATGGGCATACAGATCAAGCCGCAAGCTTCGGTTGAAAAGAAGGTAATCATTTCCGGGGTGGCGGCTTCTGCGGCGATAATCAGGTCGCCTTCATTTTCCCTATCCTCGTCATCCATAAGGATGACCATTTTTCCTGCTCGAATGTCATCGAGAATGTCGGGTACGCTGGACAATGCCATGGAAAGTTTCCTTTAGTTAAGTTCGATGGCGACAGCAGTGGCTTCGCCGCCGCCTATGCAAAGCGCCGCTATCCCACGCTTCTTGCCGAGTTTTTTCAATGCGTACATAAGGCTGACGATAATACGAGAGCCAGTTGAGCCGATAGGGTGGCCCTGGGCACAGGCACCGCCATGGATGTTTACTTTGGCGTGGTCCAATCCAAGTTCTTCAATGGCGAGCATTGTGACCATGGCAAAGGCCTCGTTGATTTCAAATAGATCAACTTCTTCAATATTCCAACCGGTTTTCTCCAGCAGCTTGCGAATGGCGCCAATGGGAGCAATGGTGAACTCGCCTGGTTCCTGACTGTGTCGGGAATGGCCCACAATGGTTGCCATCGACTCAATGCCACGACTATTCGCTTCACTGCCAGCCATCAGCATCAGTGCGGAGGCGCCGTCGGAAATCGAACTGGCGTTAGCTGCGGTAATGCTGCCGTCTTTAGCGAAAGCCGGTCGCAGGGAGGGGATTTTATCGACGGCGGCCTTGTGCGGTTGTTCATCGTCTTCGACAAGGCTTTCTCCCTTGCGAGTGCGTATTGTCACCGGAGCGATCTCTGCTTTCAGTGCGCCTTCCTCTATCGCCCGCTTGGCGCGGTTCAGGGACTCCACAGCAAAGGCGTCCATTTGCTCACGAGTGATGCCGCGCTCGTTTGCAGTCTCCTGCGCAAAGCTACCCATGGCTCTTCCGGTATAGGCATCCTCGAGGCCATCCACAAACATATGGTCCAGTATTTGACCGTGACCAGTGCGCAGTCCGCCGCGGGCGCCCGGGGGCAGCAGGTGTGGTGCGTTACTCATGCTTTCCATGCCGCCGGCGATAACAACCGTATTGTTGCCGGCCATGATCGAATCAAAGGCGAAGATGGTCGCCTGCATGCCGCTGCCACAGGCTTTGTTAACGGTGACTGCGCCTGCGGAAACAGGAATGCCGGCGCCAATCGCAGCCTGGCGCGCAGGGCATTGCTTGAGACCTGCGGGTAGTACGCAGCCCATAAAGACTTCATCGATAGAATCTGCATCGACGCCGCTTCGCGCTATTGTCGCTGCAACAGCAGTGCTAGCGAGTTCAGGCGCCGGTGCGGCCGAGAGGCTGCCCATCAGTCCGCCCATGGGTGTTCGGGCACCGTCGATGATGACTACAGATTCTTTGCTCATAGTGTCTGTCTGCCGAGGTTTTCGGGGTGTTGGAAAGGGCGCCCATTTAGCCACAGGCGGCTGCTTTCCTCAAGTTCGCTCAGGGACGAAAAGCTTGCCCCGTACGGCCTCGCGGTACGCTCCAGGAGTCATTCCTACATGTTCACGAAACAACTTACCGAAGTGGCTCACATCGTGGATTCCAAGCTGCCAGCCGACTTCTGCCACTGACAGGTTGCTGTGGCGCAGCAACTCTTTGGCCTGATGAATTCGCAGCCTCTGCAACCAGCCTTGTGGGCTGACTCCAGTGGCCTGATGGAAGCGACGATTAAGTGTACGAGAGCTTAATCCGAACTTTTCGGCCAGCGTCTTGAGCGTCGGGGTGTTCGCCAGATTGTCCTGAAGCCATTGTTGGGCTTCCATGATCACCTCATCGTGATGACTTTGATTGTCCTCTGTCTGGTAGGCGGCCGCTCTAAACGGTCGCCGAATCTCGGGCGAAAACTGGTTCTCTACTGAGCGCGCCACACCGTGGCCATACCATTCCTCCACTACGTGTACCATCAGATCTGCGATGGAGTTAACACTCCCTGCACAGTATATGTTGCCGCTCTGGGTGATCAGGTGGCGTGATTTGAGCTGAACTTGAGGGTAGTCCGCTGCAAATTGATCCAGGTAGTTCCAGTGGGTAGTGGCCGGACGCCCGTCCAGTAGTCCAGCCTCCGCTAGTAAGCAGGCACCTGTGCCGACCGCACATATCCGAGTGCCTTGGCTGGCAAGCTGGGTTAATTTATCCAGCAAGGGGCCTGCCGCCTTTACTACAGGCCTGGGATTTCGCCACACCGCAGGCACAATCAGCAAGTCCAGAGGAGGAAGCTCCAGGTAACTGATGTCCGGCGTCAGGGTGATACCGCCAAACAGGGAAACTGGCTCCTTGTCCGCTGCTGCCAGGCTCACCTCGACGCCCGGGTTCAAGCGCGACTTCACCTGGGATATTTGTGCCGCCGCCCTGAGTATTTCCAGAGGCAGGGTAATGCTGGTGGTTAGAGCCTTCGGGTAGAGTAGGGCGGCAATACGGTACATTGAGACTGACTGCTGTGTGGCTGATATGCCCTAGTATATGGCAGATATGAACTATTGTATTGCTATTGTCCCCAGTAGACTGCCTACAGTGATTTTTTGTGGAGCAGAGATTAATGGCCAGACAGCCCTTGCCGGTAATAGTGAGCCTTGGCGGTATCAATGGGGCGGGGCGCGCTTCAGGACACCATGCGGTCGCAAGAATGGGCTACGAAGCACTGGATGAGAATCACCAGCAACGAACCCTGCAGGCACTTGCGAGCATGATGGGCCTACCGTCGGCGCAAGGGCAGGAACAATACATACTGGATCACACCCTGATACGTCGTATTGAGGATAGTCATTTCAACGTGGATGCGGTGCTCTGGAACCAGCGGTTTCCGACGGAGAGTAACGGACATCCTGTTAACTTTGATATTGAACGTAAGCATCTGCCTGAGGATATACCGCCTTCCTGGAAGGTAACTCCTACTTCCGTCACTCACGTGAACGTGAACATTCAGGGGCATCAGGATTTCCTGCTACCTACCAATCGACAGTTTGAGGTGAAAGCAGCCGGGCAGTTGCCCAGCGGCTATGAGCCGGGATCCCTCTATCCCTCGCGCAGCCATCCTCGAGGGCTTGAAATGACCGTATGCGCGGCTTCCGATGCCCTGGGTAATCTCGGTCTCGATTGGGATATGATTCAGAGCCGGGTACCTGCTGACCAAATCAGTGTTTACGCCGGCAGCGCCATGGGGCAACTGGATAGTGCAGGCGCCGGCGGCATGCTTAAGGCCAGGTACAATGGTAAGCGGGTCACTTCCAAGTATTGCCCCCTTAGCCTCGCAGAAATGCCTTCCGATTTCATCAACGCCTATGTCCTTGGAGCGATGGGTTCAACCGGTGCCACATTAGGCGCGTGTGCTTCCTTTCTCTATAACCTTAAGAACGGTATCGCTGATATTCGTTCAGGTCGGGCCCGCGTTGCATTTATCGGTGCCGCTGAGGCACCTATTAACGCGGAGGTGATGGAGGGCTACGCCGCAATGGGTGCGTTGGCCACTGAGAAAGAGCTTCGCCAGCTGGATGGACTCAGTGACGAAAAGATCGTGGACCAGCGACGCGCCTGTCGTCCCTTTGCCGAGAACTGTGGCTTCACTATTGCAGAATCTGCGCAGATGGTGGTGTTATTTGACGATGCTTTGGCTATGGAGCTGGGAGCAACAATTTATGGCGCCGCTACGGATGTGTTTGTTAATGCAGACGGGTACAAAAAATCTATTTCAGGCCCCGGTGTCGGTAACTACATCACCATGGCAAAGTCTGTCGCCTCGGTACGAGCCATACTGGGCGATGACGCGGTGCGCACCGGAGGCATGGTACAGGCCCATGGGACGGGTACGCCCCAGAACAGGGTCACCGAGTCAGAAATTCTCAGCCGCACCGCAGAAGCGTTTGGCATAGAGGAGTGGCCAGTCGCTGCTCTAAAAAGCTATCTTGGGCACTCACTGGGGGCAGCATCAGGCGACCAGGTAACAGCGACCTTGGGTATGTGGCATCACGGCCTGATTCCAGGCATTACCACCATTGATGCTCTGGCCGATGACGTGCGCACAGCTAACCTGGCCTTTAGTACCGAACACCGACGTTTTGACCCCTCAGAGGCACAGTACGCGGTGATTAATTCAAAGGGCTTTGGCGGCAACAATGCAACGGCAACGATGCTCAGCCCAGGGGCCACCCAACAGATGCTAAAGCAACGATATTCAGCGAAGGAATGGCAGGCCTGGCAGTCCGCGAACGAGCAGGTTGCACAGACTCAGCGAGATTATGACGACGGTATGATTGCTGGAACGGTAGAGCCGGTGTATCGGTTCGATCACGGGGTTTTACACGACGGTGATGTTGAGCTGGATGCTCATGAGGTGCGACTTGGAGGCTATGCCGTCAGCCTCGATTTGGAAAACCCCTTCGCCACTGAGTAGTTAAAGTAAAGCGGTTACCAATCCGTAAAAAATTATCAGGAATCCACCAATCTCGGCCACTATCAGTGACCACATAAGGGCGGTCATCCCCGTGCTCATGTTTTTGACCTGATTGTCAGTATCCTTCTTGATGCCTCGAGCAATGTAACCAGCAATAGCAATCGCGAAGTAGCTGACGAGCAATGCGACGCCGGTGAGTTCGAGGGCGTTACTGAGCTGACTGACTTCAGTGAATGCGGCGATCATCGACGCGGCGAAAGCGTAGAGTAGGGACGCCCTGTGGGCGATGTCGACATAGGGGTGTGCCAGGCCGGAGGGGCTGGTGGCCATTTCTCGGTACTTCCAAACGCCCAGCAGAAGCGCGGTGAGAAAAAACGTCGCGGACGATAGCAGTGCCAGACTCGTTGCGTTCATAAACTTCGCCTTGATCTTCGTATTTTTATAGCCAGAAGTATCTCAATCTTATTTTTCCAGAGCCTTCAACGCGTCGGTATCGACGTCTTTCATAACGTCTTTGCCGATTTTATTGGGGTGCGGCTTGGCCCTGTCCACTTCTTTGCCAACCTCGTAGCCGCCGTAAGCACCAGCGGCGGCGTTGCCGGCTGCTGTTGCCTGTTCCTGTAGTCGCTTGCCTTCGGCTTCCCCGTTCAGCCAGCCATCTTTGTAATCAGCGTCAGCTTCAAAGCGCTCGTGGTCACGCAGGTAATGCTCCCAGTTATTCCCTGCCTCTTTCATTCCACTATGACGACCGTCGTGAAAACCCTGTAAATAAGATTCACTGTGTCCTTGTTCGCGCAGGGTGCTATCACTCGTCTGGCACGCAGTAATAGACAGCAGGACCGAGATAACAAGCGCAAACTTTAAACCGAGTTGTTTCATGATGCCGCTCCGGAAGTACAGAAAGTGAAATCTATCATAACGGAACTGACGGTGCTTGTCGGTTCAACCAGGTGGGACCCCCGGTTTTCATCGCCCACAAAAAAGCCCCCTGAGAAGGAGGCTTATTTTGTATATGGCGGTGGGCTAAGGATTCGAACCTTAGGACGGGATGAACCGTCAACGGTTTTCAAGACCGCCGCTTTCGACCACTCAGCCAGCCCACCGAAAAACTACACTTTTTGTGACTTCGCCCAGCGGCGAAGCAGGCGAGATTATACCGTTATGGAAATTGGGCACAAGAGGCGAAATGCATCTTGTGCCACGATTTCAGTACTTTTAGTTGCCAGACGCTGCTTCTGCCATCTGCACAGACGCTAGAGGACCGCGCGGATCATTGCTGGCACGGGGTGCCACTCGACCGCTATGCTCTGCGGCGGGCGCCACCTCGTCTTTAAACAGGGTAATCTGCGCCGTGGCAATCTCAACAGAGTCTACCGGGCGAGCGTCTACGCGTGGGTCATTGATTGCACGACCTTCTGCATTGATGCCGGCTGCGGCAACGACAGGCTCCTCCACGGCGGGCGCTGGAGCTTCCTCAGGGGTTTCAGCAGGTGCTTCCTCCGCCACAGGCGCTTCAGGTGTTGGTGAAGCTTCCGGTGCGGCAGCGGCTACTACCTCCGGCTCGGCTTTGTCCTTGGCTGGAGCAGGCGCGGGATTTGCTTCTGGAACTGATTCGATCTCGGCTACAGGTTCTGCCACTTTCGGCGCTTCTGCTGGGGCAGTCGACTGCTCTGCAACGGCAGGCTTCGGCGCTTCTTCTGGCTTAGCCACGGCGACATCAGCCACAGGAGTTGCAGTGCCAATATCGATAGCAGTTTCAGCTGGCTTGCTTTCCTGGTTTTCCGCAGGCTTGCGGCCGCGGTTGCGGCGACGGCGCTGGGGTTCCCCTCGCTTCATGTCAGAGGGACGCTTACGAGGTTGGCCCTCACGCTGTTCCTGCCCCTGAGAGTCGCCGGATTTTTTGCTGTCGTTGGCGGCCTCTGGTGCAATCTCCTGACTGCGGCGCTGGCCGTCTCGATTGTTGCGTCGACGGTTGCGATTGTTGCTGCTCTGACTGCGCTCTTCTTCTCCATCACGTTGCTTCTGCTGGTCACCTGAACCACCACTGCGTGACTTGCTCTGTGACTGATTGCGCTTCTCGTCCTGGCGCTCACCGCGGGCTTGTTGGCCCTGGCCGCGACGGTTGCGATTCCGGTTGCGATTATTGCGGTTGCCCTGCGAAGACTTTTGGCCTGACTGCTTGGTCTTCGGCTTCTGCTCTTCCTGCTTCGGTTGTTCTTCTTCGGCAGCACCGAAAAGAGCGCCGAAGATTCGGGTGAATAGCCCAGGCTGTGGTTTTGCTGCAGCCTCGCGTCCCGTTTTCTGCTTGCTCTTTTGCTCTGGCTGGGCGGCAGCGGTTGATTTCGCTGCTGCCTGAGGGGCCGGCGCTTTTGGTATTACACCCTGTACGGCGGCCTCTTGTTGCGGAATGGCTGCCTTGTGGGTATCAGATATTGACTCGACATCGGGTTCGGCGATCTCAATTTTGTAGCTAATTTCGTGATCGCCATCGATTTCGTCGTCGCGTAAGCGCTGAACTTCGAAGTGGGGGGTCTCCAGATTTGGGTTAGGCACAACGAGTACCCTGACCTTGGCGTCGCGTTCGATTTCTCCCAGCGCGGTGCGCTTTTCGTTAAGAAGGTAGGCGGCGACATCAACAGGGACAATAGCCCGTATTTCGGCGCTACGTTCCTTAATCGCCTCTTCTTCGAGCAGGCGCAGGATAGACAAAGCCAGTGACTTGGTGTCCCGAATGGTACCTTGACCGGTGCAGCGTGGGCATACTTTGGCGCTGGTTTCACCCAGGGATGGACGCAGGCGCTGGCGCGACATCTCCAGCAATCCAAAGCGTGAAATACGGCCAACCTGAACTCGGGCACGATCTATGCTGAGGGCATCGCGAACACGATTCTCAACCTGGCGCTGACTTTTTGCTGCCAGCATATCGATAAAATCGATGACGATCAGGCCGCCCATATCGCGCAAGCGCAGTTGCCTGGCAATCTCGTCAGCGGCTTCAAGGTTGGTTTTGAGCGCCGTCTCCTCGATGTCTTTACCCTTGGTAGCACGGGCGGAGTTGATGTCGATGGAGACCAGGGCTTCTGTGGGATCGATAACGATGGAGCCGCCGGAAGGCAGCCGGACTTCACGCTGAAAGGCGGTCTCTATCTGGCTCTCGATCTGGAAACGATTGAACATGGGGATGCTGTCTTCGTAGACACGCAGCTTGCTCTTGAACTGGGGCATTACCTGGCTAACGAAGTCGTCTGCTTGTTGGTAGGCCTCTGGTGAGTCGATCAGTACCTGGTCGATATCGTCGCGCAGGTAGTCCCGAATGGCGCGAATAATAACATTGCTTTCCTGGAACAGCAGGGTAGCTGGTTTGGACTCCCTGTTGGCTTCGCTGATTTTTTCCCAAAGCTGCAACAGGTAGTTAAGGTCCCATTGCAGTTCTTCAGAGGAGCGTCCAACGCCGGCGGTACGGATGATCACGCCCATGCCGTTGGGGATTTCCAGCGCAGAGAGGGCTTCACGCAGTTCGGACCGATCATCACCGTCGATACGGCGAGAAATACCGCCGGCGCGAGGGTTGTTGGGCATCAAGACCATGTAACGGCCAGCCAGAGAAACAAACGTGGTCAGGGCTGCGCCCTTGTTGCCGCGCTCTTCCTTGTCGACCTGGACAATGATTTCAGTGCCTTCCTTGACTACGTCCTTGATCTTCATCCGGCCTTCGCCTTCCGGCTTGCGGTAGAAGTATTCGCGGGCAATTTCTTTCAGGGGGAGGAAACCGTGTCGGTCAGCGCCGAAGTCGACGAATGCAGCCTCCAGGGAAGGCTCTACTCGAGTGATCTTGGCTTTGTAGATGTTGGATTTTTTCTGGACGCGGGTACGGTTTTCAATGTCCAGATCGTAGAGTCGCTGGCCATCGACCAGTGCGACACGCAGCTCTTCGGGTTGAGTTGCGTTGATTAACATTTTCTTCATTTTGCCTAAGCCTTTTCAGAGCAGGCTGGCGGGGCAGGAATCAGTTTGCAGGCCTAACGGCCTTTGGGAGAGGGTTATAAAACACGCTACCTAGCGTGAAAAGCGCCTTGTGAGCGCTGGGGTTGAATGCCACTCCCGGCATCCAGGTATTCTCTTTACACTACCGTCTAATCGATGGTCGTATCAGCGTCGGGTGGGGAATAAATGGTACTCGTTCCGCCTTTTTGATAGTGTCGCAGCACCTGGGGCTGTCGACAACGCTGTGTAATCTGATTCTGTGTCCCGGCAGTCTTTACTGCTCGGTTTTAGTAATCGTCGAATTAGCGGGGTATTATCGGGCATTGCCCGGGTGTTGATCCTCGCATCGACATCCATTGTGTGATTCTGTCTGGCGGTACCTGCAATTTTTTCGGCAGGCCCAAACATCGCCAGGGTGTTTGATTGTTCACCGGCACCGGAAAGTCCACGGGCGGGTTCGATCACACGCGCCGGACTATAGCAGCTAATGCTGGAAAATTAAACGAATTCCGTGAGTTATGTCAGAGAGCGAACAATCCAGGCCTGTAGTGCGCCATCTTACCGTGGACGAAAACTCATCCGGCCAGAGGTTGGACAATTTTCTCAACCGTGAGTTGAAAGGGGTTCCACGCACACGTCTTTACCGTGCCTTGCGCAAAGGTGAAATTCGGGTCAATAAAGGTCGGGTAAAAGCCGACTATCGACTGGTCACCGGCGATATTGTGCGCATACCCCCACTGCGAACACCTGCGCCGTCAGATCCTCCCACCATTCCGCGCTACTGGTCCGAACAACTCAAGCAGCGAGTTATCTACGAAGACGGCGGGTTGCTGGTGCTGGACAAGCCCTCCGGGCTGGCTGTGCATGGAGGCAGTGGCCTCAATTTCGGGATGATTGAAAGTTTACGTCAGATTCGAGCCGAGGATCGCTACCTGGAACTAGTGCATCGCCTCGATCGGGATACCTCAGGATTAATTATGGTTGCCCGTAAGCCGGCCATTCTTCGCGAACTGCATCGTCAGTTACGGGAGGATCATGTGGACAAGCGCTATCTGGCGCTGGTGGCGGGCAAGTGGCCGCGCAATGTGGTGCGTGTGGACGCACCGCTGCAAAAAAACGTGCTGCAATCCGGCGAGCGAATGGTCAGAGTGGCAAAAGAAGGCAAGCGCTCCATTACCGACTTCACGGTTGTTGAGCGTTTTAGGGGGGCAACCCTGGTTGAAGCGAAGCCGGTGACCGGTCGCACACACCAGATTCGTGTGCATGCACTGCATGCCGGCTTCCCTCTGCTGGGCGATAATAAGTACGGCTCACCGAGAGGGGAGGCCCTGTGCGCTCAAATCGGCCTCAAGCGGCTGTTTTTGCATGCCAGGTCATTGCGCTTCAATCTGCCAGACCTGGGGCGTATTGAGTTACAAGCTCCTCTAGATAGTGAATTAGAAAGTGCTTTAGATAAACTACGTAGGCTCATGAAATAAATGATTATCTTTGATTGGGATGGCACCTTGTGCGATTCGGTGGCGCAGATCGTCCGCTCGGTACAGGCTGTCGCCCTGGAGATGGATCTTCCGGTGCCCAGTGAGGCCGAGGCCGCTAACATTATCGGCTTGAGCCTGCATCGCGCGATGGAAGTATTGTTTCCGCAGGTGCCGCCGGCAGAGTTGGAGCTGATGATTAAAGGTTATTCCAGCCACTACGTGGCCAGCGAGGAAGCACCGCCTGATTTGTTTCCCGGAGCCTTGGAGACCCTGCTTGAGTTAAAGGGGCGCGGTTTTGAGCTGGCTGTGGCTACTGGAAAAAGCCGTAGAGGACTGAACAGAGTCCTGCGACGGCTCGCGATGGAGGACTTGTTCGATGCTACGCGATGTGCGGACGAAACGACCTCCAAACCCGATCCGCTCATGCTCAGGGAGTTGATGCTAGAGAGAAGAACCGCCCCTGAGCAGGTTCTGATGATCGGCGATACCGAATATGATCTTGAAATGGCAGTGAATGCCGGGGTCGCATCGGTGGGGGTTAGCTTTGGTGTCCACAGCATTGAGCGGCTGGCTGCCCATAACCCGGTGGCGATTGTAGACTCTCTGCCGCAACTACTGGACTTGCCCGAGCTGGCGAGTCGGTAACGCTCTGGCGGGCGATGTTGCCGCCTTGCTGTCAAAGAACCGGGACTCCGGCCTCCCTGAGTAGTCGGCAAGTGGCGATAAGGGGTAGTCCTTCCAAAGAGGTAGGGTCGTCCCCAATCATCTTTTTAAAGAGCGCGATACCCAGTCCCTCGCATTTGAAACTTCCCGCACAGTCATAGGGCTCTTCCTTTACCAAATAGGCTTCAATTTCTGCTGGATCAAGCTGCCGAAAGACTACGCTAAATCGCTCTACCATGGTCTGGCTGTAGCCGGTGGCAATACAGGTGAGTGCAACACCAGTGTAAAAGTCCACTTGTTGCCCTGAGCTTTTCTGGAGCTGCTCTGCTGCAGCCTGGTGAGAACCGGGCTTGCCGACGGATCGTCCAGCAATGCTGGCTACCTGGTCGCTGCCTATGACCAGCGCATCAGGGTGTCTTTGGGCAACGGCATGCGATTTCTCCTTGGCCAATCGACAGGCGAGGGCGCTGGCTGACTCTTCTGGGAGTGCGGTTTCGTCGACATCGGGGGCCACCGTGGAAAATGGAATTTGGAGCCTTTCCAGTAAATTTCGTCGATAAGCTGAGGTGGAGGCAAGAATCAGGTCCATGAGAGCGCCTTATTAATGTGAATAAGTGAGAGAACTGCTTGTATTTTATAGAATTTTTTTTGACAAAGGGGGGTCGCGTCACTATGATGCGCGCCTATGTTGACTGAGCCCCTCCCCAACACGTTGGATGTCCGCAAGGCAGCCGCGCGCGGAGTGAGCATCAGCGGAGCTTTAAAGCCCGTCGATTTGCCACGTTTTCATGGCCTGCTGGCCAGTGAAACGGGGGAGATCCTGGCGGAATTAACGTTCTCCCGGGATGAGGAAAACCAGCCGGTAATCGCGCTGGGGTTCGAGGCGAAGGTTTCGGTGGTGTGCCAGCGCTGTTTGCAGGCGATGCCGCAGAGCCTTGTCGGTGACAATGTGCTGGGTATTGTTTGGACAGACGAGCAGGCAAAGCACCTGCCTCGTCATCTGGACGCGCTGATAGTGCCGGAAGAGGGATGTAATTTGTGGGAACTGGTAGAGGACGAGTTGATTCTCGCTCTTCCTTCATTTAGTTACCACGACACAGAAGATTGTAAACAGATATTGTCCGAGTACACCGGGCCGGGTCCTGAAGAGGGCGAGGGTGAGCAAAAGCCCAACCCCTTCGATGTGCTGGCGCAGCTTAAATCGGATAAGTAAATCAGGAGATAGCCATGGCTGTTCAAAAAAGTAAAAAGACCCGCTCTCGTCGCGGAATGCGTCGTTCACACGATGCTCTTTCAGGATCCACTTTGTCTGTAGACCAGACTTCCGGTGAGACCCACCTGCGCCACCACGTGAGCGCTGACGGTTTTTACCGCGGCAAGAAAGTCGTAGACACTGGTTCCGACGACTAATCATTTGTTCAGACGGTCATCAGTACCGTTTGTAACTCCAGCGGGGACAACAGTCTCCGCCGCCTTGACAGCGCTTCTACTTTCAATAGAAGCGCTGTCAACATCTCTACCCCGCGAAAAATATCCGCTCAGTGTCTATTGTTCTATAAATTGCCTCCGCTGGTTTGCAGGCCTGCGCGGTTACCGTTACGTTGAACTCTATTGAATATTCAGGAAATGGCTATGTCAGAAAACAATAACGCATTTGTGTTTCCCGGCCAGGGATCGCAAAAAGTTGGTATGTTGGCTGCAGCGCATGAGCAATTCGCTGCAGTAAGAGACTCCTATGTTGAGGCTTCTGATGCGCTTGGCTATGACATGTGGGACCTGATCCAAAATGGTGAGCAGGATGCCCTGAATCTAACCGAAACAACACAGCCTGTATTGCTGGCTTCCTCAGTCGCGCTGTTCCGCGCATGGCAAGAACAGGGGGGCGGCATGCCAGTCGTTATGGCCGGCCACAGTTTGGGGGAATTTACTGCGCTCGTTTGTGCAGGCGCACTGGGCTTTGCCGATGCAGTCAGGCTGGTGCGCAGCCGCGGTCAATTTATGCAGACCGCAGTGCCGGTTGGTGAAGGAGCCATGGCTGCGATCATAGGCCTTGATGACGATGCTATTAATCGAATTTGCGCAGCGACAGATGGCGTGGTGGCGGCTGTCAACTTTAACTCCCCCGGACAGGTTGTGATCGCGGGCCACACGGCTCCCGTAGAGGCCGCGATAGTGGAGCTGAAAGCGGCGGGTGCGAAACGAGCGGTTCCCCTGCCAGTGAGCGCGCCTTTCCACACAGAATTAATGAAGCCAGCGGGTGAGCGCCTGGCTGAGGCTATGGCCGATGTGGCCATCGAGGCACCGCGGGTGCCAGTGGTCCATAATGTACATGCCCAGACCGAGAGCGACCCGGAAAAAATCCGCGAACTGCTCGTTCAGCAGATATACAGCCCCGTGCAGTGGACCCGCTGTATACAATCGATCGTAGACAGGGGTGTGAGCAATATTGTTGAGTGCGGCCCCGGAAAGGTACTCAGCGGGCTCAATCGCAGGATTGATAGAGCACTGACCAGCTTTTCACTAGAGGAGCCGGACTCTCTGGTAGCGGCTCAACAGGAACTGGGCTAAGCCCACGACAAGAATGGAGATAGTCAATGAGTGAAGATAACAAGGTGGCGCTGGTTACAGGTGCGAGCAGGGGTATCGGTAAAGCCATTGCCGAACACCTGGCCGCTGACGGCTATACAGTAATCGGCACTGCAACCAGCGATGGCGGTGCTGAAAAAATCAGCGCATACCTTAAGGGTGCGGGCAATGACGGCTGCGGTATGAAGCTGGACGTGGCAAATGCTGATAGCGTCACATCCGTGCTCAAAGCAATTGCTGAGCAGTATTCAGCACCACTCATTTTAGTCAATAACGCTGGCATCACTCGCGATAATATTCTCATGCGCATGAAAGAGGACGAGTGGGGTGATGTTATCGACACCAACCTCAATGCGCTTTACCGGGTAAGCAAGGCCTGTTTGCGGGGTATGACGAAGGCTCGATGGGGGCGCATCATCAATATCACATCAGTAGTGGGCTCCATGGGGAACATGGGGCAAAGCAACTACGCTGCGACCAAGGCGGGTGCTGAAGGTTTTTCCAGAGCACTGGCGCGTGAGCTAGGCTCTCGTGCAGTTACCGTCAATAGTATCGCGCCTGGTTTCATCGACACAGACATGACTCGTGAGCTGACCGATGAGCAGCGAGATGCGATGTTGGGTCAGATTCCCCTTGGAAGACTGGGTCAGCCAGAGGAGATTGCCGCTCTAGTTGGTTTTCTCTGCAGTGACATCGCAGGCTATATCACCGGTGAAACTCTCCATATAAATGGTGGCATGTATATGGCTTAACTGGTTGAATAGCCTCTGATATTTACGCTTCACGCAAGGCTAGGAAAAAATATTTATTACTCTTGGACAAAACAGAGTAAAATGCCGGCTCAGGCCGTCAAATCGGGTTTGAAAAAGCTCTAATTCTCAGGAGATACAAATAATCATGAGCAGCATTGAAGAACGCGTTAAGAAGATCGTCGCAGAACAACTTGGCGTAAAAGAAGAAGAAGTGCAGACCGAGGCTTCCTTTGTTGAGGACCTGGGTGCAGATTCGCTGGATACTGTAGAGCTGGTGATGGCACTCGAAGAAGAATTCGAGACTGAAATCCCGGACGAGGAAGCGGAGAAGATCACCACTGTTAAGCTGGCGATCGACTATATCAACGCAAACCTCGCCTGATTCACCAAGCTCGTTCGAAAAGCCGTTTCTATTTTTGATAGAGCGGCTTTTCTTCTTTATGCTTCCCGTAAAACCGAAATAGAGGAGGTGCTAACTTGATTGGCAGAAGAGTCGTTGTCACTGGACTGGGTATTGTCAGCCCCGTTGGTCATACCGTTGCTGAAACCTGGGAAAATATTCTCGCTGGGAAAAGTGGCGCCGCCCCTATTGACGCTTTTGATGTCTCCGCTTACAGCACTCAGTTCAGTGCCAGTGTTCGAGACTTTGATATCTCCGCATATCTGGCTCCGAAAGACGCCCGCAAAATGGACACCTTTGTTCAGTACGGCATGGCGGCCGGCATTCAGGCGTTTGAAGATAGCGGTTTCGAAGTGAACGAGGAAAACGCGGCTCGAGTAGGTTGCGCAATCGGCTCAGGTATTGGGGGCATAGGCCAGATTGAAAAGAATACCGAGATTGTTCACAAGTCCGGGCCGCGAAGAATTTCTCCGTTCTTTGTTCCAGGCTCCATTATCAATATGATCTCTGGCAACCTTTCGGTTAAGTACAATATGCAGGGCCCTAATCTTGCTGTCGTAACCGCTTGTACTACTGGAACTCATAATATTGGCCTCGGGGCTCGCATGATTGCCCTTGGCGATGCGGACGCGATGTTAGTCGGCGGTGCGGAGATGGCAACAACGCCGGTCGGCTTGGGAGGATTTGCGGCAGCTCGAGCCTTATCGACACGCAATGATGACCCTCAGGCGGCCTCGCGTCCCTGGGACCGAGATCGCGACGGTTTCGTCCTTGGAGATGGGGCCGGAGTGATCATGCTTGAAGAGTACGAATCAGCCAAAGCACGTGGCGCAAATATCTACGCAGAGCTGACTGGCTTTGGTATGAGCGGTGATGCCTATCACATGACGCTGCCACCGGAAGATGGTCGCGGTGCTGCAGCCTCCATGGCTAATGCAGTGCGAGATGCGGGTGTCGCTGTCGATAAAGTCAATTACATCAATGCTCACGGTACCTCGACCCCTGCGGGCGACGTCGCCGAGAGCAGGGCGGTTGAAACTGTCCTCGGATCTGCGGCAGAGCAGGTAGCGGTCAGCTCCACCAAGTCGATGATCGGTCATCTGCTGGGTGCGGCGGGAGCGGTAGAGGCAATATTCTCTGTCTTGGCCATTCGCGACCAGGTCTGCCCGCCAACGATCAATCTCGACAATGCAGATGAGGGCGCCAATCTGAATTACGTTCCTCACACTGCCCAGGAGCGTGAGATCCACAGCGTGCTTTCGAATTCCTTTGGATTTGGCGGCACCAATGGATCATTGCTGTTTAGTAGACCCGACTGACGGGTGCAGAGGTGAGTTCGAGTCCAGTAGTCTGGGTAGACGGAGAGCGTGTTTCAGCGCTACCGCTCCCCGATCGTGGCCTGGACTTTGGTGACGGGCTATTCGAAACGCTGTTAGTCCGTGACGGGGAGCCTCTTTTCCTGTCGTTGCATATGGACCGTCTGTCAGCGGGTCTGGAATTGCTCTCTTTTCCCGGTTGCCTGGCAACAGCAAGGGCTCAGTTGACGGCTTGTGCTGCTAAGCTCGGTGATATCAAGTGGGCCGCAATGCGCTTGACGGTGACTCGCGGCAGTGGTCCCAGAGGTTATGCCGCACCGCAAAACTCCACGCCCCGAATGGTCATAACAGCCGCTGCACTGGAGCAGGACCGCAGCCAGTTCGCTGCGCCGCTGGAGCTAGGCTGGGCAGATTTACGCTGGTCCAGCCAACCTCATCTGGCGGGCATTAAACACCTCAACAGGCTCGAACAGGTGCTCGTTGCGAACCAGGCCAGGGATGCACGATGGGACGAAGCCGTTGTGCTCGACCAACAAGGTAATGTCTGCTCGTTGTCTGCGGGCAACGTGTTTTTACTTGAAGAGGGAAGACTGCTGACCCCGGCGCTAGAGACCTGCGGCATCGCTGGTACTCGCAGACGACTGGTGTTGGAGCAGTTAGCGCCGGCGCTGGGTGTTTCCGTAGAGCAAGTTCCTATCACCCCCCGGCAATTGTTGGCAGCCGATGCGGTCATTTGTTGTAACAGTATTCGCGGGCTGCGGGCGGTAGCTCGGATTGAAGAGAGAACATGGACGGATTTCTCGATGTGTGAAGCCCTGCACCAAAGCTATTTGGAGGCCATGTCGTGAAAAAGAGGGTGGCGCTTTTAGTGGTCGTCGCCGTGCTGGCGGCCTTATTCATTTTTAGCGCAAGGTATTTGCAGCACCAGTGGCAGCAGCCGTTGAATATTGACAGCGACGGCTATCATCTAATCGTTGGCCCCGGACAAACCCTTCGCTCGGTTGTGGCCCGATTGGAGGCCGATGGCTTATACAAACATGGCTGGATGCTTAGTCGCTATGGTCGTTGGACTGGGCTTGATCAACAAATCAAACGCGGCGAGTATCTCATTCCCCAGGGGACAACACCGATAGTCCTGCTCAGGCTATTGCAGAAAGGGGAAGTGATTAGCTACCAGGTGACGCTGCCAGAGGGGATTACACTTGCCAGAGCTCTGCAGATACTTGCTCAGAGCCCGGAACTCAAGCATGAGCTTTCGGGGTTTGACGACGAAAAAATTGCGACCTTGATCGCACCTCGAAAGATCGCTGAGGGGCTGTTCTTTCCAGATAGTTACCAGTTTGAGCGAGGCGCCTCTGATTGGGACATACTGCGTCGGGCGTACAAGGCAATGCAGGCGATACTTGAAGAGGAATGGCAGAACAGAGAAGACGGCCTTCCCTATGCTGATGCCTACGAGGCACTGGTCATGGCCAGTATTGTCGAGCGAGAGACAGGTCAGCCAACTGAGCGGGACGAGATCGCAGGCGTTTTTGTCAGAAGATTGAATAAGGGCATGCGCTTGCAGACCGATCCAACGGTTATCTATGGGCTTGGAGAGATGTTTGACGGCAACCTCACGCGCAAACACCTCCAGGATGACACCAATCCCTATAATACCTATCGTCATAAAGCGCTGCCTCCTTCGCCTATTGCACTGCCAGGGCGCGCTGCTATTCATGCCGCAATGCACCCCAAAGAGGGTGCGACCCTTTATTTTGTGGCCCGGGGAGATGGCGGTCATTATTTCAGTGAGACCCTTGCTGAGCACCAGGATGCCGTGCGTAAATATCAGCTTCAACGCAGGCAGGACTATCGCTCCAGCCCCAAAGCGCAATAAGAGAATTGATGGAATCACGCGGATTATTCATCACCGTTGAAGGCGGTGAGGGTGTTGGTAAGTCAACCAACATGGCCTATATGCAGAAGCAGCTAACATCGCTTGGCATTGACCTTGTGGTTACCCGGGAGCCAGGGGGGACTGTGCTTGGCGAAGATATTCGTGAGCTATTGCTTCGTCCGCGCGATGAAAAGATTGCTTCCAGTGCGGAATTACTGCTGATTTTTGCTGCCCGGGCCCAACACCTGGAGCAGGTAGTTGAGCCAGCCCTTGCTCAGGGGCGATGGGTACTCTGCGATCGTTTCACAGATGCTACATACGCTTACCAGGGCGGTGGTCGAGGGCTGCCTGTGTCGATGATCCGTGAGCTGGAGCAGTTAGTTCAGGGGGAGCTTCGCCCCGACTATACCTTGCTGCTGGACGCCCCTGTCGAAGTTGGCATGTCAAGGGCTCGTGGGCGTGGGCAGTTGGACCGTTTCGAGCAGGAGCAGACGACTTTTTTCGAACGTGTTCGCAACACTTACCGGTCGCTCGCGAGTGAGAGCAGTGGCCGCTACCGCGTGGTTGACGCCTCAATGGAACTGGTAGATGTGGAGCAACAGCTGCAGGAAATCTGTGCTGAGTTCGCCACTTGCTGGGGAGTGCGTCATCCTTGATGGAGCTTAGTGGCCTGCCGGCAATCAGCGCACCTCTGCCCTGGCACCAGGAGGTATGGGCGCGTTTCAATCAACAGTTGGCCGATGGGAACTTGCCTCATGCTCTGGTGCTCGCCGGTACAGCGGGTAGCGGCAAAGCCAGGCTCGCTCTCGCCCTGGCTAGATTGCTGCTGTGCCATGCGCCAAGCGGTGGCTTGAATTGTGGCAAATGCCATTCCTGCGAATTGAGTGCGGGGGGCAGTCATGGTGACCTTCGTTGGCTACAGCCTGAAGAGAAGAGCCGGGCCATCAAAATCGACCAGGTTCGCAGCGTCGTCAATTTCACTACCAAGACTGCGAGCTTCGGAGCGCGCAAAGTCGTTGTGCTTTCACCTGCTGATGCCATGAACACCAACGCAGCGAATGGACTGCTGAAATCTCTGGAAGAGCCTTCTCCCGGTACCTTTCTGTTGCTGGTGTGCGACCAGTTACACGGCTTACCCGCCACTATTCGCTCACGTTGTCAGATAATCAAGCTACCGGTGCCCAGCCTGGAGAGCAGCCGGAACTGGCTGGATCAGGCGACTGGGGACAGCAAGGAGAGCGAGAAACTGCTCGAATTGGCAGACGGCATGCCCATGCTGGCCGAGTCCATGTACCAGCATGCGGATGCGGAAAAACTGATCGCAATAAGGCTTGCTTGCCGTGGCCTTGTGTCCGGTAAGCTTGGCACGGCGGAGGCGGCGTCCATGCTCGCGGAAGCTCCCATGGACGAGGCACTTGAGCAGATGGCTAAATCGATCCGTCGAGCTCTCAAGGAGCTTGATAGATTGAGCTTGAACAGCGGTCACGGCCGGAGTTTGTATGGCCTGTTGGATGAAGTGTCAAAAATCCAGCGCGCAGTCAGAGGTGGTGCAAATCCGAATAGGCAGCTACTAACGGAAGTTTTACTGGAAAAGCTGCAATCCGTATTGGGCGGGCCACTCGCCGATGGTAATATCAATCAGTGAACAGGGGAGATTAAGGCCATGAACGACGCTAGGCAAAATAATAGCCGCAACGGCATACTGTCGCTGACCATCAAGGACAAGGCTGTGCTCTACTCAGCCTATATGCCATTCCTGGAGAACGGGGGCCTGTTTGTGCCTACTAACAAAGCCTATGCCCTCGGTGATGAGGTCTTTATGTTACTGACGCTGATGGATGAGGCCGAGAAGGTGCCGATTGCAGGGAAAGTAGTATGGGTTACCCCAAGGGGTGCGCAGGGCAACCGGACTGCTGGCATCGGCGTCCAGTTCAGTGAGCAGGACGCCGCAGCAAATGCCAAAATTGAGAATCACCTCGCTGGGTCACTGGGATCAGATCGCCCCACGCACACAATGTAAGTTAGCTAAATATTTTTTTAAGTTTGAGCTATAACTTATTGATATACGTTATTTTTAAATAAAAAAATGGGTCCCGAAAGGGACCCACCAAGACCATTAGGAGTGAAACATAAAGGAATTACTTCCCTCAAAGAGCATTGGGTATGCTCCCGTAACCGCCCGACTAAACTAGGGGATAGGCAGTCACACTTCTAGTATCGCTCAAATCTGGTAATTTTCCACACCAGAATAGAGCGTTTTTAATATATTTGAGAATAACGTTAGCCGTTTTAATTATATAAAGCTATATCAGATCAGGGTGGCAGCCTTTGCGTAACTCTTCACAATCCACTTTAACTGTTAGCCGCCAAACCGGGGAACCCTCTGTCCTGCTGGCCCAGTGGATAGACAGTGCTGCTGACGGTGCCGTGCTGCTGGTAGACTTTGAGTTACACCAGTGGTGGCTTGAGAATAAGCCGCTGCAGCCGTTGGTGGCTATTTACTCAAGGGAAGGTGACCAGACGCTCTATGCGGTTACCGACCAGGTCGTCACTTTAACCGAATTTGTCCCCTACAGTCGGTTTCGTGACTGGGCATCCAGGCGTCAGCTTGCTGTCCTAAGGCCCGGCCAGGCCTTGGGTCTGCAGCCGACTCGCATACCCAAGCCCTGGGGTCAGGAGGTCTGGTTCACAGGTGTGGAGGAGCGGGGCGTGTGTTGCTACACAGATGGCCAATACGCTACTCCAATTCCATGGGCGCAGGCTGCGGCTCCCGGCGTGTGTGCCGGCGCTTCGGGCGAGCCGCTGGTGTTGCTAAAGGTACTGGACCCAGCTCCTGAAGAAGTCGTTGGCGATTTGTATTTCGAGTTGCACGAAGAAAAGCGGGAGGTATACGTAGTCACCCACGTGGATTCGAAGGCCTGGCCCGAGGGAAGCGGCGGTATTCGCTACGGGTTCGATTCCGAGCGACTGGCGGAGGCCGAGAGCGAGGCGGCTTTTCGCCACGAGTATTTGCAGGCGGTGCGCGACTATGAGCGGGTCCGGCGCCAGATTGACGGCCTGTCCAGCGGAACGCTCGTGCCTCAGTCTCTTCGAGACGAGGAGAAGGCTAGGCGTGAGGCCATGAACAGCTTTACCCATATGCGTTCGCTGGAAGTGGGTGATGTGGTGGTCGTGCCTCTACTTATGCCGCATTCTTTGCAACACGGCGTGCGCACCATCGAGTTCCAGACTCCCGTCTATGAGCGCCAAATCCTGTCCTTCGCCCAGAAGGTGCTAACTCAGGATCATTGGGATACTGAGTCCGCAGTTCAGCAGATGCGATTGACGCCGCCACCCGATGCTGCTTTTGAGCTACTCCCTTCCGAAGACGGTGTGGTCATCGAGCGCATTGTGGATTTCCCTGACTTTGAGGTTCTACGGGTCGCTATTGTCGCTGGTGGTGCAATGACACTTCAGGGAGCGAATACCTACCAGTTGCTGATGCTCATCGAAGGTCGGCTAGAGCTGGATGGTTTGCAGTTGGGTGCCGAAAATGCGGCATTTTTGCCTTCTGGGCAGGTCTTTCAGTTCTGCTGTTCGGACCCTTCGCAGCCGCTGGTTTTATTATTGGCGCTCCCTCGCAGCTGAGCGGTTGAACCACGCTGTTCTTTGTGGCAGAATCTGCGCCCTTACGATACCTCCAGGCACCGCTTGCAGGGCTTATATACTCCCAAACAATCAATTGGTTAGGTATAAAAAGCTCCAGCGAATTCTAGCTACCGGCTCGGGGGAACGTACATGCGGAAGTGGCGAAATTGGTATACGCGCTGGTTTTAGGTACCAGTGCCGCAAGGCGTGAGAGTTCGAGTCTCTCCTTCCGCACCATATTCTGAGCGGGTTCGATGTTCCATCGATCCGACAAAAATGCAAAAGACAGTGCCCGTGGCGCTGTCGCCCGGTTATTGATGAGGAAATACCATGCAGGTTTCTATTGAGACGACTTCTGGATTGGAGCGTCGTTTAACTGTTGGCGTACCCGCTGCACGTGTTGACGGTGCAGTCGATGAGCGCCTGAAGAAAGCAACCAAGGACGTTCGCATCCCCGGCTTCAGGCCAGGTAAAGTGCCCATGAAGGTTATGCGTCAGCGCTTCGGGCCTGGCGTTCGTCAGGAGGTTCTGGGAGAGGTGATGAGTCAATCCTTCCAGGAAGCGGTGGTGCAAGAAAAGCTGCGCCCCGCAGGCCAGCCCAGCATTGAGCCAAAGTCGCTGGATGCAGGCAAAGACCTCGAATACGTAGCTACTTTTGAAGTGTTTCCCGACGTTGAAGTATCTGAGTTGACGGCCTTTGACGTTGAAAAGCCTGTCGCCGAAGTGACCGAAGAAGACGTCGACAACATCATTGATGTATTCCGTAAGCAGCAGGGTAGCTGGCAGGCTGTAGAGAGAGCCGCAGCGGAAGGCGACAAGGTTAATATTGATTTTGCCGGTACCAAAGACGGCGAAGCTTTTGAAGGCGGTACGGCTGAAGGATCGGAACTTGAGCTGGGATCCGGCCGCATGATTCCCGGGTTTGAAGATGGCGTTGTTGGCGCAAAAACGGGCGAGGAGCTCACTCTCGAGTTGAGCTTTCCTGAGGATTATCACAGCGAAGATCTTCAAGGTGCAGCGGTTGAGTTCAAGGTAACCGTCAACGCTATCGAAGAAATGGTACCTGCTGAGTTGAATGAAGAACTGTTTAAGCAATATGGCGTTGAGGAGGGTGGCGAAGAGCAGTTCCGCAAGGAAGTGGCCGAGAACATGGCTCGCGAACTCAAGAACGCGATAGATGCAAAAGTTAAGCAGCAGGTTATGGACGCAGTAATAGATGCCCACGACAGTGTTGAAATCCCCCGCGCCTTGATCGCGCAGGAAGTTGACGCGTTGCGTAACCAGATGTTTCAGCAGTTTGGCGGTGCCGGCGGCCAGGACATGGATCTCAAATCATTGCTCCCCGATGACATGTTTACCGAGAACGCTCAAAAGCGTGTAAAGCTTGGCTTGGTTTTGTCCGAGTTAATTGGCAAGTTTGAGCTGAAGGCTGATGCCGATAAAGTTCGCTCCACGATTGAAGAAATGGCCTCTACCTATCAGGAGCCTGAGGAAGTTATCAACTGGTATTATTCTAATCAGGAGCAGCTGGCTTCGGTAGAATCTAAAGTTCTTGAGGATCAGGTGGTTGAAAAACTCCTCGAGAGTGCCAAGATAGCAGAGAAGGAGTGTAGTTATCAGGAGGCAATTGCCCCTGCTGGACAGGAAGAAGCCTGATAGCGTCTCTCACCGGGGCGGTGCTATAGCGCCGCCCAAACTCCGTATAACCATTATTTAGGAACGGTACGCTATGCCATATCAGCCAGACGGGCGAAATCCTCAAACCATCGAAAACCTGGGCCTTGTGCCTATGGTAGTAGAGCAAACCTCCCGAGGTGAGCGCTCCTACGATATTTACTCCCGACTGCTGAAAGAGCGCGTGATCTTCGTCGTCGGTCCTGTAGAGGACCACATGGCTAACCTGATCGTAGCTCAGCTGTTGTTCCTCGAGTCCGAGAACCCGGACAAAGACATTCACCTGTATATCAATTCTCCGGGTGGAAGCGTCACCGCTGGGCTATCAATATACGACACCATGCAGTTCATCAAACCCGATGTCAGCACAATGTGCATGGGACAGGCCGCCTCTATGGGCGCGTTCCTGCTCTGCGGTGGTGCCAAGGGCAAACGTTACGTTCTACCTAATGCACGCACCATGATCCACCAACCTTCCGGCGGGGCCCAGGGTCAAGCCACCGATATTGAAATTCAGGCAAAAGAAATCCTGATCATCCGAGAAAAGCTGAACCAGCTGATGGCTGAGCACACCGGTCAGCCCCTTGAGGTCATTGAACGGGACACCGAGCGTGATCGCTTTATGAACGCCGAGGAAAGCGTGGCATATGGTTTGGTGGACGAAGTTGTGACAAGTCGGGGCGGGGTGGGCGAGTAGCCTGTCTTATCCCGCTTTTCATCCCCTCTGGACTTGCAAAACACGGGAAAAAACATCATCTTAGAGCCTATGATGATGCTAATTCAGTTATTTTCGCGTAGGGCGGCTTAATGAGTGACGAAACCACCAATTCCGGCGACGACGGCGGCAAGCTGTTGTACTGCTCCTTCTGCGGCAAAAGCCAGCACGAAGTACGCAAGCTGATCGCTGGTCCTTCGGTGTTTATTTGCGATGAATGTGTCGATTTGTGTAACGACATCATCCGCGAAGAGGTGCAGGAGAGTTCAGGCGATACCCCCCAGGATCACCTGCCGGTGCCGCAGGAGATCAACGCCATTCTCGATGAGTACGTCATTGGCCAGCAAAGGGCCAAGAAGGTGCTGGCGGTAGCTGTATACAATCACTACAAGCGTCTGCGACACGCCCAGAGCCAGGGCCGTGGAGAAGACGTAGAGTTGGGCAAAAGCAACATTCTACTGGTTGGCCCAACCGGTTCTGGTAAGACGCTGCTTGCAGAGACGCTTGCGCGGCTACTGGACGTGCCTTTCACGATCGCCGATGCAACCACCCTCACTGAGGCGGGCTATGTCGGTGAGGATGTGGAAAACATCATTCAGAAATTATTGCAGAAGTGCGATTACGATGTGGAAAAAGCCCAGGTTGGCATCGTCTACATCGACGAAATCGATAAGATCTCGCGGAAGTCTGACAATCCGTCTATTACCCGTGACGTGTCGGGCGAGGGCGTGCAGCAGGCGCTGCTGAAATTGATCGAGGGCACGGTAGCTTCGGTGCCCCCCCAAGGCGGTCGCAAGCACCCACAGCAAGAGTTTCTGCAAGTGGATACCTCCAATATCCTGTTTATCTGTGGCGGTGCGTTTGCGGGTCTGGACAAGGTGATTCGAAACCGATCAGAAAAGGGCGGCATTGGCTTTGGTGCCGAGGTCAAGAGTAAAGATGAAACCAGTAATGTCGGTGAACTGCTGTTTGAGTTGGAGCCCGAGGACTTGGTGCAATATGGCCTCATACCGGAGTTTGTCGGTCGCTTACCGGTGATCGCTACCCTGGAGGAACTGGACGCTGAAGCTCTGGTTCAAATCCTTACCGAGCCGAAAAACTCCCTTACCAAGCAGTACAGCAAGCTGTTTGAGATGGAGGGCGTCGAGGTCGACTTCCGCGAAGATGGCTTGCACGCTGTTGCCGAGAAGGCGATGGAGCGTAAAACAGGTGCCCGTGGCCTGCGGTCTATTCTGGAAGGGATCCTGCTGGATTCCATGTACAATATTCCTTCTCGGGATGATGTAAGCAAAGTGGTTATCGATGAGTCAGTCATCCGGGGCGATTCTGAACCCCTGCTGGTTTACCAGAGCAGTGAGCCTGCAGCTCGCGCTGCATCGACTGAAGAATAGATAGAACGCGCCCACACCTTGTGGGCGCCGATCTATTTACCAGGGTTAAGCCCTGGAGGTTGTATTTCGGGTCTCTGACCCCATTAATAAAATACAACAAATGTTTTCCCGCCCAACCCGGAGATTATTATGGGTTCATCCTCTGTTATTGAGCTTCCCCTTCTGCCTTTACGTGATGTAGTTGTCTACCCGCACATGGTATTGCCCCTGTTCGTGGGTAGGGAAAAGTCCATTGAGGCACTCGAGGATGCCATGGCCAACGATAAGCAGGTGCTGCTCGTAGCCCAGCGCAATGCGTCTGATGACAACCCCGGTGCCGACGATATCTATCAGGTGGGAACCGTTTCCAATATCCTTCAGTTGCTGAAGCTGCCAGATGGCACCATTAAAGTATTGGTGGAAGGCGGTTTTCGTGCAGCGGTTGATGCAGTAGACGACGAAGGTGAGTTTGCCGTCGCCAGCGTCCGCGAGATTGTCAGCGATGACATTCCTGAGGGCGAGGTCGAAGGCTTACTTCGCTCTACCAATAGCCAGTTTGAAAAGTACGTCAACCTGAGTAAAAAGGTACCGGCAGAGGTTCTGACCTCGTTGACCGGTATTGACGAACCTGGTCGCCTCGCTGACACCATTGCAGCGCATATGAGCGTCGACCTGGAGGAAAAGCAGCGCATTCTCGAAATTTCCGGCATTCGAAACCGGCTTGAGCATCTGATGGGGCTGATGGAGGCGGAAATCGACCTCTTTCAAGTGGAAAAGCGTATTCGCGGCCGAGTCAAGAAGCAGATGGAGAAGAGCCAGCGCGAGTACTATCTCAACGAGCAGATGAAGGCCATCCAGAGAGAGCTGGGTGAGATGGACGAGGCGCCCAATGAGCTGGACGAACTCCAGACTCGTATCGAGGACGCCAAAATGCCCGCCGAAGCAAAGGAAAAGGCTGAGGCGGAACTGGGTAAGCTGAAAATGATGTCCCCGATGTCTGCCGAAGCCTCTGTCGTGCGCAGCTATATTGACTGGATGGTCAATGTGCCTTGGGCCAAGCGCAGTAAAGTCAAGCATGACCTCAAGCGAGCCACTCGTATCCTGGACGAAGATCACTACGGTCTGGATGAGGTAAAGGATCGCATCATCGAGTACCTTGCTGTCCAGAAGCGAGTGCGTAAGGTGAAGGGTCCGGTGTTGTGCCTGGTGGGTCCTCCAGGTGTTGGCAAGACCTCGCTGGGCGAGTCAATTGCCCGGTCAACCAACCGAAAATTCGTGCGCATGGCCCTAGGGGGAGTGCGCGACGAAGCAGAAATCAGGGGGCATCGTCGAACCTATATTGGTTCCATGCCGGGTAAGCTTTTACAGAAAATGTCCAAGGCTGGAGTAAAGAACCCCCTGTTTTTGTTGGATGAAATCGACAAAATGGGTATGGATCATCGCGGTGATCCTGCTTCCGCCATGCTCGAAGTACTGGATCCGGAGCAGAACCACGCGTTTAATGACCACTATCTGGAAGTGGACTATGACCTGTCCGACGTCATGTTTGTCTGTACGTCAAATACCATGAATATCCCCGGTCCATTGTTGGACCGGATGGAAGTCATCCGCATTCCCGGTTATACCGAGGACGAAAAACTCAATATTGCTGAGCGTTACCTCATTCCCAAGCAGGTCAAGCTTAATGGCCTGAAGAAAGACGAGCTGTTCATTGCAGAAGACGCAGTGGTAGACATCATCCGCTACTACACGCGAGAAGCAGGTGTGCGCGCTCTGGAGCGTGAAATCGCTAAGGTTTGTCGCAAAATGGTGAAGGCGATTACCCTGGAAGAGAAACACGGTGGCAGCACTGTCGACGCTGAGATGCTTAGCGATCTGTTGGGTGTGCGCAAGCATAATTACGGCATAGCCGAGGAAGAGAACAAAATCGGTCAGGTCACTGGGTTGGCCTGGACATCGGTGGGCGGCGAGTTGCTCACGATTGAGGCGGTTGCCGTTGCCGGTAAAGGGCGCCACGTCAAGACGGGTTCTTTGGGTGACGTCATGCAGGAGTCTATCCAGGCTGCCACAACTGTGGTTCGCAGTCGGTCTCAGATGCTGGGTATTCCAGCAGATTATCACGAGAAGCACGACGTCCACATTCACGTTCCTGAGGGGGCTACACCTAAAGATGGCCCTAGTGCAGGCGTGGCCATGTGCACTGCTCTGGTCTCTGTGCTCACCGAAATCCCGGTGCGAGCAGACGTTGCGATGACTGGCGAAATCACCCTGCGAGGCGAGGTGCTGCCGATTGGAGGGCTGAAAGAGAAATTGCTGGCTGCTCGCCGTGGCGGAATCAAGACGGTGATCATTCCCAAGGAGAATGAGCGAGACCTGAAAGAAATTCCTGACAACATCAAGGAGCACCTTAAAATCCGTCCCGTTAAGTGGATCGATGAGGTGCTCTCCATTGCCCTGGAGTCCATGCCAGAGCCGTTGAGTGATGAAGACTACATGGCAAGTTCTATCTCTGGAGGCTCGGAAGGGGCCGAAGAGGAAAAAAATCGCATAAATACGCATTAACTGGCGCGTTCTTTGTTGACCGGGATTCCCGCTCTGGTATACAGTCTTGCGTCTGCCCGAGGGGCGCAAACCCTGTTGCGACAAGGCCTGTGGCTCGTCTTGCATGAAGAGAGACAAACGAATTCTTAGCCCACCCCCGGGCCAAAAGATAACTTTTAAGCTGACCAATATTCCAAGGGGATAAGTGTGAATAAAACTGAACTGATTGATGCAATTGCCGCAGCTGCGGATCTGCCCAAGGCCTCTGCTGGCCGAGCTCTGGACGCAGTCGTAGACAGCGTGACTGAGGCTTTGAAAAAAGGTGACCAGGTGTCCCTGGTGGGCTTTGGAACTTTCTCTGTGAAACACCGCAGTGCTCGCACTGGACGTAACCCGCAGACTGGCGCCGCCATTGAAATCAAGGCTTCTGAAGTGCCTAGCTTCAAGGCCGGCAAAGCACTCAAGGACGCCGTTAACTCCTAAGGCGTCTGCTAACCGCGAAGGCTTTGTAAATAGGTCATAGCGGAGAAACCTTGATCGCATAAAAAGGCGCACTGAACGGTGCGCTTTTTTTTTAGTAGCCGAGAGAAAATCCCATGCTCCAAGATATACGCAAGAACAGCCAGGGCACTTTAGCCAAGATCATCGTTGGAATCATTGTCGTTGCCTTCGCCGGCTTCGGTATCGAGTCTATTTTGCTAGGCGGTGGTGGTAATGCCGTAGCTGAGGTGAACGGTGAGGAAATTGCCCCGCAAGAGCTTCAGCAGGCCATTAACAATCAGAAGCGACAGCTGATAGCTATGATGGGTGATAATCTTGATCCCGCAATGCTGGATGATCAGTTGCTGTCGCAGCAGGCGATGCAAACCCTGATCTCACGCAAGCTGTTAATCCAGTCTGCTAATGGCATGGGCCTTGCAATTTCGGACTCGCAAGTCGGCGCGCTGATTGGCGGCATGGAGCAGTTTCAGGTGGATGGTCAGTTCTCTGCGGACATGTACCGGGCGAGACTGGGGGAGGCTGGCTTTACGCCCAATTCTTTCAAAATGACGCTCATCGACGACATCAAGGTGGGTCAGGTTCGCAGCGGCCTCGCGGGAAGTGACTTTGCGACGCCGGCCGAGCTCGAGCTGAACGCCCGTATTGCGGGTGAGCAGCGAGACCTGCGTTACATGACCATCCCTCTGGAAGTGTTTGTCAGCGAAGAAGTAATCGGCGATGAACTGATCCAACAGTACTACGCTGACAACGCCGATAGTTTCCTCTCGGAAGAAGCGGTCGAACTGGATTACATAGAACTGCGCAGTGAAGACTTCCGCGAGCCTGTGGAAGAGCAGATGATTATCGATGCTTACGAACTGGAAGTGGCCAATAGTCAGTACCAGACCGAGAACCGGGTTGCTCACATCCTGTTCGAACAAGGCAGTGACGAGGATGACTCTGCGTATCAGCAGCGAATCACCAGCGTTCAGTCCAGGCTCGAGGCAGGCGAAGCGTTTGCAGTATTGGCTCAGGAAGCTTCCGATGATGTGGGTTCAGCGTCGGCGGGGGGCGATCTAGGATTTACCAGTGGCGACGCCTTCCCACCAGAGATGGAAGAGGCTATTGCCGAACTGGAAGTAAACGCTTTTTCAGCGGCGGTTGTTACCGAAGCAGGTACCCACCTGATTATGTTGACCGAGCGCCGTGACGGTGAGCCTCCCTCGCTGGAAGAACTGCGTGACGGTCTGGAAGAACAGATCGCCATGTCAGAGGCCAGGATAGAGCTCCTGCGTGTGGTAGAGACACTGAAAGACCTGGCTTTCAACGCCGATAATCTTGATGATCCCGCTGCAGAGTTGTCGCTGGAAATAGCCCGGACGGGCAAGGTTGGCCGCGATCAGGAAGAAGGGGTGTTCGCCGACGCTGGCGTGGTAGCGGCCGCTTTTTCCGATGATGTTCTTAATGCCGGTCATAATAGCGATGTGCTGGAACTGGACCGTGATCATTGGGTTGTACTGAGCGTCAGGGAGCATCATCCCGCCGAGGTCATGCCTCTGGCTGATGTTCAGGAACAAATAGTTGCGCGCCTGACGGATCAGCGAGCGAGGGCGGCAGTAGAATCTGCCGCTGTAGCAGCCGCGGGTAGTTTGAGAGCAGGCGAGGGCGTTGAGTCCTACGCCACCGCCGCAGGTTACCAATGGCAAGTTGAGCTGGCGGCGGACCGTCGCAATACCATGGTGCCCGCAGACATACTGCAGAGCGCGTTTCGTTTGGCAGCGCCTGCAGCAGACAGCTCAGCTGTGGACTTTGTTATAAGCGCTAACGGTGACGCTCTGGTCTATGAAGTCGCCAGGGTTAGCCCAGGGGAACTGGCCAGTTTGCCTGATACCGATCGTGCGGGCTTACAGCAACTGATTGGCGGTGAATATAGCCAACTAATCGACAGTGAATACCGACAGGGTCTGCAGGACTCTGCTGACATCAGCGTATTGTAATTGAGGTTGTAGATTAAAGATGGCCAGACAGATACTGACTCTTAACCAAATTTCGCTCAAGGGTCTTGAACGCTTGCCCCGGGATGGCTACGAAGTCGCCAGTGAGTTTTCCCACCCGGATGCTATTTTGTTGCGCAGTCACAAACTGCAGGCAGAGGACATCGCCGACTCTGTGCTGGCGATAGGCCGCGCGGGAGCAGGCGTCAATAACATTCCGGTGGCAGAGTGCAGTAAGCGCGGCATTCCAGTATTTAATTCGCCTGGTGCCAACGCTAACGCGGTAAAGGAACTGGTAGCCGTGGGTTTATTGCTGGGGTCCAGGGGGGTCGTCGAGGGTATTCAATACGTCGATACCCTGGCAGGTATGAGTGATAAAGCGGAGATGAACAAAACGCTCGAGGCCCAGAAAAAAAGATTCAAGGGTAGTGAGCTTGAAGGCAAAACATTGGGTGTCGTTGGCCTTGGCGCGATAGGCTCCATGGTGGCTGAAATGGCCCTGACGATGGGTATGGACGTGGTTGGCTACGACCCAGCCCTTTCAGTAGAGGCCGCATGGCGCCTGTCCAGTCAGGTTCGCAAGGCGGATACGCTATCGGCACTGTTCGGTCGTTGCGACTACATTACTTTGCATCTACCGGTTTTGGACTCTACCCGCGGGCTGATTAATGGTGAATTGTTTTCCGCGATGAGAGAGGGCACCTGTCTGCTTAACTTTGCCCGGCAGGAGATTGTCGATGAGGATGCGCTGGCAGAGGCACTGGACGGCGACAAATTGCGTAAGTACATCGCTGATTTTCCATCCCCGACACTAATTGGCCGTGACAATGTGATTTTGATGCCTCATATCGGCGCGAGTACGGACGAGGCCGAGGACAATTGCGCCATTATGGCCGCTAATCAGATTAAGGATTTTCTTGAAAACGGCAATATACGCAATTCGGTCAACTTCCCTAACCTGGCGTTAGAGCGGGTCACTGGCTGCCGCCTTTCGGTAACCAACGAGAACGTGCCCAAGATTCTTGGTAGCGTGCTCTCCATTCTGGCGGATGAAGACATTAACGTCATCGATATGCTCAACAAGAGTCGCGATAATATCGCTTATAATCTCATTGACGTCGTGGGCCATACGCCGGACGAAGTGCTCGACAAAATGCGAGTGCTGGACGGGGTTATCAACGTTCGCATGATCGGGGACTGCGCCTGATTGTCGGGCGCATTTCAGCTATAGACCTATGAGCGATGACCTCGATGCTATCACGGCGCAACTTGAAGGGCGCCGCGATTTTGACTTTCCTCCATTACACCTTTGGCACCCGGAGCTGTCGGGTGATATTGCTATCCGCATTGCCCGCGATGGTACCTGGTATCACGAGGGTGATCCCATTCGCAGGGAGTCGTTGCGTAACCTGTTTGCCAGTATCCTGCGGCGAGAGGAAGACGGGGAGTACTACCTAGTCACCCCTGCAGAAAAATGGCGAATAGTTGTTGAGCTCCATCCACTGATCGTAACCGACGTTGATCTTGTTAACGACGAGCTGCAGCTGACGCTGAATACTGGGAAAGTGGTCACCGCCGGGAATGAGTATCCGCTCTTCCTTGAACCATCCGTCGATAATGTTGCTGCTGTCAAACTATGGCATGGATTGTCCGCCATTTTTTCCCGAAGTGCCTGGTATCGACTGGTGGGCTTCGCCAATGAAGAAGGTATCATTTCAACCGGTTCAATTTCGTTGCAGCTTGCCTGAGCTTGCGGTCGCAGCACGCCGCGAGCAGTCGAAATAGGCAATAAAAAGGCGAGCCCCAGGCTCGCCTTATCGTGCTAAATGCCCTACAACTTGTGTAGGCAGAGATCCCGGCTGTTACATATTAGGGTAGTTCGGCCCCCCGAAGCCCTCTGGGGTAACCCACACGATGTTTTGTGACGGGTCCTTGATGTCACAGGTCTTGCAGTGAACACAGTTCTGGGCGTTGATCTGAAAGCGCTTGCCGGCCTCATCTTCAACTATTTCGTAAACCCCTGCTGGGCAGTAACGTTGAGCGGGTTCATCCCACTTGGGAAGGTTGACGCTCATCGGAATTTCGGGATCGGTCAACTTGAGGTGGCAGGGCTGATCTTCCTCATGATTGGTGTTCGATAAGAACACGGAAGACAAGCGATCAAAGCTAATGCTGCTGTCGGGCTTTGGATACTCGATCTTCTTGGATTCAGCCGCAGGCTTCATAGCTGCGTAGTCTGGTTTGTCATCATTCAACGTGAAGGGTAGTTTCCCGCCAAAGACTGTCTGGTCCAACCACACCATGGCAGAGCCAATCAGGAAGCCAAACTTGTGCATAAAACCGGAAAAGTTTCGGGTGGTATACAGTTCATCGTAAGCCCACGATGATTCAAACTTCTGGGCGTAAGTATCCAGGTCGGACTTGCGCTCCTCGCCCTGGACTATTGCTTCTACCACGGCCTCCGCAGCGACCATGCCGCTTTTCATTGCGGTGTGATTACCCTTGATTTTCACTGAGTTCAAGGTGCCAGCGTCGCAACCGATAATCAGGCCCCCGGGGAAATGCATCTTCGGTAGCGAGTTGTAACCGCCCTTGGTGATGGCACGAGCTCCGTAAGTGAGTCGAGTGCCGCCATCAAGTAGCTTGCTGACGGTGGGATGGTGTTTCCAGCGCTGGAACTCTTCGAAGGGGCTCAAGTGTGGGTTTGAGTAGTTCAAGTCAGTGATCAGGCCCAGGTATACCTGGTTGTTTTCCGCGTGATAGAGGAAACCACCGCCGGTTGCACCATTCTCTGACAGTGGCCAGCCCAGCCCATGCTCCACCGTACCTTCGTCGTGCTTGGATGGGTCGATTTCCCAGATTTCCTTGATCCCAATGCCGTAGTGTTGGGGGTCTTTGCCCGCGTCCAAAGCGAACTTTTCGATCAATTGCTTACCCAGGTGACCGCGACAACCCTCTGCGAACAAGGTGTACTTGGCGTGTAACTCCATACCCGGCATATAACTGTCTTTATGCTCCCCTGACTCGCTAATACCCATATCGCCGGTGGCTATGCCTTTGACGCTGCCGTCGTCATTAAACAGCACCTCGGAGGCTGCAAAGCCAGGATAGACCTCTACTCCCAACCCCTCAGCCTGCTCTGCCAACCAGCGGCAGACGTTACCCATGGAGACGATGTAATTGCCGTCGTTGTGCGTAGGCTTGGGAATCAGGAAGTTGGGCAGAGTGATGGCCCCGGTGGCACTGGTGTAGAAATAGAACTTGTCACCCTTCACTTTGGTAGTCAGTGGGGCGCCCATTTCTTCCCAGGTGGGGAACAATTCGTTCAGGGCTCGGGGCTCAAGCACCGCGCCAGACAGGGTGTGTGCGCCGACTTCGGAGCCTTTCTCAACGACGCATACGGTAATTTCCTGTTCCTTTTCCTGGGCCAGTTGCATGACGCGACAGGCAGCGGAAAGGCCTGCAGGGCCTGCGCCGACAATCACAACATCAAATTCCATAGATTCGCGTTCCACAGCGGTGTCCTCTCTTGTAGCGGGCTTTGGTCAGGGTTGATGCCTGACAGCTCCTTTGAGTGTGCGTACCGACCTTGTTCAAACTGGGGCCAGCGGCCTGAAAATCGTGCGCAAGTATATAATTTTAATGGATAAAAGACCATCACACGGATGAATGATGGATATCCTTGATCTGTCTCATTTAGACCATTTTCATGTCGTGAATGGCTATTGACCCCGGGTGGCAATATGGGCAAGATAGCCCGCCGAACTTAACCGTACCGGGCGATGATTTGATCACTCCGGCACCGAACACCCACCCCTACGAACTAATGGAGAATCCATGAAGGTTCTTGTTGCCGTTAAGCGCGTCGTTGACTACAACGTCAAAGTCCGCGCCAAAGCCGATGGTAGTGATGTTGACTTAAATAACGTCAAAATGGCTATCAACCCCTTTTGTGAAATCGCTGTCGAAGAAGCTGTCCGTCTTAAGGAAGCAGGCACAGCGACTGAAGTTGTCGCCGTTTCGATTGGCGACAAGTCGTGCCAGGAGCAAATCCGTACGGCCCTGGCGCTGGGTGCCGACCGTGGTATCCAGGTCGAAACCGAAGGCGCTGTAGAGCCCTTGGTCGTTGCCAAATTGCTCAAAGGTGTTGTTGAAAAAGAAGCGCCCCAACTGGTTATTCTGGGTAAGCAGTCCATTGATGGTGACAACAACCAAACAGGACAAATGCTGGGCGCATTAGCGGGTATGCCACAGGGCACATTTGCCTCTGAAGTGGTGATCGACGGTGACAAAGTCAATGTTACCCGTGAAGTAGATGGCGGCCTGCAAACACTGGCCCTGAATCTGCCGGCAGTTGTAACCACTGACCTGCGACTCAACGAGCCCCGCTACGCATCACTCCCTAACATTATGAAGGCCAAGAAGAAGCCTCTTGACGTTTTCACTCCCGGCGATCTGGGCGTGGAGGTCACTTCTCACCTGACGCAGGTGAGCGTTGAGCCACCTGCTGAGCGTCAGGCAGGTATCAAGGTTGAAGATGTAGATCAGTTGATCGACAAACTGAAAAACGAAGCGAAGGTGATCTCATGAGTACTCTGGTAATTGCAGAACATGACAACAGCTCCATCAAGAGCGCCACACTTAACGCGGTAACTGCCGCCCAGGCAATGGGTGCTGAGATTGACATCCTGATTGCAGGTGCCGGCTGTGACGGTGCAGCTCAGGCTGCAGCTGCTGTCGCAGGGGTTAATAAAGTATTGGTCGCCGACAATGCGGCTTACGCGCACCAGCTAGCAGAGAACGTTAGTCTGCTGATTGCTGAAGTTGGCGCTGGCTATGACAACATTATCGCACCCGCGACAGCCGACGCTAAAAACACCATGCCCCGAGTAGCAGCGTTGCTCGACGTGGCCCAAATTTCCGAAATCACCTCCGTGGAATCAGCTGATACCTTCAAGCGTCCTATTTATGCCGGTAACGTTATCGCTACCGTCAAAAGTACCGACGCCAAGAAAGTGATCACCGTTCGCATCACTGCCTTTGATGCAGCTGCTGCTGAAGGTGGTGCTGCTGCGGTAGAAGCTGTCGATGCGGCGCACGATGCGGGTATTTCTTCTTTCGTTGGTGAAGAAGTCGCAGTTTCTGATCGTCCTGAACTCACCTCCGCCGACATTGTTATCTCGGGCGGTCGCGGCATGCAGAACGGTGAAAACTTCAAGCTGCTGGACGGAATTGCAGACAAGCTGGGCGCGGCCATTGGTGCATCACGTGCCGCCGTCGACGCTGGTTTTGTACCCAATGACATGCAGGTTGGTCAGACGGGCAAAATCGTGGCTCCTGACCTGTATATTGCAGTCGGTATCTCAGGTGCAATCCAGCACCTTGCTGGTATGAAAGACTCCAAAGTCATTGTGGCGATTAACAAGGACGAGGACGCACCAATTTTCCAGGTTGCGGACTACGGGCTCGTTGCTGACTTGTTTGACGCTCTGCCTGAGTTCGAAAGCAAGCTGTAAAATTCTTGCAAGTTTAAAAAAAACCGGTCGATGAGGCCGGTTTTTTTGTTTTAAAATCAACAACGCCCTTTGGATTAGGGAGTTTATGATTCATTGTTTTGACGCCAGGGATGTGTTCATCGACCAATTGCCAAATTAAAGTCTGACATTATGAAAGATTACTTTGTGCTCAAAAATATGAGCAACAGTGAAGCGATTCCCCTGATCAGCGCCTCTGTCACCCTGGGGCGAAGTCCAGATTGTGAAATTGTAGTCGATTGCAGCGAGGCCTCTCGCCAGCATGCGCGTATTACACGCCAGGGCGGCCGGCTGACGATAGAGGATCTCGGGTCCACCAATGGGACAATCTTAAACGGGCGGCGATTAAGAAAGCCGGAAATACTGGGCGGCGGTGACATAATCTATGTCGGACAGGTTTATTACCTGGTCGTGGATCCTGGTGCTTCTGATCAGGGCACAATTGTTGGCGGCCGCCTGGCTGAGGTCGATGATAATTACGTTGTAGACCAGTTCGATCCCAATATGACCGGGCTCCGGATGCCCTTTCCCAAGCCCCACGGTTGGTCAGCGGACGATACTTCTTCTCACGGCAAACAAATGGACCGCAAGCTGCTGGTAGTGCTAGCGGACCAGATGCAGCGACAATCAGTCGGCGCAGATAAAAACGCAGCGGTATTCATGATTGTTAGCCAGTCCGGGCGAAATACGTTGCTGCCACTGGCTGCAGGAAACACCACATGGACCTTGGGCCGCGATGTCACTAACGATGTGGAAATTTCCGACATCACCATATCTTCCATACACGCCAGGGTAACTTTGCGCGCAAATACCTGGCATCTGGAGGACCTCAAATCGACTAACGGCACCTCGATCAATGGTGAAGAGGTTGAGCAGGGCCTATTGAATGATGGTGATACGTTGCGCCTGGGCAAGGTTGACCTCCTGTTCAAGTCCCTTGACCCGCTCGAAACGGACTAGTTCAATCTCGTCTTAATCGGTCGCTAATCGCGATTGGAGTGGGGTAGTTCAGCACAACAATGTAAGAGGAGGCGACCAGCGTGATTATGGTGGTGGCCTGTATCAACAGTGACGCTTTATCGCTGATCAGCGCGGCGCTTGCAGCGACGTAGGCGATGAGTAGAGAGAACTCTGATGCCTGGCCCAATCTGAAGCCAAGATCCCAGGCGAGCGTGCGCTTCTCGCTGACGCCTTTGAGTAACCAGCGGTAGGCGGCTGGTTTTACTGTCAGAACCAGAGTTGCAAGCACAAGTGCCGGCAGCCAAACCAGCTGCAGCATTGTCATGTCAAAACGCGCACCGACGGCGAAGAAAAATAATATTAGGAAAAAGTCGCGTAAAGGTTTCAGGTTGACCGCTATATATTGCGAGATGGGGCTGGTAGCGATGGTGATACCTGCGATGAAAGCACCAATTTCCTCGGATAGGCCCAGTGCTTTCGCGGCCTCTGCCATACCCAGGCACCAACCCAGTGCCAGCAAAAAAATATACTCATGAAAGCGGTCAAAGCGCGCGATCAACGGTAGCAGGACAAAGCGGACAATCAGCAGCGCCGTTCCGGCGAGTAGCGGCAATCCGAGCATGGAGAGGGCCAGAGCACTACCCATTCCATCGCCGTCTCCAGAAGCGCTGAACAGTACGACCAGCACCAGGATCGCGAGCAAGTCCTGAAGCAACAGCATACCGATCATTAACTCGCCAATATGACGATGATGAAGCACGGTTGTCGGCAGTAGTTTTATGCCGATGATCGTCGAAGAGAACATCATTGCCGTACCAACGATCAGTGAGTCCAGATTCGAGAAGCCAAACAGTTTGGCCACGGTGAAACCCATGGCCAGAAATAGCACTGAGCTCGCCAAAGCAACGACCGTGGACTTCCGCAAAGTAGACCAAAGCGCTTGAGGCTGCATATCAAGCCCAAGCAGAAACAGGAGAAATATGATGCCTATATGGCCGATGTCTGCCAGCAGCTTCGTGCCCGTGACCAGAGAGAGGCCGTAGGGGCCTATGAACGCTCCCAGGGCGATATAGGCAATGATCAAGGGCTGCCGGGTGGCCAGCGCCAGTGAGGCGAATACAGCAGCCCCGGTAAAAATCAGGAAAAAAGAGAAAGTGATGGATACATCCATGCAGTGTCGACCCCTGAATACTGTCGCCAAATAGTCCCGTTTACATGAACATGATGGCATAGGGCCTAGTTTAAACAACACCTCGCCCGATAGGAACCTGCCCCCCGGAGGGGCCGCTCCCGATATGAGTTAAATCAGGCGCGGCGCCGAAACAGGGGCTCTGGTTGATCCACGGATGCCTGATAGTACTCGCTAAAATCAGCGAGACTCTCCAGGGCTTCTTCCAGCTCCCGTTCATCTTCAAACTGGAATGCGTCGAATCCGCAGCGCGACAGGTAGGTCAGCTGGTCCCTGATGAAGTGCCCAACGGCTCGCAGTTCGCCCTGATAGCCGCGTTCACGGAGCTCTCTACCGTAGGAAAATCCGCGGCCATCCATAAAGTTGGGAAAATTGACCAGTACCAAAGGGATTTCATCGATGTGGTCCAGCAGTGGGGCCAGGGTTTCACCGGGCTCCAATACCACGGCTCGGCTCGCTCGATCTTCCATCTGCAGCCATTGTTCCAGGTCCAGTACCTCGGGACCATGGTCTTCGATAATCTCGCCGTTTTTAATCAGCTTTGGCATAAACACGCTCCTTGAAGGGGTCGATGCCGACCCGGCGATAAGTCTCCAGGAAGGTTTCTTCCTGCTGGCGTAAGCCTACAAAGGTAGTTAACAGCTTGTCGATCACTTCGGGCATGTCATCTTGTTTGAAGGACGGGCCCAGAATTTTGCCAATCGACGCATCCTTGCCCTGGCTGCCCCCCAGACTTACCTGATAGAACTCCTGGCCTTTTTTATCAACACCGAGAATACCGATGTGGCCGATGTGGTGGTGTCCACATGCATTCATGCACCCGCTGACATTGAGCTCCAGTGGGCCCAGGTCATAGACATAATCCATGTCATCAAAGCGGGACTGTATAGCTTCTGCTACGGGGATGGACTTGGCGTTGGCCAAAGAGCAGTAATCACCGCCGGGGCAGCAGATCATGTCGGTGAGGTAGCCAATATTGGCGGTTGCGAGTCCTGCCTTTTGTAGCGAATGCCACAAGCTCTTCAGCTGGCTCTGCTCTACATCGGCCAGAACCAGGTTTTGCTGGTGTGTGCTGCGCACCTCGCCAAAAGAGTACTGGTCGGCAAGGTCGGCGATCAGTTCCAACTGCCGGTCGGTAACATCTCCGGGTGCGTAGCCGGTTGCTTTCAGGGAGATGTTAACAATGCGGTAACCTGCTACTCGATGTGCAACGGTGTTGCGGTTCACCCAGTTAGCGAAGATGGGGTCAGCGTCACCATCTGATTTCAGCGCGTCTGCGCTCTCAGCGTGGTCAAGGCGCGCATATTGAGGCTCGGTAAAGAATGACTTGGAGCGATCAATTTCGCCCTGTGTCAGCGTGCTGGCACCATCTTTCAAACTCTCCCATTCGCGTTCTACCGCATCACGAAATGCATCTACACCCATGGCTTTTACCAGGATCTTGATGCGCGCCTTGTATTTGTTGTCGCGACGTCCGTGCTGGTTGTAGACCCTCAGGATGGCTTCCAGGTAAGTGAGCAGGTGCGCGGTTTGCAGGAAATCGCAGATCTCCACGCCAATAACAGGGGTGCGCCCAAGGCCGCCGCCAACCAATACTCTAAAACCGGTGTCGCCAGCTTCATTGTGAACCAGTTCAATGCCGATATCGTGTGCGTGAATTGCGGCCCGATCTTCGGCGCTGCCGCAAACCGCGATCTTGAATTTGCGTGGCAGAAAAGCAAATTCGGGGTGCAGGGTAGACCACTGGCGGATGATCTCACACCAGGGACGTGGGTCTTCCAGTTCGTCTGTGGCGACACCTGCAAACTGGTCTGTCGTGGTGTTGCGAATACAGTTACCTGAGGTCTGTATCGCGTGCATTTGTACTGAAGCCAGCTCTGCCAGTATATCCGGCACATCGGCCAGCGCAGGCCAGTTGAACTGTATATTCTGGCGTGTGCTTATATGCACATAACCCTTATCGTATTCCCGTGACAACTGTGCCACTTTTCGCAACTGGCGACTGTTCAGCAAACCGTAAGGGACGGCCACCCGAAGCATGGGCGCCAGGCGCTGAACGTATAGTCCATTTTGTAGACGCAGAGGAAGAAACTGCTCCTCGCTTAGTTTTCCGTCCAGGAATCGTTGCGTCTGGCTGCGGTATTGGGCAACACGCTCATCAACAATTTGCTGGTCGTACTCGTCGTAAACGTACATCTATGGTTCCTGTATTGGCATTGCCGGGCGCGACCCGGTTTTGGGAGGCGGTACATTATCAGAAAATGCCTCCAGTTAAATAGTCATAATTTTCATAAGGTTAGAACAGCGCTTGGTGAAGTTGCCAACGCTTGGGATTCTTCGGCGAACTGCTATAATGGCGACCGTTTAAAACCTTCTACAGGAATACCGCAATGAGTGAAGACAGTAACAATCACGACGCCGAGGACGGCACAGCTGACGCGATAGCCGCAACTGCCATAATTTCCCTGGTCATCCTGACCCTGTATCTCTGGCTCTCCGGAATGCCTTCCTGAATCCAGCGGGAGAGGGGAGCGATGCTAGTTTCCCGATCCCTTTAACACCAACTGCACGATGACGATCATTACCCCTATAAAGCCAAGGGTAAAAATGATGCCAGCTGCTACAAACACACCCGCGCGTCCCTGCTTGAAGTCCCGCTCTCGATTTTTACTACTCTGGACGCCGAGGCCAGCAGCAAACACGCTCGAAATAACCTGCAACGGATTCAAGGACTTCTCGTCTGTGTCCTTATCCTGTTCGCTCATGGTAATCGACTCTCCTGTTAATAGCTCAGATTGGGGCGCAGCCAGCGCTCCATTGTAGCAAGTGATTCTCCTTTGCGAGCAGCGATATCTTCCACCTGGTCTTTACCAATTTTGCCAACAGCGAAGTACTTGGCATCGGGATGAGCGTAGTAAAAACCGCTGACAGAAGAGGCTGGGGTCATTGCGTAATTGTCTGACAAGGTGACACCCGAGTTGTTAGTCGCATCCAGAAGCTTGAACAGGGTGGCTTTCTCGGTATGGTCGGGACAGGCCGGGTAACCAGGGGCGGGGCGAATACCCTGATAGCGCTCGCGGATCAGAGCGTCATTATCCAGCGATTCCTGCGGAGCATAACCCCAGAGCTCTTTGCGCACTGTTCGGTGCATGTGCTCGGCAAATGACTCTGCTAAACGATCAGCGAGGGCCTTCAGCATGATGCTGCTGTAATCATCGTGCTCAGCCTCAAACTGGGCTGCCAGTTCATCGACACCGTGTCCCGTAGTAACGCAGAACCCGCCGACATAGTCCTCGACGCCAGTGCCTGCCGGAGCGACAAAGTCTGCCAGGCTGATGTTGGGCTTGTCACCGGGCTTGTCGGTCTGCTGGCGCAGATGATGCAGGGTAGCAAGTTGCTCATTACGAGACTCATCGGTGTAAAGTTCGACGTCGTCGCTGCCTTTACGAGCTGCAGGCCAAAAACCGATGACGCCCCGGGCACAGAGCAGGTTTTCGTCAACAATACGTTTAAGCATGGCCTGCGCGTCATGGTAGAGAGCTGTGGCCTGCTCGCCGACTATATCGTCTTCCAGAATAGCCGGGAATTTACCCGCCAATTCCCAGGTGATAAAAAATGGTGTCCAGTCGATTGTATCGACGAGTTCCTGCAGAGGAAAATTGTCAAATGTTCGCGTGCCCAGAAAGGCAGGCCGGGGAGCCTGGTAGTTGTCCCAGTCGAGCTTGGGTGCGCGCGAAGTAGCCTCGGTATAGGAGAGCTGCTTGGCTTTTGGCTCTCGATTAGCAATGCGTTCCCTGACCGTTTGGTATTGCTGTCGGCGCTCTGTGATGAAAGCGCCCTTACTCTCATTCATCAACTTTGACGCCACTGATACGCTGCGTGAAGCGTCTGGTACATAAGCGACGATATCGTTGGCGTACTGCGGTTCTATCTTCACCGCTGTGTGTGCATTCGATGTCGTGGCGCCGCCAATTAACAGTGGCACATTAAAGTCCAGTCGCTGCATTTCCGACGCCACATGAACCATTTCGTCCAACGACGGAGTAATGAGACCTGATAAGCCAATGATATCTACCTGTTCCTCCTGCGCTACTCGCAGGATTTCCTCACAGGCAACCATCACTCCAAGGTCGATGACCTCAAAATTATTGCACTGCAGGACCACGCCGACGATGTTCTTGCCTATGTCGTGGACGTCGCCCTTTACCGTTGCCATCAGGATTTTGCCATTGCTGGAGGCTGCGCCGGACTTTTCTTCCTCAATAAACGGTTGTAAGTGAGCAACTGCCTGCTTCATCACACGGGCGCTCTTCACGACCTGCGGCAGGAACATTTTGCCCTCGCCAAACAGGTCGCCGACGACATTCATGCCATCCATCAATGGCCCCTCAATGACCTGAATAGGACGGTCGAAGTGATGGCGTGCTTCTTCAGCATCTTCCACTATGTAAGTGTTAATGCCCTTGACCAGAGCATATTCTATTCGTTTGGCGACCTCATGCTCGCGCCAGGAAAGATCCTCCTTGCGGCCTTCGCCACCGCCGGTTTCCCGGTACTTTTCAGCGACATCCAGTAGTCGCTCCGTGCCATCGTCGCGACGATTAAGCACAACATCTTCAACAGCTTCACGCAGGTCTGCCGGCAGTTCGTCATAGACCGCCAGTTGGCCAGCATTGACGATACCCATGTCCATTCCAGCTTTGATAGCGTGGTAGAGGAACACCGAGTGAATGGCTTCGCGCACGGCATTATTACCGCGGAACGAGAACGACACGTTGGACACGCCACCAGAGATCAGTGCGCCGCTGAGTTCTTGTTTTACATAGCGTGTGCCTTCTATGAAATCTACCGCGTAGTTGTTGTGCTCTTCAATGCCAGTCGCTACGGCAAAAATATTCGGGTCGAAGATGATGTCGCAGGGATTAAAACCGACCTCGCCAACCAGTAGGTCGTAGGAGCGCTTACAGATGTCCTTACGTCGCTGTAGGTTGTCTGCCTGGCCATTTTCGTCGAATGCCATCACAACCACAGCCGCTCCGTAGCGCTGGCACAGGCGTGCTTGCTCGAGAAATTCCTCCTCACCGGCCTTCAGGCTGATTGAGTTCACCACCGGTTTACCGGGAATACACTTCAGGCCCGCTTCTATGGCGCTCCATTTTGAGGAGTCCACCATGATGGGAACCCGGGATATATCAGGCTCGGAAGCTACCAGATTGAGGAATGTAACCATGGCTTTCTCAGCATCCAGCATGCCTTCATCCATGTTCACATCAATGATTTGAGCGCCGTCTTCAACCTGGATTCGCGCGACATCCAGCGCAGCCTCATAATCATCATCAAGAATGAGCCGCTTGAATTTCGCCGACCCGGTCACGTTGCAGCGCTCACCGACATTCACGAACAGGCTATCTGCACTGATATTGAACGGCTCAAGTCCGCTAAGGCGACACGCAGGCGAGATATCCCGGAGCTTTCTGGGCTCGACGTTAGCCACAGCATCCGCGATGGCCCGGATATGGGCAGGTGTGGTGCCACAGCAACCCCCAGCAAGGTTCAGGAAGCCTCGCTGTGCAAACTCGCTGAAGTCGTCATGCATGATTTCGGGGGTTTCGTCGAAATCACCGAAAGCATTGGGCAGCCCCGCGTTCAGGTGAGCGCTGAAGTAACAATCAGCGACATTGGAAAGTTCTTCCAGGAAGGGGCGGATTTCCTTGTACCGCCGACCACAGTTGCTACCCACAATAAGTGGGTTGGCGTGAGCGATAGCGTTGTAAAACGCCTCAGGGTTTTGCCCGGAGAGCACTCGTCCACTGATGTCGGGGAAGGTCACCGAGATCATGATGGGGAGTTCTATGCCCGTTTGGTCGAATGCTTCTTTAACGGCAAAAATGGCCGCTTTTGCGTTGAGGGCATCAAAAATAGTCTCGATGAGCAGTACATCCACGTTGCCCTCGATCAGCGCCAGGGTGGCTTCAAGATAGACTTCACGTAGCTGGTCGAAGCTGATGCTGCGTGCACCCGGATCGTTCACATCAGGGGAAATGGAGGCGGTTTTTGGCGTCGGTCCAAGTACACCGGCTACATAGCGTGGCTTTTCGGGATTCTGCGCAGTGACACTGTCAGCGGCCTTGCGTGCTACCTTTGCCGATGCGAGGTTCAGTTCGTAGGCGAGATGACCGAGCTGGTAGTCATCCTGGCCAATGGATGTGGCGTTGAAGCTGTTGCTTTCAATCAGGTCGGCACCTGCGTCCAGGTACTCGAGATGGATCTTTTCAATGATGTCAGGGCGGGTCAGGCAGAGCAGGTCATTGTTCCCCTTTACATCCACATGATGGTCGGCAAAGCGCTCGCCACGATAATCGGCTTCCTGGAGCCCTTCTTCCTGAATCATGGTGCCCATCGCACCATCGATCACCAGGATTCGCTGCTGGAGGGCCTGCTCGAGAGTTTTCTTGGGATGAGTGCTCATCGGAATCGCTATTTAGTAAAAGACGCGCATCCTAGCAGAGCGAACAATCTATATCAAAATATTTTGATATAGATTAAGACGGCTTCTCTGCTTGAAAACTCGCCTCTGACCCCCATTTCTCATAGACTACACGGACTTATTTGAGTGGAATAAACGAGACATGGTAACGATCACTGAATCTGCGCAGGACTATCTGGCGGAGCTGCTTTCCAAACAGGAAGACGCCCTTGGCGTAAGAGTGTTTATCAATCAACCCGGAACGCCTCGCGCCGAGACCTGTATTGCCTATTGCCGAGAGGGCGATGTGGTAGACGAGGACGAGGTGCGCGAATTCGATAAGTTTACCGCCTGGTTTGAGGGACGGTCCCTGCCGTTTCTCGAAGACGCTCTGGTGGATTACTCAAAGGACCGAATGGGCGGCCAACTCACCATTAAAGCCCCCAATGCCAAGATGCCCAGGGTCGATGAAAACAGCCCCATGGAAGACCGCATTAACTACGTGCTTTACAACGAGGTCAATCCAGCACTCGCTGCTCATGGTGGCGAAGTCAGCCTCGTGGAAATCACTGAAGATAATTTCGCCATACTGCGATTTGGCGGTGGCTGTCAGGGGTGTTCAGCGGTCGATCAAACGCTCAAAGGTGGAGTTGAAAAGACTTTGCTAGAGCAACTGCCGCAACTGGCGGGCGTGCGCGATATGACAGACCACTCGGACAAGTCGCAGGCCTATTACTAGCAGCGTGAAACTTTATCCCCGCTCTGCTGGCGGGGATGAAACCTTGGCGATGGGGGCGAAACTAGGATGGCTGACGGGTCAGCAGGGCCTCCTTGACCTTGCTTCGTAGGTCTCTCAAGCAAATCTCTGTCGTTTCCCAATCGATACAACCGTCAGTGACAGATACTCCATATTGCAGTTCTTTCAGATCCTCTGGAATCGATTGGTTGCCCGCATTGATATTGGATTCAATCATCAGACCGACAATCGAATGGTTGCCTTCAACCACCTGATTGGCGACATTTTCAACCACCAGAGGCTGCAGTTCAGGCTTTTTACTGGAGTTGGCGTGGGAGCAATCGACCATGATATTACTCGGGAGATTGGCTTTTTCCAGCGCTTCTTCGCACAGTCGAATGTGAACTGAGTCGTAATTTGGCCCGGCACTGCCGCCGCGCAAAACAATATGGCCATAGCCATTGCCCTTGGTTGTGAACACCGAGACTTGCCCCTGGCGATTGATTCCAAGGAAGCGATGCGGCTTTGAGACTGAGTTAAGTGCGTTCGTCGCGACAGTGAGACCACCATCAGTGCCATTTTTAAAGCCCACTGCAGACGACAGACCACTGGCCATCTCCCGGTGTGTTTGCGACTCGGTGGTGCGCGCACCAATCGCAGACCAGCTGATTAAATCCTGAAGATACTGGGGTGAAATCGGGTCCAGAGCCTCCGTCGATGTGGGCAGGCCGAGTTCAAGAATATCCAGAAGCAGCTTCCGGCCTATGTGCAGGCCTTCTTCAATTTTGAACGAGTCATCCAGGTGTGGGTCATTGATCAGGCCTTTCCAGCCGACGGTTGTGCGCGGCTTTTCAAAGTAAACACGCATCACTATGTAAAGAGTGTCGTCCAGTTCTTCCGCCAGAGCTTTCAAGCGACGGGCGTAATCCAGGGCAGCTTCTGTGTCGTGAATAGAGCAGGGGCCAACGACTACGAACAGACGATGGTCTTTTCGGTCGAGTATGTTCCATAAAACTTCGCGACTGTCTGCCACGGTCTGGCTGATGGCCTCGGACATAGGCAAGGCCTGCCACAGTTGCTCGGGCGTAACCAGAACACCCTGGGAGTCGACATTGATATTGTGTACTTCGTTGTTGCTCATGCTCGTTACCTGATACAGTATTTCTCGATTCCGCCGCCCAACCTTAAAGTCGAGGGCGCGCCATTCTATAGCAGCACATCGAATTTGGGTAGGCGCCAGACTAGGCGCGGCAGGAGGCTTGCAGTGCCCGCAGACAGTTCCCATAAGCAGTTTGACCTCAGTCGTCTCCAGCCAAAGCTGGAGAAGGGCTACTTATTGCTTACCCCCAACCGGCGTCTGGCACGGCGAATCAAGTCTGAATGGGATCGTTTACAAATTGAGGCGGGTAAGTCGGTGTGGCAGCCTGTCGCGGTGCGAGCCCTGGATCACTGGTTACAGGAATCCTGGGAGCGGGCCGTCAACGATGGCCTGGTGGTCGCTCAAATTCCGCTCTCACCGTTGCAAGAGAAAGAGCTGTGGTCGGCAGTGATCACCGCGGACCGCCAAGCCAACGGCGAGTATAGCCTGCTGCAAGCATCGTCAGCTGCTGATATGGCCATGCAAGCCAGGGGCAACCTGCTGCGCGCGAAAATAGATATGCAGGAACTCGGGGTGAAGAGTGAGTTTGCCCTGGATCAGGATTGCAGTACCTTCCAGCGCTGGTTGAGCAGCTTTGAGTCGATAATTGCAGAGCGTGGACTGGCTCCGGCAGAAGATCGCTGGCTACAGTTGCTTCAGACCAAGCAAAACGGTCAACGTCGCAAAATTGTCCTGGTGGACTTTGATGACCTGCCTCCTTTGCATAAACACTGTATCAACCACCTTGCAGCAACGGTAGAAGAGCTTGCCAGTGCCAATGGCGATGCGAAAGTTGGTGCTCGCAGCTATGCTGATCGACAGCAGGAATTGGCTGCAGTCGCACACTGGGCGGCGCAGGAATACCAGCAGTCTCCAGATTGTAGCCTGGGTATTTTGTTGGCGGACATGAACGGTGACCGTGCGCCGCTTGAGTACCTGTTACGCCGGGAATTTAATAGCCTCGGTGATAACTACCATGCGCTTCCGGTTAATTTTTCAACGGGTATCACCCTGGATAGAGCACCAGTCGTGCGGGACGCCCTGCGTATGCTGGGTGTCTGCGGCGACACTATCACGATGAAGGACCTGCTGGGGCTCATCAACACCCGCTTCGCAGACAGCAATGAATTCGATACTGATCCTGCGGTCAAGCTGTTGCAGCAGGTCTTCGATGATGGTGTGCAACAGTTGGACCTGGGGCGCGTTCGATTCCTGTCCCGCAGTGTCAAAGTAGGCGAAGAGCAGGGTCTCACTCTCGGCGATAGACTTGCAGCATGCAGTGAACGGCGATTGCAGCGGACGAAGCAGCTTCCCTCGGATTGGGTGATTAGCTTTGGTCAAATTCTTGATACATGGGCCTGGCCGGGGACGGGGCCATTGGACTCGCTGGAGTATCAGCAGGTTGAGTCATGGTACAAGGTGCTCGAAGAGTACTCGGGCCTCGACTCATTGGCAGGTAAAATCGACTTGAACGGAGCGCTGGGCATGCTCAGGCGCTGTTGTCAGCAGCGCATATCCCAGCCGCAGACCGCTGACACAGGCATACAAGTCCTGGGGCCGCTGGAGGCAGCGGGACTGCAGTTCGATAAAATCTGGTTCTGTGGCCTTCAGGGGGCTCGCTGGCCCGCTCCGGCCAGGCCTAATCCGTTTATTCCCATGGTATTACAGCGCAAACACTCTATGCCTCACAGCAGTAGTGATAGAGAGTGGAACTATGCCGCAACGTTGATGCGTCAGTATCGTGCGGCCTGCACGCAACTTATTGGTACGTATTCGCGACAACTTGACGGTGTTCCCGAACTGCCCAGCCCACTGCTGGAGGGCTGGCCCATTGAGCACCTGGACACCACTTCTTCCCTGCCAGAGCAGTGGCTTGAGCAAGCTAGCGCCGGCAGCCTGGAGTTGTTGATAGACGCACAGGCGCCGGTAGTCTCAGCTGAGGAAAAATCTGAAATTCGTGGCGGCAGCGGTATTTTACAGCAGCAGGCGAATTGCCCTTTTCGTGCCTTTGTCAGTAAGAGGCTCTATCTCGAACCACTGGGTGAATATCACGCCGGGCTCACTGCTGCAGACCGAGGCAGTATTCTTCACGATGCTCTCTACGCCCTTTGGGGAGACATCCATGATTCCTCAGCGCTGGGCGGCCTGGGGTCTCAAGATCTTGAAGAAAAAATAGCTCAAGCGGTGTTTGCCGCAATCGATTCGGTGCCAGAATCAACACGTCAATTGGCGGGAATGCACTGCCTCGATCTGGAAAATAAGAGGCTGCAAAAACTGCTGTCAGAGTGGATTCAGCTTGAGCGGACACGCGCTCCATTTAAAGTCGTTTCCAGGGAGGAACCCATAGAATTTCAATTGGGCGAGCTCTCCTTAAGCCTGCGGGTGGATAGGGTAGATCAACTTGAGGATGGCTCTCGCATTGTCATTGACTATAAATCAGGACGCAGCAGCTTGGCGGATTGGTTAGGGCCACGACCTTCGCAGCCTCAGTTACCGCTTTATGGTTTGGCTGAAGATGTCGAGGCTTTGTCCTTTGCCCAGGTTCGCACGCGAGATTGCCGCATGCTGGGCTTGGGTTCTGTTGACAGTCTGAAAGGCGTGCAAAACGATATCCCCAAAGCGGTTAAGCGCTATTCTTCAAGTGAGGACTGGAGCTCCCTGGTCGCCGAATGGCAGCAGAACCTGGGTAGGCTGGCTGCAGAATTTTTATCGGGTGAGGCACAAGTGGATCCGCTGCCTGCGGCCTGCAACTACTGTGGGTTTCAATCCCTCTGTCGAGTCGATGTTCGCTCCCAGGAGACACTGTGACCATAGCAGATGCCAGTGAGAGGGCGGAGGCCCTTGATGTCACTCGAAGCTTTTGCGTGACTGCCCCTGCGGGCTCAGGCAAAACCGAGCTCCTTATCCAGCGTTTTCTCGGTTTGCTGGGCAGGGTACAGCGCCCTGAGCAAGTACTGGCGATTACGTTTACGCGTAAAGCTGCGGCGGAAATGCGCGAACGTGTCCTTCTTGCGTTGCAAGCAGCTAGAGACGAGCTGCCGGTGGATGGCGAGCACCAGCGGGTTACGCGAGATTTGGCGATGGCTGCGCTTGGGAGGAGCGCACGCGAGCAATGGCACTTGGCCAGGGATATTTCCCGCCTTAATATCAAAACCATCGACAGTTTCTGTGCCGGATTGACCCGACAAATGCCGATACTCAGTCGATTCGGCGGGCAGGCACAAGCGGTCGACGATGCAACGCCGCTGTACGCTGAAGCTGTTGCTGAGCTGTTTTCAATCGCAGGAACTTCTCGCCGTGAGGCCCTAGACCTTGATGCGATGCTGCTGCATTTCGACAACAACTGGGAAAGGCTCAGTGAACTGCTAATTACCATGTTGGGCAAGCGCGACCAATGGCATCAGTACATGGGAGCCAACCGGTCTCCGGATCAGGCTGAGGCCAAATTAAGAGCGACGGTGGAACAAGTCGTTGCGGAGAGTCTTGAAGAGCTCTCGATATTATTGGACCCCTGGCAGGATGAAATCCTTGACCTACTTTGCTACGCCAGACAAAACCTCGGGGAAAGTTTACCCGACGAATTTCCTGGGGCTAGCGCTGACAATATGGAGCTCTGGCGCTTTATAGGGCAACTGTTTCTTACCCAGGGCGGCACTTTCCGTAAGTCAGTCAACGTCAACAACGGATTCCCGACAGGAGACGATGACGCCAAGGCGCGCAAGGCGCATTTTAAGGATCTCGCTGTCCGTATGAGCCAGGTGCCTGGCCTGGCGGGAGAACTGTCGGCATTAGCCTGGTTGCCGCGCATGGATAATCACAGTGATGCCTGGAAACTCGTTCTTCATCTGTCTCACGTATTGCCTCTGCTTGCCGCTTGCCTGCTACTGGTATTTGAGCGCCGAGCAGTCGTTGATCACAGTCAGGTCGCCCTTTCTGCGCTGGACGCGCTTGGCGAAGATGAGGAGCCTACAGAGCTCGCGCTGCGGCTGGACTACAGTATTGAGCATATCCTTGTGGATGAGTTTCAGGATACCGCAATAAACCAGTTTAATTTGGTCGGCAGGTTGACCCGGGGTTGGGGTCAGCACAATGAAGTCAACCCCGATGCCCCGCGGACGATTTTTATCGTGGGCGATGGCATGCAGTCAATTTATGGGTTTCGTAATGCGAATGTAGGGCTGTTCCTTAAGGCCCGTGAAGAGGGTTTCAATGGCGTTACTCCCCATCCGCTGGCACTGCGCTGTAACTTTCGCTCCGAGCAGGGAATAGTCGATTGGGTGAACGAAAGCTTCAGTGGCGCCTTCCCGGCGCAAGACAATGTGCGCCGGGGGCGCGTCAGTTTTACCGATGCTATCGCAGTAAAACCAGCGGGCGAAGCACCTGCAGTTTCATTAAATTGTTTCTGGGGTGAGCAAGCGCGGGAGCAGGAGGCCCACTGGTTGGTAGACCAATTAGCGCAAGCGCTATCTGATCCAGGCCTGGGATCTATTGCGATTTTAGGGCGGAGTCGCGCACAGTTATCGCCAGTAATACAGCTTTTGCGCCAGCGGAATATCCCTTTTGCTTCCCAGGAGATGGATGCGTTAGCGGGTTCGCCCGCCATTGTAGATTTAATGACACTGTGCCGAGCGTTGATGAACCCGGCAGATCGGGTAGCCTTCTACGCCATGCTGCGCGCCCCCTGGTGCGCACTCAGTCTCGCGGACATGAAGTGCCTAGCGGACGCTGCGCCCGACCCCAGGCACCAGAACCTTTATCGTGTAATAACCTCTGCATGCCTACCGGATGGGCTGAGCGATACTGGTAGGCAGCGGCTGTTGCAACTGGGACGCTGTTTGCAGTGGGCCCGGGATAATCGGGATCGTCTTGCATTGCGGGTGTGGATAGAGCAACTGTGGTTGAAGCTGGACGGGCCTGGCTGCTTGACGCAACAGCGTTTTCTCAGCGATGCAGAGCGCTTCCTGGGCCTGTTGCAGGTAGCTGAGGCTGAAGGGGTTGGCCTTGATATCGATTGGTTGCAGCAACGCATTTCGCGGCTTTATGCATCGGGTGATACCCCCGATGCACGACTGCAGGTAATGACGCTGCATAAATCCAAGGGCCTGGAATTCGACTGGGTGATGATTCCCGCACTAGCGCGCGCCACTCGAGGTGACAGTCGCGATATCCTGCTATGGGATGAGCATAACAGCAATTTTGGGGAACGGGGGTTTCTGCTCGCAGCAGACGATCACTCGGATGAAAAGTCCCCTGGCCTCTATAATTTTCTCAAGCAGCAACGCAAGGAAAAGTCCCGCCTGGAAACAACTCGCCTGTTATACGTTGGCGCGACGCGAGCAGTCAAAAGGTTAACGCTCAGTGCTTGCCTGTCTGGCGGCGAGGATTGTGCGCCGGATGAAATACCCGAACTAAAGCCGCCTGGAGATGGATCTTTGCTCGCGCCAATTTGGCCGGTCTTCGAGCGCCAGATGCGCTTACATGAGCCGATCGGCAGCGGTCATATAGAGGCTAAAGGGGGCATGGGTATGCTCAGGTTATCAAACCCGCTTAAAACGGTGCCGGTAATGATTGAAGAAAAACCACAGGGGCCTAATGTTCCCGACCCGGCGTTAAATTGGCAGGATCGATATGTTGGCACGGTCATCCATGAATTGCTGGAACAGTTGAGCCTATTGACGCCGTTGCCCCTGGAAACTCCGGAAACTCTGGTAAGCCTGGCAGGTCATTCACTGGCCTGTCTGGGGTTGTCGGGAAAGCCGTTGCAATCCGCTCGCGACAGAGTCCTGGTTGCCGTAGAGGCAACCCTGAAAGACAAACAAGCGGGTCGATGGTTGCTGTCGGGCGATCACAATCAGGCAGCGAGTGAGCTACCACTGACGATCCATGAAGCTGGAAAATCACGCGACATTGTTATTGATCGCACATTTATAGATCGCGACACAGGGGTACGCTGGGTCATCGATTACAAGAGCAGCGTGCCAGAAGCGGGGGTTGCCATAGAGGTATTCCTGCAAGCCGAAGCCGATCGCTATCGCGAGCAGTTACGCTGTTATCGTGATGCGATATCGGCCAGCGGCCCTGAACCGGTGCGCTGTGCCCTGTATTTTACTGGGATCGGCACATTGCACCATTTGCAGGCACTGGATATTTAGTCACATTTACTGATGACGTCGTCAGCAAAACGTCGAATGCTGTCTTTTTTGTGCTCCAATGCATCGCTGTCACCATGATAGAACGGCCAGGGCATGGTCATTATGTGGGTAACGCCCGCATCTTCCAGGCGTTTGTAGCCGTCGACATCCCAGGCGTCAGACGGCGTTGCCATTACTTCAAAGGGTTCACTTCCTCGTCCATACTCTTGCCGCCACTGTCTGATTTTTTCAATTGACTCAATGATTTCTGCTGAAGGTTGCAGGTCTGAGACCCAGCCATCTGCTGCCCTGGCGGCCCGTCGCATCGCAGGATCAGAGATGCCTCCAATCCAGATCGGAACGGGAGCGGTTGGCGCGGGGTTCATCTCCATCGGCTCAAACTTATAGTACTTTCCTTCATAGCTGACCATTTCACCACTCCACAGCAGGCGCATAACCTCCAGTATTTCGTCGGTCCGTTTGCCGCGGGTAGTGAAGTCCTGTTGCATGAGTTCGAATTCGTCTCTCGACCAGCCGACACCGAAGGCAGGCGTGATCCTGTTATCGGAAATGATAGCTGCTGTACTGATGGCTTTGGCCACCAGGTAGGGGTTTCGCATGGGTAACACGAACACATTGTTTGTGAAACGCAGGTTTTTGGTGATGGCCGCAAGTGCGCCGATCATTACCCACGGGTCGGGCCAGTCGGTAAAAGGTTGCCAGCGCCTGCTGCCATCGTCCGTATACGGGTAGGGCGTGTTTATTTGTTCCGGATTCACCACGTGGTCCGAGAACGACATCGCGTGCCAGCCATGCGTGTCTGCAACAGGTGCCAATTCCGTCAGGTGGGCAACGGTACTGAACGACGTTGAAAGAACAAACTTCATTGGAATCTCCGCTTGTAGGCATATTTCCATTCCACTCTAGCGATGCCTGAGAGAAAAATCCTTGCCATTGCGCCGTCAAAGGCGATTCGGTCACATTGTCATACTGATTTTGCTACTGATACTGGATGCAGGGTGACTTACCGGGGAAATAAGCACCGCATAGCAGTGCAATGGAGCGAAAAATGGGGGAGGGTACTGCTGACCGAAGGTGCGCGGTCAGCAGGATAGCGAAGTGACTTACTCTGCAGCGGGTGCTTCTGTTGCAACAGGCTCCAGTGTCAGCGCCAGTGCTTCACTGAAAGTCATTACAATAGTTTGACCCAGGGTCACATTAGACATCTTCTCGGGCTCTACATCAGCAATCACGTGAACTTTGCCATTGGGATCCAGAATAGTGACGGTACCCAGCAGGCGATTCATGCCTTCGATGGTACAGACCGCGTGAATAAGGCGAGCAGCGCCTGCTACAGGTTGGCCTTCTACATCGCCCGCGCCGCTGTCCTGAACAACAACATAGGGCTGCGCCAACTCTTCTTCCGTTGGTTCACGCAGTTCGCCTTCCAGGGCCGCCAGGTAGGTGGCACGGAGCGCATCGCCTACATTCACATCTTCCAGCTTAACAACTTGCTCAGAAGCGGTCAGGGTGATGGTGTTGCCATCGGGTCCTTGCAGGCTGACCTGTCGGGTTTCAAGGTCGATTGCAGTGACAATCGCCTCTACCGACATTGCCATCGCACGGACGTTGCCTTCGGCACTAGCAGCTTCGTCTTCAGCAGAGGCAGCCAGAGGCATCAGCAGGGTTGCGCAAGCCACCGCGGCGGCGCACAGGAATTTGTTAAAAGTACTGCTCATAGTAATGGTCCTTGTAATCTGTTTCGGCTATCTCTACGCATGCTACCTTTTTGGCTGCCTGCGGGACAGGGGCCATAACATAGCCGTGACGCTAGCGGTAATCAACCATGGCGAGCACGCCAGATAGCAAATTTATTATTCTGGGCTAATTTCTCCACCCGCCTGAACGTGCGCTTCAGGGTGACGGCATAGTCCAGATGGCTGTTGGCAACCAACACCAGGCTGCCGCCGGGCAGCAGCGCTTGGGCCGCTTGTTGCAATAGTCTGCGACCCGCAAAATCATCGACTGTGTGGCCCAGGTGAAAGGGCGGGTTACACAGCACCAGCTCAAACTTTTGCTCCACGCCCAACAGCCCGTCTCCCTGATGGAACGCAGTCTTTGTGCCAGGCGCCGACAGCATTGACGCGTTTTGGCGCGTCGACGCGACAGCCATGGCCGACTCGTCCGCGAATAGTATATTTTTCGCCAGTTGAAGTTTGAGGGCGGCGATACCCAGAAGCCCATTGCCGCAAGCGAGATCTGCTGCCGAGTGCACGGGGTCGACGCGATCAAGGTTCTCCAGCAAAAAACGACTCCCGGTGTCGAGTTTTTCACGACTGAATACATTGGGCAGCCCCGTCAGGTAAAAGTCTATGTTCTCGCAGTGGTAACCCGCGAGAGGCTCCGGGGAATATTTGGCTGAGCCAGATAGCACCGCGCTGAACATCCGTGCCTTTTGGCGGCCCTTGTAACGTTCAACCGGGCCAAGTTGTTTTTCCATGATGGCTGCTGTGTGCGGCGATAAGTGCTTGTCCATACCAGCACAAAAAAATTCAGTGCCTTCAGGCATTACTGACGCAAGACGCGCGAGTTGATATTCGAAGTAGGGCAGAAGCTTGGGGATGCGTAAAAAGATGCGGTCAACATTGGGCCGCGGTTGCTCGGTGCTCCAGACAAACGCCGGCGACTGCATTCCATTGAGTGCGCTGTTCTGTATGACCGCCTCGGCGGCGATAGCGGAGTCTGTCCATAGTGTGTCGGCAGTTAATGGCAGGGAGAGCGCGCCATGATCATCGTTGACCACCAGCGCACGGCCAGTGGTTTCCTGGGCTGCCTCCAGTAGTAGCAAGTCTGCGCTGCACCAGGCTTGTAATGTTTCCCTATGGCGACGCGGGTAACGCTGAAGCTCGAATTCTCCCTGGGGGCAAGTCAGGCGGGTGGAAGCTATGGCCACCATCGAGGATTAACTGCCGCCGACGTAAAGCGTCAGTCGTTGGCCAGGTTGTAGGTAATCGCCAGGATCTAGTGAGTTCCAGGCAATAATGTCGTTCACTGAGACGTTGAACTTACCGGCTATTCGGTACAGTGAATCGCCTCGACGCACCCGGTAACCCTGCTGTTGACGTTCCTGTCGGGTCACCATAGCCATGCTGCTCGCCCAGTCGCTGCCATAAGGAATCATCAGAGTGTCACCAGCTCGAATCATACTGCCTCGTATGTTGTTCACCTCACGCAACAGGCCTACTTCGGTGTCGAACTGTTTGGCGATACGTATTAGGTTGTCCCCACTCTTTATTCTGTAATGCTCCCAGCGCACGCGATCGGCCTCGGTGAGGCTGGCGACACCCTGACTAAATCGCTCTTTAGTGCCTACAGGTAAAAGTAACTCCTGGGCGACGTCCGGCGAGGTTGCCCAGCGCAGTTGCCCGGGATTTAAAGCCTTGAGTGAGTGCAGCTCAATTTCGGCAAGCGATGCTGCCCGAGCCAACTCAATTTGCCCCCCAGTTGCCGCAATGACAAACGCTGGCTTATTGGGAACCGGCGGAATTTCAACATCGAACGCTTCAGGAAAGGCGACTATTTGGGTGAGAGCGATGAGCCGAGGGACATAGTGGCGAGTTTCACGGGGAAGCTTGAGCGACCAGTAGTCTATCGGCAGTCCCGCCTTGGCATTGGCTTTACGCGCTCTTCCGACCCTGCCCTTGCCCGAGTTGTAAGCGGCCAGTGCAAGCATCCAGTCGTTGTCGAATTCCGCATGCAGGGATTCCAGGTAATCGAGCGCAATTCGGGTTGAGTCCCTCAGGTCCCGCCGTCCGTCATACCACCAATCCTGTTCCAGGCCGAGGTATTTTCCCGTTGCGGGCATAATCTGCCAGAGGCCTGCGGCCCGTTCCGAGGAGGTGGCAAAGGGGTTGAGAGTGCTCTCTACCAGGGGTAGTAAGGCCAACTCCATAGGCAGTCCGCGACGCTCGACTTCTTCAACGATGAAATGAAGGTAGAGATCTGCTCTCTCGGCGACTACCGAGAGGTAATTGGACTGACGCAGGTAGGAGTCTCGTGCATGACCAATTTGTTCGTTGTGTATTGACTGCCAGGTCAGTTGCAGGCGAATACGTTCCCAGAGATCCTCAGGGGGCTTTTTCTGTTTTTTGGGGGGCGAGATCTCTTTGATGAAAAACTCGGGTCCGTCACCCTCAGAGGGGAGCGAGGTTTCCGCCACAGGCATGTCTGTGTCTGGCGTGGACTGACAAGCCACCAGGAAGAAAGAAAGAGAAAATACAATAACTAAACGATATAACATATTGATAGTAGGGTGGTTATCCAAAGATATAGTAGAGAGTTTAAAGTGAATTCTAGCTCCCCATTGTAAAGCGCTGTAGGGAGCGAACCAGAGAAAACTATCTGTTTTGTCAGAAAATGTCTTTCCATTCCCTTACGGTCGCGAAAACCGCCGCCGGCTGGCTGCTGGGCAGCTTGTTCTGCTGGCGTAACGACGCCTGCAGCTCAGGAGTTGCGCAGCGTACGAAAGGGTTCGTGGCCAATTCAAGAGATAGTGTTGACGGAACGGTGGGTTCCCCGGCTTCCCTCCTTGCTCGGGCATGGGCAATACGTCGAGAGAGAGGCGCGTTGTCCGGTTCGACTGCGCGAGCGAAATCCAGATTGGCGAGTGTGTATTCATGAGCACAGTAGATGCGCGTTTCTGCCGGAAGTTCCGCCAGCGCGGTCAAAGACTGATACATCATTTCCGGCGTACCTTCGAAAACCCGGCCACAGCCTCCGGCAAACAGCGTATCGCCACAAAACACCAGGGGTTCATCGCCGCTCATGAAGTAGGCGATATGGTCCAGCGTGTGGCCAGGAACCTCAATAACGCTTAAGCGCGCGCCAAGCACATCGACTTCATCACCGTCCCTGACAATATGATCCAGGCCTTCAATAGCAGGATTATCAGGTCCATAGACGGTGGCGGTGTACCTGGCTTTCAGGTCTGCCAGTCCTCCAACGTGATCGAAGTGGTGATGTGTGATCAAAATTCCGGCAAGCGTTAGCTCTCGCGCTTGCAGCGCTTGCTCTACCACCGCAGGGTCACCCGGGTCTACAACGAAAGCCTGATTGCTTCCCTCAGTAGAAATCAACCAGATGTAGTTATCATTAAAGGCGGGGACAGCGTGTATAGAAAGCATGGGATACCGTTTCAAATGGCGGGAAATACAGTACCATGGCGCGAAAGCAATGAATGAGGTCGGGCCTGCACCATGAGTGCGCAGTTTAACGATATTTTGACAGAACTGGAAACCTGGTATGGCACCGAGCGCGGCCAGTACCTGCTGCATCAGATAAGGCAAGCCCTGCAGCCTCAGCTGGACAACGCTTTTGGGTATCATATTCTGCAAATCGGTCCGTTTCCCGCAGAGCCATTGTTCGGCGACTGCCGGATCAATCACCGTATTACGGCCTGTCATAAAGGCGGAGAAAGCACCGGTCTGGTTTGTGAGAGCGGTGAAATACCTCTGCAGAGCGATAGTGTGGATGTTGTGATTGCCCATCATGCCCTGGAGTTTGTCGAAAACCCCCACCAGGTGCTGCGTGAGCTGCATCGTATTTTAACTCCCCAGGGGCAGTTGTTGGTACTGGGGTTTAATCCCCATAGTTTACGAGGGCTTGTAACCCGAGCCAGGGGTTTCTCCAAGCGCTCTCCCTGGAACCATCACCGTCCTGTCAGCGTTAGCCGCCTGAGCGATTGGCTGCACCTGCTTGGTTTCGAACTACGCGAAAGCAATCATCTATACACTGTGCCCCCGGCAGGCCAGGGCAGGGTCAGGGCTGTGACACAGTCCCTGGATGAGTGGTGTGTAAATCACAAATTGCCACTAGGAGGGCTCTATCTGCAATCTGCCATCAAACAGGTGGCTGCGCAGAACAGACCGCTATCGAGATTGCGTCGTCATGGGGAAAAGCTGATAGACCTTGCCGTACCCAAACCCGTGACTGCCCCCACTCCTGCGCCCAATTCGCCCACCCGTTCCCCCGGAATCATTAGTCGCAATTCCTCTGGAGAAGTCCTGCATTGAAGAGTATCGAAATTTTCACCGACGGCGCCTGCCGCGGTAACCCTGGCCCGGGAGGGTGGGGCGCCTTACTTCGCTTTCAGGGTAAAGAGAAAAAACTCTACGGTGGAGAGGCCCAAACAACCAATAATAGAATGGAACTGCAAGCCGCAATAGAAGGATTAAAAGCGCTAAAAGAACCCTGTGTAGTCGTACTGACCACAGATTCAGTTTACGTAAAAAATGGCATTACCAGCTGGCTACCCGGCTGGAAAGAGAAAGGCTGGAAAACATCGAGCAAAAAGCCGGTTAAGAACGTAGATCTGTGGCAAGCGCTTGATGAACAAAATCAGCGTCACCAGGTAGATTGGCAGTGGGTAAAGGGCCACAGCGGTCACCGGGAGAATGAAATAGCCGACGAGTTGGCAAACCGTGGCATCGACGAAATGGTCACAAAAGCATGAGGATCCCTACATCGTGAGACAAATTGTTCTCGACACAGAGACCACTGGCCTGGAGGTTTCACAGGGCCATAGAATCATTGAAATTGGCTGTGTTGAATTAGACACCAGGCGACTGACCGGTAACCACTATCATCAATACACCAATCCCAACCGGGAAATCGATCAGGGGGCGATAGAGGTGCACGGCATTACCAATGAATTTCTCAAGGATAAACCCCCGTTTGAGCGTGTCCTTGGCGAATTTCTGGAGTTCGTGGAAGGGGCTGAGTTGGTCATCCATAACGCCCCTTTTGACCTGGGTTTTCTCAATAGCGAAATCCAGCGACTGGACCCGGATGCGCCCCGACTTGAAGACCGCTGCAAGGTAGTAGACACACTGGTCATGGCTCGGGGGAAACACCCGGGACAGCGCAACAGCCTAGACGCTCTTTGCCAGCGATACGGTGTTGATAACTCGCAGCGAGATTTACACGGCGCATTGTTGGATGCGGAAATCCTGGCTGATGTCTACCTGTTGATGACCGGTGGCCAGACAGCGTTACAGCTTTCAGATAACGATTCAGGTGCACAAGACGGGGCATCGCGCAGCGAACGAATTATTCGCCTTGGAACGGACAGGCAAGCGCTCCCCGTCATTGCTCCTACTACAGAAGAGCTGGAGGCACACGAAGCACAATTGGAGGCAATCGCCAGCGCGAGTGGCGGAAAAGTTTTATGGAAGGAACTGGGCGGCTAAGAGCCCGCGCTGCGGGCCCTGGCTTTGCCTTTCTGTTCAGATAAACAAGCTTACACAAATCAGGCCGACAGATCCGAGAACAATGGTGTAGGGGAACGCCATGATCACCATCCGTCCGTAAGAAAGTCGGATGAGTGGGGCAACCGCGGAGGTCAGCAGGAACAAGAACGCCGCCTGCCCATTGGGCGTGGCCACACTTGGAAGATTGGTCCCGGTGTTAATTGCGACTGCCAACTGATCAAACTCCGCGCGAGTGATATCACCGGCATCAAGTGCGGCTTTCACTTCTGAAATATAAACGGTAGCGACAAATACGTTGTCGCTAATCATCGAGAGGATACCGTTTGCGAGGAAAAACATGGCGGGGCGAACATCAGCCTCCATTGCCAACACTGTATCGATGACGGGCGAGAACAGGTGCTGATCATGAATCACCGCAACGATTGCAAAAAACACCACCAGCAGAGCGGTGAAGGGCAGTGCTTCCTCAAAAGCGTGGCCAATTTGGTGCTCTTCAACCACGCCATTGAAGGCGGTGAGTAATACAATGACCATTAGTCCTATCAGGCCAACTGCGGCCCAGTGCATCGCCAGCGCCAGCACAAGAATGCCAGCAACAGCCGCCTGAACAGCCAGGCGGGCATTGGTGCGTGCATTGCGCTGGGAAGCTTCTTTTTCCTCAAATGCTTCCAGCACTTCGCGAACTCGTGGCGGCAGCTTGGCCCCGTAACCGAATTTACCGGTCACCTCAAGCAGCATGCAGGTGGCAAGACCGCAGACTAGAACAGGCATCGTTACAGGCGCCATAACGGTCACAAATTTAACAAAGTCCCAGTCAGCCGTTGTCGCTATTAGCAGGTTTTGGGGTTCTCCTACCAACGTGCAAACGCCACCCAGCGCGGTTCCTACCGCGCCGTGCATCAACAGGCTACGGAGAAACGCGCGAAAATTTTCCAGGTCTTCCCGGTTGTGTTCCTGAACCGAGTCGTCTTGAGAGGGGTCGTGATCAGCATGGCCCAAACCCTTGCCAGAGGCCACTTTGTGATAAACGGAATAAAAGCCGACCCCAACACTGATCAGCACTGCGGTGACCGTCAGTGCGTCCAGAAAGGCAGACAATACCGCGGCAACGAGAGAAAATAATAGTGACAGTGCGACCTTGGACTCCACTTTAAGGAGAATCTTGGTGAACACGTAGAGCAGCATTTCTTTCATGAAGAATATGCCGGCTACCATGAACATCAGCAGCAAAATAACCTCAAAATTTGCGAGGGTTTCCTTGTAGACCATCTCAGGTGATGTCATCCCCAGGAGCACAGCTTGTATTGCCAACAGCCCCCCCGGCTGAAGGGGGTAGCAGCGCAGCGCCAGGGCCAGAGTAAAAATGAACTCCCCAATCAGGGCCCAGCCCGTCACAAACGGCCCGGCAATCATCAGTAGAAACGGGTTTATTATCAGGAACGCGATAATAGTTTGCTTGTACCAAACAGGTGAGGAGCCCAGGAAGTTTTGCCAAAAGGCTTTTACAGTTGATTCGCTCATGATTTCAGGAAGGTCGGCCAGATAAAATGAAGTCCAGCATTCTACGCCAATTTCTTCGCAGTTTCCTCGATTTCGCAGCAATTTATTGAGCAGATACCGCACTTGAGTTGATGTCGCGTGGCGCATACTATAGCCGGCCGTTTTCAGCCCGCGAATTATCAATGTTCAGACCAGATAACAAAGCCCCCAGTTCCTCATCTGCCGCGCTCTACGTCGTGTTCCAGGGAGGCAAGCTGGTGAGCTATATGCGCTCTCCAAAGGTGTGTCTGTTAGAGGAAGACATCGTTCAGCGAGATGGTTGGATAGAGCGAAAGCGGCACTTCATGGGGTACTGGGAAGAGCAGCCCTGTTTTGCGCTTGAAATCGAAGAAGCACACGACCTTGATCCCATGGAATATCAGCTGGGCAGCCTTTGGCACATACTGGGTCGTGTAGATGAGCAACTGTTTGCACTGGCGGGCAGGGCTGCGCAATTGCTGGATTGGGAGCGCGACCACCAGTTTTGCGGCCGCTGTGGTGACAGAATGCAAATGCACCCCGAAGAGCGGGCAATGCGCTGTGCGCCCTGCGGGACAACGAATTACCCGCGCATTGCACCTTGTATTATTGTGCTCGTGACCCGCGGACCGGAAATGCTGCTGGCACGGAACATCAACCATCCACGCGGGTTGTACAGTACGCTTGCAGGCTTTATAGAGGCGGGCGAGACTCCCGAAGAAACGCTGGTGCGTGAAGTTCACGAAGAAGTCGGCTTGGCGGTAGGCAATCTTCGCTATTATCAGTCCCAGTCCTGGCCATTTCCAAATCAGCTGATGTTGGGCTTTTTTGCAGAGTATCAGGGTGGCGATATTGTTTGCGACCCAACTGAAATAGCAGATGCGCAGTGGTTTCATCCCGCTGATCTGCCAATGATACCGCCGCCAACCTCGGTGGCAGGCCAACTCATTAAACAACACATTGATTCTTTATCCTGAACCTGGAGTAGCAATTGGAATTTTTATACGAATACGGGTTGTTTCTCGCCCAGGCTGTCACCCTGGTAGGTGCCATTCTTATCCTGGTCGCCGGGTTGGTTTCGGTAGGGCAACGCAATAAGGCTGAACAGCATGAGGGTCATATTGAAATTCGCAATTTGAATGAGAAATACGAGCAGTTGAATGAGCAGCTTCAGCATGTGGTGACCGACCCCGATACTCAGAAAGCGGTGCATAAGGCCAGGAAAAAAGAAGAAAAGAAAGAGGCAAAGGCCGCCAAGAAAGCGCGCAAACATAAGGATGAGACCGAGGAGCACCGCAAGCGGCTGTACGTTTTGGGCTTCGAAGGGGATATCAAAGCCAGTGCCGCAGATAATCTTCGCGAGGAAATTACCGCCGTTCTTAATCAGGTAAAAGATGGCGATGAAGTACTGGTTAAAGTAGAAAGCCCGGGAGGCCTGGTGCACAGTTACGGGTTAGCTGCCAGTCAATTGCAGCGTATTCGCGATGCCGGCGTACCTCTCACCATTGCTGTGGACAAAGTGGCTGCCAGCGGTGGTTATATGATGGCCTGTGTGGCAGACCGTATCGTAGCGGCACCGTTTGCCGTTATTGGATCTATCGGCGTGCTCGCTCAATTGCCTAATTTTCATCGCTTGTTGAAGAAAAACGACATCGATTTTGAATTATTCACCGCCGGTGAGTACAAGCGAACTGTGACTATGTTTGGTGAAAATACTGACAAGGGAAGAGAGAAGTTTACCGAAGAGTTGGAAAAGACCCATGAGCTGTTCAAGGATTTCGTCAGTAGCAATAGGCCACAGCTGGATATTGCTAAAGTGGCAACGGGCGAAGTCTGGTACGGCAAGCAAGCCGTCGAGGAAGGACTGGTAGATGAACTCAAAACTTCCGATGCCGTTGTTCAGGAGCACCTCAAGGACTGGGACGTTTTTGACATCCGTTTCGTGCTCAAAAAGAACTGGCAGGAAAAGCTGGGACTAGCAGCAGAGGGCGCTCTGGAGAGCGCATTTCTCAAAATTTGGCAGCGAGGACAGGGACGCCCGCCGCTTTAGCTAATACGCCTGATAGCGGCTGAAGTCGAATATGCCGTATTCAACAGGCGTCAGCCATTTTGACCGCGCGTGCATTTTGTCTGCAACACGCCAGAACCATGGTGCATTGCGGCGCACTCCATAGCGCTCGCTCAGCGCCACATAGTCCTTCACGGTTTTCATCGCTGCAATGTCAGCGGTGAACTTCCCCATCTCAGCTTCATTCACCTGCAAAAAATAGTTCGGATATGCGCCGATGAAACCTCTGACTACAGTCAGGCTATCCTCATCTGGCGCGCGTCGCCTCTCTTCCTGGAATGGCCTGGCAATATTCAGATGTGCCGTGTTGCGTAACAGAGTGTAGAAATCATCCCGGTTTTCGCCAATGACGTTGATAAAGCTTACGCTGGGCATGAAGCCATTATGCAGCCCGACATTGCTCTCTAGTGATGCCAGTGCCGCCACTACGTTTTTGGATGTACCCTCACCGCGATAATTAAAGCGTGGGGCTGTGGCGCCATAGATACGCTGGCGCATCTTTTCCAGTAGCTCTGTTTTTGGGTCATCCGTCACGTACTTGATATCAATAGTTTCAGCGGCCATTGCGTTGAGTTCAATGAAGTTACTGCGATAACCTTTACGCGCTTCGCGATACCAATAGTCATGAATCTCCAGTCGCTTTTCGGCGGGCATAAACAGCAGGAAATTAAATTCCCCTTCCATCCGTAAAAAGTCCATGTAAAGACGTGATTCAAGCTGATGGGCTGCAGAGCCATAAACATCAAAACCCGCTACCAGCAGGTAGTGAATGCGTTCGAGGAGGGGGTAGTCTATGACCCAGGCAGTTTTAGGCACATTGCCAACCATTCCCTTAACCACAGAAGCGGTATCGAAATGCCTGAAAATGGTGAGCGATGCATTCTCATTATTGCCATCACCATCCCAAAGAGAATCAATCGTGAGACTTTGCCCTTCTTTCAGCATTTTACCGATAAGTTTGGAGCGTGCCTGCTGATAGCGCGCATTCGACTTGGCATACCCTCTCCAGCGGACAATATCTATAATGGTGCCGGTGGCAGGCGTCGGCAAACGCAAGTTGTCAGTTTCCTGTGCCAGAAACTGGGCATCAAGATCTACATCCAGTTCATTGGGGTTGGCGAACATGACCCAGAAGTGATCGTCAATGACGTTAAGGGCAATCTGCCCGCGGCAGACTGGGCCCTTGATAAAGTTCATGATCGTAAACTGCGACTCTTCAAGCAGGAACCGGTAGCGGGAGTCCACTGGCAGCGCCTGAAACGATTTGAATGGGTTTGAGGCGACTTCCGGCGCATAGCCAGGCAACTCTGCTACCTCATAAACTGGCTCGACAAATAGACGGTGAACCCAGTCCATTCTCTGCTTGTCCATGCTGTAGGGCATGTGGGTTTTTGCCAGCTGAGTAACGGGCATTCGCTGCATGCGATAGTAAACTCTCTCTACCCCGGGGTCGTCAAAAGGCCTGCGAGTGGTAATCAGGTCCAGCGGCTCTCCCGGTCCGGTGCGCGAGCGAACGACGCGGAACCACGCAGTCGCATCGCTGTGTTCGAAGTAAAGACTGGCGAGAAAAAGGTGTTCGTAGATATAGCGGCCTACCAGCTGCTCCCGCAGGCTGTCGCCATTGAGCAGTGTTTCCCATTGTTGCAAGAGTGTTTGGTTACCAGCAGTCAGTGGTGGCACTGTGGGTTCCGGGGCACCTTGCTTTAGCCAGTTAGTCAATGTGAGATGCTGGGTACTATTGAGCCCAGGTAGACCATAGGGCATGCCCCAAAGCGGGTTAGTCCTGGCATACTCTTCAAACTCGTCCTGCTTCGGACATTGTTGATCCCGGTAAAGGGAAAAGTCGAAGGTTTCAGGGACAGGCCCCTGAGCTGGCAGCGGGTGCTTTTGCTTTAATTGCAGTAACTGGTACATCACGCCCTGTTCGGGCTCATCTTGGTCGAGTACGGAATAAAATCCCTTGTGGCGCCAGCGTTGTTCGCTCTGAGCATCATCGAATAGGCGAGTCAGGCTTCCAGCCCGCAGTCGAGTGCCGTCGTATACAACATCCTTGCTTGCGCCCCTGGTCAAGCCTGTGTGAGCTTCCAGCTTTAGTTGGCAAGGAGCGTCATAGCATCCGTGGCAGACGATGCAGCGATGCTCGATGATTTCTTGTGGCGTGTTCGTAGATACCGCTGCCGGCGGAGCAGCGCGACTTATGGAAGCGGGGGACGGAGCAGAAGTAGGTTCCATCTCTTCTTCTTCCTCTTCTTCCTCAACCTCAATCTGATCTTTTTTCGCACATTTTCCGCGCATCAGAATGGCTCGATTAGTTAGTGCATTCTGATTGCCTTCGGCATCGGCGAGAATGGCAGCAGTGATGTCAGTGTCTGGACTATCGCAGGGGTCTGAGTCATCACGGGTAAGGTTAACCAAAACGGCGATGATAAGAATGGCGAACAGGAATGCCCCGGCGCGGAGAAGAAGTTTAGGATTCATGATGAGCTCAGTGAATTTTCAGTTGATGGTAGCAGAGCTTTAACCTAAATGATGTACGGTTCGATCTCGTCAGCTTTTAATGCTTTCACGGCCTGATGATGACTGAGAAATACCTGCCCTGATACATTGGACAAAAAGTCGACGCTGCTTAAAGCGTCCATTACAGGCCCTTTCACTTCGCTGAAGTTCAGGGTGACTCCCTGCTCAGAAAGCCTGTGATCTATTGCTTCAAGCGCTTCCAGCGCGCTCATGTCGATCTCGTTGACGGCCGTGCATTGCAAGATGACGTGTTCCAGACTGTCATTACCAGCCACCAACTCGTAGACATAATCTTCGAGATAGCTGGCATTGGCGAAGTAGAGGCTTTCATCGATGCGCAGCGATACAAGATTGGTATAGGTAATGACATTGTGTCGTTCAATGTTGCGGTAGTGCTCTGTGCCCGCAACGGCGCCAACGACCGCCATGTGAGGGCGGGTAGTTTTATACAGGTGCAGTGCTATCGAAACCACAATTCCGGCCAGCACGCCCAGTTCAATGCCCAGGAGCAAGGTTGCACAGATGGTGGTGACGACGGCAATAAAATCAGACACTGAATAGCGCCACGCTCTGCGCACAAGGTCCAGATCTACAAGACTGCTGACCGCAACGATAATTGTTGCCGCAAGAGTCGCTTTTGGCAGGAAGTAGAGGAGGGGAGTGAGCAGCAGGGCAGCGAGTGCTATACCGACAGCAGCGAGCATACTAGCGACCGGAGTCTGGGCGCCGGCATCAAAATTGACAACTGAGCGAGAAAACCCGCCGGTGACTGGAAAACCTCCTGAGAATGCTGAGGCCACATTGGCACCGCCAAGAGCCACCAGTTCTTGATTGGGGTCTATTCGCTGGCGCCGCTTCGCCGCCAGGGTCTTGCCGACTGAGACAGACTCGACAAAGCCGATGATCGATATCAGTAGCGCAGATACGGCAAGCTGAGACCAGAGGTCCACGTCCAGGGGCGGCATTGAAAGAGTGGGAAGGCCACTTGGAATATCGCCCACCAGTGCCACGCCCTGTTGCTCAAACGACAAGAGGTAGCTTGCAGAAACTGTGGCAAAAATAATGAGGACAGGGCCTGCTTTAGACAGGGTTGCAGAGGCTTTCGGAGGCAGTCCGATATTAGATAGCAGGGGTTCCAAAAAGCGCCGTGCCCAGACTAGAAAAGCGATAGCGCTCAGGCCGGTTATCAGGGTAGTAAGGTTGGTTTGATCGCGATTATTCAACAGTGCACTCGCCAGGGTAAGTACATTTTCACCGCTGGCCTCAATGCCGAGTATGTGCCGCACCTGGCCCAGACCAATCACGATGGCGGAGGCCGTTATAAACCCGGATACCACTGGGTGGGATAAAAAATTAGCCAGGAAACCAAATCTCAGGAAACCCATGATCAGCAGCATAACGCCTGAAATGGCGGCCAGAGCAATAGCCGCGCTCGCATAATCGGCACTGCCAGACTCAGCAATTTTACCAACAGCCATAGCGGTCATGAGTGAAACGACAGCGACAGGGCCAACGGAAAGGGTACGGCTACTGCCAAGCAAGGCATAAGCAATCAGCGGAAGAATGCTCGCATAAAGCCCCATTTCGGCAGGCAAGCCAGCCAGTAACGCATAGGCCAGCGACTGCGGTATCAGCATGATGGTGACAATAATGCCCGCGAGCATGTCGCTGGCAAAGGTGTCCTTTCGATAATCGCGCAACCACTCTCGTGGCATGTCAGTCTCCGATGCGGCTTACGCTCAGGTAGCGGCGGACAGGGGTAGGGCAAAGGATAGCTGTTCGCCCTTGAATATCCGAAAGTGAGATCCGCCAAATCGCATTCGGCCTTTACCACGCTCCACCAATTGCTCAGAGTCGAAGCTTTCCTCCAGGCTCTCGCCAATTTGCTTCCGGGCCCGAAAAATCATGATGTTAATGTGCGGCATATCCATGCCCAGGTCTTTTTTTAGTTGCTCGTTGTCTATCCAGCCCTGCGACTTATTGTCAAAGTCCATGGCGGCCTCCATGGCTCGAAGGCGAGCAAGGTGCAGCAGTAGATAGTGATGAGAGCGTTCGCCAAGATTAAGCTCGCGGTTGCCAAGCTTCAGTTGAAGTGTCGTGTTTTCCTCGTCCTGGCTAAGATCGAACACAAATTCGATATCATCAATGCTGTTTTCGGGCGCCTGGCTTATTTCGGTGCTCTTTTGTGATTCCGCCAGGAAAACCTGCCATTCCTTACCGCCATAAGAGAGCGGGTCACCGTGGTGAAGAATGTCCGGTGGCTGGCTCGAGGTATCCTGATCCATGGCGCGCACAATCCAGGAGCGCTGTTGATACGAGTAGACAACGACTGCTTCGGGCGCCTGTTGATCCGGTAAAAATACAAACGGCTCCAGTTTCAGTGAGGCGGTGTCGCCAAGGCCGACGAGGGTGGAGACGGGAGCCGAATCATCCAGAAGTTCCAGTGGTGGCATATCAGGAGAGCCCAGGTGAAGCTTATCCCCCGTCTTTAGCGGCGTGCTCTCGTTGGTGATCAGGCGGTTTACTCCCAGCCAGGTGCCGTTTTTGCTGAGATCCCTTGCATTCCAGCGCTCTCCGTCCCATTCCAATGTCAGGTGAATTCTGGAGGTTATTGGGCTACTGACAACCGTATCGGTTCGTTCACTGGAGCGACCGAAGGTGTGGTGCGAGCGTAAATGAATAATGTTCTGATTTTCCGTGTCGCGTATCTGCGCCATGCTGATTATTAGTTATCCGCGGAAATGGCCGCCGGCTAAGGGGGCATTGTTGTTAAAAAGGCTATGTCTTCAATAACTTAGCTTGCAAAATAGAGTAAATCCCTAAGATGTGCAACTGAGGTCTGTAATTGTCTGTAATGGCGACTTAAGAAGATCGGGCTGATAATGCGCTTGTGCATTGGAATGCACACCACGCGGAATTAGCGGCCAGGGATGGCCGCTTTTTTTTTGCCTGCGCATCACAGCATATGCACAGTCAGGACGGAAGGTCAGGCGGCTTTTACCCAAACGTCTGCAATGGGCGAGCTTAACTGGCTGTAGGCGAGATCAAACTGCCCATGAATCCGGCCTATGAAAACAGGGCCCAGTGCCTCCAGCAATGCTTGCAGGTAACTGGGCCCGGCTCCCGGAGCCGCAAGATAAAGATTACCCCAGTAGTTGCAGGGCAGTACTGACTCTTCCAGCCAGCATGCGAGCTGATCTGCTGTGAAACGCGGCTTACCTTCCTGGTGACCAATACTTACGGGCGATCCATGCGCAGAGATGAACAGGTCTTCTCCCTGCGATAATATCCCTGAATAGGCGCAGTCTTTTGCATATGGCATTGCCAGCCCATAAGTGTCTTTTGGATAGTTACGGAACATGTGTTGCACATGTCCCCCACAAAGAATATTCAGGCTGATAATCAAGACGTATCCTTAAGCCCGGCAGGGCCAGTTAGCGCTACATCACGCTGGAAATTTAGTCTCGAAGTCTTGCTGAGCCTCTTCAGTACCGCAATTACGAATTATTACAGGGAGCCGGGCCGGTGCCCGACGGACACCGAAATTGAGCGCCAGTCACAAAACCACCGCCGCCAGCAACCGTTGCACCCATCCGGGCCAACCCCTGCCAAAGGGCGCTCCAGGGCCACAGTCGGCCCGCTCACAATGCCGGTTTATCCCTGTATTCCAAAGCGTTGTTCCATCGATTTTGAAAATTAACGGTCACTCCTCGTTGAAGCGTTTGATGATCATTTTGCCCAATGCCATTTGATGAACCTGATCAGGGCCATCTGCCTGCCGGCACCAGCGGGCATAGTTGAAGCCCTCAGCCATGCAATAGTCTTCGGTGAGTCCACCAGCACCATGAATTTGCATGCAGCGATCAATCACCTGCTGCATCATGACAGGCACACTGGTCTTGGATGCAGCGATTAGGTCTATAGCGCCTTTGGCACCAACTTCATCCATGCGTGCACAAGTTTTGAGCACGAGTAGTCGCGCCATTTCAATTTCGGAGAAGCATCTGGATATTTCCTCGCGAACCGATTGATGCTTTGATAGCGTGCGCCCAAAGGTTGTTCTCGTTTCCGCACGGACACAGGCAAGCTCCAGTGAGCGCTGGGCAATGCCGATCAGGCGCATACAATGGTGAATGCGCCCCGGACCCAGTCGACCCTGGGCGATTTCAAAGCCACGGCCTTCACCCAGCAGTATATTTTCAATGGGCACCCTGACATCTTTAAACAGCAGTTCCGCGTGACCAAGGGGAGCATCGTCGTATCCCAGCGTTGTCAGCGGTCTGATCAGTTCCAGTCCCGGTGTTCCCTTGGGTACCAGCACCTGGCTTTGCTGTTTGTGCCGGCTTGGGTTTTCAGGGTCTGATTTACCCATCACGATAAATATTCTAGTGCGTTCGTACATGGCGTTAGTAATAAACCACTTACGACCATTGAGTACCCACTCGTCGCCGTCACGCTCTATGCGTAGTTCGACATTAGTAGCGTCTGATGAAGCTACCTGCGGCTCAGTCATGGCATAGGAGGATCGAAGCTGTCCGTCCAGAAGCGGCGTCAGCCACTGATTTTGTTGTGCCTCGGTTCCGTACTTCATCAGTACTTCCATGTTGCCTGTATCGGGTGCGTTGCAATTGAAGGCTTCGGGTGACCAGAGCACCCGTCCCATGATTTCGGCCAACGGTGCATAATCGAAGTTGGAAAGGCCGTCGTGATCGACAAATTGCGATAGCGCCGGCGGCACGAATAAATTCCATAGACCCTCGTTCCGGGCTTTCTCCTTCAGTTCATCCATCAAGGGAATGGGAGCCCACCGGTTATCCGTGCTGTGCAGGTGCTCAGCGTATTGCTTCTCATTGGGGTAGATGTTTTCGTCCATGAAGCTTTGCAGACGGGCTTGTAATTCCTCTGAACGCTGACTGAATTGATACATTTTTTTCTCCATATTTTGTCTATCACCAAGCCATCATAAAGCGTTGTTGTAAATCACTATAATTTATTTATATGATAGGAATGTATTCACCAAATTTATATTAAAGAGCCTTCATGAGACTCGATCAGGTCGATCTGAACCTTTTTGTGGTGTTTGACGCGCTTTACCGAGAGCGCAGCGTCACCCGTGTAGCGCAAACCCTGCATTTAACCCAGCCCGCAGTATCAAATGCTCTAAATCGATTGCGCAGAAGCTTCGATGACCAGTTATTTGTGCGCAGCCCACGAGGCATGCAGCCCACACCAGTGGCTGAAGCGGTCAGTACAGACGTGCAAAGAGCATTGCTGCTGTTGCAGAAAAGCATGCTCAGTGGTCAACGTTTCGAGCCCGCGTCTGCAGAAACAACGTTCCGCCTGGGCATGAACGATATGGCCCAGAATCTCGTCTTACCAGGGGTTCACAATACCCTGGCGCAGCTGGCGCCAGGCATCACTGTTGAGGCTTACTACTTTGATCGTAGCTCGGCTGTTGAGCAACTCAAGTCCGGAGATCTTGATCTGTTATTAGACGCTCCCCAGGTCAATGCGCGAGAGCTGGAGCAGCTGCACCTGGGCAGTCTGCCCTATAAAGTCGCCATGGCCAGGTCGCACCCGCTCGCTAAAAAAAATCTCGGCCTGGACCAATACCTGAACGCAACCCACGCTCACGTATCTGCACGTGCCAGGGGAAGAGGGCAGGTTGATCTAGCACTGCACTCCATTGGCCACCGCCGCAGGGTAGCCATGCGCGTGCAGCACTATGCGGTAGCTGCAGCAGTTACGGCGCAAAGCGATCTTTTGTGGACAGCCCCCGGTCCAGTGATTGATCATCGCGATTTGCATGTCGCCGATGTACCTTTTGATGTGAACTCGCTGGTACTGAACCTGTATTGGCATCGCAGTGCGGCTGAAGATCCGGCGAATGCCTGGATGCGCGAGATTTTACGGCAAGAGTTTGCCAACGGGGTGTCAAAAGCTAATTATTACGGCGCATAATACCCTCCGTTATTGATGCGTTCGTAATACTGAGAGGAATTAGAGATATGTGGTACGCGATTATCACCCAGGATGTCGAAAACAGTCTGGAAGGGCGCAAGGCAAATCGCCCAGCACACCTGGAACGACTGCAGGTATTGGTCGACCAGGGGCGTCTGCTGGTTGCTGGTCCTCACCCGGCAGTGGATGCTGATGACCCGGGTGAGGCAGGCTTTACCGGTAGTCTCATTGTGGCCGACTTTGACTCCCTGGAGAGCGCTCAGGCATGGGCCGAGGACGATCCGTACACCATTGGAGGAGTGACCGGCAAAATCAAGGTCAAACCGTTCAAGAAAGTCCTGCCTTGAACCGCGCACGACCCTCTTGTTCGAGGGCTTTCGATCATAGACAATAGAACTCCGTTTGCGTGTGCTGCTTGATTCAGGCTTCGCGGCGCTCTCTCCCCTAATTCGACCATTGCCGTTATACCCGGCAGGGAACCCGTTTTGCCGACATCCGACCCCACAGGGGATGTAGAAAACAGTATTAATCTTGAGGAATGGTTGCCTGTATTGCGGGACCAGACCACACGAGTGCTGCGTTCGACGGGTCAGTATGCCTCTGGAATGGCAAAAATATACGTGGCCATACGACCGCTGGCTGCGCTTATTAATCGTCGGGCAGATGTGACGGAAAAGGAGCTCAGTGCAGCGCTGGACTCGGTTTTTGTTGCCCTTCAGGATCACCCGCTCACAGCCCAGCTCACCTTGCTGACCAGGCGTCTACGTGAAGACAATATACTGCCCAACGAAGAGAGCACGGAAAACCTGCTACGCTTTTTGATGGACCAGGTAACCGCTCGTTCAGTGATACCGATCCCTGAACAACTTACGGAGGACTTCTGGGCATTTTTTAATGAGCTGATGAGCGAGCCCGAGCTTAAAGGTCTCGGTGAAATCAGCCTGGAAGTGGCTCGTATTGTGGTCAGCGCCTATGAACCCTTACTGGTTGATGTTACTAACCAGCTTAAGCATTTACGCGAAAGCAACAACAGGCATTTGCAAGACATTGTCGGCCAGACGGACATTCTCAGGTCTGACCTTGACATATTCCGCCGCCAGATAGGCGCGCTGGCGTATATCCGTGAATTTTTTGACACCGACCCGGATGATTTTAAGACCCAGGCCTCGATTGTTGCCCAGATGGTGCGAGAGTTTGGCCCCTTCTTTATCAAAATGGCTCAAGTTGCGGCTGCGGGTTCTGACTTTTTGCCGGAGGAGATTAGCGAGGCCCTGGAGGTATTCCAGGAGGACGTTGAGCCGATGACCCCCGCAGAAGTCGAGCAGGCGTTTGTTGAAAGTTATGGCGAATTGCCGGGCAAGCGCTACTATGACTTTGATGCGTCAAAACCGCTTAAATCGGGTTCAATTGCTACCGTCTATGTGGCCGAGAAGCCGGTACTGAATCGACGCGGTCGGCAGGAACTGCAAACCGTTGTAGTGAAAGTCGGGCGACATAACCTTGAGCGCGAGTTTCTCATTGGTAAAACGGTCATCAAGCTCGCGATACTGAGCAGCCAGTACTGGGCGCCGCATTCCAAATTATCTCCCTTTCTTTCCTCCTGGCTGGATCAGGTGGACGTATTTGTCGAAGGGTTTCGTGCTGAACTGGATTTTGAAGCTGAAGCCCAGGTGCAGGCCCGATTTGCGGAGAGAGCCAATTATACGGGCGGATGGCATGTACCTGCGGTGTACCACACGACCCGGCGCATTATAGAGATGGAGTACGTCGACTCCGCGAGCAGTTTGGCCACTGCTTTTAAAGGTATGAGCAAGCGTGCCGAGCTAAAAGCGAGACGCAAAGTAGGGCGCACGTTCCTGCATACCGTACTTTCTCATATGTTTGTCTACCAGGAGTTTCATGGTGACCTGCATCCAGGCAACCTGATGGTAGACGGGGACCAGCAGCTGCATTTCATCGATTGGGGCAACAGTGTTGATGTCAGTGAAATATGGCGCCCCGCACTGCGCTACCTGCAATCAATTTTTGCCGCTGACGCTGACGCTATAGCCGAGTCGATGCTGGCATTGGGAAGTGAACCTGAAAAGCTGCAGGGCAATCACGAAGAAATAGCGACACTGGTTGAGGCTGCGTTGGCTGAATCGAAGCTGGCACCACTCGGTATGGACTTCCCATTGGTGCTTTATCAAGAAGGTACTGATGGCATCAAGCGACGACTTGAATTAGCAATGGGCTTGGGCGCGGTCATGAGTCGGCAGGGGATCGTAATTAACGCAGAGTATATGCACCTCAGTCGCTCGATTGCGGCCATGCTCGGTTCTTACCTGGGTATTTACAAGGACGCTTCCAGGCTGGTTTTAGCGCAAGACGCCCTTGTTGTCATGTGCCGTTTCCCATCGCTGGAAACTTATCGACAGGTGACTGGTTATCGCAAGCGGCTGTTGCGGCAGGTGGCCAGGGATTTACCGGCAGGCCTGCGCAAAAAGGTGCGTCGAAGTAATGAGTTGGTGCCTGTCACCTCCTGACATCAGGCAATCACGCCCGCTTCGAGCAAAGTCTGAATTTCCAGTTCGCCATATCCTGCCTCGCCCAGAATTTCTTTGCTGTGCTCGCCCAACCTCGGTGGATGACGGGTGAGACTGGCTGGCGTCTCCGAAAAGTGCCCGGGGTAACGCACATAGCGCAGCGTTCCGATATCAGGGTGCTCGGCCTCGAATAAGGTGCGATTGTGCTTCGCCTGCGGATCCTCTGCAAATTCACGAATGGTTTTTACTTTTCCGAAGGGCACCCCATTGGCATCGAAGCGGGACAACAGCTCATCGGTTGGCCATTTAGCGATTTCAGCTTCAATAGCATCCAACCAGGGCTCAAATTGAGCAACCCGCTCCCCGACATTTCGCATTCCCTCTCGTTCAAGCAACTCGGTACATTCCAGCGATTCGCATAGCCCGGCAAAATGATTATCCTGAAGCGCCATACCGACTACATGGCCATCCTGGGTTGCAAAGGTGCGCAATACAGCCAGCGGTTCCGGGTCTGGCATGTCCGAGGGTTGGAAGCTGTCTACAGGGAGCATATCCGGCAGGGAGTTGGCGGCGTAGGCATCGATCATTGGAACATCGACCCTTTGGCCTTTACCTGTTCCGTTAACGCTATCACGTGCATAGAGCGCAGCGAGAACCACGCCTGCGGCGGTGGTTGCCGTCGTCTTGTCGACAATGGCAGACTGGATAAGGTGTGGCTTGCCGTCAAATGCTTTTCCCTGAATATGCATCATGCCCACCAGTCCCTGGGCAATCGGGTCGTAGGCAGGGCGATTGGAATAAGGCCCGGTTGGCCCAAATCCAGAGATAGCGGCATAAATAAGACGATCATTGATCGACTTGAGCGCCTCATAACCGATACCCAGTCTATCGGCAACGCCGGCGCGGAAATTTTCCACCACGACGTCGGCCTTTGCAGCCAGTTGTTTTAACACCGCTACCCCTTCCTCTGACTGCAGGTTTAACGCCAGGCTGCGTTTATTGCGGTTCATCTGGCAATAGAAGCCGGTAAGGCCATCTTTTTCCGGAGGCATGAGCCAGCGCGAAACTTCACCATGGGTAGGCTCGATCTTGATCACATCAGCGCCAAGGTCACCGAGCATCTGGCTGCATAGTGGACCGGTAATCATCGATGTTATGTCGAGCACGTGAATGCCCTTAAGCGGTCCTTCGGTTTCGCCGTCCAGATTAATATCCATGCTGAGGTCCTGAATTTTTATCGATTGTAGTTAAGCTGATCGGAGAGCCACAGGTTGGAATCTGCCAAATCCACCTGCATTAACGATCAGATAACGCGAGCATTTGAGTATAGGCGCTCGACTGATAAGGTGGTTGCTGTTTTTCTCAATTTTTGGATAACTCATGCCAGTCCGCCCACGACGCTCCATGCTCTATATGCCCGGCTCTAACGACCGGGCCCTCGATAAAGCGCGCACGCTAGCCGCAGACAGTCTGATCCTTGATTTGGAAGATTCGGTTTCTCCCGAGGCCAAGCAACAGGCCAGAGATCAGGTGATGGCCGAATTGGAGGTCGGCGGGTATGGTCATAGGGAGCTCATAGTGCGCATTAATGCCCTGGACTCGCCCTGGGCTGAGGATGATATTCGCAGTCTGGCTAATCTAGCGACACCGCCCGATGGCATTTTGATACCCAAGATATCCAGTGCGGCTGAAGTGTGCGACGCGATCGCCGCTATAGATGCCAGTGGCTGTCATCGAGATGTCGACATCTGGCTGATGGCGGAGACACCCCGCTGTATTCTGAATATCGCGGAGGTGGCGTCTGCTCATCCCAGGCTAAAGGGTTTGGTGCTTGGTACTTCTGATCTGGCGAAAGACACCCGCGTAAGGCACACAAGCGATCGTCTAGGCTTTATTGCTGCGTTAAACCTCTGTGTGTATGCAGCTCGAGCTAATGGACTGGAAGCCATTGATGGCGTCCAGCTGGACCTTGAAAATGACGATGCATTGCGACAATCCTGCCAACAAGGCAGGGACCTGGGATTTGACGGAAAGAGTCTTATACACCCGAAACAACTGGCCATTACGAACGAGATTTTTGCGCCGGATGAGGCTGAAATAGCCGCTGCGACGGAGATTATCTCAGGCTTTGAACAAGCGGCTAAAGCCGGCAAGGGCGTCGTTGTGATTAATGGAAAGCTTGTCGAAGCCCTGCATGTGGAAGAGGCAAAGCGCTGCCTTGACCTGGCGGCGGCTATTGAGAATCGACATTAGTGGCCCGGGATAACAATTGCATTAATCTCTTTGCAGGACGTCGAGAATCTCGTTGCGCAATAATCGCGGATCCACCACTTTATCAAAAGCCATCGCGTCAGCAGGCACCCATGCACCGGATTGTAATTCTTGCAACTGACTCGCTTCTTCTTCACTGACTTTTGCGGCCTCTGCGCCTCCTATGGCCGGAACTCCGCCCAGCGATACAGAGGGCAGGGCGATGCTAATGGCCTGCCCGTCCCAGGGGTTCATGCCCATGACGGATGAGCCAAACCCAAAGGCTTTACGCAATGTCACGACAATTTTTTGTCCTGTGTAACGGCGCTGGGCCGCAAACATGTGACCTGCGGCTTTAAGGATCCCTTCGGACTCTGACTGTGGCCCTGGCATAACGCCGGGGTTATCCAAAAGCATCAGTAGTGGTAAATCGAAATTGTTAGCGACGTCGATGAAGTGAGTGGCTTTTTCTGCTGCATCTCGATTAATGGCACCCGCCAGCACCAGGGGTTGATTTGCAACAATCATCAATGGAATGCCGCCGATGCGCGCCAGGGCACAAATGATAGAGCCGCCAAAGCCTGGTTGCAGTTCAAAAACCGACTGGCTGTCTGCCAGCGTCGTTAATATCAGGCGCATGTCATAGCCTTGATTGCCGGACGGTGGCAGTAAGTCCAGCATGTCATCTCTAACGGCAGGTTGGGCCGAGCCGGAGTCAGTGCAGCTAGCGGGTCGCTCTCCCGCACGCTGAGGCATCAGTGAAAGATAATAACGCACTTGCGAGAATGCTTCGTCCTCACTGGCAGCGAGATTGTGAACCACCCCGCTTTGGGTAGCATGCATTTGTGCGTCGCCAAGCTCCTGCGGTGTCGCGGTCAAACCCAGCGAAGCCTTCACGAGAGGAGGGCCCGCAGTAAACAGCACTGCACCCTCAAGCATAACGATAAAATCTGCAAACATGCCGGTAAGTGCACCATGACCGGCGGAGGAACCCATTATCATACTGACGACGGGAACTTGCCCCTTGAGATCTGCAACCAGCTGCAGGTCGTTGGGTGTGTTGGGATAGCGCTCTTGTGTATTTCCCGCGCGCTCGCCAGCGCCGTCGAGAATAATGACCAGAGGTAACTGTTGCTCCAGCGCCAAGCGAACCAGGCGAGTGCGTTTTGCCGCATTGGCGTGGCCTATTGATCCACCTTTGACTGTAAAATCTTCCGCCAGCGTGACCACGCTATGGCCATGCACCTTCCCCGTGCCGCCCACGATCCCATCTCCCGCTATAGCAGGCTGGCCGCCCGGGTGGTTGCCACCGGCTAGTGCGCCAATTTCGCTAAAGGTGCCTGGGTCAAACAAAAGGTCCAGGCGTTCTCTTGCCGACAAGCGGCCCTTGGCGTGCTGCTTTGCAATTTTCTCAGGACCGCCCATGGCTTCTGCATCAGACTGGCGAGTTCCCAGCTGGTCCAAAAGGCTTTTCCAATGTTTGCGGGTTTCTGTCATTGCGTTGCTCCCGATTTGTGTCTCCACTTTATTCAATCTCGTACATATAGGACACTGGCAGACCACTAAAAAAGCGATAGAGAACAAATATGTCTACTGAACCAGCGCTAAACGGCCTTCACGCCGGATGAGCGGCAAACTAAAGACGACCATCGTAGTCGCACTCTTATTGGTTCTCGCCGCAATCTATGGGGCATTTGCACACGTAAAAGTAGCAGCTCAGGCCTATGTCTATGGTTACCCCCTGGTGCTGATGGAGTTGACCCGACGCTCGCAAGCAAGTGCCAGCCTGGCAAACGAGTTTAGCCACGGGCAGGTCTTTCCAGACCACACTTTTCGCAATGTCGTGCGCCCCAATAACGACACGCTCTATAGTACGGCCTGGCTTAATCTGCAAGATAGTCCTGTAGTCCTCAGCGTTCCAGATACACAGGGGCGCTACTATGTGATGCCGCTAATGGACGCGTGGACAAACGTGTTCGCCACGGTAGGAAAGCGCAAACAGGGTACGACCGCCGGTAAATACCTGATAACGGGCCCTGATTGGCAAGGCGTGGCCCTGCCAGACCTGAATATCATCACGTCTCCCACTAATATGGTTTGGATCATTGGTCGAATTCAGACGAACGGGCCTGAAGACGTAGAGAATGTTGCCAGGCTGCAACAGCAGTTTTCGCTGACTCCACTGGAACAGTGGACCACAGGAAAGTCGATTGCTGGTCCTGGTGGTGCGAGATCTGTTGCGATGGATACTCAAAAGGATCCCTCACAGCAAATTTATGACATGAGCGGTAAGCAGTTCTTTTCGCTGTTTTCGCAGCTGCTGTCTGCCCAATCCCCAAGTCCCGCGGACGCAGAAATACTGGAGACTATTGCCAGCATCGGCCTGGTTCCCGGCAAAGCCCTTAGCGCCGGACTGCTGTCGGCATGGCTATTAGACCTGGCAAAGCACTACACACATGAGGGTATTACCCGACAGTTGGCAAAGAAAACGGCTCTGGAAAACGGTTGGTCCGTTAGACGCGAGCTCATAGGCACTTACGGTACGCATTATGGTGTGCGCACTGGTGTAGCAATGGTAGGCCTTGGCGCATTGCCGCCCCAGGAGGCTGTCTACCCTAACTCGGCGCAGGACGCAGACGGCCAGCCGCTAACGGGGTCTGGATCATATAGATTGCATTTTCCCGCCGGAGAAACGCCGCCTGCCACTGCATTTTGGTCAGTCACCGTCTACGACGAAGCCGGTTTTCTGGTTCAAAATCCCATTGGTCGTTATGCGATAGGGGATAGGGACCCCCTGGTTTTCAACCCAGATGGATCGCTGGATCTATACATTCAACACGCAGCGCCTGAAAAGATGCAGGCAAATTGGCTCCCCAGCCCGCCTGATAATTTTGCACTTACGATGAGAATCTACCTTCCTGAACAGAGATTTCTCCAGGGCCATTGGCGCTTGCCCGCGATAGAACGTGTGGCCCCGAGCCATACTGATTGACAGCCACCGGCAACTTCCTTAAAGTCCGTTCCCGGTCCAGGTGCCTGTCACGCTGAGCTCTCGCTCAGGCAGTGCAGGTTAAATGGGAAGTGAGGTGATGCACCGCATCCTCCTCCGCTGCCCCCGCAACGGTCGACAGCAATTGCTGAGAGCCCGAAACCAGCCAGAACCAAGCAACGATGGAGCGGAGGGCTTCATACACGGTTGCCCAGCGCTTGCGTTGTGTCTCCTGGATTCCCTCCCTCAGTCGCCCATTTTTGGCAATTGAGGATCTCAACTTGAATAAGCTCATTCCTGCGCTCGCAATAGCAGTAGCCGCGAGTGCCGCCTCCGCACAAAATAGCAATAAACTCGAAGAAATTATCGTGGTGTCCTCGCGAGTTCCCATGCCTCTAAGGGAAATTGGAACCTCCGTGTCGGTAGTCTCTGCCAGCGAAATACAGTTTCGCGGCTACGCATCACTCTATGATGTCCTGCGCACGCAACCCGGTGTTGCCGTGACGAATACTGGAGGCGTGGGAGCCCCGGCAACCGTGCGCATTAGAGGTGAAGAAGGCTATCGAACCCGTGCCTATGTCGATGGTATAGATGTCTCGGACCCCTCCGGAATCCAGATTAGTCCGAATTTTGAACATTTGATGAGCGCCGGTATCAATCGCATAGAAATTCTGCGCGGTCCTCAGGGGTTGATGTACGGTGCGGATGCGGGCGGCGTGATCAATATTCAAACAGACACAACGCGTACCGGTTTTACAGGAGCGGTCGAGGCAGAGGGTGGGCGATACGACACCCAGCGAATGGCCGCCAATGCTGCAGTTGGCAATGGAACGGTAGATTTTTCAGCCAGTGCTGCTGACTACAGTACCGATGGTTTCAATGCCACAACCGCTGATACCAGTCGCGATAAAGATGGCTACGACAACACAACATTTCACGGTCGTTTGGGCTGGAATGCGACAGATGACTTGCGCTTCGAATTAGTGGCGCGTGATGTGGATGGAGACGGGGAATACGACGACTGCTTTGATAACAGTTTTATGCCTTCCAATGACTGCAGTTATGACTATGAACAACAGGCCTGGCGTGCAAGCGCAGCGTATCAGCACGGCAGCTTTTCTCATGACCTTGCTTACACCAACTCAGAAACCGACCGCCAATTTTACACCGGGGCCGAGCCCACGTTTGGCGGGGAAGGGGAGCTTGAACGCACCAGCTACCTCGGCTCCTGGAAAACATCTGATGCGATAAGACTGGTTTATGGCGCAGATTTACGCACCGATTCATTTGATGATGGCTATAGCAGCGGCGAGCGCGATCAGGATGGTTATTACTTTGAGTATCAGGGTAACCATTTTGAGAACGTATTTGTCACTGCCGGTGCCCGCTATGATGATAACGAAGACTTCGGCACACATACGACCTATCGTCTGAGTGGGGCCTACCTGTTCATGGTTGGCTCTGGCGAGATGAAACTCAAGGCGGCCTATGGCACTGGTTTCCGCGCACCCAGCCTCTACGAGATCGCATATAACGCCGACAGCTATCCGCCGGCCAGTCTGGTTGAGTTGGATGCCGAGGAGAGCGATGGCTATGACGTTGGCTTGACCTGGGCCTCGGACAAAGGCCTTTACCTGGAGGCAACTTACTTTGATCAGCAAATCGATAATGAAATATTTTTCGACCTGGAGTTCTTTTCAGGCTATTTGCAGGAAGGCGGCACATCAGACTCTAAAGGAGTGGAACTCGTCGCGATCGCTCCACTGGCTGCCGGTTTTACGATTGACGGGAATTACACTTATAACGACACCAGTGACTCCTCCGGCGAACAGCGCGCGCGTCGCCCCGAACAATTTTTTAATCTCGGGTTGAAGTGGCAAACGACGTCTGATCGTCTGGCTTTAGGCATGAACCTGCGAGGTGCCTACGATGCGGTGAGCACCAGCGGTGAGTCGCTGGACGATTATGAGGTGCTCGACATAAGCGCCGATTGGCGTGTGCTCGATTCCTTGCACTTGTTCGGTCGTGTAGAGAACGTCACCGACGAGGACTACGCAGAGGTCGGTGGCTTTAATACCACTGGCGCAGCCGGGTATCTTGGCATTCGGTACAATTTTTAGTTTTGTTTAGAGCACGATCAGCGCAGCATTGCCCACAGTCTTTGCTGCGCTGTCTTATCACCCGTCATTACCGACCAGCAACGGAATCTGGTCGTCACTAACCGTTGAGTGTATTGTGGGGTCTTCGGCGAAGACCAAAACTGAGGTGACTAGAGTCGTGGCCACAACACCCTTGTTTCGCAACTGCGATGCGCCACTGGAAGAGCGCCTCAGTAGCCTCCTTGAATCACTCACTCTGGATGAAAAGCTCTCCCTGTGCGCGGGTCAGGGCTTTTGGGGAACCAAACCGGTGCCTCGCCTGGGAATCAATTCCTTCAAAATGACAGATGGCCCTCGCGGAATTGGCTTTCACTCCAGTGGTAAGCGCTGTACTGCATTTCCTGCGGGTATCAGCCACGCGGCCAGCTGGAATGAGCGCTTGATGCAAAGGTTTGGGGCGGCTCTCGCGAGAGAGGCAAAGGCGGTTGGGGCGCGCATGGTGTTGGCCCCGGCAATTAATATCACCCGAACGCCGCTCAATGGTCGAACCTTCGAATATCTTAGCGAAGACCCGCTGCTGAACTCGAGACTCGCTGTACCAATGATCAGGGGTACGCAAAGTGAGGGAGTTGCAGCCTGTGTTAAGCACTTTTGTGCCAACAATCAGGAAACCCAGCGGATGAGTAATAGCAGTGAGCTTTCGGAAAAAGCGCTGCAGGAAATCTATCTGCCCGCCTTTAAGGCTTCAGTGGAACAGGCCGACGTGTGGAGTGTCATGGCGGCTTACAATGCGGTCAATGGGATAGCGGCCTGTGAGAACGAGGATTTACTCAAGCGCCGTCTCCGAGGCAATTGGGGGTTTCGCGGTTTTGTAGTGACAGACTGGTTTGCCGCCAGACGAACCAGCAGCCCGGAAGCCTGTGTCAAAAGCGGTTTGGGGCTGGAGATGCCCGGCAAGGGCAGTAGTTACCGACACAAAAATATCAAGGCAGCTTACGACGCCGGGTTGTTCACCGAGAGTGAACTTGACGAGAACCTGGCTGGACTGCTTAGAGTGATGATTCTCAGTCGTCACCTGGATGATTCTGCGGACTCCGGAGATCGCAACACTTCAGAGCATCAGGCGCTTGCGCTGGAAATGGCAGAGCAGGGCATGACGCTACTCAAAAACCAGGGAAATTTGCTACCCCTGGACCCGGCAAAAACACCCAAAGTCGCTTTATTGGGGCCTAAACTCAAGCGCCGTAATTGCTGGCCTTTATGGGGCGGCAGTGCTGGCGTCTGGCCCCCCTACGAAGTCACGCCCCTGAAAGGGCTGCACCAGCAGAACCAGGGACGCTTTCAGTGGGTTAAAACCGCTGAAGAGGCAGACGCAGTGCTGCTGTTTTTAGGTCTGAGTCACAGACCTGGTCTTGATTCGGAGGTTCGAGACAGAAAGACACTCAGTCTGGGTGAAAAACAAAACACACTGGTCAACGAAACCATTCAAAAGAACCCTAATACCATCGTTGTTCTTATCCATGGCGGCCCTGTCACTATGCCTTGGGCAGATGATGTTCCTGCTATTTTGGATGCCTGGTACCCGGGCATGGAAGGAGGAACAGCTATCGCCAATACCTTGTTTGGTGACAATAATCCTTCGGGCAAATTGCCCGTGACGTTTCCAAAACAACTTAGTGATAGTCCAGCACATGCTTCTGAGCGCAGTTTCCCGGGTGTCGACAGAAAGGTTTATTACGAAGAAGAGCTATTGGTAGGGTATCGGCACTTCGATAAGCAAGCCATTCAACCCCTGTTTCCTTTTGGCCATGGCCTTTCCTACACATCGTTTGACTACAGGGATTGTAGGCTGGCGAAGCGCGAGCTTGTTGCCTCGGACACTCTGGAGGTCACGGTGACTGTGACCAATACCGGCACACGGTATGGTGAGGAAGTAGTGCAACTTTATATCTGTGACCCGCAGGCGGGCATGGAACGTCCCGCACAAGCGCTCAGGGCTTTCACCAAAGTTGGCCTGGCGGCCGGAGAGTCAGGTTCAATCAGCATTAAGGTTCCCATTGCGGAGCTCCAGGCGTACTGTAACGAGCGCGAAAAAATGATCGTGCTCGAGGGCAATTATGAGCTGAAAATCGGTAGCTCATCACGCGATATTAGACTCATAGATCATTTTTCTATAGTTTGAGTGGTACCTGAACAATAAGACGTCAACATAAGGCGCAAGCATCATCCGGGAGTATCGTCTGTCCCCCGACCCTGGTGCCAGATACTTTGGTTATCGCGAGAGAAGCGACTATGACTGGATTACGTTACATCCTGCCTTGCCTCCTGATGGTTTTTCCGCAAGTTGGCTGGCTATCAGAGCCTCCCAATATTGTCTTCATCATGTCTGATGATCACGCCACCAGAGCCGTGAGCGCCTACGATGATAGCCTGATACAGACTCCCAATATTGATCGTATAGCCAACAACGGTATTCGTTTTGATAGAGCGTATGTGGGAAACGCAATTTGTGGACCAAGCCGCGCGACTATGCTCACCGGGAAGCACAGTCACGGTAATGGTTTTTACAGTAATGAATGGTCTGGCGCCTTCGATGGCAACCAGCAGACGTTGCCCAGGCTTTTGCAAGACGCAGGCTACCATACCGCCGTCATTGGCAAGTGGCATCTCTATAGTGATCCTGTTGGGTTTGATCACTGGGAAGTGATTAGCAATAATTTCGAGCAGGGCTCTTACTACAACCCGGTATTTCGCACGGCACAAGGCAAACAGGAATCTGTCGGTTACGTCACGGAACTGGTGACAGATCGTGCGATAGATTGGCTCACTGAAGCGGCTAAAACTGAGGCACCGTTTTTTCTCTATTACAGTCACAAAACGCCGCATCGCGATTGGTTGCCTGCCCCGCAGGAACTAGCCTCCTGGGATGATGATCAAAAGATAGTCGAGCCAGCAAGCCTGTTTCGTTCCATGGAAAACGAGGTACAGGCGCGTCAACAGGCCCGTATGAGTATCGCTGAGAACATGACCGATAAAGACGTCAAGCTCAAGATGGGGGGTAATCTGACGCCGCAGCAAGAACGTCATTGGCGCGATGCCTTCGAAGCGGGCAATGTCAGTTTTACGAACGCGGAGCTCAGTGAAAAGGACATTATAAGTTGGAAGTATCAGCGTTACATAAAGACCTATCTCGCATCGATTAAAAGTATGGACAGGGAGATAGGCCGGCTGCTCGATCACCTGGAGAGCTCAGGTCTTACCGACAACACCATTATTATCTACACATCGGATCAGGGCTTTTTTCTTGGCGAGAATGGTTGGTTCGACAAGCGTTGGATGGACGAAGTCTCTTCAAGAATACCGTTGCTAATGCAGTGGCCCGGGGTTATCCCTGCAGGCAGCGTCACTAAAGCAATGGTCCAGAACATCGACTTCGCACCAACCTTGCTTGCAACAGCGGGGGTCAATATCGCTTCTCCCATGCATGGGCTTAGCCTGATGCCTTTGATAGAAAACCCGGAACAGACATGGGAGCGGGATCTTTACTATCATTTTTATGAAAACCCCGGCTTCCACGGGGTAGCCAGGCACTACGGAATTAATACCGGCCGCTACAAGTTGATTCATTACTACCAGGACGGTGAGTGGGAACTGTTTGACCTGGAAACCGACCCACACGATCAGGTCAACTTGTACGGACAAGCTGGTTACGCAGATTTAACCGCTGTCTTAAAGCAACGTCTGTCCCAATTGCGCGCCGATTACGCTGTGCCAGAGGAGGATCCGCAGGCACCCTGGTATCATCCATACTTGATAAGAGCCGCTGAACTCATCCTTCAGTAGCTGAAGCACCGGCAAGAGACTTCGAGAAGATATCTCTATGATTAAGAAAACCCTGTTGTTCCTTGTGCTTTTTTTGCTGGGCGCTGTTACCTGGTTTTACGCAGTGGGCAGTGGCTGGTTCGGCGGTCCATGGGAATCAGCTGCGCCCATTCATAGTCCTCGAACAGCCGAAAACATAGAAACCGTAAAAGTAAGGGGCGAGCCGAGAGTATTGTTTGGCGATCTTCACAATCACAGCAATTATTCTCTCGATGCCTATGTTTTCAACACAAAACTGATGAAAGGCACCGGGAAAGTGACTCCAGCCGACGCCTGCGACTTTGCTCGCTATTGCTCCGCTCTGGATTTCTGGAGCATCAATGATCATGCAGAAAGTCTCAGTCCGAGAGTCTGGGCTGATACTGTGAAAACCATTCAGGCATGTAACGAAAACGCCGGAGACCCTGATAATCCCGACATGGTTTCATTCGTTGGTTGGGAGTGGTCCAACATGAACAGGGATGATGTCCCCAGTCATTACGGCCATAAGAACGTGATTATTCGCACCTGGGAGGAGGGGATGACTCCTACTCGGCCCATCGCAGCGAAGGCCCTCTATGACATTAGCCGGGCACCGCGATTTATCCTTGGGTTGATGAGCCTCAAGGAAGATTTTGAGGTGGCCTCGGATTTTGGCTGGTACTCGGCGGAAGGCAGCTCGGTGCCGGTTTGTCCGGATAATGTGCCAGCGGGTCAATTGCCTGCTAGTTGCCGGGAAGTTGCGTTAACACCGACAAGCCTCTATCGGAAGCTAGACGAATGGGGCTTTGACAGCCTCGTCATTCCCCACGGCCTGGCCTGGGGCAACGTGAACCCCTTGGACGCGGACTTCAGGGACCAATTAGACGAATACGAAGAGCGCTACCAGAAGCTTGTTGAAGTATTTTCCGGCCATGGAAATTCTGAGTTGTTTTTTGATTTCGACAGAGTATCTGTGTCCAGTGATGGTGAGCGCTCTTGTCCTCGTGCCACTGAGAGTTTCACGCCTTGCTGCAGACAGGCTGAGAAAATAGTTCGCAGTCGCTGTGACGATCCGGCGTCAAAAACCTGCGAAGAGTCTGTGGCGAAAGCGCTTGCTGAGTATCTCCAAAAAGAGGGTATGGCGGGCCGCAAGACGCTCAAAGAAACAACGCTCGATGATTGGGAGGGTTGCGGTCAATTGCAAGACAGCTTTCAACCGAGTGCGGCTTATGTGCCACGTATGTCAGCTCAGTACAATCTTGCTCTCGGGTTTGATGCCCAGGGTGAGCCAAAGCGCGTAAAGATGGGGTTGATCGGGTCTAGTGATGGGCATCAGGCAAGACCCGGTAGCAGCTACAAGGAGACGAATCGGGTACTTTACACAGACAGCAAGAGCGTGGGCGGCAACGATGTCTATCCGTTCAAGGCAGACCGGGAAGGCGGCTCCTTCTATTACACCGGCGGCCTGGTGGCAGCACATACTAACGGTCGAGACCGGGACTCCATCTGGCAGGCACTGGACAGCCGCAATGTCTACGCAACGTCGGGAGACCGCATGTTGGTGTGGTTCGATCTGATCAATGGACCCACTGGCGAGACCCCAATGGGCAGCGAGGTGATAATGACCGCAAGCCCAAGGTTCAGGGTCAGTGCTTTGGGGGCATTTGAACAAATACCCGGCTGCCCTGACTATGCGGTTGCTGCGCTGGGCAAAGAGCGGGTCGAGTCGCTATGTGGGGGAGAGTGCTACCGCCCCGGAGGGAATAAGCGTAAGACCCTAAGGCGCATAGAAATTGTGAAGATTCAGCCACAGGTAAGCCCGGATGAAAAAATTGCCCCACTGGTGCAGGACCCCTGGAGAAGCTTCGACTGTCCCCAGGATGGATCGACTTGTACCGCTGAATTCGAGGATGCAGCCTACCCTCAAAAAGGCCGAGCGGCGCTCTATTATGCGCGCGTTATTCAGGCAGCGGAGCCACTGATCGGCGGAGATCCCTTCGGCTGTGATTTCGATGAGGCCGGCGAATGTATAAAGCGCAATTACTGCATTGGCGAATTCGCGACGAGAGATAATAACTGTATAGCGCCTGCCGAACCGCGCGCCTGGACGTCGCCCATCTTTGTGGAGTATCGAAAGTGAGAATTCTCCTATCGGGTGTTCTGCTATTTTTCTTTGCTTCTGGTGCTTTCACTGCTGACGCACAGCGGCCAAATGTCCTGATCTTGATGGCCGAGGACATGAGCGCGAGAGTAGGCGCTTTTGGCGATAATGTTGCTGTGACTCCAAACCTCGACGCACTGGCCCGGCAAGGAGTGCGCTTCCCCAATGTCTTTACCACGGCTGGCGTATGTGCACCCAGCAGGGCAGGGCACATATTGGGCATGCACCAGATATCAACCGGCACTCAACACATGCGCACCAGCGGTCGTCCGGAGGGTGGATACTTCAGCGTGCCGCCAGTGGAGGTCAAAGCCTATCCCGAGCTGCTGCGAGCTGCAGGTTACTACACTTACACCGACTTCAAACTGGACTACCAATTCAGTCATGCTGCTGCTAACAGCGGCCCTTTTACCATTTGGGACGCCCAGGGCAGTAAAGCGTCGGGCTGGCGCGACAAAGCGGATGGGCAGCCATTCTTCGCATTAATCAATTTTATGGAGACCCATGAAAGTGGCGTATTCACCCCATTGGGAACAATGCCAAACAGCTTCACCCACCTGATAATGCAGGGCATGCGCTGGTGGCGCCTGGACGCCGATGCGCCAACCGTTGTTTCTTCCGATCAGGTTGTAGTTCCCCCTTATTATCCTGATACCCAAACGGTGCGTGATGACATTAGCCGCCATTACAACAACATTGCGCTAATGGACGCGAGGGTTGGGGAGATACTGCAGCAACTGGAAAACGACGGTTTGGCGGAGGATACCATTGTCATCTGGACGACAGACCACGGCGATGGTTTGCCCAGGGCAAAACGCGAATTGCATGACGCGGGTACACGTGTCCCCATGATTATCCGCTGGCCCGATCATTTCAGGCCGGCGCATCTGCAGCCAGGACAGCTGGACAAACGCCTATTGAGCTTTGTGGATATTGCGCCAACCATACTCAAGCTCAGCGCTATCAAGCCACCTGAATACCTCCACGGCGAGAATTTTCTCGACCCAGCAGCTACACCCAGAACCTATGTGTTTTCATCCCGGGATCGCATCGACGAGGTTAACGACCGGCAACGGAGTGTTCGCGACCAGCGTTTCAGGTACATTCGAAGTTGGTACCCTGAACTGGAGATGGGCCATCCGCTGGAGTTTCGCGAAAACATCGCTATGGTTCGAGAAATGAGGCAAATGCATCTAGGGGGAAAACTTAACCCCCAACAAGCTCGTTGGTTTCAACCGGCAGGCAAGGAACGGTTGTACGATATTAAAGCTGACCCTCATGAATTGATCGATCTTGCTTCAAATCCAGCTTACGCCAACGAATTACAGCGCTTGCGCCAGGCGCTGGAAGCTCATCTGGCGAGAGTAGGGGACTGGAGCGAGCAATCAGAGAACGACATGGTCGATAGCTTCGAACCTGGCGGCGAGCGCTTCGTGACAAGTAGCCCTACAGTATCGATAAAGGATAACGTATTGACGGCGATGCCAGTAAGCGCGGGCAGCTCTGTCGGTTATAGTCTGGATAATGGCGAGCGTTGGTTGCTCTATAGCGGGCCAGTATCTGTTCCTGCTGAATCGCAGGTATTGGTCAAGGCCGTTCGGTATGGCTGGCGCGAAAGCGACGAAGTTATCGCGCGATCAACACAGTGAAGAAGCCCTGTAGAGCAGTCTTTGCTACCCTTGTGTTTGCCGCGTTACTGAGCGGCGCTGCGGACTTAAGGTCTGCGGTTCCTCCTAATATCATTCTCATTTTGAGCGACGATGTCGGCGCTGAAACGATTGGCGCTTATGGCGGTGAATCCTACCAGACTCCGAACATTGACCAACTCGCGCGCGATGGTGTGCGTTTTGAATACGCTCATGCACAGCCTTTGTGTACCCCTTCGCGCGTTAAAATCATGACCGGGCAATACAATTTCCGTAACTATCATCACTTCGGTTACCTTGACCCCAACCAGGCTACGTTTGCGCATGTGTTGAAAGAAGCAGGCTACAGCACTGTTGTCGCGGGTAAATGGCAACTCTACGATAATCGTTTTCAGGATATTCAAGGCTCAATGCCTTCCGATGCAGGCTTCGACGAATATTTGCTTTGGCAGCTTACCAATGAGCAGGCTGGTTCACGCTTCTGGGCGCCACTACTGAACCACAACGGAAAGCTGATACAACACGGGCCAACCGCCTATGGCCCCGACATATTCAATAATTATGTGCTTGATTATATTGGCGAACAGCAGTCGCAGCCGTTTTTCATCTACTACCCGATGGTGCTGGCACATGACCCTTGGGTCACTACGCCAGATATGCAAGATCACTCTGCAAATGATCAGGATAAATTCGCCGCCATGATGGCGTACATGGATAAGCTCGTTGGCAATATTCGTAGCAAAATCGAGCAGGAAGGCCTGGCGGACCGCACTGTCATCCTGTTCATAGGAGACAACGGTACCGCGCGTGATATTGTCAGCCTCCAACGTGGAACCACGGTACGCGGGGGCAAAGGGAAAACTATCGATGCGGGAACGCGAGTACCGTTTATCGCATGGGGCCCGGGGTCTCTGCTATCAGGGTTAGAGAGTAACGCCTTGGTTAACTTCAATGATGTTCTACCGACTCTCGCCGACCTGGCGAGTATAGAGCTTCCAGAAAGCTATCCTGGCGATGGTGTCAGCCTATTGCCTATTCTCACCGGGCAACAGCGAACACTGCAGCGTGACAATATTTTTATTCATTACGAGCCGCGCTGGCCCACAGGCAAACCTGCACGCTATGCTTTCGACCGACGTTGGAAGCTGTACGAGGGCGGTGGGTTTTATGATGTCAAAACTGATCCGCTGGAAAAAAACAAGCTCGACATCAAAGGCCTGGCGGGAGAGGGCGCTGCCGCCTATTCGCAGTTATATTCACGTCTTCAATTGATGCCCGGGGATTTAACGTCGAACCGGCGATGGTTCCCTGCTGTGTTTTACAAGCTACTACTTGCGGCGGGACTCGGGCTGGTACTAGTATTTCTGCTGATCGTTCTGCTCTGGCGACACTTAAGGCGTCGCGGCTCCGCTATCTGTTAAGGACTATCCGATGAACAAAGTAATGTCTGTGCTCTTGGTACTAGTGCTTGTTGCTGGCGCTTATGCCCTCGGCACGATGCAATCTCGAAAGGTGATTAATGTTCCGCCGGCGCAGTGGGCTGAAGGCAGTGACGCCGCGCGAGCATGGCGTGAGTTCACTACCAGTCTCGAGGCAGGTGGTGAAAGTGTTTTTACAGCAGCAGCTACCGACAATGAACGACTGGATGGTTTGCAGTACCTGGCGCAATTAGCATCAGCTTCACTTGAGATGAAGCTGGCGAAGGGTAGTCAGAACGATCCGTCATTCACGGACTGGATGGGGGACTATCGCAAGTTTTTGGGTGACAGCCCGGATGCTATCTATCACACCGCGGAATTATCACCTCGGTATCGTTACGAAATTACGGGTAACCGGGGTGATGCCGAATACCTGGGCTTCATGCTCTATGGCAGCCAACTTAATGGCTGGAATCGCGCTGCAGCCAATATATCCAGCGAAAGCATGATCTTTGACGATGACGGGAATTTCACTATTGTGCTTGCGCAAAGTCAGCCCGAAAACCGCGAGATTAATTGGCTGCAACTTGAGAGTGACGTGCATATGGTTATGGTGCGTCAGTATTTCCATGGCAGGGACGGAAAGTCCGAAAGCCGTTTTAGCATTCGCAACCTCGACGAACCTGAATACCAGCCATCCGGCGAAGCGCTTGTCGCTGCTTCCCTGCGTGACGCCACCTCGTTTTTTAACGATACCCTCAATGGCGCGATCGCCCTTGCTGAGATGTTATCGCAGGCACCCAATCAAATAGATCCACCGAAGGCCTATAGTGCCGAATTTGGCGGTGTATTTTATCCAACCTTTGATAATGAATACTTCGGCAGCTGGTTTTATCTGGAGGAAAACGAAGCGCTTGTTATTGAGGGCGAGTCGCCACAGGCGGATTATTGGAGCGTTTCCGTACAAAATCGCTGGATGCAGTCACTGGACTACAAACACTATCAGGTCGGTTTGAACAATCACCAAATCAACCAGGAGAACGGTCGCTATCGCGTGATCGTTTCTCATAAAAAGCCACCCAATGGAGACTGGATAGATACCGCTGGTCACCGTGAAGGGCTGTTGGCAATACGCTACCAACTCACAGAGGGAAGTCCTAAGCCGACGCTGAGACTTGTAAAGTTTGCTGATCTTAATGAAGAGAAAGCGGAAGAGGGCATTGCAGTTGTGGGTTCAGTCAGGGATGAGCACGGCTGTATCCCTTCAGCGGGATACCGTTGGTGCGAGAATAGCGGACGGTGCGAGCGACCGTGGGAATTGGCTAAACGCGAAGCGATCAAAAATACCGAAGAGGCATTCAGTAGCTTCTGCAACGAGAAGTAATCAACTCGAGCCAGCACAGCCTGCAGCGCTCGCCGCATCGGCTAAGCAAGGAATCAGTACAGTCCCGAGAGCGTATTCGGTGCGTTGGTCGATTATTTAACGCCGCAAACCGCTTTGCAATTGTTTGCAAGCATGAGATCAAGACTCACCATTTAACATAATATCGTTATTTAGTGCGCATCGTAGCGAGGGTTACTCGCTTCGTTCAGGCGCTATGCGTGACACACGCTGATATGAACAGCAGATCAGAGGCTCATAGGCTAAAAGTGTTCAATCACAATCAGCCTCACAATAAGCCTCACAATCCGCCACAGGAGGCCCGACGGTGGCGGCAGAAACAACCCCGCTAAGGCTTCTAATCAGCAATATCTGGCAGTCGTTCGCTTCTACGAGAGCCAGTGTGGTTGACCGATGACTGGATCGTTTGTCGCAGCTGCCAGGAAGCTCCAGCCGCAAGTACAAGCGCTAGCGTCGACAAATGCACCAGATCGAACGTCGTGTGCGAAGTAACGCTATAACGTTCGTAACGAGCACTTTTAAGGCTTACCAGATTTGCACAGCGCAAGGGTAAGCCCCTGTAAAAGCAATTCCATGCACGTAGGAGCGCCTTACGTATTGCCCAGGAGCGAGTTTGCCAGCACAGGCGAACGTGCAGTCTTTCTTCGCTATACGCCTGAGGATCTTGATCGGGTTGCAAAGCAGAATCAGGTTTTACTAAACCACTCAGGACGGTGCCTGTTTCAATTCAGGCTGCCGGGTAATTCGGAATCTTTGACCCAGCCGTTAAATCTACCGCAGTGAATATCGCATTCAAGTGGTGAGAGGCTTTTCGTTTTAAATCAATAAGAACATGCAACGGGCGTTTTGCTGGGTGGATAGCAGGGGCTATGGATAACGCTCAAATATCCGCTAAACGGGGTAAAAGGACTGTAATAGCAGTTTGAAGGCACTGATGGGGCTATCCGAATACTTATACACATGTGCGCATAATATATATTATGTTAAATAGAGTATTTGGGCACCTAGTTGTCCACAGGGTGGATGGACGAATAAGTAAAGTTGGAAAGAAATAGCGACCGAGGCGCCAGTTTCCAAGAAAACGTGAGAACCTTTCGTGCAGGCGGTAATCCCCTACCCCAAAGTTGCAGGAGTGCACTGCGGGTAAGTAGGTGTATTGTTTGAATGATGAGTTCTACGCTACCGCTCATATAAAGCGGTCTATATTGCTGGGCATGAAGGACAGGGGATCCCGTCCGGCGGACATTTTCCAATATGAAAAAACCTGCAGGAAAAGCATCAATACGTTCGGTGCGGTGGCACGCAATCTCTGATTGGATCAGATTCACAGTCCAGGCATGCATTGCGTTGACAGGAGGAAGCCGGATTGTGTTGTTCAATTATGCCCGAGCAAAAACTGCGGCCCTCCCCCGCTATTTTTCCCCTACCAAGGCACCCTGGTTTTTCGAAACACTGATGTGGGCGCTGCGAACGTTTGACCGGCTTGCCGGAATACCCTGACCGTCTCTACCGAATTACTCTGACCAATTGGCTGTTGCAAAAGACCGAGTTGGACTTAGTTGATGCGCATTCAAAAGGAGTTTCACGGTGAACTCTTTGTCGATTGTCGTCATCTTCACGACATCTTCAATCAAGACCCAGGGCACGTTTCTCCTTCTCCAGCACAGCCGCCACCTGCGAAAGGCTGCAGATTGAAATGAACTTCAAGGCTTCACTCCCGGCTTGGCAGGCAGGCATCCCCTCCTAGTAACCCGCCTCAGCCGCTAGGATCATCTGATAAAAGGCGTCATCCAGCACCCGATAGTCACCGCTGCGAGGGTGGCGCACATACACTCGATCTTTACCCACCCTATCCAGATGGTAGGCTTGCTCGCGCAGCTTCCCCTTCAGCAGCTTAAAGGTCACCGTGATTTCAGTATCCTGCTGCAGACGCACGAACACTGGCCGCGCGTAGTCGGGCAACTGCGTATCCGCCAGCTTACGAAAACTGTCTAAGTCAAAGTCGGTATCGGCATCAAAGGTAAAGGCCACCATCCCCGCTCTGCCCTCGGTACCCGGCACTTCTACGCCATAGACATTCGCCATATTGATCTGCGGGTGGGAATTCAGCACCTCCCCTACCTCATTGGTTGACACATTTTCAGCACGCCAACGAAAGGTGTCGCCGGTGCGATCGACAAACTGGTAGTGCTTGAGGCCCATGGCAAAGCCAACATCGATTTCGCGCACAAGATCGCCGGTATTGAACCAACGATCACCGGTTTCCTGCACGTTCTCGACAATTTTGCTGTTCGTCGCCTCCGCATTGGTATAACCATCGAATGGCGTGATGTCAGTGATTTTTCCAAGTAACAGCCCCGGCTCACCGAACTTGGCAAGCTCGCAGCGTCCAGCATCGTCCCGCACGATGGCATCTTCATTCACGTCGTATTTGACCAAAGCAATATCGACCGATGTGGTGCCAATGGTGCGGTCCTTATTCAGAAGATTAAGAAAGGTGACATTGCCTTCGCTGGAACCGTAGATCTCGCAAATGCGATCCACCTCAAAGCGGGACTTGAATTCATCCCATACGTCGGGCCTTAATCCGTTGCCCACCATTTTCTGCAGTGGGTTGTTTTTTTCAGCGTTACTGGGAGCCTGGGTCACAAGATAACGACACAACTCTCCCACGTACACAAAGCTATTGGTCTGCCAGGCCTGCACCTCACTCCAAAATTTGCTGGCTGAAAAGGTACGACGCAGGCAAACCGTGCCGCCAGAGGCGATGAAACCGCACAAACCAGGGCCCAACCCGGTGATATGGTAAATCGGTAAGCAAAGGTATAGCCGGTCGCCTGGTTTGGGTCTCAGGGTAAGCGAACCCAACAGATTGGCGGCCGTAACCAGGCGTTGCTGCTTGTAAGTGGCGGCCTTGGGCAGGCCCGTTGTACCGGACGTAAAAATATACAGCGCCACATCACCAGCGACGATGCCTGGGGTTTCAGACGGGTTCTGGTCAGATTGCCCCTGCATGGCCTGATTCGCATCCATCGCCCAGTCGGGGGCTTCGCGATCAACAGTGTCCTTCACCCAAAAGCAAGACCCGTGACCCTGGCCAAAAGGCAATCCAGCCAACTCGGGCGCCAGCACATCGGCGCGCTCGTCGCCCACAATGCAGTGTTTGGCGTCCGTCACTTTACAACAGTGCACCAGCGCTTCACCGCTCAGGCTATTGTTGATGAGTACCGCTGGGGCACCAATTTTGACTAGGGCCAATAGCGAGATAACAAACTCGGCCCGATTTTCCATGAACAGGGCGACACCCTCCCCTTGCTTCACACCCTGCGCCTTCAACAGATGGGCCAGCCGATTAATTTCCTGGTTCAGCTGTGTGTACGTCCAGCTGCGCCCCTCAAACTCGAGGGCAAGCAGGTCACCGTGCCTACGGACCGACTCTTCAAAAATCACCCCAAGGGAAATCGCCTCATCCAGCGCGGGCAATTTGAAGCCAATAGCAGCACGAGACTGCCGTATCTCGTTCAGTACCCTGACTACTTCTTTCGCATTGGCAAACACTGACACCTGCTAACCCCCACATCACTTAGTCTTGATTTGTGGACACCCTATTTGCCGGAGACGCGGTCTTCCTCCTCGCCATCACCTTCAATTAAGACCCAGGGCACGTTTCTCCTTCTCCAGCACAGCCGCCACCTGCGGCTGTACCCTTACCCGCGCGACGAGACCTGCCAGGTTCGGCCAGCGCGACTCATCTACCTCGTAGCCCGCATAAGCTGCATTGATGAATGGACTCGCGATACTCAGGTCAGCCATCATGAAATCACCGAAGATGAAGCCGCTTGCCGGTATATGGCTTTCCAGGTAATCCAACATGGGAGGCAGATCCTTTTCGATGATACGAGCGATGAGCTCTTCATCCGGCTCCTGCTTGAATGCCAGAGGGCGCATAAAGCGCTGAAAAAATATACTGGCGGCCAATTCAGAAACACGACCACCTGCCAGGTCTTCGTACCACAGCGCCCTTGCCCAATCATTGGGCCTCGTAGGATAAAGCCTGGGCTCAGGATAGGCGTCATCCAGATACTGGCAGATCACCTTGGAATCGCACAGCGTCAGGTCTCCATCCACCAGAGAGGGAATCTTGCCCAGCGGATTGATCTTGAGGTATTCAGCATCCTCGGAGAAAGGCATCTGCCTAACTAGTTCATAGGGGACATCTTTGATGTCCAGTGCAATAAACACTTTGCGCACGTAGGGGGAGCCGTGCACGCCATACACTTTGATCATCTAACAGCCTCCTAAACCACTACCAGCTATAGCTGGCAGTGAGTCCAATCCGGCGACCGGGAACAGGGTAGCGCTGGCCATAGCCAGTCGGCTCCCGGCGCACCAGCGGTGTGGCCTGGGTACCGCCACCGCCACGCAGCGCTTCCTCATCAAACACGTTGGTGGAGAACAACTCAACGCTCCACTGGTCTGCACGTACGCCCAGGTACAGGCTCACCAGGGAGTAGGAGTCGAGTTCTTCCTGCAGCGTCAGGCTATCGCGATCGCCTGTGTAGGTGTAAAGAATACGGCCGTAACCCTCGAAACTGTCAAACGGAATGCTGTACTCGCTATTGATACTGACCGTCCAGTCCGGGACGGAACCGATGGCATCGCCGCCCACGTCACACAGTGCTACGGGCTGCCCTGCCGGGATCACAGGTGCGCCATTGTCGTCGAACTCACTACAGGGAAGCTCGGTGCCATCGGAGAACTCACCGTCGCTATAACTGAGGGAGCCTCCCAAGTACCAGTTTTCACTGAGAAGCGCCGTTAAATCCATCTCCGCGCCCCATACTTCCGCATCACCATTTACCGTCAGGCCAGTGACGTCGATATCCCCACTTTCGCCGCGAACGTTCATTGCATTGAGGCGGGAAATATAGTCTTCAAAATCCTGATAGTAGAGAGAGCCGTTCAGCCTTAATGCCCCCTCCATCAAGGTGCTCTTGAAGCCCAGTTCGTAGGAGGTACTGTCTTCCGACTCAAATAGCAGGAGGTCCTCGGGCACCAGCGTCGAGGTCACTGTCACGCCGCCGGGTCGCCAGCCGGTTCCAACCAACGCATACAAGTTCAAGTCATCATTGAGAGCATACTGCAAGGTAACCTGGCCCGTGACAGAATCCTCATTCTCATTTTCGCTGTCATCGCTAAGGACCTGCTGAAGCAAACTGCCCGCAGGCGCCGTATCCGGGCTGAATGGAGGTGAGAAGCCGTCGGCGCCAGCAACAGAAAACAGCTCTCGATCCTGATCAACCTCCTGGTAGCGAAGGCCTACCTGCAGGGTCAAGGCATCGCTGAGATAGAACTGGTTGTGGGTAAAAAGCCCCCAGCGCTCTACATCTGCCGGAAAAACCAACTTGGTGCTACCGCTCGCGCCGAACGGGGGAGCCCCGGCTGCCGCGGGGATGAGATAATTCTCCTGGCTGAAATCGACATCCGAGTTTTCGTAGTAGGCACCCAGCATGTAATCCCAGATTTCGCCATCGTTACTGGCAATGCGTAACTCCTGCGACCAATCGGTACGATCATCTAACGCTATGCGACGCGCAACGTTTTCCGGGTTGGCATTCCCTACTGCCTGGTCGTACTCAAAAGTTGAATCCGTATCATGGTAGCCCGTCACCGAGGTGATGGTATGGGAATCCAGGTCCCACTCCAGAACCAGTGAAGAGTTCCAGTAGTCAGCGTCGGTGTTGTTTTCTATACCGTTATCAAGGCCAACCAGCGCACCCCGCCGGTCGAACGCATCCAACTCCCGCAGTACACCATCTGGGTCCTGCAGATCCGGGTCACCCGCCGGGGCGCCCTCCAGCACCCAAATGTCATCGTTATCACGCTCCAGGTACTGGACCGCCAGGTCAACGCTTAAGCTGTCCGTCGGTAACCAGCTAAGACTGAGACGACCGGCCTTGGATTCGTCATGGGTGGTCTCCCCGGTTACATCGTTCTCGATCTCATCGAGGTCACTCTCGTCGTATACGCCGGCAATTCGCACGGCCAATTCACCGGGTATCACCGGAAAACTGACTGCTATCTGCGTATTCACGCCATCATTGTCAGCAACCGTGGCCCGGATCTCACCTTCCATTTCCTCCAGGTTCGGTCGCGCCGTGTGGATGTTAATGGCTCCAGCAGGTGAGGTACGGCCAGCCAGGCTGCCCTGGGGGCCACGCAGCACCTCCACGCGCTGAATATCGAACATCTGCTGAAACACCGCGTTCGAATCCACGACTGCCTGGTTCCAATAGGTGGTAACGGTAGCTTCCGCCGCGGAGTTAGGGTTGTAATCTATGCCGCGCAGGTCAATGCGGCCGCTGCGCCCGTTGAAACTGGTGATGTTAAGGCCCGCAGTCAATGCATCCAGGTCGGTAAACGAGAATACGTTGAAGTCCTTGAGCGCATCGCCATCGATCACGTTGACCGTTGATGGGATATCCTGGATTGATTCGGAACGTTTCTGGGCGGTAACAATAATCTCTTCCAGCATTGCGTCTTGAGCCTGAGCCACTGTACTACTGCCAAGTAGCGCTATAGCGACAGCTGATGCGAGGGAGGTGTATCTATGGTTGTGGTGCCTACCTGGTTTCATGACGAGTTCTCCGATACTTCTCTATTAACTTTATGGCAGTTAGTGTATTCGGGATCTCGTTTTTACGAGTATCATATTAGGACAATCGACATTGCCTGCCACCCTGCCCCTGGCGAATAGTAATTTCTTTCACATTATCAATAGGTTAGATACTTTTACCTGCATCCGTAGATACTACACCTTGCACTGTTCCTCTGCCTGAAATATATTCATATTTGTTATTTATGAATACGAGGAGCACATATGGCTACCACAAGTTTAAGTCTAGGTGAGCATTGGGAAGTATTTATCAAAAACGAAATCTCCAGTGGTCGTTACGGCTCAGCCAGCGAAGTTGTTCGTGATGCACTTCGCACCTTGGAAGAACGAAAAAGTAAACTGGAAGCCTTGAGGGCTCATTTGGCTCAGGGCGCGCAGCAAGCTAAAGCCGGCGACTTTGTCGATGATTTCTCAATGGACGCTGTGATAAGTGACTTGGACAATGAAGCCTAATGGCAAAATACAGAGTTACACCACGGGCAGAGGAAGACCTGAAATCCATCGGCCGTTACACTCAGCAACATTGGGGCAGGGCCCAGCGAAATGCGTACCTGAAAAACCTGGAGAATCGTTTTATCTGGCTCGCCGAGAATCCCACTCATGGAAGGCATCGAACTGATATTACTGAGGGGTACTATAGTTTTCCTGAGGGCCAGCACATTGTATTTTATTTGCGCAGTCAGAATAGTATAGACATCATTGGTATCCCCCATAAAGACATGGACATACTTTCTTACTTTCAGGCTTATTGATTATCCAGAGGATACCTGGTCACGCTTTGTGACCTGACCAAGAGGGTTCGGCCCCAACTCGGAGTTCGGTTTCGAAAACCCGTTAACCTGCTTATTATTCTGCAAACAACGCTTCACACCCCGTTCCAGACAAAACATTATCGAGACGCTCTTTGTCGTTTTCACCAAGATTATCGTAGCGCTGTTTCAACCACTTTAGGCATTTGGCCTGATAGACGAAGGTCTCTTGCACCCAGGGACGTCCATCCAACTCACATTCGAACATTTTGTCGCCGCTTGCCGCAGCCATGGCATTTTCGAGCATGAATGGCACAAACAATCGACCAACTTCACACAGCAAGTCGTTGAGTGTCTCTGGTGGCGCATCCAGGTCAATCCAATCTGAGTCATCGACCTCCAACCCGGAATGGTCCTCCATGGCTTCTGTCCATGCAAAAGCACGGGGTGAGATACGACGAGAAACCGCTTGAGGCGTAGGGTCGGTCAACACAAGCATGGTCATCTGACCAAAGCAGCCGTAATCGCCTGCACCGGGACGATTACCTAAAAGAAACGGCTGGTTCTGCAGGTGACGATCAAACACTTCCAGATAGCGTTCCCAGCTTTCTTCGATGAGAGGGCCGGTTGTTTCATTCGACCCGACCACACCAATCCGGGAAATCTGCCGCTCGGCAAACATCCTGGCAAACGCCTCTCCCTGCTCGGGTGTCGCCGTCATATTCATGGCATAGGCCAGATAGGACGACGAGGTCTGTGTGTCCGCTGGTTTTGACCAACGAAAATGGAACATACATTTAGACAACCACTCATCACCGAACTCTTCCAGCAATGCATCGATCACGGCCAGTGCCGGATCCTTTGGCCGCACAGCGCGCGCCGTATAGTCATCCTCGAGGCGATTGATAATAGGCGTTGTGTCGCCGACAGCGTCTGTCAATTCACCGCTTTGATCTGGAAATATGACATAGGGAATCAGTGGCAGCGGTGCAGGTGGAAGATCTTCTGACTCTCGCCCCCCTTTCCTAACGAATTGAAAAGGAATGCGCCGATAACGTAAAAGCGCGCGCACTTTACGTGTATAGGGCGATACCGAGCTGCCTACAAGTCTCAAATCAGTCATCATAAATCCAGTGGTTGGAAAAACACTAATATAAGGAATCAGGTTGGAGAAACACTAAAGCGAGGCGCGACGTCGAATCTCTGCCGCCACCAACCACAACCGGTCCTGCCCCCACACTTCCAGATCAGGCTCACCGTCGGGGCCACAAAGCCGGTAGGAAGGCACACCCCAAAGGCCCATGCCCTCCACCATTTCATCCTGATGTTTTTCTATGAACGGCTTCCAGTCTTCACCGCCAAGGTGCTTAAGGGCCTCCGACCAATCCAGCCCCACTGCTTCTACCGCTTGCTTTATGTATTTTTGTTTGTGTAACCCTTTGCCTTCGGCAAAGGCATAGCGCAATAAGGTGCTGAGGAGCTCTACATCTTTACCGAGCGACTTGGCCCAGGGCATTAGTGAGTAGGACTGCCGGGTAGGCTCGCCAATCGTTATTACCGTGTTTCCAAAAGGCACAGCCAGAAATTCACTCTCGCGTTTTACATCAAAGAAAATATAGGCAACCTTACTCGGGGGGGCAGGGACGCCCCGCATTACCATCGGCAGAACAGGTTTGTGGTGAAGGTTTATCTTGCAGGCCCGACTGAGCTCGATTGTGTTGTCATAAATGATTGCGGTATAGGGGCTGTTCAGAGAGGGGAAGAAATGCAATTGCAATCCGCTGGCATCAACCCCCCTAACGTCCAGTTCAGGCCGGGGTGCAATATAGGGCTGACCCGGCTCTTTACACACACCCAATTCACGCAGGCGCTCCTCCAGGTGAAACAGTCGGTCAACGCCCCAGTACCACTCGCCAGCATAGTAGAGCATCGCGCCTGAATAATGATCCAATTCTGCCAGGCGCGCAGACCCTGCCTTGAGAGCCGCTTCAGCTTCCTCCACAGTCACCTGACCAGCATCGATAGAGCCATCTGACCATAAGCTGGTGCTAATACCTTCAACCTGATTTAGAAAATCTTTTGCGCCAAGCTTTGTAAGCGCTCGATTAGCCGCCTGCTGCAATTCAGGCTCAGGCACCACCCCAGCATTATCGGGAAAGCTCAAGCCATAATGCGGCGCTATCAATCCACAGTCACGGCGTGCCCAAACTGCCAGCTTTTCTTCCTCAGGCTGGCTGCGGCCGCCAGTTGCGCGGATAAGATGCGGCACAACTTCAATGTCATAACTCTCGGCAAACTGCGCGACTATCTGCGCCATCAGGTGCGAGTAGGGATCGTCCACCTGGTGGAAATACTCCACAACGTGAGCTCGCCCCTCGGCATTGCGACTCTTCTCGGCGGCTGCTCGTTTCTTCGCTTTCCATTGGGCGTTTGCAAATCGGCTAAGTCTCTTTGACACGAAAAAGCGTAGCAGGCGCGGCGGGTCAACGAAGTAAGAGGCGGTGGGATTGTTCTCTGGTTCAAGCATTTCGGATCGTCACTCCTCCATCAACCAGAAGCGTCGCGCCGGTAATAAAACTGGCCGCGGGCAGGACCAGGCTGAGTGTTGCGTGGGCGACCTCCTCCGGATCCGCGTAGCGGCGCAAGGCCGTCCTGCGGTTGGCAAAGGTTTCCTTGTGATCATCGGGGATACCCTGAGTGATTCCCGTATGAACCGGGCCCGGACAAACACAATTGACCGTGATGCCCTCTTTGCCAAGATCCACCGCCATCGCCCTCGTTAGTCCCATAGAGGCATGCTTGGCAACGACATAGGCGCTGTTGAAGCGTGTGGCACCATGGGCTTCCGTCGAAGCCACATTCACTACTCGAGGATGCGGAGAGTTACGCAGCCCGGGGAGGGCTGCCCGGATCGCCCAGGCCTGCGCAGTGGCCATAACATCCAGAGAACTGTCCCAGGACTGTTCGTATTCCTCACTGTCGATAGCGGCAGGCAAGGCAAAACCGGCGTTGTTGACCAGAATGTCCAGGCCGCCAAAATGCTCAATGACGCTGCCCACCGCCTTCTCGACCGCTTGTCGGTCACGTAGATTCACCACCAGGGGCAATACCTCGGCCCCGACTGACCTCACCTCTTCGGCCACCGCTTCCAGAGCGGCCTCATTGATGTCGAATATCGCCAGCCTGGCGCCCTCATCGGCAAACAGGTGAGCGGTCGCCCGCCCCATGCCGCTGGCCGCGCCAGTAACAATGGCCACAGAGCCGACGATCGAACGGGAAAGTTTACTGAGCCTTCTCATTGCCTACCCCGCGTTCGCTATTACGCCGCCATCCATGGCGATGGTGTGGCCACAGACATAGTTGCTGGCTCGGGAACACAGGTATAGTGCCGTTCCCGCCGCATCCTCGGCCGTCCCCACGGTGCGGGTCGGCGTGCCGCTAGCGATTTCCGCTGAGGCATCCGCCATATGGCGAGTCATCTTGCTGGGAAAATAGCCCGGCGCGATACCATTCACATTAATGCCCTCGGGGGCAAGATCCGCTGCCATATGACGGGTCAGTTGAATGACCGCAGACTTACTCGCGGAGTAGGAATAGTTGTTCATGTGGGGATGGGTGATTCCGTTGATGGAGGCGATGTTAACCACCCGTGCAGGGTCCCCAACACTGCCACTGGCACGCAGGGCCGGAAGGAACTTCTGGGTCAGGAAAAACACAGATTTCACGTTCAGGTCCATGACCTTGTCCCAACCGCTTTCCGGGAACTCGTCGATATCAGCACCCCAGGTTGCACCGGCGTTATTGATCAGGATGTCGATTTTGTCTTCACGCTCAAGCACAGCTGCGGCGAAAGCCGCCACCCCATCCATGGTGCCGAGGTTTGAGGGTATCGCCACGCACTCCCCCAGCGTAGACATTTCTTTCGCCATGGCTTCCAATAGCTCCACCTTGCGTGCAGTGATATAGACACGAGCACCGTGTTCCACCAACCCCTGTGTAATCATGGCTCCGATTCCGCTGGAACCGCCGGTAACAACGGCTACCTTGCCGCTGACAGAGAATAAATCTTTCATCTGGTAAGTCTCCTCATCCCCTGAAACAGGGGTATTTGCTCACAATAGGTCATTTATCTGTCCTCTACTTCGATCCAGATTGGCGATGACCAGGCACGCTCCTGCAGCGTCCTGGCAAGATCTGGCCTGGGCGCCACACCTGCACGGACTGCATCCCAGGTAGACCAGCGACAGGTCGGGTTCTCAATCGCCCGCGCATAGTAGAATGCGCGCTGTGATGGATCGAACTCAGGGTCGCGCCACATGGCTAACAGCTGCTCTGAACCAGTCTCGGGATTGATCGAACAGTCAGAGATGTCGACCCGCGCCCCGTTGTCGGGGCAACGCTTTGTCGCTGGGTCTACCTCTGCGCCACCGGCGCAGGCGACATCAATCACCTCTTCATGGGTGTTGCCCCCGGCATCGATCCAGCCCTTGACGACCTGCACTCGCTGCAAGGGCGCGCTCTGTGGGTCGGCCGCGGCCATCACAATAAAGCCCGGCGCCTGCCCTCCAGGGTCGGTCGGTAGCTCCCCACCCATACTCACACCGTTGGCGTATGCGCGCTGGCTTCCGTCTGCGCTCGTCAGCATGCTGTCCTCAAATCCGTACCCCGCGAAAAACTTCAGCGAGATGCGCGGCCCGGACGTCGCAAAAACCTCCCGTCGACGGAAGGCATCAAAGATCGACTCACGGGTATTCTCCTCGGCCCATGCCGCCGCAAGGCCCGAGGCGCCATACAGCGGGCTGGATCCACGGGAATACAGGTCGCCGTTGATCCGCGTATACATCCCCTTACCCCGGGGCGTGGGATAGAACGGCCAGCTCGCCTTCGTCAGGTAGTGTGCAAACTCCCTCGCTAAACCTGTTGCGGGTACCGAACCACGCTGCACGGGCTCGCTGGACAGTAGGCCCAGCTTGGAAACATAGGTTTTCTCATCTGGTTGGCTGGCCGCTGAGTGTGTATCGCTGGAACCAATGAAACCGAACTGATAGGGGTTGGTGATGCCCTGCTGTTCCAGTGCCAAGCCCGTGCGCAGCGCATCGCGCACGTAAGAACCTTCAACCTGGCTCAGTGCGTTAGTGGCGATGCGATAAGGCATAATCTCAAAGCCCGCCAGCTCATCGCGGCTCGAAAGCTGTGGATGCGTTTCCGAGGTCCCCTTGATCTGGGTGATTTCAACAATCGGCTCATTGCGGATACGCTGATTTGTGTAGTCGTCATCCAGCGGGTCGCCCGCCCAGTTGACTAGCTTGAACATCTGGCCGTTCGATGCGTTGGAGTTGTGCGGAATCGCCAGGCTCTCCACCCCTTTGGCGCGCAAATCATCCATCCACTGCCAGAGATCCTCAGGGTTGGTGGAGTGAAACCGAGAGAACGGCACCCGTGGCAGGCTGTCGCTACCGGCGAAAATCACGTTGCGGTGCAGGTTGCCCATATCAGCCGAGGACGTTGTGTACTCGTAGGCAACAAACGTTGTGAACGCGCCGGGATCATTGAAATTGTCCGCGGCTTCGACGGTATCGCTCCAAGCACTGCGGATAACGCCAAGGGTCTGCTCCCTATCCAGGGTTCCTTCTCGGATCATTGATGTAGCGGTAGGCAGGAAGGTGGAGAAGGCCAACAAGCGTTTAATCGTACTAAAAACATCAGTGCCGTTCTTATCCGGGGCGTTGAAGTCATGATAGGGCTGGGCGAAGGCCGTCTTCGAAAATTCTGTGGAGGTATCCGAGGCGGCCTCGAAGACACCGAGGTACATGGCATGGTCGGTCACCGCATAGAAATCCAGCGGCCGGGACAACTGCATATCAAAGCCCCCCGGGTTCCTGACTGGCTCGCCGCGCGCGAAGCGGTAGGCGTCACTGGGACCCGCCAACGTACCCATGGAGTGGCCGTCGAAGGAAAGGGTGGTGTGCACGTGCAGGTCTCCGAACCAGGCCTTGCGCTCCAGGGGCAATACTTCGGCGCCGACCTCTGCCCTACCCGACTCGCTCGGGTTTGCCCAAGCGGATGGGGTACCGCCTTCACGGATAAACAGCTCCGTCTCGGTGTCGAAGACACTGGCGCTCAAGTTACCGCTGGCGTCCAGTTCCGCGAGCACTACATCAATCTCGGCGGTCTCTGCAATAATAGCCGGGTCGTCGAGAACATCGGCAGCAGCAGGGAATGTGTCGTTAGTTTGCTCCATGGTCTCGCCCGAGCAGGCCGCCAGGATCACGGCGATGCCGGTTACCAGCGAAGCCTGCTGCCAGTGTTTTCGACCTTTACGACCTGCAAAACTCCATATGCCTGTCACCTTGTTATCGTTCTTCATGGTTACTCTCACTCAAGTTTACGGGTTTCACCTATCCTATTGGCTCATTAAAGCCGCTTCACCGGTGGAGGCTGCCAGGTTCGTTCCTGTGCTAAAAGGGCTCTGACCCCTTTAATTATTTTCAATTCACACTATCGTCACTGCTATTTGATGCGCTATACCAGATCGGCGAAGACCAGGCACGTTCCCACAGGGTTTCACTCAACCGTGTTTTCATTGTCATCCTCGAGACCATTTATATTGCGCGGTTTCATTGAAGTCGCTTCAACTGGGGCGGCTTCCAGCTTCGCTCCAACATGGCTTTCTCGGGGCCGTACACTCTCAATGTAACTCGAGTGAAAGACTCACCCGCCGGTAACCAGTTGCCAACCATTCCCTCAGGAGGCTTGCCACCGATCAGAATCCGCAGGCTGCCATCGTCTTCGTAGATCAAGTCCTCTGAGTTACCGCTGATGGCATAGCGGTCATAGTCGTTGAGCATCAGGTTGGCGTCCTGGTCGTAAACTGTGAGTGACCAGAAATACCTGGCTGGCGGAGTTTGTCCCGACGGAAAGTGGAGTTCGTAAGTATGCTCGCTGGTAATGCTGTCGCCGTTCTGATCTTTATCCCTGGCCATATACATGGCTTCTTCGGCATCATTGGCGACAATGCCCCGCATCGACTGAATGGCTCCGCGCATATAAAAATTTCCGTGAACGCCGGAGCGCCCGAAGCCCACTGGTGGCACACCCCAACCGTTGACCTTTCTATCTTCGCTGCTCCTGTAGGCGCGCATGATCATGATGCCATCAAGCACTGCCTTGGCCAGACCTGCCTGCTCATTTTCCTCAGCCTGGGATACATCCTGGTCCGGCCCAATATGTAGCTCGGCCCAATCTTTCAAATAGCGCTGATCACGTTCCGGTACACCATTGACGGTCATCGCGTGATTGACGGTGCGCCAGAAAGACATCGGATCTGAGATCACCATTTTTTTAATGTAACTCACCACATCGGATTCAAGTAGTACTTCACTCAGCTCGCCGACATCGGCAACAGGCGGGTGCGCAGGTCGGGGGGGATTTTCCTTACCCCAGTCACTCAAGCCTACGATCTGCATTTTTGACTGTATCGCCGCAACCACTGCCTGATCACTGGGGTCGTTAAAGTCGGCGTAAATTCTGGCCATGGCATAAAACCAGGGGGTTGGATTATGGGCTACAAACTCCACATCGTCGGGCAAGTCTCCCTGCCAATTCGGCGGCACGATGGCATAGTTACCGCCACCATTGCCGTGTAGGCGCTTGCTGATATAGGCAAAGTTGTCTGAATCAAAACCCGCCAGTTCAATTGCAAAATATCGGTCACCCGGAATCTCCGGTACCGTAATAATGATCGGCTGCTCTTTGGCGTATACCCAGGCAGGTGAGTAGAGCGTATCGGCATTCGGCGCACCACCGTCGCGATAGTTTTTAGGATCGACAAACGTCGCGTGCCAGAACTTGTTTATCGCGTCCACCGGTACTTGCTGACCCTCTGGCGCTTCAGGCTGACCCCACTTATAGCGAAGCACTGTGTTCAAATAATAGGGAAACGCGTAAATCAGTGCGTCCACACCTTTGCTGTAGGCGTACTGCTGGCGCCAGTCTTTATTGAAATTGACCTGCCAATAACTGCCGCCGGCAATGACTAGCGTCACCACCAAGGCAATAAGGATTTTTATCGGTTTTGATTTCATCTTTATTTCTGCTCTCAATTATTTATATATTTTTTGATGTGTTTCTCTTCGTACCTAAGAGACAAACACGCGATACAACAATCCGTGTGGACCACTGGTTGAATAAAAATCACGATCCAAACCAGGGTAAAACGCCATAGCTGCGGCATAACGTGCGCCCGTGGCAACGCGGCTTTTTTCCTCGCCGGTTTCAATATCAATCAACACGGTATCGACGTTATTGTCTTCGAGCACATCATCGAGCACGACCTCACCGGTATCAGGGTAATAGAACACCTGATTAGAATTGCCGATATCATGAACCCACAATTCCTCAAAATCCCCCGGTCCATTAAATCGCCAGGCGCCGGTTTTTCTATTATTGGTATCAAAGGTCAACAGGATTTTTTTATCTTGCACGTAGAGCGGGGATGCGTTGTGCCCGCCATAGGGTAATTCAAACGGCGTTAACACATCGGTTGAATTACTATCTGTAGTGGATACTCGGTGTACACGCACCGGAGCACTACAGGATTTGGAAAAGGCCATTGGTTGGGTTCCAACAGGATAGGCACGCATGATCGTTTCTAGTGGTGGAGTGTCACCCATATCCATGAACCAGACACTGTCATCGCCCACGGTGTTACACCAGGCAAAGCTCTGGTTTTCATCGGGTAGATCGTAGGAGGCGTTCCAGTTTTGATCCAGCACCAGGTTTTGATTTTTATAAATCAGGCGATGAATATGGGTCGGCGTGGTGGCGTAGACATAGTCGCCGTCCGGTGTCGGATCAACGCAGAAGCGACCAATGGAGGCGCCAACAAATGCAACTCTTTTGACCACCTGCAAGGTGTTTGGATCAAACACCGTGAAGACTGATTTTTTGCTGTGATCGTGTTCGAGGTTACGGGTAATCATCATGCCATCGGATAACAAACTGATGCCGTTATGGGCATGATCCACCGGCAGTTCCAGTTCCGCAATCAGCTCAAGGTCGAGGGTCAGTTTATGCACGCGATTACCAAACCCGGTAATAATGGTGCCGTCCGCCAGCACCGCAGCGCCGCCACACCAGTTATGTCCGCCGGTGGTCAATTCAGGGGACTGCCTAATCGTTTCAAGGGTAATCGAGTCAACCTCTTCCACCCAACCAATGGAAACATCAGGCTGGGAAGGCACAGAGCAGCCAAAAATAAATAGGCGGTTATCGGCATTGACGGTACCGACCACCCACTTGCCTTTGGCAAACCGGCGCGAGGTGACCTTCAGAGTTTCACCGGGCTGAATATTCAGGCCGGGGCTTCTCGCATGTTTCTGGCGCCTGACACCGCCATATTCTGTAGCGCAAGTCGAGTTCTGGTAATAGCCATTAAGCTCTGATTGATAGTCTTGCTGGGTCATAGACTCATACTCTTCCATTATCATTGGCCGTCAGCCCAGATCGGCGAAGACCAGGCTCGTTCCTGAATGGTTGCCGGTACACTCGGGTCGGGTTCTCTGCCGAGGCGAATGGCGTCATAACTGGACCAACGACAGGTGGGGTTCATTAATACACGCACATAGTAAAATGCACTTTGTTCGGGATCGTAGTCCGGGTCACGCCAGAGAGTTTTCAATTCAGTGGCACCGGAACCAGTACTGTACTGGCAGCTTGTCAGGTCAACCGTGGCACCATTGTCGGGACAGCGGCCAATTGCTGGATCAACTTGGAGACCATCGGCGCAGGCGATATCAACCACGTTTTCGTGGGTTTGACCCGCGTCATCAATCCAACCTTTTACCATTTGAATACGCTGCAGGGGGGCATCCATTGCGTCGCGAACCGCCCATACAATGAACTCGGGGGACTTAATATTTTTTCCACCGCTTTCATTGCTCGACTCTTCAATACTTGGCTCTTCAGTGCCAGACCAGGCAGGAAGAACCGCCCCCATGGCGACTGCGTTCGCTTCCAGGTGTGGGATCAGACCGGGGGAATCCATCGCCGCCGCATCAATATCCCACCCCGCATAAAAGCGAAGTGCGATGCGCGGGCCGGAGGTGGCATAGGTTTCACGGCGAGCCAGCGCATCAAAGATCGCTTCGCGAGTATTCTCAGGCGCCCAAACAGCCGCCAAACCGCCCGGAGTATGAAATTTGAGCATGGAGGTGTACGCCTTATTACCCACCCGGTTGGTGCCGCTAAGGCGGCGCGCTGCCGGCGAAAAGATGGAGCCCACGGACCCGCGGTAGTCCCATTCCTCAACATCACCCGGGTTGGCGTTATGGTTATCAGTGGCCGCAATGGAGCCAATCTGCAAAGGGTTGAAGCCCAGCTCCTGTTCAAGTTCCAAACCAACCTTCAAACCCTGGCGAACGAACGCGGTTTGAAAGGCGCAACCACTGAGTTCGCCCGGCTGACAGGGCTCCAAAACCTGTGCAAAGCTGCACTCTTCATCCGTGGCGCCCACACCCAGCGCACATTCTGATGCGCCTTTATTCTGAAATATCTCGGCCAGAGGTTCGCGTCTTTGACGCAGTAGCCAATCATCTTCATCGTACAGCTGACCATCCCAGGTATAGCGCGAATACGTCAGCCCCCAGGCCTTATTGGGGTTATGGGGTATGGTCAGGAAGTCACAGCCGTCGCCTTTATCGCAAGTAGCTTCAAGTCCCTTCCAGAGTTCAATGGCATTGGGCACATCAGTGCTTGAAATCGACCTCTCGGGCACGCTATTGGAGCGAAAAATAACATTGCGGTGATGTTTGCCCTGGTCCGGCATGCCGGGTGAATATTCGTAGGCAATCAGTGTAGTGAGCTCTCCGGGAGCGTAATAGTCATCGGCAAGCTGTACATAGCGTGCCCAATCCCTACTGACATTGTCATAACAACGCTCGACTGTGCCGCCACCCCATTTACAGGTGGGAAATCTATCCGCACCCGGGGCCTTGCGACTCTCTGGCTGGTAGACACCAGCTGGCAGAGAAGGGTCTCCAGGGTCGGCTGTACCGCGTTCGCCATCGACAATGATGGATAAAAATATGGGGTTATTTTGAGCCATGACCCAGCAGGCCGCTCGCTCGACCAGCGACAGGCTTGGATCGTTGCAATGCGTGCGGGTACCGAAGCTTTCAGCGTGATCGGTAATCGCCACAAAATCCAGGGGGCGACTCAACTGCATGGTCTCACCGCCAGCACCGATCAAGGGCTCGCCCATAGCGAAACGGTAGGCATCTTCAATGCCGAAGTTGTTGCCCATCATGGTGGAATCAAAACTCTCAGCGGTATGCAGATGCAACTCGCCCCAATACAGATTCAACTCCCCATCGCCAGCTGTAACGGGCCCGGTGTGCTTACCGCTACTGTGTGCCTCACCATTGACAGCAGGTTCAACGACCGGCGGCACAACCTTGCTGTCGTCTTGCAGGACATATTCCCGCAGTGCGGACTCAGGTCCAGTTTTGTTGAGAATGAGGTGATAGCCGACAGCAACAACGCCAATCCCCAGGAGCAAAACAATCAGCGTAGCTAAACCAAGCTTCTTCATAATTTTATCTCTCAAGACTCACTGTTAATTGCCTGACCAAATCGGCGAAGACCAGGCTCTTTCCTGAATGGTGGCGGGCACATCCGGGACAGGCTCTCTGCCAAGGCGAATGGCATCAAAGCTTGACCAACGACAAGTGGGATTCATTAGCACACGCACGTAGTAAAAAGCGCTTTGATCAGCCGCGTAATCCGGATCACGCCAGAGCGTTTTTAGCTCTGTGGCGCCGGAACCAGCACTGAACTGGCAACTTGCCAGATCAACACTGGCGCCATTGTCTGGACAGCGACCTGTTACCGGGTCTACTTGCAGGCCATCGGCGCAAGCGATATCAACCACTTTTTCATGGGTTTGACCCGCGTCATCTATCCAGCCTTTGACCATTTGAACACGTTGCAGCGGGGCATCCATGGGATCGCGAATTGCCCAGACAAGAAACTCCGGCGACTCCGACTGTTGGCCGGTGGAAAGAACTGACCCCATAGGTACGGCTGCAGCTTCCAGGTGTTGCACCAGGCCGGGGGCGTCTATCATCGCCTCATCGATGTCCCGACCGGCATAAAAACGCAGCGCGATGCGAGGCCCCGAGGTGGCATAGGTTTCGCGGCGTGCAAGCGCGTCAAAAATGGCTTCCCGGGTATTTTCGGGTGCCCAAACTGCGGCCAGGCCACCCGAGGTGTTGAATTTAAGAGAGGACTTATACGCTTTCTCGCCCTTGTTTGTGTGCCTAAGGCGACGCAGTGCGGGAGATTGAACAGTGCCTGCCGAGCCGCGGTAATCCCATTCCTCCACATCCCCTGGATTGGAGTTGTGGCTATCAGTGGCCGCTACAAAACCATTTTGCAGAGGGTTGAAACCAAGCTCCCGCTCAAGCTCCAGACCCACCTTCATACCCTGGCGAACGAAGCCGGTTTGAAAGGCGCAGCCGGTCGTCTCTCCCGGTTGGCAGGGATCCAGTACCTGTGCAAAAGCGCACTCTTCATCCGTTGCGCCGACACCCAGCGCACACTCCTGTGAGCCTTTGATCTGGAAAATTTCGGTCAGGGGTTCGCGCTTTTGTCGCAGGCGCCAGTCGTCCTCGCCGTATTGCTGGCCATCCCAGGTGTAGCGCGAATAGGTCAGTCCCCAGGCTTTGTTCGGATTATGGGGTATGGTCAAAAAGTCACAGCCGTCGGCTTTATCGCAAGTCGCCTCAAGCCCCTTCCACAGCTCAATGGCATTGGGTACATCAAAGCTGGAAATGGCCCGTTCAGGTACAATGTTGGAACGGTAAATAACATTGCGATGGTGCTTACCCTGATCCGGCAACCCTGGAGAAAACTCGTAAGCAATCAGTGTGGTTAACTCTCCGGGTTCGTAATAGTCATCCGCAAGCCGGACATAACGTGCCCAATCCCTGTAGGTGTTGTCATAACACCGTTGAGCCGCATCCTTGCCCCCTTTACAGGTAGGCATTTGGCTCATATCGAGAGGCTGGCGGAGCTCGGCCTGATAAACACCTGCCGGCGCCGTGGAATCGCCTGGTTTGGCTGTTCCGCGGGCCCCATCGACAAAAATAGAGAATAGGGCCGGGTTATCCATACCCATCAGCCAACAAGTCGCGCGCTCACGCAGCGACAGATTTGGATCATCGCAATGCGTGCGGCTACCGAAGCCTTCGGCGTGATCGGTAATCGCGACAAAATCCAGGGGGCGACTCAACTGCATAGTCTCACCTCCGGGGCCCACCAGGGGATCACCTTTGGCGAAACGGTAGGCATCTTCAATACTGAGTTTATTGCCCATCATACTGGCATCAAAACTTTCCGTGGTATGCAGATGCAACTCGCCCCAATAGAGGTTCGCCTCACCGGTAGCCATAGAACCGGGAGTCATAGTATCGGCAGTCGGCTGCTCTGGGGCAGGCTCCGCATAGGCTTTGAGATAGGGCGCCACCACCTTGCTGTCATCCTGCTGAGCAAGGTCGCGCGGTGCGGTGCCGGGCCCAACCTTATCGAGAACGGTGTACATGGGGATGAGAAATTTAACGGCAGCGACGCCAACGCCCAGGGCAAGGACAACAAACGCCCCCAGAGCAAATTTTTTCAACATGACACTGCCTCTCACCAGATGGCCAGGACCTGGGAAGTTCAATCTTCTTAGGTGAACTGGATTATATCTACGCGCTAACACCTGTGTGTATCATATTCGGACAATCTCCGAGAGCTTCGGCCCCCAAAAATAGGGGACAGACCCCAGTTAATTCTATTTTCTATTAATTGGGGTCTGTCCCCTACTACAAACGGAGCTATTTCGGCGCGCAGAATTGTGCACTCGCCCCAGTGCCCAAACCCACATGTCCGAATATGATATACCATGCCCCCTGGGCCGCAATTATACTCCCAGCACTCAAAACACGATCGAAAGACACACCCATGACTGAAAATGTCGAATTCGTTGACGTTCTTGTGGTAGGCGCCGGCCTTGCTGGTATCGGCAGTGCCTGCCAGTTGCGTCGCAACATGCCAGAACTGAGCCTTGCCATACTGGAGGCCCGCGCAGTGAGCGGCGGCACCTGGGACTTGTTCCGCTACCCGGGCATTCGCTCAGACAGCGATATGTACACCTACAGTTATGGCTTTAAGCCCTGGACTGACAAATCCGCCATCGCTGACGGCGACAAGATTCTCAACTACATCCGAGAAGCGGCAGACGAGTACGATCTTAATCAGCATATCCGCTACAACCACAAGGTCGTCTCGGCCCACTGGTGTTCACAAGATAAGCTCTGGACAGCAACAGTTGTTCGATCCGACGGCGAAGAGCAGTTGGCCATCCGCTGCCGATTTATTCTCAGTTGCACCGGCTACTACGACTACGAGCAGGGTTATACCCCTGAATTTGACGGAATAGATGACTTTCAAGGGGAGATTGTTCACCCCCAGTTCTGGCCAGAGCAGCTGGATTACAAAGACAAGCGTGTTGTGGTGATTGGCAGTGGCGCTACGGCGGTAACACTGATCCCGAGTATGGCTAATGACACCGCCAGTTTAGTGATGCTACAGCGCTCACCCACCTATATAGCCAATGTGCCCGCCGAAGATTCCTGGCTCAAACCCTTGAGTAAATTCATGCCGAGTAGCTGGGTGTTCCGCTCCATTCGCTGGAAAAAAGTATTGCTACAGCAATACATCTACCGCATGTCCAGAAAGAAACCCGCCGGATTACGCCGTTACCTGCTCAACCAGGTCCGCGAGGAATTGGGCCCCGAGTACGACGTGGATACCCACTTCACGCCCAACTATAACCCCTGGGATCAACGCCTGTGCGCCGTGCCGGATGGGGATATGTTCGCCGCCATCCGTGAAGGCAAAGCCGAAGTGGTGACTGATCACATCGATCACTTCAATAGCTCAGGTATCGCCCTTAAATCCGGCAATCAGTTGGACGCAGACATCGTCGTCATAGCTACCGGCCTGAAACTGAAGTTCGGTGGCGATATTGCCTACCGCATCGACGGTGAGGAAATCAACCCGACAGAGCGCTTTGTTTACCGTGGCATGATGCTCGAAGGCGTACCCAATTTAGCCATGAGCGTGGGTTACACTAATTCTTCATGGACGCTGAAAACCGATCTCACCGCAAAATATGTCTGCGGATTACTCAAGAAGATGAAGCGCGGTGGCTACAGCCACGTCATTCCAACGCCAAGCGATGAAATGAATGAGGTGCCATTACTGGACTTTGACGCAGGCTACGTGCTTCGAGCGCGCGACATCATGCCCAAGAGCGGTGACCGACAGCCCTGGAAGAATAACGACAGCTACACCAAAGACTATGCCAGCCTGGAATTTAACCGTAACAAATACAGCGAACTGGAATTTCGTTGACATCAGAGGCCACACCATGAAAAACACAATACTTAAAGTTGGGGCTGCGTTCGTTGTCGCTATCGCAGTATTTGTCATTGCACTACCGACCATCATGCACAAGGTTGGCTTACACCCGGAGTACACAGGCGAAACCCATCAACTGCCTGCCGGCACGCGCGCACTCATAGTAACCACCAGTCACGGGGTGCTAAATGCTCCGGGAGAAACAACGGGTAAAGCTACCGGTATCGCTCTTTCAGAGTTGACACACCCCTATTACAGCTATCTGGATGCCGGCATGCAGATTGATGTCGCCAGCATTAAGGGCGGTCAAATTCCAGTGGACCCCAGCGGCCTGGGCCGTGCCATGATCAGCCCTGAAGACAAGCGTTACCTCGATGACCCCATTCTACTCGCCAAGGTGGAAAACTCCCTGCGTATATCTGACGTCGATTTCAACCAGTACGACGCCATTTTTATTGTCGGCGGTTGGGGTGCAGCTTACGATTTGGGTTATTCAGAAGTGTTGGCCGATAAAATAGGTGAAGCCTATTACGGCGCTAAAGAGCCACTCATGGGTTCTGTCTGCCACGGTGCCTTGGGCTTTATCAACGTAAAAGACCTTAACGGCAACAAACTGATAGCCGGCCGTGCCATGACAGGCGTCACCGACAAACAGGTCAAAGAGCTGGACATTGAACTTACCCCACTGCATCCAGAAACGGAGCTGCGTAAAGCTGGTGCGGTATTTGAAAGCCAAACGGCCTTTCGGGATGTTTTCGCGACGCACGTGGCCATCGATGCAGAGCAGCGCTTTATCACCGGGCAGAATCAAAACTCCGGTTTAGAAACCGCGCAAAAGATGATTGCTATATTGGCCCGCAAATAGCGCGCTCGATCAACGAACATAACCCTGAGTGGCGAGATGGACAACACAATGATTTGCCGAATAGTTCGCACAAGTGGAGCGATAGCTGGTATAGCGTTAATCACAGCTTGCTCGGGAGACCAGGCTGAGTCGCAAAAGCGACTTGAAGCGCAAGAGTACTACCGCACGACCAATGCTGTTATTCCGGCCAACGAGGAGATCATTTCATTTCCCTCGCCGCCCTCGTCGACCTTATCTTCATCAGGGCCCAGTAGCGCCCGCCCTGCGACCAACCCGGACCGCAATGCCTATTTCGGGGATCTGCATGTGCATACAACATTGTCCTTCGATGCATCGGCGTTTGGCACCACTGCCACACCAGCAGATGCCTACCGCTATGCTCAGGGAGAACCGATCACGCATCCCAGTGGCTTTGAAGTTCAACTGGCACAGCCGCTGGATTTTTACGCCGTAACAGATCACGGGATGATGTTGGGTCTAATAAACGAAGCGGCAGACACCAACACTAAGTTCTCACAATACGAATTATCGAAGTCCTATCACAATATCAACGATTCGGTCGATGGTGGGCTGTTCGATCTTGTCAAAAGAAATCATATCTTCAACAATTTTCGCAATGACGTCGTCGCTAGCCTGCTTGATGGAAGCTTCGACAGTAACGTTATTGATAGTGTCAGCAAATCTGCGTGGTTCGATACAGTCGAGGCCGCCAACGAAGCCTACCGTCCTGGCCGGTTCACTACCTTTGCTGCCTATGAGTACACCCCCTCCACTGCCGAGCTCGGGAATCTTCATCGCAATGTAATTTTCCGTGGCACAGACCATTTGCCGGCTGTGCCCTTCTCCCGTTTAAACAGTATCGATCCCGCCGGACTCTGGGATTGGATGGATAAGCTGCGCGGGCAAGGCATAGAAAGCCTGGCGATTCCGCACAACAGCAATGGTTCCAACGGGGCGATGTTCGCCTTTACTGATTTCACCGGGAACACGATTGATAAGAATTACGCAGAACAACGCATACGCAACGAACCCCTGGTCGAAATCACACAGGCAAAAGGTACGTCTGACACCCACCCGCTACTGTCACCCAATGACGAGTGGGGCAATTTCGAAATCTACCCTCTGCGCGTTGGCACTGCATTACCCAGCGTTGCTCCAGGTGGTTATGTGCGTGACGCCTTGCAACGCGGCCTTGCCATCGCCGAAACCCATAACGCGAACCCCTACAAATTTGGCGTCATCGGCTCCAGCGATACGCACACAGCCGCTGCATCGCTGGCGGAGGATAATCATTTCGGCAAAGTTGGCGTAATGGACGGCTCCGCTGAAAAACGCGGCTCCGTACCCGCAAGCTTTTTCTACGGCACCTTGGTTAAACTTGGGCAACCCGACATGACCGAAGAGGTTGATGGAGAAACCTACCTGAACTTCCCGGGCTACAAACTCTGGAGTGCGTCTGGCATTGCCGGCGTATGGGCAGAAGAGAATACCCGCGAAGCCATTTACGATGCACTTCGCCGTAAGGAAACCTTCGCCACCAGCGGCACCCGAATGAAGGTGCGATTTTTTGCGGGATATGATCTGGATAAAGCAGAACTAAACAGCCCCGACTTAGTTAGCACTGCTTACCAGAACGGCGTCACCATGGGTGCCACCCTGCAGGCAGACGCTGCCCGCCAACCCACATTTTTAACCTGGGCTGCAGCCGACCCAAATACCGCCAAGTTGCAACGCGTGCAAATTATCAAAGGCTGGCTTGAAAACGGTGAACACCAGGAACAGGTGTTTGATGTGGCCTGCTCCGATGGGCTGAGCGTAGATCCACAGACCCATCGTTGCCCGGACAACGGCGCGCAAGTGAACCTGGATGATTGCTCCAGAACAGCCAATGTGGGTGCAAGCGAGCTTAAAACATTATGGCAAGACCCTGACTTTACCGCCGGGCAAGAAGCATTTTATTACGTGCGCGTACTGGAGAATCCAGTGTGTCGCTGGTCTACATGGGATGCCATCCGCGCCGGCGAAAAACCTCGCTCAGACCTGCCAGCGACTATTCAGGAACGCGCATGGTCGTCACCTATCTGGTACAGCGCATCAGGGGAAAACAATTATTTCGTCAATTAGATCGTACCTTGCTCAATGCAGTGGCGCTATTTCCCTGATCTGCAGTTTGTGCTGTGTAAGCTACGCCCTTGCCGAACCAGACATAGATAGTAGGCCCAATATTCTGTTGATCCTTGCTGACGACTTAGGCTATTCAGACATAGGTTCATATGGCAGTGAAATCAGCACGCCCAACTTGGATCATCTGGCACGAAACGGACTGCGCTTCAGTAACTTTCATACAACGGCCAGCTGCGCCCCAACTCGTGCCATGCTATTAACCGGCGTTGATAGCCATCGAGCAGGTGTGGCCAATATCAGTGAAGCGCTGACACCCGAGCAAGCCCACTCACCGTTTTATCGCGGGACACTCAATCACAACGTCGTCACTATCGCTACTCTGTTGAAGGATGCAGGATACAACACCTCATTGGCCGGCAAATGGCACCTGGGGTATGCAGACGAATCATTACTGCCGATAAACCGTGGCTTCGAGCAAACGGTCACCATGCCTTTTTCTGGAGGCGACAACTGGACCCAGCAATCTTACGTTCCCCACTATGAAAAAACTCTCTGGTTAGAAAACGGTAAGGAAATCACCGTTCCTGAAGACTTTTATTCTTCCAAATTTATCGTCGATAAAGCCATTGAGCAGTTGGAGAACAATCTGCATACCACTAGAACAAACAGAAAGCCCTTTTTCTCTTATGTGTCGTTTCAAGCGGTACACATACCCGTGCAAGCCCCTAAAGCATTCACTAAAGAATATATAGGAAGCTATAAAGATGGCTGGCATGCGCTGCGCAAAAATCGCCAGAAAGCCGTTAAAGATCTGGGACTTTTACCCGCCAGCGCCCCCATGAAGCGGATGCCATCAACAGCAGACTGGGATGATCTCTCTGAGGAGGAGAAACGTTACAATGACAAGCGAATGGCCGTATACGCCGGCATGGTCGATGCCATGGATCATCATATCGGCCGTCTCATTCAATACCTAAGAGACTCCGGCCAATACGACAACACGATCATTCTATTCACTTCCGACAACGGTCCAGCAGCCGCAGACCTGCCCCTGCTTTGGATTAAATTGCTGGGATACAACCGCGATTTCGAAACACTGGGCGAGCGTTATAGTTACAACACGCTGGGGGTCAGTTTCGGCAGCGCGGCAGCTTCACCTTTAGGTCACTACAAATTTTATTCTGGCGAAGGCGGCATGCGCGTACCCCTGATTGTAAGCGGCCCACAGGTTGCCGACACTCACCGGGGGAGTATCAGCCACAGCAAAGCATTTGTGAAAGATCTGGCGCCCACGATTCTTGCACTGGCAGGCACCCAGCACCCCGGCACGCAATACAAAGGCAGAACAATCGAGGCCAACACAGGCAGAGACCTGCTACCTATCATCACTGCAGCAGAAGACTCTGTTTATGCTCATGAAGACGTTATCGCCTATGAGATTGGCGGCAACGCAGCTCTCATCAAAGGCGACTATAAAATCACCATAAATCGAGGCGGCACAAACGACAACCGTTGGCATCTCTACAACATCACACAAGACCCAGGGGAAACTGAACGATTAGAAACTGTTGAGACAGCCATATTTTTTGACTTACTTTCCGAATATGAAACCTACGCCAGTGTAAACGGAGTGATACCGGTGCCACATAACTATCATCAGCCAGTTCAGATTCTACGGAACGGTATCAAAGCCAAGCTTAAGAATAGTTTGAACACCCCGAGCGGTATAATTTTCACTTTGATTCTGGTTACAATCATCGTCCTTCTAATTGCTCGAAAGCTTATGAAAACATCAAGGGGCAGAATCCATGAACTATGACCCTATGCGAGAGTTCGCGGTCAAGGCCTTTCGAGCCAGGATGGAAAGACTCGGAATCGACCCTCTTGAATTGATTGAAGCCGCTATTCTAGGTCGTGATTCCGCCGCCAGCGGGCAATCGCCTCCTTCCGTGCATGAGATCCTTGAGACAGCAGTGACAATGTCGGGAGACCCCCTGTTAGCGCTTCGAATCGGTGAAGATATAGATCTTGCTGCATACGGCACCTACGGTTTCGCCCTCATGAGCTGCGCTAACATAGGTGCTTCCCTGGAGTTCTTTCTTCGCTATGGGCAAACGTTTCTAGATTCTTCCAGTTGGCTCCGTATAGGCCACGACGACGGGCTGATCCTTCGTCTGGAGCAAACGACCGGCACTAATTACCAACAGATGCTTGTTACCGAATCGGTTTTTTCGCAATTTCGTGGAATGAGTGAAGTATTGGTCGGTGGATCATACGAAGGCGTCAGAGCGTATTTCAATTATCCCAGGCCAGCGCACTTTGACGCCTACCAGGAGCGCTTGTCAGTGCCGCTGGAATTCGATCAGGAACACACCCAGATATTTATGCCCGATCAGTGGTTATGCCAACGGGTAAGAACCGGAGACCCAACGACCAACGTTCTGTTTACCCAGCAGTGCGAGGAATTAGTTAACGGTATGACAGAGGTCGATGAAACCGCCGCGATCGTGCGCCGTTTACTCATTCATTCAGCCGGGATGTTTCTCAGTATCTCTGAAGCAGCAGAAAAACTACACGTTACCGAGCGTACCCTCAGGCGCCGCCTGGCGACTGAGGGAACAGATTTCCGGACAATCTTCGATGAGATCAAGAACACCCTTGCCCAAAACTATCTGCGTAAAACATCACTCAGCGTCGTGGAAATAGCAGACCTCCTGAACTACGCCGAAGCCACCAACTTCCATAGAGCCTTCCAACGGTGGAATTCGACCACGCCCGCCGATTATCGGCGACAGGCATCGCTTTGAGTAAAGCCTCCGGCTACAACACAAGTACTATCAAAGGAATGCTGTAGTTTCGACAAGCTGCCTGGAGTTAAAAAAATCGACTAGTGATCAGGTTCTGTTTTGGTCAAATTCATACTTCAAGAAAGAGTATGGGAGAAATTCAAGTTCATTGACTTTTTGCAGCACGCGCCCGTGTAACATCGAGTTATCACCAACCGTATAAAAGCCGCCCAGCATGCGCTCAACCGGGACTTCTTGCCAGGGATCATACTCCGACGGTGTAAGTTCTATTTCGGTCTCTGCCCAGGTAAACGTCTTTGGCCTAAAGCGCGTATGTCCCTCGACCAACAAGGGGGGGTAGTCAAATATTCCAGTTTTTACCGGCGAGTGAGAGTGTTTAAACAGATAGACCTTGTCAGAAAACTCGCCGTCAGGTCTAACGCCCAGTCCGAGTATCTCATCCAGGGCCGCATTGCCGTTATTAACCTTGCCCGTCAGCTTGGCCTTAACCTGCATGAATTTAATGCCGTGGCGTTCTGTATACCCGGTCACTGTGTCGCCTTCACGAGAAAACGAAAAATTTGCCATTTTCTTCGGGTAGCCCCAAGTTTCCCGGCCACCCGCCATCGCCATATCATCGTCTACCGGCATGGACAGACAATAATAGCCTTCCTCGCCCTTATAGCTTGCTCTTATGAGAATAGAGGATTCGTGGTACGGAACGCTGAAGTTAGTCTCGGGATAATATGCAATAAACGCAGCCACTACAGGTTTTGAAGCTGGTTTTAGTGGGGGCGGCAACAACGTTGCAATCGCCTCCGGAGTGGTTTCCCAAAACAGGTTCAGCATTTCGGCATTGTAAAAATCAGCCGTCGGCCTACCCCCTGCCATCAAGTCTTTGTAACTTTTGACAAAAGGGCTACCGGTGTCCGAACTTTTCGAGTTCTTGATTTTGGACAACAACTTCGGTTTGGACAACAACCTCAGGACTTGGATAAATTTCATCTTGAATGATCTCGGCTACTTTTGTCTGAGACTGCTTTGAGCAAGCTGGAGACTCAATTATATTGCGCGTCTAAAGTTTTATAGAGTCATATTCGGACAATCTCGATTTGGCCGTAAATGATACACCAGGGTTCGCCACTAAAGCGTAAACTGACGCGCATCAAAAATGCGGGTAGCAATAATTCCGATTGTTCAGCCTATCCCTTGACGAATATCGGAGTGCCTTTTAGATGAAACGTATTCTTATTACAGGAGCCGCAAGTGGCTTGGGTCTGGCCCTGGCGAAGAAGTATGCCAGTGAAGGCTGGTCAGTTTGTATTGCTGATATTCAGGATGAGGAGGGAATCAAGATTGCCGCCCATCTAAGCGAGGAGTATGCCAACGATTGTTTTTTTCAGCACCTGGACATCACCAGTGATGCCCAATGGCAGGAATTGGTCGCTCTAATTTCCGAGCGCTGGCAAGGGCTAGATGCCCTGGTCAATAACGCAGGGGTGGGGGCGAGCGGCGATATTGATACGTTTTCGATAAAAGACTTTCGGTGGACTGTGGACATCAATTTAATGGGGGCCGTGAAAGGCTGTCATATCTGCGTGCCCCTGTTGAAAGAAAGCAAAGGGCTCCTTATCAATGTAGCTTCTATGGCCGGGCTATTACATATGGGGAGCATGTCAGCCTATAACGTCTCCAAGGCAGGCATGGTGGCCTTCTCGGAAGGGTTGCTGAGTGAGCTCGATCCTTATGGGGTAAAAGTGTCAGTTGTATGCCCTACGTTCTTTCAGAGCAACCTGGCTAAGGGTATGCGCAGTGACGACCCTAACGCAGTAAAAATAACGGCTAAACTCCATGCCGGAACAGGCATTACCGCAGAGAGTATCGCGGCAACCGTTTACGACCGCTCCCGCAAGGGTAAGCACTATATACTTGCAGGAACTCGCTTTAGCGATAGAACCATCTGGCGACTGAAGCGTTTCCTTCCCGCCGCGTATCTCAGCATGATGAAAAGTAATGCGCGTATACAGTTTGCTGATAAAAACCCTTCATCCGCCAAGAGAGGAGTCTTTGAGCGAGTGCTGCGTTTTATAAGAGCGCGGGTTTTAGGATGAGGCGCCAATACAATGAGAGGATATCTAATGAAGACACGATTCACCAAATCACTGGGCATCGAATACCCGAAGAGCCTTCCAACGGTGGAATTCGACAACACCGGCCGATTATCGGCACCAGGTGTCTTGACATGAACTATCGCTACCTCAACGTCTCCCGTAACGGCCATATTGTCACCTGCACACTCTCCAACCCACCCACACAAACACTCACTGCGGGTGGAGTCAGCGAGATTCACCAACTACTGGACGACATTGAGTCAGATAGATCCGTACGCGTACTGGTATTCACCGGTGCTGGCGATGGAGTCTTCATCGCACACTATGAGGTGGGGGAACTCTCCGACTCTGCACAACGCAATATAGAGACCGACAGCCTGACTATTACCACCGGCGAGAGCGAACCTGAGCTCTCCGAAATGCATCAATTGTGCCTGCGTCTTGAGCAGATCCCGGCGATCACTATCGCGGCCATGAATGGCACCGCCACAGGCGGCGGCTTCGAACTCTGCCTGGCCTGTGATTTTCGCCTTCTTGCTGAAGGCCGGTACCGTGTCGGCCTACCCGAGACGTCCATCGGCATCATCCCGGGCGCCGGTGGCACCCAGCGCTATGCCCGGCTCCTTGGGACAGCCAGGGCCCTCGACCTGATTCTCCACGCCAAGCTTCTCACTCCCGCCCAGGCCCTGGAAAAGGGGCTTGTACACAGGACCTACCCAGTGGACTGCTTCCTTGACGAAGTTGAGGCGTTTTCTGTTGATATTGCGGGGCGATCACCCATAGCGCTGGCAGCCGCCAAGCAAGCCATCCAACAGGGCTCCCGCCTGCCGCTGGAAGAGGCACTCTTGCTAGAGCAGCGCCACTTCGATCGCACCATGCGCTCGAAGGACGCGGCCGGTGCCATGCGCGCTTATCTCAACGGCAGCACAAAGACGCCTTACGAGTGGCAAGGTGAGTAACGCTTCCGGCTCCGCCGCACCCACCGCCAGTCTGCCTCTACCGGGGCATCGCACCACACTGACACTGCTTATGCTGGCCTATACCCTGTCGATGTGTGACAGGATGATTCTGTCGATCCTGTTCCCTGACATAAAAGCAGAGTTTGGCTTGAGCGATACCCAGTTGGGGCTGCTGGGGGGCATCTCATTCGCACTGTTCTACGCCACGATGGGACTGCCCATTGCTCGCCTGTCAGACCAGTACAGCCGCAAATGGATCATCCTTGTCAGCCTGATTGTCTTCTCTGCGATGACGGCCTTCAGCGGCCTGGCTGCGGGGTTTATCAGCCTGCTGATTGTTCGCATCGGCGTGGGCATTGGTGAAGCTGGCGTGAACCCCGCCAGCCACTCGATTATCGCTGACTACTTCCCACCCCGGCGCAGGGCCTTCGGCATGGCTATCCTGATGCTGGGTGGCAGCCTCGGTATGATGCTGGGGTTTGTGGGCGGCGGGATGATCGCCGAGGCCTATAACTGGCGCATCGCACTGGTATCCGTGGGTGCTCCCGGCTTATTACTGGCCGTTGTGATGGCCAGGTCATTGCGGGAGCCTGCGAGGGGAACCTTTGAAACAGAAACGCCGCCGCCTCCCCCTCCCATACTCACCACAGCGGCAACCATGTGGGCCAATCCCGCCATGCGACACCTGATCGCGGGTTCCGTGGTCGCGGGGCTGGTGAGTTATGGCTTAACGCAGTGGTTACCCACCTTCTTCATCAGGGTCCACGATCTCAACCAGTCCCAGACCGGCATGCTGATGGCCGGCGTGTTTGGCATCCCGGGGTCGATAGGCGCACTGGCCTTTGGCAAGTGGTTCGATCGCCTCTCCCATCGCGGCTTCCAACACGGCATATGGATGCTCGCCGTGGTTCCCTTTGCCACCCTGCCCTTCTTCATCGCCGGCTTACTGGCCGACAACCTGGTCACGGCAATAGTGTTGTTCATTATTCCGGGTTTTGCGGCTAACTACGTCATAGGGCCCACCATCGCCATGGTGCAGACGCTGTCGCCTGTGCAAATGCGAGCGGTGTCCTCGGCCATCATGATGTTGTGCCTCAACCTCATTGGCATGGGCTTGGGACCCCTGCTGGTAGGACTGCTGAGCGATCTTCTCACTCCTCACCATGGCGAGGATGCACTGAGCGTGGCACTTGCCTTCTTTACACTGGTGGGCTTGTGGGGCACCGTGCACTTCTGGCTCTGCGGGAGGGCACTGGCGAAACAGCAACAGGATACAGAGTAAGTCCTTAGAGCATGGACACCAGGATTGTCATCTGTTTGCTATCGATCGCAGCCACTAATTTCGCGATTTTCATTGAATGACCCATGAGACCTACAGAAACCGGGGTTCATAAATCCACCCGTTCATGTGGATGCCTCAAGCGTGCCTCTCCGCAGTCAGCCTGATCACGAGTGACGAGCGGACTCACCTGTGGAAAATCGCCGCCGGTTGGCCGAATATGATTCCTCCAGACAGTTTCATTCGAACTATAGTCACGCTCCTGGATCAATAATTCTGACGGAGGGTAGCTATGATAAAAATCAGACCTATCACAACCGCACTGGCCCTGACTATCTATGGGACCGGCCCTCTGGCGCAGGAGTCGCTTATGCTGGAGGAGATCATTGTCACTGCCCAGAAGCGAACCGAGAGCCTGCAGGATGTGCCGGTGGCTGTGAACGCCTTCACCTCAGACACCATCCTCGAAGCTGGTATCAACAACACCGCCGACTTGGCAACCATGACGCCCAGCCTCCATTCGCTGAACGTACAAAGCCCTTTCACCACCAAGCTACAGATTCGTGGTATCGGCACAGCACAAAGCGACCCGGCGCTGGAGCCTTCGGTCGGCGTATTCGTCGACGGCGTGTTCTTGGGGCGCAGCGGGCTGGGTATGTCCGACCTAACTGACATCGAGCGCATAGAGGTACTACAAGGCCCACAGGGTACGCTCTATGGCAAAAACACCAACGCGGGCGCCATCAGCGTAATCACCAAACGCCCCAGTCTTGAAGGCTTTGAGGGCTACGTTGATATTTCTATTGGCAATTACAACATGAGCGACGTGACTCTGGCCGCCACTGGTCCCCTGAGTGACACCGTGGCCTATCGGCTGTCAGGGAATCTGCACCAGCGTGATGGCTACATGGAAAACAGCGGAGCCGCTGATGGCAACGATGCCGATGACTGGAACGTGCAGGGCAAACTGCTGTGGGAACCCACCAACCACTTGAGCCTCATGCTCTCTGGATCTCATGTGGAGCGTGATACAAGCTGCTGTGTTCCAGACGCCACGCAGGGTGAAGCGGCACAGGCGGAACTGGCGAAGCAGGGCCTTGAGCGGGACAAAAACGACCCCAGGGATTACGAGGTGGCTACCGATGTGGGTGCAGAGTTCGCCATGGAGTCAGACATTGTGTCGCTGCACATCGACTACGAACTGGATTGGGGTTCAATTGTTTCCCTAACCGCATGGAATGACTACGAGTACACCCAAGTCGTTGACCAGGACCGCAGCCAGCTGGAAATTTTAACCGGCGATGCTGAATTCTATTCTGGGGACAGTTTTTCACAGGAGTTCCGGCTGGATTCACAATTGGGGGAGACAGTCGATTACCAGCTGGGCCTGTTTTACTACGAGCAGACGACCCAGCGGGGTGACGGCACCAAAACGGTTGTTGTCGGCGAAGACTTTCTGACTATCGCGTCACAGGAAATCAGCCCCGGAATCGGGCTGATTGCTGCCCCTGGTGATTACCTGTTTGGCAAGGGCGTTTGGGATAACGAAACATTCGCGATATTCGGCCAGGCCACCTGGCATGTTGGCGAGCGCTGGCACTTGACCGGCGGCCTGCGATGGACAGACGAAAAGCGCGAGGCAGACCTGTTTTCAGATAACGTATCCACAGCGCCTGCCGTTGTATTTGGCGGCGCTAGAAGTTACCTGAGTATTGTCAGTGCCCCGGTTGACGATACCTTCGACCGCTCTTCAGACAATGTGGACTGGTTGCTCAAAGCAGCCTATGACCTCAGCGACGACACAATGCTCTACGCCAGTGCCTCAACCGGCACCAAGTCAGGTAACTTCAACGGCGTTAACGGCACGCCCGAGGAGCGAGAATTCGACGATGAGTTCACTACCAGCTATGAGGTGGGTGCCAAGTCGACCTTCCTTGACTCCAGAGTGCGTCTGAACTCGGCTATTTTCTACACAGAAGTCGAGGACTATCAATTCCAGCAAGGGCTTCTCGGTGGCGGTACCATCGTCAGCAACGAGGCTGAAGTGGAAGTATCCGGTCTGGACCTGCAGCTCGAGGCGGCAGCAATGCAAAACCTGATACTCACCGCGGGCCTGCTCTACATGCACGACTATGAGGTTGTCTCCGGGCCAAACGAAGGTAAGCAACTGTCTACTACGCCCGAATACACTGCCAATCTCGGCGCGACACTGTTGTTCCCCCTTGGAGATGGAAATCTGTACTTGCGTGGTGACTACATGTACATGGACGATCACGTGACCAATAACAGCAACGAACCGGACGCTGAAGCATTTCAAGACAGAGAGCTTCTCAATGCGAAGTTGGGGTGGCGCAACGATAACTGGAACCTGTCTATCTGGGGTAAAAACCTGACTGATGATGCCTATGCAGGCTTGACCTCCCAGGTTCAGCGCTTCAGTGGTTCACGGGCCTATTACCTCACACCGCCGAGGACTTATGGCGCCACCCTGCGCTACGATTTCTATTAACATGTTAAAGGGGACAGACCACAGTTTTCCTAAAAAATTGTGGTCTGTCCCCGGTTTAAGGAAAGCAAACCATGTTTAAGAAAATCGGTTTAGGCATTGTCGTAGCAATGCTCACGGCAATAGGCTTTGTCTGGTTCAAGTTTCTAATGCCCTTGCAGGCATCTGCGGATAGCAATGGGCCGAAAACAGCAGCCCGTGACTATGCCTTGCAAGACAGCGGCAAGTTAACCCTGCCCTCCCCTCAAGCCGCTGTTTTCCAGCCGGCGCCCAACCCCGATATGAACCTGTATTGGGGTGAATTGCATCTGCATACCAGCGAAAGTTTCGATGCAACGCTGTTTGGCACTACATTGGGCATTGAAGATGCATACCGGTTTGCCAAGGGCGAAGCGCTGAAAAGCCCCAGTGGAGAGCTAATGCAGCTCAGTCGCCCGCTGGACTTTGTCGCAATCACTGACCACGCGGAAGGTTTCGGCACTCGCACCCATTGCGATGAGCCCAATCTCTCGCTGAGCGAGCGCGCCGCCTGCTGGCTAGCTAACGAGCCCAACCCGATGATCTTTCAGATCCTCACCAGGGGCGCGCGTGGGAAAGTTGTCCCCGGCGACCCTTCACTGCCGGCCGGCGTCTTTCAGCCGACGAGTCGCCGCCCCCCAAAGCCGGGAGCATTCCCCGCCTGCCGGTTTGGCGATGGCGCGCTGGAGCGATGCCTTGACAATGCCGCGGTGGACTGGGCTCGCTATGTCCAGTTGGCTGACAAGTACTATGAGCCGGGTGAGCTGACCACGCTCATCGGCTATGAGTTTTCGCCGGGAATGCCCGAACAGGGCAAACACCACCGCAACGTGATTTTCCGCTCCAACGCCGTGCCGGAGCGGGCTATCTCCAGCCTGGATGTGCCCAACGCCATCGAACTGTGGAAAGGCCTGGAGGCCACCTGCGACGAGGGCTGTGACTTCATGACCATGCCCCACAATCCCAACAAGGCCTGGGGCCTCATGTACTCGCGCTATACGTGGGACGGTCAAGAATACAACGAGGCCGACTGGCGCCTGCGCCAGAAGCGCGAGCCACTGGCGGAGATCTTCCAGATAAAAGGAGCCCAGGAATGTGCTCTTGGGGTCGGCGCTACCGATGAAGAATGCGCCTTCGAACAGGTACTGACCCCCTGTGAGCCAGGCGAAACCTACGGTTGTGCCTTCCAGACAGGCTTTGTCCGCCAGGGTCTCAAAGTTGGGCTGGAGCTTGAGCAGGAACTCGGTTTTAACCCATTGCAAACGGGTCTTATCGCTGCCACCGACAGCCACAACTCCAACCCGGGTGATGTGGAAGAATGGGATTTCCCTGGCGCAGTGGGAGCCGCCACCTCCTCCGCTGCTCGTCGCCTCAGAGAGACTGATGAGACGCGGGCCGCTTACAAAACGCCCCTGAAATTTCACACCTCCGGTGGACTGGCCGCAGTGTGGGCTCCCCAAAACAACCGCGAGGATATTTTCGATGGCCTCGCCCGCCGCGAAACTTACGCGACTTCCGGTCCGCGTATGGCCGTGCGTTTTTATGCTGGCTGGGGCTTTGACGAAACAGTCACCGATGCACCTGATGCTCTTCAATCCTTGAGGGCCGGCGGTGTTCCCATGGGTGGTTTACTCCATTCAGCCGGCAAAGCCGAGAGCTCACCCGGCTTCTTCGTCTGGGCAACCCGTGACCCAATGGATGCGCCACTGCAACGCGTGCAAATGATCAAAGGCTGGATCGATGAGCAGGGCCAAACCCATGAGAAAGTCGTCGATATTGCTTGTGCAGACGGCCTGACCGTAGATCCAACCAACGGCCGCTGCCCTGACAATGGTGCCAGTGTTGACCTGAAAAGCTGTAGCTTCAGCCAGGGCTCTGGTGCCAACCAACTGAAAACACTCTGGCATGATCCAGACTACGATCCTGGGCAGAGCGCTTTCTATTATGTGCGTGTACTGATGAACCCGACCTGCCGCTGGTCCAGTTACGATGCCATCCGCCTGGGACGCGAGCCCGACCCGCGCGTCCCGGCAACGATTCAGGAACGAGCATGGACCAGCCCAATCTGGCTGGACCCAAACAGTAAGGCGCTGAGAGATGGATAACAACGAGATAAGATCAATGCTGTTTCGCATTACAACACTCGCAGCCATCGCGCTGACGGCTGCCTGTTCCGGCGGTCAATCTGAAGCCGATAGACGCGCAGAAGCACAAATCCACTATCGGACAACGAACACAGTCATTCCGGCGACTGATGGCATCATCACATTCTCAGTATCGCCCGAGTCTGGTGACAGACTCCCGGAAACCAATCCAGATCGAAATGCCTACTTTGGGGATCTGCATGTGCATACCACACTCTCTTTTGACGCTTCAGCTTTTGGCACTACCGCTTCACCGGCGGATGCCTATCGTTATGCGCAAGGCGAGGCGATCACACACCCGGGCGGCTTCGAAGTACAGCTTGCACAACCCCTGGATTTCTACGCGGTTACGGATCATGCGGTACTGCTCGGGTTGATCAACGAGGCGGCAGATACCAGCACGCCGTTCTCGCAATACGCTCTGGCGAAGCCCTATCACAACATCAATGAGTCCGTGGGCGGTGGCCTGCTCGACCTCGCCAAGAGAAGCAAGGTTTTTAACAACTTTATCAGTGATGTGGTGGCCAGCCTTCTGGACGGCACTCTCGAAGCCGCTACGGTCAATGAGGCCAGCAAATCAGCCTGGGCGCAAACCGTGGAAGCCGCCAATGAGGCGTACAAACCTGGAACATTCACCACCTTTGCCGGCTATGAATTCAGTTCGTCCACGAAGGAACGGGAAGCCCTGCACCGCAACGTGATTTTCCGCGGTACCGAGCGCCTGCCCGCTGCGCCCTTCTCACGCTTTAACAGTATCAGCCCCGAGGGTCTGTGGGGCTGGATGGATGAACTGCGCGAGCAGGATATAGAGAGCCTGGCTATTCCTCATAACAGCAACGGTTCCAACGGCGCAATGTTCGCGTTTACCGACTGGACTGGCAATGCCATTGATCAGGAGTATGCCGAGCTGCGCTTGCGCAATGAACCGCTGGTGGAAATCACTCAGGTGAAAGGCACATCAGACACCCACCCACTGCTCTCCAAGAATGACGAGTGGGCGAATTTCGAAATTTTTCCCCTGCGGACCTCCACCAGAATGCCCAGTCAACCCAGCGGCAGCTATGTCCGTAACGCCTGGCAGCGCGGCTTGTCCATGGCCGAGACAGGCGGCGCAAACCCCTTCAAATTCGGCGTCATCGGCTCCAGCGATACGCACACAGGCGCAGCTTCCCTCCAGGAAGACAATTATTTTGGCAAGATTGGCTCGTTTGACGACACCCCGGAAAAGCGCGGTTCTGTGCCGGCCAGCTTTCTTTACGGCACCCTGGTCAAGTTGGCTGCATCAGAAATGGTCGAGGAAGTAGACGGAGAAGACTATCTCGACTTTTCGGGCTACAAGTACTGGGGCGCGTCGGGAATCGCGGGAGTATGGGCAGAAGCCAATACACGTGAAGCGATTTATGACGCGCTGCGTCGCAAGGAAACCTTTGCTACCAGCGGGACACGGATAAAGGTGAGGTTTTTCGCGGGTTACGATCTGGCGGATGTAGATCTGGACAGCACCGAACTGGTTAGCGCCGCTTATCGTAGCGGCACCACTATGGGTGGCACCTTGCAGGCTAGCGATGATCGCCAACCGACATTTTTGACCTGGGCTGTGGCCGATCCAAACACAGCCAGATTGCAGCGCGTGCAAATCATCAAGGGCTGGCTAGAGAACGGCCAGAACCAGGAGCGCGTATACGACGTTGCCTGCTCCGATGGCCTGAGCGTAGACCCTCAAACCCATCGCTGCCCGGACAACGGCGCGCGGGTAAACCTTGAGGACTGCTCAACCACGGCGGATGTTGGATCAACTGAGCTGACCACCCTGTGGCAGGACCCGGACTTTACAACCGGTCAGGAGGCATTCTATTACGTGCGCGTGCTGGAAAACCCTGTTTGCAGGTGGTCCACCTGGGACGCTCTGCGCACGGGTGTCACACCGCGCTCCGATCTACCAACCACCATCCAGGAACGCGCCTGGTCATCGCCTATCTGGTACAGCACCCAGGGCCAGGACAACAATTTCCTAGATTGAGATAGCTATCCCTATGAGTAATCAGATTGAAAAGGTAGATGTGCTGATAATCGGCGCCGGACTGGCAGGTATCGGCGGAGCCTGTCAGTTGCGCCGCCAATGCCCAAACCACAGCTTTACGATCCTTGAATCCCGCGAGACCAGTGGCGGCACCTGGGAGTTGTTTCGCTACCCGGGCTTTCGCTCCGACAGCGATATGTACACTTACAGCTACGGCTTCAAGCCCTGGAAAGACAAATCGACCATCGCCGAAGGCCATAAAATTCTCAGTTATATTCGCGAAGCCGCTGCAGAGTACGATGTAGAACGACACATTCGCTACCAGCACAAGGTGATCGCCGCAAACTGGTCAACCAGCGAAAATCGCTGGCTGGTGACCGCAGAGCGCAGTGATACTGGTGAGCGGGTAACGGTAAGCTGCATGTTCATGTTCAACTGCTGCGGTTACTACGACTACGATCAGGGATACACACCGGAATTCGCCGGCAGCGATGAGTTCAAGGGACGACTGTTTCACGCCCAGCACTGGCCCGAAGACCTGGACTACCGTGGCAAGCGAGTGGTGGTAATCGGCAGCGGCGCCACCGCGGTAACCCTCATACCGGCCATGGCGAACGACACCAGTAGCCTGGTAATGCTGCAACGCACGCCAACCTATATCGCCAACGTACCCGCGGAAGACCCTATGGGATTAAAACTGCGTAAGTGGCTGCCCGATAGCTGGACCTTTCGCCTGATCCGCTGGAAAAAGGTGATGTTTCAGATATATGTTTACAGACTGTCACGAAAAAAACCGAAAGCGCTCAAGAAATTCCTGCTGGGGCAAGTTAAGCAAGCGCTGGGCCCGGATTATGACGTTGCCACCCACTTCACCCCTCCCTACAATCCATGGGATCAGCGTTTGTGTGCTGTCCCTGACGGCGATATGTTTGACGTCATTCGTAAAGGGCGCGCCGAGGTCGTCACCGATCACGTCGACAGCTTTAACGCCGAAGGAATCCAGCTCAAGTCCGGCAGACAGCTCGACGCAGATATCGTCGTTCTGGCTACGGGCCTTAACCTGAAATTCGCCGGTGGCATTGTTCATAGTATTGACGACAAGGAAATCGATATCACAGAGCATTTCATCTATCGCGGCATGATGTTTTCCGACCTGCCCAATTTGGCATTTACCGTGGGCTACACCAACTCGTCCTGGACCCTCAAAACCGACCTCACAAGCAACTACGTCTGCCGCTTGCTGAAAAAAATGGAGCGTGGCAACTATGCAACCGTCACGCCGAGCCTGAATGGGGGCGTCGAGGAGGTGCCGTTGCTGGATTTTGACGCCGGCTACGTACTGCGCGCGCGTGACCAGATGCCCAAGAACGGCAACCGGTTGCCCTGGAAGAACTACCAGAACTACATCAGGGATTTCATGGGCTTGCGCCTCGCTGGGTTGAACGACCCTGAATTAGAGTTCCATTAACCGAAACCTATTCGGGCGATTCACCCGGGAGTTGGGAATATGAAAAAGATACTGATCATTGTCCTTGGGCTGCTGGTGGTGGTTGGCGGCGGCCGCGCATTACTGAAAGTACCCAGCGTGCAGGATAAACTACTTGAACTCGGCACAAACCGTATCGCCAAGCGCGGCGCTGAACCATTCCCGGCGTCAGAAAGTCTGAGAGTCTATGTCTGTGGCAGCGCGTCACCGTTAGGCATGGGGCAGGCCCAGGCCTGTATAGCAGTTATTACCCCAGAGAACTTCTACCTCATCGACTCCGGTGCGGGCTCTACCGACAATATCAGTCGCCTGGGACTGCCGATGAGCCAATTGGATGGGCTATTGCTGACGCATTTCCACTCGGACCACATCGCCGAAGTATATGAGGTCAATCTGAACTCCTGGGTGCAGGGCCGGCCGCAACCCCTGACCATCTATGGCCCGCACGGGGTTGATGAGATAACCGATGCGGTTAACGCCGGCTACAGACTGGATCGTATTTATCGCATCGGTCACCACGGGAAGGATTTGCTACCGCCCGCGCTGGGTGTGCTGGAACACAAGACGATTGAGCCTGGCGTAATCCTCGAGGATGGAGAACTGAAGATAACCGCCTACGTGGGCGAGCATCCACCCATCGAACCCGCCGTAGGTTACCGCGTTGACTACCGGGGCCGCAGTGTTGTCATTTCGGGCGACAGTAACGTGAACGACAATACGCTGAAAATAGTCGACGGAGCTGATTTACTGCTGCACGACGCGCTATCACTACCAACTACGAGTGCACTGGCAAATGCATTGGGCGCAGCGGGCCAGTCACGGCAATCTCACATTGTTACTGATGTACTGGACTACCACGCTTCGACGGATTCTCTGGTTGAACTCGGCGAAAAATCAAACGTAGGCATGGTGGCCTTCTATCACCTGGTGCCTGTGCCTCCAACGGCTTTACTGAAAGATGTGTTCCTGCGTGGAGCACCCGACAACTTCCTGCTCACAGAAGACCTCATGTGGTTTGAACTGCCCATCGACAGTGACGACATTATTGTCAATCGCCCATGAAGGTAGCTTTGGCTCATAAGCCATAATCCTTCATAGTATTTTAGACAGGGGTAAACCGTTTAAGCTGCGTGCGATACCTCGTTAACAAATTGTTTCAGGTTACGCAGCCATCCCATCCTGGCCGACATGCCCCGCAATCAGTTCCAGCAGGCGAGGCATCAGGGCTTCCGGCAGGTTGTGGCCCATGCCCTCGATAATCTCCAGCCGGGCATCGGGAATATGCCGTGCGGTATCGATGCCGCATTCCAGGGGCACCAGGGCGTCGTCCCGGCCGTGAATGACCAGGGTTGGAGCGGTGATGTTCTTGAGCAGTTTGACCCGGCTGCCACTGGCCATGATGGCCGCAAGGTGGCGTGAGTATCCCTCCGGATGGAGACTGCGCGTCACGCTGTCGAGCACTTTCATCTTCAGTTCCTCGTCGCTCTGCGGGTAACCCGGGCTGCCGATCATGCGCTGGAAGGCTATGGTGTTTTTGAGGTTCGGTTTCTCGATACCCAGGGAGCGTTTCACCATGGTGCGGACTACCTTCCTGGCGGCCCCGGGCAGCTTGGGGTTGCCACTGGATGACATGATTGAAGTGAAAGAAAGGATCCTATTGGGGTTTCTCGAAGTGGCGATCTGGCCGATCATGCCACCCATCGACGCACCCACCAGATGGGCCCGATTCAGGCGCAGGGCATCCAGTAATCCAATCAGGTCTTCCGCCATGTCGTCCAGCGTATAGGACACCTTGAGGGGCAGGCCCAGGGTGGTTCGCAGTAACATTCTGGGGGCCCGCGGGATATGGGCGTTTTCCATTTTTTCCGACAGGCCGATGTCACGGTTGTCGAAACGGATAACACGAAAACCGGCGCTTGCCAGACCATTACAAAGCGACAGGGGCCAACTGATCATCTGGGTGCCCAGCCCCATGATTAGCAGGATGGCAGGATCTGACGCGGAGCCAAACTCTTCGTAGGCGAGTCGGACGCCATTGGCTTGAATGTAACTTTCTGACATGGGCTAAGCCGTCTGCATATATTGGGGCCAGCATTCTATACTGGAGCAATGATCCCCTGGGAATCAGTTTCGGACATTATCCGATGGCGATACTCGCTTGGCGTCATGCCGTTCCAGCGCACAAACGCTCGGCGAAAGTTGACCGTCTCGGCATAGTTGAGCAAGTGTGCTATCTCGGCAACGGTCAGCTCGGTTTCTGCGAGATACTCTCGGGCAAGCACATCCCTGATCTCGTCGAAGGTAGACCTGAAACTGGTCGACTCGGCCTCCAGGCGCCGCCTCAGGGTGCGTTCACTGACATGCAGACGATCCGCTACCTGCGTAATATCGAGGAAGTCGCCTGCGGATTGAATCAGCAACTGCCTTACAGCGGCCGTCGTCTGCTCCACACTGTTCATCCCTCGCAAGATTTCTTCGCACTGCTGCTGAAAGACAACATGCTCGGAACGGTTCGCCGTCTTAACAGGCGTATCCAGTACTTGCGGCGGGAGAATCAATTGACTGCGTTCGCAGTCGAAGTTCAGCGGCACGTTAAACGCGCTGTCATAGCACGCTGAATGCGAGGGCCTGGAATAGCTCAGCTGAATTTCTACACCCTCTGCATTCTCTATCTGGCTTCCGTACAGTGCTCTGCCCAATGTCGTGAGGTTGGAAAAACTCAGCTCGGCCAACAGTTGTTGCTGGACACCAGTGCCCCCTTCAATATGGGCGCGGAGTATCAAGCCACCCTGATGCTCGTGCGCTGTCCAGCTGGGTTTGAAAATAACCTGTCCATAGCGAAGCAAAAGGCTAATCGTGTCGCGCAGGCTCGCACAACTCATCAACGCGAAACCAAAGCTGCCGTAACTTGCAATACCGAGCTGCTGTCCCACGCGGATCATCAGGCAGGGGTCGCGTGAAAGATCCACCGCGGTTTCCAGCAATATCCTCGCATCTGAGGGGGAGAAATCGGGCTGGCCAGTGCCGGTAACAGTGACGCCGCGCAGGCGCAGCTCGTCAAACAACTGCTTGAGACCAACCCCCCTCTCCTCCAGCAGCAGAACTAACCGCCGGAAAAACTCGCGCTGCACCTGGCTTACCTTCATCTCAACCTCCGTGCCCAAGCTTTACCTGATGCACTCAAAAAGCTCTACAAGCAAACACAGCCAAAACAGACATGGCCGAATATGATTCCATGCATTCTCCTGCCACCACTATAATCAAAATCAGTAGATATTAGAAAGTACCGCCCTGAAATCGGGCTGCCCCATCGTCAATAGCATCTTTGTTAAAGTGGTGAGCATGCAAACAAGCGACCTAAAAAAAAGCACCGGGAAAATAATCGTTTTTCTCTTGATCGCAGCCGTCGGCTTTGCGGTGTACAAGTTTTTCTTTGCTGAACAGCCGCACAACCCACGGGTGTTTGGCCCACCCGCTAAAACTGAGTGGAAGCCAGTTGGGGCGCGCAACGCGGGACAGTATGGCTACGACGTCATCCCCGAACCAACTACCTGGCACGCGATTCACGTTGATGTAGCCAATTCAGATAGCGTCTGGGGCGTCGCCGCACCGATGTTCGAACTGGACTGGGTGGCAGAGCCCGAGTACTTCGTGGGCAATGGCCCCCTGTTTGATAACCAGGGTAATCTCTACTTCAGCCCACAGTTATACCACGGCGAGCGGGTGGTCATGGTGTCGCTCGACGGACAGACCGGTGAAAAACGTTGGAGCATACCCGCCGACGACGAGATTCAGGCGAGCAGCCCGGCGTTCATATTAAATGACCCGGAGAATCCCGGAGAGCAGATCATCTATATCGTGGGCTATGACCGCGTCATGGCGTTAAGGCCAGATGGCTCGACGATCTGGCATAAAACCACAGGGCTAAAGCTTTCCGCTGAGGACGCAGACAACAAAGACAAGACCAAGTTTCACAGCCTCAACTATCACCCGGCGACAGACTCGCTGGTATCGATAACCAAAGCCGGAGGAATGTTTGCCTTCAGCCGCAAGACCGGTGAACTGATAGCGACTATCGGGCAAATACCCGGCGCGCCCGCCATCAGTGGCAAGGGGACGAATATACCCAAATTTATTCTCAACAGGGTCGATCCGCTGATGGATAAGGCCTTCGGCAAAACCGATGAAGGCTTGAGCTTATTCTCATCCGCCGTGAATTACATCTACGGTGGCGGCGGTATTGTGACCAACTTCTTCAGCATCGACCCTGATACCAGCCGCATTTATATGGCCGCTACCGCGCCAGATGCAGAAGATGGCACAGAGGACGGCAGATCCGAACTGGGCGCGATTTATGCCCTCGACTTAGTCAATACCGTGGATGCCAGCAGCGGCGGCCTGGAATTCCAGGTATTGAACCGCAAGACCTTCCAGGGCGGCACCGGGTCAACCCCGGCACTCAGCGCAGACGGTCAGCGCCTGTATGTGTCTGATAACGAGGGCCACGTTATCGCGCTGGACAGCGAGTTACAGGAAGTGTGGCGCGTGGATGTAGGCGAGCCGCTGGTGGGCTCCATTACCGTAGCGGCGGATAACAATGAGCTGTATGCGGTGACTGCCAAAGACGTAATCCAATTGATCGACAACGGCGACAACGGCAGCCGATCGTGGACGGCCGAGCTAGCAGGCTTTGATGGATATGCCAACGTGGATGTGCAATCCAACGCCTTGACGGCAACAGCTACCGCCAACGGTGTGGTTGTCATGATCGGTGGAGGTAAAACAATACTGGGCAGGACCCTCATGTTGCACATGGGCATGGGTTTGCTGGATCGGAAAACCGGTAAGCTGCGCTACTTTGCCGAGGGCCGGGAAGATTCCCTGGCCATGAGCGTCGTGGCTGCCGATGGCAGCATATATGTCGCACACTCACCCTTACGGCGCGCCGTGGGTAAGGCCATGTATCCGGATTTAACGCCGGATGTTACCGGCGGCATTGCGCGCTTTAAACCGATTCGCCTGGATCTATTGGCTCGTGACGCGATATGCGCGGCCGAGGCGCGTGGCGCCAATGCCAGCAATTTGGACAAAGCTGCCGAGTCGGCGGCGATCAATACGGATATCCGGCAGATCAAGATATTGCTTAAGCAGGCCGGCAACGCTATCGACAAAGCGGTAGATGATTTCGATATGACAGCTGAGAAAGCCAGCACGCTAGGTGATCTACTGGCGCAAAGCGCTGCCAAGCTGACTCCAGCCAGTCTGGAGCTTGCCGTCACAGATATGGCTGCGGGCTGTAGGATGTTTGATTAGTACAATCTCTACAGCACGTCTATAGCAAATCATAAACCCGCCCGTTCATGTGGATGCATACCATTTATGTTCCAATTCATCCAGCATCACAAAACAGTGAAACAAGACCACAATTAGTCTACAAACTTTCAAGATTCGTGGACCTTGCCACTTATCGCTCAATCGAGGATCAAGTGTTCGCGTTGATCTAGCATATCGTGCCTTACCCTTGCTAACTTAGCCTCAGCGGGCTATAGGCCCCTAGCACCCTTGTCGCCAGTCAGCTTTAGAGCAATAGCGCTGGTTCGTGCGTTTCTGTGAAACATCCCCGCCTGCTCATGATGGCCTATTGTAAATAGACAAATTTATTCAGCCAGTTAGAACACATCTTTAACCTGTTTTCTTGAAAAAGGTGTTCCCTAATCTAACGAGAGCAAATTGAACGCAATTATCCAATATTACTTGGAAAAACCCATTTATAAGCTGTTGTTTATCAGGCCTTTTTATTTCTTCAGACATTCAGCTTTTTTCATTCGTTCAGCCCTTGGACGAATAAGTACAGCTGGTAAGAAACTATGGGAAACCTTTGTGCAGTCGGTAATCCCCTGCCTGAAAGTTACAGGAGTGCTTTGGCGGTAAAGGGTGTTGGTTAGACGCTCAGTTCTGAGCTAGAACTTCTATGAGACGGTGTTCAATATCAGGCACCGGCAACATGAGCACCAGTGCCTTCTGTGTGCGGCATCAGCGATTGCAGGCTCGCATTACGTCGGCAGGAAGAAGCCAGCGTGGATTGCTCAGTGCAGCGCGGAGACGAATCTCTATATCTGGCGCCGGGGTGAAATCTGGCAAATCGTGTCGAACGGGGGCATTAAGGAGACGCTCCGGGAAAGGCGAAATGACACTCTAGGGATTAGTTTGCCCTCCTCTCGCCCATTGCAGCTCAACCGGAAATTAAGCATCTAATTCGCTGGGCGATGACTGACTAGAGTTAATCCGAGAGTGCCGCCGTCCTAACCATCGAATGGACTTCGTGTGCGCGCAGGGATCAACTGACTAGCTCGCTAACCAGCAAGCTTCAGACCAAATCGAGGAGGGATCATAGTTACCCACCCAAGTGCCACACCTAGGCAGATTTCGGTGCGTGCTTCAGCGAACTCAATGCGTCGCAAGTTCCTATCATCTGGTCTGCCATGTGGCTACCCAGGGCACGATAGGCTTCAAACTGCTCTTCAGTGAAGAACTGCTCGGCTGTAGACTCGTGCGGGAAATCCTTATTACGCTGTTGATACTCGTGCACATAAGGGTTCTCATCCCCAGTAAGTGAGGCCTTGATATAATAAAGCTGGCCTCTTTCTCCGTTGCCATAATCGATTTCACCCACAACGAAGTGAGCCCCGCTTTTGCCTGCGACGCCTTTTCTGTGCAATGGAGATAGGTCGATGTCGATGCGGACGCCCAGGTCGATGGCGGCCAGCCTAACAAGTTTCACCAATCCTCCGCACTGTAACTCAGGATCACACTCTCCATCTGAACAAATGATTGTCTTGCACCTGCGTCGCAACAGTTGGTATATCCCCATGTTTTCCAAGTGGCCACCGTCAGAGAGGTTTACATAACGAGTCTTTGCAGTCAGCGCCCCTAGTGCTTCCCTGAAAACATAAATGGGCCCTGCACCGCGCGACAAAAGGAAACGTCCAAATGCGGAGGAAGCCTTTATCGCAGCAGGGTTCGGCGCCCAGTAGCCCAGTCTCAGATTAAGCATGGTCATAATAAAAACCAGAGGACGAATGGCCAATGAGCCGGCATTGGGAGAGGCCGCTGCACCCGAAATCGCAATTGCAGTTCCCAGATCCTGGTGTGGGTCAACTGTCTCCATATCTTTGGTTTTCACATAGCCTGTTCTCTCGCTGCCGCAGTAGTGACGGGACAGAACGAAAAAGTCTGCCCCCCTGCCCCGCAGGTTTACATCATCACTGCCTTGCAAGTTCATGGTAACGTTTACGAGGTGATAGGGAGCGGCACTGCCCTGGGTATTCAACTCAGAAAGGCGGACGCGCCTGCCAGAATCGCTGCCTGTTTTAAGGCCGCTTCGAAACAGAAAGCCCCGGGTCAACTGATCACGATAAAAGCCATGTAATGATGTGAAATTGACGTTAACGAAAATAAAGTTCAATAAAAACAGGATGAAAGCGCCTCCATAGAAAAACACGTCCCAACGGTCAAGCAAGTCTCTAGGGTGCGGGGAGAGTTTCAACTTTTCCTTGCGGGGCTTGCTGATTGAATATTTTTCCCCTTTGTCTTCGAAACTCCAGTCGCCGCGCTTTGTCTTAACGACTGGTATATCTGCATCGACATCCAAATTCTTGAGTTTCAAAAGATGGACTACTGATTCTTGAAGTAAAGGTTGTTCCAACGCATTAACGAGCCACAGGTTCTTAACTAAGACGGTTTCTCTGCGTTGGATGACTTCATAACTGTGATGCCCATCGGATACTTGCCAGCCTTCACCCTCATCAAGGGGCTTCACTTTTATGTTTTTGCGGGGATTGTCCAGGGGTTGGTCTTCGTTGGCCATTCGCTTCATCAGCGTTTCAGGCATGACTCCGTCTTCCAGGTCATGAATATCCCTCGAAGGCAGATTGTATCCGGCATGAAGATGTATATACGGGGAATCAATTTGCCAAACACAGAGCAGCGCATAGAGAATGAAGATCAGTCCAGGGCCTACAAATGACGCCAAATATAAGAGCAGCCGATTTCTAAGGCTGGCAAGATTCGCCGAAGCCCTGCCGGCCAACACCAGTAGACTTACTGCCACCAAGAGTATAACCCAGAACAAGGCTGAGTCTGTTGCCCAACTCAGTTCATCGATAGTGGTGTAGATCAGACGGCCCCAGGAAATATCTATAGACTCTTCTACCAATAGAGTTAGCGGGTACAGCAGTAGCGCGGCTAATGCCAGTACCAGGAAAAAGATAAAGAAATACTCGTAGCGCTGCCTGCTCTTCCAGTTAAATTTTCTCACGAAGAGGTAGGACAGGTAGGGAGGCACCAAGCCAAGCAGGAAAAATGCCACTGTGGAGATGCGTACAATATACAACAGAGCCTCATCACCAAAGCCAAGGTACTCTGCCCAAAACTCTGTCAGCATCACCGCCAATACAATCAAGGGAAAAATAAGCACGAGGTTGATCAACATACCCCGCACTAACAGCGCTGGAATGCGCAGCTTCTCGAGAAAGCCTGCGGGTGCAAGATACTTCCCACTATTACGTAATTGCGTAAGTTCGTTTGACTCTCGCTCGCCAATATTTTCCCGCAATGGAAAACTCTTCGCGTCCGAGCGTGCACTTGCGTCGTTCAGAGTGGAGCTGACACAACCACCGATGAATCCGCCTCCTGACACTGTCGACAAAAAGTCCACTCTGGGCAAGATGTTAGCTTTTGACAGTGACTGAATCACACCAAGGGCCAAAGTCGACGACCGAATCCCTCCTCCCGACAAAGCCACGCCTACCAGATCACTTTCATAGGCCTTGTCCGTAACCTCGACATCGATTTCCAGGGTCTTGCGTCTCCGAGCAATCTCGGCGAGCTCCTCTGGCAGCAACTCACTCTCAAACTGGGATGGATTCATTCGACTTGCGACTCCTGTGCCGTTGATCAGAACAGCATGACTTGAGTGAAGATAACTGAGACCAGCAATACCAGCGGCCAAAAGAGCACCTTTGGCACTATGTTGTCACCGTAGTGGATTATCGCGGTAAACGGGCGAGGATCTTCAGCGAAAAGGTAAGTATTGACCGTAGTGCCAATTAACAGCAGATAGGCCAGATAATAAAAGCACTCGAGGTAAACAAGGCTGGAGCCGCCAAATTGTCCTCTGATCTGGATATGCGAAATCAGCACGACAAAAAACAGCGCGGAACATGCACCTAGCACCATAGCCGTGTTGAAACCATGGCGCTCAGCCTTTTCCTTGTCACGGCTGACCACCAGTAAAGTGGCGTAGAGCAGCACCATCACCACTAGAATACCAAGCAGGTGCTCCACCATTGAGTCTGCAAGCAGTCGCTTGATTACAAAGGTGTAATTGAGTTCAGGGTTACTGTTTAGCAAATCCATTTCCAACATGCCGAAGTTGGTGTTGGCAGAAGAATGGGTATAGTTGAAGTAGGTATTCTTGCGTGACCACGCGCTGAGAACGATCTGATCGTTAATACCGAACAGATCATTGAGGCCAGTCCCATTGGGATAAGAATCAAAATGAGGCGCCATGACAACGTGCTTGTGCATGTCTCGAAACCACAGACGCAGGGAAATTGCTGTTGTATCAAAGGGGTATCGGCTGTAGTTGAATTTCTGTCGTAAAGTCGCCTCAAAATACCAGCCACACAGGCGCCCGATCGGCTCAGCGTTTTCGTCATTCCCATCGTACAGTGCGTTACCATAAGCGAGCCTGGATGTTGAGCTGGAGCTATTATATACACTGTCTGGGAAGGTCCACGGAGGCTCCTTGTGCTCACAACTTGTCACCCACTTGGCGTATATATCTTCCGGTAATTCACGGGAAAAAATCTGCCAAAGGAATCCCGTCATGTATACCTCAGAGGCATCATTAAAGGAGAGTGATTGGATGTAGGCGCCTGTGGGTATGAGTTTTAACTCTTCCCGTTCAATGCCCAAGGCCTCCATGTAATGCTGGAGTTCCCGCTCAACGGATTCCGAGGTCGTCAGCTGGTCAGACGATGGATCCATTGCTCTGGCTTTATCCCATTGGTATGAGAGCGTCCCAGCCAGTATCAGGCTTACGCAGATGGAGAGTAGCCATAGGGACCGGGATGTTGCTGTACCGAGCGCTGTTTGCTTATTATTCATACATCTGACCGCGAAAATCCCTTTCACTACCCAGTGTGATTCAGTTCAATGCCTCGTCTGCCTTCCGGAGGTCACAGCAAAAAAGCCACTTCTCTGACGTTCAGTCTACACGACTCCTCAAATAGAGCCTATACTGTTCAACGTTCGTTTTCGGTGGAAACTGGGGCTCTGAATTTTGTCTGGCCACCGAGATACACGACTCAGTCGCTTAAGGATAAGAAATATATGACAGAGAGTGTCGCGATTGCAGCCGCCAGACCCGCCAGTCTGGACCGCAGGATGCGTGGCGTTGGAAGTTCCTCATCGGCCCCGTTGAATACCACCGACCCTGATTCCTGCGGTTTCTCGCTTGTTAGCAAGGCGTTGAGCCCCGCAGCGAGCTTACTTCTATACGCACCACGGTTGCTGTCGTGCATTTTGATGAACTGTTTGGTCCCCAGCGTAAGCTGCAAGCCTGGCGATAAATTTACCTCTTCTACCTCAATCGGGAACACTGGTACCTGCTGGTCTTTTGCAAAGTGCAGTTCGTCCATGCAATATGCAGAGGTCGCAGAATGAGCAGACACGAAATAGAGCACTGCAGACGCATTGGTAATGGCCTCCGCCAGCTCCTCCGACCATGCGTGACCCGCGGCGATATGATCGTCATACCAAAGCTTAAAGCCTTGCCGGCGCAACCATTCCGCCTCCTGCTCAATAACTGCTACATCCTGGTGGGAATAGCAGATAAAAAGGTGGCGCGCCTGCGATGGCGATTTTTCAGGGACGTTGACCATGACGTCAATATACGCTGCCCTCTTCTTTTTACCAATACAATTTCGGGGTTATCCCGCAGGAACCAACAATGAGAGACGCAACCAGACGTGAAATCCTGGAGCTCGCCCAATCATATTTGATAGCACTGCTCGCAGGGACGCTGGTTCTGATGTCCGTCGTTCCGCAGGTTCAGCCATTTACAACCCTGCCACACTTTTTTTTCGCCGTGCTAATGCCGAGCATTGCAATTCTATATGTATATCTGAGCAGCGCTTCTTCTGGCGCAGCCTCGTCCAGGAGTAAGATTGATTCACAAGATACATTCTCTTCCGTCGCGACAGAACCGGAAGAGAATGTTATCAACCGGCCGCCCATTTCAGACACCGCCAGGGCCTCACTGGCGGTGCTTCCCATGGAAAATCTCTCTGACAATGAAGAAGACAACAATCTGGTTCAGGGATTTTCCATGGAGATCATCCGCGCACTTTATGGGGTGCCAGACCTGCGCGTTGCCAGCTATCAACAGTCGATGACATACGGAGGAAGAGATTTCAAAGACATTACCCATGACCTGGACGTTCGCTATGTTCTCACAGGCAGCCTGCAAAGGGCTGGCGACAAAGTCAGAGTAGTCGTTATGCTCACCGACGCGCATGAGAGTACCCAGCTCTGGTCGGAGTCCTACCAGCGCGATATGGAAGATATTTTTCATGTGCAAACAGAGATCGCAGACTCTGTGGCGGCACAGGTGGGTAGTGAGTTTCTCAATGTGGTCACGCTCGATGTTTCCAGGGAACTCCCGCAGAACTTGTCCGCATGGGGCCTTGCCCATAAAGCCATGGTCTTCTGGGTGTCGACTTACACAAAAGATGCCTCGGAAGAAACTCGTACAATTCTTGAGGAGGCGATCAAGCGCCAGCCAGACTTCGCCATGGCGCACGCCGAGCTTGGCTTCATCCACTCGCAGCGGGTAATGAATGTATTCACTGATGAAATGGACGAGGAGGCGGATGCAGCACTGCGGGAAGTAAACAAAGCCTATGAACTTGCCCCGCGCGATCCAACTGTAATGGAGCGCACCTCGCTTGTGTGGTTTAACCTGGGATTGAAGAACCGGGCCATACGATTACTTAAGGCGCTTCTCAAGGCGGCGCCCCATGATCTGGTAGCCTGGGGTTACCTCGGCTGTGCAATGGCGATGGGCGGCAACGAAGAAGGTGTAGAGGAAGGTAAAGGAATCCTCGCGAGATTGTTGGCTATCGCTCCTAGGCATCCTTCTGTGCCCTTCTGGAACTATTTTTCTGCTGGCGCATACGCCCAGGCTGGTGACTGGGAGAGTGCAGAAAACTTTGCCGCAGTTGCAGTCGACATTCATCCTGGCTTTTGCATCGGATGGTTCGCACTTGCCAATGCCCGCGGCAATCTGGGTGATTTAGAGGGAGCCAGGGCGGCGGCGGATGCAGCTCGGGAGAGTAACCCCCAGTTTTCCTGTCAGGTATTTTACGAATACATGCTCGGCCACAGTAGTCAGTGGGAAAATCGGGAAATGCAGTTCAAGGGATTGATAGCGGCCGGCCTGGTCCAGGAGAGAACATAGTGAACAAGCTTAAAAACATACTTTTGATGCTCTGGCGAATGCTGAAGTCACTCCTTAGCTTCGTGCTCGGCGTAATTCGCTCATTTTTTGTTTGGCTGTTGCTTCTCCCGGTGCGTTATTGGCAGTTCCTCAGAACGCGCACCTGGCCAGCAAGAATCTTCTCGGTTGTCGCTATCGTCACCGTGGCCTTCATTATCGTACAGTTGAGCCATGTTAGAGTGCCCGCCTACCTGTTGACTCAGACCGGCGAGCCGGTTGCCTATCCCCAGCTGTCCAGGCTCGTCCATATGGCCCCCCGCCCACCTTCGGCGGAAAGCAAAGCGGCGCTGGACATGGTCTGTAAAATCGCCAGCGATTGCGGTGATGCGCTCGCTGCATGCAGGAACGCAAATGCACTGCGCAGCGATCGTACCTGCATTGAATTGACGAACACCTGCTCCAACAGTAGAAACGCATGCTCTGCTGGACCAGAACATACCTTCCAGGGGTGGACTGAACGAGATCGCAATACCTACTACTACACTTCGCAAGGCTCGGCGCAGGTGATGTTTGGCAACATGCGTTACGACTGGTTCGCCGAACTGGAGAAACCCTTCTCCACTGAAAAGTTTGCTTCCCCGGCCAATATGTATCGATTCGGTTTCCTCATTTCACCGGGCCAGACCGCAAACCCAACCTGGAACCCCGGCAATCTCCCCGTTGGTTTCACTCGTTACTACGACCCCGAGGTTAAAGCAGAGCTACTGGATGTTACCTGTAGCCTATGTCACACCGGCGAACTGCATTACACCGATCCTAAGGACCCACGGTCGGTAACTGCGCTAAGGGTCGACGGAGGACAGGCGATGCATGCGGTGACCAGCATGCAGATAGGCCAATTCCAGGCACAGATGGTGCAATCCCTCCTGGCCACCTGGATCAGTCCCTGGAAGTTCAATCGGTTTGCCGAGAACGTGTTTAACAGACGCCAGGGTATAACTGATTCCTCGGCCTCACCCAATTTCAAAGAGCACCGCGATGCTTTGCGAGACAAGTTTGGTGAAATGATCCACAAACTGTTAAAGCAGGCGATTTTTGAGACCAGTAATGGCATTTATCCAGTTTTAGAGGGTTACGGCCGGATTGATGCTGTGCAGCGCATTGCCAACACGGTTTTTGGTCGGGGAATCGATCCCGTTAATTACAAACCGGGGGTAGCCCCCGTCAGCTATCCGCACACTTGGGACATCAGCAAATTCGACTGGGTGCAGTACGAGGGTTACGCTTCCCAGCCTATGGCCCGTAACGTCAACGAAGCACTTGGTGTAGGCGCAAGACTGGACCTTTTTGATGACATAGGCTTGCCACTGCCCAAGCATGAGCGCTTTCGAACCTCTGTTGATCCTAAGCGCTTGCATGAGATCGAAACCACACTCGCACGTCTGACCGCACCAGCTTGGCCTGAGTCTCTTTTTGGTGCCCCGGATACAAAACTTGCCTCAAAAGGTCGGGCGCTGTTCGACACACATTGCAGAGATTGCCATGGGCCACACCGCACGCCTGCATTCCCAAGCCCAGACAAACAGCACCAGAGCGATCCTAATTTGGCAGCTGACCTGCAGTATAAAACTGATCCTGTTACCAATGAGAAATATTGCCAACTCAATGGTGAACGCATTGGCGACCAGGCCTGCATTCACCTGCAAAATCCGCAGCGTATTGCCGATGCAGATGGGAAGCCCATGTTCAAACTCGACAAGAATGGCGTGATTACCGGGGTTTGTTCAGAGGATGACGCAAGCTGCGGCACACCACCCGACGAAGTCGAGGAATGGCGTATATTCACGCTGCCGCTAGTGGCAATTGGTACCGACCCGACAGCAGCGACCAATCTGGCGAACCAGCGTTATGATGGATCCAGGCTGGAACTTACGGCTCAGGACCTACGTGATGTCTGTGTTTCTGAGGAACTCATCGAGTCCATGGACGTGACCTCGCTAAACGCTATTCAAGGATTGAACCTGTTAAGCCTGTCAATCGCCAACAAGTATTTCGAAGACAATCCACCCTCTTCTCCCCAGGAAATGTTGAAGCTTATGGGCTTTGGAATCCTCGACTATCCACTGTACGGACATCATCAGTTGGAGGGCTACAAACCGAGGCCGCTGCACGGAATCTGGGCCACACCACCGTTCCTGCATAACGGCAGCGTGCGCACGGTTTATCAATTACTTTCACCGGTGGAAGAAAGGGAACCAGAATTTTGGGTGGGTACGAAGGAGTATGACCCAGAAGTCCTGGGCTATCGAAGTCTCAATATTCCTGGCGCAATCCTGCAGAAAGCCTCTGTAATCGGCAATGGTAACGACGGGCACGAGTTTCGCACAGGTTGTGACAAATACGGCGTGATAGGCCCTTACTTGCATCCAGATGAGCGCATGGCGATTATCGAATACCTTAAAGTCATGGATTACGTGGATGATGGCGCGCTTGAACCTGTTCTCGACCAATCCATAGTAGACGCAGAAGCGAGCGAACTCAGCGCCAGATTCCCAGGATACGGTACCCCCGCCTTCTATGATGGCTGGCAAGGGCACTGTAGTTATGAAAACCCTGTTTACAAGGCACCACCAAGACCCCAGCTGGTCAGCAATGATATTTATAGCGACCGCCACAAGTCCACCTCATGCAGTCTCTACAAACTTTACCTTGAGCAGGAGAGTGGCAATGAATAGAAACAAAGCATACCTTGCGGTAATCGCCGTTTCACTGGCAGTTTCCGGCTGTGGCAATGAACAGGTAGATGACGCAACGCGAAAGCAGCAAAACGCGGAACATATTATTCCAACGGAGCAGCAGTATACCCAGCCGATTATTCGCTCCTCGCGGGAAGAAACCAACAAGGTTCAGGAAATGGTGGAAAACCAGACTACGGACTACTTGGAGAAAGACAAACCGACGCCGATTTTCCGGCGGGATGCCCACGCCAAGGCCCATGGTTGCGTAATGGCTACCATGAAAATTGCGGATGACCTTCCGAAGCAGGTGCGCAACGTCGGCGTGTTTACGCCAGGAAAGGAATACAAGGCCTGGATTCGATACTCCAGCGGAAACGGTCTTCTGCAGTCTGACACTGAAAAAGATGCAAGGGGTATGGCTATCAAGTTAATGGACGTTGACGGTGAGCGCCTGCTCAGCTCCAAGCATTCGATGGCGACACCCATTCAGGATTTCCTGATGATTAACTACCCGACTTTTTTCCTGGACACGTTGGAGGAATACCAGGTCTTTGCTCGTATGCAAACCGATGGCGACCCTGTCGGGTACTTCTTCCTCGGCAATAATCCGTTTAAATGGAAGTGGCGGCAGTTTTTCAAGGGTATGGGGGTTTTGGGTTTCATCCCACCGTGGCTACCACTTAACCCGCTGTATGAGCACTATCACAGTATGACGCCCTATGCCCTCGGAGTTAAGCAGCACGGCGACGAGCCGCGTGATCCTGTGCAGGTTATGCGCTATGCAGCCGAAGGCGTTGATTGCAAGGCGCTGGACAAAAAGCCAGAAAAAGTTGGCGAGCAACGTAAGTCAGACGACAATTATCTGCGCCAGAACCTTACTACGCACCTGGGGAAGTCCAAGGCGTGCTTCCGATTCAATCTGCACCTGCAGAACCCACTCAAAGATATGCCCGTAGAAGAGCCTACGAAGCCGTGGCCGGGCGCTAAAGTGGTTCATGCAGCAACCATTACCATCCCCAAACAGGAGTTTGATACACCGCTGCAGAGCGACTTTTGCGAGAGCATGGCATATAGCCCCTGGCAGGGTTTGAAGGAGCATCGCCCACTTGGAGCCATCAACCGAGTCCGTAAGGCGGTCTATGAGGAAATCAGCCTCTATCGACATATGCGCAACGTCTGCCCGGATGATAGCCGAGAATGCAGTATTTATGGTCAACCCAAAGGACGCATACACCAGCCTACCGGTTGGTGTATCAAGCGTAATGAATATGGGGACCCGATAGCAGACGACAGCTGCAAAGCGTCTGCTAGCGAGGTGTTAAGCGGTAAATAGTTTTATTCATGTCAGATGGCACGTAAATTGTGCCATCGTCAGCAACAGTGATACCGGTGAAAATCATGGTAGGTGGAAAGCCTGGAGGCGCGGGGATGCCAGCACTAAGCCCGGAGGCTAGCGCAGTCTTTTTACCGCTTGTCAGACTTACTCTACTAACCGTCGCTCCTTTCTGGGCACTTGAGGTTTCGGCGATGTAGGCAAAGCCATCGCGAACATGCAGTCCCTCTGCCTGGCTCAATTCCGAGTTAATCACCCGGGGGGAAGCCAGCCAGCGTCCTTTCTCAGCCAACTGCAGCAAGCGGCCCTGCTTACCGTATTCGCTCATGTAGAGCGACTGATCTTCACTCACGTCGAGACCCGCAGGGATAGCCCCATTAGCGGAGCCACCATCAGCTTTGTATTTTGTCACCGGGGATAATTTATCGACTTGTTGGGCGGGAATGCTTAGTACGCTTCTCGATGCGGCTTCTGAATAGACGATTTCACCATTGAAAATCACGCCATCGATAGGAGCGCCCATACCGCGAAGATCCACCACCAGCTCTTCAGCATTTTCATCCCATACCTTGACTTGTTGATCGATCCAACTCGTCAACAAGAACTTACCTTCGCCGGCAGGGCTACTGGACAACACGGTACCAAGCCCGCCCACAAAGTTGACGATTCCAGTGGCCGAATGGACCAGCTCGCCGGTCGCGAGAGAGTAATATTTCAGTGAGTAATAGTCAGAGATCACCAGAACATCTTCGCCCTGCCATCGACTGACCGTTGCGCTACCGGCCATTGATAGGCCTGGAGGCGTCACCCAGCGAATGTTATCGTGGTTCGCGCTGTTGTCCAATAGAACCTCAGCGATAAAGCCATTAGCGTAACTTGATACAAATAGTCGTCCCTCGCGGTTAAAAGCCAGGTTGTCCAAGCCTGGAGGAAGCGTTGCCAACAGAGTTTTTCTCTTGTCACTCCCGATCCGGAAGACTTCGCCCGTCATGGAGTCGATGACATGAAGGCGATTTTCATTATCAAATTTAACGGCTGCTGGTGCACCAAAACCATCCACCCAGGTGTCGAACGAGCCGCTCTCCACATCCATTACAGATACTTCATGCTCAAACCATCGAGGCCCGTAAAGCCTTCCATCGGGACCAAGGTCCATACCATTGAATCCGCAGCGTTCGATGACGCTGGGGTCAGTTGAGCCGAGTTTTCGCTTTTCAGTGATCAATCGCGGGGTATTCACATGTTTTCCAGTGGGGTCAACCTCGTAAATTTCTGAACCGAAAAAGCATTCACCGACGAAAAGCCTGCCATCGTCAGAAAAGGTGATTGGATTTGGGCCAGACGTGTTGGCGCCCAACTCGGCCACATAATAATGCTCACCCTCGGGTGTGATACACCCGACCTTTCCCGGGACAATACCCGTCCAGCAAAGCAAACCTTCGTTATTAAAGGCCAAATCGTCCGGATTGATCACGCCCTTGTCTGCACCATACATACCGAGAATACTCCCGGACTCATGATCAACAATAAATAGCGCCGAGGTCACTACGCTGGCAAGATGAAGTTTGCCCTCGGGGCCAAAATACATACCGTTTGCACCCATGAAATGCGCACCGGTCACCCAAGTTTCCGCATGGTAAGGCGATTGGGGCTTCGGCGGTTCAGCACTCACTGGAGAAACACTGGCAGCAATACAAACAGCACCCATAAACAGGGCACAAAGAGGTGATCTAAATTCCATTTTTACTCTCACTGGTCGCTTGTTATTCTTCCTTGTTGGAGTATAGACGGAAGTTAAGGGCTGGCCAGCCGGAACTCTACAAAAGGTCGCTTGCATTTAACGATGCGCCCTGTAAGAGTTCATGGCAGCGTCAAAGCAAGCTCTGCCAAATACGGTCTACACTTGCTGTGAATTTCTAAACAAGGATTACCCATGCTCACCATCCACCATCTGCGGGTCGGCCGTTCACTATTTACCGTTTGGCTGCTCGAGGAACTCGAACTTGAATACCATCTCGTTGAATATAACCGTGACCCTGAAACCATGCGAGCGCCGCCAGAATTGAAGTCAGCGCATCCTCTAGGTAAGTCACCGGTGATTGATGATGATGGTCTAGTACTGTCAGAGTCCGGCGCCATAGCGGCGTACCTGCTGGAGAAGCACGATCCTGATAATAGGTTTTCCCCCCCGCGTTCTGATCTGGATGCCTGGGCTGAATACAACCAATGGCTTCACTATGCTGAGGGCTCTGTTTTCACGCCCCTGATGATGAAGTTACTGTCGCTGCGCGCCGGCGGTACGGCGGAAATGCTTGATGTGTTTGCTGATCCCGAGGTAGCACTGCACTTTGGACATATTGCCAATAAATTGGGCGATAACAACTACATCCTGGGTGACAAGCTTTCAGGTGCTGATTTTGGCATTGGCTACATGGTTAACATGGCGCATATGCTAGGACTACTCGAACCATTCCCGACACTCGTTGCCTATGTCGAACGGTTGCGAGCCAGACCTGCCTTTCAGCGTGCAGTTGAGCGTGCGGTTGAATAACGGGCTACCTAAGGGCGTGGCTTTTTGAAATACTGACAGACTAATAATAACAACCCCCGGGGTAATCCAGGTGTCTGATAACGGCAAGAATCATTATGACAACCCCAGAGCGGCCTATTACGCGCTGGGAATACTGACGGTGGTGTACGCGTTTAACTTCATCGACAGACAGTTACTCGCGATATTGCAAGAGTCGATCAAGGCAGATCTTAACCTGTCGGATAGCCAGCTTGGCCTGCTGACAGGGTTTGCTTTCGCGGTGTTCTACGTGACCGCAGGTATACCAATCGCGCGTTGGGCAGATCATGCGAATCGTCGCAATATTGTTGCGGGAAGCCTGTTTATCTGGAGTTTTATGACTGCCGTTAGCGGCATGGTCCAAAACTATATCCAGCTCGTCCTTGCACGCATTGGCGTTGGCATCGGTGAAGCGGGAGGTAGCCCTCCTTCGCATTCAATTATTTCTGATATTTTCCCGCCCAATCGACGCGCCACGGCGCTTGGTTTTTATTCGACCGGGGTCAGCTTTGGTATTTTGTTTGGGTTCCTATTTGGTGGTTGGTTGAACGAATATTTCGGCTGGCGCACCGCGTTTCTTGTTGTGGGAATACCTGGTGTATTTTTGGCTGGCGTTCTAATGCTCACCCTGCGGGAGCCTACCCGTGGCTTAGTGGAGCAACGTACGGCGACTACAGAGTCTGTACCGCTGGGAAAAGTAATACAGACGCTGTGGGACTCTCGCACTTTTCGGCATCTATCGCTCGCGGCATCGCTCAACGCCTTTTCAGGCTACAGTACCGCCAGTTGGACTGCTTCCTTCATGATACGCAGTCACGAGATGTCTACGGGCGAGCTCGGCACTTGGCTTGCGATCATTATCGGCCTGTGTGGTGCCATTGGAGTGTTCTTTGGTGGTATGGCGGCAGACAGGCTGTCGCCTCGGGACAAGCGTTGGTATATGTGGTTACCTGCGATTTCTGGTTTTATCGCTGTTCCGTTCATGGTTGCGGTTTATCTTGCTCAATCCCCCTACCTCGCCCTGGGCATGATGCTGATACCGGGATTGCTGCACCAGGTTTACCTCGGCAACACTCTCGCTACTACGCATAACATTGTCGGCTTGAAGATGCGAGCAACCGCCTCCGCTATACTATTTTTTATCATTAATATGATCGGCCTGGGATGCGGCCCATTTCTGGTGGGCGTGTTGAGTGATCAACTGAGTGATGTCCATGGTGCCGACTCATTGCGTCTGGCAATGCTTTATCTGCTACCAGCGGTCATGTTCTGGTCGGCCTGTCACTTCTATTGCGCTTCCAGGCACCTGCGTAAAGACTTGTCGATGGCGCCTGAATAGGCGTTTATGAAACGCTCCCTACCCTTCACCATCGATATCGAAGATCCATGCCGTAGGTGCGCTCGGCCAATTTGCTGTAGCGATGAAAGTAAGCATTGGGAATAAACGCAGAGTTAGTGTCGAAAATAACGCTGGGGTAAAACTCGTCGGTTAAGTTTTTCACATAGAACATGGCCTCCCAACTATCGCTGTGGCTTTGTATCGAGAGACCAGCATCCAATATTGTGTAGGCATCGCCGATCGTATTTTCATCCTGGTGCAGTCCGTATTGGACTTCGTCCTGGTAGCGAATGGAGCCGTTGAAAACAACATCGAATGTCGAATCACGCTGCCATACGTAAGAAGCAGCCACATTAATTTTCAGGTCGGGTGAAAATGGAAGATCGCCACCGCTCAAGTCCTGCAGCCCATCAGGGCATTCATCGCGGAACTGTTGACCCGCGCTGCATACACCTGCCGGGTAGTCGTCGATTTTCGCGTCGATAATCGCCAGGCCACCTGAAACACGGAGATTCTCACTGACCTGGGCAAGCATATCCAGCTCCAGACCTTGGGTGCTAACCTCCCCCGCGTTGATTAATAGAAAGCCACCTGGATCATCATCGGGGTCACATCCAGGGCTATCGTCAGGGCAGTCGGGAACGCCATCTGGGTCAAAAAATGCTTGTGACTGAAAGTCGGTGTAAACCGCGTCAAAAAGCGCCAGGTTCAGCTGTAATCGGCCGTCCCACATTCTTGTTTTCAGACCGAGTTCCCAGGACTCAGATGTTTCAGGCTCTACACGGTCCAGGTCCACGGGATTCGTCCCGAAGGTCAGATCAAACGCCGGGCCTTTATAGCCCTCTGTGTAGCTCAGATAGGTCATGCCGTTATCGCTGTAATCCCACTGCAATGCCAGCTTGCCTGAAATATCGTCTTCGTCTGTATCTTGACCAGCCAACGGGACAGGGTCAGGCACGCCCACAGGAAAGCCCTCGCGTACTCGCTCGAACTCAAATTCCAGTTCGTCCTGGGTATAGCGTGCGCCAAAAATAAATCGCCACGTATCGCTGATATTCCAAGTAGCCTCGCCAAAGGCTGCCCAGTTTGAGGTGTCTGCTTCAAATGTGGCAATACCTTCACCGGGTAAGCCGGGTACGATTTCGAAGGAGCGAATAAACTGGCGCTCTACGGTCTGGTCAAAATAAAACAGGCCAACAACATAATTCAAAGACTCATTTGCCGGCGAGGCTAGACGAAGCTCCTGAGTGAACTGGTCCTGGTCGGTTGTGCCTCCCTGTGCAAAACCCAAAACATTGATAGGTTGGCCGTCAAGATCACCATCGCTCTTACCATCGATTTCAAAGCCGCGAGCTGCGGTTATGGAGGTTAGCGAGTAGTCTCCAATGTCCCAGTTGACCTCCAGAGAATGTCCCCATTGACTGTTCTCGGTAAAGGGCGTCGAGTTTACGTTAACCTCATCGTTTTCATCACCCGGCACAACGGGATCAATTTGATCAAGAACCGCCTGTACTGCGTCTTCATTGCCTCCGTAAGGTTCGATAGAGCGCATGGGAGATACCGAACAGTCACATTCGGCATCGTAGTAGTCGCTGGCCCACTTGAATGACAGGGTGTCCGTGGGGTCCCAGCGTAGCTTTCCGCGCACGCTCCAGTCTTTACTACCGTTGTAGTAGTCTCCGTCGTAGTAATTCTTGGTATAACCGTCCACATCGGAACCGGAGGCTGTCAACCTGAAGCCTAAGGTGTCAGTCAGTGGGCCAGATACGGTCGCACCCGCTCTGTATTCATCGCCGCTCACCACCGAGCCCATCAGCTCGCCAGAAAACTCTTCGTTGGGATCCTTGGTAATGAGATGCACAACTCCACCCGTGGAGTTTTTGCCAAACAGCGTGCCTTGAGGTCCGCGTAACACTTCTACTCGCTCAATATCCAGGAGTCGCAGAAAAGCTTGGCCAGACCGCCCCATCACCACACCGTCGAGCATAGTTGAGACACTGGGTTCAACCGCAGTACTGAACGATTGGGTGCCAATCCCTCGTATATTGAAGGATGTTTGACGAACGTTGGATCCTTTCTGCAAATTGAGCGAAGGGACGAGCTGGGTGAGGTCCTCTGAAGAAACGATCTGGGCTTCTCGCAATATATCTTCGCTGAGTGCCGTCACGGCTACCGATACGTCCTGCAGGTTCTGTTCTCGCTTGGTGGCGGTGACTATCACTTCCTCAAGGGCCAGCGACGACTCTTGAGCGGACACACTCACAATCTGTCCCATCAAAAGCGCCAAAGTAGAACCGGTTAGTCCGAGCGAATGCTTCATTATTGGAAACCTCACAAATTTATTATTGTCAGAAGTCTCTCACCATTAAGTCCGCCCAACAAGCCTGAGGCTAAATATTTCAGAGCGGAAAAGTTAGCGGTCTCCGTCGTTTCAGGAACCCTTTGATAATCTTCACGGGCTAAGCCGCAAAAGATAAGCAGCCCCTATCCTGATTACAGCAAGCGTGTCGTGGATTCCACGGAGGCCTAAAAATCAATGCCAAAGGTGATACTAAACCGATAATCCTCACTTGACTGCGGGCCGTTCAAAGATTGATATAAAGGCTTACCAAACGCTAAATCAATATAGCGATAAGGACTAAATAACGGAAGTTCTAGACCAACCACCAGGCTTAGTACTTCACCGCCAAACAAGCTCGGATCAACGACCGGTGCCGGGTATGGGAACGGACCTGGAACGCTAAGCGATTCATCTTCGCCATCTATTTCGCCTGAATAACGATAGGTCAGCTTGAGTGAAGGTTTTGCATGGCTCAGCGTTGTAAGCTGCAGCCATGTCGACGCACTGACTGTATGGCCCAGTCGATAACCGCGGTCGTTCTCCCCCAACCGTAGCTTTCCAGACAGACCCAAGCCCCAGTCAAAGGCGTAGGAATTACCTCGATAGGCAATGTATGCGGGTACATCGTAGGTGCCAGAGCCTAATTGCATCGTATAGGGAAGTTGCTGGTTTCCTGGCTCTCTTGGTGTGTCGCCCTCCTCGTCTATTGAACCTGTGGGCAAGCTAAGCCCCGAACCAGCCTGCCAGTGCCCTGATATCGACTCGGCGAATCTGAAATTGCCCAGTACAGCGATGTCCCCCAACCCCGAAGATGAAATATTGAATTCACTGTAGCCGGGCACAATACTTATATGGTCTGTGCTTTGCTTTACATAGGGCACTGAAACGCTTACTGAAGCGTCTGCTCGAATATCATAGCTCAATACCAAGGAGTGTACTTCCTGCTCGATTTCCGTAGGTACAACCGGAAAGTTGCTGTCTGTACGAGGTTCTTCCCCTGGCGAAAACAAAACCTCGTCCAAATTCAAGCGGGTGCTGTTGTCCAGATAGTCACTAAATTGGGAGTTGTGGTAGCTGTATGAAAATGACCAAAGCTTTGAGGCTCTTGAGTCTTTGTTTACCTCGCTATTGACTTCAGTCGAGAGCAATTCATCGATACTGAGCTCTAACAAGTCTGCCGGCACAGACTGTGCGCTAGCTTGGAAAGCTAGCTGACTCAGGCCAATGAGCAGCCAAATAGGCCGAAAACTGGGGAGCTGTTTGTTGTCAGTTATCTTTCGCATATTTCCTCACTTCTTTTCCCATGTCACCATTGTTTTCACTGCAACCTACCAGCCAGCGGTTCAACACATCCATTAAGTTTTCCGTCTCGATTGGCTTACTAAGGTAGTCGTCCATGCCGGACTTGAGAAACCTCTCTCTGTCGCCACGCATGGCGCTCGCACTAAAAGCGATGATGGGTACAGGCCTGCTCACGAAAGAGGACTTTTCCCATTCGCGAATCATTCCAGCTGCTTCAATGCCTCCCACGTCAGGCATTTGAATGTCCATCACGACCAGATCAAACGTCTGGCACTTAACTGCGTCGACTGCCGACCTACCGCCATTCACCGCGGTTGATTGGATGCCAAATGTCTTTAGTGTTTCAATCAAGATAAACTGGTTTATGTCATTATCATCGGCGATGAGAACGTGCGCATTAAACTGCGGTTTTGCGGTCGCAGCCGCCAACTCTTTGGTTGCAGGTTGCGCTGATTGATCGGTGATATCGGGTGCCTTTGAGTTAGTTGCCACTGCGGTTTGTAGCTGAAGTGGAAGCGTGAACCAGAAAGTTGAGCCGTCGTTGAGCTCACTTGAAAGACCGATCTCCCCGCCCAACAATTCAACAATACTTTTCGACACGGCCAGGCCCAAGCCGGTTCCGCCAAAGCGTCGATTAATGGATTCGTCGACCTGCGCAAAATCCCCGAATATCAAACTGTGTGCAGGTTTATCTATACCTATACCAGTATCAATCACTTCAAATAGAAGGTCTGCACGGGTGTTTGAGAGGGCCTTGGCCGAAACCGCAACGCAAACTGATCCCTCCGCAGTAAACTTAATAGCATTGCCGACGAGGTTAATTAGCACCTGTGTTAGTCGGCGAGAGTCTCCTATGAGCTTTGCAGGTATATCCGGTGCAATATTGACACTGAAAGAAATTCCTTTCTTACTCGCACTCGGATGAAAAATATTTTCGATATGCAACGCAAGCTCAGAGAGGTCGAACGGCGCTTTCTCCTGATCGAACCTTCCGGCTTCAATCCGTGAAAGGTCAAGGATGTCATTTATTATCTGCAACAATGACGTCGCCGAATCGTCGATCGTTTTGTGGTAAGCCTTGCTCTTTTCACTTTGGGGTATCTGCTTGAGCAAAGATGTTATTCCAAGTATGCCGTTTAGTGGTGTGCGAATCTCATGGCTCATGTTCGCCAGGAAAGCGGATTTTGCCTCGGTTGCCTTCTTCAAGTCTGCTACCAGTTTTTCCAGCTTTAGATCTCGTTGATCTACTACCTTCAACATGGCGTTAAATCCGGTTGCAAGTTCAGCCACCTCATCGGTGGATGCGCTAAAAATGCGGCGTGAATAATCCTTGCTACGGGAAACATCACGAAACGCAGTTGCTAGCTCGTTCAGTGGTTCAGTGACTGACCGTTGAAGTCGGTTAGCAAGAAAGTAAACGATAATTAATGAGGCGATGAGGCCCAGCAGCATGACGATGATCGAAAAATATGCCCGTTCTCGTAAACTATCAACATTCACTTGCATAACGAGAAAGCCGTGATGCTGATCCGCGAAAGTCACCGCTGAAATAAATTCCATATAGTGCTTCGTAAAATTAACGACCGCTTTGTTACTTAAGGCACCGGCGTAACTAGCGGGGTCTACTTTATCTTTGCTCCATGGCGCTGTAAGTTCTTTAGATGCATGTTGAGTGGACTTGCTAATGTACTGGCTAAAACGATCACCTTCCTTTGTGTAAATGTTCGCCTCAACGATGTGCGGTAGAGCAGCGAAACTATTCAAGACCTCGTCAGCAGTTTCTCTGTCTCTGAATGCCAGAGCCGCTCCAGCGCTAAAATCTACCAGCTTTGACAGGATATGGGCGGAGTTAGCTAAGCGCTCGCGTTGCGTTGAGTGGTCAACAACCACGAGTATGATTGCTGCCAATATCAGCACTACAGCGGACGTGATCAGGGAAATAACGATAATCTTCCCCTTTATGGACATCTTTCGCAGCCACCCCACCCTATTCATCTGATGCCCCTTCAGGTGGTATTCGTTCAGCTATCGATAGCAGTTTTGAGCTTGCTCGCAAGTCTTGTGAAGCGAGAGCGCGGGTGTTGATAATCAATCCAACTCTATTCTCTTTCCGCACTAGTTCGATGACGCCTCCCGCTTTCGCGAAACCATCAGCATCACTGACGGTCAATATGGCCAATCCACGAGTTGCAGCAATGATAGGTAGTGCCATTGCGCGGTTATGGGATTCGACAAAGACATAATCGCAGCGCCCTGCTTCTTTCGGACTTGCGATTACGGAAAACGTTATCGTTACTTTTTTCGGTTCTTGGAGTATCCAGAGCTGTTCGAGCACGCTGGTCAATTTGCTTTCGCCGGCGCTGCAAAACCTCAGTTCCTCAGTGCTCGATGCGTTCGGCCACCTAATGAGATGGGAAAAGTAGTTTAGGAATGCGGCTTTGAGTGCGCTTTCATCCAACGTTTCAGCTTTTACGGGTGAATTGGGCAAAGCAACGGCAAACACGATTAATAGCAAGAGCCGATGGATTAGCATTCCACACCTGCGCAACGCCGACGATACGAGTAACGCCAAGCGAAACCGGTATGTTCGACGATCAATCGGTATTTTAGTGGATGCCATGGGGCTTCAATCGAGAGGGATTCTTGTCCGTCAGAGAGGGGCCAACTGAAGCTCTTGCTCCATGTGCATAGTCAACGCGCCCATACTTTTTAGTTTGACGACTTCGAGGGCATTGATACTTGCAATATCGATCGATTCACCGCTTCGCAAATTTTGCTCAAGACTTGCCAGGGCATCTCCAATTTGGATTAGCCCAACGCTTCTAAACATGCTCGCTAAACTGTGGAGTTGGCGCTCTGTATGCTCCGAATCAAACTCACGACACGACTGCACTAATTTTTGCCATTGCACTGGCACGTCTTGTTCGACCTTTGAAACGACAGTTCTCATATTCTGGGGGCCAATCTGCAATACCAGTTGCTCGATAACAGATCCGTCAATTAGGTTCATCTTGGATGCCTCATTAAAGATTAAGTGCGTTTGTACGTAACGAAGCGCAAATTGCGTGCCAAATTTCTACATCATTAGAAAAATCATGTTTAAGCGCTAAGTGTCTGATAATTAATCAAATTTATACGCATCTCCTCCTGTTTTTTGGCTTTAAAAATCTGCTGTGAGGTGAGCGGAATGAGGGCTTGCAATATTCATCGCAAATAGAATCGCGTAATGCGACGGGCTTAGATGCAGGGTCGGGCAATCATTTTAACGGGTAGAGTCAAAGCGGCCTGGCCGACTGTTATCAGCCTGAACTCGTCAACAAAGGTGTGTAGAGCTATTCATTGGGAGAATAGGAGTGTTTCAGAGTGGCGCCGAGGCACTGAGTTAAAGACAAAGAAATAGGTCCGCTCGCCATTTTCAGGCGAGCGACCGTATTCAAAACTTCTAGCCTATTTTTGTCCCTGCTGACCAGCAGCCATCGCCTTCATCTGCAACATTTGCTGCATCTGTTGCATCATTCTATCGATGGTAAAGCTGGCGGTGGCTTGTCTGGGCGGAAACTCCCGGAAAGTCATTAACCACTTGCCGACTTCTTGTTGCGCAGGAACGAATAGCCACATTTGATCTGCAAAAAATCGTGTATACAAGGCAGAGTCAAGAGAGGTTTCATAAGGATCGGTCCTCAAGTTGACCATGCGAGGGAAGTTAAGTGCTTCCCTTGGTCCACCCCATCCTTCCCACTGCGCACCAAAGTAAATTTTCCAGTCATTCCAGCGCATTGCATTAAAGTTAGCGTTGTCGTCAAAGTAAAAAACATTACGACGCTGGCTTGGGCCATTTCCGGCCAGCAGGGCTGTTTGATCAAAACCATCCAGGTGCACCTTGTACGTTTTGTCCCCTGCGCGATGTCCCTTTTTAAGTTTGGCTGCAATATCCGGCTCACCGGCCGCAGCCAGAAAAGTTGGCAGCCAATCCTGATGTGAAACGATATCGTTGATGACAGTGCCCTGCTTGACCACACCGGGCCAGCGAATAAGCGCTGGCACCCTGAAACCACCTTCCCAGGTAGAGCCCTTCTCGCCGCGAAAAGGCTCGGCTCCGCCATCGGGATAAGTGTTGGTCTGTGAGCCATTATCCGTTGAATAAACAACGATTGTATTGTCCGCGATACCAAGGTCTTCCAATTTGTCTAAGACACGTCCCACGTGATAGTCGTGTTCTTTCATGCCATCAGCATACAGACCGTAGCCTGAACTCCCTTGCCATTTGGGTGCCAGGCGAGTCCAAACATGCATGCGCGTGGTGTTTAGCCAGACAAAGAAAGGCTTGTCGTTACTATGCGCTGTGTCGATAAATTTCAGAGCAGCATTGGTGAATTCTTCATCCGCTGTTTCCATGCGCTTGCGGCTGAGCGGCCCCGTATCCTCAATCTTACCGTCGGCAAACGAGCGAATGACACCGCGTGGCGCGTACCGCTTGTGGAACTCCGGGTCCTTTGGATAGAAATAGGTTTCGGGCTCTTCCTCGGCATTGAGATGATAAAGATTACCGAAAAACTCATCGAAGCCATGGTTACTGGGGAGAAACTCATCTTTATCACCGAGATGGTTCTTGCCGAAGTGTCCGGTAGCATAGCCGTGCGGCTTGAGCAACTCGGCGATCGTTGGATCCTCAGGTCGCAAACCAATATCCGCCCCGGGTAAGCCTACCTTCAGCAAACCCGTGCGCAAAGGATGCTGCCCGGTGATGAATGCAGACCGCCCCGCGGTGCAGCTTTGCTCACCGTAGTAATCCGTAAACATTGCCCCCTCGTTGGCGATTCGGTCGATGTTGGGCGTGCTGCTACCCAACATACCCCGGTGGTAGGCGCTGATATTTGACCAGCCAATGTCATCCCCCCAGATCACCAGAATATTGGGTTTCTCGCTCGCCGCTAAGCCCGGCAGTGTGAGCAGCAACGTCGGTAGCGATAAAAGCACGACCATAGCGTGTCGCAGCTGTCTTGTTATCTTCATGTAATTATCCACCTTATTTTCAAATGTCCCTTCAGGGCCGGTCAATTTCACGCCTTTTATCGTCAATCAGCCAGATAATGGGCTCTTTGGTTTTAAAACTATTATAGTCCGTAAGCTCGAGATGCAAGATCCCGCATAATTTCCTCGGAGCCGCCTCCGATAGCATTAACCCGCACCTCACGATAAATGCGTTCAACGCGATTGCCACGCATATAACCCATTCCGCCGAGTATCTGCATGGCTTCCCGGGCGCAAAACTCCATCGTCTGGCTGCATTGAACCTTGAGCATGGCAATATCGCCAAAATCAGCCGTGCCTTTGGCCACCTCGCGAGTACAGTGCTGTATGTAGGTTTGACAGACATTGATGCGCTGCTTCATCTCTACGATTTTGTGCCTAATCACCTGGTGGTCGGCTAAGCGCTTGCCAAATGTTTTTCTCTCCCGGGCCCAGTTCACCGCGTCTTCAAGGCACACACGAGCAAAGGCTTCCATCATGACCGCCATGGCCAGCCGTTCACCGTTGAAGTTATTCGCGATGACGAGAAATCCGTGGCCCTCTTCACCCAGTAGATTGGTAGCTGGCACCCTGACGTTGTCAAAATACAGTGTGGCGGTGTCACTGCACCACCAGCCCTGTTTCTTATCCAGCGGAGTTCGACTGACGCCCTCAGCTTCCAATGGGATAACGAGCACAGACACACCACCGGCGCCCTCGCCTCCTGTTCGAACACCCGTTGTCGCCCAATGAGATCCCATGCCTCCGGAAATGAATGTTTTACTGCCGTTCACGACATAGTGATCACCTTCGCGAATGGCGGTCGTCTGGAGGTTCGCCACATCAGACCCCCCAGAGGGCTCTGTAATGGCCAGGCAGATTCGTTTTTTTCCGGCAATAACGGGCGGAATGATCTCGGATTTGAGAGACTCATTACCAAAGGCAACTACCGGCGGCATGCCAATACCGTGTGAAAGCAAGGTGCTAGGTAACCCTCCGAGACTGGTTCGTGATAATTCCTCACTGAGAATATTTTGGTGATGGATATCAATCCCGGTCTCAGTGCCGCCGTATTGTTCAGGATAACCCAAGCCATGCAAACCAAACTCAGCTGCCTTGCCCCAGAGATCTTCAGGTAAAAACCCCTGCTCGTCCCACTCATCGACATGGGGCGTGATCTCTCTATCGATGAACCGGCGCAGCTGGTCACGCCAAGCCTGGTGCTCCTCTGTGAGATCCGGGTTGGGTAGTCTTGCAGAATCAAAACTCAGCGACATGGGCAGCTCCGTAGATAGCGTATTCGACAAACACTATACTGGCTATTAAGTGGCTGGTTTATAGCCCCTCCGATCAATTTTTGTAGCCCAAAGATATCCATGGAAATATCGACAGTCCCCATGCACTACGTCAACGCCCTGATGCCTTCGGCGATGAGGCACGGGCTGGATAGTCAGCAGGTACTTGAGCGTGTCGGTATCGACCCGGCTTTGCTAAACGTTGAGCGCGCTCGTATATCCAGCGCAAATTACAGGATGCTGACACAGTATCTCGCTAGCCAACTGCAGGACGAGAACTGTGGCATGTTAGCGCAGCGTTCCAAAATCGGTACCTTTGCGATGATGTGCCATGCGTGTATTTCCTGCCCCACACTGGGCGAGTTTCTGCAACGAAGTGCTGAATTTACTGCATTGGTTAATGATTGCCTCACTCTGAAGCTTGATCGGGATGGGGATTCTGCCGGTTACAGCATCGCTGCAGAGCCCGGGTCAACTGACGATGATGAGATTATTATCATGATCCTGCTTGCAATTACTCACAGGCTCGCCAATTGGGCGATCGGTCAAACGATTGCCCTGGATAACGTGGGTATTACTCGTCGACGACCAAGCTATGCCCACGAGTACAATTTTTTGTTTATGGCGCCGATCAAATTTGAACATGAGGAAAACTGCCTGCGCTTTGCGGCGCATTACCTGGACCTGCCTATTGTGCAGACCGAGCAAGAGTTGAACCGCTTTCTTTCCGGCCCGGCTATGTACTTAATGACCAGTCCCGATGATGATAAAAGCCTGGGTTCAAAAATAAGAACCATGATAAAAGCCGACGTGGCTGGCAGCTTCCCTGAATTCAGTATCATCGCCGGTCAACTGAACCTGACCACCGCCACGTTGCGACGCAGGTTGCGTGCGGAGGGAAGCTCTTATCAGCAGCTAAAGGATGACATCCGTCGCGATACCGCCATTTATCATCTTGGCCGGGGGCAGCTCAATATGGACCAGGTCGCGGAAAGAGTCGGTTTTTCCGAGCCAACTTCGTTCTTTCGCGCCTTCAAACGCTGGACTGGTGTGACCCCACGGGCTTACCTGTTGAAAGCTTCTGCGGGTGGGGTTGAGTAAGAGACCGGTTCTAGTGGGTCGCTTTTTTCGCCGCTGCTTTTTGCTGAAAGCTGGCGAGTCGTTCCGCCATATCATCGCAGGCCCCGGGGCTATTCGTGTACTCGTAGTCCAGACCTTCGTGAATGCGTAAACCATCGGTGGCTTCGATAATACTCTTGCATACCTGGTGGCTATGTGAAGAGTTGCCCGACAAGTCGCGAGCGTAATCCTCGGTCGCGTCTTCAAGCCTTCCGGCCGGAAAGACCCTATCGACCAGGCCAATCTGCAATGCCTCATCGGCGGGAACAAGTCGACTGCTAAACATCATGTCCTTAGCGCGCGCCGCGCCGATACGTCGTGGTAACCGCTGGGTCATTCCCCAGATCGGGCTCAACCCCCATTTACTATGGGTATCGGCAAGTTTGGTCTCGCTATCGACGAAGATGAGGTCGGCGGCAAGAGCCAGCTCCAGTGCGCCTGTGAAACAATAGCCATGCACCTGCGCGATAACCGGCTGCGGCAACGATGCCAGGGCCTCCAGTACAGAAGCTTCGAAGTCTGCGTGTTGTGCTTCTTCACCTGAACCGATGTCATTGAGATCGTGTCCCGCTGAAAAGGCTTTGCCGCTGCCACTCAAAATGACGCAACCCACGTCCTCGCCTTTTTCAACGATCGATTCTATTGCTGCCATTAACTGTGAAAACACTTCATGATTCAGGGCGTTCAGGACTTTTGGCCGGTTAAGGGTAAGCTTGCACACCCTGCCATCAATCTCCATCAAAATTGTTTCACTCATTTTCGCTTTCCAGCTCCCGTTTATTGACTAGCGTAATTTGGGTCTGGAAACACGATACTACGCCGCTGGTAACAGGCCAATTGCCGCAACTTGCAAGATTTATGGCTCGATAGTGCAGCGTACTTACGGCAATTAACAAATTTACAGTCCCCAGCGATCAAAATGGGCTCAACTGCTTGTTAAAGTAGCTTTTTGGTGCTTCGGTCTATAGGGTTTCTCTCTTGGAATTTTCACCGAACAAACACGGTATTGCCTGTAAATGAACGAATTTGATAACACACCCATTATTGTTGGCGTGGGACAGCAAACCTGGCGTGAGCCCGATGTAAGCAGAACACCCATTGATGCAATCGCTGAAGTCTCAGGGCTCGCCCTGGCCGACGCAGGAATAGATAATCTGAATCAGGCCATTGACGCTGTTGCAATGGTGCGATTTATCGCCGATACCGATCCCGGCACTGGAGCCCTGTTTCCCAGGAACCCCGGGAAACATGCTGCCCAGAGCCTGGGTATTTCCAATGCCAATTTTTATCAGGGAATCATAGGCGGCAATTCGCCCCAATATCTGGTCAATCATTTCGCCAGTAAGCTAGCTTCAGGCGAGCACAGCGCGGTACTTATTTCGGGTGCAGAGCTATTGGCCACTCTGTTCTCAGCGCTTAGAACAGGTGGCGACATATCAGCATGGGCTGGCGAGCAAGAAGCCGAACCAATAACGATCGGCGAGGAACGAGATGGTTTAAACGAAACCGAAAAACAATATAGCCTTTACGAACCTATCAATACCTACCCGCTGTTTGAAAGCAGCCTGCGGCATCATCTGGGCCGATCTCAGGAGAAGCATCAAGCCACACTGGCTGAGCTATGCAGCACAATGAGCCAGGTGGCAGCCGAGAACCCCTTCGCCTGGGAGCCAAGGGCCCAGAGTGCTGATCAAATACGTACAGTCAGCGAGAAAAACCGCTATATCGGCTACCCCTACACCAAGGCAATGAACCCCATACTGGCAGTCGATATGGGAGCCTCGCTGGTAATGACGACGGTGGGGAAGGCGCGCGAGCTGGGCATAGATCCCAGCCAATGGATTTATGTGCGCGCAGGGGTAGACCTTAATGACGCCTGGTACTTAAGTGAGCGCCCCAGCCTGCACGAATCACCGGCCATTCGGTTGGCCTGGCGAACCCTTGCAGACGCGACCGGGATTGATATCGATAGCGTCACCGATTTTGACCTGTACAGCTGTTTCCCCAGTGCAGTGGAAGTCGCTTGCAATGAAATCGGCCTTACCGTGCAGGACTCTCGCGGCGTTACGGTCACCGGTGGCTTGCCCTACATGGGCGGCCCGGGAAACAACTACTCCCTGCACGGTATTGCCGCAATGACCTCCCGCTTGCGCAACCGCGGCAAGGGCCACGGTTTGGTTACAGCCAATGGACTTTATCTCACCAAACACTCATTGGGACTGTATTCAACTGAGCCACCTAAAACACAATGGGAGGCCCTGGATTCGGGCGCTCTGCAGCAGCAACTTGATAAACTGCCAACACTGTCGCTTGCCACGGAACCTGGCGGAGCTGCGACTATTGAGGCATTCACCGTGACTTTCGATAGAAACGGCCCCAAGGCCGGCATTGTGATCGCCAGGAACGATGCCGATGAACGAGTTCTCGCCTATACCCGCTCTGATGCAGCAACGTTAAAGCAACTTCTCGATGAAGGCCCTGTCGGGCGTTCCGGGGTGGTCACAGTCGAGGACGGTGTCAATATTTTCGAATCGATGCAGGAATGAGACTGTCTTTCAGTCGTCCTGCACAGGCGGCTGACGATAATATGATTCTGGAGCGCTAATCCGCTCTAGAGCAAAACCAGCAAGGGCCAGAAAGCCAGCTTGCTGATCGCGAAGCACGTATTCGTGAACTGGAACAGCGCCTGGGAGCGTGACAACCCTGCGCCGCGATAGCCAACGTTCTGCCATCGGCTAATCACGGCGCAGAGTTCTTGCAGCTTACTTCTGCGGACAAATAAGGTATTTCTGCCCAGTCTGGCGCTGTCCATAGGCCATCATTGCTTCGGCCGACAGAGCGTCTGAAAGTGAGATTTCGGCCACGTAGTGACTGGCAAATGTCGTTTTGATTTCGCGAGCCACTCGCTGCTGCAAGCCGACCATGCGTTCAATTCCAATACGCTGCAAGAATGGGGTCAGCAGGAAACCACCCACATTGAAAGAGAAGCCGTAGGCTGGTGTCAGTGTCAGCGGCGTCAAATCAAGACGGCCGTAGATGTAGACTTTCTTCATGGTATCGGAGCCATAGCGATTGTATTCCAGTCCCGCAGATGCGGCCCGCTCCATACAGGTCAGAATAGTGTTCGCCAGTTTGCCACCGCCCGTAGCGTCGAAGGCCATATAGGCATTGGTTTCAGTAATGGCAGCAGTCAACTGCTCTACGAAATCCTCAGCACTTGAGTCCACGACGTACTTCGCACCAATCTCACGCAATATTTCAGCCTGTTCAGGCTTTCGCACGATATTGACCAGGTCCACGCCGTCGGCAATGCATATACGATTCAACATCTGACCTAAATTGGACGCTGCCGCAGTATGGACTAGCGCTGTAAAGCCCTCGTCTCGCATGGTTTCCACCATACCCAACGCCGTCATAGGGTTAACAAAGCTTGACGCGGCCTCCCGCGGAGTTACATCTTCACCCATGGGAATAGCCATCATGGTGTGTACGCAGCGGTACTGTTGAAACATGTCGCCGCCAGCAATGGCTACTGTCTTACCCAGAAGAGCCTGAGCGGCGTCAGATTCTCCTGCGGCTACAACTACTCCAGCAGCCTCATTGCCTACCATCATAGACTCACCCTTGCGCCCTTCCACCATGCCAGCAAGCTTGGGCGAGATGGGGGCTTCAACCAGTGGTTCGCCATCGACTTCAGAAAAGCTTGCAGACGTCATGTCCGCAGGTCCAAACAATAGTGCCAGATCTGAGGGATTGATGGGCGCCGCTTCTATTCTCACCACAACTTCGTCCGGACCGGGTTGCGCAACGTCAGCCGTTTCAATGGAGAGTTTCAAAGTGTTCTCGTCGGTAACCAGTGAGCGAATCTGGCGCGAGCTGAATGAATCTGACATAACTTTATCCTTGTGAGCGGCTGGCTCTATTGCCAGCCAGTTTGTGATTACTAATTGGAGGCGAGACTGTAACCAGTCACCTTCGGGCAATCAAGGGTTGCGTAGACGCTGCTATATGGTGCCGTTCGCTTTTGCTGACTATAGTTGGAAATTCAACTCTACTGTGGTGCCAGCAGGATCCTTGAGGAACAGCTGGTGCTGATTAAGTGTCTCTATCGACAGTTCCCCAAATGGGATGCCGTTTTTCTCCAGTCGTGCTGTCGTCGCTGCCAGGTCGTTACAGCGCAAAGCAACATGATCGAAGTAGCCATTGGAGTCGGCCGCTCGGCCTGGGTCTTCAATCAAATGAATAATCGGCTGGTCGCCGGCGTAAAGCCAATAGCCCCCTATTCCCCCAAAAAACGGGCGCTCACCGGGACAAATCTCCAATGCACGGCGATAAAAATCAACCACATCTTGAAGTACAGTGGCAGGTGCAGCAATGCTGACATGGTGAATAAAGGGCGCGTTGCTCATGAGTTTGGTCTCACGGTTGGCTTGAATATGAGTGCTGAAACCTCAGCAAAAACACAGTATAGCCCTAACTCATCGTATCGCCTTTATTCCCTTGACCTTATTCATGCTAGTGTCTTCCTTTGAGGTCGTTTTCGTAGCACCCGGCCAGGAGGAAACAGAGCGATGCGCGAATGCAACCAATGCGGAAAATGCTGTATCGCTTATAGCGATGGGGGCCTATCAGCCAGCCTGCAGGAAATCGAAAACTGGGAGGATTGCAGGCCAGACATCGCACGATATGTGGCCAACGGAGAGATTTGGATGGACCCAGTGAGCGGCGAACAATTAAAGCGCTGCCCATGGTTGGAGGAACTACCGACAAGCGTCGCCGATAACAGCCCTAAATATACCTGTGGCATTTATCAAGACCGCCCTGAGGACTGCAGGCACTACCCCACGTTAATAGCCGAAATGGTGCGCGACGGCTGTGAAATGATCGAATTACGCGACCTGGATGCACCCAAAGCGGCGCAGCGTCAACTGGATAGAATAATGGCAGAGAGCAGGCCTCCACTCGCCTGATTCATTGATCGAACGATAAAAGCTCGATTAACCGCAGCACTTTTTATACTTTTTACCGCTGCCGCAAGAACAGGGTTCATTTCTATTAGGGGTTTTGCTGACCGTAACGGTATCTGTCCGATTCACCAGCGCCATCAGTTCAGCAATATTCTCTTGCTCCTCCCCTGGCTCGATAATCTCAATGTCTGCATAAAGCGCATGCTCAGCAGCCAAGGCTGCGACCTCAACCTTGCGCTGCTCTGAACTGACAGTCAGTTGTAGTGGGTATTTTTTGCTCCCGCTCTTGAGGCTACCTTTGGCGGTATAACCGGACGTTTTATGGTCGAGTCGCGCATCCTGGCGGCCTTTGAAGAAAAATTTGTCCGACATTGCAGTACTCCGGGGGTTAGTGGGTTAGACATCCAGCTGCGTTAAAACAGTGGCTGAGACCAGCAAGCGCGGCAGTTTACTCGACTATCCAGAGAAAGAACCGAGATTTCTCTGGCATTGTTGATGTATTCCTGGCGTAAACTTCTAAAACTTGCCCTATCTTTTAGTCTGGGCTCTGGTATAGTCCGCGCCGTCCTGGCGCACATCGGTCTGCGCCAAACATCAGCATCACACCCCGTGACGCTTGATACCAAAGAGAATTCAAAGCCTGGACCGAACCAGTCGTGGACACTTTTCACGTTTTGGTCAGGCGCGCTCATAGAGAGCTCCAGGAGCATTACAAACGATGTTATTTAAAGATCTCGGTCTATCGGCCGAATTGCTGCGTGCGGTTGAAAAACAGGGTTACGATGAAGCGACCCCTATACAGCAGCAAGCCATCCCTCTCGTACTGAAAGGTAAAGATGTACTTGCCGGAGCCCAAACAGGAACAGGCAAAACCGCGGGCTTCACCCTGCCCGTGTTACAGCGCTTGCAGAGTAACTACGTAGAAGGTCAAAAACGCCACCCCAGAGTCCTTGTGCTTACACCGACTCGGGAACTGGCAGCCCAGGTGCATGAGAGCGTAAGAGACTATGGTAGATTTCTGCCCTTTCGTTCCGCGGTTATTTTTGGCGGTGTGAGTATTAATCCGCAGAAGCAGAAGTTGGTGAAAGGTGTGGATGTGGTTGTGGCCACTCCGGGCAGACTTCTTGATCATTTACAGCAGCGCAGTATTAACCTTTCCAAAGTCGAGATACTGGTGCTGGACGAAGCAGACCGTATGCTTGATATGGGATTCATACGCGATATACGTAAAGTATTGAATGCCATCCCCAAAAAGCGCCAGACATTGCTGTTCTCCGCCACATTTTCTAAAGAGATCAAGTCACTGGCGGCGGAGTTTTTACACCAGCCTGAAGAGATTCAGGTTACACCACAAAACACCGCCGCCGAGCTGGTGAGCCAGATTGTTTATCCGGTGGATAAAAGTCGAAAGCGGGAACTGTTATCGCAAAAAATTGGTGAAGAGAACTGGCAACAGGTGCTGGTATTCACTCGAACCAAACACGGCGCCAACAAGCTTTCCGAACAGCTGGGCAAGGATGGCATCACGTCAGCGGCGATTCACGGAAATAAATCACAAGGTGCTCGCACCAAAGCACTGGCTAATTTCAAACAGGGCTCCATCAGGGTGCTGGTCGCAACGGACATTGCAGCCCGTGGTATCGATATTGACAAACTCCCTCATGTGGTGAACTTTGAGCTACCAAATGTCGCCGAGGACTATGTGCATCGCATCGGCCGCACAGCTCGCGCTGGCCAGGAGGGTCATGCGGTGTCGCTGGTTTGTGTCGATGAACTCAAATTATTACGTGATATTGAAAAACTGCTTGGAACAGATATCAAGAAGGTCAATCTCCCAGGCTACGATGTGGATCCGAGCATCAAGGCAGAGCCCATCCAAAACGGGCGCGGGGGAAGAAACTCCGGTGGTGGCCGTAATAATGGCGGTGGCTCACGCGGCAGAGGCCGTTCCGGTGGAAATGGCGGTTCTCGCGCTCACTCTGGTGGCGGAAACAGACGCCACGGGTAGAACAACTTCGATACTTATCGTACTGGGACTTTCGGGTTTTTAATCCGCAGCCTTCCAGCATGCGCCCCCTGATAACGTCGTTGTGCGCGAACAGTCCTGGGTTTGCCGTCATGGGACAACCCAGGCGGCATCAGCAGGCGAAAGTCATGCACTGACCCCTGAAGTATTACTCAGACAGGGTACAGACGCCCTATCCTATTAGTGTTCAACTGCTCCGCCTGAACTACTTTTAGTCGCAGGACACAGATTCCATGTGGGTACTCAAAAAAAAACGATCGAGACTCGTCTATCTACTGGTTGTGATTACTACTTACACTCTGGCAGTTTCATTCGCAAATGCGGACTCTAATGACCAGGCTGAAGCTAGTATCAAAGGTACTCGAGGTTGCAAAGTAGAATACCGCGTGTACGAACCGGACAGTTCTCCTTTGAGCGACAAGCCCACTATCATTTTGACTCACGGTTTTATGCGCGACCTGGAGACGATGCGCTATTATTTGCGGGAAAAAGGCGACGCAAGAGGTTGAGAACGTTCAGCGAAAAATAGTGGCGCTTGTATTTTCCTGGCTCGAAAATACCTTTCCAGTAGTGCCATAGCCATACACAAATCGGCGCTTTGTATCTCTATAATGATAATCTGTAGTCACACCGCAACTCAGTAGTGGCACTAACTAGGATAAAGAGGTGACCTTTTGGACCTGGAGTTGAAAAATAAAACGGCGCTGGTCACTGGCAGTGACAGTCGCACGGGTAAAGTCATTGCTGAGGTACTCACCTCTGAGGGGGCCCAGGTAATTTATCACGGGAACAATCAAGCGCCTCCCATGCCTATGGCGGTTGTCGGTGACATTACCTGCGAGGCTGGTTCTGCACAGGTGCTGGAGCAAGTTGCTGCGCTCGGCTGTCCTGTCGACATGCTTGTTAACAACTATGGCACTACCGATAATCATCGCTGGACAGATGCAGATACCACAACCTGGCTGTCGCTCTATCAAATTAACACACTGTCGTCCCTGCGCATGGCCACAGGCCTGATCGAAGGTATGAAGCAGAACGGATGGGGACGCATTGTAAACCTGGGGACTGCCGGCACGTTTAAACCCTCCGCTGCCAGACCTGCTTACTACGCCGCAAAGAGCGCTTTGGCTGCAATGGGTGCCAGCCTGGCGCAGGAACTGGCCGGAACAGGCATTACAGTCAATACCATTTCACCGGGCTTTATTCGAACTGAACAGGTAGAGGCCGGTTATACGGCGCTGGCAAGAAAACTCGGCCGCAGTGCCGAGTGGCATGAGGTCGAGAAACTGATAGTCGAAAGAGACTTCCCCAATCCCTGTGGAAGAATTGCAGAACGGGAAGAAATCGCAGACTTGGTCGCATTTCTCTGCAGCCGTCGTGCGGGATTTATCAACGGGCAAAACATTCGTATCGACGGCGGAGCAACCTGAAGTACTGGCAGTAAAGACTCAAGGAAAGCTGCAATAGAGTACGCCCCGACAATAACTAACAACATCCACTTTTGGAGCTAATATGGAATACCGCAATCTCGGCGCATCTGGTCTTCGGGTCTCTGAACTCTCTTTCGGTTCCTGGGTCACTTTTAATAAGCAGGTGGACCATAAACTCGCAGAGCATATGTTTGGTACCTGCTTTGATGCCGGCATTAACTTCTTTGATAATGCGGAGGGCTATGAAGCGGGTCAGTCGGAAATTGTTATGGGCAAAGCCCTGAGGACACTCGGGCGACCACGAGACAGTTACTGCGTGTCATCCAAGGTTTTTTTCGGCTGCCACAGTTCTCCCCTGCCTACTCAGCACGGTCTTAGCAGGAAGCACGTGACCGAGGCTTGTCACCAGGCGCTGGACCGCCTGCAAGTGGACTATCTGGATCTTTACTTTTGTCACCGTGCAGACCCTCACACGCCCATTGGAGAAACCGTTTGGGCCATGCATAACCTGGTGACTCAGGGAAAAATTCTGTATTGGGGAACCTCCGAGTGGACTGCCGATGAAATCACCCAGGCCTACGAGTTCGCGAGAGAAAATCACCTGACACCTCCCAGCATGGAGCAACCACAATACAACCTGCTGGATCGGGAGCGTTTTGAGGTAGAGTATGCCCCCTTGTATGAAAAATACGGGCTGGGCACCACGATCTGGTCGCCACTGGCGTCAGGCGCACTCACTGGCAAGTACCTCGATGGCATACCTGAAGACAGTCGAGCTTCGCTGCCAGGCTATGAGTGGCTGCGTGAGCATATGGTGGAATCCGAGCGCGGACAGGAGCGGATGCAAAAAGTAGCAAAGCTGCTACCAATAGCACAGGAGCTGGGTACTTCCCTGCCAAGGTTGGCTATCGCCTGGTGCCTGCAGAACCCGAATGTCTCAACTGTCATCCTCGGAGCTTCACGTATAGAGCAATTGGAAGAGAACCTGAAAGCAGTAGAGGCGCGACCTCTGCTCTGCGGTGAAATAATGGAGCGCCTGACAAATGTCTAGCTCACTCGTCAAAACTCTGCCCACTACGGAGCGGCCACCTATATGTCCTTGCTCGGCTCAACCCTGATTTTTCTGGGAGCGGCGGTGATCGCTGTTCCTGTGTTCAAACGCCTCAAGCTGGGCGCGATCCTAGGCTATCTGGTGGCTGGAGCGATTATTGGCCCCTCCCTACTGAACCTGGTCAGTGATCCCGTCACCATTCTCCACATGGCGGAGATAGGCGTTGTGCTCCTGCTTTTCCTGATTGGCATAGAGCTGGAGCCGGAGAAACTCTGGAGGATGAAGAGTGCGATCAGCCTGACTGGCGGTGGGCAACTAGTGACTACATCGCTGCTGATCTTTATCTGCGTGTACTACGCAATCGGCAACTTAAATAGCTCGCTGGTTATCGCATTGGCCCTGGCGCTCTCATCGACGGCGTTTGCAATTCAGCTAATGAACGAACACAGAATTCTCAATAGCCCCCCGGGGCAACAGGCCTTCGGTATTCTGTTGATGCAGGATTTAGCGGTGATCCCCATATTGCTGCTCGTTGATGCAATGGCAAGCGCTTCCGCTGCTGAAGGGCCGCACTGGTACGTCGGCGTCGGCGCTGTCGGCCTGGTTTTGATTGCTGGCAAGTATTTGATCAATCCGTTTCTGCGCATCATGTCGAACTACGGCAGCAGCGAAGTAATGACTGCTTCCGCTTTATTGATTGTTCTCGCTACTGCACTAGGCATGGAGTCGGCGGGCCTATCTATGGGAATGGGAGCCTTCGTCGCTGGTGTTCTGCTGGCCAATTCAAGTTTCAGGCACCAGCTTGAAATGGAAATAGAACCCTTTAAAGGATTGCTGCTAGGGCTGTTTTTTATCTCTATAGGCATGAATCTGGATCTACTGCTTCTGGTTGAAATGCCATTGCTGATTATTGGTTCAGCTCTTGCACTGGTTTTCATTAAAACCCTGGTGATTTGGGCTCTGCTTAAACTGGCCAAACAAAGTTCTCGCGATGCCATGCGCATTGGCCTGATGTTGTCCCAGGGCGGTGAATTTGCTTTCGTGGTAATGGCACAAGCGGCGGGTAATGGCCTGGTCGAGCCCGTTCTGGCCAACCAGATTACCTTGATTGTTGGCGTTTCCATGGCATTTACCGCACCGCTGGTGATCATTCATAGCCAGTTTTTTAGTACCAGCAACTGTCCCAAGGTTTACGACACTGCTAGCGACATCGATGTACCCTCGGTCATCATTGCCGGGTTCGGCCGTTTCGGGCAGATGACTGGTCGAATTCTCGCCGCCAACAACATTCCTTTTACCGCATTGGATAACGACGCTGAACATATTGCTTTTGTGAATCAGTTTGGCAGTAAAGTATTTTACGGCGACGCAAGTCGGCTCGATTTACTAAAAATTGCAGGCATTGAACACGCAAAAACTCTGTTAGTGGCGGTGGACAACGAAGAACAGGGTCTGAAAATTGCAGAGCTGGTGCATGAGCACTATCCACAGGTGAGGCTTGTTGCCAGGGCTCACAACCGATTTAGCGTAGATCTCTACGAGGCACAGGGCGTGGAAGCCATTGTTCGTGAGCTGCGTTCGGGAGGACTGGAGGCCGCTGAGCTGGTATTACGGGAGATTGGTTATAGCCGCGTTGAGTCGTCCAACCTGGTGAGAATTTTTGAGCGCCATGATGAGGAGATGCTTGCGCAAGCGCCGGCCCGCAGTGAGGGTATGGACGACTATCTGGCCCACAACCTGACAAGCAGGGAGCAGCTGGCCAGTCTGTTCGAAAACGATAAAAAAGAACTTTAAGAATCTGGTTGATGGTCCGACACCATCAGTTGGGTTCAGCCCGCTGGGTTTCAATAACTGCATTAGCGCCGGGCAAAGACTCTACAGTGCCCTCTCTTCGAGGATCTGCCGCCCCCACCAGTGTTGTGTCGGTGACCAGTATCATATGCACGCCGGAATTTTCCCCGTTACGCTCCTGCACGTTGTAGCCCCTGGCCTTCAAGTCGTTGGCGATTTCCTGGCCGGGTGGAACATTTACTTCGACTCTGACTTTCTCTCCCCTGGCGATAATATTGGGAAAAGCGACCGCCTGAGACGGAGTCATACCCCAGTCAAACACCGCTGCCAGTGACTTGAATACATAGGCGGGAATATTATTCCCACCCGGTGAGCCAGTCACCATTAGCAGTTCCCCTTGCTGATCAAAAACGATGGTTGGGGACATGGAGGAGCGCGGCCGCCTACCCGGCGCGATCGCATTCGCCTGTGGCTCACTGCCCGGCAGGTATTCCTTGGCAAAATCCGTCATCTGGTTATTTAGCAGGAACCCGGCCACCCAGCGAGAAGAACCGAATGGGGCTTCCACGGTCGCCGTCATAGAAACAGCATTGCCTTGGGCGTCGATGATTGACAGATGCGAGGTACCGGGAACTTCAGCGGTGGTATCTGCTGACCACATCGAAAAAGACTCTTCATCTCCTGCGAATCCTGCAGGATCGCCGTGCTTAGGGGTTTCGCCCGGTGCAAAAGGTTTTTCCGCACGATGCCTTAAATAGGCAGGGTTCAGCATTTCTTCTAGCGGTATGTCGATGGCGTCAGGGTCGCCGAAAAAGTGATCGCGGTCTGCATAAGCCAAACGCTGTGCATCGACAAAGGCTGCAATTTTTTCATCGCGTTTGCTCATGCCAGTTGTTAGGTGTTCATACATACCCATCATCATAATCAGGGCGGCTGCAGATGACGGTGGTGTGGTGCCGCAAATGCGAATATCGCGGAATGGACCACAGACAGCAGATCGCTCTACCGTTCGGTAGTTGGCAATATCATCAAGACTCAAGGTTCCCGGGTTGGGCTCAGCCTGGGCTGCAGCAACCATTGCATTGGCGATTTGACCAGAATAGAAAGCGCTTTTTCCGTCTTTCGCAATTCTACCCAGCGTGGCAGCGTACTCCGGGTTTTTTAGTAAATGACCCACCTGTAGTGGCTTACCCTCGGGGTAAAAGTACGCGGCGGAGCCTGGGTCCTCATCCAACCTACCCATCTCGCCTATCCGTGGCAGGTAGCCCGCCATTCGCGGTGAGACCTCAAAACCATTGGTAGCAAGTGTGATGGCAGGCTTAAACAACTCAGCCCAGGGCAGTTTGCCGTATTTCTTGTGGGTGTCTTCATAAAGTGCGATGGCTCCGGGAACGCCGATAGCGATGCCGCTCTGCCAAGCTTCGATATAGCCCATTACCTGGTCACCACGCATAAACATATCGGCGGTTACCCCTGCAGGCGCAGTCTCTCTGCCGTCATGAAATACCAAGCTGTCTGTGTCGCGCTGGTATACCAGCATAAACGCACCGCCACCTATACCCGAGCTCTGCGGTTCAACCAGCCCAAGAACGGCGTGGGCGGCAATGGCAGCATCCACAGCGTGCCCTCCCCTACGCAGCATTTCTGTGCCGGCAGCTACCGCATGAGGATTGGCGGCAGTGACCATAGCCCCCTTCTCCCAAGACCGCTCCGTAACAACAGCATCAGATATCTTGCCCGATCCAGAACAGGCAGAACCCAGGATCAGTAACGTCGAGCAAAGGCTAATGGCAGTGAATTGGCGGAATGTAGTCATGTAGTTCTCGGACAGGCTGGAGAGGCCGCTATTAAAACATCTACTGAGGCCTCTGCGAAACTTGTTCCCAAGCGGCCCGTATTCTTCAGCCCAGGACAAGCAGTATCCACGGCGTGCCAATTAACAGATAAATCATCAGGCAGCTAAGTGTCACCAGCCCTCCGTAGCGATAAATTTCTCGGCCCGTTAAGTAGCCGCTACCTGCAAAGATGACGTTGGCACTGGACGCCTGGGGCGTCATCACAGAAAAGAAATTGGTTGCCATCAGCAACATCATACCCATCAGGTGCAGGGGCACTTCCGGCTGCGATATGCCGATGAAAACCCCGAACAGGGCCAGTAAATGGGCGCTTTGGCTGACAAATAAGTAGTGGATAAGGATGTAGATCACCAGCAGCAACCCATAAGTAACGGGCCAGCTGAATCCATCCACCCAATTGCCCATGATATCGCCGATGTATTGCATGAAGCCCATGTGGTCCAACTCGGTACTGAGCGTATACAGAATAGCGAACCAGATCAGTGTTTCCAGGGCATCGCCGGAGGACTTGATATCGTCCAGGGTAAAAACACCACCTATCATCAAGACCGCCAGCCCCAAAAAGGCAATCGCGGTAGGATCCAGCGACAAGGCCTCCGATAAGGCCCATCCAAGCACCATGCCCATAAATGTGGCCAGTGTTATCCACTCTTTACGGTTCAGTGGCCCTAACGCGGCCAAGCTAACAGCTGCCTGCTCTGGAGCCTCTGGTGTGCTCCGACGTCCCGGCGGGAAAACCCGGTACAGAAGCCATGGCACCAGCAGCATAGCGCTCAAAGTGGGCAGGCTGGATGCCAACAGCCAGCTGCCGAAATTGAGCTCGACGCCTCGCTGTGCCAGCAAAGCCACACCCACAGGGTTGGCCGCCATTGCCGTGAGCCACAATGCCGAGGATAAGCCCAGCCCCGCCATTGAGCACATCATCAAATAAGACCCCAGCTCGCTACGAGACGCTTCCCAGGGCATTGAGCCGTTGTTGCGGGCTAGCGAGTAAACAATCGGGAATAGCACCCCGGATCGCGCGGTATTACTGGGAAACGCCGGGGCGATTAATGCGTCCGTGGCTATCATGCTGTAAGCGAGACCAAGGGAAGATTTTCCAAAACTGCGAACCAGTATTAATCCGATGCGCTCGCCCAGGCCTGAATTGACGACACCCTTACCCACCAGAAAAGCTACGACAATCAGCAAAATGAAGCTGGCACTAAAGCCACTGTATGCTCGCTCAGGGTCGAGTGTGCCACTGAGTACGGCGACCACCAGGGCCACGATAGCGGCCAAAAAGATGGTGGCAGCGCCAGAAACAACGGCAAAAATCGTCGCAGCGAAGATGGCAAATAGCTGCCATGCCTCTGGAGTAAGCCCCTCAGGCACGGGTGATAGCCAGATGACGGACCCAATAAACAGGCTTAAGAATGGAAAAAACCAACGGTGCATAGCGGTAGTCTAGACCCTGATAGTCCAGATAGCCCTTATTTACTGGTAAGAATGGCTAAACTCGCGGCATATTTGAACTTTTTACGCTAACCTTACTCATATCAAACAGCCCATTGCCACCTTGAACCATAGGCTCGCAAGGGTACACTTAGCGATTGCTTTTCATAATGTAGTGGTAGATAAAATTTTGAGTACTTTCCCCACCTTTAAGACGTTTGGCCTATCCCTGTCAGCAGGCTTCATTTTTGGCAGCCTCGCGCTGCCCGCTGCGGCTGTCATCGAATACACCGACACTCAGCGAGAAACCATCGTCGAGCTCGTTGAGCAGCTTGAGGATCGCCACTACTCCAAGCAGGCCTACACCGATGATCTGTCTTCCCAGCACCTGGACGCCTATATCGACAGTCTGGACGGCAGCAAAATGTTTTTGACCGCCGCCGATATTGAAGAATTCCAGCAATACCGCACGGTGATGGACGATCAGTTGCCCGAGGGCAACCTGGACGCTGGCTATGCCATTTTTAACCGCTTTCAGGAACGACTGCGCACACGACTGGAGTCCATCAATGAAAACCTGGCTGAGACGGTCGCAGCCATGGACTTCACTGTCGACGAGTATTACGACCTGGATACCGATGACCGCAACTGGGCCAAGGAGCAATCAGAGCTGGACGAACGCTGGCGCAAGCATCTGAAGAACCAGGTTCTCAGTCTTCGCTTGGCGGAAAAACCGGCGGAGGAGATTCCTGAGACGCTCGGTCGTCGCTACAGCAACCAGTTAAAGAGAGTCGAACAGTATAATAGCCAGGACGTGTTCCAGATTTACGCGAACGCCCTGACCGAACTGTATGATCCGCACACAAACTACTTTTCTCCACGTCGTTCTGAGAACTTCAACATCAACATGAGCCTGTCGCTGGAGGGCATTGGCGCCGTGCTGCAAGCGGAAGACGAGTACACCAAGGTGGCTCGCCTGGTCCCCAAGGGCCCTGCAGACAAGCAAGGCGACCTTGAGCCGTCCGACAAAATTGTGGGTGTGGGCCAAGGAGATGAAGGCGAAATAGAGGATGTAATCGGCTGGCGCCTGGACGAAGTTGTCCAGCTTATACGCGGCCCCAAGGACTCTACGGTGCGGCTGCAGGTCATCCCCGGGAAGTCCAAGTCTACGGACGAGCGCAAGACCATCACCATCGTGCGTAACAAAGTAAAGCTGGAAGAACAGTCCGCCCAGAAAGAGATCCTGGAAATCCCTAACGGCGACAGCACGCTCAAAGTCGGGGTGATAGATATTCCCGCCTTTTACATCGACTTTGAAGCAATGCGGCGTGGCGACAAGGACTACAAAAGCACAACCCGTGACGTAAAACGGTTGCTAAAAGAGCTGCAGGAGGAAGGCGTAGACGGGCTGGTTGTTGACCTTCGCAACAACGGCGGCGGCTCTTTGCAGGAGGCCAATGAGCTGACAGGGCTGTTTATTGAATACGGGCCTACGGTACAGATCAGACATTCATCGCGTCGCGTGTGGCGCGATGGCAAGCGACTCAAAAGTGACTATTACGAAGGGCCGTTGGTCGTACTGATCAACCGTTTGAGCGCATCCGCCTCGGAAATCTTTGCGGGCGCCATTCAGGATTACGAGCGCGGCATCATTGTTGGCGACCGATCATTTGGCAAAGGCACAGTACAAACCTTGTCCCCCCTGACGGAGGGCCAGCTTAAAATTACCGAAAGCAAGTTCTATCGGATTTCGGGCGACAGCACCCAGCATCGCGGTGTAGTGCCAGATTTGGCATTCCCCTCGATGTTCGATACTGAGGAGATCGGCGAAAGCTCGCTGGATCATGCACTCAATTGGGATCAGATTAACTCAGTGCGTCATCGTCGGTACGGGGATTTGAGTAGCGTACTCCCGCATATCACTGGGCTCTATGAAGAGCGCAGCGACGCTAATCCTGATTTTGTGTATCTGGAAGACCAGATCGCTATGGCGACCGAAACCCGCAAACTGGATCGCTTGCCATTGAATGAAGACGCGCGAGTCGCGCTCAGGGAAACCCAGGAAACTAAAGCGCTGAATATCGAGAACAAGCGCCGTGTCGCCAAGGGAGAAGAACCACTGACGTCTCTGGAGGATGATGAAGCCGACGATGATCTGGCTGAAACTGGCGCCGAGCAAGATGACGATAGCGTCGCGGCCACTGCGGACCCGGACAATGATGGTTCAGCGGACACGGCTGAAGAAGTAGAGCCAGAAGCTGAAGATGACGCAGCACCTGACGTATTGCTGACAGAAGCGGGAAATGTGTTGGTTGATGCCCTGGTACTAAAGCGTGAACACTACGCAGCAAACGTGAACGAGGAAGAGTAAATCACTCCTCAATATTGCCGAACCAAGCCAGTTCATCGTGTAAATTGACCACTCCGCCGACCACAATCAAGGTCGGCGCCCTTGGTTTTTCTCTCTGGACTATTTCGACCATCGTTGCCAGGGTGCCGGTGATCACTCGCTGCTCCTCAGTGGTTGCCCGTTCTACCAGGGCTATTGGCGTTTCAGGGCTGCGGCCCTGACGCTGCAGCTGCTCGCAGATGAGCGGCAGACCGACCAAACCCATGTAAAAGACCAGGGTCTCGGATTCCGATCTGAGCGATGCCCAGTCCAGTTCGCTAGTGCCGTCCTTGAGGTGGCCGGTGACAAAGCGAACTGACTGCGCATGATCGCGGTGGGTCAGTGGTATCCCCGAGTAACAGGCGGCACCGCTGGCTGCGGTAATTCCGGGCACCACCTGAAACGGAATATGGTGCTGGGCCAGGAGTTGAATTTCTTCGCCGCCACGTCCAAATATAAATGGATCCCCGCCTTTGAGTCTTGCCACCCGCTTTCCCTGTTGCGCAAGGTCTACCAGCAGCTGATTGATTTGCCCCTGGGGAACAGCGTGATCATCCCGCCTTTTTCCTACATAAATCCGTTCGGCATCCCTTCGTGACATCTCCAGGATAGGTTCTGAGACCAGTCGGTCGTAGAGAACCACGTCAGCGGTTTGCAGTAAGCGTGCCGCTTTGAACGTCAACAAATCAGGATCACCCGGACCGGCGCCGATCAAATAGACCTCGCCTCTATGAAGCGAACCTACATCCTGCAGCATTTCATCCAGCAGCGCCTCGGCGCGAGCTTCGCGCCCCGCCAAAAACTGCTCGGCGACTGCGCCATCCATGGCCTGCTCCCAAAACAATCGTCTGGGTGTCTCCGCAGGTAGCGCATCTTTGACCCGTTGTCGTAAGCGACCGGCAAACTCAGCGAGGCGGCCATAACCCGCGGGTATCATCGCTTCGAATTTTCGCCGCAATTGCCGCGCCAGCACCGGACTTCGGCCTGAGCTGCTAATAGCAATAATCACCGGGTCACGGTCGACAATGGAAGGGAAAATAAAGGTGCAAAGTTCTGGCGAGTCGACAACATTTACCGGCAAATTCAGCGCGATAGCGTCGGCATGAACCTGCTCATTAACCACTCGATCTGGCGTGGCGGCAATAACCAGAACGCGACCATGAAGGTCTGTTTCCTGGTAAGTTGTGCGCTGCCAATTTCCGCCATGGTCCGCTAACAGCTGCTCCAGCTCCGGCGTTATATCGGGCGCCACCACGTTGAGATTCGCGCCGGCGCGTAATAGCAGCCGTGCTTTGCGTGTGGCAACGGTCCCGGCGCCGACCAGCACCACCGGCGAATTTCGCAGTTGCATACAAATCGGCAGATACTGCATCTCAGGTGTTCAGTGTCTCTGTACCGCCCATGTAGGCTCGCAACACATCGGGGACTTCAATGCTGCCATCAGCCCGCTGATAGTTTTCCATGATGGCAACCAACGTTCGTCCTACTGCCAAACCTGAACCGTTCAGGGTATGCAGGAGCTCCGGCTTCCCCGTGTCCGGGTTACGCCAACGCGCTTGCATGCGCCTTGCCTGATAATCGCCAAAGCTACTGCACGAAGAAATTTCGCGATAGGTGTCCTGGGCCGGCAACCAGACTTCGAGGTCGTAGGTTTTGCGTGCTGAGAAACCAATATCGCCACCACAGAGAATCACCTTGCGGTATGGAAGCTGTAATAGCTGCAAAATTTTCTCGGCGTGGCCCGTTAGTGCTTCCAGGGCGTCATCCGACTGCTCTGGGCGCACGAACTGCACCAACTCGACCTTCTCAAACTGATGCTGACGAATCATACCCCGGGTGTCTCGACCATAACTGCCAGCCTCGCTGCGGAAGCAGGGTGTATGGCAGGCGAACTTTACGCCGTCTTCGCCCAATTCTGCATCCTCAAAGATACGATCCCGTGCGACATTAGTGACCGGCACCTCGGCGGTGGGAATCAAGTAATAGCCCTGCTCTCCCTCGAGTTTAAAAAGATCTTCCTCAAACTTGGGCAGCTGACCGGTGCCGCGCAGGGAGTCACGGTTGACGATATAGGGGACGTAAATTTCACTGTAGCCATGTTCTTCGATGTGTTGATTTAACATGAACTGGATCAGCGCACGATGCAGTCGGGCGATATTTCCGTACATAACATTGAAACGAGAGCCGGTAATTTTACCCGCGGTCTCAAAGTCCATTTGACCCAGGTCCTCGCCCAGTGACACATGATCTTTAACTGCAAAGTCATAGTTCCTGGGCTCGCCCCAGCGGGCAACCTCCTGATTGTCTTCCTCGCTTGCACCTTGCGGTACCGCGTCTGCGGGAATATTTGGCGTACCAAGGAGCAGCTCTTCAAGCTGCCCCTGCACCGCCTTGGCTTCTCCGGTGAGGTCGTCGATTTGACCGGCGATTTTCTCCAGCGTCTCGTTCACTTGCGCCTTGGCATCATCGACGCTCATGCCCTGACCAACCAAAGTACCAATCTGCTTGGAAGCTGCCTTGCGCTCTGCAAGCAGGCTCTGGCTATCGATATCTGCCTGCTTGCGCCGGGCGTCCAATGACTTGAACAGCTCAATATCGAACGTGAAGCCACGCTTTTCTAGCGCAAGAGCAACGCTTTCGGGATCCTGCCTGACGGCTTTGATATCCAACATCGTATGAATATTCCTGTGTCTGGGAAAACTGGGTAACGGATGCGCCCTAGAATAAGGCGCGGGTCATATAAATCGAAAGTCCTGTCACTAATACGCAAGCGATAACGCTGGTTGCCATGTAACCCAGGGCGTGAGCCGTGTGACCATTCTCGAGCAGCGTGATGCTTTCCAGTGAGAATGTGGAAAACGTAGTGAATGCCCCTAAAAAGCCCACCATTAGCACGCTGCGCCAGTCCGGATGCAGGATTTGTCGCTCTATCAACACGAAAATCACGCCAATCAGGAAAGACCCCAGCATATTGACCATTAAGGTTCCCACGGGCCACTTACCCTCCCACAGGGCGTGGGCCCAGTTAGAGAGCAAGTAACGCGAGACGGCGCCGGAGGCCCCGCCCAGGGCGATGAACAACAGGTATTTCATGGCGTATTGGAAGTAACTCAGTCGTATCGGCGTATTGTACTGCTTTTGTCACGCTCGCGCAGGTACTGCAGTTTTTCCTCAATTTTCTTTTCCAGGCCGCGATCAACCGGGTAGTAGAACTGTGTATCCTTCAGGGATTCGGGGAAGTAGTTTTCTCCGGCTGCATAGCCACCCTCCTCATCGTGGGCATAGCGATATTCAGCGCCGTAATCCATGTCTTTCATCAAACTGGTAGGAGCATTTCTTAGATGCAGCGGCACTTCCTGGCTATCGCCATCGCCTACTTTCGCCCTGGCAGCATTGTAGGCATTGTAAACCGCGTTGGATTTGGCGGCGCAGGCAAGATAGACGATGGCCTGTGCAATCGCCAGTTCGCCCTCCGGGCTCCCGAGGCGCTCCTGGACCTGCCAGGCATCAAGCGAGATTGTCAGTGCTCTGGGATCGGCATTACCGATATCCTCGCTGGCCATGCGAACCACGCGTCGAGCCAGGTACAAAGGGTCGCAGCCGCCATCCAGCATGCGACAGAACCAGTACAATGCTCCATCGGGAGAACTGCCGCGAACCGCTTTGTGTAAAGCGCTGATCTGGTCATAAAACACATCGCCGCCCTTGTCGAAGCGACGCAAAGAAGCCTGCAGCACCTCTTCCAGGGTTTTTTCGTTGATTTCACCCTCTTCAGCAAGGTCCGCCGCCAACTCAAGTAAGTTAATCGAACGCCTGGCGTCGCCATCTGCCTGAGCTGCAATCATTTCAAGACAATGCTTCGAGGTTTTTACCCCTGCACCCAGCTCATCCATCCCTCGCTGGAGCACTCCGATGAGCTCCTCAGTCTCCAGCGAACGCAGCTTGTATACCCGGGTTCGGGACAGCAAAGCGTTGTTAAGCTCAAAAGACGGATTTTCTGTAGTGGCCCCCACAAAAATGACGGTTCCATCTTCGACATAAGGCAAAAAAGCATCCTGCTGTGACTTATTGAAACGGTGGACCTCGTCTACAAACAGCACCGTATCTCGCCCGGCGGCCTTGTGTTGCCTCGCCTGTGCAATCGCTTCACGAATTTCCTTTACCCCGGACAGCACCGCTGAAATTTGCAGGAAGTGGGCATCGGCAGCTTCTGCCGCGATGCGGGCGAGGGTTGTTTTCCCAACCCCGGGTGGCCCCCAGAAGATCATAGAGTGCAACTGCCTGCGGTCGATGGACTCCCGCAGCGGCTTTCCAGGCGCGAGAATATGGCCTTGTCCCGCGTAACTTTCGAGATCAGCAGGACGCAATCGTGCGGCGAGTGGTTGATAACCGCTGTTCTGGCCAGCGCCACTGGCGCCGGAGAACAAGTCAGTCGTCATGGTAAAAGAGGTCAGCTCCCTCGGGGGGAACGTAGGTAAAATCAGCGGACGTGAGGGGCGATTCGCTGTCAAGTGCTGTCAGTTTTATAAAAATGCGCTGATTGAGCTTGTCTGTCACTTCCATCGCGCTGATCTGATCATTGGCAAACACCAGTGTGAGTTCAGTAAAACCGGGGTTACCCTCCCTGGGAACCAACAGAAAACGACCCTCTCCCGTTGCAGACACGTTAAAACGTTCGCGCAATACTGCCGTATCACCGGCCAGAACCTGCAGTGGAGACAGCTCATCGCGCCCCGCCACTGAGCGCCGCGTAACCGTTTCAAGGTCTCGGTCGTGATGCCACAAGTGGTTTCCGTCTGCGACGATCAACTGGCTGTCCGGGCTGTCTATTTCCCATAGAAAGTAGACCGGCTTCAATAGCTTGAAACTTCCGCCAGACAGAACCGAAGCCAGCTCTGCGCCGGACGCATACTGAGTTTGTTCAAAGCGTCCCTGCAACTGCTCCAGCGCTGACAGATGCTGAATCAACTGATCGGTTGCAACCTCGTCTGAGCGCGCTATGCCCGCTACCAGGCACAGTCCCAGAGCGGCAAGAAGGAAAAGTTTTCTCATAGCTTGGTATCAATCTTCTGCTGGTGGGGGCGCTAAGACTTCACGCTGCCCGTTGGTCCCCATTTCGGTGACGACACCTGCCGCCTCCATGGCTTCAATGAGGCGGGCAGCCCGGTTGTAACCAATGCGCAATTTGCGCTGTACGCTGGAAATAGACGCCCTTCTGCTCTGCGTGACATAGTGAATCGCTTCGTCGTAGAGCGCGTCACTCTCATCATCTTGGTCAGATGAACCGGCTTGAAGTTCCCCTGCCGTGACCGGTGTCTGCCCGCCTTCGTCGAGTAGCCCGTCGATATAAAGGGGCTGACCACGCCGCTTCCAGTCTGCGACCACCCTATGTACTTCTTCGTCCGAGCAAAACGCACCATGCACGCGATTGGGCACTCCCGAACCGGGGGGCAGGTAAAGCATGTCACCGTGACCCAGCAACTGCTCCGCACCGCCCTGGTCCAGAATTGTTCGCGAATCGACTTTCGACGACACCTGAAACGCAATACGCGTTGGCACGTTAGCCTTGATCAAACCGGTAATCACATCGACTGAGGGGCGCTGGGTCGCCAAAATAAGGTGAATGCCTGCAGCACGGGCTTTCTGGGCAATACGCGCGATCAGCTCTTCCACCTTTTTGCCGACGATCATCATCATATCGGCGAATTCATCGATCACCACGACGATACTTGGCAATTTCTCGAGATTGGGCGGGGTCTGTTCCTCGTCAGTCTCTGCAAAGATAGGATCCGGTGTCCAGAGCGGATCGGCTATCGGCGCACCTGCTTTCTCTGCGTCGACCACTTTTCGGTTGTAACCGCTCAGGTTACGCACACCCAGCGAGGCCATCAGCTTATAGCGCCGCTCCATTTCCGCCACGCACCAGCGCAGGCCGTTGGCTGCATCTTTCATGTCGGTAATGACGGGGGTCAGCAGATGCGGAATCCCATCATAGACAGAGAGCTCCAGCATTTTGGGGTCAACCAGAATCAGGCGCACATCTTCCGGGCCTGACTTGTAGAGCAGGCTCAGCAGCATAGCGTTGACCCCAACCGACTTACCGGAACCAGTGGTACCTGCAACCAGTAGATGAGGCATCTTGCCGAGGTCGGCACAGACCGGCTGGCCTGATATGTCGTGTCCCAGGGCCAGCGTCAGCGGCGACTTGGATTGATCAAACGCTTTAGAGGCCAGAACCTCCCTGAAATTTACTATTTCACGATCTTCATTGGGTATCTCAACACCTACCACAGACTTTCCGGGGATAACCTCTACCACTCGCACAGAAATGACCGCCAAAGAGCGCGCCAGATCTTTCGCCAGATTGGATATGCGAGACACCTTTACCCCGGCGGCAGGCTGAATTTCAAAGCGGGTAATCACCGGGCCAGGGTAAACCGCTGTTACCTCAGCGGTCACACCGAAGTCCGCCAGTTTTAACTCAAGCAGTTTGGAAAGTGCCTCCAGCGCCTCTTTGGAATAGCCCTTGCTAGGGTCTTTTATCTCTGCATCCAGCAGCTCCAGGTGGGGCATCTCCCCCGTGGCCGGCGCATCAAACAGGGGTTGCTGTTTTTCCTTCTCAACACGCTCTGACTTTTCCGCCTTGGGTTTGAGCGGTTTGATTTTAGGCGGCTTGCGCTTCTTCTCTTTTTCAACGTGCTGCTCAATCACAACCTTGCGCGCTTCCACGGCCTTGTCGCGCTCGCGTTTGTTTTTAAACTCGTCAATGGTCTTGAGAACCCAGACCCGGGACTTTTCAAAATAGTCGATCGCCCAGGCGCCCAGGCGATCCATCAGCTTAAGCCAGCTGAGATCGGTGAAAATGGTCATACCGAACAGGAACACTGCCAGCAAGATTAGCCTGCTGCCCACGGCGCTGAAGGCCATCGTAAAGGAGCCACCAATGGCCTGGCCGAGAATACCGCCTGCCCCCTGGGGTAACGGGGAATTCCCGCTGTCATTCATGGCCGCGAGCGCGGTGCCAGCAATCATCACCAACACCAGGCCCAGTGCCCGGATGCCGAATGTGAGCCAATCGAAACCCTTGTCTTCCTTACGTTCAATCAGAATGATCACTGCTCGATAGGCAAGCAGAATGGGGAAAAGGTAGGCCGCATAGCCGACCAATGAGAAAAATACGTCTGCTAACCAAGCTCCGGTGGGACCACCTAGATTGGCAATATCGCTCCCCGAGCCACTGGCAGACCAGCCGGGGTCCTGCGGGCTGTAGGTCAGCAAGGCCAGCAGTAAATACAGGCACACCGCGCTGACGCCTATGAAAGCGCCTTCACGCAGTCGTGGACCCATGAATGACTCAGTATTGGTTGTTTCTGGCACGGCTGTTATGGTCCTTTCCCACTGTCCCCAGCTAATGGGCTGCTATTACGATCATAGCGAGAGCCAATTGTCGCCCTATTCTGTATTTTTTTCAAAGACTTATGGCTTCTTTTTAAAATTTTCCGAACCTTTGTCGGATCTGCACCTTTAAAGTACCATAGTCCGCCCCAATTAAGGGGAGAGTTTACCCGTTTTCGTGGCGCCAGCGCCCCTGAAATTACCAAGGAAGCCCAATCGATGAGTGAAGCACGTCATATCCCCCTGATCATCCTAGGCAGCGGCCCTGCCGGCTATACCGCAGCAGTCTACGCGGCTCGCGCCAACCTGACTCCAGTGGTTATCACCGGGATGCAACAGGGCGGACAGCTGACCACCACAACCGAAGTGGAAAACTGGCCAGGCGGCCACGCAGAGCTCCAGGGCCCTGAGTTGATGCAGGACATGCAAGCGCACGTTGAACGTTTCGATACTGAAATCGTGTTTGACCATATTGATGTGGTTGACGTTAACGCACGTCCCATGACTCTGCAGGGAACAGGCACTTACACCTGTGATGCGCTAATCATCGCAACAGGTGCTTCCGCACAGTATCTGGGCCTGCCCTCCGAGGAAGCTTTTATGGGCAAAGGCGTGAGCGCCTGCGCCACCTGTGATGGCTTTTTCTATCGCAACAAGAAAGTGGCTGTCATTGGTGGTGGTAATACCGCCGTGGAAGAAGCCCTGTATCTGGCCAACATTGCAGAACATGTCACCGTGGTGCACCGCCGCGACGCGCTGCGTTCAGAGAAAGTGCTACAGGATCGGCTATTTGCGCGCGAAAAAGAGGGCAAAGTCACCATCATGTGGGATCACACGCTGGATGAAGTACTCGGCGACGACAGCGGCGTTACCGGCATGCGGATCAAGAGCGTAAAGGACGATACCACCACCGATGTTGACCTGGCAGGCGTGTTTATCGCTATCGGTCACAAGCCCAATACTGACATATTTGCCGAACAACTGGACATGAAGGATGGTTATATCACCATCAAGAGCGGACTGGAGGGCAACGCGACCAGCACCAGTGCTCCCGGCGTTTTTGCCGCTGGCGATGTAGGCGATCATGTGTATCGGCAAGCAGTCACATCTGCTGGCTTTGGCTGCATGGCTGCGCTGGATGCAGAGAAGTATCTGGATAATCTCTGAGCGTCAGGTACGTTAATGTCCCCGGCTACTCACCTGCGAGAAACAGCCGGACTCTGGAGGCAAGTATCCCGGGGGAATAACCTCTTGCCTTCATTTCTGGTTCAATAGCGGCCATGCGTGCTATCTGTCAACTCCACACGGGCGATTCATTCCCTGCCACCAGTGATGCACTGGATTACCCGAATGGCTTGCTGGCGGTGGGCGGTGACCTGACTCCCAACCGATTACTTGATGCCTATAGCAAAGGCATATTTCCCTGGTATGAGGAGCCTCAGCCGGTCCTCTGGTGGACTCCCGACCCCCGCTCCGTATTGCTCCCGGACAAACTGCACATATCACGCTCACTGCGCAAAACATTGCGCCGAGACCAGTTCCGGCTATCAGTTGACACTTGTTTTGAGCAGGTGATGCGAAATTGCGCCCAATTGCGCTGCGACGGGCTAGGCACCTGGATAGGCGATGACATGCTTGCCGCTTATTGCGACCTGCACCATATTGGCCACGCACACTCAGTAGAGGTGTTTTCCGCAGAGGGTGAGTTAGTGGGTGGACTGTATGGTATTGCCATCGGGCGAGCCTACTTTGGCGAATCGATGTTCAGCCTGGTCACTGATGCTTCCAAGGTCGCATTGGTAGCACTATTTGACATGCTCAAGCGTGGTAATTTCGGCCTGATCGACTGCCAGGTGGAAAGTGAGCACCTCAATTCCCTGGGCGCTGAGAATATCAGTAGACTGGACTTCGAGCTGTTGCTTGCCCAAACTATAGGCATCGACCATGATCCCGGGATCTGGCGATTGCCGGCCACTTGCGGAGAATTGTTGTGACATCTTCACTGCGGGACCTGAAGGTCTATACGACCTATCCCCACAGCTGCAGCTACCTGGATGACCGGGAAGCCACCACCTTGTTTGTTGATCCGCGACAGGAAGTGGATCAACTACTGTACAGCAATCTCTCAGTTCTCGGCTTTCGACGCAGTGGCAATCACCTCTATCGACCCCATTGCAATGGCTGCGAAGCCTGCATTCCCGCCCGCATTCCGGTCGATAGCTTTAAGCCCAACCGCACCCAGCGCAGAGCCGCCAGTCGCAACGGCGACCTTGAAGTCGAGTTGACCAGTGACATTCGCGATGAAGCAGCGTTCGACCTCTACAGGCGCTATATCGAGCAGCGTCACTGTGACGGGGACATGTACCCCCCTGATCGTGAACAGTATTTATCGTTTCTGGATAACGCCTGGGAGTGCACCCGCTATTACCGCTTTTACGAGGACGGCAAACTGATTGCTATTTCGGTGGTTGACGAGTTGCTCGATGGACTTTCCGCCATTTACACCTTCTTTGAGCCGGAGTCCGACAAACGCAGTCTTGGTCGCTACGCAATTCTTTGGCAGATCGAAAAGGCGCGGGAAATGGGCCTTGAATACGTTTACCTCGGTTATTGGATCAAGAATTGCCGCAAGATGGCCTATAAGTCCGAGTATCGCCCACTGGAGCTCTACCTCAAAGGGCGCTGGAGCACCCTGCTCTAACAGCGTCACGAGAGCACCCACCATGCAAGCAAGTATCAGCTAGCGCCGGGGTTGCGCTGGCACCAGAATTACCGTGAATTAAAGTAGAAACAGTTGGACGTTTCAGGCAAAATGCGCCCCTGATTTATACCGAGGAATGCCGCTACATGGCAAAGGAAGACCAAATTGAAATGGAAGGCGAGGTCATTGATACCCTGCCGAACACCACTTTTCGCGTACAGCTGGAAAACGGCCACGTTGTGACTGCCCATATTTCCGGAAAAATGCGTAAGAACTACATTCGTATTCTGACCGGTGACAAGGTTCGCGTGGAGCTGACTCCGTACGACCTGACCAAAGGCCGCATCACTTACCGCGAGCGGTAAGCCTGTATTATTGCGTCTGCCAGCGGTAGCCCACCCGGGGCTACCTCAAAGCATCGAAAGCTAGCTCTCTTCCAGGGCCAGCTCTTCCTCTTCCATTAATACATCCAGCTTGTTCTCGGCTTTGTTCAGTCGCACCAGTGCTGTGCCTCCTGATTGCGCCAAGCCACCGAACAAGACCAGCTCGGCCAGCGGTTTCTTGATATATTCCTGAATGACTCGCTCCATAGGCCTCGCGCCCATGTTCTTGTCATAGCCCTTCTCTACCAGCCACAAGCGCGCATCTTCATCGACATCAATGGTCACTCGTTTCTCGTCGAGCTGCCCCTGCAGTTCGGTCAGGAACTTATCGACCACGGTCATAATGACGTCCTCGCCCAGAGGCTCAAACTGCACAATACTATCCAGTCGATTGCGGAATTCGGGAGTGAACATCTTGTTAATCGCTTCCATTCCGTCAGTGCTATGATCCTGACTGGTAAAGCCAATGGTTCGTCGGCTGATACTTTCAGCGCCAGCATTCGTCGTCATGACAACGATCACATTGCGGAAGTCTGCTTTACGTCCATTATTATCTGTCAGGGTGCCATGATCCATTACCTGGAGCAGCAGGTTAAACACCTCTGGATGCGCCTTCTCAATTTCATCGAGCAGCACGACAGCATGGGGATGCTTGGTCACCGCATCGGTCAATAAACCACCCTGGTCAAATCCGACATAGCCAGGAGGCGCGCCAATCAGTCGCGAAACCGTGTGTCGCTCCATGTACTCAGACATGTCGAAGCGGATAAGCTCCAGCCCCAGCTGCATCGCAAGCTGACGGGTGACTTCGGTTTTCCCCACGCCGGTAGGGCCCGCCAACAGGAACGAACCGATCGGCTTGTCTCCGGCCCTCAGCCCTGCCCTGGCAAGTTTGATCGATGTGGCCAGGCTGCTGATAGCCCTGTCTTGCCCAAACACCACCATCTGCAGGTTCTGCTCAAGCTTTTTAAGGGTTTCCTTGTCGTCTGTACTGACGGTTTTGGGGGGAATGCGCGCAATTTTTGCGATGACGGTCTCGATATCACCAACACCGATCACTTTCTTACGCTTTGAGGGCGCGACCAGTTGCTGAAACGCGCCAGCCTCGTCAATCACGTCAATGGCTTTGTCAGGGAGGAAGCGATCAGTGATGTAACGCGCAGAAAGATCGGTCGCGACTCGCAACGCTTTGTCGGTGTAACGTAAGCCGTGGTGCTCTTCAAACCTTGACTTCAGTCCCTTCAAAATTTTGTATGCGTCGTCAGGGCTAGGTTCCATCACGTCGATCTTCTGAAAGCGACGACTGAGTGCCTTATCCTTATCAAAAATGCCCCGGTATTCCTGGAACGTGGTCGAACCTACACACCGTAATTTGCCCGAACTGAGCAAGGGTTTAAGCAGGTTACTTGCGTCCATTACCCCGCCAGATGCTGCGCCCGCACCGATAATGGTGTGCACTTCATCAATAAACAAAATGGCATGATCCCGCTTCTTGAGCTCACCAAGCAGCCCTTTAAAACGCTTCTCAAAGTCGCCCCGATACTTGGTTCCAGCCAATAGCGCGCCAAGGTCCAGGGAATAGACCACCGCGTCTTTCAGTATTTCCGGTACATCGCCATCGACGATTTTTTTGGCAAGGCCCTCCACAATGGCAGTTTTACCGACGCCTGACTCCCCTACCAATAAGGGATTGTTCTTGCGTCTGCGAGCGAGTATCTGGGCGACACGCTCGACCTCTGGAACGCGACCAATCAGCGGGTCGATGTTGCCCTCAGCCGCTTCCTTGTTCAAATTGGTGGCATAACTATCAAGAGGGTTACCTTCCCCCTCCTCAGGCACATTGCCTTCGCTCTCCGCAGAATGATCTGGCTCGCTGGACTCACTCTCGCCAGATACCTTGGAAATTCCGTGGGTCATGTAGTTGACCACATCGAGGCGAGCGATACTCTGGGTCTTGAGGAAAAACACGGCCTGGCTTTCCGACTCGCTAAAGATCGCCACCAGGACATTGGCACCGGTAACCTCACTTTTTCCCGAGGACTGCACGTGAAATACTGCTCGCTGCAGCACCCGCTGAAACCCCAGGGTAGGCTGAGTGTCTCGCTCCTCCTCTTCTTCGGGGATCAGGGGCGTGGTGGCATCGACAAACTCGACTAAATCGCCACGCAAGCCACCAATGTCTGCTCCGCAGGCCTTTAGGACACGGATAGCATCGTTGTTGTCCAACAGGGCCAACAGTAAATGTTCTACCGTCATAAATTCGTGGCGCTTCGCTCTGGCGCCACGAAAAGCGTCGTTGAGCGACTGTTCCAGATCGTTACTCAGCATATACCACTCCCGGGCCTTAGCCCTCTGATGCCTCGATTTCGCATAATAGCGGGTGTTCATTCTCTCGGGCGTACTGATTTACCTGCGCCGCCTTGGTTTCGGCTATGTCTCTGGTAAAGATCCCGCAAACCCCTTTACCCTGCGTGTGCACGGTCAGCATGACATGGGTCGCCTGTTCCCTGTTCATGCGAAAGAATGACTCAAGCACCTCAACCACGAACTCCATTGGAGTGTAATCGTCATTAATCAATACCACTTTAAAAAGAGGAGGCTTTTTTAACTCGGGCTTGCTCTCTTGCAGCGCCAAGCCGCCATCGACGTCCTCCTCTTCCTTATTCATACGCACGATGCTGTCTGGATGGATGTACTCCACTGAATCACTCTTGTTTCTATGCTTGTAGATAACTGTATATGGATACAATACTCGGGTTTTCAAGGGGCCGCAATCTGGACAAAGCCTCGGTTTTTGCAGGGCAAAAGAAAAAGGCCCCCGGTTTCCCAAGGGCCTTTTCAACGCCTAGATACCGACCTGTCACATGGACTTTACAATCGCCTCTCCAAACTCGGAACAGCTCAATAATGTCGCGCCGTCCATCAAACGCTCGAAATCATAAGTCACGGTACCCGCCTGGATGGCGCCATTCATGCCGTCAATAATCAGATCAGCGGCCTCGTTCCAGCCAATATGTCGCAACATCATCTCTGCAGACAGTATCAGTGACCCGGGGTTCACCTTGTCTTGCCCTGCATACTTGGGTGCGGTCCCGTGGGTCGCTTCAAACAGGGCGATAGTGTCTGACAAGTTGGCGCCAGGGGCGATGCCGATACCCCCCACCTGCGCAGCGAGCGCGTCGGAGAGGTAATCACCGTTGAGATTTAGCGTGGCCACCACACTGTAATCTTTGGGCCGAGTCAGGATCTGCTGCAACATAGCATCGGCAATCACATCCTTGACGATAATTTCCTTGCCACTATCAGGGTTCTTAATTGCCACCCAGGGGCCCCCGTCGAGCAGTTCTCCACCGAACTCTTGCTGTGCGAGTTCATAGCCCCAGTCGCGGAAAGCGCCCTCTGTGAATTTCATGATATTACCCTTATGCACCAGGGTAACGGAGGGCAGATCCTGGTCTATCGCATACTGAATGGCCTTACGCACCAAGCGCTTGGTACCCTCTTCTGACACTGGCTTGATACCGATGCCCACGTTCTGGGGAAAACGAATTTTGGTCGCGCCCATTTCGTTAATAATAAAATCAACGACTTTTTTCGCTTCGTCAGTGCCTGCCTGGTATTCAATGCCGGCGTAAATGTCTTCCGAGTTCTCCCTGAAGATGACCATGTTACAGGCGCCAGGGTCTTTCACCGGCGAAGGCACGCCTTCGAACCAGCGCACCGGCCGCAAACAGGTATAAAGATCCAGCTCCTGACGCAGCGCCACGTTAAGCGAGCGGAAGCCTCCACCCACTGGCGTAGTCAATGGACCTTTAATTGCTACTGCATAAGTTTTAATAGCGTCCAGCGTTTCTTCAGGAAACCAGTCGCCGGCATACAGCTCAGCGGCTTTTTCGCCGGTAAAAATCTCCATCCAGGAAATCTTTTTCGCGCCTGAATAAGCTTTCTCCACGGCTGCATTAACGACATCGATCATGACGGGGCTGATATCGATACCAATACCGTCACCTTCGATGTAAGGAATGATAGGATTGTCTGGGACGTTCAGGCTGTGGTCTTCATTGACGGTGATTTTGCCACCCTCACTGGGTACCTGAATATGCTTATAGCCCATGTTTTTGCTCCATTGCTGCTGAGTTGAACTGCGAAAAGCCCGCGGAGAATTCCCTACCGGGCTGTTGAAAAGTATAGCATGTGACGGGATATTCACCTGTCAACGCAGCCGGCATAGCAGCAGTAAAGAGATCCATTCAACACACCCAGTCAACAGGCCCAGGGGCACTGAAACATGGCCAAAGTCATATTGTTCAATAAACCCTTCCAGGTTCTGAGCCAGTTCAGTGATACCGGGGACAGGAAAACATTGGCAGATTACCTCAGTGCCCCCCACTTCAAGGCAGCCGGAAGGCTGGACTATGACTCTGAGGGCCTTCTGTTGTTAACAGACAACGGTCGCCTCCAACACCAAATCACCAACCCCAAGCACAAACAGTGGAAGACCTACCTCGTGCAAGTAGAGGGAGATGTTGACCAGGAGTCTATTGACCGTTTATGTGCGGGGTTGGATTTGAAGGATGGCCCCACCCTGCCCGCTCGCGCCCGGAGAATAGACCCTCCCTCGCTGTGGCCAAGACTGCCGCCCGTGAGAGAGCGCAAGTCTGTGCCCGATTGCTGGTTGGAGCTATCGATTCGCGAGGGACGTAATCGTCAGGTTCGACGCATGACGGCGGCCATTGGCTTTCCGACACTAAGGCTGGTCCGGCAGTCCATTGGCCCCTGGAGTTTAGGCGGGCTGGCACCTGGAGAGCACCGGACCGAAGAAGTGCATACACCTGCCTCGGCGAAATCGTATCCAGCCAGGCGTCCAAGGAGAAATTGAATGGCTAAATGGCCTCCGCATGTCACTGTCGCTACCGTCGTGGTCAGCAATGGAAAGTTCTTGATGGTAGAAGAACGCGACAAAACCACCGCCGAGCTGGTGTTTAATCAACCGGCAGGACACCTGGAGCCGGGAGAGAGTCTCACCGAGGCGGCATGCCGCGAAACAAGGGAGGAAACCGGCTGGGATATAACCCTTACCGGCATGCTCGGTATCGCTCTTTATGAAGCGGCAAACCAAGTCATTTACTATCGCACAACCTTTCTCGCTGAACCGATAGGCCCTCTTGAAAACGCCACGATCGACCCCGACATAAGTGCCGTACATTGGCTTAGCTATGAGGAAATTGTCGCCAACTCTGCTAGAATGCGCAGCCCTCTTGTGATCGCTGCCATTGAGCAATACCGCAAGGGAATCAGCAGTCCTCTGGAACTCATATACGGATGAGCCTTAACGCATCAAAAAAGGTCATCGTCGGCATGTCCGGTGGTGTCGACTCTTCTGCTTCTGCCCTTCTGCTGAAGGAGCAGGGCTATGCCGTGGAAGGCCTGTTCATGAAGAACTGGGAAGAAGATGATGGAACTGAGTACTGCACAGCCAAGGAAGACTTTGCCGACGCCCAGGCTGTGGCTGACAAGCTGGACATAAAGCTTCACGGTGCCAATTTTGCCGCCGAGTACTGGGACAATGTCTTTGAGCACTTCCTGGAGGAATATCGCGCAGGCCGCACACCCAACCCGGACATTCTTTGTAACAGGGAAATAAAGTTCAAGGCGTTTCTCGAGTACGCTCTCACGCTGGGCGCAGATCTTATTGCCACAGGGCACTACACCCGGCGTGGCCAGTCTGCGGGAAAAGCAACCCTGCTCAAAGGACTGGACCCCAATAAGGACCAAAGCTACTTTCTCCACGCTGTCGGTCACGAGGAACTCGCAAAGACTCTTTTTCCGGTCGGCGAAATTGAAAAGCCGGAAGTGCGAGCGCTCGCTGAAAAGCAGGGACTGGCCACGGCGAAGAAAAAGGATTCAACTGGCATTTGTTTCATCGGAGAGCGTCGGTTCACCGATTTTTTACAGCAATACCTGCCCGCCCAACCCGGTGCAATACAAAGCCTGGAAGGAGAATACCTGGGACAGCACCAGGGACTGATGTATCACACTATTGGACAGCGCCAGGGACTGGGCATCGGTGGTCTGGCCAATCATACAGACGCGCCCTGGTATGTGGTGGACAAAGACCTGGAAAATAACGTGTTATTAGTCGCTCAAGGTAACGACCACCCGGCACTCTTCAAGAGTCACCTTACTACGGGCAGTATTTTTTGGGTTTCCGGCTCCCCGCCAACGCTGCCCCTTCAGTGTCATGCCAAGGTACGCTACCGCCAGAGCGACCAAAGCTGCACAATCTATCGGGGTAATGAAGGATACAGGGTAGTCTTTGACGCTCCGCAGCGGGCGGTGACTCCCGGGCAGTCGGTCGTTTTCTATCAGGGAGACACTTGCCTGGGTGGCGGCGTTATCGAGCAGACTGCAGAATGAATAGAGACTATTCCCCATTGGAGCAGCAAACGATCGCCTTAGCCGGTGTCGCCCAGGCGGCCCGCCTGGTTGACCAGATTTCTCGAACCGGCAGCTATCCCATCGAGTTCCTGGAGCCTTCGATTCACAGTTTGTTCGAATTTAACGCCGACAATGTAGCAGCGATTTATGGCGGACTAGCCGGTGTGAAACTGGGTTTGAACAACCTTAGCGCCATGCTCGCCAGCCGCCAGGCCGACGAAAATCGAGAGATTGTCCGCTACGTTTTCAACATGCTTTATTTAGAGCGCAAGTTTGCAGCCAGCGATGAAATGATGTCCATCGTGCATTCGCGGTTGGAGCACACCAGTTTCAGGGCTGAGCACTTTTCAGGACACGTCAATGACGTTTGCCATAGCGTGTCCGGTATCTATCAAGACACATTGAGCAAGCTGCGATTCCGCATCAAGGTATCGGGCAGTGCTCAGCATCTGCAGGACACAGTGAACGCCGATATCATCAGGGCTCTGCTGCTCGCTGGTATCCGCTCAGCGTTTTTGTGGCGACAGTTGGGGGGCCGGCGCTGGCGCCTGGTGTTTGAGCGAAAGCGCATTCTGCAAACCAGTCAGCAACTGTCCCGCGACCTTCCTGTGGTGTAAAATTCGCACCCTTTGCCCATCTTCGGAGCTATTCATGGAACTCTCAGCACTCACCGCAGTTTCTCCAATCGACGGTCGCTATGGCAGCAAAACCGCTGCTCTACGCGATGTGTTTAGCGAATACGGCCTGATAAAGCGCAGGGTGCTGGTTGAGGTTCGCTGGTTACAGTGTCTCGCCAGCCACGAGGGCATCCCTGAGGTACCGGCACTCTCCCCTACTGCCAATAAGGCACTGGAAGAAATACTGGGGAACTTCGCTGAAGTGGATGCACGTCGCATCAAGGATATTGAGGCGACGACCAATCACGATGTTAAGGCGGTTGAATACTTCATTAAGGAGCGATTTGCCGGCAACGCCGAGCTCGAGGCCGTCTCCGAGTTTGTTCACTTTGCCTGTACGTCTGAAGATATCAACAACCTGTCGCATGCGCTGATGTTACGTGATGGTGTTGACGCAGTGTTACTGCCAGAGATGGAAAAACTGACAGAGGCGCTAACCGCTGTTGCAACAGGTGCTGCTGCAGCTCCCATGCTATCGCGCACCCATGGCCAAACCGCCAGCCCGAGCACCATGGGCAAGGAAGTTGCCAACGTCGTAGCGCGCCTACACCGTCAACTCAGGCTCATTCGCCAGGTCGAGTACCTGGGTAAAATTAATGGCGCAGTGGGTAACTACAATGCACATCTTAGCGCCTACCCGGACGTCGATTGGCAAACCTGCGCCGAATCCTTTGTGGTATCTCTGGGTCTGACCTGGAATCCCTACACCACGCAGATCGAGCCACATGACTATATGGCGGAATTGTTTGATGCCATTGCCCGCTTTAATACGATACTTGTCGATTTCAACCGAGATGTCTGGGGTTACATTTCCCTCGGCTATTTCAAACAAAGAACCATCGCTGGCGAAGTGGGCTCTTCTACCATGCCGCATAAAGTGAACCCCATCGACTTCGAGAACTCGGAGGGGAACCTGGGATTAGCGAACGCGGTATTCAGTCATCTTGCTGCAAAGCTTCCGGTGAGCCGTTGGCAACGAGACCTCACTGACTCTACCGTATTACGAAACATGGGCGTGGGCGCCGGATATAGCCTGATTGCCTACCAATCCTGTCTCAAGGGTATTAGCAAGCTGCAGCTAAATGAGCAACGTCTCGCCGAAGACCTGGAGTCCAGCTGGGAGGTATTGGCAGAACCCATACAAACGGTGATGCGTCGCTACGGCATCGAGAAGCCGTATGAGAAGCTCAAAGAACTGACCCGCGGCCAGGATATGAGCAAGGCTGTGATTCAGGACTTTGTTAGTCAGCTGGACATTCCTGAAGCCGCCAAGAAAGACTTACTTGCATTGACTCCCGGAACCTATATAGGGAATGCGGTGCGTCAGGCCATGGACATAGGATAAGTTAGCGTGGATAACGGCTGGGAGTTAAACCTCGATAAGGAGCAATTTCTAGCCCGGCATTGGCAACAAAAGCCACTGCTCATACGTCAAGCGATTAAAAATTTCTCACCGCCCGTTGATAGCAATGAGCTGGCAGGGCTCGCTTTAGATGAAGAAGTTGAAGCCCGCATCATCGAAAACATTGATGGCGACTGGCTGTTGTCGCACGGCCCTTTCTCCGAATCGGACTACCAAAAGGAACACCCCTGGACCCTACTCGTGCAGGCGGTGGACCACTATATACCGGAGGTTGCTGCACTTCGAAAGCTGGTAGATTTTATCCCTCAGTGGCGAGTCGATGACGTCATGGTTAGTTACGCAAATGACGGCGGCAGTGTCGGTCCTCACTTCGACAATTACGATGTATTCCTGTTACAGGGTGAAGGCCAACGACTGTGGAAAACAGGGCAGTTTTGCGATGCAGACAGTTCACTCCTTAGTCACGACAGCCTGCGAATTTTAACTGAGTTCGAAGCCGAGGCAGAATATTTGCTGGAGCCCGGTGACATCCTGTACATACCACCTGGGATTGCTCATTGGGGCATTGCGCAGGGAGAGTGCAGCACTTTTTCTATCGGCTTTCGTGCGCCCAGGGTCAATGACATGGTGTCGCGTTTCACTGATGCATTGCTAGAGCAATTAGAACCCGATGCTTTCTACAGTGACACCCGTCTCGAACCTGTCAGCAGGCCCGGTGAAATAAGGTCGCGCGACCTCGAGCGAGTCAATGCTCAAATACAGGCGGCCCTGGATCAGGCCGAAAGCAGCCACTGGTTTGGCGAATTGGTGACCGAACCTCGCTACGAGCAACTTCCAGATGAAGATGAACTCGCTTTCGCCCGCACAAAAGTCAGCAAAGGGGTCGATAAAGTTGAGCTTGATACCGCTGCGAAATTGGCCTGGCAGCATGAGGCTGGCAGCCTGGTAGTATTCGCCAATGGGGACAGCCGCGCCTTTTCGGACTCTGTCTTGCCTTTACAAATTGCACTCTGTGAGCACTGGCAATTGGACGCAGCGGATTTGGCCGGCACGATTGCTGATCCGGAATTCAGTCGCTGGTTGGATTTTCTTATAGAGTCTGGCTGTGTACACCTGCCATAAAAAACGGCAGCCCGCGTAACGCAGGCTACAGTCATCGCTCACTATTTTTCAGCGCTTAGCTATTCGCTTGCGCCAGGATTGCATTTAGTGTCGCGCTGGGACGCATGATCCGTTTCACCGCTGCGCGGTCTGCGTGATAGTAACCATAGCCCTCTTCCTCTACCGGCTTACCCTGAGTCCTTTCCAGTTCGGCTACAACCTTCGCTTCGCCATCAGCCAAAGCCCCGGCCAGTGACGCGAAGCGCTCTGCAAGTTCTTTATCTTCTGATTGGGACGCCAATGCCTCTGCCCAATAAAGCCCGAGGTAAAAGTGACTGCCGCGATTATCGAGTTCACCGACCTTGCGAGAAGGAGACTTGTTGTTTTGCAATAATTTTCCGGTTGCCTCGTCCAGGGTCTTCGCCAACAGTGCAGCCTTGGCGTTTCCCTGCTTGATACTGAGGTCTTCGAGAGACACTGCCAGCGCCAGAAATTCGCCCAGTGAATCCCAACGCAGGTGGTTCTCTTCCTGCAACTGCTGTACGTGTTTGGGTGCGGAACCGCCGGCTCCTGTTTCATACATACCCCCGCCTTTGAGCATGGGCACGATGGACAGCATCTTGGCCGATGTGCCCAGCTCCATAATGGGAAACAAGTCTGTCAGGTAATCTCGCAGTACATTGCCCGTGGCTGAAATGGTGTCACTGCCCCGAATCATCCGTTCCATGCTACGACGAATTGCCTCAACGTAAGTCATGATACGAATATCGAGTCCATCGGTATCATGATCCTTGAGGTATAGCTCGACCTTCTTAATCAATTCAATGTCGTGAGCCCTGTTTCGATCCAGCCAGAAAATAACGGGAGTGTCGGATTGCCGAGATCGGGTCACAGCCAGCTTGACCCAGTCGCGTATAGCTTCGTCTTTAGTCTGACAGGCGCGCCAAATATCACCGGGCTCAACAAGATGCTCCATCAGGACATTGCCAGCATCATCAACGACCCGAATAGTGCCTGGCGCGTCAACCTCGAAGGTTTTGTCATGGGAGCCATACTCTTCGGCTTTTTTTGCCATCAGGCCGACGTTGGGCACCGTGCCGCACACGGTGGGATCAAAGGCGCCATTAGTTTTACAGAAATTAATCATTTCCTGATAAATAGTGGAGTAGGTGCTCTCTGGCATGACTGCTTTACAATCTTTGGCTTTACCGTCAGGGCCCCACATTTGCCCGCCATTGCGAATCATTGCGGGCATGGAAGCATCGACAATAACATCGCTTGGCACGTGCAGATTGGTAATCCCTTTGACTGAATCCACCATAGCAAGCTCTGGCCTACCCTCATAACAGGCGTGTACGTCTTCCAGAATCTCCTCACGCTTTGATCGTGGCAGCGATTCAATCTTTTCATACACGCTGCTCAGACCGTTATTAGGGTTAACCCCGAGTTCTTCAAACAGACTGGCATACTTGTCAAACAGGTCTTTGTAAAAAACGGTTACTGCGTGGCCGAAAACAATCGGATGAGAGACCTTCATCATGGTCGCCTTCACATGGAGTGACCACATTACGCCAGAGTCCTTGGCATCGTTCATAGTTTGCTCAAGGAAATCACGCAGTGCACTGGCACTCATGCGCATACTGTCCATAACCTCGCCTGCCTCCATGGCGAGTTCTTTCTTGACGGTAACCTCACCATTGGCATCAACAAATTCAATGCGAACGTCGGCAGGTTCCCCAAAAGTGATGGACTGCTCCGCCGAATAAAAATCGCCACCGCGCATGTAGTCAGCATGGCTTCTTGAGGCCATGCTCCACTTGCCCATCGAGTGTGGAAACTTGCGGACAAACTCTTTCACCGCTTTCGGGGCGCGGCGGTCGGAGTTACCTTCGCGCAGCACTGGGTTCACAGAACTTCCCAGGCTCTTGCCGTAACGCAGCAACACCTCTCGCTCTTCATCGGTTTGGGGATTCTCTGCATAGTCAGGAATCGCATAGCCCTGCCCCTGCAGTTCAGCGATACAGTCTTTTAACTGGGGCACAGATGCGCTGATGTTGGGAAGCTTGATTATGTTTGCGGTAGGGTCCTGGGTAAGTTCACCCAGAAAAGCGAGACCGTCCTGTACGCGTTGCTCCTCCTGGAGATAATCCGGAAAGCTCGCCAGAATCCGACCTGCCAGAGAAATGTCGGTGATCTTTACTTCGATATCCGCGGAGGCTGTGAAAGTCCGAACAATGGGCAGTAACGAACATGTGGCCAGTGACGGGGCTTCATCGGTCAGTGTGTAATAGATTGTGCTGCTTTGACTTGGCATGGCTTCCTCTGGCGATCGAATGCAGGGTGTAAGAACCGGTAGGCTCGTATAAAAATGCGCTGGCGAACTATACCCTATAAAGTGTCTTCGCTGATAGCCCGCGGTCGTCTAAACAACTGATAAGCAATGGTTTTCTGGTACAAATGGAGGCGATTTGGTGACTTGTCACAGATCGACTATGGTGTAGGCTAAACAGCTGAACCAACAACAGGGCTAACCGGCAAGCGAGAAAATGACAGACAAGGAATTCCCCCAGGGAGTCGACTACCCCCGCCCCTTTGATGAACTGGCAGTAGAGTTGTGCCGAAGTGCCTCACGCTATGTCAGCATACTAAGCCCTCGACTGGATCACGCTGTATTCGACCAGGATGAGCTCAGCAGCGCACTATCGGCTCTGGCCAGGGGTACCAGGCAATCCGAGGTTCGTATATTGGTGACAGACTCAAGAGGCTTGATAGGCCGTGGCCATCGATTGCTGGCGCTGGCGCGGCGTATACCCAGTCTGGTTCAAATCAGGAAACTCGAAGATCACCCCGATTGGAATGGCCAGACTGTTATCATTCGCGACCGGGATGGCGTTCTCTATAAATCAGGTAGCGCAGACCGCGAGGGCTTTTATGAACCAGACTCCCGTGTCGCAGCAGAAAAACAGCTAGAGCTATTTAATGAACTCTGGCGTTACAGTGTTCAGGACCCCGAGTTACGGAATCTTAGCGTTTAGCGGCACCGCGCCCACTCGTGATGAAGAAGCCCGTAAAGCTGCATATCGATCAAGGCATCTTCGTCTTTGGCCCATTCGCGCAGGCACCCTTCGTTGCTGAACCCCAGTCGTAACAAGAGTCCACTGGATGCTACATTTCGGGCATCTACCCTGGCCTCTACCCGGCGCAGGCCCACGCCCTCAAATGCATACACAAGGAATCGCTGCATCGCCTCTGTCGCATAGCCTTTGCCCCAATAGGCCTGCCCAATGGCGTAGCCCAATTCGGCTCGCTGATGCTCCTCGTCGTAAGCAAACAGAATGCATCCACCCATCACCTTGTCGAGTGCTCGGTCGCAAATCACAAATTGCATGGCCTTTCCGTCACTGACTCGCTCCTCTACCCGGTCCATCCAGGCTTCGGCATCAGTGACGCTTTTCCATGTGGTGTAGGGGAGATATCGATTCACCGCATCTGCGGAGTGCACCTCGAATAGATCATCCAGGTCGCTGCGCCTCACCTCCCGAATCATGAGTCGGTCGCTCATCAGTGGCGATGCGGGAAGGCGAAACACAGCCTAGTCAGCTGAGGTGACGTAGGCGAGCATTTCAATAACTTGATCCACATTTTGCGCCCAGGCCATTGCAGCGCCATCAACCTCTTTGAGCGGATGAATGATGCTCTCATTGTGAAGCGTGATGTAGGGCTTGCCCAGGGCGGCACACATACCCGCGTCAAAGGCTGCGTTCCACTGCTTGTACTGATCACCGAATCTCACCACGGCTATATCACAGTTCTCAAGCAAGCTCTTTGTACGCATGGCGTTCACCTTTGCCGACTTGTGGTCACGCCAAAAATCAAGTGCTTCTTCTCCCAGTACGTCACCGGCAGCATCGCTGGCGGCATGATCGGTGACCGCCGAAAAAAAAGACACAGGCAGGCCGCGCGCCTCACAGCCTGACTTGATCTGGTCTCGCCAATCAGTGTGGATTTCTCCTGAGAGATAGATTTTCCAATTCATCGTCTATTGCCTGCGGTCTGCATAAAGTGACGAGTGTAGCAAACTAATGATCGAACTCACGCCCCAACATCACTCCGACCTCTACACCCTCATAGGCAATCTTCCATACCTTGAGTCCACGACAGGGTTCCTCTGTGTGTTTTAACAGTCGCCCATCGGTTATAGAGAATTCATATTGATGCAGTGGGCAGCGTAAAACCCCATTCCCGATTATCGCCGTCTCGAGCGGATGTCCACGATGCGGGCAGCGGGACTCGAACAAATGGAGTTCCCCTTCGCGCTGGGTAAGCACCAGCTGCAAGTGATCAATCTTGAACTGCCGAATGTAATCGTCGTGAAGGTTGATCAACTTTTCCAGTGCATAGAAACGCATTTTGAGGACCTGTCGACAGGAGGAAGTAAGTTCAGACTAGACTGTTTTGCAAATAGGGGCCAATCAGGCAATGGTACTTATATTCTGGCGGTTTTACCTGCAGTAAGGTCAGCCGCTAGTACCAAATCTCTTTGAACATCATCTCCAAGGCGAAATTCGTGTTCGCCGACGATACCAAACCCGTGCTTACGATAAAAACTGATGGCTTTGTTATTGTGTTCCCATACACCCAGCCAAACTGCGTCGCTACCATTAGCAGCGGCATGGCCCAGCGCTTCGGACATAATGCTGTGTGCTACGCCACTCCCATGCCAATCACTCAGCACATATATTCGATAAAGTTCTGCCGGGGCATCACCTGGCACGCAGTCCTTGGGCGAAGACAAACGCAACTGGCCGAAGCCAATCATTGCGCCCTCAGACACCGCCAAAAGGAAGGTGGTGTTGACATCCAATATCTCTGCCCGCTGAATCTTGGTACCAAAACTGCTTTCACAATGCAGGTTCATATCGGCATCGCTATTGTCGGCAGTAAACGCCTGGCGAAATGTCAGCTCTGCCAGATGCGCAAGAGGGACAGCATCTGATTCGACGGCTCTCCTTATAGTGACGGGCATGAGGTACCTGGTGAAAACTGGTCTGTTACGCTGTGCGACATAGCAAACGGCTATAGCTCATCGATAATTCGCCGGGCGGCGGCAAACGCGGTAATTTTCTGCTCTTCTACCCCCTGCTCCAGGGCGGGCAACATCTGCCTGACCCCCGAATTCTGGCTGAGTTTGAGCATTAGCATTTCATTGACCAACTGATGCATCCAATCACGATTCTGCTCAGCGCGTTTGGTTTGAAAAGCCTTTTCCTCCTGGGCCATAAAGTAGTAATCCACTACCATGCCCCAGACAGTTTCAATGCCAATATTCTTCAACGCAGAACAGGTCATTACTCTGGGTGTCCAGAAACTGGTATGCCGCAGCAGGTTCATCGCACTGGTGTATTGCTGGCGTGTGAGGTTTGCGAGTCTTTCACTGTCACCGTCTGCCTTGTTGATGACCAGCGCGTCAGCTAATTCCATAATGCCTTTCTTAATGCCCTGTAACTCATCACCACCGCCGGGCAACATCAACACCATGAAGAAGTCCACCATCCCAGCAACCTGGAACTCACTCTGGCCAACGCCAACGGTTTCAACCAGGATGACGTCGTATCCCGCCGCCTCACAGAGCAGCATTGTCTCGCGAGTTTTCTGTGCGACACCGCCCAGTGTGCCCGCTGAAGGCGAGGGTCTGATATACGCCTCCTCGCGCCGGGAGAGTTCCTCCATCCGGGTCTTGTCTCCCAAAATAGAACCACCTGCAATCGGTGAACTGGGGTCCACCGCAAGTACAGCCACTCGCTTGCCCTGCTCAATGAGGTAAAGACCAAAGGCCTCAATGAAAGTAGATTTTCCTACGCCCGGAACACCGGAAATACCAATCCGAATGCTGTTGCCGCTATGGGGCAATATTTGTTCGAGTATGCCCTGAGCCTGCTCTCTATGCTTATCAAGCTTGCTCTCAACCAATGTAATAGCCTTGGCGAGCGAGCGCCGATTACCGGACAACAGCAGATCTAGATCAAAAGCCTGCAACTCACACCACCATCACTATCGCGCAGCCGGTTACACCGTTGCGATGCAGATGAGAAACATTTTCCCAATGCAATAAATTCAATGACTTAATCAGCCAGCGCTTCATTAACGGCAGTCAATACATCGCGGGCACAGACCGGAATTGGCGTCCCTGGTCCGAAAATGCATTTCACTCCTGCTGCATAAAGATAATCATAGTCCTGCCTGGGAATCACTCCGCCTGCGATTACCACAATCTCGTGCGCACCCTGTTCACGCAACGCTTCAACCAGCTCAGGGACCAGGGTTTTATGACCAGCAGCCAGCGAAGATGCGCCAACCACGTGGACATCATTTTCAATCGCCTGTCGGGCCACCTCTTCCGGGGTAGAAAACATAGGTGATAAGTCAATATCAAAACCCACGTCGGCAAAGGCAGTAGCAATGACTTTAGCGCCGCGGTCATGGCCATCCTGGCCCATTTTGCAGACCAACATTCTCGGGCGTCGCCCATGTTGCTCTACAAAGCCGTCGATATCTTTGCTAATGCCCTGCCAGTTTTCGTCTTCCTGAAAAGCGCTGCCGTAGACGCCTGAAACGGTTTGTGCCTGGGCATTGAAGCGACCGAATTCTCGTTCCATGGCGAAAGATATCTCCCCGACGGTGGCGCGGCGGCGAGTGGCTTCAATTGCCAACTCCAACAAGTTGCCCTCACCGCTGACCGCGCTCTGATAGATGTCCTCCAGTATAGCCTCTACAGCAGCTTCATCGCGTGACTCCCTAATAGACGCCAGGCGAGCCAACTGAGAGTCACGAACTGCCTGATTATCAATCTCGAGTACGTCCACGTCGTCTTCTTCGTCCAGGGTGTATTTGTTAACCCCGACGATAACGTCATCGCCCTTATCAATGCGGGCCTGCTTGCGAGCCGCTGCTTCTTCAATGCGAAGCTTCGGCATACCCGTCTCGATCGCCTTGGCCATACCGCCCGCTTCCTCGATCTCTTCAATCAGCTCCCAGGCTTTGTCGGCGATATCCTGCGTCAGACTCTCCATCATGTAAGAACCACCCCAGGGATCTACCACGTTGGTGATCCCCGATTCCTCCTGAATGATTAGCTGGGTATTGCGGGCAATGCGCGCAGAAAACTCAGTCGGCAGCGCTATCGCTTCATCCAAAGCATTGGTGTGCAGCGACTGGGTGCCGCCAAAAACAGCAGCCATTGCTTCAATGGTTGTGCGCACGACATTGTTGTAGGGATCCTGCTCGGTCAGTGACCACCCTGACGTCTGACTGTGTGTTCTAAGCATGGAACTCTTGGGATTTTCCGGGCCAAACTCCCCCACTATCCGGGCCCACAATAATCTTGCAGCCCGCATTTTGGCGATTTCCATATAAAAGTTCATGCCAATGCCCCAGAAAAAAGACAAGCGAGGCGCAAAGTCGTCAATACCCAGTCCGGCGGACAGCGCGGTTCGAATATATTCCTTTCCGTCTGCCAGGGTGTAAGCCAGTTCGAGGGCGGCATTAGCCCCGGCTTCCTGAATGTGGTATCCGGAGATGGAGATGGTGTTGAAACGCGGCATGTTATTTGAGCAATAGGCGATGATATCGCCAATGATTTTCATACTCGGCGCTGGAGGGTAGATATAGGTGTTGCGTACCATGAACTCTTTGAGAATGTCATTCTGGATGGTGCCCGCCAGTTGATCCTGGCTAACCCCCTGCTCTTCTGCCGCCACAATATAGCCAGCGAGCACGGGTAATACGGCGCCATTCATTGTCATGGAGACCGAGACTTTCTCCAACGGGATTTCATCGAAGAGAATCTTCATATCTTCTACTGAGTCTATAGCGACCCCAGCCTTACCAACATCCCCGGAAACGCGCGGGTGGTCAGAATCGTAGCCTCGGTGAGTGGCAAGGTCGAACGCCACCGAAACGCCCTGCCCGCCCGCGGCAAGCGCTTTGCGATAAAAGGCATTGGATGCCTCCGCGGTAGAAAAACCGGCGTACTGTCTGATAGTCCATGGGCGACCCGCATACATCGTTGCCTGTGGTCCACGGATAAAGGGCGATATACCTGGCATAGTATCGGCGTACTCAAGGTTCTCGGTATCGGCCGCGGTATACAACGGCTTCACATCAATATCTTCAGGCGTCTCCCACGTCAATGAATCCAGTGGCTTCCCTCGCATCTGCTTGGTCGCTAGCTCGGCCCATGCTTCCGGGGTGGCGCTATTCTTGTCGTAGATTTTGTCGCTCATGTGTGTCCTCTCGTCACCGTAACCCTGTTTCACTAAAAGTCGGTGATCTGTTGTGCGTATTCATTAGAACTATTTACAGCCGCGTCCGCCATTGACTGCTGCGGCGACCAGATGGTCAAATTTCAAGTGACTCAATGTGCGTCTGCTGGTTGGTTGATCTCAATCAGTACACCGTCACAACTCTTCGGATGTATAAAAATAACTTTCGAGCCATGAGCACCGGGCGTAGGAGCATCACCCAAAAACTGATAGCCCTTGGCTGTTAAGCGCTCAACATCTTCCTCGATATTATCGGAACGAAAGCACAGGTGATGAAGGCCACCACCTTTTTTTTCAAGATAGCCTGCGATCGGCCCCTCTCCATTAAGGGGGTGGACCAACTCAATATTAGTGGCAGGCACCGGAAAGAAAGCCGTCGAGGTTTTTGCTGCAGCAACGTCCTCAGTGCCTTCAAATGTCAGGCCGAAATCTTCCATAAAGCGCTTTATCGAGTTTTCGAGGTCAGGAACAGCAATCGCAATGTGGTCAAGTGCAGTAATCATCAGGGGCAGTCTCCTATACCAGTTGAGTGAGAAATTCGGCGGTGACAGACCGACGTCTAGCGGCAACTTCTTCCGGCGATTCGGCCACTATTTTTTCGTCCGGAGTGATCTTGAAAATGGGTTGCCCTTTGCCAATAATAACGCCGTCGGTGTCGACCAGCACTTTATCGATAGTGCCCGAGAAAGGCGCATAAACTTTATTGAACATCTTCATAACTTCAACAATAAACAGCGGGTCTCCCGCTTCGAAGTGATCGCCCTCTTGGACATACAAGTCATGCTCAGGTGTTTCGCGTGCGTAGAACATACCGCCACTTTCAGCCAGAATTTCGTCGGATTTAGCTACCGGGGGCGGCACCAGGACTTTCGCCATTGCATCCTGGAGCGACTCATCAAGCAGCCGCTCGGGGATATTAATCGTTAAGTCGTTGTTTACTGTCAGGTCAAAATAGCGAGTGGACTCAGCGATGCTAGGCAAAACAGCCAGCATATCCATGCCCGCCTGGAATCCTTTGTGAGATGCTCGAATGGATGTCCACAAGGCGGCGTCAATGTCTGCGGGGGCCTGCGGCTCAGCAAGAACTGACTGCAACTCAATCCAGTCCTCGGCATCCAGTCGATTATTCAGTTCGTTATAAAAATCCAGCGCTTGCTGCAAAATGTCGCTGTCGTGACGCCAGATCATATTGGCCGCTGGAGCGCCCTGTACATAATCCATATTGAGGAAGTGGTAGGTATCCGCAAGCAATTCAATCGGATTTTCATTCCAGCTGACCTTGCCTTCAATCAAGGTATAGCTGTCACGATTAATACTCAGCCAACCCGAAAGAATATGAGGCTCGGCCAGCAGTACCTCTAGCGGGCGCAGCAACAGTGTTTGTTTCTGTTCCAGGGTCAGCGCCAGGCCCTTTGCAGGTTCTCCGTCAAGCCCCTGCAAGCAGGCCGCACATAGCTGCTGCCAGGCATACACCAGGTCCAGGTTGTTAGCCTGCTGTTTCAGTTCACCCACAGCGGTCAGGTAAGGGACAATAAATCGTGTAGTCGGTCTGGCATTAATGTTCTGACCGATAAACCAGTTAACAAGGCCGTAATGAAACTCAAGGTTGGTGGCTAGGTCCTTGCCTCGCATCGTGGTCTGCCGGATGACCTCTGCCATTCGCTCATAGGTATCCAGGCGAGTATCGCCCACGGTCAAGAGCAGCGCTATATTGGAATCGTATGCCCCTGCCAGCGTGTATTTCATGAACACGTCAGTATCGGGGTTGTGCAGACTGATACCCTGATCATCGCGGATTTCTCCTTCCACCGCATCAGACCAATATTCAATAACGCCGCCAGCGCTTGGCTGCAAAGCCTGGTTGGTTGCGTTCATGCGGGCTTCAACGGAATCATTGTGCCGCAGTAGACGCTTCGGCTTGGGTAATTTCTCACCGTGAGCGGCCAGCAATACCATCATCTCCACCAATGACTCGACCACAAAGGAATCGTCTGCATTGTCAGGATTGGTAAATTCCAGCGCGTAACAAAGCTCTGTCACCCGGTGCTCGACCTGGATACGAGTATTCATCTCCATGAAAAAGTGCTTGTCACGGTCGACAATACACTCAAAAGTGGAGACCGAATCCAGCCCCACCGCTTCACCGAACCGCGCTGCTTCGTCTTCCATCTCTTCCAGCGTTTTCAGGTCCTGCCTGAGTACTTTGATCTCATCTACCTGCCCCGCTGATTCAGCCTGCTCAATCGCGGCGCGCAGGGACTCCACGGTTACAGACACCTCCAGCAATTTCTGTTCATGCATTTGCAATGAGCAGTCGCGGCCGCCCATAGACATGCTCCAGACGCCGTTACCGATAGCCTGGATCTCCTGGTGGCGTGTCGTTTCAATATTTAGTTCGACCAGCACGTTTTTGTTGTCCCCAACGCCCGTAGTTTTCACCTCATTGAGGATCTCCCTGACCATTTCGGGAGTGCGTTCAGACTCACCAATACCAAGGATGCGCTGTCCTTTACCGCCACCACCTGATATTGCTTTCAGGCGAACTCGGTTCTGGGGGTAATCTGCCGCCATTCTTTGAACGGCTTCAGTGAGCGTCTCGCAAAGCTCGTCGACGGTATAGAGGTCCACCCCTTTGGAGTACGAGGCAGCTAATACGAGGTCGGCCTTATCCTCCAGCGAGATGCTGTCATCACCCAGCTTGCTCTCATCAACTTTTAGCCCATGCTTCGATGCAAGGGCTTCAAGCGAAGCCGCATCGGGGTGCTTCTTGAGGAGGGTGAGCGCCGTACCATTGTCGATACCGGGCGTAACTGATACGCCGGTTTTGAGCGCTGTTCGCTTTGCCTCGTCCTTGAGTCCCGCATCATGAACTGTCCGAGAACAAGGGCCGATAAAGTTCAAGCCTGCGTTTTCCATAGCGGCAACCATGGTTTCATCTTCAGCCATGAAGCCGTAGCCCGCAAAGATCGAGTTATAACCGTTGTCTTTGGCTATACTAATGATCTGGGCGATTCGCTGATCACGCTCTTCTTTATTGGCACCGGTGTAGTCCGGCACTCGATGCACACGATCAGGTTCTGTCAGCGTACGCAACTCAGGGGCCAATGCGTCCTGATACACAATAGAATCTTTCTCCGAGAGAAGAATTCCGTAATGGCTGATACCCATTTCCTCAAAAACATCCATCGCCTCTTTGCGGATCGGGCCACGGCAAATGATCAGCGGAGACATATGAGTGCAATCAAACTGATTAACCCAGGAAGTATGGCGGCGGCCCAGGCGACGATCCCGGTGAATCAGCGAGTTGTTCAGATAGTGGTCGTTAGACACGTGTTGTTCCTCAAATCTTGTTGACGGGCCGTTAGTGAAATTCGCGTTGCACTGACTGCAACGGACTGGGCTCGTAGTGACGCAGACAGAAATCCATGTGCTCAGCCAGAACCTGGCGCAGGTCGGAAGGCATGACGATCTGGGAAATAGAACCCAGGCTCAAAGCTTCGTTGGGATTCATCAGTTCCTGCTCATAGCGCTGAGCGAGCAAATGCTCCTCCGCCTTCACCCAATCATCGACCAATTGTTGAGCGGTGGCTTCGGCTTCTGACTCCGACAGGCCTGCCGCTTTTTGCGCCTCAGTTTCCTTGGCAAGTTTGTCCTTTGCGGCGCCGCGAATCTTCCTCAGTTCACCCTTGTAAACGTATTCAACCCCCGCAGGCCCCATTACCGCGACACGCGTTGTGGGCAGCGCCACCACGAAATCAGCGCCTGTAGGATAGTTATTGTAGGAGGCATAGGCGCCGCCGAAAGCGTTGCGAATGAGCACGAGGAACCTAGGGGTGCGTAAATCGACAATGGCATCGAGCATGGCTCGGCCAGCCTGCACGATACCCCGGCTTTCCTGCTCACGTCCTGGCAAAAACCCGGTAGTGTCTTCGAGAAAAACAATGGGAATATTGTAAAGATTGCAGAATCGGATAAACCGCGCGTTTTTATAGGCTGCATCAATATCAATCTGGCCAGAGGCAACTGCAGAATTATTCGCGACAAAGCCAACGACGTTGCCACCCATTCTTCCCAGCGCAGTGATGGTATTGCGCGCTCGTTCCGGCTGAACTTCTAAAAAATCACCATGATCACAGAGTTGCTGGATTAAAATGGTGATATCAAAAGGCGTGTTGAATCCTGTCGGGGAGTTGAATGCCTTCTTCAGCAAAATATCAATATCCCAGGTTTTACGGGTGACAGGGTCAGAAGACGGTTGATGCGGCGCGAGTTCGCCGTTATTCGCAGGCAGGTAATTGAGCAGTTCGCGCACTTTGCGCAGCGCGGCGACCTCATCAGGCACCACAAAGTCGGTCACACCTGTTTGACTGTGGACACCCGGACCACCTAACTCGTCGGGAGTAACGTCTTCGCCCAGCACGGACTTCACGACGCCGGGTCCGGTAAGACCAAAGAATGTCTCATTTGGCTGTATCAGAAAAGAGCCCTGCCGTGGCAGGTAGGAACCGCCTCCCGCATTGAAGCCGAACATGCACATAATGCTAGGGACAACACCGGATATTTTTCGCAGTGCGGTAAATGCGTCAGCATAGCCGTCGAGCCCGCCAACTCCTGCAGGTATGTATGCCCCTGCAGAATCATTCATTCCCACCAGCGGTATTTTTCGTTTGGCCGCCAACTCAAACAAGCGCGCCAGCTTTTTGCCATTAGTAGCATCCATTGAACCTGCACGTACCGTAAAATCGTGCCCATAGATGGCGACATCCCTGCCATTGACCTTAATCAAGGCGGTCACCAACGAAGCACCATCCAGGTTTGGTCCCCAGTTCTGGAACAGCACCGTCGGCTCTTCATCTGCCAGACACTCTATGCGTTCCCAAACCGTCATTCGATGCTTCTGGTGCTGACGCTGGGTGTTCTTCACTCCTGAGGCTTCATAAGGACGCTGCTGCAGCTCCCAGCCACGCTTCAGGGCATTTTCGTAGAGCCCGGGCTCAGAGTCTACCTGCCCGGGCACGCGGAATTCCTGTTCATCCTTCTTCGCGAAGGGATTCTCCAAAGTTGCGATCAGGTCGTTGCTGCTATCTGTCGTCATAGTCCTTGATCCAGAATTGGCCATATGGCCTGGGAGAGCTTGCATTACCTTCTACGAGGCTTGTTGAGCAAGACGCGGCAGGCAGGCTCACAATGTCGCAAATCTGCCAGAATTTCGGCGTGTTACATTAAGTGCCGGGAGCTATAAAGTCAATCAGGCTGCGCACGTAAAGCTATGTTTTCACTGCAAATACTCGCGCGTTCAGCGATGTTTGGGACAATAGTTTACAATAGTGTCCTAGCCGATAGACTTCAGCGCTCATTAGGAAGATTGTGGTCAGTGTAAACATAAAGCAGTGGCCCTAAAACGCATGAACAAAACCATATCCCTGGATGAAATCCCCTACTCTCCAGACAGCTGCCAGCTCTTTGAGACGCTGCGCGAGCTTCCGGGAGCGGCTTTTCTTGACTCCAGTTATCCCCACACTCGCAGCGGCCGTTACGACATTCTGTGCGCCCAGCCTGCTGCAGCACCCGGTCAGCCATCCTTGTCTGCCGACGAAGATAGCTGGCGTAGCTACTTCGATGAACTCTGCCGATTTCACAAAGACTATTACGGTACTGTTCAGCCTGCATCACAGGACATCCCGTTTTGCGGGGGATTGCTCGGCATTCTTGGCTACGATGGCGGGAATCCGCTTAACCAGGTGACGGGCACACCTCCGGGTACCCGCAACTCACAGGGTCAATTAGGGGCGTATCGCTGGGCCGTTGTGCAGGATCATTTGTTACAACGCTCAGTGCTGGTTGCGCAGCCTTCTGTGACCTCTGCTGAGCGCAATGATGTATTGGCGAGACTCCGCTCGCATACAAGGGCTGCCGTTGCGAACTTTGAGTTAATAGATTGCTTTGAATCGAACTTTTCTGAAATTGAATACCGCCACGCGTTCGAACGAGTACAGTCTTATATTCATGCCGGCGATTGCTATCAGGTAAATCTGGCGCAACGCTTTAGCGCAGCTTATTCTGGCGACCCCTGGAGCGCCTATCGCCAGTTACGTGGCACTGCCGCAGCACCGTTCTCTGCTTTCCTGTGCCTCGATAATAACGACACGATGATGAGCCTGTCTCCCGAAAGGTTTCTCTCCCTGCTCGGTAATCACGTTCAGACGGCTCCAATCAAAGGCACCCGTCCCCGGTATCAGGACAGCGCCGCCGACAAGCTTGCAGCGGAAGATTTGCGGCGATCTACCAAGGATCGAGCTGAGAACCTGATGATAGTTGACCTGCTGCGTAATGACCTGGGGCGCAGCTGCACTCCCGGAAGCATCCATGTCGATGCTCTGTTTGAAGTGCAGAGTTACCCTACTGTTCACCACCTGGTGAGCACGATCAGCGGAGAATTGTCTCCAGACCGCTCAGCCTACGAGTTACTTCGAGACAGTTTCCCGGGAGGTTCCATTACCGGCGCACCGAAACGCAGGGCAATGCAGATTATCGGTGAGTTGGAGCCACATGCGCGAGAAGTTTACTGTGGCACTGTGATGTACATCAGCGCAGACGGTCGCATGGACAGCAATATCGCAATTCGGAGTTTGTTGTGTGCGGATAGCCAAATTCGCTGCTGGGGTGGCGGCGGAATTGTCGCTGATTCTCAGTGGCGCCAGGAGTATCAGGAGACCTTCGATAAAGTGGGAAAATTTCTTTCCGTACTGGAAACGATGAAATAAGCCGAAAACCCAACGGCCCGTATCCTGCAGCACGCTCGCCAGTTAAATAGGCAAGTCACGCTCAGAAGCATCGAGAAACGCCTGCTTGAGTGCACTCAAATCGGCAACAGACTGAAACTGCGGAAACTCTTCAATCACATTCTGCGGCGCATGTATCAGAATGCCCACATCCGCCTCTCCCAGCATGGTGGTGTCGTTGTAAGAATCGCCCGCTGCAATGACCCGATAGTTGAGGCTATGCAGGGCTTTTACCGACGCACGCTTTGGGTCTTCCTGGCGCAATTTGTAATCTACCACCCTACCCGATTCATCTGTCACCAATCGATGACAAAACAGAGTGGGCCAGCCCAGTTGTCGCATTAGCGGCTGAGAAAACTCATAGAATGTATCGGAGAGGATGATCACCTGAAATCGCTCGCGCAGCCAGTTAACAAAGTCGATGGCTCCCGGAAGCGGCTCCAGGGTAGCGATCACCTCCTGAATATCATCAATCTTGAGCCCGTGTTGATCGAGAATTCCTAATCGCTGCTTCATGAGCACATTGTAATCGGGAATGTCGCGGGTGGTTGCGCGCAGTGCGTCTATACCGGTTTTTTCCGCAAAAGCGATCCAGATTTCAGGGACCAGAACACCTTCAAGATCAAGACAAGCCAATTCCACGTAACACACTCCTAAAGGGCGCAAAAAATATGCGCCACAATCTAAGGCTTTGGTAAGTCGGGCACAAGTCCCGGGAAGAAATATTCAGTAGACAGGAAGATCGAGGTCGGAAAAAAGCTCTTCCAGTTCAGCCTTGGTATGCCTGCCGAAGGCTTCCTGAACGAGGTCTCTAGTGAGATGAGGCGCAAAGTCCTCAATAAATTCGTACATATAACCGCGCAAAAAGGTGCCGCGACGGCAGCCGATGCGAGTTACGCTACTGGCAAACAAGTGACTAGCGTCAAGGGCCACCAGGTCAGGGTCCATTTCGGGATCGTGGGCCATGCCAGCAACGATGCCGATTCCCAGCCCAAGACGCACATAGGTCTTGATGACGTCTGCATCAGCGGCAGTGAACACAACTCGCGGAGTCAGCCCTTTTTCAACGAAGGCTTCATCCAGTTTGGATCGACCGGTAAAACCAAACACATAAGTCACGATTGGGTGAGCCGCAACGTCTTCCAGGCTGAGTGTGGACACCTGTGTTAATGGATGATCTCTTGGCACCAGAATGCAGCGGTTCCAGCGATAACAAGGCATCATGATGAGGTCAGAAAACAGCTCCAGGGCCTCGGTGGCGATAGCAAAATCGACAGTGCCGTCTGCCGCCATCTCCGATATCTGCATCGGCGTTCCCTGGTGCATGTGTAAAGACACCTCAGGATACCGGTCAATGAACGCACTGATGGTGGCAGGCAGTGCATAACGAGCCTGGGTGTGGGTAGTTGCAATCGAGAGACTACCCTTCTTCTCATTGGAGTATTCCTGGGCAACCTGTTTAATACCTTCAACGGTCCGCAGCACTTCCCCGGCTGCTTCCAATATTGCCTCTCCTGCAGGGGTGACGTGGGTGAGATGTTTGCCGCTGCGAGCAAAGACTTCAACGCCCAGCTCGTCCTCGAGCAAACGTATTTGTTTGCTGATCCCGGGTTGAGATGTATACAGGCTTTGCGCAGTTGCCGATACGTTCAGGTCGTGGTGGGCCACCTCCCAAATATAACGTAGCTGTTGCAGCTTCATCCTTTCCTCCACAACCCCTGGAGCAAAATGGCTGGGGTCTTATGAAGAATAGACATTAAACGAGGATTTAGCCAAATTAAAAAGGAATAACCGATACCCGCGTCTTTGCCTCAGTTATTCGCAACACCATGGGGCACATGACCAGTCGCAATGTGTGGGCTGGCTGACTCGCAGTGGGTCTCCTGGTCGTCAAAAAACACGTCAGCCTGGTAAGCGCGCAGAAAATCAGTTTTGTTGAGGCCGCCCAGGAAAATCGATTCATCGATACGTATGTTCCATGCCCGCAATGTACGAATGACCCGTTCATGTGCGGGTGCTGAGCGCGCGGTAACCAGCGCGGTGCGAATGGGGGCTTCGGTTGCTGGAAACACCTGTTGCAGTCGGTGCAGGGCTGAGAGGAACGGCTTGAACGGGCCACCCGCCAATGGCTGGTGCGCTGCGGCCTTTTCACTGGCGGTAAAGGCCTCAAGACCTTCACTCTTGTATACGCGCTCGGCTTCATCGGAAAACAATACAGCATCACCGTCAAATGCGAACCGAAGCTGGTCATTCCCACTGTCTTGTTTGGCCCCGGACATCAGCGTGGCAGCGGCGACGCCACATTCCAGTGCATTGCGCACGTCCTCTGCTTCATTGGACAAAAACAGTTGGCAACCAAAGGCATTGATATAGCGCCACGGACTCTCGCCACCGCAAAAGGCTGCACGGCTTATTGCCAGTTGATAGTGCTCTATTGAATTGAAAACGCGCAGGCCGGTATCTGCACTATTGCGGGATAACAAAACCACTTCAACCTGCTGGTCACCGCCCAGCATTTCGTTGAGGCGCAACAACTTGTGAACCAGCGGAAAGGCCTCCCCTGGTTCCAGGGGCTCGTCTTCTCTTGCTACCTGGTATTCAGAGTACGCACTGAGCCCGTCGCTCTGATACACCTGGTGGCTTTCGTCCAGGTTAAACAGGGCTCTTGATGAAATAGCTATGACCAGTTTGTCGTCGAGTTTTTCAGGCATAACAAGAGCATACCCAGTTCCGGGGGCTGTCGCCACCGGGTTCAGCTAACCTTGAGCATGCCCCGCTCTTCCAGTTCAAGCAGCAGCAGCTGCTTGATCAGGAAGTCTTTGGTGGTCTCAGGATGTTCCAGGTGCAGCCTTTCCAGGAACGGCTTTGCTGCATCCTCGTCGCTGTGGTGTAGCAAGGCTTTGAATGTTGAGCTGATAAACTGGGCCGGTTCCTCACTGAGCGCTTTTACACGGCGCAGGCTGGCTGCAAGGGCCAATTCTTCATCGGTTAACTCTGTTCCAAACGGATAATCGGGCAGCACGCCAGCCATCATCTGTGGCTTGAGAACTGTCTGCAGTTTTTCAGGCGTATTATTACGCGCGCTGAACGGCACGCTATAGTCCCTGGGCAACTTGCCATGGTTTTTCGCATACTCCAGCAACTGCCCCTGGAATCGAGAATCGGCGATGTTGATCATGCGCTTAATGACCTCAGCATCTGACTGCCCCCTGATGTCTGCCACGCCATACTCGGTCACAATCACATCACGCAAATGTTTGGGGATGGTGGTGTAGCCGTAGAAAGGGACAATATTGGACTGCAACTGCTTACCCTCACCTCGCGTGGCTCTGATACACAGCACTGAACGCGCCCCGGGGAGGTCATGAGCCATCGCCACAAAATTGTACTGCCCGCCTACACCGCTGATGACGGTGCCATCCTCCAATGCATCAGAGGCGACAGCGCCATTGAGCGATGCAATCATGCCGGTATTGATAAAGCGCGCTTTACGCCGCTGCGCGCTATACAGGTGGTAATCCAGAAGCAACTGATTGGTGCGCTGCACACCCGTCATGCAAATACTTTCATGCCCTGCGTCATCCAGGTCGCGAAGTTTCTGGTAGAAGTCTCGTGGCCCCAAAAAGAAGCCACCATGAAGATAGCGGCCATTGCGCAAGGTGCTACCGGCGACTGCATCCAGTAAGGCGCTCCTGGTTGCTTCAGCGTCAAGGTCATTGTCCAGCAGGGTTTGGTCGAGCCTGAGTTCACCCTCAGAAAGACGCAATTTCGCGGGCAAAATTCCCCAGCTGGCTAGCTCAGCCAATGATGTCTCGGTCAGAGTGCGGGGAATCAAACCGTTCTCCCGGCCAAATGCCCACATTTCTGAATCCACACGCTCAGAGATACGTCCTGAGTTAAGCCCCTGCTGAAGGGCCAGGTTATCGTAGACTTTACGCTTGACTACGCCCTGCTCAATCAAATGCATCATGCCATTGACGAACATCTCTGTAGACACATACAAGCCCTGGTCAAACTCACCCAGATCCTGGTCGGGGGCATTTTCACGACTACTCAAATCAGCCACCAAGCGACGGTAGGTATCATTGTCTCGGTGCCGAACAATACAGGCTTGAGCCACCGCATCGCCCAACGAACCAATGCCGATCTGCAGGGTCCCACCGTCTTCGATCAAGGTGCTTGCATGCAATGCTGTCGCATAGTCTCGCAGAGGCACTGCCGCGTTGGGCACGGCAAACAAAGTCTTGCTGTAGTCTGGGTTGCGGACAATCCAGTCGAATGAACCCGGGTCCGCTTCTGCGTCGTGCTCCATAAACGGCAGGTCATCGTGAATCTGGGCGGCAAAATACACCCTGCGATCAAGATTAGCTGTGAGCTGCAGCACTTCCGGGGAAACATCAGGGTTACAGGAGAAGCTGATACGTAGATCCTCCCCGTCTCCCCGGGCCGCCACCATTTGCAGCATGACATTAACTCCGGAGGCCAACATATCCCTGGCGATGTGTGTGTAGTTGCTGGAAATGTAGTTCTGTTGCGCAGTGGCGTGCTTTTTCATCGACCCGGCTTTGAAGTAAAGCTCACTCAATTGCACGTTGGTCGGCATCTCGTTGCGCTTGAAGGCATCCAGAAAAGCCAGTTCCTCGTAGTCGCCAAACATACGCTGCATAATGGGGCCAGCAAGACCGGCCTCAATATGGCTACCCGGCTTGGGTACCTCCAGGCACAGCGCAGTGAATATGTGCAATGACAGATTGGGATCCGCCGCGACTCGATGATAGAGCGCATTGATCAGCTGAACCGGCTTACCCAGACCCAGAGGTGCTCCTACACGGATATCCGGCCCGACGGCTGCAATAATACGATCAACACACTCATCAACACCGGAAAGAATTTCGCTCACAGATTTACCCTCAAAATGACCCCTTTGCGTGGGGAAGACTCCAAGCTGTCATGAAAACACATGCAGGAGACAACTCTATTGATACGGAACAAGCCGGTGCTGTAATTAGCTGCCGCCATCTCGATTGCTGAAGTAATCCCGAGAGAGCTTGAACACCAGAGGGCCAAGCAATATCAGTGCTATCAAGTTGGGGATCGCCATGAACGCATTCAGGGTGTCGGCAATCAGCCAGACCAGATCCAACTGCACCACCGTTCCTACCGGGATAGCCAGAACCCAAAGAATGCGAAAAGGCAATACACCTTTGGTCCCTACTAAGAACACCACGCAACGTTCGCCGTAAAACGACCAGCCAATCATAGTGGTAAACGCAAACAGGCACAGGCCCAGCGTCACAATATACTCACCGCCCGGCAAGGCGTTACCGAACGCCATCGATGTCAGGCTGGCGCCGCTCACACCGGTGGGCAGTACATCCATAATGACAATCACCAGCCCTGTCATGGTGCACACGACCAGAGTGTCAATAAAAGTACCCAACATGGCAATCATGCCCTGCTGTACCGGTTGATTGGTTTTGGCTGCAGCATGGGCAATTGGCGCACTACCAAGGCCGGCCTCGTTAGAGAAAATCCCCCTGGCAACACCGAAACGCAATGCCGCCCAGACACTGGCCCCGGCAAAACCGCCAGCAGCTGCAGAACCGCTCATCGCGCTGGTAACTATCGTTTCCACCGCAGCAGGAACAGCGGTGATGTTCATCGCGATAACGACCACGCTCAGTAGGATGTAACTCAGTGCCATCATTGGTACAAGGAAGCTCGCTACCGAAGCGATTCGCTTGATCCCACCAAGTACCACAGCACCGACCAGAACCATCAATACAAGACCCGTCGCAAGCGGTGGCACGGTAAAAGCGTCATTGAGAGCTTGTGATACCGAATTTGATTGCACTGTATTGGCAATACCAAATCCGGCCAACGAGCCGAACAGGGCAAACGCGTACGCCAACCAATGCCAGCGCTTGTGCAATCCATTGCGGATGTAATACATCGGACCACCGCTAAAGTTGCCCTTTTCATCCTGTTCTCGAAAGTTGACGGCGCAGACCGCTTCGGCATATTTAGTGGCCATACCCACCAGGGCAGTCATCCACATCCAGAACAAAGCCCCGGGGCCACCCAGGGCCACTGCGGTAGCAACACCAGCAATGTTTCCGGTGCCAATAGTGGCTGACAGGGAGGTCATCAACGCGCTAAAAGGCGATATATCCCCTGCTCCCTCACCTTTTCGTCCCTGCAATAGAAGACGCAAAGCGGCGGGAATCTTGCGGACAGTGATGAAACGCAGGCCCAGGCTGAGGTACAAACCGGTACCCAGCAATAACACCAGCATAACGGGGCCCCAGGCCCAGCCGTTGATCGTCGTAATCAATTCAGTCATCTAGTCACCCTGTGTATTTTTTTTGTTGGTGTACCAATGAATCTTACCAGCTGAAGCCGCTGCTTTGGGGAAACACACCAAAAACGCCACCGGTATGCATGAATACGATATCTCGGCAGCCATCGAAACGACCAGCGGCTATCTCATCGACCATGCCGGCAAAGGCTTTGCCCGTATAAACCGGGTCCAGTAGCACCCCTTCAATGCGGCCAAGTTCGGCTATGAGCTCGAAAACCTCTGCTTTAGCCCTGCCGTAGCCTTCGCCCACATAGCCGTCTATGACATTCGTGTCCAGCTCCACCTCCGGTGCTCCAGGATAACGCTGCCTCCAATCGGCGACATCTGCGGCCACTTTGTTCAAAAAATACTGCTCGTCATCACAAACATTCACACCCCAAACGGTGACCGGCAGATGATGCAATGCAGCGCCCAGGGTCAGACCGGCCTGGGTGCCCCCTGATCCTGAGGCACAAACAACGTGCGCCTCGCTGATCTCAGCCCGAATCAGGTCTTCGGCCAGCTCGGCGCTGCCCGAGATGTAACCCCACACACCAATTCCATCACTTCCCCCGGTCGGTATGGCCAGCGCCTTGCGGCCCTGGCTCGCGTAAAAGGCTTGCCACTGCTCGAAGAGAGCATCCAGCGTTTCAACGTACTCGCGCACTGGATAGCAGCTGACATGGGCACCAGCCAGGTGATCAAGAAGCAGGTTACCGGCAGGCCTGTCTTGAGACTCTCCCCGCAAAATCAAATGAACGGGCATGCCTAGCTGAGCACCTGCAAAGGCCGTGGCTCGGCAGTGATTTGACTGCACCCCACCACAGGTAATCAATGTGTCGTAGCCATTATCCTGGGCGTAAGCGGTGATGTACTCCAGCTTCCGCACCTTATTGCCACTGAGGGTACAGCCGGTGAGATCGTCTCGCTTGATCCACAAACGGTGACCACCGCCCCATCGGTCGGTGGCACGCTCAAGATATTGCAGAGGAGTTGGCGTTCTTGCCAGCTCGATTTTGCGCGGATATTTAAGATCTGCGCCGGGCACGATCGCTTAGCCGATAGACTTCAGGGTGCCCTTTGGCAGCACCGCGTGGAGGTGTACTCGCTGAAATTTCATGTCCACATTATTAGCAACATTCAGCACCATGTAGTTATCATCCAGTCCCGTGACCTTGCCCAAAATGCCTGAGCTGGTCACCACTTCGTCCCCTTTATTCAGAGCAGAGACCATTTCTGAGTGCTCTTTCTGCCGTTTGCGCTGCGGCCTTATAGCGATGAAATAAAACAGTACAAACAACAGCACCAGGAAACCGATTTGAAACAATTCTCCGCCTTGCGGAGCCTGACCGGCCTCCTGAGCGTATGCGCTGGCAATAAACAAACTCATATGTAATACCTTGTAGCTTTGCCCCTATGGAGCGTGAAAATCGCGGTTAATTTACAGTGTTTCGCGCCACCGGGCAATTCCAATACTAGGAACGAATCTCTAGATCGTAATCCATGATCTGGGGCGCATGATCGGAGAAACGCTCATCAGTATAGATATCTGCCGCCACAACTTTATCGGCCAGACGAGGCGTAACAACCTGGTAGTCTAGTCGCCAACCCACGTTGTTAGCCCAGGCCTGTCCGCGGTTAGACCACCAGGTATATTGATCGGGCTCCTCGTTGACTAATCGAAATGAGTCCACGTAGCCAACTTCATCATAGAGCTGATCTAGCCATGCTCGCTCTTCAGGTAGAAACCCCGAGTTTTTTCGATTACTGCGCCAGTTGCGCAGGTCGATTTCTTTATGACAGATATTCCAGTCAGCACAGATAATAAACTCGCGACGCTTGCGGCGCAGGGTTTTCAAGTGATCCATGAAGATATCCATGAATCGGAATTTTTTCTGTAAAACCTCTTCCGAGCTGGATCCTGAGGGCATATACAGCGAAATCACGCTAACGCCATCATAGTCTGCCTGCACATAACGGCCTTCCGAATCCGCCGGATCCCAGCCCAAAGACGTAATCACCTTGCGCGGCTTCACCCGGCTATAAATTGCAGTGCCGCTATACCCTTTTTTAACGGCGTCATTGTAAAAGCAGTGATAGCCATCGGGTTGAAAGACCGGGTCACTCAGTTGATCAACTTGCGCTTTGGTTTCCTGAATGCAGATAACGTCTGCGTCCTGCTTCGGCAACCAGTCAAAGAAGCCCTTGCGAGCTGCCGCCCTGATTCCGTTGGTATTTACCGTAATTACTCTAGCCAATTTATGTTCACTCCCTAAAAACGATAAAGCCAGCCCAGACCAATGCTATCGAAGTCGTTACCAATGCGAGTCACCGCACCCGTATTGACATTCAATTTTATCAGCTGCTTCGGGGTGATTGGCCTGGTCCAGGTCAAACCCCAGCGAGAATTACTTTGCCTGTCGTCTTTACCCACACCCTCGACCGTCGTACGTCCGCCGGCGAAGTAGTTTGCATCCAACGACAGCCAGCCGCGACTAAAGTTATAGATAACATGCGCACTGGTTGAATACAGCGGGTCCTGGCTCATGCGCGTGCCGGTGTAAAAATCATCATTGTTTTGAAAAAAGGCAGCGCCTCCTTTCAACTCCCACTGCCATTTCCCGGATCGATAAGACATCCCCAGATTTGGCTTGACCCACCAACGGTTTGAGCCCGCATTAATCAAGTGGTCGGAATCATAGTCTCCCCAGGGCGCACTGACCACTACGGAAGCGCCGACCACAATGCCCTGTTGCCAGGTAGAAAAATCTTTTAACTCAAGAGCTGGGGCGCCATAAAAATTCCAGGTGAACTTGAACCTGGGGTCTAAATACTCACAGCGTCGGCCCTCGACATACTGGCCCTGCAGTATCCCCCAACCCTCGTAGCAGCTTCGACCAGCAATCACATCTACCTTGGCTGAATCTCCGGCAAACGCGAAAGTGCGCGACAGACCGATTGCCAATGAATCGATGGTCAACTCTGCCTCCGTCAGGGGAGAAGAACCGGGTGGTGACAGTTCTCCGTCCGAACGCACCAGCGCAGCCGCCAAGAATGTCTGCCCAATGGGAATATTGTTAAAGCTTCTGGGCTCTAGTTCCTGAGCATCGACAAAAGCCGACAGCATCAGTGCTGATGCCAATAACGCTGAACGCATATTTACCGGGAACGCCATTCTACAGCTCCATAAAATCCGGGGTATTGAAAACCCAGCTTTTCTCCTCCGCTCGCCGACTGATACGCCATCCAGCATCTGTGCGCCTGTACTCATCGACATACCATAGGCCCAGAAAAAACGGCTGTGTTGTGCCATCGGGCATGGCCATTACCATGGGATTAAGGCACATCACTCTGCCCGTCGCGGTATCACCGTCCAGTTTTACCTGCACATTCGCATTGAGGTGCTGGCTGGCTGGAAATAGCTCATCAGTCAGTGACGCCTTGAGAAATGCGAGGGTTTCATCGACGTTGCCAACGCTACCGCCCATCGCGCTGTAATCTATGTGCGCATCATCGCTAAAGACGCTATCGCGAAGCGCCTCAATCTCTTTACGATCGACCAGGTCAGCGTAGTGAAAGACCAGGTCCTGTATTTCAAATCGATCAGATATCTCTTGTTGAGAAAGCATGGGAACTCCTAAAAATCCAACGGGGTTTGAATATGGCGCTCGTACATCATATTTCGGTGTGCCTCCAGGCGCGGTGACAGACAGGCTAGCACCTCTGAGTCAGTCGCCGTATAAATCGGCCTGATCCACTCTGGCATGGGATTAAGCTCTGGCGGCAACGGCTTGATCATCCCTGCAAAATTGGCCCAGTAAAAATCTACGGCTCCCGGGTTTTCGCCAAAGAAGTATTCACCGTCCTGCAGCGATAAGTGCCCATCCAGAGCCTCACAAATTGCTCGCATTTTTGCCGGCGCCGTTGCAAAGGCTTCCGCAGAATAGCCATACTTGTGCGCCATTCTCAGGGCCAACTGGGGAATTGGATTTAGTTTCATCATCGGCTCAATCATACTCATGCGACGCCACCAGCCAAAGCCCTCCACCCCTACAATCAAGGCACATAAACCAATGGCGCTCGCGCGCTGTGCCGGGTCTTCGGGTAACAAGGGTGGCGTGGGTCGCAACCTCTCGACTAACATCAGCAAATCCAGCCAATGACAGGCGGCGGGCAGGTCGCCACTCACCAGCACGGGTGCCGACGTTTGACCTGTCCAGGCAAGCAGTTCAGCGTTTTCTCCGCCTCCCTCCTGCAAAACCGCCTGGTATTCCAGTTCTTTATAAGCAAGTAATGCCTTTGCGGCCTCACCCCAGGGCCCGGGCACCCCGGCAGACAATACCAGCCGCAAACCCGGCGCGTTAGCCGCTTCGGCAACAGATATGTAATCCATAGTCAGTCTCTAATCAGCCGCAATGCCACGGTCAGTCTTCAACCCGCATGGAATACGCCCGCTTGCTGAGCCGCTCAGCCATTGCCTGGAGCTCTGCCGGGTCACCTGGGGTTCGTGAATGAATACTCGGGTCGTCACCTGTATTTCGTGGCACAACGTGCATGTGATAATGAAAGACCGTCTGCCCGGCGGCAGCGCCGTTGAGCTGAAATATACCAACACCGTCACATTGCAGCTCATCCCTCAGGGTATGCGAGATCAGAGTGGACACGTGGCCCACCATAGCGATGGCCTCAGGAGTGGCGTCAAATATGTCCGTGAAATGGTCCTTGGTGACAATGAGGCAATGGCCGGGCGCTGCCGGAAACACATCGAGAAACGTGCGCGTATAGCGTGTCTCGTGCACGGGATGACAAGATGCCTTGTCGGCAAGAATCTGGCAGAAAATACAATCGTCGCTCATTGCTAGGAGCTCCCCTGGTTATGCTTTGTCGCCGGTGTAGCGATTATCGAAGGCTTTGCAGCGATAACTGCGACTGTTATCTACCTCTAGAGCCAGCAACGCAATAATATAATCCACAAAAGATATGGCTCATAACTTATTGTTATTAAAACTAAACTTGTATTGGGTCAACTTCTTTTACATGATGTTCTCGCTTCCGCAGGCGCATTGAAAGAGTCTCGTCAACAGAGCGATAACGATACCTGCCCTCTTCGTCTACCATGCGTTCCAGTTGACCACGATGGAACAGGTAATTGAGGTGAGCCACGCACTCGCCAAGCGCCAGACCGACATGCTGCTCATCGAGATCCCTTTTGAACAGCACCGGCAGCAACTCAAGGGCGGTGGGCGTCTGCTCCAGGCAGGCCTCCTCCAGGGCGATCAGGTGCTCTTCATGATGCTCCTCCAGGTACCTTAACCGAAAGTGCAGGCCATAAAACGGCACATTGTGCGCAGGCAGCACTAACGCGTCTTCCGGAAGCACCTCCTGAAAACGCTCCAGCGATGACAACCACGCCTTTAGCGGGTTCGCATCGGGTTCGTCACCGGTCACACTAATGTTCGACGTGATTCGGGGTATGACCTGGTCGCCTGAGATCAAGACATTGAGCGAATCACTGAACAAACAGGCGTGTTCAGGCGAATGTCCCCTTCCGACAACCACGCGCCAGCGCTGGCCCTTTATGGTCAGTAACATGCCGTCTTCCAGGCGATGGTAAGACGTAGGCATTGGCTTGGTGATATGCCTGATGCCACCCATGCTCTTGCGCGCGGCGTCCGCTCCTTTCTCACCTCGCCCCGAACGAATCTGGTGTCGCTCGTTCGTCCACCCGAAGTGCTCAGACGACGATCGGGTATAGACAAGCCCGGTCAGGTATTCCGCCTGGGTAATATAAAATGGCACCTTCCATCGGTCGCAGAGCCAGCCGGCCAAGCCGGTATGATCCGGATGCCAGTGGGTACAGACGACGGCCTTTACTGGCTTTCCCTGGAGATGGGTATCGAATATCTGCTGCCACAGTGCTTCGGTGTCGCCAATAGCCATTCCGGTGTCCACAATCCACCAGCCGTCGGTGTCTTCAATCAAGTAGAGATTGATGTGATCCAATGCCAGAGGAAGCGGCATGCGCAACCAATAGACGCCGTCAGCTACTTGCTGCAGCGCTCCAGGAGCAGGAACATCCTCGAAGGGATAAGTCAGCATGGATTCAGGACTTGTTTAAGCCAAGTTCCTTGATGAGTGCTATCACATCATCGTGATGGCTCTTCGTTTTCACCTTATCCATAACATGCTTCAGTCTGCCGTCTTTGCCGATGATAAAAGTCGTGCGCAATACGCCCATGAACTCGCGTCCCATAAACTTCTTCAGACCCCAGGCACCGTACTTGTCTGTGATCGCGTGATCCTCATCCGACAGCAAGGTAAAATTGAGTTCCTGCTTGTCAATAAACCTTCCCAGGCGGGCTACAGGATCGGGGCTAACACCTAGCACCACCGTTTTTTGCCTGGCGAGTTCCTTTTTGCTGTCGCGAATACCGCAGGCCTGTACCGTGCACCCCGGTGTCATTGCCTTGGGATAGAAATACAACACCACGTTTTTTTCATTGCGAAATTGTTTCAAGCTAACCTTATTGCCATCCTGATCTAACAGGGTGAACGCAGGCGCCATGTTGCCAATCTTTGGAAATGCCATGTTTTACTCCGTCTTGCTTTTAGTTCGATGCCGGTATTCGATCGCCGAGACCCTGACCGGATAATGCCCTTCCCGGACATCCTCAAAATATTCTTTCAGTGTCTCCCTGACCACCGGGAATGCGATATCGTCCCACGGAATTTCATCCTCCGAATAAAGCCCGGTCTCAAGGCTTTCTGGCCCAACACCGTATTCACCATTATCAAGAGTACAGCGATAAAACATGTAGACCTGGCTGATATACGGCACATCGAAGACTCGATAGAGCTCAAGCCCGCTGACTTTTGCCCTGGCCTCTTCCCAGGTCTCCCTGGCAGCACCCTGAGGGGTCGTTTCGCCATTCTCCATGAAGCCCGCCGGGAGCGTCCAATAACCGAGCCTTGGTTCAATGGCGCGCTTACAGAGCAGCACCTTGCCCTCATAGATAGGCAGGCAACCAACGATAACCCTCGGGTTTACGTAGTGAATCACTTCACAGCTAGTACAGACGAACCGCTCGCGATCGTCACCTTCCGGGATGCTAAGCGCTACGGTGCTGCCGCAGCCAGTGCAAAATTTCATTCAGGTATATACCACCGCTCCCCAGGGAGCCTCTCGAAGAAAGGCAGCAGTATAGAACCTATCGCTGCGCACGGCGAGACTCAGTGCAACTCGCAATAGCTGCCGGAATGAAACAGCAGAGGCTTTCCGGTAGGACGCGAAGACACATCCTTGACCCTGCCAATGATAATCAAATGGTCGCCCCCCTCGTGGGTAACGTCCAAGTCGCACTCAAAACTAACCAGAGAGTTACGAATAATGGGAGCGCCATGACGGCCAATGCTGTAATGGCCGGGATCAAGTAGATGGTCGCCTTTTTTAGCATACTGATTGGACAGATCCATCTGCTCTGAGCTGAGAACGTTAATGGCATAACGCCGCGGGTGAGCAAACGTATTGTACATGTCGGAACCGCTCTGCAAGCTCCAGAGCACCAGAGGCGGATCCAGGGACACCGAGGAAAAAGAGTTTGCAGTCATACCCACCGCATTACCTTGCGCATCTATCGTGGTGATAACGCAGACTCCAGTGGCGAAGCGGCCAAGCGCGTTGCGTAGTTCACGTCCGTCGATGTTCATTGAGATTCCTTTATCTTGTGTTATTAGAGCGATATTTGACCCCAGGGAATACCCCGCTGCATCCCCTGTTTCGGTTATTTGTCTGTTTCGGCTTGCCAGCGACCTGCCCGCTCACTGTCACTCTCCCTGGCATCAACCCAGTGCCCACCTTCAGGGCCCAGTTCTTTCTTCCAGAATGGCGCACGAGTTTTCAGGTAGTCCATGATGAACTCGCAGGCAGCGAAGGACGCACCTCGATGGGAAGAGCTGACTCCTACCCAAACAATATGCTCTCCGGGACTCAGCCTGCCAACACGGTGCACAACACCCGCTGATAGTACCGGCCAACGTTGAGCGCTCTCCTGGAGGATCTGCAATACGCTGCTCTCGGTCATGCCAGGATAGTGCTCAAGCTCCAGGCTATGAACCTGGCGATTATCATTGTCGCTGCGTACATAGCCTGTAAAAGTCGCCACAGCTCCCTCAGAGGCATCGCCCTGCAACAGTCCGGCCTGCAGAGTGGCAGCGTCAAAATCGTCTGCTTGCACGATGACATTCAAAGTCGGCCGCATTTCAGCCACCGGTGACCGGTGGGAAAAAGGCGATTTCGTCGCCATCATTCAGCGCTAGATTCTCAGTCGCCACTTCCTGATTGACGGCGCAGATAACATTTTTCTGAGAAAGCACTTCGGCCCACTTAACGCCTTGCTCTGCCATCAGCTTGTGCTGGAGTCTTTCCAGGCTCGAGGAACTCGAGCTGAATTCCAGGCTCAACTCCGCGCAGCCCAACTCCTCCCTGAAACGGCCAAAAAAAAGTACTCTTAGCATTACTCGTCAGCTCCGCGACGCCAGTGGCCTGACTTCCCGCCCTGCTTTTCAATGAGGCCTATGCGAGATATTTCCATGCCTCGGTCTACCGCCTTGCACATGTCGTAAACCGTCAGCGCAGCCACTGAAACAGCGGTAAGCGCTTCCATCTCAACGCCCGTCTTCCCATCAACCTTGCAGCTGGCCTGAATATCGACCCGGTCATTCCCGGCACTCAAGTCAAAACTGACATCCACCGAATTAAGCATCAGGGGGTGGCACAAAGGAATCAGGTCGGCACACTTTTTTGCCGCCTGTATACCAGCGACCCTGGCGACAGCAATCACATCACCTTTCTTGTGACCACCCTCTCGCAGGAGCCGCAGGGTCTCCGGCTGCATGCTAATGGTCGCCGTGGCGACAGCGACACGCTGAGTGACATGCTTGTCACCCACATCAACCATGCGTGCGGCGCCCGTTTCATCCAGATGAGTCAATTGTGACATGGTGGTTCTCGTCCCTATTACAGCCGGCAGAGTCTAGCCAATGGCGCGACTGAAAGACAGTGCTGATCGTTGGAGTCAGGCATTTTGGCCGCTGGGCACTTTTCGCCACAGTCTTCGCTGGCGTAGAGTAGCTCCCATAGACAGGAGCTGATAGATGACAAAACTCAAATTGGGCTTGCAACTGGGGTACTGGGGATCACTTTGCCCGGGCAACAATCACACGCTACTGGCACAAGAGGCTGAGAATCTTGGCTTTGATTCGGTCTGGACGGCGGAATCCTGGGGCAATGATTGCTTTACACCGCTTTCGTGGATAGGTGCCCAGACCTCTCGTATTCGACTGGGCACATCGGTGGCGCAGCTCTCTGCTCGCACTCCGACAGCCTGTGCAATGGCCACATTGGCCCTGGATGCTCTCTCTGGTGGTCGTATGATTCTTGGTCTGGGGGTGTCCGGACCACAGGTCGTCGAGGGGTGGTATGGCCAACCCTACTCCAAGCCCGTTACTCGCACCCGTGAATATGTGGATATTATTCGCCAGGTACTCGCCCGGGAGGCTCCCGTCACCAGCGATGGTGAGTTCTACCCATTGCCGTACACAGGCGCGGGTTCATGGGGCATGGGTAAGCCGCTGAAACCGATTACGCACCCCGTGAGAGCTGACGTCCCCATTTTTATTGGCGCAGAAGGCCCCAAGAACGTCACCCAAACTGCCCAGATCGCCGACGGCTGGCTACCCCTTTACTACTCGCCCTACCGCCAGGAGGTATACGCCGATCAATTGGTTGACGCCAAAGAGGGCTTTGAAATTTCACCCACGGTCATGGTGTACATCAACGACAACCTTCAGGATGCCCTCTACCCGGTCAAAGCCATGCTGGGCTTTTACATCGGTGGCATGGGCGCAGCCAAACGTAACTTCCACAAGGAACTGATGGCGAGAATGGGCTTTCCAGATGAAGCTGAGGAGATCCAGCGCCTGTTCCTTGAGGGTAAGCGTGATGAAGGTATTGCCGCTGTGCCGGATCAATTTGCCGATGAAATCTCCCTCTGCGGACCGATTGAGCGCATTAGGGAAAAACTCAGCGACTGGGAGAACTCACCGGTGACCAGCCTGCTGATTAACGGTGACGAAAAGTTGCTCCGTGACATGGCGGAACTGGTGCTTTAAGGGCGCATCAGTAGCGCCTGAATGGACTGAAAGTTGCTATCAATGGGATAACTACCTGCCGTCCATCCGAGGCGAACAATCACCGCGTTCAAGGCGGGAAAGATCATCACCACCTGCCCTCGATTGCCCGACATGGCATAAGCACCCGCCTGCAGAGCAGGCCACCGCAGCGAGTCGCCTCCGCTGTTCAGCCAGAATTGATAGCCATAACGTCCCTCGTTGTTACTCGTATTAGCGGCACTCGCCGCCTCAACCCAGCCTTCGGGTAACCACTGCATGGAACCCACCCGGCCATCATTTAACATAGGCAAGGCGAGTCTCGCCCAGTCTCTGGCTGGAGCATATATATAGGAGCTACCTACCATGACTCCACTCGCATCCAGCTCAAAAGTAGTGTGACGCAGGCCCAGTGGTTGGGCTATCTCAGTGGCAAAAAAATCGACCAGGCCCTGCGTGCCAGCTCCCAGCCGATCAGATACCAGTCGAGTGAGCAAATTGCTGGTGCCCGATGAATAGGACCAGTGTGTACCCGGCTCAAACTTTAACGAACTTTTCATCGCCACGTCAGCGGCGCTCGCAGCGGTAAATAGCATCCGGGTTGAGTCATTACCCGGGACATAGGGCTCGCTAAACTCAAGGCCGGTAGACATCTGCAGCATATTTTCAACGCTGATGTCTCTGCGGGAATCATTTAACCATTCAGCAAAAAGCCGCTGATCGCCGCGCTGCAAGGCTCCCATCGCCTCCATTCGACCCACCATCAGGGCACTGACGCTTTTACCCATTGACCAGCCTAGCAACGGCGTTTCACGGTTGATATCAGGCCCATAGGCCTCAGCGATAATTTGTCCGTTATGCATCACCAACAGAGCCCTGGTATCGAGCCCATCGAGGTTATCACTGCGCAGCATTTGTTCCAGCAAACCCTGCATTTCCGAGTCTGCTTCGGGTACCTCAGCGCCAAGTGGCCACGCTCCCTGCCTGTGAGCAAGCGCGGGAACATCAACTGCTGCCAGATCGACCATGCCTGAATGTTGCAAAGTGCAGCCCAGGCCGGGGTAATGCCGCGCTCGGGCCTGGGTTCCATAGAGACTGGCTACCACGGTTTCCGGCGGTTCGTGGCGCAAATTAATCATCGCCACAGCGGGCGAATAGCTGGCAATGTCGGTCAAATTCTTTTCATCGTTGAATCCGGAGAGGTAGTAACCAGAGCAAGCCAACTTGGCCGTTAGTCCGGCTCCAACCGAGGGCATTTCCATGATGCCCCGTGGCGGAATGCCCGCCAGCCAAAGCAACAAGACGGGTATCAGCACCAACAGCAAACTAAGTGTTAAAAGAATTTTTTTCATTGGCCACGCAGCTGTTTGTCTGAGCAGACATTCTGGCACAAATAACCAAAGGAGAAATAGCAGGGGCCGTCAGGTATAAACGAAAAAGCCCCTTAAAAGGGGCTCCACAATATGGCGGTGAGGGAGGGATTCGAACCCTCGAACGGTTTCCCGTTACACACTTTCCAGGCGTGCGCCTTCGACCACTCGGCCACCTCACCGTAAGGGCGCGCATCATACCATAAGCGCTGCCAGTTTCCAGTCCCGCCAGAGGTAAATTCACCGCTGGAAGTGACTACTGTCGATTCATCCTGGAAAGAGGAATAGGGTCCGGATCAGTGCTTCGAAATGGATTGATGTCCATACCACCACGCCGGGTATAAAACGCCTGGATTTCCAGAAATTCAGGACTGATCAGCTTATAAATATCGCAGAACATACGTTCCACACACTGCTCGTGAAACTCCTGATGCTGACGAAATGCAATGAGATAACGCAACAGGCTTTCATGGGCCAGTGACCTACCCCGATAGTGAACGTATACCGTTGCCCAGTCAGGTTGGCCAGTTACCGGGCAAAGCGAGCGAAGCAGATGACTGTATAACGACTCATCGACAACCTCGGTTCCAACGCACAATAGCGAAGCATCGGGCGGACTGTTGTCAATTTCAACATACAGACCATCCAGGCATGTACCGTCGGGAACACCTCCATCGAGCTCAGGGGCATCCACCGGGAGCAACTCCATCTCTATCCTTGCACCAACGGCATCACTAATATCTTTCCGCAGCGTATCGCTAAGCGCTTCTTCCGATCGATAGTTTGTCCCATTCAGTGAATTGAGGTAAAGCTTGAAGGACTTGGATTCAACCATCGAAGGGGAATCGGCTGGAATAAAAAAGCGCCCTACCCTGACGATTGGCTTGTTATGTTCGTCCAGCCAGGAAACCTCATAGGCGTGCCACAAATCGACCCCAGTGAATGGAAGTTCACCGTCTAGCCCTAACTCCGTTCTCGCGGCTTGCCTGTTGATCGGGTAAAGCAGCTGCGGGCTGTATTCATCGACCACGGCAACATTTTTGCCCAGCAGCAACTCCCCATCGTCGTCGCGCATCAGCCTACTGCCTCAACCGTTTGCCGCTATTAAGCAGATGCATGCTGAACGCAAAAGCCACCGCGGTAAACAGGGCAATCATGCCAAACGAGAAGCCCAGGCTAACGTCTGAAACCCCAAGCACGCCGTACCGGAAAGCGTTCACGACATAAACCAGTGGGTTAAGCTTGGATACCCCGGCCCAGAAGTCTGGCAGCAAGTCCATGGAGTAGAACACCCCACCCAGGTAAATCAGCGGCGTGAGAACAAATGTCGGAATAATGGAAATATCATCAAAGCTATTGGCGAACACGGCATTAATAAAACCTGCAAGCGCAAACAGCGTAGAGGTCATCAGCACAATTGCAATCACGACGAAATAACTGTGTATTTGTAGTCGGGTGAAGAACAGTGAAACCATGGTGACCACTATCGCGACAAGCAAACCACGGCTAATGCCTCCTACCACATAGCCCATCAATATCACGTAGTTTGGCGTCGGTGAAACCAGTAACTCTTCAACACTGTGATTAAACTTGGAACCAAAAAATGAGGACACTACGTTGGAGTATGAGTTGGTGACGATCGCCATCATGATCAATCCCGGCACGACAAACTCCATGTAAGTGAAGCCACCCATTTCACCAATACGCGATCCGATCAACGTTCCAAAAATCACAAAGTACAAGGACATGGTGATAGCTGAGGGCAACAAGGTTTGGGTCCAGATACGTAGATATCGCCTGATTTCCTTGCGCACTATAGTCATGAATGCACGGAATTGTTCGGTAGCGTTCATGCGGCGCCCTCCACCAGGCTGACAAACATTTCTTCCAGCCGGTTAGCTCTGTTGCGCATACTGCCAACGTGTATGCCCTGGCTATCAAGAGCTGAGAATACCTGATTGATGTGCTGCCCCTTCTGAACCTCTATCTCCATACTGTGAGCATCTATCCTGCGGGTAACAAACCCCTCTACCCTGATGTCCTCCGGCAGGTCTTCAACGCTATCGAGGATAAAAACCTCTCGTTGCAGGCGACGCAGCAGTTCACGTATGGACGTATCCTCAACAATTTCGCCGTGATTAATGATACCAATGTGCCGACACAAGGCCTCCGCTTCCTCGAGGTAGTGCGTGGTCAGAATGATGGTCGTACCCGCCGCATTAATTTTCTCCAGAAAGTCCCACATTGAGCGGCGCATTTCGATGTCCACACCCGCTGTCGGTTCATCCAGGATCAGCAATCTAGGCTCATGAACCAGTGCCCTCGCGATCATCAATCGTCTTTTCATTCCACCTGACAAGGTTCTTGTCGGTACAGAGCGCTTATCCCACAATCCCAGTTCCTTCAGGTATTTTTCCGCACGCTCTCTGGCAAGTTCGACAGGCATGCCATAGTAGCCACCCTGATTAACAACAATGTCGAATGCCGTTTCGAACATATTGAAGTTAAATTCCTGTGGCACGATACCGATATATTTCTTGGCAGCAGGAAAGTCATTGTCGATATCAGCGTCAAACACCTGAACCTGGCCACCGGTTTTGCTCACCAGGGAGCAAATAATACCGATGGTGGTCGACTTACCGGCGCCATTGGGACCGAGCAAGGCATAAAAGTCGCCCTGCTCTACTGTCAGGCTAATGCCTTTCAAGGCTTCAAAACCGTTACCGTAAACTTTGCTGAGGTTTTTGATAGTGAGTGCTGGTATCATTTTGGACGTATGGCGCCTGAAAAAACGAGCTATTGTACCCGCATTGCGACCACGAGACGATATCAACAATGAATGATGCCCAATATGCCAGTCATTGCAGGGAACTATTGGCAGAGTTTGCCGCCAATATGACTAAACGGCTGGAACACTTACCCGAGGGAGACTCCCTAAGAGAACTCGCAGACCGTTTTAGCGACCTTCAAAAAAATGACGGCGACCTCTATGCCGACGGAGCCACGCTGGTTTCGCGGCTGTTCACCACTTACCCAGATTTTGCCCCTACTTTTCCGAGGGATTTGCTATGGTTCCTCGGTGGAGAATGCCTCCACTACATGCCAGATGAGGAAATTGCGGCTTATCAGAAATTGGACGATATGCGCTACGCAGCCGCAGACAAAGGCGAAACCCTTAACCTGCGAGAAGCGCGGGCAAGCCTACTCAGTTTGCAGTAGAGGCAGTGCGTGCCGGCCTTGAGTTGGCTAAATAATGCTTTGGAGACAGAACTTTGATGGCACGTTCCGCAATAGCCTTTTTATGCCTGCTGGCGAGTGGCGCACAGGCCGCATTAACCGTCGATAGCTATCGGGAAATGCAAGACAAGTACGGCAAGAATAACGAGGCTATTGATCTGCAGGTTCGGATGTACCTTGACGGACTGCTCGATGGGCTGTTTATGGCAACCAGCGACCTGCCCGAAAACAAGCGCTCCTGGTGCATCCCGGATGATCAACAGATGACTGATGAGCTGGCGCTGAATCTGTTTGAAAAAGAGCTGCAGATTCGTGAAGCGGAATACACTGAGTTTTCTGAACTTGGAATTCAGGTTCCTTTTTCGCTGGTAATGGTTGACGCATTGCAGCGTGCCTTCCCCTGCAAGGGGAAATAACTGAAAGTTACTCGCTGAACTGCCTAGGGTGTGCAGTACTTACCCTGAGGGTCATCGACAGGCAATACAGTGGTTGGCACACCTTCCGCCCCTGCATAAAAGACGACGATTTTCGCTGGGCCATCTTGGGCGATACCTCTATGCACAGTGCGCATAACTTCTACTACGGAGTCACCTTGCTCTATCACTATTGTTTTTCCCGCTTTAGTTTCGACCTTAACCGACCCTTGCAACACATACCCCATTGTCGGTATCGGGTGGCAATGAAATGGCGCCGCTTTTCCCTCATCCAATTTCAGAATAACGGAAGTCACTTCAGCCCGCCCCGATGGGTAGCTTATTTCTCCAGCGTCCCAGGACTGACTACTTTTTAGCAAAGGTTCGGCCGCTGCGCACGATGTAAACAGCAATAGCGCAAACAGGTGTGTTGTCTTCAACATCTTAATCCTTCCATTAAAATTTAAACGAAAGCTGCCTAAGAATCGACCAGATAATTCTCACTCGCAAAAGAAAGCAGCTCCTGTGGATTGAACAGTTCGTAACCCATTTCAGCAAAACGGGCGAGGTCCTCACCAGAGGGAAAAGAGTAATAAGTACCGCCCTGTTGCTGCTGTTCGCAACGCAGTGCCTCACCCCGGGCCAGAACCGCAACAGCCTTAACGATATTCTCTACTGCGGGGCTGTATAAATCCAACACATTGCCAAGATAGGACTTGCCTGCATCGAGGGCAGTGCCCGTCGTCGCGATCACTCGTCCTGTGTCGATGCTAGCATCCTCTATGGTATGCAGCGTCGTACCCAGCTCCGTATCACCAGACAGCATTGCCCAAAACGTGGCCATCACACCCCGATACTGTGGCAGTCTGCCGGAATGCAGGTTAATGATACCCCTGCCTGGCAGCCCTATCAGTTCTTCCTTAAGAATCCCTCCATACCGAATTGATATTATGAGATCGGGGGCAAAATCGACCACACGGGCCAACCCTTCGGGGGCGTTGATACTGTTTTCGATCGACGCGGCCTCAACCAGCAACGGTGCAAATCCATAAAACCCTTTCATTTTAGGTGCCGCCCCCTGGCTCAAGAGCGGAAAAACCAGCTTGTTGAAGAGATCCTGCTCAAAAAATCTAAGCCGCTCAAGCGCTGGATCACGGCGGTTGTTGCCCCCTACCGACGATGACAAGAACAGCTTCATCTGGTGCCCCTGAAGCTTGGGCAGCAGGAGGTTCAGCGCATAGTTGCTTGCCAGGTCACTGTTGGCCAACAGTAGTATTTTCACTGGATTCTCTTTTGCCACATAGTTCAGGTTGTTCCGAATATCGTCATCACGCCCTAAATTCAGCTCTAGGGTTAAGATCTAAGCCACTGAAGTTACAGCAAAAATAGCAACAAAAAAATCCCTGACTGAGGCTTGACTGACCCAGTTACGGCACCTAAACTGCGCGCCTCTCTCGATTGAGACCAACGTGTCCCCTTCGTCTAGCGGCCTAGGACACTGCCCTTTCACGGCGGTAACAGGGGTTCGAACCCCCTAGGGGACGCCACTCAATTGATGATTGCGGGAATAGCTCAGTTGGTAGAGCGCAACCTTGCCAAGGTTGAGGCGGGGCGCGCAGCCTCGAAGGTTTCGGTGACCACGGCGGTGGTATAAAGCGCAGCACCTGATTGCGGGAATAGCTCAGTTGGTAGAGCGCAACCTTGCCAAGGTTGAGGCGGGGCGCGCAGCCTCGCCGGTTTCGGTGACCACGGCGGTGGTATAAAGCGCAGCACCTGATTGCGGGAATAGCTCAGTTGGTAGAGCGCAACCTTGCCAAGGTTGAGGTCGCCGGTTCGAACCCGGTTTCCCGCTCCAATTATCCTCTATTGTCTGCCATCTTCTGGCGGCACTATCAATGACTCCCCTGCTAGTCTTCGCACACTTGAATGCGATAGTCTGCACGACTCACTCGGCAACAAGCTCTAAACTGTCGGGATAATGATACGGATGAAAAAATCATGTTAGCTGACCATCAATCAGTGCTGACACAAGCCGAAAACTGGTGCGCGAGCGGATTACGTCCCTGGCTTTGCACCATTGTCAAAACTACCGGCTCCTCCCCTCGCCCAGCGGGCTCCATGCTCACCTGCCTTGAATCAGGCGAGACAGCGGGTTCACTCTCTGGCGGATGTGTTGAGGAAGACTTCCTTGAACGCCTGTCACATGGACAGATTGATGACAGCATGCCACAGCTTATAGAGTTCGGCGTCAGCCCTGAAGAGAACGAAAAGCTGGGCCTACCCTGCGGTGGCAGGATGCTAATTGTGGCACAGCGATTGAGCAAGCAATGCCTGGGCTGGGTAAAGCCACTGTCGGATTCCCTACAGAAACGCGAGTGTATGCTGCGCGAACTAGACCTTAAATCGGGCGAGACCCGGTTAAGCGCAGCCGCCGGGTTCTCGCCCTTGGCTTTCGAAAAAGGTCAATTGCGCCAGGTGTTTGGTCCACAGATGCGTATGCTATTGGTGGGAGCAGGCCAGCTATCTCACACCCTGGCTGAATTGGCTCTGGCAATGGATTACGAAGTGTTGGTGACAGACCCACGTCAGGCAATGCTCGATCGGTGGGCCGGGCCGGCGGTAAATTTAATCCAGGGAATGCCAGACGATATCGTCCTGGAGCACGCTGCCGACAAATATTCAGTGGTTATTACGCTCACGCATGACCCGCGTATTGACGATATGGCTTTGATGGAGGCGCTGGAGACTTCTGCCTGGTATGTGGGCGCACTGGGCTCAATGCGCACGACGCAAAAACGCAAGGAGCGGCTAACAGCACTGGGTTTATCCAGCGATGCCATCAACAAATTGCACGCCCCTGTCGGTCTGGACATTGGCAGTAAAACCCCAATAGAGATCGCCGTGGCTATTATGGCGCAGCTCACTCAACTACGAAGAAATACCCCCTAGGCTCAGCTTTGGTCTTTATCCAACTTCACTGAGAGGCTGTTTACACAATAGCGAAGCCCCGTGGGCTGTGGACCATCCTCAAATACGTGACCCAGGTGAGAGCCGCACTTTTTACACATTATTTCGGTGCGAGTCATACCATGAGCATGGTCCGCAGCCTCCTCAATGACTTCAGCATCCGCGGGACGGAAAAAGCTGGGCCAACCGCAACCGGCGTCAAACTTGCTGTCAGACATAAACAGGGGCTCACCACAGCAGCGACAGTTGTATACCCCGTTCTCAGTTGTATCCCAGTATTCACCGGTGAAGGGCTGCTCGGTGCCTTTTTCACGGCAGACTTTGAACTCTTCATCGGTGAGCTTATCGCGCCAGTAGTCGTTGTCTTTCATCATTCCTCCTGATTAACCATGCTTGCAACCGGGTACAATATTCGATCGTCGTAGCCGGTTATGACCTCGCGGTAGCCGCAGAGTTCGGCATCCAGTTGCGGATCGTTAGTATCCACGAGTAAAGGCCGACCATCCAGACTGCTGATTTTCGATTTCGCCGCCACCACCGACACATTACCCGACCCAATCGCGCGAATGACCCTGGGTGAAAGCTGTTGATTGCCACGACCGAAAATATGGCCCTGACCGCCGATCGCCGTAACATAAAGCCTTGCGGGGCCTGAATGCTGTTCGAGGATTTCGAGTAAGTCGGTTTCATTGGCGTCACTGACTAAGAGTTTGCCATCGCGAACAACATCCACACCTAACAAAGTATTGTCCAGGTTGAGCTCCTCCATTATTGCGGCCGTGGTCGACCCGGGACCTATCACATAGAGAATGCCCTCTTCCATCCGCTCCGTCACCCAGGCGGCGATCTCCGCGGCAACCAGCTCCTGACTCTCTCGCCCGCCCACTTTGGTATGCTGCAGATAACGTCCTTCTCCGGGGACCTGCATATCGCCGTAAAAGCGGCTGCGCACCTGGTCATGACGAAAAGCCTCCTCGTCTATATCCCTGACTTCCTGGAGCCGCAAGCCCACCAATCCGCCAATAGCCAACTCCTTGAGTAGCTCGCCCGCAGCTTCTGGCGACACGGCAAATACGCCCGAATGCATTTTTACGCCTGCCGGAATACCCAGTACGGGCAGGTTACCGCCAACCACATCGTAAATATCACGGGCTGTGCCATCCCCGCCGGCGAACACCAGTACATCGACACCTGCGGACAAAATATCACCAGCGGCATGGCAGGTATCCACTGCCGCACTTAGGGCATTGTTACTGCTGCCAATAATACGGTGGGTAAGACCGAGGGCGGCGCACAGGTCACCGCCCATGGCGCCTGACCAGGTCACCACTTCAACGCCCTCAACAGAAACCAGGTACTTCATGGCCCGAGCCGCACGCTCATTCGAGCGCCGTTTTTCAGCGTCAGTCATACCCAGCGCCAGTGCGCGAAGTTGTTCTCCGTCACTGCCCTTGAGGCCACGACTACCGCCAAGGCCGGCGAGAGGATTAACAATAAAACCAAGTGTCAGCGATGGCACTGGCCTAGCCCTCCGACTGCACAGGCACACAGCCCAGAGCGCTGACCAGTTCAAGCTCGGCTGTGTTTGCGTTCTGGACTAAAACCCGCTGACCTCTAAGTTCAGCCCGCCTGGCGTAATTCTTGCGAAGTAGGTCAAACTGAGCCGCCTGAGCATCAGGGCCTTGATCCAAAGTCGCAGCGCGCAGCAACTTATCATCCCGTTCAATTTGATAACAGTTGCGGATAAGGGTCCTAAGACCGTCTTCGAAAGATAGCCCGGAGGGTAAGATAACGGGTTCTTGTACACTCGATTCAGGTGTTTTTGTGGCAGGCAGGTCAAAGTTCAAACTGTTTGCCATTGCCGTGCACAGCATGCGAGTGGCTTTAACTTTGCCATCGAAGCTATAGCCCGCAATATGCGCCGTACCAATATGCACCCTGGACAAGAGCTCAGGTGAAATCCTGGGCTCATCTTCCCAGACGTCCAGAACTACTGTGGGGCTATCCAAACTATTCAGGCGCTCCAATAACGCACTATTATCAATGACCGGACCTCGACTCACGTTAATTAACAGCTGCCCTTTACACAGCAGCGCCAGGGTATCCTTCCCAAGCAGGTGATAACTTGGCCAAGGGGACTGATTCGTGAGCTCCGGGTGTAAACTGATGACATCACAGGCCAACACTTCCTCAAGTTCTGCATATCCCGGGACGCTGTCTTCAGGTAACCAGGGGTCATACACCTTCGCTGCTACCCCCAATGCCGAGAACCGGGCCACAATGGCTGCGCCGATCACACCATAGCCGACAACCCCTAACGAGCCTCCCGCTCTCAGCCGTTCCAGATGATTCCCTGAATAAGCTATTGCAGCAATGACATACTCCACAACGGAATTTGCATTTGATCCCGGCGCAAAGGCAAAGTCGACTCCAGAACGCTGAAGCCAGTCAGTATCAATGTGATCGGTGCCACTGGTCGCGGTCCCAACGAAACGAACAGCGGTGCCCTGGAGCAAGCTGGCATCAACCCGGGTGACAGATCGGACCAGCAACGCGTCCACACCCTGGAGCTGCTCTCGCGAAATTTCGCGCCCTGACGCGGTAAGCACGTCAAACCCGGGACCCAGTAAATCTTCTACCGCTGGGATGTTTTCATCAGCTAAAACACACAGAGTCACGCGCCAGACACCTCTACCCCGAGCTTACGCCAACGCCTGACTAATGGGCCACCAATACCCAGTGAAGCCAAAAAGTCGGCCACTTCAGCGGTGCTTTCCGGAACCAGTGAGAATTCGACAAGGTCTTTCAATTCATTAATCTCGCTGTCTAACTGCGCCAGGTCCCTCGACAGCAAGGCTTGCGGCCAATGTTCACTCAGTCGCTCTTGCAAACGTGCCGCACCTCGTATTGGTAGCTCGCTCACGCGACCCATATCCTGCTCGATCTGTTCAAGGCCGCCCAGGCTGGAAATCAATGCCGCCGCGGTTTTTGCACCAACGCCTGGCACACCGGGAATATCGTCCACCTTATCGCCTACGAGGCCAAGGTAATCAGCGAATTGCTCTGGCCTGACACCAAATCGCGTTTGAAACCCAGTCCTATCCAGTGTTTGATTTGCAGCGAAGTCCCACCACTCATCGCGCTCAGAGACCAGTAGCTGCCCGAGATCCTTATCGCGGGTCACAACAGTGACGGGCAACTCTTGCAGGCGAGCGAGACGGGCGAGCGTAGCGAGATAATCATCTGCCTCGTATCGCTCACCTCCATAGCAGGGAATACCGCACAGCTCGGTTAACGTTCGACAGGCCTCTAGCTGAAAAGCCAGCGCTTCGTCAGGCAAAGCCCGGCTGGACTTGTAACCAGAAAATATTTCATTGCGGAAACAGCTGCCCAAACTTTCATCAAATGCTGCTGCAATCCAGGGCGATGGCTGTGTCTGCGCAACAAAATCGTGGAGGAAGTTGGCGTAGCCATAAACCGCATTTAGAGGGGAGCCGTCCTGGGTGTGCCATTGGTCGGGCATGGAAAACCAGGCTCTGAAAATGTAGATTGAGGAATCCAGGAGCCAGGCGCGCTGCTTCGCCATCAAGCCAGTGCCTCTGCATCAAATTGCAGCTTACCCATTTCAACCCCCGTATCAAATTCTTTGACGAGCGCATCAAAGAAGCGCATCGCCCGGGGCGGCAATCCTTTTTGCTGCCAATATCTTGCTTGAGCCGCTACATCGCGCCTGAACCGCAAAGTGTCCGGTAACTCACCGCCGATGCCAAAGTTATCAACACTGATTCGAAAGGGGTAATTGCATGCCATGGAGAAAAACCACTCCAGCGCTTGCGGTTTCACCTCTACCGCTTCAAACGTTTTTTGCTCATTCTCACTGCGGCCCTCGGGAGCATACCAATAACCAAAGTCCAGCTGCTTGCGCCGTTCGAGCCCGGCAATACACCAATGCGCAATTTCGTGAAGAGCACTGGCAAAGTAATCTTCTCGGAAAAACAGTAGGTTTATCATTTGATCTGCCGCCGCTGGCTGAAACAGCGGTTCGGCTGCACCACCGACCAACCGCGTATTTTGCGAGTCGGCAAAGCAGCGATTGAACACTTCTTCCAGTCGGAAGCATTCAAAACCTTGTGACGGGGCCACAGCACCCATTAAGCACTACCTTTCTTGCGTAGCCAGTAGCGATAGCCCCCGTCGGCTTCATCCTGTAGCAACAACTCATGCCCGAGGAAGCTACAGAACTTCGGTATGTCCCGCTGGGTAGAGGGATCGGTGGCCAGTACCTGCACGACCTCCCCCACCTGCATATCGCGAATGATGTTGTGCAACATCATGACCGGCTCAGGGCAGAGTAGTCCGGTAGCATCCAGAGTATGGTCGGGCTCTATCGACATTTTGCTTTGCTAATCCTCTAATAATGCCTGGGCGTGCTCTGCGGCTACGAGATCCCACTGCTCGCTTTCTGTCTCAAAAAGAATGATGACTTCTTCGCATTCCAACTGGCGGCGAAGGTTGCCCGTCTTTTGATTCATGGTCAACTCCACCTCGCCATAATCGGTACCATCCCGGCTGGCAAACTCCTCCAGTAGCGCCTGCAAGATTTCAGCACTCAGGCGGCTGGGTGGGACCTGTATGTAGGACGACATCTGTTAAGCTTGCTCCTTCTTTGTACCTCCAATGCGGGTTAATATACGGCCTGCGCCTTTTAATGTGGAGACATTTGGTGGATACATCCTACATCATTACCTTTATCGGCGATGACCGACCCGGGCTTATAGAGCAGCTGTCCAGCGTCATTGAAAGTAATCGCGGAAACTGGCATGAGAGCAGGCTTTCTCAATTGGGCGGCAAGTTCGCAGGCTTAATCCTGGTATCGCTGCCCACTGCTAGCGGACCCGATCTTGAAGCGGAACTGAAGGCCCTATCAGCAAGTGGGTTGAGCGTGCGGGTGACGCAGACCAATGACACCGCGATAATAACGGGAGGCAAGGCTATCACCCTCACGGTTCTGGGCCCTGATCGATTGGGGATTGTGCGTGAAATTTCCCGCGCACTTGCAGAGCGCGAAATCAACGTAGTAGAAATGGACAGTCAGGTCGATAGCGCCGCGATGAGCGGTGAGCTGCTATTCAAAGCGCGAATAGATGCCCAAATCCGTGAAAACACCAACATGGATGACCTCCACGACACCCTCGAAGACATTGCCAATAACATGACCCTGGACATAGACCTGGACTAGGGTTCCTGGTCCTTCCCTAGCAGTTTGCGCAAGCCCACCCAAAGGCCCACGCAGATCGCTGCCAGCACAATCACCAGCGCGATCACAGCGACTGTCACTAACAACAGCTTCAGCATTTCCTCCCAGGGAATGCCGAACTGGTCCACTGCAGACCAGACGAGTGCAGCCATAGCGGCGACACCTAAAAACAGGGTGCGATAATACTTCCGGGTAGCCTTGGCCAAGTGCTTAGTCAGGTCTGGCAGCGGGAATAACAGGTGTGCTGCATTCCACATCTGCATTTTGGCCGCGATGGCGCAACAGATGATCCATCAGCACGATGGCCAACATCGCCTCGGCAATAGGCGTTGCCCGAATGCCCACGCAGGGGTCGTGTCGCCCATGAGTGACCATCTCCATCGCCTGCCCCTCTGTATCAATGGTTGCCCCGGGCTGACGGATGCTCGAGGTTGGCTTGAGTGCAATGCTGACTGTAATGTCCTGGCCGCTGGAAATCCCGCCCAATACACCACCAGCGTTGTTACCAACAAAGCCTTCTGGAGTGAGGAGGTCGCGATGTTCAGTCCCCTTCTGTTCAATACTGTCGAAGCCGGCGCCCACTTCTACGCCCTTCACCGCGTTAATACCCATCATGGCGTGGGCAATATCCGCATCGAGCCGGTCAAAGACTGGCTCGCCCAAACCGGGCATCACGTTACTCGCAACCAGATTAATTCGCGCGCCGATGGAATCACCCTCTTTGTTGAGCGCTGTCATATACGCTTCCATTTTCGGAATCGCATCGACGTCAGGGCAAAAGAAAGGATTGGTTTCCACCACCGACCAGTCGAACTTTTCTGCGCGAACCGGGCCCAACTGGGCCAGGTAACCTCGAATTTCAATCCCGTAGCGAGTCAACAGGTATTTCTTGGCAATCGCTCCAGCGGCTACCCGCATGGCAGTCTCCCGCGCAGAGGATCGCCCACCACCGCGGTAATCACGAAAGCCGTATTTCTGGTTGTAGCTGTAATCTGCATGCGCGGGTCGGAAAGTACTGGCAATGTTCGTGTAATCCTTGGACCGTTGATCCGTATTCTCGATCAACATACCAATGGATGTCCCGGTGGTCTTGCCTTCAAACACGCCAGAAAGAATGCGGACCTCGTCAGCTTCCCGCCTCTGGGTGGTGAACCTCGAAGTACCGGGCTTACGCCTATCAAGATCGCCTTGAAGGTCCCCTGCGCTCAACTCCAAACCCGGGGGACAGCCGTCGACGATGCAGCCAAGCGCAGGGCCGTGGCTTTCACCAAAACTGGTGACAGTGAAGAGTTTTCCTATGGTGTTACCGGACATGAGTCTTACGCATCTTTAAATTCAAAGCGGATCATTATACCGATTATCCACAAAAACTGGCGCTGTATTCCCGTAATTCCTTGGCGCTTAGTGCAAAGACCCCATGCCCACCGTGTTCAAACTCTAACCAGGTAAAGGGCACTCGCGGGTACAACTGCTCCAGGGCCTCCCAGCTGTTCCCGACCTCAACCACGAGTAGGCCGCTATCCAGAAGGTGTTCACCTGCCTGGGATAAAATTTTGCGGGTAAGCACCAGACCGTCTGGGCCGCTGCCCAGGGACAGTTCTGGCTCGTGATGATATTCTGCTGGCATGGTCGCCAGATCTGTACTGTCGACATAAGGAGGGTTGGACAAAATCAGGTCATATCGTGTTTCAGGCAAGCCGTTAAATAAGTCCGAATGATAGATATCTACCCTGCCCTCTAGCTCCAGCCGCTTCCGATTGGTTTCTGCCAACGCCAGTGCGTCGGTATCCAGGTCGGCCAGATCAACCTTAGCCTCGCCGTAGTGAGCCGCGGCCAGGCCAATGCAGCCACCACCGCAGCAAAGATCAAGGATAGCTTCCGGCTGGCGACCGCAATACCAGGGCTGGTAATCGTTAAGTATCAGTTCCGCAATTGGAGAACGAGGGATAATGGCCCTGCTGTCACTGGCAAACTCCAGGCCAGCAAACCATGCACGCCCGAGCAAATAAGGCAGTGGGACGCGCTCATTAATGCGACGCTGTAAAAGCGATTGCAGTTCCTGCGCCTGAGTTTCGCTGACCGGATGCGGCAACACGCCGTCATCAGCATCAGCCGGCAACCGGACGACAGCCAATACCAGCTGCACTGCCTCATCCCATGGATTATCAGTGCCGTGGCCATAAAACACATCGCTATCACGCAGACGTTCCCAGCAAAGCTGTATAGCCTGGCCCACTGTCAGTGCGCTGTTATGAAAATCAGAAAATTGCTTCATTGCTTTATTTTACCCAGCATGGCGCTCTGTTTGCTATGGCATTGCACGATTGATACCATCGCCTCCGGTCAGGCCCGATAGGTCTGAACATCGTGTAAATACTCGGAGAGATTCTCTTGGAACAGCATTGGGCAGAGATCATTAAGGCGATCGGTGAAGACCTGGAACGACCCGGCTTGGCGGATACACCGAAACGCGCAGCGAAGGCTTTCGAGTTTTTAACACGAGGCTACGGTCAATCAGTCGACGAGGTCGTTAACGAAGCCCTCTTCCCCTCAGAGTCGAATGAAATGGTGCTGGTGCAGGACGTGGAGCTTTACTCACTCTGCGAGCACCACCTGCTTCCCTTTATCGGCAAATGCCACGTGGCCTACCTACCCACGGGGAAAGTGCTGGGTCTTTCAAAGGTTGCGCGCATCGTTGATATCTATGCACGTCGGCTGCAGATACAGGAATCACTGACCACTCAAATTGCCCAGACCATTATGGATGTCACGGACGCTTCCGGCGTAGGGGTAATCATCGAAGCCCGCCATATGTGCATGATGATGCGTGGTGTGGAGAAGCAGAACTCGATAATGAAAACATCAGCAATGCTGGGCAGCTTCCGCGAGTCCCAGGCAACACGGGATGAGTTCCTGCAAATACTACAGCTGCGAACCTAAAGCCCTAGGGCGTGATTTGTAGCAAATCTACGTGCAGGTATTGGCGATCTGCCGTGCGTGCAGAGCTGAATAAAACCAGTCGATAATCCTCACCGTCGACAGGGCCATAAACCCGGTAGCGCTGCAAATCATCCCTCCCATAAAGCACTCTTTCACCGAACACCCGATTCGCCCACTGAACACCCTGACCGCAACTGCGCCCCTCGCAGGAGAAAAGCAGTTGCGCCTCGCCAAATTCAGCCTCGATTTCTGCAAGCACCTCATTTGAAGTAAAGCCATCAATTATCTGCCAGGTATAACGGATTAATCTGCCGCTAAGCCGTTCACTGGTTTTGAATTGCCAGGCGCCCCTGACTTTTTGCATCGCACCCAGGCCAATCTCGTGATCCACCACAACCGTGTCGCTTTGGTTGACGATAAGCGCGTGCGGGTAGGCGTCGAAACGGGTCAATACCTCTTCTGGAGACTCTGCATAAACAAGAGGCGCCATCAGGGGTAACCACAGCAACAAGGCAACAACAGGCCTCAACATGAACTACAACTCCTCATTCGCTAGAAACAACTGTATCCGTTTGCCCAGTGTAGCGACCCCTTGCTCCATATGGAAATGATGACCGCCTGGAAAGGTTTCCAAAACGACCCCCGGGATGCGCTCACCCAGCGAGGTGAACTTACTGGAATGGGATGCCGATAGCCCTTGATCGGCCATCAGCAACAGTGTTGGCATTGTCAGCGCCTGCAGCACCGTATCGACCTGGCTGGAGGTCATTTTCATTGCTGATGCACCCCGCAGTCGAGGATCAGTTGTCCAGGTGTGGCCGCCCTCGACCGGCGTAAGACTTCTACTAACGATGAGCCTGGAAGCCTCCGCATTTAAGCCCTGCTCCTCGCGCGCAGAAACAGCCAAATTGACAGTGGAATAAACACGCGGTCGACGGTTTTGAAGTCGCTTTTTCTCCAGCACGTAGCGTCTCATTTGGGCGACAAACTCGCCGGACTCCAGCGGAGGTGGCGCGACTCCGTCAAGCAATACCAGGCGATGAATGCGCTCTGGAAAACTGGCGGCCAGAATAGAAGCTATTATCGCTCCCCTGGAATGCCCCATCAGAACAAAAGATTCCCAACCCAATTGCTCCACTACACCCATTATCTGGGGAAGATCGTCATAGACCTGGTAGCTTGCATCAGCAGAACGTTTACTGGACTTTCCGTGGCCAGTGAGGTCCAGGGCGATGACGTAAAAGTCATTGAGCAAGGGCGCCAGCATCGCAAAACTATTCGCATTGTCCAGCCAGCCGTGCAGTGCCAGCATCGGCGATTTCTTAGGATCGCCCCAGGAGAGACCTGCAATATGCAATCCATCAACTTCCCAACTGCACTCCATAGCGCCTGCTGTATTCATGGCGTTGCCTCGTAATGCGGCGGTTGCGCACTAAAGCGAAGGGAAGCACAGGCGGGCCCCACTGAATCCATTTCCACGGTGGCCAGTCCGCCTGGTAACAAGGGCGCAACCAACCCGTATTCGCCTAAATAATAGTCAACCAGGGAGGACACCAGTGGCTGGTGGGAAACCAGGACAAGATGCTCAGGTAGTTCATTGCTGGCGAGCAGCTTGTCTAACTCGCTATCAATGTCCCTGGGGTGGCGGCCGGGAATTAATGACGGGGAGTTTTTGCAGGCTGCATGGGCAAAGGTATTGGCAATAATCTCCGCCGTTTGCGAGGTTCTTAACCATTCACTAAACAGAATCAGACTCGGCAGTACCATACCCTGTCGTTCACAACGCATCTGAAACTGATGACAAGCAAAGCCCAAGTCGTCTCTGCCTTTGTCGGTCAGCTCCCGCAATCGGTCTGTCACTGCACTACCCGCCTCACCGTGGCGCCAGATAGTAAGAATCATGATTTTTCCCTAGTTGCCTGGCTAGCGAGTCACAAACTCAACGTCCTGTGCTTCTTCCGTGTGCATCATATCATCGAACACATCAGCTACGGGTCGGCGCTCATAAAGTATGGCGTACAAACCCTTGACCAAGGGCATATGAACCTCTCGACGATCAGCCTCAGCTTTCAGCAGGCCAAGGGTATTGATACCTTCCGCCACTTGGTCCATTTCTCCCAAAATTTCATCCAAAGGCTGCCCATTGCCCAGTGCCAGGCCCACGCGATAGTTGCGCGACAAAGGGGAGGAACAAGTTACAAACAAATCACCAACGCCGGATAAACCAAGAAAGGTCATCGGATTTGCGCCCATGTGGACAGCGAAACGGGACATTTCAGCCAGTGAACGCGTCAATAGCATGCCTACTGTGTTCTCGCCTAATTCCAGGGCCGCGCCTACTCCCGCCAAGATGGCATAGACGTTTTTTAAAGCACCACCGAGTTCCACGCCGAACATATCGTGTGAGCTGTAAATTAGAAATGAGTCACTGTGCAACAAGTCGTGAATCAAGCTATTGATGGAGGGTAGTTCACTGGCGATCACTGAGCCGGACACCTGACCTGCTGCTATTTCTGTCGCAAGGTTAGGCCCGGAGAGCACGCCCCTGGGGTTATCAGGCAGTTCCTCTCGCAAGATCTGGCTCATCAAGCTAAAGCCGCCGGCCTCTATGCCCTTGGTCAGGCTGATCACCAGGGTCTGGTCCGCAGTGAGTGAACGCAGTTCGCGCACTACTTCACGAAAGGATTTACTGGGTACGGCGACAAAAACAATATCCACACCGCTCACTGCACTTTGCAGGTCAGTGGTAGCGGTCAGTTTATGATCAAGGGCATAGCCCGGTAGGTAGTCAGTGTTCTGGTGATGAGCGTTAATCTCGTGGGCGCGTTCGGCGTTGCGCAGCCAGAGGCGCACGTCGTTATTGTTGCACGCGATAATATTGCCGATAACAGTTCCAAAACTGCCACCGCCGAGCACTGCGACGGTGTATGAATCAGCCATATTGAACCCCAATTATTATTTGCTGGTTGACGCCGTACGCCAGTCTAACAGATAAACCTCGGTGGACAGTCGCAAGAGACCCCGGGGACAGCTATGGGGCCTCCTGCGCGAGTTGGAGTGCTTATTTGCCGCTGAGAGTCAGCAACAGCTTGTTTAGCTTCGAGACATAGGCCGCAGGGTCTTCCAGTTGACCGCCCTCAGCAAGGTTAGCCTGGTCGAATACAACTGAAGCGAGATCGGCGAAACGATCTTCATCCTGCTCCTGATCCAACATTTCCAGGAGCGGGTGCCCGGGATTGACCTCAAGAGTGGGCTTGGTTTCCGGTACCGCCTGTCCAGCTGCTTCCATAATACGTCGCATTTGTGCACCCATGTCATGATCGCCAACGACCAAACACGCGGGAGACTCAGTTAACCGGGTAGTGGCGCGCACAGATTCCACTTGCTCCTCAAGTACCTTGCTCAATCGCTCCACCAGTGCCTCGCTGTCCTTCTCAAGCTTTTCCTGCTCAGCCTTCTCTTCCTCTGAATCAGTCGCAAGATCCAGCGCGCCGCGGGCAACGTCCTGGAACTGTTTGCCATCGAAATCCTGTAAATGATTCATCAGCCAATCGTCAACACGATCGGTCAGCAGCAGTACCTCTATGCCCTTTTTACGGAACACTTCTAGGTGCGGGCTGTTCTTTGCGGTATTAAAATTCTCGGCCACCACGTAAAAAATCTTTTCCTGCCCTTCCTGCATTCTCGAAACGTATTCTTCCAGAGACTGACTCTGCTCTTCAGTGTCAGTGTGCGAGGTTGAGAACCGCAGCAATTTGGCAATTTTTTCTTTATTAGCAAAGTCCTCAGCGGGACCTTCCTTCAAAACCTGGCCAAACTCCTTCCAGAAATCGGCGTATTCATCGCCCTCTTTCTTGGCCAACTTACCCAGCATATCCAACACACGCTTGGTCACGGCGCTCCGCATGGAGTCAACGGCTGCGTCCTGCTGCAGGATTTCGCGAGACACGTTCAACGGCAGGTCGTTTGAATCAACCACACCTTTTACGAACCGCAGGTAAAGCGGCAGGAACTGTTCGGCATCGTCCATAATGAAGGTACGTTGCACGTAGAGCTTCAGGCCGCGGGCCATGTCACGATTCCACATATCGAATGGCGCACGCTTGGGGAGATATAATAGGCTGGTGTACTCAAACTTGCCCTCTACACGGTTATGGCTCCAGCTCAGGGGTTCGTCAAAGTCATGAGAGACGTGCTTGTAAAACTCCTTGTACTCTTCGTCAGACACTTCGGTGCGACTGCGGGTCCAGAGCGCCGTTGCTTCATTGACCGCCTCGTATTCAGGCGCTGCTTCGGGCACTTCTTCCTCGCTCTCTTCTGCTGCGGGCATCGCTGGCTTGAGCATCATCACCGGCACAGAAATATGATCAGAGTATTTTTTAATCACGCTGCGAACGCGGAAATCGTCCGCAAATTCTTCACTTCCTTCTTTGAGGAACAAGGTGATACTGGTGCCGCGAGTTTCTTTGTCCTTGGATTCAACAGAGAATTCTGATTCGCCGTGAGACTCCCATACCACTCCCAGGTCAGTGGCATCTCCCGCCTTACGGGTGTGAACTTCTACCCGGTCTGCAACGATAAAAGCGGAATAAAAGCCAACACCGAACTGGCCGATCAACTGCGAGTCTTTTTGCTGGTCGCCCGTCAGGTTTTCCATGAATGCGGCGGTACCGGACTTGGCAATCGTACCCAGATGTTCAACCACATCGTCCCGATTCATGCCGATGCCATTATCGGCGATGGTGATGGTCCTTGCGTCCTTATCAACGTCGACCTGAACCTTATAGTCACTCTGACCTTCCAGCAGGGATTCGTCTGCCAGCGCCGCAAAGCGCAGTTTGTCGATGGCATCTGATGCGTTGGAGATTAACTCGCGCAAGAAAATTTCCTGATTGGAGTACAGGGAGTGAATCATCAGGTGAAGCAATTGCTTCGCCTCTGTCTGGAAGCCCAGGGTTTCCTTTTTTACATCGGCAGTCATCTCTTAACCTCTGTTGCTAACTCTTTGAAAATGAATGGAAAAATGTGATGAAGGGGATATGGGGGTTAGTTAAAGTGATTTCAAGGGTCATGTTGGGAAATGAATACAGCATGCGAGGCGTAAATCCGGGTTGGAGCTGGCTGGTTAGGCGCAAGCTTCAGCAATCAGGGGAGCAGTTCGCAAATATCGGGGCAAAAAAAAGGGCCCATCATTCGATGAGCCCTTCTGCGGGTCCTGCGCTATGAGGGGCAGTTACCAGCCGGTTACTTCTCCGAGCGCTGAACCGATTTCGGCCAAAGAACGCACTGTCTTCACGCCTGCGTCTTCCAGGGCGGCGAACTTCTCGTCCGCAGTACCCTTGCCACCGGAGATAATCGCGCCAGCATGTCCCATACGCTTACCTTTCGGTGCTGTGACGCCGGCAATGTAGGAAACCACAGGCTTGGTAACGTTAGCCTTGATATAGGCTGCAGCTTCTTCCTCTGCAGTACCGCCAATTTCACCGATCATGACAATGGCCTCTGTGGCGGGGTCATTCTGAAACAATTCCAGGATATCGATGAAGTTGGAACCCGGGATGGGGTCTCCGCCGATGCCCACACAGGTTGACTGGCCGTAGCCGGCGTCTGTCGTTTGCTTGACTGCTTCATAGGTCAGGGTGCCGGAACGGGACACAATACCTACCTTGCCCGGCAGGTGAATATGACCGGGCATAATACCGATCTTGCACTCTCCAGGGGTAATTACTCCGGGGCAGTTGGGACCCACCAGGCGCACGCCCAGCTCATCGCATTTCACCTTAGCTTCCAACATGTCGATAGTTGGAATACCTTCCGTAATGCAAACGATTAATTTAATACCACCGTTAGCCGCTTCCAGGATCGAGTCCTTACAGAAAGGAGCTGGTACGTAGATCACAGAGGCGTCAGCACCAGTGGCTGCGACAGCTTCGCAGACCGTATTAAACACGGGTAGACCAAGGTGCTCCTGGCCGCCTTTGCCGGGAGTCACTCCACCGACCATTTTTGTACCGTACTCGATAGCCTGCTCTGAGTGGAACGTGCCCTGGGAACCAGTGAAACCCTGGCAAATCACTTTGGTATTCTTGTCTATTAGAACGCTCATTATGCCGCTCCTCCTGCTGCTTTAACTGCCTGCTGAGCAGCATCGGTGAGGCTGGTGGCGGCAATAATATTCAATCCACTGTCAGCCAGGACTTGCTGGCCCAGTTCTGCGTTATTGCCCTCCAGACGGACGACAACGGGCACTTCGACGCCAATTTCCTCAACCGCGCCAATAACACCCTCCGCAATCAGGTCGCAGCGAACAATACCGCCAAAGATATTGATTAAGACCGCTTTCACGTTGTCATCAGACAGAATTATTTTGAAGGCTTCAGAAACACGCTCTTTGGTAGCGCCGCCACCTACATCGAGAAAATTAGCGGGGAAACCGCCATGCAACGCGACGATATCCATCGTGCCCATCGCCAGACCGGCACCATTCACCATGCAGCCAATGTTGCCATCCAGGGCAACGTAGTTCAGCTCCCACTGTGCAGCGTGGGACTCTCGCTCATCTTCCTGGGAAGGATCGTGCATTTCGCGCAACACGTTCTGGCGATACAGTGCATTACTGTCGACGCCAAGCTTGGCGTCCAGGCAGTGAAGATTACCCTCGTCCGTTATAACAAGTGGGTTAATTTCAATCAGAGCGAGGTCCTTGTCGATGAACATTTGCGCAAGGCCCATGAAAATTTTCACGAACTGCTTGATCTGCTCGCCCGATAATCCCAGCTTAAACGCCAATTCGCGGCCCTGGTAGGGTTGGGGTCCAACCATCGGGTCGATAGTTGCGCGCAGGATTTTTTCGGGAGTTTCTTCAGCAACCGTCTCAATTTCTACACCACCTTCGGTGGACGCCATGAAAACAATACGGCGAGATGAACGATCTACCACTGCGCCAAGATACAATTCCTCGGCAATATCAGTGCAGGATTCAACAAGAATCTTGCTGACTGGCTGGCCATTTTCGTCGGTTTGGTAGGTCACCAGGTTCTTGCCCAACCAGTGTGAGGCGAATTCGCGGATCTCGTCTTTGGTCTTAACCAGCTTTACACCGCCAGCCTTACCACGACCGCCAGCGTGCACCTGGGCTTTTACTACCCACATGTCGCCGCCAATCAAATCTGCCGCTTCTGCCGCATCCATGGGATTATCAACTGCATACCCTTTGGAAACCGGCAGTCCGTATTCGGCAAACAGTTGCTTGCCCTGGTACTCATGAAGATTCATGTGCTGTCCTGTTCTTTCAAAATAGCTATTGCTGCTCTAGTTTTGGCTTTTTGCAAAGTAACCGCGAAAAACCCCTTGTACCCGCGAGCGCCGGCGATTGGTTTTACTCTACGCGCGCGGGCGAATTCTACTTACGTTTTTTCCTGTTGGCGATATGAATAGCGTGCCCGTCAACGGCTAGTGCAGCCTCATGAACCGCCTCTGACAGGGTCGGATGACCGAATACTGTCAGCGCCAAATCCTCTGAACTGGAGCCGAACTCCATCGCGATAACGACCTGTTGCACCAGATCTGCCGCTGAAGGCCCAACGATATGGCAGCCCAGAATTCTATCGGTTTCTTCGTGAGCCAGTATCTTAACCATGCCATCGGAGTCATTGGCCGCGAGTGCCCTGCCGCTTGCTACGAATGGGAAAGTTCCTGCCTTATAAGGCACACCTTCGGCCTTTAATTGCTGCTCTGTTTTGCCCACCGCTGCGACTTCCGGGTGGGTATAAACCACGGAGGGAATACAATCATAGTTCATTTGCGCAGCTTTACCGGCGATACGCTCTGCCACCATAACGCCTTCTTCTGATCCCTTATGAGCCAGCATTGGACCACGCACGACATCGCCCACAGCGTAAACCCTTGGAGCCTCTGTCTCACAGAAGTCATTAACGAAAATGAAGCCGCGCTCATCCAACGTCAGACCACTGTCACTAGAAAACAGCTCTTCAGAGCGTGGCCTGCGACCTACCGCGACAATCAGTTTGTCAAACGTCTCAGTGTGATCGCCGTCAGCCGACGAATAAGAGACATCGACTTTGCCCGCCTTGACTTCAGACCCAGTCACCCTCGCGCCCAAACGAATATCGAGTCCCTGTTTTTTAAAAATCTTCGCCGATTCCTTGGCTATCTGCGCATCCATCATTGGCAAAAATTCGTCTAGCGCTTCCAGTACGACTACTTCAGCTCCCAGGCGAGCCCAGACACTGCCAAGTTCCAGACCGATAACTCCTGCTCCGATAACTCCCAGTCGCTTGGGTATTGACTGAAATTCGAGTGCACCAGTGGAATCGACGATAGTGTCCCCATCGACGGGGGCCGGCGGAATATTCACCGGAAGAGACCCCGCGGCGATGATTACATGCCCCGCATCAAGCACCTGCACATTGCCGTCTTTGTCGGTCACTTCTACCTTCGCGCCTGCCAGTAGCTTGCCGGTGCCCGCAATTGAGGTGACCCCGTTATGTTTAAACAGACCTGCCACACCGCCCGTCAACTGGTCGACAATTTTATCTTTTCGCTGCAGCATGGCGGGCACGTCAATAGTTGTCTCGCCCACGTTAATGCCATGCACGCCAAAACTGGACTTTGCTTCATGATACTTTTGGCTGGAATCCAGCAATGCCTTGGAGGGAATACAGCCAACATTGAGGCAGGTGCCACCTAACCGCACTTTACCCTTGTCGTCCAACCACTGCTCAACGCAAGCTGTGGAAAGACCTAATTGCGCCGCCTTTATTGCCGCCACATACCCGGCAGGGCCAGCACCAATGACAACAACATCGTACTTATCTGACATGTTCATTCCCGCTAAAAATTGAAGGCCCAGCTCGCAGTAATGACCGCGACCTAGGTCGAAATATTTTTACAGCTGCAGCAAAATCCTTGCTGGGTCCTCGATCAGGTCTTTAACCGCCACCAGGAACTGTACTGCGCTCTTGCCGTCCACCAGGCGGTGATCGTAAGACAGCGCCAGGTACATCATAGGCAAGATGACCACCTCTCCATTGACCGCCATGGGGCGCTCCTGGATTTTATGCATACCCAGAATTCCGGTCTGCGGTGGATTGAGGATCGGCGTTGACATCAGCGAGCCAAACACCCCTCCGTTGGTGACAGTAAATGTACCGCCAGTCATATCCTCAATGGTCAGTTTGTTATCGCGAGCACGCAGGCCCAGGTCACGAATCGCCGCTTCAACATCAGCCACACTCATGAAGTCCGCATCGCGCAATACCGGTACGACCAGACCGCCCTCGGTCGAGACTGCAACACCGATATCCTGATAGCCGTGATAAACGACGTCATTACCATCTATTGAGGCATTCACCTCGGGATAACGCTTTAATGCTTCACAAGCAGCCTTCACAAACATGCCCATGAAACCCAGGCGAGTGCCGTTGTGGGCTTTTTCAAACTTCTCTTTATACTTGCTGCGAAGTGCCATCATCGGCGCCATATTGACCTCGTTAAAGGTCGTCAACATGGCTGTTTCCTGGGTCGCATTAAGCAAGCGTTCCGCGATTTTGGCCCGCATACGGGTCATTGGTACGCGCTTTTCGACCCGCTCACCGGTAGGCGCCAGGGGTACATCAGGCACTGCTTTCGCCGGTGCTTGAGGAGCTGGTGCTGCGGCCGCTGCGCCGCCGCCCTCTTTCATGAATTTGACAATATCTTCTTTAGTAATTCGACCGCTTTTGCCGGTACCTGCTATCTTGCTGATGTCAAGCTTGTGCTCTTCAACCAGCTGCCTAGCCGCTGGACCCAGCAGCGCAGAGATATCTTCCTGGGCGGCGACTGCGGGTGCAGTGTCTGTCTCCGCCGGACTTGCAGCCGGCGCAGAAGCGGCAGCACCCTGCTCCAGTGTGGCCAGCAGTTGCTCGCTTTCGATGGTGTCACCTTCCTGAGCATGGATCTTGGTCAGCACGCCGTCTTCAGGCGCAACCACTTCCATAACAACCTTGTCTGTTTCGATCTCGACAATAAGCTCGTCTCGGGAGACGGCCTCGCCTTCCTGCTTATGCCAGGCTGCTACTTCGCCGTCTGCAACCGACTCGGGAAAGGCCGGAGCCTTGATTTCAATCGCCATATGTATTCCTTCGCGCTATGACTACCAGGGCACTTCAGGTGCCAGGGCCTTGTTAATAAATGATTCAAGTTGTTCCAGATGGAGCGCCATATAACCCGCCGCACTTGAGGCAGAGCCCTCCCTGCCAACAAAGTGCAGGTACACTTCTTTATTGTGATTAAACAACGCTCTGCGCATGTGGTGCTGACTGGAATACCAGGCACCCTGGTTCATGGGTTCTTCCTGGCACCACACGGCTTCTGTCAGGTTCGGGTACTGTCGCAGAATCGCCAGCAGGTCTTCCTCCGGGAAGGGATAGAGCTGCTCAATGCGTATGACGGCAATATTATCGATATCACGTTCCCTGCGCGCAGCGCGCAGATCGTAGTACACCTTGCCACTGCACATGATGACCCGATTAACCTTTGACTTATCCAGGTCATCGGTTTCATCCAGGACATTGTAGAACTGACCTTCCGCCAGGTCTTCAACGGTGGACACCGCTTCCTTGTGGCGCAGCAGACTCTTGGGAGACATAACGACCAGTGGCTTTCGCAGTGGACGAATCGCCTGTCGACGCAGCATATGGAACACCTGGGCTGGCGTCGTCGGCACACAGACCTGAATATTGTGCTCGGCACATAACTGCAAGAAGCGTTCAAGTCGCGCCGAGGAGTGCTCCGGCCCCTGCCCTTCGTAGCCATGGGGCAACAGCATGGTCAGGCCACACAGGCGCTGCCATTTGTGCTCGCCGCTGGTAATGAATTGGTCGATCACCACCTGTGCGCCGTTAGCGAAGTCGCCAAACTGCGCCTCCCAGATCACCAAACCCTGGGGCATGGTTGTGGCATAGCCATATTCAAAGGCGAGTACCGCTTCTTCGGACAGCAGAGAATCGTAGATGACAAAAGGAGCCTGGTCATCTGACACGTGTTGCAGTGGGATGTGACAGCCTTCCTCTTTTTGGTTATGCAATACCGCGTGACGGTGAGAGAAAGTACCGCGACCTACATCCTGACCTGTCAAACGCACCGGATAGCCCGCTTCCAACAAGGTGGCGTAAGCCATAGTCTCGGCGAACCCCCAGTTAATCGGCGTGGCGCCTGCACCCATCTTGCGCCTGTCTTCAAGTATTTTTGACACCTGCCGCTGCACCGGAAAGTTGTCCGGCGGCACGTTGATATCGTGCGCCAACGTTTGCAGCTTGTGGATATCTATGGTGGTATCAGCTTCATCGGTCCAAACATGACCAATGTAAGGAGACCAGTCAACGAACAGGGTTTTGTTGGGCTCGCTCACGAGGCTGCTGACCAGCGGCTCACCTCTATCGAGCGACTCACGGTAGCGATCGACTAAAAACTGGTCTTCATCTTCTGTCAGCACGCCGCCAGCAATTAGTTTCGCGGCGTACAAATCGCGCGTTGTCTTGTGCTTACGAATCGTCTGGTACATCAGCGGCTGGGTAACCGAAGGCTCGTCAGCTTCGTTATGACCGCGGCGGCGATAGCAAATCAAATCGATCACCACGTCCTTTTTGAACTCGGTGCGATAGTCCACAGCCATCTGGGTTACAAACAGTACCGCTTCCGGGTCATCGGCGTTAACGTGAAAAATCGGCGCCTGAACCATCTTGGCGACATCGGTGCAGTACTCTGTAGAGCGAGCGTCTTCGCGCTTATTGGTGGTGAAGCCCACCTGATTATTCAGCACAATATGAATGGTGCCACCCGTCTTGTATGCACGGGTCTGGGACATCTGGAATGTTTCCATCACGACCCCCTGACCGGCAAAGGCAGCATCGCCATGAATCACGATAGGCGTCACCAACTCGCCACCTTCGTCCTTGCGACGCTCCTGGCGGGCGCGCACGGAACCCTCAACGACCGGAGATACAATTTCCAGGTGGGACGGGTTAAAAGCCAGGGCCAGGTGTAGCTCGCCGCCTTCAGTCATGACATTGGAAGAGAAACCCTGGTGGTACTTCACATCACCCGAGGTTTCATACTCGACCCTGCCCTCAAACTCATCGAACAGTTCTGACGGGTTTTTCCCCAGCACATTGATCAACACATTCAGGCGGCCACGGTGAGCCATACCGATGACGATTTCCTGTACACCATGGTTACCGGAACGCTGAACCATCTCCTCCAGCATTGGAATCAAGCTCTCGCCGCCTTCCAAGCCAAAACGTTTAGTACCCGGATACTTCGAACCCAGTGACTTTTCCAGGCCCTCCGCGTTGATCAGGTGACGCAGCAAGGTAAGCTGTATTTCACGGCCAAAATCCGGCGCACTGCGCACAGACTCCATGCGAGTCATAATCCAATGGCGCTCGTCAGTGTTGACGATGTGCATAAACTCAGCACCGATGGACTTACAGTAGGTTCTCTCAAGTGCCTCGTGAATTTCCCCCAGAGTGGCGTCTGCTTTGCCTATGTGCAGGCTGCCCGTTTGGAACACAGTGTCGTAGTCGGCTTTGGATAGCTCGTGAAAAGAGAGCTCCAGGTCGCGCACATGCTCTCGCTCGGCGATACCCAGTGGATCAAGATCTGCCTTCTGGTGCCCCCTCTGCCGGAACGCAGAGATCAACTGCACCACATGCACCTGCTTACGTTCGTACTCGGTAGCCTGGGAGTCATGGGCGACGGTCGCTTCAGTACGAACCCGCATCTTGCTGATCTGGGCGAAGCGGTCGCGGACGACGGAATGAGGGATGTCCTCAGTGTGGACAAAATCTGATTCCACCAGCGGCAATTTGTCGAAATAGTCGCGCCATTGTTCGGGCACGCCATTGGGGTCCTTGAGATAGGACTCGTAGAGATCCTCAACGTAGGTGGCGTTACCACCTGCAATATGGGAACTCCGCCACAGGAGCTCCATTGAGCTTTCTTGCATTTCAGCCCTTCCGGAATAGGGGTTGAGTGCCCAACATTGGGCCAGTAAATCCGAAGTCTAGCAGCCAGCGGACCAACGTGCTGATGAGACCTTGGTCGACTCGCTTAAAACAATCCTGCTGCTGGGTGTCAGCAACGGGAATAATTTAAAAATATTCTTTTTTTTCAGTGCGTTGCTCTATATATCTAACTTAAATTATAGATATATTAAGTCGCCCTGGAAAGCAGCATGTTTCTTATGTGACCAATCGCCCTGGTCGGGTTCAAGCCCTTGGGACACACATTGACGCAGTTCTGAATACCATGGCAACGGAAGACGCTGAAGGGGTCGTCCAGCTTGGCCAGGCGCTCATCGGTAGCGTTATCGCGGCTGTCCGCCAGGAAACGATAAGCCTGCAACAGGCCTGACGGACCAATGAAGCGATCCGGGTTCCACCAGAATGATGGGCATGCGGCTGAACAACAGGCACAAAGAATACACTCATAAAGACCGTCCAGTTTTTCCCTGTCTTCAGGCGACTGAAGACGCTCGATCGCCGGGGCCGGGGTGTCGTTCTGCAGATAGGGCTGCACTTTTTCGTATTGGGCGTAGAACATGCCCATGTCGACCACCAGGTCCCGGATGACGGGCAAACCCGGGAGAGGACGGATGACGAGCTTGTTTCCCTTGACCGTTTCCGAAAGCGGCGTAATGCAGGCGAGGCCATTTTTACCATTCATATTCAAGCCATCAGAGCCACACACGCCCTCTCGGCAAGAGCGACGATAGCCAACAGTCGTGTCCTGGCCTTTAATCATCTCCAGGACATCAAGAACCATTAAATCCTTGCCGCCGGTATCGATCTGGAAATCCTGCATAGACGGCTCTGCATCCGTCTCGGGGTTGTAGCGGTAGATACTTACTTGCAACATTTCTTCTGCCTCTTAGTAAACCCGAGCCTTGGGCTGGAATGTATCAACAGTTTTGGGTTCAAAGTTTACGCCACGCTTACCAACGCTCTTGTCTGCGGGGTAGTACATGGAGTGACACAACCAATTTTCGTCGTCGCGATCCTGAAAATCTTCACGGGCGTGCGCTCCGCGGCTTTCTTTGCGCTCTTCAGCCGTAATGGCTGTGGCTTCTGCCACTTCCAACAAATTGTGCAGCTCCAACGCCTCGATACGCGCCGTATTAAATACCATGCTCTTATCGGCAAGACCGACATTTTCAATTCGATCACGCAGCCCAGCCAGCTTTTCAATGCCTTCCTGCATAAATTCACCATTGCGGAACACGCCGAAATGGTTCTGCATCGTGTTTTGCAGCTCCTTACGCAGGTCAGCTACGCTCTCGGTGGAATTGGAGCTATTCAGCTTATCCAGGCGAGACGTGGCTGCTTCCAGGTCAGACTCCGAAGCGTCACGCATTTCAATGCCATCGCGCAGGGCGTTCTCGATATAGAGTCCAGAAGCGCGACCGAAGACCACCAGGTCAAGTAACGAGTTACCGCCGAGGCGGTTAGCGCCGTGAACGGAGACGCAGGCGACCTCACCACAGGCATAGAGCCCGGGGATAATCTGGTCATTGCCACTCGCATCGACCGTAAGCGCTTGGCCATGCACATTGGTTGGAATGCCGCCCATCATGTAGTGACAGGTGGGCACAACGGGGATGGGCTCCTTAATGGGATCCGCATGCGCGAAGGTGCGAGACAATTCTAGAATACCCGGCAGGCGAGACTCAAGAACCTCTTCGCCCAAATGATCCAGCTTCAGGTATACATGATCACCCTCAGGGCCGCAGCCCCTGCCCTCCAGGATCTCCAGTACCATTGAACGCGCAACCACGTCACGACCGGCAAGATCCTTGGCATTGGGAGCGTAACGCTCCATGAAACGCTCGCCGTCCTTGTTGATAAGGTAACCACCCTCTCCACGACAGCCCTCTGTCACCAGAGTACCTGCACCGGCGATGCCAGTGGGATGGAACTGCCACATCTCGATGTCCTGCACCGGGAAACCGGCTCGCAGTGCCATGCCAATGCCGTCACCGGTATTGATATGCGCGTTTGTAGTGGAAGCGTAGATGCGACCCGCACCGCCAGTGGCAAATACTGTCGCCTTGGATTTTACGTAGACCGTCTCGCCGGTTTCCATACAAATTGCGATCACACCAACAACAGCGCCGTCCTGATTCTTGACGATGTCGGTGGCGTACCACTCGTTGAAGAAGACCGTGTTGTTCTTCATATTGCCCTGATAAAGGGTATGCAGCAGAGCGTGACCGGTGCGGTCAGCAGCGGCGCAGGTCCTTGCGGCCTGGGTGGGGTCATCGGGACCCTTGGACTGGCCGCCAAAGGGGCGCTGGTAGATACGGCCCTCTTCGGTACGGGAGAACGGCAGGCCCATGTGCTCCAGTTCGAACACCGCCTCAGGACCCACGGAACACATGTACTCGATTGCGTCCTGGTCGCCAATGTAATCGGACCCCTTAACGGTGTCATACATGTGCCAGCGCCAATCGTCATTGGGGTCAGCGCTGGCGATTGCACAGGTAATGCCGCCCTGGGCAGAAACGGTGTGGGAGCGAGTAGGGAAAACCTTGGAAATTACCGCTGTCTTATAACCGGACTGGGCAAGTTGCAGGGCAGCGCGCATCCCCGCGCCACCACCGCCGACGATAACGCCGTCAAATGAAAGAGTACGAATTCCGGACATAATGTTTTAACCCCAGAGGATCTGGGTTCCCCAGATCACATAAACAAAGATCACCAGACTGCAAGCAATCTGAAAAGCCAACCGCAGGACATTGCCTTTACTGCCCATCATGCGTTCAGTCAGGTAGTCGGTACCTACCGCCCACATCCCGATCCAGGCGTGAGCCGCCAGGGACAGGATCGCCAGCAAGGTAAACACGCGCATACCAGTGCTTTGGAACATGGCGTTCCATTCGGCGTAGTTCATTCCGCCGAGCAAAGAGCCGCCGATACACACGAAATAAGCGAGAAGAATGACCCCACTGACACGCTGCAAGAGCCAGTCAGACAGGCCGGAACGACCAAAACTTGTTACAGACTTTACCATATCCAGATCACCGCAAGCAGAGAGAGCACGACTGACAAGGCGATCACAATGCGGGCACCCATGATGCCGCCTTCCATTGTTTCACCCACCCCGAAATCCATAATCAAATGTTTTACGCCCGCCAGAGAGTGGTAGATCAGCGCTGTTACCAGGCCCCAGATCACCAATTTGGCGATAAAACTATCCAGGCACTCTTTGACGGAAGCAAAACCTTCCGGGCCTGAGAGGCTGGCATCCAGCAGCCAGAGCAACACGGCCATGCCAACAAAGAGAACGACGCCAGTGGCGCGGTGAGTAATGGACGCCCATGCGGTAATGGGAAGCCGCATAGTGCCTATGTCCAGATTAACGGGACGATTGTCTTTCACGTTGGGTACCATCGTTGGCGCCTAAAAAGGCGGTTAATGTGTACGGCCCAGGGCCTGCTCCAGGTCGCCGCCCCAAATCGCGCGGAGACTTAAAACGCGCGAAATTATAAGGACTTAGCGCATCAATTACAAACTTGAGACCGAGTTTGTCGAGATAAACTGATTTGCTTCTAACTTCGGCGATCGTCGCGGCACCTGTTCATGGATTTTAGCGCATATTCGACGGCATGATAGCCGACTTTAGCCTAAGGTCGATTGACAAAAAGCACTGACACTTTATAGTGAGCAGCCCCACGGATATATCAAACAGGACCCCTGTATGAGCGACAAAAAAGCCACTCTTTCTATCGACGGAATTGATGAGGCAATCCAGTTGCCCATCTACTCAGGAACGATTGGCCCCGACGTTGTTGACGTAGGCAGCCTGACCGGCAAAGGCATGTTCACTTATGACCCTGGTTTTGTGTCTACCGCCGCTTGCGAGTCGCAGATTACCTACATTGACGGTGGCAAAGGCGTGTTGTTGCACCGCGGCTACCCTATTGAGCAGTTGGCAGAGCACTCCGATTATCTTGAAACCTGCTATTTACTGCTCTACGGAGAGCTGCCAAGTAAAGAAGAGAAACAACAGTTTGTCAGCACAGTCACCAGCCACACCATGGTCCACGAGCAACTCGCTCATTTTTTCAACGGTTTCCGTCGCGACTCCCACCCAATGGCCATCATGTGCGGCGTTGTCGGTGCCCTCTCTGCGTTTTACCACGATTCCCTGGACATTGCCGATGAGCGCAGCCGCGAAATTGCAGCCTTCCGCCTGATCGCCAAAATGCCCACCATTGCAGCGATGAGCTACAAATTCTCCATCGGCCAGCCCTTCATGTATCCCGATAACACCATGAGCTACGCTGAAAACTTCCTCCACATGATGTTCGGTGTGCCTTGTGAGAAGAGCAACGTGAGCCCGGTTCTCGCCAAAGCCATGGATCGCATCTTCCTGCTACACGCTGACCATGAGCAAAACGCGTCTACGTCTACCGTGCGTCTTGCCGGTTCCTCTGGCGCTAATCCCTTCGCTTGTATCGCAGCCGGTATTGCTGCGCTCTGGGGTCCGTCTCACGGCGGTGCCAATGAGGCAGTTCTGGATATGCTGGAAGAAATTGGTGACGTCTCCCGAATCGATGAATTCGTTGCTCGCGCCAAAGACAAGGACGACCCCTTCCGGCTTATGGGCTTTGGACACAGGGTTTATAAGAACTTTGACCCTCGCGCTAAAGTGATGAAGGAAGCGGCAGATGATGTGCTGGCGGAACTGGGATTAGAAGAAGACCCGCTGCTGGCCATCGCCAAGCGGCTCGAGGAAATTGCCCTGGAAGACGAGTACTTCATTGAGCGAAAGCTGTATCCCAACGTGGACTTCTACTCCGGCATCATCCTCAAGGCGATTGGCATTCCCACCAGCATGTTCACGGTTATTTTCGCCGTAGGACGCACCGTCGGCTGGATTGCTCACTGGCATGAGATGATCAGCGGCAGCTATCGCATTGGTCGCCCTCGCCAGCTGTACACCGGGCACACCCAACGTGACTACACCAGTGTAGATAAGCGTTAATAGTGTTCTTGCTAGGAACTCTTCAGTCAGGCGATAATCCGGACTAAGCGGGTGCCTAAAGCAAACAAAGCCGCCCCAAGCGGCTTTTTTATTGCATCGAATGATCAGGAAGGCTTCATGAACGACATCGTCATTAGCGGTACAGGCCTGTACACACCCAAGCAATCTATCAGCAATGAAGAACTTGTGGACTCCTACAATGCATATGTAGATGCTTACAACGCCGATCATGCCGACGCCATTTCCGCAGGCGACCTACCCGCGCTCCAGCCCTCCTCCGTTGAATTTATTGAGAAAGCCTCGGGCATCAAATCGCGCTACGTCATGGATAAAGACGGTATTCTGGACCCCACACGCATGGTGCCCACGCTGCCGGACAGACCCAACGACGCGCCGTCTATTCAATGTGAAATGGCGGTCGCTGCAGCGGCAGAAGCCATGGCGCAAGCGGGCAAGACTGCCGCTGATATTGACGCCGTCATCGTCGCCTGCTCCAACCTACAGCGCGCCTACCCCGCTATCGCTGTAGAAATTCAGGATGCGTTGGGCATAGAGGGCTATGGTTTCGATATGAACGTTGCCTGTTCTTCCGCGACATTCGGCATACAACAGGCGCGGGATATGATTTCTTCTGGAAGCGCGCGCTGCGTATTAATGCTAAATCCGGAAATTTGCAGTGGTCATCTAAACTTTCGTGACCGCGATTCGCACTTTATTTTTGGTGATGTCTGCACCGCAGTTATCGTCGAGCAAGCCGATACTGCGAACTCCGATCAGCAATTTTTAATAGTGGATAGCAAGCTGCAGACCATTTACTCCAACAATATCCGCAACAATTTTGGCTTTCTGAATCGTGGTGACGACTCGGGCGTGGGACAGGCCGACAAATTGTTCGTGCAAGAGGGACGCAAGGTTTTCAAGGAAGTGTGTCCCGCGGTAGCGAGTCAGATTTCTAGCCAGCTGGAAAAGCTGGACATTGCGCCGGATCAGCTCAAGCGTATGTGGCTGCACCAGGCCAACCTGAGTATGAATTTGCTGATCTCCAAACGGGTCCTTGGCCGTGAAGCCAGCGCTGAAGAATCACCCACGATTCTCGACGAATATGCCAATACCAGTTCAGCTGGCTCGGTTATCGCATTTCACAAGCACCATTCAGACCTGGTCAGCGGGGACCTGGGCGTACTATGCTCCTTCGGTGCCGGTTACTCCATTGGCAGCGTCGTATTGAAAAAGCTATAGCAAGCCAGCGCGATCGGAGCATACGCTACTTGTCGCCAGCCAATATATCCTCAAGGGCGCCAAGCAGTAAGTCCATCTCATCATCGGTGCCAATGCTGATCCGCAGGAACTCACTGATTCGCGGCTTATCGAAGTAACGAACGATAATACCCCGGTCACGCAGAGCGATAAAAAGCGACTCGGCTGCATGTTCAGGATGCCGTCCAAAAAGAAAATTGGCGGCGGACGGAAGCACATCAAAGCCCAGGGCTAGCATGCGTTCTAGCACCCTCTCCCGGGTATTGATGACCTGCTGACAACAATTTCGAAACCATTGCTCATCATCCAGTGACGCCAGCGCAGCCCGCTGAGCCACAACATCCATCGGATAGGAATTAAATGAGTCTTTCACCCGCACCAGACCCTGAATCAGCTCGCTACTGCCAAAAGCGACTCCCACACGAAGGCCCGCAAGAGACCTGGATTTGGAGACCGTTTGAACCACCAGCAAGTTGTCGTATTCTGGAATCAGTGCTGTCGCCGACTGGCCACCAAAATCAACATAAGCTTCATCGATAACAACGACCGTATCTGGATTGCCTGCAAGTAGCCGGCTGATCTCTTCCAGCGATAGCAAAACTCCTGTAGGCGCGTTTGGATTGGGTATAAGAATGCCACCGGCCTCACCGCCATAGGCGTCAACATCGACCCGATAATCGGCCGTCAGCGGGATGGGACGATAAGGCACCTGGTATAGCTCGCACCATACTGGGTAGAAGCTATAACTGATATCCGGAAACAGCAGAGGTCGTGAATGCTTGAGCAAGGCCTGAAAGGTGTGGGCCAGCACCTCATCTGAGCCATTACCCAGAAACACCTGGTTGGCCTCAAGGCCCTCACGTCGAGCATAGGCTGCTCGCAACTCGCTGGAGTCAGGGTCAGGGTAACGCCTCAGACTGTCGCCGCTGGTGGAGGCGATGGCCGCCAGTACGCCTGGTGCCGGACCGTAGGGATTCTCATTGGTGTTGAGCTTTACCAACCGGCTCCCCTTTGGCTGCTCGCCCGGAACATAGGGTGTCAGTTTGTTTGCCAGCTCGCTCCAGAAACGGCTCATGGAGGTGGTGTCCTTTGTTTTCAACAAGACGGGAGTTTAGCCCTTTCTTCGGGCATAAAAAAACCCGGCAGAGCCGGGTTTCTTGAATATGGTATCCCGTAGGGGGTTCGAACCCCTGTTACCGCCGTGAAAGGGCGGGGTCCTGGACCACTAGACGAACGGGACACAACAACCTGGCTGGGCCAGATGCGCGCATTATAAGGGACAAAATGTGCATTGCAACTGTTAGGGCAAAATTTCAGACACAAAATTTACCGATCACAGCAGCCCGCTGGAAAGAGCGATCAAAACCTGTACAGACTCATGCCTGACAGTCTATCGAGCCCCCCTGGAGCACACTGCTGCAAATACGGTTTGTCCGCTCGTTATGGCCTCTAGTACTTGAACTTGGTATCGATCATGATCCGGTCGTAGCTAAGCGCACCGCCCTTTTCCGCCAGGTTCTTCTCACCGGCTTCATTATCAAGGAACCAGGTCACTCCAAGGCTCCACTGTTTATTGATGCCATAAGCACCCGTCAGAATGTGACCCTTACCGTCTGTGCCGCCGCCAGCGAAATCAGAATCACTGAGCAAGCCCAGCACTGCATCTGCTTCCAGATCACGATACTGGTAACCCAGCGCCCAGGTGCCCCTACCGCTTGCTTTACCCAGAGTGGCGCCTGCCAGCCAACCGGTATCGTAGTCATCCGCATCCTGGTTGTTCACCCAGTTGGCGTATAGGCTCAACGGCATGTCAAACACGTTCATTGCCAGGTCAGCGCCCAGCTCAATCATTTCATAGTCGTAGAGATAGACGTCGCCGATTGAGCTGTTGCCAAAGAACTCAGGGTCATCGTCATCGCCATAGTAAGGATTGCGACCTCGCGTGGGAAAATCGTGATAGGCAATGGCAGCGGTTAAGCTGGCCGCTCCAAAGTTAAACTTGGTTCCGCCCTGCAGACCCCATGAAAACGTGTCGTTATTGCCCTTGCTATCACTTTCCAGCCAGTTGCCCATAAAATTGGCAAACAGGTGATCAGCTGCCCAGCCGGCGCTAATTCCTTCCGGCCGCCAGTCGCCATCCCAGAGCAAACTGCTTTTTTGTGGCTTATAAAGCGGGTTGGAAAACTTGCCTGCCTGTAAGTAGAGATCTTCTGTGGCATTCCACTTGAAGTATGCCTTGTCCAGGCGCACGTCCTTGGTGCTACCCCCTGCACCCAGGGTCTGGTTGGTTGAAACGGGGTCATCCCCCCCGGTAGCAACGCCCAGACCGACTTCGGTGTTGTTGGGCAATTTTGCAGCGATGGCCATTCTTGCGCGAATCCGATTGCGGTCACGACTGTCCTTGTCTTCTACATCGATATACTCATAGCGATAGCGGAAATCCCCCTTCATCTTGATTTTTTCAGACCAGGAGGACGCCTCGTTTTGAGACTGCAGGGCTGCAACGTCAGACTGCAACTGGGAAAGGTCATCGACTGGCAATGTACCGGTTTGCTTTAACGCCGCATTTTCAGTTTCCAGTGTCTGCACACGAGCGGCCATATCGGCAAACTGGGCCTTAAATTCTTCCCATTCTGCGTCGGATACCGACGCCTGCACCGCGCCACTGGCGCTGACTACAACCGCGGCAACGGCCGCACTCATTAACTGCTTCATAGGTATTCCCCTCATGACAATCACTTTAGTAACTAGTGTGGAACTGGGTAAAGAGTAAGCATTTTTTATGACGATTGTGTGACACAAAAACAACGCCTCAATAAAAAACGAAAAATATTTCAGCGAAAGTTAACCAAAGCGTCCAGTGATGTAGTTTTCCGTCAACTCGTGAGCAGGCATGGTAAATATCTGCTTGGTGTCCCCAACTTCGATCAATTTCCCCAGATGAAAATAGGCCGTGCGCTGGGAGACTCGCGCCGCCTGCTGCATGGAATGCGTAACGATGGCAATGGTAAATCGCTCTTTCAATTCGTCTATCAGTTCTTCGATGCGCGCAGTGGCAATAGGATCCAGCGCTGAACAAGGCTCATCCATCAATATCACTTCTGGACTAACAGCGATTGCACGAGCTATACATAACCTTTGTTGCTGACCGCCCGACAATCCCGTTCCCGGCTGGTCGAGTACATCTTTTACCTCGTCCCAAAGACTGGCTCGTCGTAGGCTCTTTTCAACAATTTCATCCAGCTCCGCTTTGCTATGTGCAAGTCCATGGATCCTGGGTCCATAGGCAACGTTTTCATAAATAGACTTGGGGAAAGGGTTTGGCTTCTGAAAAACCATTCCCACCCTCGCGCGCAGCAATACCGCATCCTGGTGGTCGGCGTAGATATCCTCTCCGTCCAGGCAAATATCTCCCTGTACCTTACAAAGCGGGATAATGTCATTCATGCGGTTCAGCGAGCGCAGAAATGTCGATTTCCCGCAGCCCGAAGGACCAATCATCGCAATGACTTCGTTTTCACCAATATCCAGTGATACGTCCATAATGGCGCGTTTTTCGCCGTAAAAAACATTGACGTTACGCGCCGACATCTTGGCGTTACCCACGAAAGGACTGCCAGTGGTCTCATAACCAGAGACATCTGAATGTGCGTGAATATCCAGCCCAACGGCCTCGTCAGGAACTGCGCCATAGGCCACAGATTGAGGTGCATTCATTTTCTCAGACCCTTGCATGATTACCCTATATCACTATTTCACTTCGAATCGCTTACGCAGGAAAATTGCCAGCGCATTCATTACTATCAGAAAACCCATTAGCACCATGATCGCTGCTGAGGTCTTTTCGGTAAAACCTCGTTCGGGACTATCGGCCCATAGATAGATCTGCACCGGCAGGACCGTCGAAGGGTCTGTCACTCCACCAGGAACATCCATTATGAACGCCACCATACCAATCATAAGCAACGGGGCAGATTCACCCAGCGCCTGGGCCATACCAATGATAGAACCCGTTAAAACGCCTGGCATTGCCATTGGCAGCACATGATGAAAAACCGTTTGTAGCTTTGACGCCCCTACCCCCAAGGCGGCCTCCCGAATGGAAGGAGGCACTGCCTGAATAGCGGCCCGGGAGGTAATGATAATAGTGGGCAGCGTCATTAGGGAAAGCACGATGCCACCTACCAGGGGGGCCGATCTGGGCAATTCGAAAAAGTTTATGAACACCGCCAGACCCAATAGACCAAAGACGATAGAAGGCACGGCCGCCAGATTATTGATATTGATTTCGATGAGGTCTGTCAGTCGATTACGGGGCGCAAATTCTTCCAGATATACCGCCGCGAATACGCCAATGGGGAAAGCAAGCAAAAACGTAACCACCAGGGTAAAGAAAGAACCCTGCAGCGCCGCGCGAATACCAGCCAACTCCGGTTCCCGGGAGTCGCCATAAGTAAAGAACGTGGTATTGAATGATGACTTTGTTCGATCCTGATCCTGCAAGCGGTCCAGCCACTCCATCTGCTGGTTTTTAACTTTACGCTCAACCTCCGGTATCGCACGAGTTACCTGGCCTTTCAAGTAGCTGGCCGCCTGTGAGTGCGCCAGTAACCATACGTCCTTTTTCTGGCCGAGCAGCGTCGGATCCTTCAATACCAGATCGCGCAAGTTGTACTCCGCACCGATACTGACCAAGCGATACAGCTGGCGCTTATCTCCCCGGCTCTTCACATCCGGAAACATTGCTCTCAGGGATAACTTGATGATCGAAGAAAAATCCGCCTTGGAAATTTCATCCTGGGTGGAGGCACTGTTAATGCCCAGGGAATCTACATCGAAATTGACCTCGATGTTAATGTGCTGCTGGGTAAATGCCGGCGTTCCTTTGCTGACGATATCGAACAGCAAGACAAACAAAAACACAAAGCCGGCCAGAACCGCCAGTTTTCCATACAACTGGAATCGACGCTCGCGTGCATAACGCTGCTTCAAGGAGGCCTTAATCAACTCAGTGTTCTTGAACCTATCCTTAGTCATACTGCTCCCGGTACTTTCGAACCACGTAAAGCGCGATCACGTTCAATAACAGCGTGACAAAAAACAGTACCAGACCGAGGGCAAAAGCAGCCAATGTCTTTGGACTGTCAAATTCCTGGTCGCCCACCAGTAGGGTCACTATTTGCACTGTAATGGTGGTTACCGCCTCTAAGGGGTTAACCGTCAGCTTTGCCGACAATCCCGCGGCCATAACAACGATCATGGTTTCGCCAATGGCCCTGGAAAATGCCAGTAAAATACCCCCAACAATTCCGGGCAAAGCAGCGGGCATCAGGACTTTGCGTATGGTTTCGTTCATGGTGGCGCCCATTCCCAGCGACGCTTCGCGCATGCTATCGGGTACCGCACTGATAATGTCGTCTGATAGCGACATGACAAAGGGGATAATCATAATGCCCATGACCAGTCCCGCTGCCAACGCGCTCTCAGAGGCAACCGTAAGCCCCAGGCTCTCGCCTAAATCTCGTATGAATGGCGCTACCGTCAACGCCGCAAAGAACCCGTACACCACGGTGGGCACACCAGCGAGAATTTCGAGCACGGGCTTGGTCACCGCACGAAAGCTGCGACTGGCGTATTCGGAGAGATAAATAGCGGACATCAAACCAATGGGGACCGCGATAAACATCGCCACAAACGAGATAAGCAAAGTGCCCACCAACAGGGGTACGAATCCAAAGGAGCCGGAAGCTCCGACCTGATCTGCCCGAATAGCCATCTGCGGACTCCACTGTAAACCCAGCAGAAAGTCACTGAATGTGATCACCTGAAAGAACCGGATGGCCTCGAACAGCACAGACAGAACAATGCCCAAAGTGGTGAGTACTGCAATGAAAGAACAGGCAAACAGAATCCATTTGAAAATATCTTCAACGTGATTGCGCGCTCGTAGCTCAGGGCTCACGCGAATCGTTGCCAGCAAACCACCCAGAATGGCCAACGATCCAACCAGCAATAATTTCATGAGCTTGCTGTTAGCAACCAGCTTTTGGTATTCGTTCGCCGCAGCTATTTGCGTCTCATCGACCATGCTGGAATCAACGCCGCCCTGGGCATACCCGACCAGCTGGTTGTAATAAAGCCCCAGCTCGTTGTCTGACATGGCTTGCACTTCTGCGGGCAGGCCGCTGACTACCATGTTCTGTACGATACTGCCTTCAAGAACCAGCCAGGCAAGAAACAGGAAGAAAGCAGGTAGACCAGCCCATAGCGCTGCCATATAGCCGTAGTGCTTGGGCAGCGAGTTCAAGGTACTGAGCCCACCACCGGCCATGCCCAGAAGGCGTGACCTGTGCCTACCCACGAAAAAACTGAGCGCACACAGTGCCAGCAAGGTCAAAAATACAGTTGATGTCTGCATCGCGGCCTCTTAATTGGCTAAGCGCCGCAACATGCGGCGCAGCAATCTGATCGTCATAACCTAGTGCCTAAGTCGGCCTACATTTCCAATCGTTTAAGCGATTTCACATCAGCCTGCACCTGGGCCAGTTCCTCCTCACTCAGAGGTATCAGCCCCTTCTCGGGCAGGTATCCGTCCTCACTCATTGCTTTACCAGAGGCAAACTCCATAGCGTACTCCTGAATCCCCGGAATGCGCCCAACATGCGCAGCCTTGATATAGAAGTAAAGTGGACGGGAAACCGGGTAGTCTCCATCTGCGATAGTGTCGAAGCTGGGTTCAACGCCATCGATCACTGAACCCTGAACCTTATCGCCGTTTTCATCAAGGAAACTGAAGCCAAAGACACCTAAAGCATTCGGATTGGCCTCGAGTTTCTGCACGATCAGGTTGTCATTTTCACCCGCTTCGATATAAGCACCATCTTCACGCACCGAGTAAGCTACCGTTTTAAAGATATCTTTGCCCTTTGGTGCTTTACCTTTGCTCTCGACATAAGCCTGATAAACACCAACAGGAATTCCGAGTTGTTCCATAGCGAGCTTGATTTCCTGATCCTGGCTGCTATCCAGGCTACGCAGCGAGGCTAGCGCCGGTATTTCCTTGGCGCCACCGCCCATAGCTAACTCAGCAAACGCATCGCGTGTCCCAGATGTAGGAGGCGGACCCATTACTTCAATTTTGACCGCAGGTAGCGAGGGATTAATCTCTTTCCAGGTCTGGTGCGGGTTAGCAATCAACTTCCCATCGGGACCCGGTACATCCTTGGCCAATGCGAGGTAGATGTCCTTGAGGCTAATGTTGAACTGTGGTGCCTTGCGAGAATTGGCGATTGCTATTCCGTCATAGCCAATCAGCACTTCCACCACGTCAGTGACGCCATTGCTCTGGCAGTCATCATATTCACTCTTTTTGATACGGCGCGAGGAATTGGTGATATCTGGCGTGCCAGCCCCTACCCCTTTGCAAAACAGCTTTAGGCCTCCGCCTGAGCCCGTCGACTCAATCTTAGGCGCCTTAAAACTGGTTGAGCGTCCAAAGCGCTCCGCGACTACCGTCGCAAAAGGGTATACCGTTGATGAGCCTACAACACTGACGGAGTCCCGGCCCTGGGCCTGCACACTGCCAATACAGCTCAATCCAACTGTCAGCGCCATTGCGCCAAGTAATCGTTTTCTCACCCGTGATACTCCCCAAGAAATTGCGCCAGAAGGCGATTCGTCTTCTTACTGGGGTCAGTTTATGGCTGGAATGTTACGAAAATATGACAGTTGAACGTTGTCGAACTATTTATCAGTAGGTCTTCAGTACACCTGATTGATAATAATCCCTGTGCAGCCTGAAACCGCACCACACTCAGGCTGCCTACTATTGCTCGTCGACCTGCTCTATGTACTCCTCGATTGACTCCTGGTGGCGAACATCAAGGCCCCGCACCAGATAGACCACATGCTCGGCAATGTTCGCCGCGTGGTCGCCGATACGCTCCAGGCTACGCAAAGCCCACATCTCGTTGAGAATAGGTCCAATATTTCGCTGGTCCTCCATCATAAAAGTCACCAGCGAACGCATTGCACTGCCGTACTCCTTGTCCACGTCAATGTCCTCCTTCACCACTTCTACGGCCAGGTCCATATCCAGACGGGCAAAGGCGTCCAACGCTTTATGCAGCATCGAAGCCACATGACTTCCGATATGTCGGATTTCAACGTGGTTGGTTGGAGAAGTGCTTTCATCGACAAGACGAATACCTTGACGGGCTATTTTCGCGGCCTCGTCGCCGATACGCTCAATATCCGTGTTCACTTTAATGACCGAAACGACCAGACGTAAATCACTGGCTGCTGGCTGTCTTCGGGCAAGAATGGTTGCGCACTCATCATCGATACGCATCTCCATCTCATTAACCTCGTGATCGCGGTTGATAATTTCTTCCGCCGCGCCCGTGTCACGATTGACGAGCGCGTCAACCGCTTCAACGAGTTGCTTTTCAACCTTGCCACCCATTTCCAGTAAATGATTCTTGATCTCTTCCAGCTCGGTGTTAAACCGCTCAGAGATATGCTGTTTGTAGTCGTCTTGCTTCAACATCGTGCCGCCCTCTTAAACTTATTCGTGAGCGGGGAAAATCAGGGAAAATGTGCTTCCCTGCCCCGGTTTACTCTCAATTTCCAGATGTGCCCCGTGCGCGGTGGCCACATGTTTAACAATAGCCAGTCCAAGGCCTGTGCCGCCGCTCTCCGATGAGCGACTCTCGTCAACCCGATAGAAGCGCTCAGTTAACCGGGGAAAATGTGAAGTGTCTATTCCAATGCCCTTATCAATCACCTCAAGTCGGATAGTCCGCGCTTCATTCTTCCAGCTAACAACCACCGGGCCATCGGGGACGCTGTACTTGTAGGCGTTCAACACCAGATTTGAAACAGCGCTGTAGAGTTCTCTGTACTCGCCAATAATGCTGTCCTGGCAATCGATCTGCAGCTGCAAAGGCCTGTCGGGGTAAATTGACGACACCTCATCGTTCAACTCAGCAAGCAAGGCTGTCATGTCGACGCGCTGATCCTTGATGCGATGCTCCGTTGACTCGATTTTTGACAACCAAAGCAGGTCTTTAAGCAGGCTCTCCATACGCCGTGCCTGGCTATCCATATGCTCCAAACCGCGGACATAGGGGGCAGGTAGACTGGACACATCGGCCAGAAAGGTGTCCAGGTATCCGGTAATTACCGTCAGTGGAGTACGCAGCTCATGGGATACATTGCCGACAAAGTCGGTGCGCATTTGCTCCGTACGAACAATTTCAGTCACGTCGGTAAGAAACAACAGCGTGTCGCCTTCTGCGAACTGTGTGACGACGAGCTGCAAGTGCCGCTTGATATTACCGGTCGTTTCGAAAACCAGTGGCTGCGAGTAATCGCCTGATTCCAGATACTCGTTAAACTCCGGCAGCCGAACCAGGTTGGTAATCAGCTGGCCCGTGTCTTCCGGGTACTGCAAGCCCAGCAATCTCTGCGCGACTGCATTACACCAGCGAATAGATTGATTGCTCTCGACAATGACTACACCGTCACGCATCGCCGAGAATGAGTCCAGTAAGTAATCCACGGTCGACTGCAACCGTTTTTCGGTGCTCTCGGCAATCCTGGTTTGCTTGTAAACGCGGGCCACCATCTCGCCCCAGATACCAGGAACATCCGGCGGGGAACCACTGGTATCACGCAACCAGTGCTCCAGGCGCCACATCTGTCGAGACCAGTAAAAGACAACCGCTAGTGCGGCCACGGTAATTCCAGCCATGGTGTGACCCAGGTACCACCCCAGCAGTCCGCCGGCCGCGACGAAACTCAAAACCCTTGAAACTGCAGACAACCATTCCATAATCTATCGACGCAGTCCCCTTTAACGCTCTCGGGATGAGAAGCGATAGCCTGTACCGCGCACCGTCTGTATAAAGTCGCCGAAGTCGGCATCATCTGTCTGCAAGGCTTTGCGCAGACGCCGAATATGCACGTCTACCGTGCGCTCCTCCAGATAAACGTTAGCGCCCCAGACCTGATCCAACAACTGACCACGGGTGTAGGCCCGCTCCGGGTGGGTCATGAAAAACTGGAGCAAATTAAACTCAGTGGGCCCCACAGCCAAAGCAATATCGCCAGCAAAAATACGTCGACTGTCACTGTCCAGCACAAGGCCGTTTACCTCGATTCGCCCCTGTGCTGAACCACCGCCAGAGCGCCTTAACAAGGCTCGCATGCGCGCTATTAGCTCGCGGGGCGCGAAGGGTTTAGTGATATAGTCATCAGCGCCGACATCAAGCCCCTGTATAATATTGTCTTCTGCGGTTTTTGCGGTCAGCATAATCACCGGAATATCGTCCGTGCCCTCATCACGCTTCATGCGGCGCAACAATTCCAAGCCATTGCCGCCAGGCAGCATCCAGTCCAACAGAACGATGTCCGGGCGTTCGTCGACAACCAACGCATGGGCGTCGCGAATGTTTTCGGCTTCAATACAGCGATAATTGGCGACTTCCAGGGCCATGCGCAGCATATCCCGTATAGCGCGCTCATCATCAACTATCAGTACCGTGGATTCAGGCATGGCTGAAATCGTTCCTAGTTCTGGCTAATACAGGTATTAGATGCTGGAATTGTGACAGTTTAATTACAAAATGGCATCAAACTAATAAATAGGCAGCGTTGCGAGGTACGCTGTTTAGAGAGAACAGCGCAGTATCACAGGCACAATTGGTAAGCGCACTGGCGTCCGCCGCTCAGAAGGTAGGAACAGAGCCCTGCTGATAAGACTGGCGGAGCGTCTGTTCTTTGCATTCAGCTTAGGTGGGAGACTCAGCGCAAACTTGAGTTGATGTTTTTAAGCATCTGGTTTCCCGGACACAGGTCATCTTCACCCAGTGTGTTCAAAGGGCGACGCGATGTTTCCAGCACATCATGTAAGTCGCGTGAGTCCTTGTCCATGTATAACAACCCGGTAAGAATATCGCCGGACACTCTGTGCTTTTCCATAGTGATCAAAGCAGAAGTACGATCAAAAGGATCAAGCTCATCATCCATTTTATACAGATGAATAGAAGAGCCATCGTGCATGGTCACTTCATGGCTAAAGCCAGACTTGTAGTCGGTAGTGATTTCTTTTTGCATCGGCACAAAGTCCACGGTACCTGTGGCTTCGGCATGGTCACGCACAAATTCGTAGCTTTTGGTAGAGCCAGGATTGTTATTGAACGTAACGCAAGGCGAAACCACGTCAATCAAGGCAAAGCCGCGGTGACTGATAGCGGCTTTAATCAATGGCACCAACTGCTCCTTATCCCCAGAAAAACTGCGGGCAACGAACGTGGCACCCATTTGCAGCGCCGTCGCGCACAGATCAATAGCGCTGTAAATATTTGCGTCACCCTTTTTGCTCACCGAGCCCTCATCTGCCGTCGCTGAGTCCTGCCCTTTGGTCAGGCCATAGCAGCCATTGTTCATAACAATGTAGACCATGTTCAGGTTGCGCCTGGCTACGTGTGCAAATTGACCCATACCGATTGATGCCGTGTCGCCGTCTCCAGAAACGCCGAGATAAGTGAGATCCCGGTTGGCCATTGCTGCCCCCGTCACTACCGACGGCATACGTCCGTGCACCGAGTTAAAACCGTGAGACTTACCCAGAAAATAGGTCGGCGACTTGGAGGAGCAGCCAATTCCGGAGAGCTTTGCAATTTTGTGCGGTTCAATAGACAACTCGTGGCATGCCTTGACGATAGAGCCTGAGATTGAATCATGCCCGCAGCCCGCGCAAAGTGTGGATATAGAGCCCTCGTAGTCCGCTTTGGTATAGCCAAGGTCATTAACAGGCAGATCAGGGTGTCGAAACTTCGGTATCTGGTAGCTCATCGCTTATTCTCCGGCCGAACTGGCTATCTTGGTGCGGTGCAGTGGCATAACCCTGCTGCCATCGAGGTGCTGCTTGATTTGTTTACGAATATTACGAGCACTGATCGGCGTTCCATCAAAACACAGGACCGATTTCAGCTTGTCAGGCCCGAATTCAAACTCTGCCATTAGCAATGTGCGTAACTGCGCATCACGGTTTTGCTCGATCACAAAAACCTGATCGTGATCTTCAATAAAAGCCTTCACATCGTCGTTGAAGGGAAATGAACGCACTCGCATTGCGTCCAGATGAATACCATCATCGTGGGCAAGATAATCCAGCGCTTCCCTGGAGGATGCTTCGCTAGTGCCAAAGTAGAGCACAGCCACATCGGTTTTTTCTCGAGCGGATACCACCTCGGGCTCGGGCACATACTCTTTAATAGTGTCCCACTTGCGCATCAGGCGTAGCATGTTCTTCTCGTATTCCTCGCCTTTCTCGGTATAAACAGCATATTCATCCCGGGAGGTGCCTCGAGTAAAGAAACTCCCTCGGCTGGGGTGAGTTCCCGGATAAGTCCTGTAGCTAATGGCATCGCCGTCAACGTCCAGGTAGCGACCAAACTCCACGCCCTGCTCTAACTGTTCCGCCGTCATCACTTTGCCACGGTCAAATTGCCGCTCGTCATCCCAGGCGAGAGGCTCAGACATATTGTCGTTCATCCCAAGATCCAGGTCGGTCATAACGATGATGGGTGTTTGTAATCGCTCTGCAAGGTCAAAGGAAAGCGCGCCGAAGTCGAAGCACTCTTTGGGCGTAGAGGGAAACAGCAGTACCTGCTTGGTATCACCGTGGGATGCGTAAGCCGTGGAAAGGATATCGGACTGCTGGGTGCGGGTTGGCATCCCTGTGGAAGGCCCTGCCCTCTGGACGTTGAAAAGCACGGTGGGAATTTCAGCAAAATAGGCCAGCCCAAGGAACTCGCTCATTAGTGAAACGCCTGGGCCACTGGTTGCGGTGAAGGCACGCGCACCGTTCCAGCTGGCGCCAATTACCATACCTATCGCAGATAATTCGTCTTCTGCCTGAACAATGGCGTAATTCTTGTGCCCGGTACCTGCGTCAATACGGACCCGGCGGGCGTATTTTTCGTAGGCGTCCACAACGGAGGTCGATGGTGTAATCGGATACCAGGCAGCTACCGTAGCGCCACCGTAGATTGCGCCCAACCCAAGCGCCGTATTGCCATCCAATAAAATCTGGTCGCCGACCGCATCAACGGTTTTGACCCGGATGCTGATCGGACATGAAAATTTTGATCGCGCGTACTGATGCCCAAGCTCCAGAGCATGAATATTCGGCAGGATCAGCTTTTCCTTACCCTTAAACTGATCCCCGACCAAATCGGTTAGCACTTTGAAATCCATGTCCAGCAGGGCTGCCAGGGCGCCCACGTAAATCACATTCTTAAACAACTGCCGCTGGCGAGGATCCTTGTATTCGTCGTTGCAAATCCTGGTCAGCGGAATGCCAATAATATTGACATCGTCTCTCACCAGGCGAAGGTCCAGGGGTTTGGTATTGTCGTAGATAAAATAGCCCCCGGAACGCACCTCCTTGATGTCCTGCGCCATGCTCTGAGGGTTCACTGACAGAGCAATATCGATACCGCCTCGACGACCCAAATACCCCTTTTCACTTACCCTGACTTCGTACCAGGTAGGTAGGCCCTGAATATTTGATGGGAAAATATTTTTGGGACTGACAGGAAGCCCCATTCGGAACAATGCTTTTGCAAACAAGTTATTAGCACTGGCAGAGCCTGTACCGTTGACGTTGGCAAACTTGATAACGAAGTCATTGACGGACTTAATTTGTTCCATTGTTACTGGCCCGCCTTGCTGACGTTATAAAGAAACTTCTGCATATCCCAGGCAGAAGTAGGACACCGCTCAGCGCACAAACCGCAATGCAGGCACACGTTCTCATCCTTGACCATAACTCGCCTCGTGGGTAAGTCATGGGACACATACAAATCCTGCGCCAGGTTACCCGCTGGCGCAGTGAGCGACTGACGCAGCTGCTCCTCCTCCGCATTAGCGGTAAAACTGATGCAATCTGTCGGGCAAATATCGACGCAGGCGTCGCACTCGATACAGCGGGCTTCCTCAAACACGGTCTGGACATCGCAATTGAGACAGCGTTCGGCTTCCTTGAAACCCGTACTGGAGTCAAAGCCCAACTCTACTTCCATTTTGCGATCGGCCAGAGTCTCTTCCAAGGGCGCAAGGGGCACAATGTAACGCTTGTCAGTTTCTACTGCGTTATCGTAGCTCCATTCGTGCACACCCATTTTCTGGCTCGCCAACGTCACGCCGGGAGCTGGTCTGGTATCGACACTTTCGCCACGGCAGTAGAGGTCAATGCTGACGGCCGCCTGATGGCCGTGGGCCACGGCTGTAATGACGTTCTCAGGCCCGAAAGCAGCGTCTCCGCCAAAAAACACCTTCTGATTAGTCGATTGGAAAGTCTGGTCATTGACGACGGGCATATCCCATTTGTCGAACTCGATCCCCAAATCGCGTTCAACCCAGGGAAAGGAATTCTCCTGGCCTATAGCCATCAATACTGTGTCTGCCTCCATAAACACCAGAGGCTCATCAGTAGGCACAAGCGAACGTTTGCCACTGTCGTCGTATTGCGCTTCAACCTTCTCAAAGTGCATGCCCTTGAGCACACCGTCCTCAACCACCAGCTCTTTTGGCACGTGGTTATTATAAATAGGAATGCCCTCATGCATGGCATCTTCCTTCTCCCAGGGAGATGCCTTCATATCTTCAAACGGGCTACGCACGACAACTCGAACGTCGTCACCGCCCAGGCGCTTCGAGGTACGGCAACAGTCCATCGCGGTGTTACCGCCACCAAGCACCAACACCTTGGACTCAATTTTATCGGTGTGCTCGAAAGCAACACTGGCCAGCCAGTCGATGCCCAGATGCACATGTCCCGCGGCATCTTCCAGCCCGGGCAGGTTTAGGCCTTTACCCCTTGGGGCTCCGGTACCTACGAAGACTGCGTCATAGCCCTTATCGAGCACTTCGCGAAGGCTGTCGACTTCAATATCAAAGGTCGCATTAATTCCCATATCGAGGATGTAGTTCACTTCTTCGTCCAGAACCTCAATCGGCAAACGGAAGGAAGGAATCTGGCTACGCATCATGCCGCCGCCGGCAAATTGATTGTCGTAAACATCAATAATATAGCCTAGCGGCGCCAGGTCTCTGGCGACAGTAAGCGATGCCGGACCAGCACCAATTAACGCGATTCGCTTGCCATTTTTCTTTTGCGGAATACTAGGCAATCGATCACTGATGTCCTCTTTCCTGTCAGCGGCCACTCTCTTGAGCCGACAAATGGCAACGGGCTCTTCCTCGCCCTCCAAGCGACCACGACGACAGGCCGGCTCGCAGGGTCGATCACAGGTGCGTCCCAGCACGCCCGGGAACACATTGGATTGCCAATTGATCATATAGGCATCCGTATAGCGCTCCGCTGCAATCAAACGGATGTATTCGGGAACCGGTGTATGTGCGGGACATGCATGCTGACAGTCCACTACCTTATGAAAGTATTCAGGATCTTTAATATCAGTCGGTTTCACTTCACTACTCGTCAGTGGCTTTTAGGAAAGCGCCGATTTAATCGGCAAAAAACACAAGAATTGTGGCACATGTATCAGGGCAATGCATTACGCCAACCGCAGAGAAAGCGTTACTTTTCCAACCCCATGAGTCGGTAGCAAAGGATAATGCCAAGCGGTTCGTATATTCGTCCCGAGAGCGCAGCGCAGCGTGCCTACCAACCGAAGAACCAGCCGCCTTTTTCCAGATCTTTCTCGCAGCCGCTTAACTGCTGCTGGTAGCTACCGGCACGTCGCTCGACCTTGCGGGCAACATCGGTTAACCACTTCTTTGACTTGTAGGTACCGCGATTATAGCCACCGTGCCCCTCATGGTAGGCAAGGTAAAGACGATAGGTGTCGCGGGTGGATATGCCACTTCGTTTTTTGGACTGCGCGTTATACCAGCCGATAAAGTCGATTGCGTCGCCGAAGTCGTCCCGGTCCGCCCCATAATTACCGCCCCCGCGTTTGTAATCTTTCCATGTCGACTTCTTGGCCTGGCTGTAACCATAGGCGTCAGAAGGTCTTGGCCCGGGTATGAAGCCAAAAATCTTCTTACGAGGTGGCTTAGCCTTGGCCACAAAACGGGATTCCTGGTGCATAATCGCCATCATCACCGGAATAGGGCTTCCCCACTCTTTCTTGGCGTCGCTGGCGTCGTCGTACCAACCTCGCTTTTCATCGAAGATATCGCAAATATTGTTAACGTTGGACGGTGGCGAGGTGGTGCAGCCCGCTACCACCAACAGCAGAACAAGCAAAAAGTTTCTGGCAATCATTGTTTCGCCCCATACTTTTGCAACATTGAGACAAAGGCCTCTTCGTCGATGACTTCCACATCAAGGTCTCGCGCCTTGGTAAGTTTGGATCCCGCACCAGGGCCTGCGACCACACACTCTGTTTTAGCCGACACACTGCCGGCCACTTTGGCACCCAACTCCTGTAAGGCAGCCTTGGCCTCGTTTCGACCCATTAACTCCAACTTCCCTGTGACGACCCAGGTCTGCCCTGCTAACGGTAACTCTGTTTGTGGAATGATTTCGATGTCAGGCCAATTTACGCCTGCATCCTGAAGGGCTTGCGCCACAGCCATGCTGGCGGCTGAATCAAAGAACTGACGCAAGTGATCAGCTACCACCGGACCAACATCATCGACCTCCAAAAGTGCGTCTTCTGATGCCGCGACCAAGTCCTTCCAGTTACCAAAATGACGGGCAAGGTTGAGCGCCGTGGCTTCACCAACCTCGCGTATGCCCAAAGCGAAAATGAAACGCGGCAATGAAGTGTCCTTGCTGGCTTCAAGCGCTGCCAACAGGTTATCCGCTGACTTGGCTCCCATGCGTTCCAGGGTCATCAACTGATCTTTGTGCAGCGTGTAAAGCCCGGAGACATTCTGCAACAGCCCTTCGTCCACCAGTTGCTCAACCAGCTTATCCCCCAATCCATCGATATCCATGGCTCTACGTGACGCAAAATGCTTTATCGCCGCCTTTTGCTGCGCCGCACACACCAGCCCACCCATGCAGCGAATGACCGCTTCGTCTGGTTCTCGCTCGGTGGCAGAATTACAGACTGGGCAGTGCTGGGGAAATTCGACAGCGCGGGCATCACGCGGTCGCTTTTCAAGCACCACTGATACCACTTTGGGGATGACATCACCGGCCCGGCGCACTATCACAGTATCACCGACCTGAAGTCCCAAGCGTTCGATTTCATCGCTATTGTGCAAGGTTGCGTTGCTCACGGTAACGCCACCGACAAACACCGGCTCCAATCGCGCAACCGGAGTAATCGCACCCGTGCGACCCACCTGGAACTCAACACCCAGCAGGCGAGTCATCTCTTCCTGTGCCGGGAATTTTCGAGCAATAGCCCAACGTGGAGCCCGCGATACAAAACCCAGCCGGCGCTGTAGATCAAAGCGATTGACTTTATAGACAATGCCATCGATATCGTACGGCAACTGGTCACGGCGGCTCGCGAGATAGTCATAATATCTCTCGCAGGCTTCGATGCCCTTTACAACTTTGGACTCACTATTGATCCGCAATCCCCAGCCATGCAGACAATCGAGCACGGCGGAGTGCTCACCGGGCAACTCACCACCCTCGACGAGCCCGACACCGTAACAGCACATTTCCAAAGGCCGTTGAGCGGTAATTCGTGAATCTAATTGTCGGAGACTACCGGCAGCCGCATTGCGTGGATTTACGAACAGCTTCTCGCCCTGCTCCATCGCCCGTTGATTCATTCGGTCAAAACCCGCAAGGGGCATATAAATCTCACCGCGAATTTCAAGCAAGGCCGGATACTCCTCGCCCCGAAGCTGCAGCGGTATCGAAGGGATAGTCCTGACGTTATGAGTAATGTCCTCGCCGGTCGTTCCGTCACCGCGAGTGGCGCCGCGTTCTAATACTCCATCGCGGTATAGGAGGCTGACCGCAATACCATCCAGCTTGGGCTCGCAACTGTACTCAATTTCCAAATCCGGCTGACCCAGGCGGTCAATCAAACGGCGTTCGAAGTCGATTAACTCGTCGGCGTCGAATGCGTTTTCCAGGGAAAGCATAGGGACTTCGTGGGCCACCTGGGTGAACTGAGACAGGGGACGAGACCCAACCCGTTGCGTGGGTGAGTCTTCGGTGATCAACTCTGGGGACTGCGATTCTATTTCCTGAAGGCGCCGCAGACGACGATCGTATTCTGCGTCAGGGACTGTGGGGTCATCGAGAACGTAGTAACGGTAGTTCCACTCACGCAACTGTCCGCGCAGCTGCAGGACCTCTTCCTGAAGAGCTGAATCAGTCATGTTGTTTGGCAGGGCTTAGCGAGTGCGGGCCAACATACGACGTTCCAAATCTCGTATTTGCTGCCTGCAGTGTTCCAGAGTTTGCTTGGTAAGAACGCTGCGAGATTCATCAAGTACATCGCCGCCAAGGTTACGAGAAACCGCCTGGGCGGTCTCAAGCATATAGTCGAAGGCCTTCATCATATCTTCCGGACCGGGAAGCGTCAGAAAGAAAACCAGTCCGGGAGTATTAAAATCCGACATATTATCTATATCGAAGACACCGGGTTGCACCATATTGGCAACACTGAACTGTATTGCGCCCTTACCCGCTTCAAACTCGTGACGGTGGAAAAAGTTCATGTCCCCGAACCGCAGATCACAGGCCAGGAGAATATGCAGAATATCCGCGCCCTTGAAACCACGAGCATCCCTGGCTACGACGTTCAGCATAAATACTTCAGGATTAACATCCCTGGGAAGCCGGCCTGGCTCTTCAGGATCGAGCTCGGTGGACGCAGGGCCGTCTGAGCCCATGCCATCTAACCAGTCCAGGTTTTCGCTGTCTTCGTCTTCTGCCGACATGCCGCTGACAACTGATTCCGCTTCTGCCTCTTGTTCGACCGCGGAGGACTCTTCCTGGGGTGCGACCGGCGTGGGAATATGTCCTGCAGCGCGCAACAAGTCCCCTCGCTCGACCACCCTGCCGCCACCGTTGGGCAACTCTTTTAACCAGGCCAGATCTTCGTCACCACTGACAACTTCGTCCTCAGCAGGGTCTGCCAAATCGACTTTCACACGAGAGTACTTTTCACTGCGAACCCGACGCCATGCATCAAGCAGCACTGCGGTGATCAGCAGTACCCCGATAATGACCATCCAGTCGCGTATGGTTAAATCTGCCATCTACTAGACCTATCTCAGCTCGCTGCCAGTTCCGCTGCTTCGTCCACATCCACTGTGACCAGACGGGACACACCCGGTTCGTGCATCGTAACCCCCATGAGCTGGTCTGCCTGCTCCATGGTGATTTTGTTGTGGGTGATAAAGATAAACTGCACTTTCTCGGACATTTCTTTAACCATGCGTGCATAACGCCCGGTATTCGCATCGTCCAGCGGGGCGTCCACCTCGTCCAGCATACAGAAGGGAGCCGGGTTCAAATTAAAGATCGAGAACACCAGGGCGATCGCCGTGAGTGCTTTTTCTCCGCCAGAGAGCAAATGAATGGTGCTGTTCTTCTTGCCGGGTGGTCTCGCCATAATGGAGATTCCGGTATCCAGAAGGTCTTCGCCCGTCATTTCCAGATAGGCGCTGCCGCCACCAAACACCCTCGGGAACAGCTCCTGTAGTCCACTGTTAACCTTATCGAAGGTCTCCTGGAAACGATTGCGGGTTTCCTTATCGATCTTGCGGATCGCATTTTCCAGAGTGTTAAGTGCTGTCTCCAGGTCTTCGTTCTGGGCGTCGAGGTAGTTTTTACGCTCAGATTGCAGGTTGTACTCGTCAATGGCCGCCAGATTGATGGGGCCCAATCTGGCAATACGATTCGCAATCTTCTCCAGCTGTCTCTGCCACTCAGATTCGGATGCATCCTCGGGCATGGTGCCCAGAACTTCCTCAAGATCTTGCTCGCCATCTCGCAACTGTTTGAGAATATTCTCTCGCTGCACCTGCAGGGTCTGGTTGCTGATGCGCTGCTGTTCCAGCTGGCCGCGAACCGATTCCGCGCGATGCTCAATACCTGCACGCAACTGCTCGCTCTCGCGCAATTTGTGCTCTACTTCAGCCACTGCCTGGCGAGCCTCCGCCAACTCACCTTCGGACAGCAGGCGTAACTCCAACTGCTCCTCCAGTTCAGCCTGCAAGCCCTCCAGCGGATTGTCATTGTCTGACATACTGCCCTGTAAATTGTCACGACGCTCACGCAGCTGCGCTACCTGGTTATTGGTGCGCTCAATCGACTCACGCATTGAGTTCAGCTGTGTTGTCAGTGACTGGAAGCGCATCGCCGATTGGTGTGACGTATCCTTGTCGTGACGCGCCTTTTGTCTGCAGGTATCCAGCGTGCCCCGGGTCTCGTCGCGCACAGAGAGCAAGTCCTCGCGTCGCTGCGAGTCCGACTCCATGCTTTCAATCGCTTCGGAGAGCAACTGACGCGCCTCGGCCACGGACTCCTGTTCGTGTCGGAACTGATCTTTCGATTCGACGATGTCGGCATCAATGCGTTGCCGCCGAGCTGTAATTTGTTCTACTTTTGCCTGCAGAGCAGATAGCTGAGCACTGATATCCGCATGCTGGCGCGTGGCGGACTGCAGCTCTCTTTGGGAGACTTGCCGCTGTTCCTCAAGCTGCCGAAGTTGCTCCTGGGCCTGCCGCAAATCATTTTCTATCTGCGCTTCCCTGGCGATGGCTGCATCCAGGCTTTGCTCAAGCTCTTCCAGTTGCTGTTGCCGCTGGATCACCCCGCCCTGCTGATCAGCAAGCCGAGTCACGCGGAGCCAGTTACGACCCAACCAAACGCCTTCCCGGGTGATTATTGACTCGCCTTCAGCCAGGGATTGACGCTGGCCCATTGCCTGAGCCAGGTCATCGGCGATTTTAACGCCCTTCAATAACGCCCCGGCTGTGCCCTGACTCCGGGTTTTGGAAGCAAGATACTCTGCAGATACGGGAGTATCGTTACCGGTTTCAACCAGTGCCAGCTGACCCTGCTCTAGACTTCCCAGCAACTCACCCAGGGTGCCCAGATCGTCAACGCACACTGCCTGCAGGTAATCGCCCAGAACAGTCTCAACCGCGAGCTGCCAGCCGTCATCCACTTGCAGCTGTTCAAGCAGCCTGGGTTTATCGGCAATGTCCTGAGCTTTTAGCCACTCCCCCACATCGGCACTGCCATCTTCCATGGCAGCTTGCTGCAAGGCTTCAAGCGACGCCTGCCGTCCGCGCATTTGCTGCACGCTGGACCGAACATCATTGAGCTCAGTCGAAAGCTGGCTACTGCGGTCACGGGTTGATGACACCTGTTCCACCACAGACTCTGCGCTGCTCTCGTGTTCAGCCATCACCATTTCAAATTCAGCGAGTTGCTCAGAGAGCGTTTCCATTTCGCCATCGTCGGGACCCGGTGCGAGCGCGGCTTTTTCTTCTTCCAACTGCCGGCTGCGGTTCTGGATGCGCTGCAAGACCTGCTCTAAATGTTGAATGCGTGATTGCTGCACCTCGGCTTGCTGCCGGGGTTCAGCCGCATGCTGGTTGAACTCATCCCACTGGTTTTGCCAGTTATGCATGGCTTCTTCTGCCTGCAACAGAGCCTCTGCAGAGGCTTCCTCCAGCTCCTGCAGCATCTCCAGCTCGGGCTCCAGGGTTTCAACTTCCTGCTCCCAGCTGACGAGCTTATCGCGGTCGTCGCCCAAGTGGCTCTCGGCCTGCCCCAGGGACTCAATGGTTTGCGTCAGGTCTTCCGACAACTGACGGCCGCGCTCTTGCTGGTGTTTGATAGTCTGTTCTATGCGCGCAACTTCTGCGCCGAGCGAGTAGTAGGTTGCCTGAACCTTGTTGAAGCTGTCTGTACGGTCGGTGTGATCCACCCGATGTTGTTCTATCGCGGTATCCACCTGCTGGTGTTCGGCGTGCACAGCTTCCAATTTAACCTCAAGCTCGCCGATGGACTGGGCAACGCCCTTGACCTGGTCGTCCAGCTCCCGCCATTGCAGGGCCTGTAACTGCCCTTTATAGCGGCGTTCGTCTTCTTTGTGCTCGCTGTATTTTTCGGCGGCTTGCGCCTGGCGCTGAAGATGCTGAAGCTGGCGCTCCAGTTCGTCACGCAGGTCAGTGAGTCGTTCGAGGTTCTCCAGTGTCCGGCGCATGCGGCTCTCAGTTTCCTTGCGCCGCTCTTTGTATTTCGAAATACCTGCTGCTTCTTCAATGAAAATACGCAGCTCTTCCGGCTTGGACTCAATCAGCCTCGAAATCATGCCCTGCTCGATAATTGCATAACTGCGAGGGCCTAGCCCGGTTCCCAGGAAAATATCAGTAATGTCCCGGCGGCGGCATTTGGTGCCGTTGAGGTAGTATTCCGACTGCCCCTCTCGAGACACCAGGCGCTTTATCGAAATCTCCGCATAACTGGCATATTCACCGCCTACACGCCCATCGGTATTATCAAATACCAATTCAATGGCAGCCTGACCCACAGGCTGTCGATTAACAGACCCATTGAAGATTACGTCGGCCATTGACTCGCCGCGCAGGTTCTTGGCAGAACTCTCGCCCATAACCCAGCGCACGGCATCAATTACATTGGATTTTCCGCAGCCGTTAGGACCAACGACAGCAGCCATATTGCTGGGAAAATTGACCGTCGTGGGATCGACGAATGACTTGAATCCAGCCAGCTTGATAGACTTTAGTCTCATTTAACTTTAACTACCCGCTATATCTTGCTGTTTTTTATAGGTTTTTCCGAGTTTTTACTGATTATCACCCCAACTCGGAGACACAAGATATAGTGTATAGACTTTGAACGGGCAACACTATGCCCAGACCAAAAAAAGCAAAAATTTTAGCTTCCGCTACTTCCCGGGGCCGGGTGCAAGGATGATATCGACCGCCTCGTCGCTATCGCTGGGAGCAAGAGGCCCCGCCTGTCCCAACCAGCTGGCTCCCGCCTCTCCGGGGCGGCCATCGGGTGACACCTGGACCACAACCACGATAGATGCGGTTTCTGATAGCTTCTGGCCTGCCATCGACTTACTGTCATCCAGTCGCAGGGTCAGTGGGAGGTCAGCACCGCTAAGGCGCTGAACAGCAATAGGCATACGACTGTCGCTCTCGGCGTTCCTGGCCAGTACGAAAACGGTGTCTGTGGCTGCAACGCTACCTCCATCCGGTAGCGAAACCGACACTGTAACCCCAAGACTCAACGTGGTTGCCACAGCTTCCTGTGCTGGCAGCGTTACAGGTGCAGCCGGTGACTCACCCAGCTTTTCCCGCGCGCTTTCGATCACCCCTGAAATCATCTGCCGGGTTTCAGAGCCCGGTGGCTCCATAGCCACCAGCCGCTGCCAGTATTCTATTGCCGCGCGATACTGACCCTGTTCATAAGAAGCCATTCCCAGCAGGCCCAGTGCAGTGCGCTGGTGAGGGTCAATCGCCAGAGCCTGCTCTGCGCGCATGCGAGCGCTATCATCGAGTTGTCTTCCCGCAGCCAGGTAGCGGGCCTGCGCTGCATAAGCCAGCGCCGCTGAATCCTCAGGGGCGGACAGCGTCAGCTCGTCGTAAGCCGTTGCGGCGCGAGAATAATCTTGCATGCCCATGTAGTAGCGACCCAACATGGCGATGTAATGCAGGTTATCTGGCCGTTGTTGGGCACGCTGTTCAATGGAAAGCATCAATGCTTCCATTTGCTCAGGAGTACTGTTTTCGTCGAGAGACTGCAGCTGGCGTGTGATGATGACATCGCCTGCAGCACCCAACTTGAAGTAAAGAACAATGCTGAAAACCGCAATGACAGGCAGCAAAATCCAGACGGGGAATTTCGACTGACTGACAGCAGGCCCCTCTTCAAGCCCATGATCCTGCTCGTCTTCAAGCAAACGTAACTGCGCGTCAGCAGCCAGTGAGTCGTTGCCTTCTTCGGCAAGTTCCTGTTGGCGCAAACGGAACCATTCGAGGTTTGCCCGCGCCAAATCCTCGTCAGCCGCGCCTCTGCGCGTGCCGCTGGGCTTCAGGTAAAACAATGCAGAAAATAGCAGCAGCGCGCCGCAGGCCAGATACAGTAATGTCACTTGTCGCTTTCCGCCTTATCCATTAACGCCTTGAGCTTCAACTGCTCTTCTTCGCTCAACGCTGCACCCGCACTCGCTAGGCGCTTGCGGCCACGCAAGGTCATTATCGCAATGGCGAGTCCCATGGCTAACAACAGCATCGGTGCCAGCCACAGTAACACCGTGACGCCAGAAAAACTGGGACGATAGCGAACAAACTCGCCATAGCGATCCACCATGTACTGACGGATTTCATCGTCACTGGAGCCCGCCTCCAACTGCTCGTAAAGGAGCCTGCGCAAGTCCTGGGAAATGGGGGCGTTGGAGTCGGCGATGTTCTGGTTCTGACACTTGGGGCAGCGCAATTCTTCGCTCAACGACCGATAGCGTTTTTCCAATGACGGCTCGGAAAATTCATAGGTCTCTATCACCGCTAGGGCAGGGAGTGCCAATAGCAGCGCAAAGACGAGAGAGAAATGTTTAAGCATCAATTCGCTTTCCCGCTTTGAAGCTGTTCATAAATCGGCTGCAGAACGCTCGTCCATACCCGCTCATTCACCACACCCACATGGCGGTAGCGAACAAGCCCCTGGGCGTCCACGAGATAGGTTTCCGGTGCGCCATACACACCAAGATCCAGACCCAGGGTGCCGTCGTGGTCGGCAATACTCGCTATATAGGGGTCGCCCAACTCATCCAGCCAACCCAACGCAGCAGCGTCCTCATCCTTGTAGTTAACGCCATAGATAGCCACCCCCTGCCTGGCCAGCTCGGTCAAATAGGGATGCTCTACCCGGCAGGAGACGCACCAGGTTGCCCACACATTGAACAGCGCCACCTTGCCGCTGACAGCCGCCTTGTCCAGAGTCTCTGCACTACCCAACGCCGGTAGTGAAAACTCAGGAAAAGGCTTATCTATCAGAGCAGAGGGTAATTCTTTCGGGTCTAGCGAAAGTCCACGCACCAAAAATACCGCTAGCACTATGAACAGGATCAGCGGCAGAAACAGTTTTAGTCTAGCTGGCATACTGGGTCCCACCGGCCTTTGCGGCAGCACCACTTCGCTGGCGGCGATAGCGTTTGTCAAACGCGGTAGTAAGACCACCCAGACCCATGAATATTGCACCCAGCCACATCCAGCGAACCATGGGCTTGTAGTGTAGGCGAATTGCCCACGCACCCTGCTCTCCAATGGGTTCACCCATTGCGATGTAAAGATCACGAAATAGCCCAGGATCAATAGCAGCCTCGGTCATCACCGAGCCCCCGGCGAGATAGCGGCGCTTTTGCGGCGCCAGCGCTGCAATCTTCCTGCCGTCTTCATAGACTTCAAATCGCGCCTCATCGGCGACGAAATTGGGGCCCCTGACAGGTGCCACCTCCACGAAGCGAAACTCATAGCCAGCCAGCGTCTCGGTTTCTCCGGGGCTCATTTTTAAATCATGCTCAATGCTGTACTGGCTGGTGGCGACCACACCCACTACACACGCGGCAAAGCCCAGGTGAGCCAGCAACATGCCGCAATAACTGGGGGTCAGTCGACGCAAACCTCCCACTCGTCCCCCAATTCGGAACCAGAGGTCCTTGGCCATGCCAAAGACCACCCAGCCAGCTAGCAGCACTGCCAAGGCAACCCAGAGATTGTAGCCCTGGCCGAACAGCGGCAATGTGACCGCACAAACCACTGCAGCAATACCCGGGACCAACAATTCAGCTTTCCAGCGCTGAGCACTATCCCGCTTCCAGCGAGATAAGGGTCCTATGCCCATAAAGGGCGCAAGCAAGCCCATTAAAGGGACGAAAACAGCGTTGAAATACGGAGGACCCACGGAATACTTACCCTGCCCCAATGCGTCCATAAACAACGGGAACAGAGTGCCGAACAAGACAGTGAGCGTAGTGACCAGGAACACCACATTATTGAGCAGTATTAGCGATTCTCTAGACAGCCAGGAAAAACTCACTCGACTGCTGACAGCCGGCGCACGCAGTGCGTACAGCGTCAAAGAGCCACCCACTACAATCGCCAGAAAGACCAGAATGAACATTCCCCGCGCGGGGTCGGTCGCGAACGCATGAACCGAGGTCAGCACCCCGGAACGCACCATGAATGTTCCCAACAGACTGAGCGAGAAGGCAAAGATCGCAAGCAGCACCGTCCAGCTCTTGAACAGACCACGCTTTTCGGTCGCCGCCAGGGAATGAATCAGGGCGGTTCCCGCCAACCAGGGCATAAAGGAAGCATTCTCGACCGGATCCCAAAACCACCAGCCACCCCAACCTAACTCGTAATAAGCCCACCAGCTGCCCAGCATGATGCCCAGGCTCAAAAATGCCCAGGCCACATTAGTCCAAGGGCGAGACCATCGCGCCCATGAGGCGTCCAGCCGGCCACCCAGCAGCGCAGCGATCGCAAAGGCAAAAGCAACGGAAAAGCCCACATACCCCATGTACAACAATGGCGGATGAATAATCAGGCCTGGATCCTGTAACAGGGGGTTTAGATCATTACCGTCTGCCGGAATGCTCGGCAACAGCCTGGCGAAAGGATTAGAGGTCAGCAATGAAAAAGAAATGAAACCAACCGATATACCGCCCATCACCGAAAGCACGCGTGATAGAACCAGTATTGGCAACTGGGGGCTTAGTACCGCCACTGCAGCAGTCCACAAACAGAGGATCAGTGCCCACAACAGCAGAGACCCTTCGTGGTTACCCCACACAGCCGAAAATTTGTAAATGGGCGGCAGCAGGGAGTTACTGTTGTTGGCCACTACCGCAACGGAAAAATCGTCCTGCAAAAAGGCGATCGACAGGCAGGTAAAACTGATCGCAACCAGCACCAGCATGCCCACCGCCAAACCAGGTGCCAGCGCCATCGCCGAGACATTGCGACGCCAGGCGCCCCAAGCGGGAACAATCGCCAGAACCAGCGCGAGTGCAAGGCTGATAATCAGGGCGAAGTGACCAATTTCCGGAATCACTGTTTAACTCCCTTGTGGTTGTAACCGGATTGCTCCAGTGCATCTGCCACCTCGGGTGGCATGTAGTTTTCGTCATGCTTGGCCAGCACTTCACTGGCCCGCAACACCCCATCCTCCCCAAGCTCCCCGGAAGCCACGGCGCCCTGCCCCTCATCAAAAAGGTCAGGAAGAATGCCCTCGTAAACCACAGGAACAGCGGCTTTAAAATCTGTCAGTTCAAAACGCACCACCAAACTATCGTCGCTGCGTTCTACGCTGCCATCAACGACCATGCCACCAACACGGATAGGCTGCCCTATCGGCGCTTCACCTTTGGCGACTTCAGCCGGGGGAAAAAACAAATTGATATTTCCGCGCAATGCGTAGGCAACTAAACCGATCGCCGCACTGGAGAAGAGCACGATGAAAAGTACTAAATAAAGTCGCTGTTTACGTACTGGGTGCATTTGATTCCTCTTGAGTGCCCGGTGTTTCCTGTGAGCGACGAAGCTGGCCGGCGAGCTGTCGGAGAAAACGCTTTTTGCGGCGAGCGGGCGACAGCAACATGAAGACAATGACTGCCAGGGTAATGCCGTAAGCCGCCCACACATAAATACCGTGTCCGTCCATCTGCAGCAGAGCATCAATGCTGTCAAAATACATCAGCTGCCCTGCCCTTCCGCAAGCTTACGCACCCATTTCGTCCGCTTTTCCCGCTCCAGGATTTCAGCACGCATATTCATCAGCAAAGCGCAGGTGAACATCATGTAAAAAGCGACGATCATCAGTAACAACGGGTACAGCATGCTCGGATCGATACTGGATTCGCCGGTGAACTTGATGGATGCTGGTTGGTGCAGGCTGTACCACCAATCCACCGACTTATAAATGATCGGAATATTGACCGTACCCACCAGAGTCAGCACCGCACAAGCCTTGCCCGCAGCCTCTTTATTGTCATACGCCTCGTACAGCGCGACTACCCCTAGATACAGAAACAACAGAATCAACATGGACGTGATCCGGGCGTCCCAGACCCACCAGGTACCCCAGGTGGGCTTGCCCCAGATTGCGCCCGTTACCAGGGCGACGAAGGTCAACGCAGCACCAATAGGCGCGCAGGACTTCATGGCTATGTCCGCCATCTTCATTTTCCAGATCAGGCTGACAGCGCCGGCGATAGCCATCACGTAATAGCCAGCCAGGGCTACCACTGCAGCCGGCACGTGAATATAGATGATCCGATAGCTATTACCCTGACGAAAGTCAGGCGCCGTGAACAACACCCCCCAAACCATACCGACCGCCAGCGCTATCAAGGTCAAAGGCAACAGATAGCGGAGAATGGTACCGGAGATACCAAACAGCCAGGGGGGAGAACCGAGTTTATGGAAGAAGGTCCACATAGAGGCGGCAATTATACAGAGGCCCAGAGCACGAACAAGAAATTGTCGGTCACTCGCGGTGTCTGAAGCGATTTAAATTCAGGCATCGACGCTAATCCTCAGCCCGGCGGCGGTTGCAATCGGCGCCAGAGCGACTGCCAGGCAGAGCATCGCACCCAAAATAGCCAGGTAAGGACCTGCCGGAACACCCGTGGCCGCGGCTTTAACCGCGGCGCTACCGAAAATGAGTACGGGCATGTAAAGCGGCAGTATCAGCAGCGAGATCAGCATACCCCCGCGCTTAAGCCCTACGGTTAGGGCAGCACCTATCGCTCCCACTAAACTGAGCACTGCGGTGCCTAGCAACAAACTGGTAAACAGCGCAGCAATTGCCTCAGTGGGCAGGTTCAACATCACCGCAAACAAAGGTGATGCCAGGGCTAGTAATAAACCGGTAATCAGCCAATGTGCCGTGATATAGGAAAGCACTGACAGGTAGAGAGGCTGGGGGGAAAGCAGCAGTTGCTCCAGGCTGCCATCATCAAAGTCACTGCGAAACACCCCATCGGAGGTCAGCAAATTAGACAGCAAGGCAATAATCCAGAGGATTCCCGGGGCGAAGTCCGCAAGCTTATCCGGCGCCGGGCCAAGTCCCAGCGGAAATAGCGCCACTACCATAGCGAAAAATAACAGCGGATTGCCTATTTCTATAGGGCGCCGCACCGCAAGAACCAGCTGGCGGCGAAGCAAACGGCCGCAGAATGCCAACGTCCCCGGCGCACTCATGGGATAATCCCTGCGTTGAGATCAAGGCGGGCAACCGGACAATCGATGTCCAGGCGCTGATGAGAGGTCAGCAAGACACTACCTCCAGCACCCACATGCTCGGCAAACAGAGCTTCCAGTTCACCCACGCCCTTTACATCAATAGCAGTGTAAGGCTCGTCCAGCAGCCAAAGCGGACTTTTCGACAGGTATAAGCGGGCAAGATTGACCCGTCTGTGCTGCCCGGCAGACAAGGCGTGACTGGGCACGTCCTCGTACCCGTAAAGTCCAACCCGCGCTAAAGCCGTTTCTATTTCAGCACTAGAGTATTGTCCTTCACCGGACACGTGCCAGGATAAGTTCTCCCGCGGGCTCAACAACGCCTTGACCGCGCTATGGTGGCCGAGGTACAGCATAGCGCCGTGACGCGACACCTTGCCTTCATAGCCGTAACGCGAAAGTCCGGCGAGAATGCGGATAAGGCTGGTTTTTCCCGCACCGTTAGCGCCCTCGACCTGGATAAGTTGACCCGGATATACGCTGAAGGACAGGCCCTGGAACAGCTGCCGCCCCCCTCGCTCCAGCGAAAGGCTCTCGGCGACCAGCAAAGGCCTGCTCTGTGCGGGGTCGGTCAGAGATTCACCACATTAACCACAGGAATATGCAGGTCTGTATCAATCTGTTCGGCACGTAGGCTGTTGAAGTCGAATAGGTCACCGTCGGCAAGCTGCGACGGTGCCACATTGCGAATACTGCTGAAAATAGTCTCGGTGCGTCCTGGATACTGACGTTCCCACTGCTGCAGCATTTTCTTCACCTGCACGCGTTGCAGGTTCTCCTGCGAGCCACACAAATTACAGGGAATAATCGGGAACTCCTTGTATTGTGCATAGGCGGCCAGGTCTTTTTCCTTGCAGTAAGCCATAGGCCTGATGACCACGTTTTTCTTGTCATCAGACAACAACTTGGGAGGCATCGCTTTCAGGCTGCCGCCAAAGAACATGTTGAGGAACAGCGTCTCTACAATATCGTCTCGATGGTGACCCAAAGCTATTTTGGTTGCGCCAATATCCTGGGCAAAGCCGTAAAGACTTCCTCGACGCAATCGGGAGCAAAGTCCGCAGGTCGTTTTGCCTTCAGGGACGACTTCCTTGACGATGCTGTAGGTATCTTTCTCCAGTATGTAATAAGGCACATCCAGCTCGGAAAGAAATTCGGGTAGCACATGTTCAGGAAAGCCCGGCTGCTTTTGGTCAAGATTTACCGCTACCAGCTCAAAACTCACTGGCGCAGACCGCTGCAGGTTAATCAGGATATCCAGCATGCCATAGGAGTCTTTACCTCCAGACAGACACACCATGACCTTATCGCCCTCTTCGATCATGTTGTAATCGACGATAGCGTTGCCGGCATTGCGCCGCAGTCGCTTCTGCAACTTGTTGAACTCTAATTTTTCCTTACGTGATAGCTCGCGCACGATATCGGCCGTTAGTGCTTGATTTGGCGCGCATTTTACTCGTTTGCAGCCCGCTCCGTCCACCGCTTACTTGGCCCAGCGACTCGGATTCCCTTTAGCTATGCCGACCATAGTCGAAGCCATCTTGTAATTTGCGTGCAATACAACCAAAATGTGCGCCCCTGAAGACCCCATCAAACTCATCTGCGAGGACGAAACACCGATGAAAACACCTGTAAGAGTGACCGTTACCGGCGCTGCGGGCCAAATTGGCTACGCGCTGCTTTTCCGTATCGCTTCCGGCGCCATGTTGGGCGATGACCAACCCGTCATCCTGCAATTACTGGACATCACTCCCGCCATGGAAGCGCTCCAGGGCGTCAAGATGGAACTGGAAGACTGCGCCTTCCCACTGCTGGTCGACACTATTTGCACCGATGATCCCAATGCGGGCTTCAAAGATACCGACTACGCATTGCTGGTTGGCGCACGACCCCGTGGTCCCGGCATGGAGCGCAAGGATTTGCTGGAGGCGAACGCTGCGATCTTCTCGGTCCAGGGCAAGGCAATCAACGACAACGCCAGCAAGAACATCAAGGTTCTGGTTGTCGGCAACCCCGCCAACACCAACTCCCTGATCACCCAGCGGAACGCGCCAGACATTGATCCTCGCAACTTCACTGCCATGACCCGTCTGGACCACAATCGCGCCATGACACAAATCGCGCAAAAAACCGGCAAGACCGTCAATGATGTGACTAACATGACGATCTGGGGCAACCACTCTGCCACCCAGTACCCAGACCTGTTTAACACCAAGGTTTCTGGCGAAGCTGCCATCAACCTGGTGGATCAGGAGTGGTATGAAGGTGATTTCATCCCGGTTGTTCAACAGCGCGGCGCAGCCATCATCAAGGCGCGTGGAGCGTCTTCTGCAGCCTCCGCAGCCAACGCGGCCATCGACCACATGCGCTCCTGGGCGCTGGGCACCGAGGGCGATGACTGGGTTTCCATGGGCGTTTACTCCGATGGTTCTTACGGCATCACCGAAGGCCTGATTTACTCCTTCCCCTGCCGCTGTGAGAATGGCGACTGGAGCATCGTACAAGGTGTTGAAGTCGGCGAGTTCAGCCAGGCGAAAATGGCTGCTACCGAGCAGGAGTTGGTTGAAGAACGCGACGCGGTTCAGCACCTGTTGCCATAAGTACCGTGTACAAACAAAGCGCCCCTGGATATTCCAGCGGCGCTTTTTTTCTATCTATCCAGCAATTAGACCCCGAGCATTAATCCTGCTGTAATGAGCGTATGACTGAGACAACACCTTCAAAAACCTATCACCATGGCAACCTGCGTGCAGAGCTGCTGGATACTGCCATTGAACAGTTGCGGGAAACCGGCGCCGAAGATTTGAGCCTTAGAGCGCTTGCCCGTGCCATTGGCGTTTCGCAAACAGCACCTTACCGCCACTTTGGCGACAAAGGTGAACTGCTTGCCGCGATGGCCACCCGAGGCTATCGAGAGCTCTATCAGTCGCTTAAGGAGGCCGGCGAAAATACGGGAGATTGCCCCACGGACCAGCTGCTCGCTTTCGCTTATGCCTACGTTGACTACGCAGCTAACAACCCACAGTTATTCAAGCTGATGTTCGGCCCTGCTGTTCAGCCCGCCGCACGCTACCCTGAACTGCGCGAAGCAAGCCGCGAAACGTTAATTCTGGTGCAACAGATATTACAGCGCGGAATCGACCAGGGTCTTTATATCGATACCGAAAATACCGCCTACCTTACCAATGCCGCCTGGTCGGGCATCTACGGCCTGGCAACCTTACGGATAGATGCGCCTGAGATATTTGTGCGCCATATCGACCTGCGTGCTCAGGTCGACCTGGCGGTACGAACATTCGCCGCCGGTATCAGCGCCGATAAATTCGCTGTTTAAAGCTCACGCAGCAAAGCCACCGGCGGACTGGACACAACTTTACGGCAGCTAAATACACCCAGTCCTGCTATCAACAGCGTTCCCACTGATAAACCTAACGGCCACAGCCAGGGAGATGGGGCATAGTTCATATCAAGCACCCATATCTGTAATATCGCCACAGAAAGCTCCGCAGCCACCGTTGCCAGAACGCCAGCAAAGAGACCAAGGGCTGCGAACTCAATAAACAAGCCACCCAGAATCAAACTTCGCCTGGCACCCAGTGCCCGGAGAATCGAGCTTTCGTGCATACGGGCGTCAACGCTCGCCTGGACTCCAGCCACCAGTACCAATGCGCCTGTTGCGAGTATCACGGCGAGCACTAACTCAACAGCAGCCGAGACCTGGTTAACGATACTGCGAACTTGATCGATCACCAGGTCCATCTCAATAACAGTGACAGTCGGAAAACTACGAATAAAGCGGTTAAGAAAGACTTTATTTTCAGCATCCAAATGGAAACTGGTCATAAATGTTGCCGGATAACTGGCCAAGACATCTGGCGGAAAAATGAGGAAAAAGTTGGGTCGCATGGACTGCCAATCCAACTGACGCAGATTGGTGACGGTGGCCTCCAGGGGCTGCGCTCCCACAAGGAAAGATAATTTATCGCCTACCCCTACACCCATTCTCTGGGCAAACTCAGCTTCCACTGAAACCAGCGCTTCAGTGGTGCCTTCAGGCCACCACTGACCTGCTGTAATCTCATTGCCGGTGGGCAAATCAGTCGACCAGGTAAAGTTGGTTTCACGCTGTCTGGGACCTTCTTCATCTCCCTCGGTGGTTGGCAGGGGCTTATCGTTCACTGCCATAATTCGGCCGCGTATCATTGGGTACAGGGCCTCACTGGGAACCCCCTCCTCGCGTAACATTTGCTCTACTGGCTGCAGGTCCTGCGGGCCAATATTGATCATAAAATGATTGGGGGCATCTTCTGGAAGCTGTGTTTTCCATTCGTCGATGAGCGATGTGCGTACCAGCACCAAAACCAGTAACAGCATAATCGCCATCGCAAATATCACCACCTGCAGTGCATTGGCTGTGCCTCTTCGCTGCAAACCCGCCAGGGCAAGGCGCCAAATACTGCCTGCGCTCATACCGACGATACGCCCCCCTTTGAGCAAGGTCATCGCCAGCACCATGCCCAGCGAGACGGTAATAAACAGTCCGGAGATTACCGCTGCTGTCAGCTTCCAGTCGCCCGAATACCAAAGCATTAGTGCACTAATGGCGACCAGGCCAATGATGTAATCCCGAGCGGATCGCCGGGTTTCCAGTGGCAGATCCCGACGCAGCACGCGCAGCGGACTCGCGAGACTCAAGCGGCGCAGTGGCGGCCAGGCAAAGCTCATTAAGCAGGTAAGCGCAGTTGCACTGCCTATCAGGTAAGGCCTCGCACCACTGGGGCCAGGCTGGACCGGCAACTGGTCGGCGAATAATTTAAAGAACAGGGCTTGAATTCCCCACCCCAGCAGGCAACCCGCCAGGGTAGCGAGCCCCCCAAGCAGCAATAGACTGCGCCCGTAAAGAAAATTAATGCTACCTGACGTTGCTCCCAGGCTTTTCATGATTGCCACATAATCGTTGTGACGTTCACTGAAGCGCCCTGCGGCAAGCGCGATAGCGACACCGGCAAGCACCACGCCCAGACTTCCCGCTAGCAATAGAAAGCTTTCGGCTCTGGCTAAGGCCTCGCCAATACCCGGTTGGCCCTGGTTAATATCAATCATCCTTTGCCCGGGCTGCAATTGCGGCTCAAGCTGTTCGCGGTGCTGCTTGAGCGCATCAGGATCGCCGGCGTATAGATGCCGGAACTCCACCCTGCTTCCCGGCTGCACAACTCCCGTTGCATCAATATCGGCATAGTTCATCAACAGCCTGGGGCCATAGCCGTACATTCCGGCTGCCTGGTCCGGCTCACCGCGAATCGCTCCGGTTACCGTAAAGCTGGCATCGCCCAGCGCAATCGAGTTGCCCAGAGAGATGTCCAGCAGAGGAAACAGACGCGAATCCAACCAGACTTCCCCTACCGCCGGACCCGAGATCACAGCCCGAGGCTCTCCAAAAGGCTCGCTGCTGAAGGTCAGCTCGCCTCGCAAGGGGTAAGCTGCAGAAACTGCTTTCACCGAAACCAGCTGCATAGCATCGCTGGTGCTGTAAATCATCGACGGAAATGCTAGCGTAGTGGCCACTTCCAGCCCGCCAGCAGTGCCTTCCTGTAGCCAGTTAGCCGGCATCTCGCGGCTACTGCGGACCACCAGGTCAGCTGCCAGAAAGCGGTGACTTTCCAGTTCCAGGGCGCCCTGGAGGCGCGAGGTAAATGCGCTAATCCCGGAAACCACACCCACGGCCAGGACCAGCGCCATGGCCAGAATTCCCAACTCACCGCCGCGCCAGTCCCGGGCGAGCATTCGTGTTGCCGTCACAGACATTGCTCAGCCCTCGACCATTTCGCCGGCGTCCAACACCAGCCTGCGCTGGCAACGCTGAGCTAGCGTCATATCGTGAGTCACCAATACCAGGGTGGTGCCCTGCTCCCGGTTCAATTCGAACAACAGGTCGACTATATGGGCGCCGGTACGGGTATCCAGGTTGCCGGTGGGCTCATCGGCAAACAGGATTCTTGGCGTTGCGGCGAACGCCCTGGCAATGGCGACACGCTGCTGCTCTCCTCCCGACATCTGTTTCGGGTAGTGGAGCATGCGCTCGCCCAGCTCCACTCTGCGCAGAAACTGCTCGGCCTGCTCTTTCGCATCTCCCTGCCCCTGAAGTTCCAGCGGCAGCATTACGTTTTCCAGGGCAGTGAGTGCAGGCAGTAGTTGAAAGGATTGGAAGACAAAACCCACTTCCTGGCCCCTGAACAAGGCTCGCGCATCTTCATCAAGTTCGCCCAGGTCAGTATCCCCAATGATCACCTTGCCATCACTGGCTTCGTCCAGCCCTGCTAGCAAGCCCAACAGGGTCGATTTGCCTGAACCAGAAGCCCCTACGATAGCGACTGATTCTCCCGACTTGATTTCCAGCGTAATCCCTTTCAGTATTTCCAGCATGCCCCTACTCATGGGCACCCGTTTTTGGAGATTTTCGGTTCTAATCATGCAGCAATTCCTTTACCACTCTTTACGCGCCCCGATACTACTCGGTTTACTGCTTCTAGCTATGGGCAACGCCTCGTTTGCCAAAGAGAATACCCTGCTAGTGCTTGGAGATAGTATCAGTGCAGCCTATGGCATGTCGCTGGAAGAGGGATGGGTTGCCCTGTTGGCGGGACAAATGGCTGAAACTCATCCGGAGCACCAGGTCGTGAACGCCAGCATATCCGGTGAAACAACAGATGGTGCGCTCAACAGATTAGCCAGCTTGCTGGAGGAACATCATCCCTCGGTTGTCGTGATTGAGCTGGGCGGCAACGACGGCTTAAGAGGGTTTCCGGTTAGCAAATTGCGCCAGAATCTGGATCAACTAGCACAGCAAAGCAATGACGCCGGGGCTCAGGTGGTCATGGTAAGCATACAAATTCCTCCCAATTACGGCACCCGCTACACCACCAGCTTCCATGAGTCTTATGCCCTGGCTGCTCAAAACACAGGCAGCATACTGACTCCCTTTATCCTCGACGGAATTGCAACCAACCCAGCGTTAATGCAAGCCGATGGCATCCACCCCAAGGCAGAAGCCCAGGCAGATATGCTGGAAAATATGCTGCCCTACATCGAAAAGGCACTGCAATGAGCGACGACACTAAAATGTGGGCTGAGTTGCAGGAGCAGGATAAGGAGCACGTTTGGCACCCGTACTCGGCAACACCGCCTCGCGGCGAAGTGTTTCCCGTTGTCAGCGCAAATGGAGTTCGGCTAAGCCTGGCTGATGGCCGCGAAATAATCGATGGAATGGCTTCCTGGTGGTGTGCCATTCACGGATACAACCATCCTGTGCTAAATCGTGCGGTCGAAGAGCAGCTCGCCAAGATGTCTCACGTCATGTTCGGGGGACTCACTCACCCGGCCGCCGTAAAGCTCGCTCAGCTTCTTGTGCGGCTGACACCCGAGTCTCTCACCAAGGTATTTTTCAGCGACTCAGGTTCTGTATCCGTTGAAGTCGCCCTGAAAATGGCTATTCAATTCTGGCAGGCGTCTGGCAAGCAGGCTAAGCAAAAAATGGTTGCCCTGCGCAGTGGATATCACGGCGACACCTTCGGCGCGATGTCGGTCTGTGACCCGGTCACCGGTATGCATCATTTGTTCGGCGATGTGCTCAGCAAGCATCACTTTGTGGCCGCCCCCACCGCCGGCGTTAACGAGGACTGCCCTGAGACAGAAATGGAAGAGATCACCGACCTGCTATCAACTCACCACGAAGAGATAGCAGCGGTTATTGTTGAACCTGTAGTCCAGGGCGCAGGCGGCATGCACTTTTACTCGCCGGACTACCTACGCAAACTAAGAGCTCTCTGTGACGCCTTTGATGTTCTGCTAATTTTTGACGAAATCGCCACTGGTTTCGGTCGCACAGGAAAGATGTTTGCCCTGGAACATGCCGATGTCGAGCCGGACTTGCTTTGCCTCGGCAAATCGTTAACAGGCGGCTATATGACACTTGCTGCCACACTCTGCAGCGAGCAAATTGCTGATGTTATCAGCCACAGTGAAGCAGGCGCATTTATGCACGGGCCGACCTTCATGGGCAATCCGCTGGCCTGTGCTACCGCCATCGCCAGCATTGAACTACTGCTGTCTCAACCCTGGCAACGCAGAATTCAGCGTTTGAACCTACAGCTGGAGGAAGGCCTTAGCCCCGCCCGCAAACTCCCCCAGGTAGCGGATGTGCGCACGCTGGGAGCTATCGGTGTTATTGAATTGCATGAAGCCGTAGACATGCAAACGATTCAGCCAATGTTCGTGGAAAAAGGCGTATGGATAAGGCCCTTTGGCAAGCTCGTTTACACCATGCCTCCCTACATAATGAGCGAAAAGGATTTGGCTACGCTGACCACGGCAATGGTCGAAGTCGTTGCCTCTCTTTAATCGGGAATATGGATTTTTCCCTGCATAAAAGTCACTGCCTCGCCTGTCATCCGCACGCGCCCAGCGGTGAGTTCACAGCTTAAGTCACCGCCCCGAGCTGATATCTGGCGGGCTTCCATTCGCTCAAGCCCCAGGCGTTGTGACCAGTAAGGCACCAGCGCGCAATGAGCAGAACCGGTTACCGGGTCTTCATTAATCCCCACCTGCGGACCAAAAAAGCGCGAGACGAAGTCGCAGTTATCGCCAGGCGCGGTCGCAATAATGCATTCCTTCCCAGCTGCCAATAAAGCAGCGAAATCAGGGGCAAGGCCGGCAACATCCTCCTCGAACTCAAAGACATAAAGCAACTTCTGGGCACCATGTACCTGCTTAACCTCAGAAGCGAGAGCACCCAACGCGTCACAAATAGCCATATCGACAGTGCCATCTGCCAAAGCGTAGGCAGGAAAGTCCAGGGTATAGCCAGAATCCTGACGGAACACCTCCAGCACACCTGATCGCGTGTGAAAGCGCATACTGTCGCCGGTGTATGCAAGGTGCTCAAACAACACATGAGCAGAGGCAAGCGTGGCATGACCACAAAGATCAACTTCAACCGCGGGGGTGAACCACCGCAGTTCAAAATCGTTGTTTTTGGGGACGATAAACGCTGTCTCGGAAAGATTATTTTCCAAAGCAATGGACTGCAGAAGTTCATCTTCGGGCCAATCATCCAGGGGAATGATTGCCGCTGGGTTACCACCGAAGGGCTCACGGGAAAAAGCATCCACCTGGTAGATTGTGTAGTTCATAGCGTGGTTACCGACCTGCCGTTGTACATGTGCGAGTGCTCTAATATAGTGGGTGTCGACAAACAGCGATAGAGAAAAGACCACTACGCATGTCCAAGAGAGAACAAACTCCGCTGCAACTCAGTTTTTATCGAGTTATCTTCGGCACCGAAACCACATCCGGAAAGTGGTTCGATATCACCCTTATTATCGTGATTCTCGCCAGCGTTTTGGTGATCATGCTGGATTCTATTCCCGATTACCACGCCAACTATGGCCTCCTGTTCCTGCAAATCGAATGGGTTTTCACGCTCATGTTCACAGCCGAGTACCTTGTCAGGCTGTGGTGCTCGGATAACCGCAAGGGCTATGCACTGAGCGTTTATGGCATCGTAGACCTACTTGCCCTGCTACCCACCTACCTATCCCTACTGCTGCCGCAGGCCGCACCGCTACTGATTATTAGGGTGTTGCGGATACTGCGCATATTCAGGGTTTTGCGACTGCTTTCCTTACTCGACGAGGCGAACGATCTCGCCCGGGCGCTGCATAATTCTACCCGCAAGATATTCGTTTTCTTCTCCATGATGATACTCATGGCCACTATATTCGGTTGCCTTATCTACGTTATCGAAGGTCCGGAACATGGCTTTAATAGCATTCCCCATAGCATCTACTGGGCAATCGTCACTATCACCACTGTCGGCTACGGTGACGTGGTGCCGATGACACCAATGGGCCAGGTGCTGTCAGCAATTGGCATGCTGATGGGCTATGCTGTTATCGCGGTTCCCACTGGCATCGTCACGGCTGAGCTAACGCTTGCTCAGCGATTGAAAAAAGAGCGAGCCATTCGCGCGGCGCGTAACTGCACCACCTGCGCCTACGTAGAGGCAGATCGAGAGGCCGTGTATTGTCGCCACTGTGGCAGTTCACTCCCTGCTCCCGGTCACCAACCAGAGGAAGATTAGCCCTTAACTGCCGAGCGCACACAGGCGCGCCATTACTGCTACAATAGCCTCCCATTTTTCGTGCAGCAGACCATGTCTACACCCATCCACTCCTACCGTAAATACTGGGCCGAATGCTTTGGCCCGGCACCTGAACTGCCCACCACTCGGGCGGAGATGGACGCGCTTGGCTGGGATAGTTGCGACATCATCGTGGTTACCGGGGACGCCTATGTGGACCACCCCAGCTTCGGCATGGCCGTCATCGGGCGCCTGCTGGAGGCACAGGGTTTCAGGGTTGGAATTCTTTCCCAGCCGGACTGGACCAGCGCACAAGCGTTCAAGGCATTGGGAAAACCCAATCTTTTCTTCGGCGTTTCTGCCGGCAACATGGATTCGATGATCAACCGCTACACCGCGGACAAAAAGCGCCGTCACGATGACGCTTATACGCCGAACAACGAGGGAGGCAAACGCCCTGATAGAGCGGTAATTGTATACAGTCAGAGAGTCAGGGAAGCCTATCGTGATGTACCGCTGATCATTGGCAGCATAGAAGCCAGCCTTCGCCGTATTGCTCATTATGACTATTGGAGTGACAAGGTCCGTCGCTCTGTTTTGCTCGATAGTAGAGCGGACCTCCTGCTTTATGGCAACGCCGAACGCGCCATCGTTGATGTTGCTCATCGCCTTGCTGCAGGCGAATCGGTACATACCATACGCGACCTCCGTGGCACTGCCTTTGTTCGCAAACGGATTCCGGAAGGCTGGCGTGAAATCGACTCCACCTCCATTGACCCAGTCGGTGCTGTCGATAAGATTGCCAGTCCTTATCAGGAAATAAATACAGCAGAGTGCTCGCCCGATGAAGTGGCCGTTCAACAAGGTGAAGATGTTGTACGAATCCTGGACAAAGTTGACGACAGTCGTCCAGCGGTTATACGTATACCCTCTTACGAGCAGGTGAAGGACGACTCGGCACTTTACGCACATGCCTCACGTGTATTGCACAAAGAAACAAACCCCCACAATGCGCGTCCTCTCATTCAGTCGCACGGTGACCGTGAGGTGTGGCTTAACAGTCCGCCCATTCCACTGGAGACAGACGAACTCGACTGGCTGTTCGAACTACCGTACACCCGTCTTCCTCACAGCAGTTACGGTGATGCGCGACTTCCTGCCTACGAGATGATTCGCCACTCCGTGAATATCATGCGAGGCTGCTTCGGGGGCTGCACCTTTTGCTCTATCACCGAGCATGAAGGCCGGATTATCCAGAACCGCTCTGAAGAATCCATTCTCAGGGAGGTAGAGAGCATTCGCGATACCTCACCGGCCTTCACCGGTGTCATTTCCGATTTAGGTGGCCCAACGGCAAACATGTGGCGACTGGCCTGTAAGTCTAAAGACATCGAAGCAAAGTGCCGCAAGCTCAGCTGCGTTTTCCCCGGCATATGCAAAAACCTAAACACTGACCAGAAGCCCCTGGTGGAGTTATATCGTAAAGCCCGCGAAATCGACGGTGTTAAGAAGGTTTTAATCGCTTCAGGCTTGCGCTATGACATTGCTGTTGAGTCACCCGAATACGTGAAAGAACTTGTCACCCACCATGTGGGCGGCTACCTGAAAATCGCACCAGAGCACACCGAAGAAGGCCCGCTGGACAAAATGATGAAGCCGGGCATAGGCACCTATGACCGCTTCAAGGCTATGTTTGAAAAATATTCCAAAGCCGCGGGAAAAGAGCAGTACCTGATTCCTTATTTTATCGCAGCTCACCCCGGTACATCTGACAAGGATATGATGAACCTTGCACTGTGGCTTAAGCGCAACAAATTTCGCGCTGACCAGGTACAAACTTTTTATCCCTCGCCCATGGCGAGCGCCACCGCGATGTACCACAGCGGCAAGAACCCGCTGAAGAAAATTTCCCGCAACGGCGATACCATGCCAACCGTCAAAGGGCTTTCGCAGCGCCGTTTACACAAGGCATTTCTCCGCTATCACGACCCGGATAATTGGCCGACCTTGCGTAAAGCACTGAAGAAACTCGGACGTACTGACTTGATTGGCAATGGCAAGTTGCATTTGGTACCACCGCGCCAACCGGGGAAACGTCACGCCGTTGTAGAGCCCGGACGTCCCTTTGCTACACAGCACAACGGACTACCACGCACACCAGGAAACCGCAGTAAAAGCAGGAGACGCAGCCGATGAATATCGTAAAACTTTTGGTAAGCCTTGCAGGTCTATTAGTAATAAGCCTGAGCACGACATCCCATGCCGCCACAGTAGGCAAGCCGCTTCCACCCTTGGCAATCAGTCAACCTGGTGAAATCACGATTCAGGGCGATGACATTGGCTACCAACCCTGGGATAGCCTTAAAAAGGTCGAGAAAGTGCATGTTGTGCAATATGTTCCCGCCACCATGTCCGATAGCAAAATGTACAGCCCCTTCACCGATTACCTACAAGCGAACTACGATCATACCCGCTTTCACGTGACCACAGTCATCGACCTCGACGCAGCACTGTGGGGCACCAGCGGTCTTGTCTCATCCGAAGTTGAAAAGAATAAGCGGAAGTACCCTTTATCCACTCTGGTGCTGGACGAAACAGGTAGCGGCATTGACACCTGGTCACTGGGCAAAGACGGCAGCGGTTTATTCATCGTCGACGAGACAGGCATCGTGAAATTTGCGATCCGCCACAAAATGAGCGCCACGGAACAGCAGGCTGCAGTGGATGTTTTTTCCACCTTGATGGATCAGTAGCACCCGATTACGCCGATCGACTTATCAGGCCGTCTCGGGTTTATTGTTGACCCCTCTCAGGCCTTCTCCATGCGCTTTTTTGTGTGGCGGGTGGCGTTGGCTTCAAGCGGATCGTCAGGCCAGGGGTGCTTTGGATAGCGCCCCTTCATCTCTTTTTTGACATCCTGGTAACTGCTTCTCCAGAAACCCGCCAGATCCTGGGTCACTTGCAATGGGCGTTGAGCAGGTGATAAGAGGTGAACCTGCACGGCTACCCTACCCCCTGCAATGGTCGGCGTTTCCTCGCAGCCGAACATTTCCTGCAATTTCACCGCCAACACCGGGGGCCTTTGGCTATAGTCCAGCGCGATACTGGAGCCCGAGGGTACGCCCAAGCGCTCAGGGGCTAAACGCTCTAATTCCAGCGGAAGCGGCCAGGGCAACATAGCATTCAGAATGCTTTTCAAATCCAGTTTCTGGAAATCTTCAAGACGAGCAACCTGCCCGAGATAAGGCAGCAGCCAAACTTCAAGCGAATCCAGCAGCCCCTGGTCCGACAGATCAGGCCAGGTATCATCTCCCTCAGCCGAACACACTTCGTTCATCAGGCGCACGCGATCACGCCATTGTTGTAATGACTTATTCCAGGGCAGGATTTGCAACCCCTTGCGGCGAACAACGCCAAGCAAGGCATTGCTGCGCGCTTCCTCCGAGACAATATCCAGTGGCTCTACGCGAACCTCGATCTGACCACACAGCGTTCGACGCTGGGCAATAAATCGCTCCTGCCGGTTGTCCCATTCCACAAGCTCTTCCCGACGTACCAGCGGAGACAGGATATCGTCGAAACAGGCTGGGTTAAGCGCTGTTGCGCTGTAGATACGATCACTACTTTGTCCGGCCTGCCCACCTGTTTCAGCGACCGCCAACCAGCTTTCCCTGGCCAGGTGATCATCGCCTTGCAATATCGCGCGACGTCCATTGCTCAACTGAAATTCGGGCTCGTTTGAATCACCGCGTTTGGCGATACGATCGGGGTAGGCACTCGCCAGCAAAACCCCCATTACGTCGGCGGGAACTACAGATATAGAGAAACGCCTCGGCTTGTGAACTTCACTGGCAATGCGGGCAAAGCGCCGGGTCTGTTGCCAAATGCGCCGAAACCATCCTTGAGCCTGTGGCGGGCAACGCTCCTCACCCATTAGCACAGCCACAGTCTGCGCCAGATCCGTTTGCGAGTCAGAAAGAGGGTTACGCTCAGAAAGCGCGGCAGCTAATAGGCTGGCTGTTTCAGTAGCGTGAATGTCGCAGCCGACCAGTAACATATGAGCCAACCTGGGGTGCAGCGGCATTTGCGCCAGACGAACCCCGTGCGGCGTTAGTTGCGGCTTGGCGCCATCGCTATAGAACAGTGCACCACACTTCTCCAGAACATCCAGGGCCTGCTCCCATGCTGCTAATGGGGGAGCATCCAGCCAATCGAGTTCCACAGGATCGTTCACACCCCAGGCCAGCAGTTGCAGCGCCAGAGGCGCCAGGTCTGCCTGCATTATCTCCGCGCCGCTCTGGGCGACTAAACGTCCATGCTGCTCCTCAGACCAGAGCCGATAGCAATGCCCGGGGCCAAGACGACCCGCCCTGCCCTGACGTTGCTCAGCGGAGGCCCGGGAAATTCGGCGAGTAGCCAACCGCGTCATGCCGGTGCCCGGGTCAAACAAGGCTTCACGCAGCAGTCCAGAATCCACGACCGAACTGATACCCTCAATCGTTAAGCTGGTCTCTGCTACGTTGGTAGCGAGCACCACTTTGCGTAGACCAGGGGGAGCGGGGTCAATAGCTCTCTGCTGCTTCTCCATACTTAAGCTGCCGTAGAGCGGAGCGAGCACAACATCGGTGTGAGCATCAGCCAGCGCTTTAGCCAGATCTCTGCCCACTGCATTGATCTCACGCTGCCCTGGCAGGAATACCAGCACGCTACCTGACTGCTCGTGCAGCGCTCTGCGCACCAGCTGAACCACAGCAGGAGCGAGCGGCTCCCTGATTTTGTGGGTGCCAGCAAAATAGCTTTGTACGGGATACTGTCGACCCTGAGAAGTGACCAGGGGCGCCCCGCCGAGCAACTTCGCAACACCGTCACCATCCAGGGTTGCAGACATGACCAGTAACCGGAGGGGGCTGCCCTCGCGGAACATCTCTCGCCCCTGAATACACAGGGCAAGACATAGATCCGAATCCAGGCTGCGCTCATGAAACTCGTCGAAAATGACCAGACCGACGTCCTCCAAGCCCGGGTCGGCCTGCAAACGGCGGGTTAGAATGCCTTCCGTAATGACCTCAATTCGGGTTTTTGCGCTGGTTTTGCTTTCAAGACGAATGCTATAACCCACGGTCTCACCCAGCGCCTCCCCCAGCATCTGCGCCATACGGGCAGCCGAGGCCCGAGCCGCCATACGCCTGGGCTCTAGCATGATAATCTTGCGTCCCTCGAGCCAGGGCTCGTTAAGGAGGGCCAGCGGCACTAGTGTGGTCTTACCTGCGCCGGGTGGCGCTTGCAATACAGCCTCGGAATAACCTGCAAGCGCTTCTTTCAGCGCTGGAAGTGCGTCGGAAACCGGCAGGTTCTGGTAATTATCAACTGACATGCGGTCATCTTATCGAAGCCTGGGAGCACACGCCACGAAAACCAGATTACCACTGCACACCGGACGGTCGTTGGTAGCTATCGAGGACATTGACATAATTGGCGCGCAGAAACGCAGATGAATCGGTTGCATTGCTCTGGCTCACGCTTCCCTTTAACTGCTGAACAGATATGTACTCCTTCTCTGTTAGCCAATCCTCCAGAGATTGGAGAATGCCACTTATATGCCCCGGGCCGTGCTGTAGCAAAGCACTGCACATATGGGTGACGTCAGCGCCGGCAAGCAGAGACTTCAGCACATCAGCCAAATTGTGAACACCGCCCGTAATCGCCAGGGAACACTGCGTTCGTCCGTGCAAAATAGCAAGCCACCGAATCCGCATCAGCGACTCTTCGGAGCTCGACAAAGCGAGTTTTGGTGTCACTTCCAATGTCTCCAGGTCAATATCAGGCTGATAAAATCGATTAAACACCACCAGGCCATTAGCGCCGCTTTGTTCGAGTCGCCTGGCAAAATTCACCGGCGACGAAAATTGAGCCGATAGCTTCATCGTAATGGGCAGGCTTACCTTTTCTCGCACCGCCTCCAGCACTTCGATATAGCGATTTTCTACCTGACAACAATCTTCGTTGGGCCCGGCCGGAATGTAATACACATTAAGCTCCAGTGCGTCAGCTCCGGCCTGCTGCAATGCCTCTGCATAACTCACCCAGCCCCCCGTGGTTGTGCCATTCAGGCTGGCGATTATCGGAATATCCAGCGAGGACTTAAGCCCCTCCAAATGCTGCAGATACTGCTCTTCATAACTGGTGTAATTATCCGGCACCGGATGAAAGCTGTCGGCCTCGCCATGCCCGAGAGACTGCTGGTGGAAAAAACGATCCAGGCGTGCATCTTCCTCTTCGATTTTTTCTTCAAACAGCGAATGCATAACCAGTGCGGCAGCCCCTGCGTCTTCAAGCCGACGGGCGCTGTCCAGATCTTTGCTAAGCGGAGAAGATGAAGGCACCAGCGGATTTTTCAACTCCAAGCCCAGGTATTCAGTACTGAGATCTACCATTTTACTGCTCTCCCTTTGCGGGTGCGGAAACGTCTGTTTTGCGTTTCTCGGCCTTGGTCTTCGCCAGCTGTTCACCATCAGTCCAGTCAAGTTCAGACAGCTGTTTGTAATAGTGATAGCGGTGATTCACAAATTGCTGCTCTTCTTCCACTAATTTTTCCGCAACCTCTGGATGACTGTGCCAGAGCATACTGAACCGGGTTTCTGTCTGAACATAGTCCCGGTACGGGATGCTAGGCGCTCTGGAGTCCATTTTCATCGGCGGCTTCCCCATGCCGATATTTTCCGGGTTGAAGCGAAATAGCGGCCAATGACCACTCTTAACAGCCATGTCTTGCTGCTGATGATTACGAGACATATCGACCCCGTGAGCAATGCATGGTGATAGCGCCAAAATAAGACTGGGGCCAGGGTGCGCTTCTGCCTCTATGAAGGCATTGAGAGTTTGTGTGTCCTTCGCACCATAAGCGATGCGAGCGACATAGACGTTTTCATATTCCATGGCCAACAAGGCGAGGTCTTTCTTACCCGTGGTTTTGCCGGCTGAAGAAAACTTGGCCACAGCCCCGCGCGGCGTGGCCTTGGATGTCTGGCCGCCGGTATTTGAGTAGACCTCGGTATCAAGCACCAGAACGTTTACATCCTCGCCCGACGCCAGAACATGATCCAGCCCGCCATAACCAATGTCATAGGCCCAGCCATCTCCACCGACAATCCAGACGCTTTTTCGACTGAGGTTTTCGGTCAGCGTCAGCAACTGCTGCGCCTCGGCAGATTCAATTTTTTCCAGCTGCTTATCCAGCTCGGCAACTCTTTGTCGCTGCTCGTAGATACCGGCCTCGTCGGACTCATCTGCATCAAGAATGCCTTCCACAAGGGCAGAGCCAAGGTCATCGGTAAGGCTCTTCAGCAGTTGCTGCGCCATCTCTTTTTGCTGATCTACGGCCAGGCGCATCCCAAGGCCAAATTCTGCATTATCTTCAAACAGTGAGTTGTTCCAGGCGGGGCCCCTGCCATCGGCAGTTGTGGCCCAGGGTGTAGTCGGCAAATTGCCTCCATAAATAGACGAGCACCCCGTGGCATTCGCCACCAGCATTCGATCACCAAAGAGCTGGGAGGCCAGCTTTACATACGGGGTCTCACCGCAACCGACACAAGCGCCTGAGAATTCAAAGAGCGGCTGCAAAATCATGGACCCGGCAATGGTATTGCGCTTTAGCTCACTGCGATCGAATTCAGGTAACTGTTCGAAAAATGCCCAGTTATCGCTCTCCTGTGCTCTTAGCGCAGGTTGTGGCTGCATATTAAGCGCTTTGCGACTCACGTTTGATTTATCACGTATGGGACAAATATCGACACACAGCGTGCAGCCCGTGCAGTCTTCCGGTGCAACCTGGTAGCTGATGTGATATCCGTCCGGGAAACCTTTCGCCTTCACGGGCGCTGACTTAAATCCTGAAGGCGCGTCATTCAGAGCCGATTCATGGAAAACCTTAGAACGAATTGCGGTATGCGGGCAGACAAAGGGACATTTACCACACTGTGTGCACAAGTCTGTTTCCCAGACTGGAATTTCCAGAGCGAGGTTTCGTTTTTCATATGCTGCAGTGCCCAATGGGTAGCTGCCGTCATCGGGTAAGGCGCTAACGGGGATCAAATCGCCACGACCAGCAATGATTTCTGCAGTCACCTTGCGAACGAACTCCGGGTAATTCTCTTTTTTCGCGCTCACTTCTATCACTTCGCTGCCAACACCGCCAAGGGGAACCTCGTGCAAGCACGCCAAAGTCTCATCGATTGCCTTGAAATTCAGCTCAATAATGCGCCGCCCTTTCCGACCGTAAGTCTTTTCCACCGCCTGTTTAATTGATGCAATGGCCTGTTCGGGCGGTAGAACTCCAGATATCGCGAAGAAGCAGGTTTGCATAATAGTATTAATGCGTTTGCCCATCCCGCTGCGACTCGCCACGTCGTAGGCATCGATGCTGAAGAACTTGACTTCCTTGCGAATCAATTCCTGCTGCAACTGTGTTGGCAAACTCTCCCAAACCTTGTCTGCAGGTTCTGGAGAGTTAAGCAGAAATACAGCCCCCTTGGCTGCGTAGGAAAGTACGTCGTACTTCTCCAAAAACGTTGGCTGATGGCAGGCGACGAAGCGGGCGTCTCCCTCACCAATCAAATAGCTGGATCGAATTTGATGGGGACCAAAGCGCAGATGAGAAATGGTAACCGCACCTGACTTCTTGGAGTCATAAACAAAGTAGCCCTGGGCATAGAGTTCAGTACTTTCGCCAATGATTTTTATTGAGTTTTTGTTTGCACTGACGGTGCCATCACTGCCCAATCCGTAGAAGATGGCCTGAAAGGTTTCGTCATGAGCCAGCGTGCGAAACTGACTATCCCAGTCCAGGCTGGTGTGACTAAGGTCATCATGAATTCCGATAGTAAATTGATTGCGCGGTTTTTCGTCCAGCAGTTGATCGAAAACCGCCTTAATCATGCCCGGGGTGAACTCCTTTGATGAAAGTCCGTAACGACCCCCAATTACTAGGGGCATTGTACCAAAGCGGCCATCGCCAGAAGCAGCATCCTGAGCCACTGCAGTGACAACATCCTTATACAAGGGCTCGCCATCGGCGCCTGGCTCCTTGGTCCGGTCCAACACCGCGATGCGTCTCACAGTCGCAGGCAGTGCAAGCAACAGTGCTTGCGGATCAAAAGGCCGGTAAAGTCGAACTTTCAGTACGCCAAGCTTTTCGCCTTCATTGACCAGGAAATCAACGGTTTCATGCACCGCTTCAGCGCCCGAACCCATAATAATAATCACGCGTTCCGCATCCGGGGCGCCTTCATACTCAAACAGACGGTAGCCGCGCCCGGTTAGTGCCTGAAACTGATCCATAGTCTCCTGGACTAATGCAGGCAGCGCTGAGTAATAGGGATTCACTGTCTCGCGCGCCTGGAAATACACGTCCGGGTTCTGAGAACTACCACGTAATACTGGGTGTGCCGGCGACATTGCCCTGGCCCTATGCGCCTGCACTGCGCTATCGTCGATCATGGCACGCACTACCTCCAGCGGAACGGTCTCCAGCTTGGAGACTTCATGTGAGGTTCTAAAGCCATCAAAAAAATGCAGGAACGGCACCCTACTCTTCAGAGTCACCGCTTGAGCAACCAGTGCGAGGTCCATAACCTCCTGAGGGCAGTTAGATGACAGCATAGCGAAGCCGGTCTGGCGCGTTGACATGACATCCGAGTGATCACCGAAAATCGACAAGCCCTGACAGGCCAGCGACCTTGCCGCGATATGAAATACCGTCGGAGTTAACTCACCAGCAATTTTGTACATATTGGGGATCATCAGCAGCAAACCCTGCGATGCCGTAAAAGTAGTGGCCAGCGCACCCGCCTGCAACGCACCGTGAATGGCACCGGCAGCCCCGCCCTCACTTTGCATTTCTACCACTCTTGGAACGCTACCCCAGAGGTTGGGCTGACCGTTCGCAGACCATTCATCGGCAAGCTCTCCCATATTCGATGAAGGTGTGATGGGGTAGATTGCGATAACTTCATTCGTTAAATGGGCAATTGTCGCGGCTGCCTGATTGCCATCGATGGTGACAGTTGCTGCTGGATTCATATCTTAATTCCGCTTGGTTTGTGGGCGAATACCTGGCTGCAAGAATAGCCTTCTTTTGCGATGTGGAAATTGATCAGAATCAGTCTTGGTGCGTGAGGGCATCCTCTACACCGCGCACTGCAATTACGGTGGCACGACTGCAGGTCTCGCGTTGAGTTTCCAAAGCCTGGTAGGAGTCACTGTTGTAGAAGTCCAGGAGATCATCCATAGAAGGAAACTCAACAATAATCAAACGCTGCGGTTCAACATCGCCCTGAATAACATGAAGCTCACCACCACGCACCAGATACCTGGCTTGGGCTGAATCAAGCAGCGGCCGAACGGCCTGCTGATAATGCATATACTCAGCAATATCGAATATATCGACATCAACTACCGCGTATGCTGCCATAGACTCCCCCGGGCGCTTTTTTATACTTCCCAGAGCAACAGCTTACGTGCATGCAGCTAGAATCAATTGTTCTACATCAAGTTTCAGCATATCAGCGGCGGGATCGAGTAATATTTTTAATTTTCACTATTGAGTGGCTATTTCTTTAGCTTAGGTCTGCTTTCGCCTAATAGCCGGCATGGGTCTATCCTTATGTTGCCGCTTACAACAAACAAGGGGAGTGCCGAATGACGGAAACAGACCTGGACCAACTTCTTTCAGAACGAGAAATTTACCGCGTGCTTTGTAGATATTGCCGTGGATTGGATCGAATGGATAAAGAGCTGGCCTATTCTGTTTGGCATGAAGACGGAACTGCCTTGTATCACGATATGTATGAAGGCACGGGGCACGGGTTTGTTGACTGGGTATGGGAAGCGCATTCATCGATGGAGAGGCACTCGCATCAAATAACTAATTCACTAGTAAGTTTCGAAGGTGAAAATGCAAAAAGCGAGACCTATGTAACGGTAGTGCTATGGACAAATCCTGACGAAGAAGGGAAGCAACAGGAAATCATTGGGAGAGGCCGATATTTGGATTGGTGGTCTCGGCGAAACGGTCGCTGGGCCATTCATCACCGAGAGCACATCCTTGATATGCAAACCTTCCATGACCTCCATCCCGGCTACGTCAATGAAGTTTCGACACGAGACATAAGCGACCCATCATTTCAGATAATTCCGAAAGCACAAATTATATAAGCACTTTAAAATGTCCGCTTTCGCCTAATAGCGGCCTTTTTGGCTATACTGATTCGCAAACCCGCACGCTGGCGAAAGCTGGTTTGCATTAAACGGTGGGATTGATTTTTATTCTGCTGGATGTTGCTCGTTATCCTTCTACCTGGCCAAAGATAGAATCTGCATGTCATTGATTTCAGAGCTAAAACGTCGGCATGTGATTCAAGCAGGGGTTGCATATCTGGTCGTTGCTTGGGGTGCCGCTCAAGTCGCTGAGTTGATCTTTGACGCCTACAACGTGCAGCCTTGGGTTATGCAATTGATGCTTGCCGCGCTTGCAATTGGTCTTCCTTTGGTGATTGTCTTTTCCTGGTTTTTCGATCTACGCTTGGATGGCCTGCATTGGGAGAAAGATCTCACGTCCAGCGATAATCACTCCGCGAACCAGACTCAGAAGAGCAAGCACGAATCAATAGCTGTCCTGCCTTTCGTGAACATGAGCTCTGACTCAGAGCAAGAACACTTCTCTGACGGTATTAGCGAAGAGCTGCTAAACCTCCTCACAAAAATACCTGCCTTAAAAGTCTCGGCTCGCACTTCGTCATTTTCATTCAAAGGCAAAGATACCGAGATTGTTGAAATAGGCCGCCTATTAAACGTAGCCCATGTTCTGGAGGGGTCGGTGCGTAGATCCGGTAGCACCGTGAGGATAACTGCACAGCTAATTCACGCACAGACTGGATACCATTTATGGTCAGAAACTTGGGATCGAACGCTAGAAGATATATTTGCTGTTCAGGACGAAATAGCGGCCGAGGTGGTTGATCAGCTAAAAATAACCCTACTGGCATCCACGCCTGCAATTTCAGAGACAGACCCTGAAGCCTATGCTCTGTTTCTTCAAGCACGGTCCCTCTTCAACCAATACACTCCCGAGGCATTCGACAGTGCCATGGGGCTACTTGATGAAGCTGCGGGGAGTCTCCTGACATACGCTCCAGCATGGGCGCTCAGAGCTGACATCTATGCATCTCAAGCGAATTATGGGTTTAGGTCATCTGATGAAGGATATTGCATGGCGCGAGAAGCTGCGGAGCGAGCACTTAGCATTGATGAGAATTGCACTCAGGCTATTTGTAGTCTAGGCCAAATTGCTATTGATTATGATCACGACCTGGCAGCTGCCGCAGAAAGATATAGGGCTGCGCTGATAACTGACCCGACCCACCCAGGACTTTTACGTAGCTCAGCTACGTTGAGCGTGGCTTTAGATAATATCAGCGTCGCCATCGAACTCCTTGTTTATCTATTGGCGCGAGACCCTATCAATCCTGCGATACATAATAATATCGGTGTTTGCTACTACTTAGCCGGTCGGCATAAAGAAGCAATTTCGAGCCTTAAAACTACGCTACGCTTATCGCCAGGACGAATCGGTGCGCATTATCTTATCGCCATGGCTCTAATGGCTCTCGATGACGTTATCGCTGCATTAGAGGAAATCAAATCCGAAGAAAACCAAGGCTTTCGGCTGACTCTCCAGGCCTTGGCTTACCACATGCAGGGTGAAGGAGCCAAAGCAGATGCAGCATTGGACCGTCTGATCGAAGAAGAAGAGAACGAATTCGCCTATAACATTGGCTTTGTGTTTGCGTGCCGAGGAGAAGCGGACCAAGCATTTGAGTGGCTTGAAAAATCAGTGGAATATCATGATGGTGGTCTTACTATGATCAATAGTGATCCAAGCTTTTTAGGGCTTCACACTGACCCAAGATGGCAACATTTTCTGACCAAGATTGGAAATTCCAAATCACAACTGGACAGGGTTAACTTTGGCATAGAATTACCAGCGTAGACGGGGCGCCCTTGTTAGTCATCTCCAATTCCTGATCAGAAATTGTTAATATCAAAGAGACGTCGCACAGATCTAGCACTTCTAGGCTGATTCAGGCCCAAAACGTACGCAATCGCCCTATAGGTGACACCTTGGTATCGTGTCGATGACGTCCGCTTTCGCCTAATAGCAAACAGTCGTCTGTGATATGAGAATGTGGCGGATGTCGACTTGATATGGTCGACGCAGGCTCCGCGATGTTGAAGCTAGCCATTGGCTTCAGGCGACCTGGGCATAGTCGAGTTCTGAGAAGATGGCGGAGCAGCGTCGGGCTAAGGGCTAAGAAAAATAGTGCTTATCTCGCCTCGGAACTTCTGATCTGACTGTGTTACCATCTTGTCGCACTACTACTAACTTTTGTCGACGCCGTCGAACATATAGGCCATAGTTATGAGTTACAAGATGTTGTTTAGTTGCACCGCACTCTCTCTTCTGCTCCTCCTGCCCTTGGCGGCCAGCGCCGAAAATCAGGGAAAGACTCCCAAAGACCTCACCACCGCATACACATCATTTAACGAGGCCTACGCTACCAACGACGTCGATACCTACTTCAGCTTTTATGCCGAGAATGCGAGTGTGTACTTTTACGGCGAACGCCAGGACGTAGCGACCTACAACGAGGAATGGCATTCACTGATGCACGCCGGCGGTGGTGTCGAGAAGAACGACACATCGGACCTACTTGTGCAGCTTATGCCTAGCGGCGACATGGCTATAGTCACGTACTTCATCGATAACCGCACTCGCTACCCGGAGGGCATGAACGAGGAGCGCGCTTTTGAAACCGATGTGTGGCAGAAAATTGAAGGTACCTGGAAGATTGTTAGCCTGCACTACAGCGTCGTCCCCGAAGCAAGCGAATAATTTCGCACTCCCAACTACCGACGCTCCAAGACTGAGTAACCGCTATGAGGTGAAATTGGACATTAGACGCATTGGGTTCGATCCTGGTTCGGAGCTCGGTTTGCATGATTTCCGCACAGAGCATCGGCTACCAGACACTCGGATAATACCTATAACCCCAAACGAGTTCGGCATAGGTTCAGCCTCGGCTCCGCTGCCCTATAAGCAATCAAAAAATCCTACGTTTTCTTCAATTTACTAGAGCTATTTGGTCTTCTCCCAGCGACCGCTATATGGCAGGCCGGTTAGTCAATCACCACCGACAATCGACAGCTCACAAGCTGTCGAACTTCAGGCTACAATGGCGCTCCAGAAGATCGTAGACACAACATCCATCAGATAAAACATGCGAGAGCCAAATGATCACATCTAACTTCAAGGACAAAACCGTCATTATCACCGGTGCCTCGGCCGGCGTAGGAGCAGCTTGTGCCGAACTATTTGCTGACCTGGGGGCCCGACTGGTGCTATCTGCCCGAGGCGAGGAAGCACTGAACGCTTTTGCCGACACGCTGCGCGATAAGACCAGCGTGCTCGCTATCCCGATGGACGTAGCAGACGAGGCGGCATGCGAGGCCCTGATAGAGCAAGCTGCAACCGAGTACGGTGCTATTCATGTACTGGTTAATAACGCGGGTGCCCACCATCGCGGTGCGGTAGAAGCACAGACGCCTGCAAATATGGCCCAGATGGTAGACGTCAATTTACGGGCACCAATCTACCTGACCGCTCTCGCACTCCCGCACATCCGCAAGTCTGGCGGTGGTGCCGTGATCATGGTCGGCTCTCTCGCGGGCCGCACGCCAATGCAGGGGGCTGCGACCTATGCTTCCACCAAAGCGGGCCTCAAGGCATTTACTCACTCACTCGCAGACGAGCTCATGGACAGCGGTATCAATGTTGGCGTTGTATCGCCCGGCCCAATCGATACGGCATTCATCATGGACAGTATCGACGAAGTAGAAGACATCGTGTACTCGCAGCCGATGAGCACCGCTGGTGAAGTAGCCGAGGCAGTGGTGGCACTAGCCAACGGCGAAAGTGTGGAGATTTGCTTGCCCGCCATGAGCGGCCGTTTAACCAACCTGAGCTATCTGTTTCCATGGCTACGCAGGAAGATGCGGCCGTCACTCTACAAAAAGGGCGCCAAAAATAAGGAAAAATATCGCAACCGGACTGACGCTTTATAAGCAGCAGGTCGAATGGGCCGGCCATCCGCTTCGAATTGGCCCGGGCGGACCCTTCGAATAGATTCATGAGGTGAGAGCGGACATTAGCCCTTCAGGGCCTGGTCAGAGCATCTAGAGTCCGCTTTAGCCTAATAGCCTATGTTAGTTGGTATTCTGCAATTCAGCGCTCTGGAATATGACCCGTCCGCATGTAGTTATTATAATTATCGACATTAAAAGAATATTCGTTATTCGCGATCCGTTGCTCGATGTAGGCGGTAAAGACATCGGTATAGGGCGTAGCCCTGCCTGTCCAGTACGCTCTTACACCTGGAAAACTAAACCAAAAATCCATTGTTTGTGCCCAGCGAAGCCACACCTGTTCCTCGATATTTCCGACTTCATATTGTTGCTTTAAAAATTCCATTGAGCTCAAAAACTCGGTCATCACCCATTGAAAACGGCTTCTTTCCTCAATTGAAAGGCTCGTCGGATCATTAATGCCTTGCATAAAAAATTTGTTGGCATCTACGTCGAAGCCGAAAGTATGCTGTTGAGCTGCCAGACGCTCCAGAATTCGAGCAGTCATATCGGCTCGTTGAGAGCTTGTGTTGCTGCGCACCTGTATGGCGAGGTAGATCAACGTAAAAATAACGCCAAAGCCGCCAACAAACTCACCTAGTTGAGACATGGTTTGGAGATTCACAGTGATTCTTCCTCTAAATTAATGGCGCTCTCACGATCTTAGCAAAAATTTTCTATGCTAGTGTAAGTACACGTCGATACTGCCAGATTTATCGACTTCCGGGCCCATGCACTTTATAGTTGTAGGATACTTCGATTAATTGACTAGATAACAACGACAAGAATTTTTGTCTTCTCAACACAAGATAACGAGGAATAGAATGATGTTTCGATTAAAGTTAGTTTGTTGTTCTTTTATTGGAGTGATGGCTTCGAGTATCGCGGTTCCGATACTGGCCCAGGATGCAGGCATGCATAGCGGGAAAGAACTCAGCACCGAAAAACCCACTCGCCCCTATTCACCCTATGCCGCTCCCTACTCGGAGTATGATGCCGGAGTGAAATATCCGAATCGCGTGTTTTGGGGTGACACCCATCTTCACACCTCGTTTTCCATGGATGCCGGCGCCTTCGGCGCGCGCCTGGGGCCAAGAGAAGCCTACCAATTCGCCAGTGGTGAGGAGATCGAATCCACCACAGCGGGACGCGCTCGATTGGCTCGCGCTCTGGATTTTCTGGTCGTCGCTGACCATTCCGACAATATGGGATTCTTTCCGGACCTGAACGCCGGTGCAGAACACCTGCTGGCCGACCCCAAGGGCAAGGAGTGGTATGACAAGGTGCAGGCCGGCCAGGGAATGGCGGTAGCCCTTGAAATCATTGACTCTTTTTCTCGCGGCACTTACCCCGATAACATTATGTACTACCCGGACACTGAGATGTACAAGAGCGCCTGGGCGTATACGATCGACGCCGCCGAAGAATACAATGACCCCGGGACATTCACTGCATTCATTGGTTATGAATGGACATCTCAGGTGCCACCGGGTCAAAACCTGCACCGCGTGGTGATTTACCGGGACGGTGCAGACAAGGCCAGCCAAACTGTTCCAGCCACAACCTATGGCGACCAAGGCAGCACCGATCCGGAATACCTATGGAGCCTGCTGCAGGCCTACGAGGACAAGACTGGCGGCGATGTTTTGGCCATTGCACACAATGGCAATCTATCCAACGGCCTGATGTTTCCTGTCATCAACCCGGTAGACGACAAACCACTCACAAAAGAATACGTTGAAACTCGTGCCAAATGGGAGCCCTTGTACGAAGTCACCCAGATCAAGGGCGATGGCGAGGCGCACCCTTTTCTGTCGCCCAATGATGAGTTCGCTGACTACGGCACCTGGGACAAAGGCAACCTTAACCTGAGTGAGGCCAAGACAGACGGAATGCTTGCACATGAGTATGCACGTAGCGGTCTGCAGTTGGGGCTGCAACTTGAAGGTGAGTTGGGAACCAATCCTTATAAGTTTGGCATGATTGGATCAACCGACAGCCACACAGGGTTGGCTACAGCAGACGATGATAACTTCTTCGGCAAACATTCCGGCTCTGAGCCCAGCCCGGACCGGATGCAGCACCCTTTTGCCAAATTCGGTGATCTTTCCATTCTGGGTTGGGAAACCTTGGCTTCTGGCTATGCCGGTGTCTGGGCGAAGGAGAACACTCGCGAAGCGATTTGGGACGCCATGCAACGCAAGGAAGTCTACGGCACGACAGGGCCACGCATGCTGGTGCGGTTCTTTGGCGGCTGGGACTTTGAAGAGGCCGATGCCAATACCCGCCAACCTGCAGAAGTGGGATATGCCAAAGGAGTACCCATGGGAGGCGATCTCAGCAAAGCTCCTGAGAAAAAATCACCGTCATTCCTGGTGGGCGTCCTGAAGGACCCTATCGGAGCCAACATCGATCGTGTTCAGATCGTCAAAGGTTGGGTGGACAGCAAGGGCAAACGCCAAGAACGTGTCTACGATGTTGCAGTTTCTGATGGCCGTAAAATTAACAAGGAGGGCCGCTGCACGACCCCCGTGGGCAATACTGTAGACGTGGCCAACGCGACATGGTCAAACACCATCGGCGCGACCGAGATGGTCAGCGTATGGAAGGATCCAGATTTCGATGCGTCACTCAGGGCCTTCTATTACGTGCGGGCACTCGAAATCCCAACGCCCCGATGGACTGCCTACGATGCGAAGTATTACGGCCTTGATCTGTCTGATGAGATTGAAACTATTCACCAGGAACGAGCCTACACTTCGCCGATTTGGTACACCCCTTAAAGAGGATAGTTGGTCCGCATTGCCCTATTTCGCGGCCTTACTGGCGCGAAATAGGCTTTAGTAGCCAACGCTACCCGGGAAACCGATCAAAAGTAATCATAGCTTCTGGCAGATAGTGGAACTTTTGTTTTTCAACGCAGTACAGAGCCATCTCGGGTTCCCCAAACTCAGCGGGGTCGTCCATTGTGCCAACTTTGATGATCACCAAATCGGCCATACCCGGTGGGTTGCTGGTTAACGAGGTTCCGCAGTTCTCACAAAACTCCCGAACCACCCCATTTTCCAGATCACTGCGCTGGAAGCTTTTGGGCTCACCACTGGTGTAGTGAAAGCCACTTCTGGGCATAGCGATAATCACATTGGGCGAACCACCTGATATATATTGGCATTCGCGGCAGTGACACTGCCCACGCATGAGCGGCTCACCTTCTGCCTCGTACCGAACCTGACCGCAATAACATCCGCCCGTAAACTTCATATTAATCTCCTAAACGCTGTTGCCATATCATAGCAGCTAATAAATAAACAAAGCTGGTATCAGTTGCCGCTTGTTTATCCCGAAATTTTTTCAACCCGCAACGCCAGAACATAAGCAATCGCTTAAGTAGCCGTAGTGGCGGGAAAGGCTATAATAGATGCCTTTTGAAATGCAAAGTAAGCGATCATGGCTATTTTCGACAAAGACAACCAGCCGCTGGGCGACAAAGAAGCACTTGAACGCCACATCCAGCGCGCGCTGGCAACTTCAGAGCCGCAAGGCCTGCAGCTTGAGCTCAGCTACCGAATCATCAAAACCCTGTTTAACCCAGTGGTGATGGGTGCTGAAAATCTACCAGACAGGCCCTGCTTGTTCGTGGGCAATCACTCCCTGTTCGCTTTAGATGGATGGGTTCTTGGGCCCGTGTTTATGCGAGAACTTAACCGTTTTCCACGGGGTTTGGGCGACAAGTTTCTATTTACCAATGACAAAGTTGGTAATGCGGTTATGGCTGCTGGCGGCGTAATGGGTCACCCGGAAGTTTGTGCCGCCATGATGGAAGACGGGCAAGACCTGTTGGTCTTCCCCGGCGGCGCTCACGAAGCAGTTAAACCCACACGCGACATGTACGAACTGCAATGGAAAGAGCGCTATGGTTTCGTCAAATTGGCGGCCAAACATGGATATACCATTATGCCGGTTGGCCTAGTCGGTCCAGACGAATTTTACGGCCACTTGATGGAAGGCGAGGATTTACCGGATTCCCGTATGGGTCAACTCTTAAAGCGCCTGGGGGTACTGAACGAAGATACACGTTCAGACATGCTACCGCCGATTCCAGTGGGCGCCCTGGGCTCCTTGTTTCCTAAACCCCAGCGTTGCTACATAGGCCTGGGAGAGCCTATAGACTTGTCTAGGTACAAGGGTAAAACGCCAACCAAGAAACAGCAGCAGACTATTCGAGGCCAGGTGGCAGAGCAAATAGAGATTCAATTGGCGGAGCTGCTATTCGCACGAGCGCAAAATCGAGGTCGCGACGGGCTGCTGCGGCGTCTACTTACGATATAGACAACCCCACTACCCCTACTCCTGCATCACCCGGGCCAAACGCTCGGGCTGACGCCAACGCCCCCGATACAAACGCGCTGCGTAGCACAGCGCAAGAGCCAAAAGCATCACCACGAACACCCACCAGGATACCAGCGGATCCATCTTCCACTTCACGATTACAAAATACTGGACGATCAGCATCAGCCAGTGCAGTGACGTGGACGTAAACATAATCCAGCGAGTATCGCCGGCGCCGCGCAACACACCGCCGGATATCAGAATGACTGCATCGGCCAACATATAGGTAACAAGCCCCAGCATCATGGCCGACGCCAAAGTACTGATTTCGTCAAAGTACGCATCTCCGGTGGCAAACACCTCCACCAATTCCACCCTAAACACGAGAAACGACACGGCGAGAATACTTGAATAGCCCAAAGAAAGTATCAGGCCGGAGGAAATCACCTGGTTGGCGCGCTGCATGTCTCCGGCGCCAACAAAGCGGCCTATCAGCGACATGACACCAATATTCAAACCCATCATTGGCACGAACGACAGCATATCCCAGTTGAACACAATGGCCATCGCGGCACCTTGCACCACGCCATAGCCCTGAAACATCAGCAGGAATACATTAAACGTCGCCGTATTCATAAAACTTTCTAGAGCAGACGGCGACCCCAAACGCAGGTAGCGGCGCATCACGCCACGGTCAAAAACCCAGGATTCCCCAACCGAGAACTGTAAACGGTGGGACCGAGCCAAATAGAAGTACAGGAACAGCAATATGGTGAAGAACTGCGCAATCACTGTGCCTAATCCGGCACCAATTATGCCAAGTTCCGGCAAGCCGCAGTGGCCAAAAATCAGCACCCAACTCAGCGGAATATTCAGGCATACGCCAAACACGTCTACAGCCATTACAACCCGGGTACGACCAATGCCTACGAAGTAAGAGGCAAGACAAGCCTTTATCAGATGAAAGAAGCTGCCTCCCATAAGCGTATAAAAATAGGCCTGCTCCAGTGGCACCTGCTTTGGGTCGTGACCCAAATGAGGAAACACCTGCCCTACCCCGTAGCCAATTAGTGCCAACAAAGGTAATGCGGAGGTCGCTATGATCACTCCCTGGGTGACTACCCGGGGACAACGCGGCATCATTCCCGCACCATAGTATTGAGCCACCATCGCATTACCGTAGCTGATAAGCCCAATGAACAAGGACATACAGAAGAAGGCAGCCACGGCACCACCCATCGCTCCGGCAATGTGTACTGAATCGATCTGTGCCATAAACCAACGATCGGTAAATACCATCACCGCGAATGCGCCCTGGGAAATCACCATGGGTAGCGACAGACGGAACAGTTCACGTAGCGTTGTCAGAGAGAGGTAGTGCACAATACTGCTTAATGGCCTGGAGACGAGTTAGGGGCGCATTATACTGGCGGCGAGATAATAGTCTCCCTCTGTTTTCCAAGACCTTTCGCACACTTTTTTCGTTGATCGGATACCTATGAAGAAGCTGTTTTTTACAAGTTCAACCATACTGTTACTACTCGCCTTGCTGCTGCTCTACTTTGTACCGCAAGAAATGCGCTTCCGTCCGCCCTATCCAATCAAGCAGACGCCAGCTGATGTGGGCTTGGCTTTTGAGTCTTTTACCCTAACTCCTGCTGATGAACAGATCACACTAACGGCCTGGTGGATGCCCGCTAATAATCCCAGAGCAACCCTGGCCTTTATCCACGGAGGTGGATCCAACCGGCACAGTGAGTTCTTTAAGTCGCTGGATTTTTATGCCGCAATGGTAGCGCAGGGCATCTCTGTGGCGGTCGTTGATTTGCGCAACCATGGCGACTCCCAGAGTGACGGCAAAGGTCTGCAGTTTGGGCGCACGGAAAAGTGGGACGCATTGGCCCTTGTAAAATGGGCCCGCGAAAAAACGCGCGACATTCCACTTTATGCCATGGGCATCTCTATGGGCGGCGCAACGCTAATCCATGCTGCCAGCGAAGGCCTCACAGTGGATGGATTAATACTGCTGGACCCATTGCTGAACACCAAAGACGCAATCACCCAAAGCGGTTGGGTAGAAACTGGGATGCCGCCTGGATTATTCAAGGCGTCCGCCTGGGCTGCTACTGCCTGGCACGGCATGCCCGGCGGCGAAGAACAGGCCCAATCGATTGCAGCCAAACTGAATCAACCAATCTTGCTAATGCAGGACCCTGGAGACCCAGTCACGCGTGCGATCTATGCCCGCGAGCTCGCCGCTCAAAACCCATCCATTGAATACTGGGAAGCGCCACCTGTAGACAGGGAAGCAGCTCGTCAACTGGAATGGCGCGGTCGCTGGGGTAGCCATGTCACCGGGTTTGTGCTGTTCCCTGACCAGGTGATCGAACGGATCCTTGGCTTTATGAAGCTCTCACCTTAACGGTAGCTATCGGCGGAATTTGCCGCCAGATAGATAAACGAAACCCAGGCCGCGACGTTATGGGCCAGATCCTGCGGATCAATTTTGTCCAGGGTATCGTTAGGCGTGTGGTGCAGGTCAAAATAGTCCCAACCGTTTTGGGCCAGACCCACAACAGGCACCCCTGCTTCTCGAACATACTTCATGTCTGGTCCACCACTGGCGCTGTTGTCGCCAGGTCCTGCCCCCATGGCGCGGACAACACTACCCAATGCTTGCGCTGCTGTTACCCGATTCTCAGCGACTCCGGTGTTAAATCGCCAGATACGTCCGGCACCAAAGTCGGATTCTGAAGCTACTATGTGATTAGCCAACTCTGCTGCGTGCGCCTCGGCATAAGCCTTACCTCCAACCAGACCCACCTCTTCGGCGCCAAACAAAACCACCCTGATGGTACGGCGCGGACCATTTGGCATTGCCTCCATCACTGCTTTGGCAGCCGCTATCACAATACCCACACCAGCGCCGTCATCGACAGCACCAGTACCTAGATCCCAGGAATCCAGGTGCGCACCGATCAACACAATTTCTTCGGGTGCTTCCTTGCCTGGAATCTCGGCAATAACATTGCCAGAGCTGCCCGCAGGCCGAAGCTCTGGCGTTAATACCAACCGCAACCTGAGGGATGAGTTATTAGCAAGAATACGCTGGAGTTGATCGGCATCCGGTGCGGAAACTGCAGCTGTGGGCACGCCCTGCTTCTCGTCGATGTCTGTCACTCGGCGCATTTGACCGGTGTGGGCAAAACGGTGACTGTTGGTACCCACGGAGCGAATCAGGGCTGCCAGTGCGCCCTTCTCTTCTGCGATATAGGCTGCCTGGCGACGCTTGGCCGCAGCGACGCTGTAGCCAGAGCCATCCTGTGTTCTGGTCATGACTTCATCGACCATAACAATTTTTCCCTTTACGGTCTCAGCAGGCGCGTCGGCCAGGGCTTTCAAAGAGGAAAAAGATGCCAGCTCGCCTTCCACCCCGTCTGGGCCAGTGGAGGTGCTGCCTCCCAGCGCTGTGACGACCAACGGTTGCGGGTAAGGAGCGGTGATTTGTGCCCACTCTATCCCCCGCTGCCATACTGGGAGCTCAAATGATTCCACCCGCACATTGGCAAAACCCAGCGATTCAAACTTGGCCACAGCCCAACGCCGAGCGCGCTCTTCCGCCTCAGTGCCTGCCAAACGGGGCCCTACCTCGGTAGTGAGCGACTCGACAATGGAATATCCAAGGTCACTCTCCAGCGCCTCGGCCGCCAGCACAGCTGCTCGCGATTCCAATTGTGGGCTAATGGTCTGAGACAGCGCCAGCTGACTGAAGAACAGTGTTAATGCCAGGGGCAAAAAAGTGCGACTGAACAATGGGGATACCTCCACAAAATGACCGAGTTTACTCTCAAGACGCCTGCAACGACATGTACACTTCCAATACAGGCCATCATATACTGCATTATCGTTTACCACAGGCATGATCATGAACGAGAAAACCCCGTCCAAGTGGCCCTTCCGCTGGGACCTGCTACTGCGTTATCGCTATATCGAAACAATAGCGTTATGGGAAGGCAGGCTCACGACCCGCCACCTCTGCGATACCTTCGGTATCGGCCGCCAGCAGGCCAGCAAGGACATTAACAACTATCTCCGCGAAGTAGGTATAGGCAACCTGGAGTACGACAAGTACCTGAAGGGCTATAAACCCACCGGGCAGTTTCAGCCGCAAGTCACCCTGGGCCTGGCAGACGAGTACCTGCACCTGATGGCGCGCAACAACGAGTTGATGAACGTGTTTGAATCACTCGCCCTGAACGTTAGTAATGCAGAAGTTCTGAGCCACCCCGTGCGTGACGTTAAACCGGAAGTGCTAAGACCCATCATGCAGGCCGCACGGCAACAGAAACGACTGGACTGCGACTACGTGTCACTCAACCATCCGGACCGGGAGGGACGCATCATCGTACCCCACACGCTGGTTTACACCGGGCTGAGATGGCACGTGCGCGCCTGGTGCGAAAAAAACCAGGAATACAGGGACTTCGTGCTCAGCCGTTTCAGGGATATACCCGACATCATGGATGAATCTGAGCACGGCGTCGCTGACGACAACGAGTGGAATACAGAGGTCACCATCCGCATCACTCCGGACACCAGACTTACACCCGAACAGCAGGAGGTCATCGAAATTGACTACGGCATGCAAGACGGCGCCCTGTGCATATCCACCCGAGGTAAACTCGTTTCCTACGCGCTGAAACTGCTCAACGTAAACCCACGCGAACACCTGGCAGACCCCATGGCGCAACAAATCGTTGTTGCCAATAGGGATGAACTTGAACCCTGGCTATTTGGATGAACTAATGACTGAGCACAACGAATACGAAGAGGCATTTAGCGAAGACAGCTTCTGGGAGAAACTCAAACGCTACGCCAAAACCGCGGGTCGCGAGGTGGTAGAAAAAGCGCTGCTGCTTTTTTACGCTATGCAGGAAGAAAAAGCCCCCGCCTGGGCCAAGGCCACGATCGCAGGCGCATTGGGTTACTTCATCGTGCCCATTGATGCTATCGCCGATCTTACCCCCGCAGTGGGTTATGCCGATGACCTGGGGGTCCTGGCACTTGCCCTCGCCGCTGTGGCCACCTACATCAACGATGATGTAAGGCGTAAAACTGCTGAAAAAATCGATGCCTGGTTCGGCGACAACGATGACTGAGATAGAACTATTGTCTACCTAGATGCCCTTATGGGTTCGGTAAGCTGCCGCATATTCAATGGCATCTTTATTATCAATCAATGCGCCGTTGGGTAGCTCGTCAGTACGGGCGCTGATCTCAAACATCGCCCGACCAAGATCGACACCCGGAATCACCAGGTATCCGGGTTCCAGCAAACGCTCGCCCAGATACATCGCGAAATTTGCATTTTCTTCGGTCGGTCTGATCCAGGCAGAGCGGTGGCCAAAGGCCCTCAAACCCGTACCATTTGCCATTTCGGCTACTCTGCGTTCCGCACTGCCCTTGTCTTTTGCCCATTGCGCGTCTTCCTCCTCACCCGTTCCCATCCCCGTCACGTTGTGGAAGCTCATGGGCGCTTCAGTGCGAGCCGACAACCACGCAGTGACGAAGGCAATAGGAAAGTCGACATGAATCTTGCGATACAAATCCGGATCCATGCCGATAGAAGTCGTTCCCAGCCCCCACATCACCGTATTCACTTGCGCGAGGATCTCGCCCATCTCACTGTAGTCGGTGAAATCCTTGTGCATGATCACCTCCACACGGCCGGATGACTTACCCTGCTCCAGCCTTGGGGACAGGCGCCGGGTCACAGCGTAAATCTGTTCAACGTCTCCATCGAGCATGGCCGCTTTTAGCAGAGCGTCGCCAACAGAGCCAGTGGCGCCGAAAACCATAACTACATTGTTAGCGTCGGCGTTTCTCTTGCCACCTTGCACTGGCGTATGTTTTCCAAGAGTCATCGCACCCCAGATATTGAAACCAACAAGAAGCAGCACGAAGCAAACCACTAAGCCCAATAAGGTCTTTTTAATCATGTCCTATATTCCAAATCAGTCTAAACAACCGGCGCACTGCCGGTCTGCCTAACTATACTGTTTTCACAGCCTGCTTTCAGCAGGGGTGTTAAATGGATTTACCCAATAAAAGACAGAGAGAGTTAACCATGAAAACGAAAATAGCAGCAGCACTAATTCTCGGTACCACTTCCCTACTTTGGCACGGCGCAACGATCGCACAGCAAGCGCCGCCCGCGTTTGCGGCAATCGATGCCTACATGTGCAACTACCACGAAGGCAAGGGGCCCGACGATCTGATGAAAGTATCCAGTCGCTGGAATAAATGGATGGACGAAAACAGCTCGGTTGCTTACAGCGCCTGGGTGATGCATCCAGTCTTGTCATCGATGAACATGCCCGCCGACGTAGTTTGGCTTGGCGTCTGGCCCAACGGTAAAGACATGGGCCAAGGAATGCAGGAATGGGCCGACAAAGGCGACAAAATTAACAATGACTTCCTTGCTGTCTTTGACTGTGTGGAGCACTCGCAGGCGGCTTCCGTCAATATTCGCCCACCCGCAGATGGCTGGCCCGGCACGAGCGGTGTGGCCGCGTTCTCCAACTGTACAGTCGCGGAAGGACACACAGTGCAAGATTCGATGGCTGTGCACCAGGCCTGGTCCCAGCATCTAGATGCTACGGGCTCGAAAGCCGGCATGTGGGCTTTCTTTCCGGGAGCCGGCCAGAACAATCCCGACTGGGACTACAAAATTGTTGCAAGTCACCCGGACTATATTTCCTATGGTGCTGATTGGGATAACTTCACCAACGGGCAAGGTTGGCAAAAAGCAATGGAAATTGGATCGGGGAAAGTGGTCAGCTGCGATAGCCCACGGGTCTACCACAGCGTAACGGTAAGGGACGGAGGCGTTCCCGCGACACCCCAGTAAATGGCATCCTAACTCGGCGGGCCGTTGAGTGGCCCGCTGTGTTTAGTTGCACCGTCATTGGCCAGGGCTAACTGCGTGGCCATAACTTTGGCCTTGCACAAACTCAGGAATACAGCAGAAGAGATCCCAGCCGAGGCGAAGATCATACACATCACCATGATCTGGTAGCGCGACGCCACCAGTGGTGATACGCCAGAAAGAATCTGTCCGGTCATCATCCCCGGCAGCGACACCAATCCAACCGCCAACAGCGAATTAATCACCGGTATCATTGCCGCCTGATAGGCTTTGATGCGCGCCTCTTCCCAATTCACCTGATGCCCTAGCTCGCTGTAAAGGCGCTCCGCTGCCAGACTCACGGCCGTCATGGCGTTGGCGAAGACCATGCCTGCCAGCGGAACCAGATATTGCGGCAGGTACCAGGGGTCAATCTGCAGCGCCACCTGGGTAATCAGCAGCAAGGTCAGCCCTCCTCCCAACAGCATTGATAAAAATGCTGCCTGCAACAGATGGCGCCTGTACTCACTTACTGTGCCCACGGCAATCCAGGCAGCTGCGCAAAGCATAATGGATAGCACTATGAGAATAAGTAGCCCGTTATCCGCTTGAAATATCCAAGCCAGAACATAGCCTATTGCCATTAACTGAATCACCATGCGCCCCAGCGCATACAACGCTCTGCCTGCACCGTAAGACCAACGCACCAGAATCACCAGAGTAATCACGACAGGGATAAAAGTCAGTGCAAGCTGCGTCAAAGACAGGGTAATCACAGGGTTTTCCATGTCCGTATCCATTCCAAAAACAGGGGCTTCTTATGCTACACGCTTCAGCTGAGGACGGATAATCCAGATATAGCCAACTAAATATTTGCTCACTTAACGTCGCTTGAAAAACCTTCCAGTATTCATCTTCGATTGAGTCGCTGGGCGCAATCAACCCATTGAGTAGTAACCGCAGTGAACGCGTGCGTTGCGCAATATCAGTTGCAAATTGCGGATAATTCGCAAAATGCGAAGCATCGCAGATGCCACAGCTGGCTGATAGCTTTCGCTGGCGAGCCCTTTGTGCCAACCGGGTACAAGTCGACGGATTCAAATGTGAACCGAGTCACAAAGCTGAACACAAATCCGTACTGAGGAGCGCCGATCATAACTTTGGCATGCGGTGTGCTCTTACCTCTTCACCAGTTACAGGGTTTACCAAAGCACTGGGTCATGAACTTAGATCAATTGAAAATTCTAAACCAAGGAAACTTAAACATGAATATTAAACAAAAAGGCCTGATTGTGGCGCTTTCTTCAGCAACTGCGCTACTAGCGCTAAACAGCTCCTTCACTCTAGCCGCTTCACAAGGTTCCCAGGGAAGCACCAGTACCGGCTCGACCGATGTTTCACTGCAGGTCAACGACTCGGTAAAAATTACCGGCATAGAGGACGTTACTATCCCGCCGGTTCTTCAAACAGCAACAGGCGGCACCCAGGAAGGAGGTTCGTTCTGCGTGTTTCGCAATGGTGGCGACTCAGTCAACATCACCGCATCTAACCCTGCATCAGGGGCCACTGAGTTCCAACTCGTAGGCGCTGCAGATGGCGACATTATTCAGTACACCGTTGCACTGGCCACGGGCGCGGATGCGTCCGCCACTGCAGCTACAGACTATAACACCGCCAAGACACTCACAGGCTCCAGCACTGAGTTTGCATGTGGTGGCACTGACACTCACTCCTATGAGATTTTCATTGCGGAGCAAGAGGTCCGAGAAGCCACAACAGGTGCCTATTCCGGCACGCTACAATTTCTCGTGGAGCCCATCTAGACCAAGCTCTCTATCCCGAGAGGCTGCAATGACATCTTCAGACCCCAAAGATTGTCATTGCAGCCTCGTGTGTTAGGAAATGCCGAAGTTTCCTTCATCTATCAACAACGCGAAAAAATCACCTCATGTCATTTTATAAGTGTTTTTTCCTCAGCTTGGTTGCATCGACTGCGATTTTTGCGTCAGAGCACTCAGGCGCTGATGAGTTCGACATATGGCCTGTACCCAACACAAATTTCGGCACATGGAGCGACGGAGGAACACTGTCCGCATCGGTAACTGGATGCATCGAATCTTACAAAGGAAACAAGACCAAGAACTATCGACTCACTCTTTCTGGCGATAGTAGCGACAATGACTTTTACCTGTATCGTAATGGGGATACCAGTCAAACCGGAAACAACCGAATCCGCATTGACATCTCTGCTCGAGATTTAATGACCAGGCCAACTTACGAAACCTTTAGCAATGGCAGTGAGATTTCCAAACGTAAGGGGCAGAAAAATAACTGCCCAAACGGCGTCAATGGCCAGCTTCAATTCCTGATACCAGAGAGTGCCCTAGAAGCAGCAAGCGGGGGTAACTTCTCCGCCTTCTTTGAACTTTCCGGACGAGGTGGTCACAGGGAACGCAAAACAGATTCAACAACTTTTCAGGTATCTATCACTGTATCTTCGCCTCAAGTGCAGATTTCCGGGTTGCAGGACTTGGTGCTCTCAACAGACCCCACATCCTCAGCGGGAATGACTGCAGACGAAGCGTTCTGCGTTTACTCCAGTGCTACTGACTATCGCATCAGCATCAGCTCCAGCGAGTACAATGAGGGCGGTTTCGCACTCGCAAGCGGATTTGGAGAAAAAATAGGGATAGCGTTACTGTATGCCGATAATGCCTCGGGAACAAATATGCAGTCTGTGCAACCTGCAGTGGCGCTTACTGGCGCTGGCGATGGCTCATCAAATACCTGCACTGGGTCGAGCAATGCGACCCTGCGTATTTCAGTTTCCGAACAAACAATTCGGGAGGCCACAACTGGGAATTATGCTGCGACGCTAACGCTGTTGGTTGAGCCGATATGATCGACCGGAATCAATCATCTGTTGCCATGCGAACCGCGCTTGCAATGCTATTGGTTATAGCAGCCGCAGCATTTGAATCGAACCCGTCCAGAGCTGATGCACAAGGCGATCTAGGGAAACTCTCCCGCGGCTCTTCCGAAATTTATCTGATTATAATCCAGCCTGCCAAAATCTTAGCGCCAGCGAGCTTTTTCGCAATTGCTGGGCCCATAGCAAAGGGAAACTCGAATACTGTTTCAGGGGCAGCAGCAGCCGCATTGATTGCGCGGGAATCTCGGAATTTTGACCTCAACGAACTGGAAACCAGGTCATGGCTTACTCAAGAACTCAGAGAAAACGGTGTGGCAGAATTTGACGTGTGCATACCGGAAGGAAGAGGCGAGATAAGTCTACTGCCGTCAAATTCGACGCAATCCCTCTTGGTCGAATTTTCCAAAAGCGACAGTGGTAACACGGCGGACAGCAGTGAGAGTTGTTCAGGCGGCTCAAAAACAACAATTAATATTTCGATGTCGCCCCACCGGACTGAAACAAACAACGTATTGCTATCTGCGGGCACAGATACACAAGTTTCAAGGAACATCTCAACTCCAATCAACTTGATTATTGTTCCAAGATAAACCAGCTCAGGGCCATTCGAAAAACTGATTATGAGGAGAACACCATGAAAAATACCGTAGGGAAAATGGCACGTTGCGCTCTTATCTTTCTTACAGCAACTACATACCCGGTGGTTGCCAATGCGGACCTACTGCTCGACAAGGTGGTCGTTATTTTTGACGATCAGAAGCAAACCAAGAAAGATATTTCGGTCATTAATGATGATCCAGACCAAAGACTTTTTGTCAGCGTTGAACCTTTTCAAGTAGAGCAGCCAGGTACAGAAAATGAGTCGCTCAAAGCTCTAATGCACGAGGAGACCCCATCATTTCTAGCGACTCCCAACAAGCTTATCGTAGAGCCCGGCTCGCAAAGTATTGTCCGGTTGCTAAATCTTGAGCCCAACTCTCAAGAGGAACGAGTGTACAGAATCAACTATCTACCCATCGAAAAGCCGCCAGAGGTTGATAGCAGCCAGGCGGCTGATGGCGTAGCGCCTGTCGTTGAAATCGTTGTCGCCTATCAGGTACTCGCAATCGTTCTTCCGCCGAACCCAGTTGCAAAACCTGCTGTTCGCAGAAACGGCAAACGCGCCCTGTTCAGCAATGAAGGCAATGCCAATTACCTGCTAAGTGACGGTAGACAATGCGACCCATCCGATGCGTCAAGGTGTCTGGACTTGCCAGGCCACCGTGTTTACGCAGGATCGAGCTGGTCCCTCGATTTACCGTTTAATGGCCCTGCTGAATACAACATCAGAACTCCTGCCGGGAGTCGCCCCTTAGTCGTGCAGTGACGTCCACGGTATTGAAAAGCGATCTTTGGCCATCATGATTCAAACCAAAAATACACCGCCAGGCTTATCTGCCAGCCCTGTGAAGAAACTGACATTACTAGTCACTTTCTGGCTGCTAGGTACAATCGTGCTCATTCCTGTCGTCGGCCATGCAAACGAGATGGCAGCTGATTTTGAGCCGCTCGATAATTCTACGAATAATCAAGATGCATCAGAATGGGTTCCGGAGGGTTTTGAGGCACTTAACGATCCACAAGAAACATTGGTAGATGTTTTCTATGGCGGATACTTCCTTGTATCGATACCAGCAAGTTTTACCCCAAGCAAGATAACTATTCTCGAAGCAGGCGCGGTCGTTGATTTGATCTACGACGTCATTAACCCCGAACAACTCAACCGTTTGCTCGCATCTCCCCTGGATACTAACCCCGGACTCGCCTGCAGGTCGAAATATGAGATCGACTGCGGGCATTTAAGCACCGACACCGTCGCTGCTATTTTTGATATTTCCAAGCTACGGCTGGACTTATTTATCGGCTCGAGCCTTTTGAAAATTCGATCATTAGATGAGATAAATTTTCTTCCAGGATCGGATGCGGGTTTTTCTATACTTGATGACTTTGCTCTGAATGCAAGCGGCAGCACGGAGTTCAATTCTGCTTACAATATGGCGAACACGACATTGCTTGGTTACCGAGAAAGCCGGGTACGCGTAGAGAGCAACTACAGTGATGTGGAAAACTATACGATAGACACGCTCGCCTTTGAGCGCGAACGAAACGGTCGCGACTATAAAGCCGGCATATTCCGTACGAACGCAGGCGACTTTGTTTTTATGCAGAACCAGCAATTCCTCGGCGCCACTTTTGAAAGCTCTCTAGTAACTCGACGAGATCTTGAGTTTTCGCTAGGTTCACCAATTACAGTTTTTCTGGACTCGCGCAGTCTGGTGCAGCTATTTAAGGATGGTCGATTAGTCAACTCCGGGTACTACGATACCGGCAATCAGGAACTGAATCCCTATGGACTACCCAGTGGTTCATATGAACTGGATATAGTCATCACCGATTCATCGGGGCGAACCAGAACAGAGACCCAATTCTATTCAAAGTCTGCAAAGTTGCCGCCAATAGATCAGCCACTCTACTTTATTCAAGCGGGTGAGTATGCCGAATCGACTGTCGATGAGGTTTTGCCCGAATTGCTCGGAGAGAATTTTATTCGAGCAGGAATCAGCAAGCGACTGTCACCGACTCTCGCGGGCAGACTGGGATTCTCCTCCAATCGTAACTCCACGATGGCTGAGGGTGGCTTTTTCCATCAAGGACTCAACTATGAGCTTCAAGCAACAGCCGCAGTAGATGAATACTCCGTGTCCGCGATAGAATTTCGGGGTCGATACCAGTACTCACTGGGTGAAATTAGTGCTTATACCCGCAGGATTTCATCAGGCAGCATTCCAATAGGAGAAGAGTCACAGTTAGGCGAAGAAGTGAATCAAACCAATATAAGCAGTAGTTTTAGAACGAAGTACGGGTATTTCACTGGATTTGCAAACCTAAATGAGAACAATGAATCAACGTATAACAAAAGCTATGGAATACGTTGGAGCTCACCCAGCTTCTTTGGACTTGATGGCATCGGAAGTAGTATTGAACTGTCCAACAACGAAGGCAATGGTCTCTTTCTGGTCCAATTGACCTATCGATCCAGAAGAGGCGCATGGAACAACACGGCAACGGCAGAATATAAGTACGAGGAAATGACCGCCCGCTCAGCCTCCAGCGACATCAGGGGCGGCGTCTCGACAGCCTGGCGCTCCGACCCCCGTCAGTCTGACCTTTATGAAGCAACGCTGCGTGCAGACAGTCAAGAGAATGACACCATTGAGTCTGGCCTCAACGTAACCTCAGACTATGGTGTGGCCGGTTTGACCACAAAATATAATCTCGATACTGATAACTGGGAGTACAGCGGCGCAGTCAGGACAAGCTTTGCCGCTACGTCCAGCGCCGCTGGCTTTGGCGGAAGAATGCGCTCAAACTCTGGTTTTCTGGTATCAGTGAAAGGCGCTGAAGACGCCGACATCAGGGTAAATGTAATGGTCAACGGATCAAAGCAAGCGACTATTGCGCTGAACTCCGAAGTGTATATTGCAGCGGCAGCCTATGAAACTTATGAGTTGGAATTTGTGCCAACGGGTAACTCACTGGCCACCGTCAACTATAAAAGTAAGCCTGTGACACTTTACCCTGGAAATGTAATTGACGTTAAAGCCCAACTGGAGCAAATGGTTGTAGCCCTGGGTAAGGTTGTAGATGACGCTGGAGGACCAGTAGAAAATGCACTTCTAAAAGGTGTTCGGGGCTTAGCGCTCACTGATGAACGCGGATACTTTCAAGCTGAAATAGATACGGGGCTGCAGCACTTTAAAGTCGTCAAGTCAGGCCGAGAATGCAACATAAAGCTGCCGGAGTTTGCCACTGACAAAGATGTGATAATGCTTGGAGAGCTGAAGTGTATTCCTCAGTAACCATCGGCACTGGAAACTGCTGCCTCACTTAGTGGAAAACCCCGATCGCCGCTATCAAATGACGCAACCCCGGTTATCGTTGAGGATACAAGCCAGCTAAGAACGGTTCTTAAATGGCCTGCCCTACTCCGCCGCATTGATGGTTCTGCGAATTCAATGGGTCAGGCGTTAGAATCTAAACCTGAATTCTGCCCCCCAGTGCAGCGGTTGGTTCCATGCACCAAACGAGGATAGTGGGCCAATGTTAACAACAGAGGTAGTATATCGTTCGTCGGTAAGGTTTCTGCCATAGACGCTCAACTGGTAGCTTCCACGGTAGACAAAATCGACGGATGCGTTCCAAATGCCATGTGATTCGACGTTACCCAATGGGTCGTTGTCGGCGATGGTCTCCATTTCGTCTTGCCATCTGTAAGTGACATTAGCATTAAATCCTAAATTATCGCTAAAGTCGGTAGCGTAGTTTCCCGATAGGCCAAAAGTATTTTCGGGTGCACGGCGTAGGATTAAATAATCATTATTTGTGACGATTCCATCGCCATTTATATCTGCATCATAGTCGTTGTACTCTGCATCCAGGTAACCATAGAACATATGCAGCCGAATAGACTGGGTTAGGAGAGCAGTAAATTCCAGCTCAGCCCCTTGAATTTTTGCTTCGGAGGCATTTGACACAGAGGTACCTACATTGCCGTCAGCCAGGGGAATAAGATTCTCTTCCTGCTTGTCGTCATAATCGCTCGAGAATACCGTTGCGTTAAAGCGCACTCGGCCATCAGCCCAATCGCTTTTTATACCGAGTTCAGTGGTGGCAACATATTCAGGATCGTACGATGTGGTTAATCCGCCGACCGTTGTATTGCGGCCGAAGAAACCTCCACTTTTAAACCCTTCCGCATATGAGCCAAACAACATAACATCGTCGTTAAGCAGGTAACTCAAGCCAAATTTAGGCGATGTTTCTTCCCATTCATCGTCGGCAAGCGTACTGACGGATGGTGGATTGACACCGTTATCGGTATATATGGTCCCATCTGCAAGCACTGCGGTGGGAGTTTGCCCCCGTAGCTCTTTCTCTTCTTCGGTATAACGCACACCTAATGTTGCTATTAATTTTTCGGTGATATTCCAGTCGCCTTGAAAGTAAGCCGCAACCGACTTTGTTTCCTGCGTTTGCGTCAGAAAGGACGATGAATCGGTAGGTCGCTGGCCGACAAAGAAGTTATAGGCTGCGCCAAAAGTGTCTGAGCGCTGCGAGTACTCTGAGTCCCAATAATAGAGGCCTACAACAAAATCAAATGTATCTGAAAACGATGAAGAGAAGTTTATCTCGTGACTGGTTTGCTCGTACTCCTGCGCGAAATCTAATGACAGGTAATCTGCAGCCGAGGCATCGAATTCGTTGCGCCTGAATTCATCATTTTCTCGGTAGCCTCCGATATAAGTAATATCCCCAGAATCAAGAGACCATTCCGCACGTAATGTATAAGCGTCTGTATCTACACTGGCGATTTGATGCGCGTTCATCGAAACATTATCTTCGTCGCTACCGGTGTCTAAACTCGCGCACACCGTAGACGTAGAAATCACCTCGGGGGTAATCCCCGGGATCACGTTCAGGTCACCTAGCGGCGCCAAAGTGGCACAGCCCACGCTGTCGTCGGGGGTAAAGTTATGCCCACCATTTAGATCAGATTCGTCGCTTAAGTTGTCATAGCTGAATAGAATTTCGAAATCTTCGGTTGGGGTAGCCAATAACGAGAAACCGTAATTGCGAATGTCAGTTCTAGCGGTGTCTTCGTCTATCGTGGTGTTGTGCAACCAACCGTCATCACTGGTGTCGATGGCGTAGATCTTGGCTGCTAATTTGTCCTTCATAATTGGAAAATTAAGCAAACCTTTAAAGTCTCGTAAATCCCAACTTCCCACGCCAAGCCTTAATTCGCCGCCAAGCTCACCAGTTGGCCTGGAGCGCACCACGTTTATCACACCACCTGTGGTGTTTTTACCAAACAGCGTTCCCTGTGGCCCCCTGAGTACTTCTATTCTAGCGATATCAAAGTTGCTCACTAATTGCCCGACGTTGGTACCCAAATACACGCCATCCATAATCACACCAACGGAAGGATCCAGGCTTTTATCCACTTCCTGGTAACTAACCCCGCGAATAGAAATAGATGCTGCGCCTGCGCCGCCGCCATTTTTGTTGATGTTCACGTTCGGTGCATAGTCCTGCACATCGCGCAGTGAGCGCACCGAAGACATTAGTAACTCTTCGGCGCTTAGTACGGTAACTGATACAGGGATTTCCTGAAGTGGCTCGTAGCGCTTACGCGCGGTAACAATAATTTCTTCAAGTTGTAACTGTTGCTCCTGGGCAAGCACAGGGGCCGATGGGAAACTGGATGCCAAAGCAACAGCACTCACCAGTGATAATGTTTTTAAAGCGGTTTCAGCGTTGGATACACCTGGGTTATTTTTCATAATTATTACCCTTAACTAGTATTAGTTTATTTATTACACGCGGTACTCACCACAAGATATCGTCAGCTTGGCGAAAAGGCAATATAAACAGTCAAGCTTGTTTGCCCTACTCCCTCATTACGGGAGCTATACAACTACTTTCAGGCAAAGTCTCTTACAATCAAGGAAGTATGGCCGTTGTAATCGCATTAACGGTATCCAGGTTCTCTAAAGCGCAATGTATGCGTTGCAATGATGACAGCGTGTAATTCAAAGGTTGCCAGGCGTCGCCCATGGCCAGGGTGGTGACCGCACCGACCCAGACGTAAGCGGCGTGCCAACGGTATTGCTGCATTAAATGGTCTAGCGACGGCGCGGCAACACCATGGCTCAGCAACTGATCTCGGTAGTAGGACACTAAGTCTGGCCCCATTGTTTGCTGATCACTCTCCTTCAGGGTTCCCGCAAGGAAATAGCCTACATCACGCATGCCCGGCCCGCGGGCCGTCAACGCCCAGTCCAGAAACCCCGGTTCAGTGCTGTCCATGAACATATTGCCATCATGCACATCGCCGTGAATCAACGTATCTGGCCCCCTATTCCACAGCCCGTGTATTTCATCGGTCCGGGCTATGTATAACTCGCACATAGCGGCAAAGACAGGTGGCATGGCCGGGGCATGCTGCTCCAGCGCTAAGGCGACCAATTGCGCGCCAATTTCATGCTGTAGCGGAGGCTGCAGCCACTCCAGTTCCCCGGTGAAACGTGGCGAGTCCCAATAGGTGCTGTGAAGGCGAGCAAAACTGGCCAGTACCGAGCGAAGATAGCCGGGGGAATAGTGATCTTTCGCGTTGTGGAAGCTACAGCCGCTATCTTCAAGATGCTCCAGCAACATGATGTAGCGATCGCCCGAATCACTACAAGCCGCGTAATAGCAGTGCGGCACTCTCACCGGCACCTCTGATGCTAGCTGTTGGTAAAACATGGCCTCACGCTTGCCCATACCACTGGAGCACACGAAGGCGCGCTGGGCCTCATCCGAGGGAGGCAGCTTTACAAATAGCCGCATCGGCAGGTCGGCTTGGTCTTGGTCTTCATATTGCAATTCCAGCACAGCCCTGCCAGTAGTCCCGTAATGGGCATCTGTCACGCTGAAGCCGGCCACCGGCGCATCTAGCACAAAACTCAACCACTCGTTACTCAGGTCACTTAACGCTTGCGGAATAGTCGACATAAACTCACCTCTATTGAATTGCGCTACTCAGTCGGCTGACGTAACCGTATCGAGAGCGCTAGTTTTAATCAGGCGATGACAAGCGCTCCTGCCATCAATACTGGTAGCGTAATCAGGGTTCGCAGAAGGAAAATTAGCGTCAGGTCCCGCACTCGCAGAGGCAGACTGGAGCGCAGAATAATCACGCCGCATTCAGACATAAAGATCAGTTGGCACACGGACAGGCCAGCCAGCACAAAACTGGTTTTAGTACTATCAATACTCGAGGCCACCAGTGCCGGCATGAACTGATCGAGGTATCCCGAGAACAAACCTGCGGTGGCTTTGTTCGCTTCTGGAAAGCTGGCAAGTTCAAGCAGATAGACAAAGGGCGTTCCCAGCCAGGACATCAGCGGTGTATGGAATGTGATCAACGCAGCTACCGTGGCCAGTGCCAATGCAGCTCCCATTACCGAGAACACAAAGAACATCATGCTGCTTAACACAGACTGCAAGAACCTGACGACGTCCGGGGAGCTCGCCGCTCGGTCCCTGGCACGTGTCATTGCTTCGGCCAGGAGTGAGTTCGTCGGTGTTTGTGTTTCACCAGCACCCGCTTCACCACCGGATACATAGTTATTCGCTTGTCGGGACAGTGGCGGTAATCTCGGTGTGATGAGGGCCGCAAGAAGGCAAGCAACAACGACACAGGCATACCAGGTAATAAAAAGATGACCAATGCCCGCCACGTTGGCGATAACCAGTGAAAAAGGAATCGACACAATAGAGAAGTTGGTCGCGATCACGCTGGCTTCTCGAGCGGTATAGAAGCCTTGGTCGTACTGGCGGATGGTGATTAATAGCCCTATCGCAGAGGCGCCGACAAAAGAAGCAGTCGCGTCAATCGCTGCGCGGCCCGGCAGGCGAAACACCCGACTAAACACAGGCCTTGCCAATGTGCCGGCAAATTCCATAAAGCCAAAATCGGTTAACAGGGGTAGAAAGAGACAAGCAGCAATGTAGACACTGAGAACATTGACACCAATATCCACATAAACCGCGCCACCGATCTCTTCTGAAATTAACACTGCGGGCCCAACCTGACAGCAATAGGCAAGGCCAAAAAGTGCACCGCAGGCCCTCAGCACCATCCACACGGGAGACACAGTGAATAGCTCTCTCAATAGTGGACTACGTTCAATCCAACGAAGCTGTAACAGGGTACCTGCAAACGTGAGCACACTGGCAAGAGTGATCAATGTAACCACCAGCAAAAGCCCATAGTCGCCCATGAGCGCTTTAATCCAGCCAGTGATTATGCCAATGCCAATGGTCAGTTCCCCCTGCCAGGGGATAGGCGTCAGAAAGACAAGAAAGCCGGCCAGTGAGGGCAATATAAAGCGCAGGCCGCTATGCCGCCCGGGAGCCACTGTTGTCACGCTATCACTGCCTGCCATATTGCGTCTTCTGAGTCTAATCCTCGCACGTTAACGCAATTACGATGAGAAGTTCCACTCAAAGCTTGGAACTGGTATCGGCAAGTTAAGCCGCTGTGGGGTTCTGGCAAGTTAAATACTCTTGCTACAGTAAAGCCGGTCCTCGAACTCAAGCAGTCGCCTTATCCATTCAGCGAACGCATTAACCCTCAGATCTCGGTGCTTTCGCTTCACTCGGCAGGTATATAGCTCCGAACTTGATGCACCAAAGGCGAAAAGCTTATCGGGATACCGTGATGCCTCGCTCTGCCAGCAGATCTTCAGTATCCCGATGGCTGAGGTTGAAGCGATAGTAGAGCCGAACGGCGTAGCTGATTATATCTGGTGGGAGTCAGTGGCGTGTGTAGGTGTTCATGGGCCGAGTTTAGCAATTTCGGTCCGCAAACTTGCCAGTACCCTTCAGGAAGCAGCTGGGAAAGTAAGCTCGAATAATGCGCCATCAGGAGTGTTCCGAGCGCGAATTTCTCCACCCATTTTTTTAACTATGCCATGACTTATAGACAAACCTAGGCCCGTGCCTTCCCCGTAGGGCTTGGTTGTCATAAATGGCTCAAATATTTTGGAAATTATTTCATCAGGGATACCGCCGCCTGTATCACTCACACGCAACATTGCATCGCCGTTCGGCTGCCGTTCAATATCAATGCTTATCATTTTGTTAGCTCGCTCGATGCTTGTTATTGCATGACGAGAATTGTTAAGCAGGTTGAGCAAAACCTGCTCCATATGAATCGGATGCCCTAAAACGCAGGGGCACCTATCATCGTACTGTGCCTCGATACGTATTCCCGAAATCCTAAGTTGCTCTCTCATCAGTTCAATAGCGCTTTCGGTCGCGGATGAGAGATCGATGAGCTGATCACCCTCAACAGCTTCACGGCCGAAAGTTCGGATATGCTCTATGATTGCGGCTGCTCTGGTTACTTGATTTTTTATTCGCCCCAACTTGGTGTTTAGCAAACTTATGTCTAGTGGTTCCTGCAAAAGTGCACCGCTCATATTACTCGCAGCCAAAGTAATCGTATTCAGCGGTTGGTTTAACTCATGAGCAAGCCCCGCCGCCATTTCCCCCAGTGTGGAAAGCTTCGATGCCTGGAAGATCTTAGCATCTGCGAGTTTACGATCCGTTATATCCTGTAACGTAATGAGGACTCTATCAGATTGACTGGAGATGTCAGTCACTGCAATCCTCTCTATAACATGCCTAATTTCTCCGTCTCGGCGAAAGACTCGGTATTCAATGTCAGCGTAGGTTTCATCTGTACTGGTTATGGCGTTGGCATAAAAGGATCGGTATCGATCGATGTCTAATGGGTGAACCAATGTATCATCCTGCGATTCTAAGCGAAATTTTGATAGAAATTCGTCTTTGCCGTACCCAAAAATCGCCGCCCATTCGTCAGACACTGATACATAATGTTCCTCCCGACTCCAAACGCAGTATCCGACTTTTGTCATACTCGCAGTTAGACTGAGCAGGCGCTCTCTGTCCTCTACGACGAGGCTACTTTCCGATAGCTCTGCCTCTGCTTGTCTGAGCTCCGTAACGTCCTGGACTAAGCAAAGTGATTGAAATGAATCGAGGTCAAACTGACTTATCTGTTTAAGGTGACGAATATCACCCCTCGCAGTAACTATACGATACTCTACAGATGATGTTTCAGTACTTTTAGTTTCTGCATATTGGAGTTCGTATTCAAGATACCGTTCACGATCTTCTGGAACAATGATTTCAACATAGTCAGCCATGCTCTTGACGCGTTTCCGGTATTCGGCGTACTCGAAGCCGTGAATTTGTGCATATTCCTTAGAGATGAATTTTTCACGATTTAATTTGTGATCCCATAACACACAACTCACACTTTCGAGGAGGCCGGTGACGTCCAAGGCAGCGAGACTAGGCAGCTCAAGGCTTTCACCGAACGGTGCGGGCGGGTCAATGCCGGTTCCGTCTTCAGTAGTATTTTCGTTGACATCTCGGATTTCGCGCTTACGAGGTTCGAATTTTTCCAGAAGCTGCTCAACTCTGCTTTTTTTGTCTGGCTTCTTCGTGCTTTTCATATCACGTTAGCTTACCCGTTCCTATCCTAATATGGCTTTCACTGGAAAACGATACACATTATTGCTGAAATAATCGCAGGCTTAGTTATTTAAAATTGTTTAAATCTTTGTGTTAGTCCAGAGCATCGCTAACACGCTTTCGCGAAACGGAGCGAGGGCATGTCCCGCTTTGTCGGGTACTAACTGCAGGCACTACTACAGCCTGAATCCACGACCTCAGCTTTCTCGATCACTTTCTGGATGACCAGCTAATCTCGACACTCCATTAGCATTTCTATGAATTAACATATTTAAAAATTCCAATGACGCTCTTCAAATACTCCATGTGTAAAGTGATTTCATGTTTAGGGTTTTAAATAGGAAAAAAACATGAATTGGATGCATTTTGAAATAAGCTTATCGCGTTGGAGTCGAGTGACTTTGTCACTTTTTGCGGCATGTATTTTGTCAGGCTGCTCGTCGATTAGTTATCCAGTTTGGTTGGGTGATGATGGGGTCGCGGAAATGTGTGAGTCGGACGGCCTTTACTCATATACGCATGTTGGTGAAACCAAGGAATTCGAAGTCCACCTTGTAGACAGTCAGGGAATCTCTGAAAACTGTGGAAAATTTCAACACGGGGGAAGAGACATACGGGCATGCATCCTGTTTGACAGAAAAATCTTCGTGACGCAGGGGCCCAGCTGCCAAAAAGACATGGCGCACGAACTAAGTCACGGCTTCGGTATGCATTTCGTCGATCGCCCGTCCGTCCATCGTAGTTAATCGAAGGCTGCATTTCAGTGAAATTCTTTAACTTTTTATTGTACTTGGTGATGCTATGAAAATACTAATAGTCGACGATGAACCATTAATAGGTGCCGAAACTGGCGAGTACCTGTCGCTTCATGGATACAGTTGCTACGACTGTACTAGTTGCGATCAAGCGATTGAAATTCTGCAATCAGACGAAGACATACGCCTGCTCATCACTGATTTACGCATGCCCGAGAAGGATGGTTTTGCGCTTATTGAAGCGGCAAAGTCGATACAGCGCCATCTCGCATTTATTGTGGTTACCGGGCACGGCGGTAGGGATGAAGCTATAAATGCCGTTCGCAGTGGCGTTACAGAATTCCTGTCCAAACCTATTAACGAGTTAGAGTTACTAGAGGCTGTTGGAAACGCAGCGCAGAAAATTTCAGACCATGACAAAGAAATAAGCGCGAAAACTCAATTACGGGAAAAAGTCGTCGCCCGAGACAAGCGAATCAATCGATTACTGGGAAACCTCGATACGTCCTACGCTGAACTTACCTACTGCCTGGCAACTGCTTCTGAGCACAAAGACCCAGAGACAGGTCAGCATATATCGCGAATTGGAAGTTATGCTGCTCTGATCGCGGGCCTGTTGAACTGGTCTGATCGAAAGATAGAGATGATTCGTCTAGCCGCCCCACTGCATGATATTGGGAAAATAGGTACGCCAGACTCAGTACTGTTGAAGCCCGATAAACTAGGCGATATCGAGATAAGAATCATGCGGACTCACTCTACGATAGGGTATGAAATACTGTCACGCAGTACCAGCCCGGTTCTAAAAATGGCTGCTAACATAGCGTTAGCTCATCACGAGCGGTGGGACGGTAGTGGTTACCCTAATGGTCTTCGTGCAGAAGACATTCCTATTGAGGCTGCTATAACTGCAGTCGCAGATGTATACGATGCGCTGCGCTCGAAGCGACCGTATAAGCCAGCACTAGATCACAAAACGTCGTGTGACATCTTAATTAATGGCGACGGAAGGACTGAGGCCAGGCATTTTTCGCCTGAGATTCTTCAAATTTTTAAGGAGAATCATTGGAAATTTGACGAAATCTTCGGATCTATGCAAGACGAATATGCTCAAGCGTAAAAGCATGATTCTCGCCGTTTATGGGTTGGTGCTCGAGATGTGGAAACGAAAGATGAAAAAGAAAAAAACACTAACACTCGTACAAAGGGCGTTAGCTTTTACTTGGTCGTTCGTCACGATTGAATGCCCGGTATGTGTTTCAAAATTGAAAATTGGCTTCAGAGATAACAGCGATTATTCTGGCCGGCTAAAATGTACAACGTGCGGTCATGAGCATGGCGTCGACTCCCGCAAAGATAAAATAGATCATTATTTTTCACCGCTGAAATCAGAAAAGCGATGATAAAAACCCGGATAACAGGACTGTGTTCTTTGGACAGTTGCTTACGGTCACATTTCGTTCGTTTAATATCAGTATGCTAGCGCGACTCAACATCTGCAGTAAAAACGTAGCCTACGCCACGAACAGTTTTTACTAGATTCAATTCCGTGTGAGCTGATAATTTAGCGCGTATACGGCTAATCAAATTATCTATAGTTCGCTCTGATCCGTAGGTATTGTCAGTATAGACAAAGTCGACCAGCGAGCCTCTCGATAGAACTGTGTTTGGACGCTCCACAAGCGATCTTAGCACCAGGAACTCGTAGGTTGTGATCGAGATGTCCTCACCACTTGGAGATGACAGCGACATGGCCTGGGTGTCGAGGACGAAATCAGCGAAAATATACTCTGCACTGCCGGCCAAACGGCTGATGCGGCTAGAAAACTGCGACCCACGAGATCGAGATAGAAACCGACTAATTTTGGCTATTATCTCTCGACTGTTATAGGGTTTTGCCAAATAGTCATCGGCACCGATTTCTATTCCGGCCACGCGTTCTTCCACAGCTGAATTACCTGACGTGATGATAATTGGCACATCGCTGTTGGAGCGCACTTCTCGAATGACATTGATTCCATATCCGTCCGGTAATCCCAGGTCTACGATCATTACGTCTACCTCTCGATGCGCCACATACTGCCAAAACATTTTTACTGAATGGCATACTGCTACTTCAAATCCAGCTTGACGAACTGCGAAGCTGATTTCATCGGCGAGGTCTTTGTCGTCTTCCAGAATTAGGACAACTTGCTTTTCTTTCATGGGTCTCGCTCTTGTTCTGCTGCCTCTATTTGGGAGAATAACATATCTACATCTACCGGTTTGGGGACAAGGTTGTAGGGGATGTCATGAAGATGCGACAAGTCATCCGATGCGCCCAAATGACCAGAAATTACGATAAATGCAGGCGTCTTGCCATGACAACTAATATCAGAGATTTTTCTAATGAGTTCAGCGCCATCCATCTCAGGCATGCGCATATCTGTTATCACTAAGTCAAAACTCTGCTTCTCTGCGAGATCAAGAGCGCTTAACGCGCTCGTCCTGTATATCACGTCTCTTCCTGTTGACTGTAATAAATCCGCAAGTTCCTCGGCGATATCTTCTTCGTCGTCTATGATTAAAATCACTGTATAAAAACCTTCTTTCACTGATGCAAAGAGTCTAACTGGAAGTGATCAAGTAGTATGTTTAAATTTATTGAATTCCAGACAAAGATCCAGATTTTTAGAGTATTCTAAGTGCAATATCAAAAAAATCTAAATGCACGGGAATTTCAATGGGCTTGCACCCTCAAGATCAGCCAACTTTGCGATCTTTTTCGCCAAGCACGAAGGGGATAAACTTCGCTCTTGTTTCTGCTGTACTTATGTTGTGCACCGTCACGCTTGCGAAGAGTGCAGGAACCTACCATGGCATGTTCGTTTTACTAAACGAACTCGTTTTAGTTTTAGGGGGGATCTACTTCCTCACATTTATTGGAATTTGGTTTGCAGTAGCTTTCATTGCTTTACACTTAGTCACTATTGTTTCTTTGCTAGCCTTGCAATCATTGACAACAGAATACTCTAGTCACATCGTTAGTTACTTCACGATTGTGGTGATTTGTATTCCGATTGAAATTTCAATGAGAAAAATGGGACGCTTTGCATGGCCGCAAATCGCTTCGCTAATGCTAGTTTTCGGACTATTTTTCAACTTGCTGGGTGTCAGGATTATTAGCGGCTCGTGTCATGGTCAAGAGTTTTTAAACGTATATGGTCTCTCGATTGATGTATTCGCCTTAGCAATTGTTTACATTCTTTACATAACGCTACCCGATGGCTCAATCTTTGCTTGGCGCAGGCAGAAAATTGAAAGTAGTATATTTTCACATCTTGCTATAGCCGTACTCGCTTCAGCTGTATTAATTTTCGTTATTTTGTCCTCTTTGACAATTCGAAATCAGATCGATGTTCTAATTGATTCCATTGAAAAGCGTCTAGTAATCGAAGCAGAAGGTACTGTTGATGACATAGCGCGTTTTTTTGAAAAAACTGGTCTCTTCGCCATACAACAGACATACTTTATTCGAGAAATTGGGGAAAATTCTTACTCGCGATTTGACCGCGAGATGGTTGGTGTAACCGCCCCACAAATTCATCAAATTAGAATTGGAGATAGTGAAGTTTCGTCTCACCCAATATATAGGCGTAACGACAGGGAACACATAAATTTGAATGATTCGAGTCCGCTTGTTATTCCTTGCACTGTGGATGTTTTTAGCTGCGAACTTGCAATTAGCTCTGAAGGTTATCATTTTAAAACCAACGCTGGACCAGCAGGTTATCTTTATACCTACGGAGACTATACGGAGCTGATGCACATAGTTTCTCGACCTTATACTGTAAACCTAAAAAGTGAAAACATAGTCGTGAATTTGAGAGGCGCAGAAGATCTGAAAGAAGACTATTTTTTTGATGCAGTTACTCTTCGTCAGGGAAACATAACGGGCAGTGATCTACACCCGCGATCTTGGATAGTTTTTGTAGGCACATTGACGGAATTTGGAATGCGTCAGACAAAAGCTTTGAAAAATGTTCATGAGGCGAGCGTAACGATCTACGCATCAATTAGAAACGAACTTTTGAAGATACAGTCTAACGCTGTTAAAGCTGCTGAGGTTTTCTTGCTTCTTGTGCTCGCTATGCAGATCCTGAGCTTTGCTTGTGCAGTGTTCTTCACGAAAAGAGTAACACAGCAGTTGGTGAGAATAGAACGATGGTATTTGGATCCAAATTATGAGCTAGATGTAAATCTTTCTCGAATTCCAGAAATTAACGAACTTTTTAAACGAATCCAAACGGCGGCTAACACTCATCGCATTGAAATGTCAGAGAGAATGGAGCTAGGTCGATTGCTACTTTTAGAGCATCGCGAATTAACCCATTTGCTCGACACTGCAGGAGAATTTTCAATTCTGCTCATTGCTGAAGATGGTGAAATTATCGTAGCAAACCAATCATCTTGTGAACTAATGGGTGTGAAACAAGGCATGAATATCCATGTTGTTGCATCAGAAACTCAACCAAGAAGTTCAGAACTATTGTTGGCCAGGGTGAGAGAGCAATGCGAAGCACTCCAGAGGGATTCATCTTTAATGAAATTCGAAGAAGAGTTTTCTCTAATCAACAATAACGAAGAGAGCTCTCACTGGATGATTGGAGTGAGTACATACAGGGCCCTAGATGCGGAAACCGGAGATTACCATAATAGGATTATGGTTTGGATAAGAAACATTAATGAGCTTGTCTTAGCGAGATCGCAAGCTGACCACGCTGACAGACTAACTTTACTCGGAGAAACTGTAGCAGGCATGGCGCATGAGATGAATCAACCGCTCAATGTAATAACCCTGGCAGCAGAAAACTGTGAAGTGTTACTTCGATCCGACGCTACAGATAAAGAAAAATTATTGAAAAAGATGGGAAAAATTAAAAACCAGGTCGAACGCGCTGCAGCACTGATTACACGCATCAAGGGTCATGGAACTGCAGAGAGAGAACAGGAACTGCTGTTTGATATTAATGACGCTGTAGAATATGTAGGTCACATGCTATCGCCACAACTTGAGCTTCAGGGAATTCTTCTCGAAGTCACGATAGGTAGAGATCGAATTCAAGCTGCTGGGTCTAAAACCAAGCTGGAACAGGTGCTGTCAAACATCATAATTAATGCCAGAGATGCGATATTGCTCGATGCTGATCGTTTAAGAGTCGAAAAAATATGTGTAAGAGTGAGTCAAAATTCTAAAACAGTGATTGCCATTAGTAATTGTGGTGAAACGATACCTGAAGCAGTGATCAATAAAATATTCAACCCTTTCTTCACAACGAAAAAACGGTCAGACGACTCAGGTATGGGACTGGGTTTGTCAATCTGCGCCCGATTAGTGAATGAGCTGGGCGGAAGTATTAGTGTTCAATCGTATAATAGGAAAACGACCTTCTTTGTAATTTTGCCTTCTGTCTCCAGAGAAAAATTCGATGATGTCGCCTAGCTCGTTGAAAAATACAGAGCGATCAAAGCTCTCCAGTTATCTCGCATCAGTCGATCTGCCTGAAAACTTTATGATCTGCTTTTTTGTAATACTGGCGGTAGGTAGCTTAAAATATCCAATTGTCATCGTCGATACGCCAATATTTGCCGCCGAAGCTTTTCTTTTCTTCCTATACTGTCATATCTCCTTTAGGCAACTGTGCTTTGTATTCCTGGCATTCAGCGCGTCTGTTTTTCTAGTGCCGGATTTTAAATTTTCGCCGGTTTTTCTTTCTGCGATATTCATCATTCAGGCAACGACTATACGCTTGTTAGCCGTCAGATATAAGGTGGCTACAGTAACTGAGTGTGTAATTCTTTCTTATTTTTTAGTCATACCCCTTTCAGCAATCGGTTTTTATTCCTTCCATAACGACGCATCGCTGGTTTCTTTGCAGATTGCGAGAAAGGTGATTGAAGCACTTTTTTGTATTGTTATATTTCACGTCATCGATAAAACAGCCATCACTTTAAATTCGTTTTTAGATTACAAAATTCCATTAGTTCCAAAAATGCTATCCACGAAGGAATTTGTCCAATCGCTGACATCAGTCGCTTTGTCGAGCATGGTGATCATTGCTGTTCTGTTTGAACTGTCACAGGTTCACTCCTCATGGGGGGCGTCAGTTAGTTCGGCTATAGACGACATACAAGCGAAGCATAATCTTCTCGTCAGAGAGAAAGTGACGGAGACTCTTGGAGCGATTAGACATAATGTAGAAGATCAATTGTCACCTGATGCAAAGGAAATATACTCTAGCTACGGCCTTACGGACGCTAAGATTATTAAACTCCCATCACTTGATGCAAGGGAGTCACTATCAGAACAACACTATGAAATCGTGGACGTGTTGTCTAGGCTGCGTACGATTTCCTCTTCTTTTGCCGTCACCCATGCTGGTGAACCAAGCGATCCTCGCTGGTACTTTTTTTCTAGCTTTAGAGAAGCCGGTGTAATGATGTTGTCTTTCGAAAGCAAGGAAGACTTAACGAGTTTTTTCTCCACGGAATATCTGCACGTATCCCTATTCGACTCTCATTCTGAAAAAGAAGCACTGTTAAAGACGTCCAACAAGGTTGGCACAACGAGACCAGGATCCAAAAAGTTTACTTTGTTCGAAAGTGATAATGTGATTGTTTGGGCTGAGTCGGACAACTATGCCGGCGATGTTTACTTTCTCTCGGCGCTGGGCCGCGGAAATTCTTTGATAATGTTCACGCAGGAATCGAGCCTAAGCATGAAGGGTGGAGGATGGTCGTTTATCACCGTCGCAGATGCCTGGCCTTTCATATACTCCCAATATCTGCCTTTCATAACGACCGTCGTGTGGAGCTTTTTACTGTTAAGTATATTTGTCTGGCTTCTTGGAAGGTTCGTCCGGTACGCGCTAAAGCCTCAAATAGATTACACGAACGATTATTCTGAATATACTATCGCCTTGTTCAGTTCTGCGCCAAATTACGAGACGCCTGCGATACGTCGCTCTATGATAACTGAAGCAGTCACGGCTCAAAAAACGTTAAGTACACTTTCGACTCAAATTAAAGATCTAAATTATGAAATGCAAAATACCATCAGTAGCTACAAAAGTTTCCTAGATGAGATTCCTGTGGGCATCATGATCGTTGACAAGGAAGGTAAGCGAGATTATTCCAACCAGGCGTTGGCCAGAATCTGTGGACTTAGTACTGTGGCATTAGATGAAATCTTAAGGATAGGCCAGGAAATTTCTCAAGAGCAGCAAGGCAATAGAAGTGAGGTTGAGGTAACTTGTGGCGATGGAAACGCACATCAACTTCATATTTTTACAGTAGATCGAAAGTTTACGCGCGGAGTGAAAGATGGTTCTTGGGTCATTATCGCTGACCGTACTGAAGAAAAAATTAAGGACGAGCAGCTTGCTCAAGCTTCCAAGCTTGCAACTCTCGGGCAGATGTCCACAGAAATAGCCCACGAATTGAATCAGCCGTTGAATGTTATTGCAATATGTCAAGCCAGCGTCCGTACGATGCTTGCGTCACCAGCTTTCGACAAGGAAGCGGTTATGAAGAAAACCGTCCGCATCAAGACAGCCGTTGATCGCGCTTCACGCATTATCAATCACATGAGGGTTTACGGTCGAGTAGATACGGGGAAGCTTGAGCTTATCGACGCTCGAGAGGCAATAGATGGCGCTTTAACAATGACGCAGGATCAGTTAAAAATACTCGGTATTAGTGTAAGGACAGAAACCGGAGATGCTCGATTGCTTGTTATGTCTGATGCCACGAAGCTGGAGCAAGTGATCATAAACCTCATCTCCAATTCAAGAGACGCGGTTCTGGAAAACTCAGAGAACCCCGACATTTTTATAAAAGCCAGCTCGGAGAGCGGGCAGGTAAAGATCATTGTTCAAGATAATGGTGGCGGCGTAAAAGAACACGACCTTTTCAAGATATTTGAACCTTTTTGGACAACCAAACTCAGTGGTGAAGGTACAGGTTTGGGTGGCTCCATAAGCTACGGAGTGATTAAAGAAATGGGAGGATCAATCATAGCGGACAACGTTGACGGTGGTCTTAGAGTCACGATTATATTAAAAGAATTTCGAGGTGAGTTGGAGCTTTCAAAAGCATCAATTGCTTAGAAACTTTTATCTATTGGAATGAGGCATAAGAATCGTGTACGGAATTATTAACAACTCGTTTAAGAAATATGTGCAAGAAATTTATGGTCAGGATTGTTGGACAGAAGTGTTAGCAGTCGCAGGGGTTCACGACGACGTTTTTATTGAACTGATGAATCATAATGATCAAAACACGATTGAAATCGTTAAGGCAGCAGTTGGGGTGACAGGTGATTCTATGGATCATCAACTCAGCAACTTTGGCCGGTTTTGGATTCGTCGAGTAGCTTTAAAAAATTATCGTGGCCTTATAGACAGTTATGGAGGCAATTTTTTCTCACTGCTAGAGAATCTTAATTTGATGCATAAAGAGATATCGAGTTCATTTTTAAACTATTTACCGCCGAGCATATCGATCGAGCATGTCAGTGAGTTTGATTATCGAGTCATCTACCAAAGTCATCGTCAAGGGTTTACTCCATTTGTTCTAGGAATACTGGAGGAACTAGGAGACGTTTATAGTCACACCGTGGTAATAAATTGTGTGGAAACAACATCTGACGAGAGCGGAGAGACGAGCGTAATAAGCCTGGATGTCCGGCCAAAGTAGAAAACAGCGCTAGAAATTACCCCACTTTCTATTAGTCTTTCATCCCGAGCGTCCTGTTCGAATTGACCACGGCTGCGCTCCACTAGCAGAGAAATTCGTTAAATAATTCTAATTAAAAGTGTGCAGGCCATTTCATTTTCTTCCTCTAAGCTAATCGTTACAGCTGGCTTTATTATGCTTTTCACTGAGTACAACAGATGAATATTTTAACTGTGGAAGACGACCAATCGACAAGAGAAGAGGTTTCGGAACTGCTCGATTCACTCGGCCATGACTTGATTGAATCAGGGTGTGCTGAGGAAGCATTGCAATATATCAGGTCCGGTGGAGCTGCAGACCTTATTTTGTTTGATCTCAATATGCCAGGCACTTCAGGTTTGGATCTGATTAGGGAGGTTCGCCACAACCCTGAGATGGCCATTCAGTCTTTGCCGGCAATTTGTTTGACAGGCTCGAAAGATGCAGATGTCATCGTAGAGTTGCTGAGAACCGGTATTACTGACTTTCTCTTCAAACCCTTGCGTATCGCTCCTCTGAAGGCCGCACTACACAAAGTAGAAAGCGAAACTAGCAGACGCAAATCACAAGAGAGCCAAGCAGCGGTACTAAATAACAGACTCGCAGAGAAAGAGAAATTGATTGAGGAACTTTCTCTAGAGCTATCTGAGGCTCAGGGAGAATCTGTGCTTTGCCTGGCCCATGCCGCTGAATATAAAGACCCGGGCGCTGGCGCACACTTAGAGCGAATTGGCCAGTATGCGGTGCGGATGGCGGAGTTGCTAGGTTGGTCAGAAGAGCGTTGCTCTATTTTTGGTTTGGCTGCGCCGTTGCACGACGTGGGCAAGATATGTATTCCAGACACAGTTCTCTATCAATCAGGGACTCTTACCTCCGAAGAATTCAACTGCCTGAAGTCGCATACGACGCTGGGTGCCCAGATTCTTTCTGTATCTAAAAGCCCCGTAATGCGACTCGGTGCAAAAATAGCCCATTACCACCATGAAAATCATGACGGGACTGGCTACCCCTGTGGGCTTATGGACAACCAGATACCAATTGAAGCTATGATTGTTGCTATCATTGACGTCTATGATGCCCTAAGGACCAGCCGGCCATATAAGGAAGCACTGGATCACGCGACCGCTATAGATATTATGTGCAATGGTGACGAGCGCACAGACATCTCAAAGTTTCACCCGGATCTATTGAAAACATTTTTACACCATCACCACGATTTTGGTGAAATATTTCGCAAGAACAGTCGTCCCTCAAACGGTTCTTTGACGAACATTGCGTCCTCCCAAATTCTACCCGTTAGCGCGGTCTGCACGCATTGACATGATCGCTAATGGCTGCTTTGCTGCGCCGCATGGCCGAGAAAGTGGCCTTTTTTTCGGATGAAGTTTTGCCCAACGGCCATTGCGTCAGCGCTTTCGCCGGGAAGCAATCCAGTTCAACAGCATTCAATCAGCAAGGAAGCCACTGTAAAAGCCTGGCTCCGCTCCCGAGACACCGGATCGTGGCGTTCTACAGTTCAGCAATGGACGGATGTGAATTGTTCGATGACTAACGCCGGTAAGACTCCAGGGTGATGGACCGCTGAGAAAGCCAGTATGCTCGATGACCTACTGAAGGAAAGCGCTGCTAAGCTGACTCCGGCCAATCTGGAACTGGCGGTCACCGCTATGGCCGCGGGCTGTGGGATGTTTGACTAGTACGGCATCTACCGGCCACCGGCAGAAAATCGTAAAGCTAATGCGGAAAGGCGGGTGTCTCCACCCGCTTTCCCCGTTTAGGCTTTTAAGATTTCGCCAAGGTGTCCTCGTTCGCCGCGTACCAAATAAACAAGCCAAACGCGATTTTATTAAGCACGTCCGCCAAGTTGTAGACAATATTGAGAGTGCCCACGTCGGTACCACCGGCAAGGTATCCGAAGAAATAGCCTATTGGATAGATCGACCACCCAACTGTTACTGTCCATTTCATCAATGAATACGATTTCTGAACAGCAGCGGGTGCCTGTGAAGCCGCCACCTTGCTGGCTTCTCCGAAGAAGATCTCGTATAGAATGAAGACCCAGCCGACCATGCCGATAGCGAAGCCAACCGTTGAATTGAGATAGCCCGCCTCGCCCATGTAGCCTGGGACCAGCATCACCAGCGTGCCTATAAGCAAGCGCCAGAATATCCCGCCGGAAACCTTTGTTATTGCTGCAAGGATCAAGTAGAACTCAATCATCAGCAAGGGAACAGTTAGTAACCAATCTATGTAGCGAAAATCTGTGGGGGTATCGCCGGTGGCCACCCAGACCTCACGCATATAGAAGTAATGGAAGGCTGCGATAAACGTCACCAGGGCCGAAACCGTCAAGGACGTTGCCCATTTCCCGCCGATCCGCAAGGACTCCATCAGGAAAAAGACGGTGGCTGCTGCGAGTGCCATCGAAATTAGCCAGAACGAATACCCAACGAAGTCTCCCGACTGGAGCATCATCGTGCTATCCGCTGCAAGCGCAAGATTACTACCTGATAACAGGCTTACTGCTACTGCTAAAACACCAAGTTGTTTTTTATTCATTTTCTAGACTCCAAGAAATGTATGACAAATCTTCTCTTCATCCGTGTCGAGGCCTTTTAATCTACGCCTGATGGCGTCGACGTGCCTACTCTTTGGCAAGCTTTTTTTTGACAAAAGGTGGACAAGATTCAGGCAATAAGCAGGCTCTGGCGAGAGTAAGCACCCTCGCACGCCTTACCGGGATGGGACGACGCAGGTGGCATTCGCCCCTTTTAACGGCCGCCACCAGTGCACCAAGTACAAGACCCAACCACTCGTTACTCAGGTCACTTAACGCTTGCGGAATAGTCGACATAAATACACCTCAATTAGGTCCAAACGCCAGTGATAAGCCTCGCAAAGCCGAGCCTCGGTAAAGAAACCAATCAATACCAAAAGCACCAGCAGCCTGACCTTTCAAGACGAGCCACGTGACTATGAGATTAAGTCTTCTTCCATACGTCGCGCTGCGCTTGGATCGATACCCATTGATGTAACCATACTGTTCAGAATATGTCGTTCACGCTCACCGATTTTTCCGTCCTCGAGCGTGGCTCTAAGCGCGGAGTCGTATACCTGCAACTTGCGGAATGACTCATACTCTGGGGTATTAACCGTATTGGGCATAGCAGAATTCGAGAAGCTTTCTGCCGCTCGTTGAATCGGATCAAGGAAGAACACCAACGCACCAGTGCAGAGTACCCCTAACACCGTGCCCAACTGAGTTGACAGGTAGTTGCCGGCAAGTTCTGAGACCACAAAAAACGTGGCCACAAAAGCAGCAGTAACAGTCCCGCGTCGAAGCATACGCTTGACACGCAGGTCAATATCAAACAGCTGAACGCGGAGCACGCCATAAGCTACCAGTGGCACGTATAAAATTACGGCAAGCTCGTAGGTCAGCGGTAGTAGAAATCCAAACCTGGTTGAGTTGTCTATTAGGTCTTCGACTGTGATTGCCGTCAGGCCATGATAGACCGCCGTGTAATAGGCAAAAGTGATTGTCCAAAGTACATCACGAACGCCAAAGGCAATCGTGAATGCCTTGGCTCTCCCCCGCTCAACTTCACTCGACGCGATGTACCAGCTGTGCATAGCAGCAACAAAACCCCATGCGAGGACAATGCAGATCAGGCTATATACGGACCAGCCTGACCGCCCTTGGAACTCTTCAGGTAGAAAGGGAATCGCGATGGCAATCCCAAAACCGCCGAATAAGATAAGACGACCCACGATGGGGTTTTTGAGTGGTCTGACCAGTGGTGAATTAAGCGTCATTCCGATAAATGGCAAGTACACCGCAACCAATGCCCAGTCAGACATCTGATGCAGTACGGCTGGAACGGCCGGCAAACCCAGATGCAAGAGAAGCGGGTTCAGGTACGTCAAATTGTTATAGCTTGTGATGACAGCAACGCCGTCCACCAACAGCATTGCAACTAAAAACCGAGAAGAACGCGTAGGGGGCGCTACGAGAAAGACATACAGTGCAAAGCCCCATGCCACGAAGGCGGCGGGAATCCCTAGCCAGTCATAAATCATTCACTATACCCACCGCCCCTTAGTCGAACTGGAGAATGCGCTGCAGCGACGCTGGCCCAGCCCACGGAGCGCCATCCAAACCCTTGAAATGGTTCTACCGCGCCCTCCAAACCAGTATAACTAAATTAGGCGGTTTCGCACTGCATCCGCAATGCATTGAAGGTAAGCGCTACTGAGAACCCCACGCTAAGTACAAGCAGGCGCATAGCCAATAGTTGAGAATTAAAGTCTATCGATGAGATATCGAGCTATCCGCTTATTTGATGCATAGATTACGCCCCGATGATTCATAAAGCTCGAGTGCTCTCGATTGAGCTCCAAGGCTTCACCATGAATGTCACTGACCCAGCCCCCTGCCTCGCTCACGATACATGCGGTCGCTGCAAAATCCCAAATACTGCCACCACCCTCCTCGGGCTTGGGCAGTTTTAGGTAGCAGGCCGCAGGATAGTCCAAAACCTGCGAGGCGTTTTTAACTGCACCGCTGCCATAAACGATCGTGACTTCACCCTGCCCTGAGTCATGTGCGCAGCCGTTTAGGATACTGAGAATACGATCATGGTCTTCTTGCTTGCTAAAACTTGCGTCTGCAAACACCATTAAGGATGTGGATAAGGAATCTGCCGGGGTAATCGGGGCGTTGCCTCTAAAAGCCCCCTGCCCCTTTATTGCATGCATTAGCGTGGCTTCTACCGGATCGCAAATAACACCCATTAAGGGCGCTCCTGATTGATTAACCAGCGCGATGGAAACTGCATAACCCGCGTTGCCCTCAATAAAAGGCAGCGTTCCGTCCAAAGGATCAACGCACCAGTAATAAGGCTTTAACAATCGCTCAGGAATACCTTCACGGCCGCCCTGTGAAGACTCCTCGCCAACGAAGGCAATATTCCACTCCTCACAACTTGGCTGAAGATGCTGGCGAATAAGCGCTTCACTACGCAGATCCAACTCGGTAACAACCTGAGAGGCTGCACTACTGCCCGCTTGTTTGAAGTGCTGTTGCAAGGCATTGCGATCGGTGCTTTGAATGAGGCGCCCGGCAGCTTGGGCCGCTTCAATAGCGACATCACACAACTCCTTCAAAGGCAGGGCAAGCTGACTCATGACTGCAGACGCTCGATAACTCTTCGGGTTAGCTTCTCGCTGTAGCCATTGATTTTCCAGTGGCCCGGGCTCCACCCCTTGAGAAAGCGATGAAAATCAGCCCAGGCGACATCGAACAACCCTCGCCACTCTTCTTCCAGTGCGGCTGCATCTACATCGGGATGCTTATCTGTGACGCGCTGAACCAGCCTGGAAAAGTAATAATCGAGTAATGTGCTTTCCAAGGTTTCGCAATCCTCTTCGTGCAAGCAGCTACCCACAAAATAGGCCACGTCCTTCATGCCGCAGCCTCGACCCACGTACTGAAAGTCGACCGCAGCTACACCGGGTTTTGGAGTCTCATCGGTAAAACAGAAGTTGGCGAGTTTAGCGTCACCGTGGATCAGTGTTTGATAACGACAATCGCGCAATTGTTGGTCGATTAGCGGGGCCGCTGCTCTCAGGTCAGTATCTTCCAGAGCGGCCAACTCATCGGGGCGGGTATCGAGATGCCAATAGCTGCCACATTCCCATAGCCCGTCTGCTGAACTATTCAGAAAGGTCGCATGGAAACTGGCCAGCCAATCCAGGCAAGCTCTAATATCCTCCATCTCCACCGCTTCTTTTCTGAGATAAAAGCCACTTGCATCCAGATCAGATAGCACCAGAACGGTCTCATTTTCTACCGCACTGACGGCAAGACAGCCTGGCACCGGACAATGGCTGTCACACTGAGAGGCGAAGTCTTGATACCAGTGGGCCTCGATTTGGTAAGAGCGTATTTTGCGCTGATGAGAACGCCCCGTGTTCCAGCCACGGGGATGACTACCCGAATCTGGCAACTTGATGTGTTTGAGGATCACCGAGGGATAGCTGCTGCCCTCCAGCTCAAGGCGAACAATTTCGCCATATCCACTCCAAAGCGACTGAATAACGGTGGCGGTGCGAATCGATTGCGCTCCCGTTGCAGAGAGGACAGTGTTAGCGATGGCTTTATGCATTGGCACAATATAACGATGAATCGAAAGATGTTCAGTTCAAAGGCTGAAATTAATTCGTGGTACCCATGATAAAAGCCGGCTTGATACTCGTATCACCGAATGAATGATTACTCGAGAGACATACGTCTTTGAATGGTTAATTTATAACTATAATTTACATTAATTAAGTACTTCAACTATCTGATATGTATTAAATATAAAAATATTTAACAGTAAACTAACGTCATCTGGCACCAAGAGCCCATACAGCGCTCCCCGCTACACCGGCGGCTACCAGCTCCGGCATGTAACTTCCAAATACCAGTAAGCCAGCGGCGGTGGCGACAGTTGCTATCAGCTTTTCTGCCAGGCCGTAGTGCCGGTGGCAGTCGATTTGCACACCTGCCTCCATGAGATCACGGGTAATGCGGTATTCAATCAATCGGGCGGAAGTCATTAGCGGCGCTCCAGTTGGCCAATTCAGTAGGAGCAATAATGACCTTGCCCGCCAAGGCACACCATCTGTCGCCTGATGGACGCGATTGAAAACGCGACAGGTAAGGCTTGCCTACAGGCTTCCCGCCGCGAAAGTGTCACAGTCTCCGAGTTGGCCGCTCTCAAAGCCTTTGCGGAACCACTTAACCCGCTGGGCAGAGCTTCCGTGGGTGAAGCTGTCCGGCACCACCTGACGCCCTGCTTCCTTTTGCAGGCGGTCATCGCCTATCGCGGTGGCTGCCCCGAGAGCTTCCTCGAGATCACCTGGGTCGAGTAATTGTCGATCAACATTGGCCGCATGCCCCCACATGCCTGCAAAGCAATCTGCCTGCAGTTCCTGGCGCACCGACAGCGCATTGACCTCGGCCTCGTTTCTCCCCTGCCCCGCTTTGCGCACGCTTTGGCTAATACCAAGAAGGGTTTGTACGTGATGTCCAACCTCATGAGCCACAACATAGGCCTGGGCGAAATCTCCGGGGGCATCATGGCGCTGGCTGAGATCACTGAAGAATGAAAGGTCGATATACAACTGCTGGTCTCCCGGGCAATAAAACGGCCCTACAGCGGCACTCGCCATGCCGCAGGCGGAATTCACCCTGCCGGTGAACAAAACCAAAGTCGGCTCTTTGTACGCTTTACCCTGTTGCCGGAACACCTGATGCCAGGTGTCTTCGGTGTCGGCCAGGACAACGGCCACAAAATCTGCCAGTTGCTGCTGCTCCTGGGTCGGCTGGGATTGTCCGCCAGACGATGCCCCCGAGCCACCCAGCAGTAGGCCCAATACATCGACACCGAGCATGCGGCCACCAAAAATAACCAACACTCCGGCAATCAAAATAAAGCGTCCCGCCTTGCTGCGCAGCATGGCAGGCAAGAATCGAAGCACCAATGGAGCTGCGCCCGCGGATGCGTAACTGGGCGAATCGCCGCGCCTGTCATCAATATTGTCGCTACGCCTACCGTCCTTCCAACGCATAATTCGCTCCCGACCGTTTTATTTAATCTAGCAGCCCTGCGAAAACTGGCAACAGCCGCTCGATAAATATACTCTCACTTCTTTACGGCCAGATATACGGAAAACAAACATGAGCATACTCATCGGTGGCAACGATGCGGGTCAGGTCTCGCTGGATCCAAAATTTGCAAATCGCCACGGTCTCATTGCTGGCGCCACCGGCACCGGCAAAACCGTCACATTGCAGTGCCTGGCAGAAGGATTCTCGGATCTCGGCGTCCCGGTTTTTCTTGCCGATGTGAAAGGTGATATTTCCGGGATGAGCCAACCGGGCAAGCCACACCCCAAGGTAGACGAACGCGTAGAGAAAATCGGCATCGAGAACTACAGCCAACGCGCCTACCCCATCGCTTTCTGGGACTTGTTTGGTAAAAAAGGCACGCCGGTCAGATCCACCGTGTCAGAGATGGGTCCGCAAATGCTCTCGCGCCTGCTCGACCTGAACGAAACCCAGGAAAGCGTGATGACCCTGGTGTTCGAATTTGCCGACCAGGAAGGGGTGCTACTGGTCGACCTCAAAGACCTGCGCACGACTCTGGAATACCTGGGGGATAATAGCGCCAATATGGGTACTGGCTACCGGGTATCAAAAGCCTCAGTAAACGCCATTCTACGCCGTCTGCTGATGCTCGAACGTGAAGGCGGCAAGAAATTTTTTGGCGAACCGGCACTGCAACTAGAAGATTTCATGCAGACCAGTCGCGATGGTCGCGGCATTATCAACATCCTCGCGGCCGACAAGCTCATTATGAGTCCCAGAGTCTATTCAACCTTCCTGCTGTGGTTGCTCTCAGAGTTGTTTGAAACGCTGCCCGAATTGGGTGATCCGGAGCAGCCAGTGCTGGTGTTCTTTTTCGATGAGGCTCACTTATTGTTCAGGGACAGCCCCAAACACCTGTTGGAGAAAATTGAGCAGGTCGTGCGTCTCATTCGCTCCAAAGGCGTGGGGGTTTATTTCGTCAGCCAAAGTCCCAGTGACATACCCGATAGCGTTCTGGCTCAACTGGGCAACCGTATTCAGCACGCACTGCGTGCCTACACACCCAAAGAACAAAAAGCCGTCAGAGTGGCGGCGCAATCGTTTCGCGCCAACCCAAAACTGGACACTGTCACCGCAATCACCGAAATGGGCGTTGGCGAAGCGCTGGTTTCAACACTGCAGAAAAAGGGCGTGCCCTCCCCGGTTGAACGCGTGTTGGTAAGGCCACCGCAGTCCCGCATGGGCAAGGCCACAGCCGCTGAACGCAAGGTCATTGTTGATCGTGACCCCAACATGCGACGCTATGGTGAATCCTACGATCCCCGCTCGGCGCACGAGATTTTATCGGAACGAACACAGACCCGTTTAAAGCAGCAGCAAGAATCTGAACTGGCTGAGCGCGCGGCAAAGGCGCAGGGTAAAAAAAGCAGCGGCAGTTCACGCCAAAGCGTTGGTGAGGCCTTTATGAAAAGCATTGCTCGCAGCCTGGGTTCTGCCGCAGGAAGACAGCTCTTCCGCGGTATTTTGGGGTCGCTGCTCAAGTAGCCTGTTCACAGTCTCCAGCGCGTGTGAAATCAACGCGCAAAGCACTATAAAAAACCGCAATTCGGGACTTGGATTTTATCCGTTTGCGGTGTATATTGCCGCCGCTGAAAAGCCAGTAATCCTGGCAACATCCACGGAGTCAGCCCGCATCTGAGACCTTACCCAGGCCCGGACGCGACCTGAGTCCCGCAACGACGGAAATGACATGTTTAAAGCTATCCTCGGAGCAGCGCTCGCTGCCCTGCTCAGCACCCCCGTGCTTGCAGTAACGCAAAAGGCTGACGTATCTAGCGCTAGCCGACCAACAATCCAGACCGAATCTGAAAAAGCCAACGCCTTGTTCGATGAAATTTTCGACCGCAAAGTCATGCGCGACCCAGTTTATCAAACATACCTTGGTATTAAGGACAACTACGACAAATGGACTGATCTGTCAGAGGCCGCTCAGGCCACAAACCTGGCACACAGACAATCTGACCTGGAGTTGCTGCGCAACATCAACACAGGGCAACTGAATGCAGAAACCCTGGTGAGCTACCGCCTGCTGGAACAAAAACTGCTGGACGAAATTGCTGACTACAAATGGCGCCATCACAACTACCCCGTTAACCAGATGTTTGGGGAGCACGCCGGTATCCCCGCGTTTCTTATCAACCAGCATAGCATTGGCAATGTTAGCGAGGCTGAAGCCTACATTTCGCGTCTCAATGGCGTAGAAAGTCGTCTTCAGCAAGTTGTAGATCAGCTCAAAATACGTGAAGCAAAAGGCGTTATCGCCCCTAGCTTCGTGTTGCCACACGTACTGCGCGATTCCAAAAACCTCCTCGTGGGCGCGCCCTTCGATGGCGGCGCACCTAGCACACTGATGACTGATTTCAGCACCAAAGTGGCAAATCTCGATATCTCGGCCGCCCAGGAAGCTCAACTAAACAAAAAAGCTCAAGTCGCCCTTCTCAATAGTGTACAGCCCGGGTATCAGAGCTTGATTACCTACCTTGAATCCCTGGAAACCAAGTCCACAGCCGACGCTGGCGTGTGGAAGCTTCCTGAAGGCGCCGAGTACTACAAAAATCGCCTGAATCGCGTTACCACCACTGACATGTCAGCTGAGCAAATTCACCAGGTAGGTCTTGCCGAGGTCGCGCGCATCCATGGCGAAATGCGCCGCATTCAAGCCAAAGTGGGCTTTGAAGGTAGCCTTCAGGATTTCATGGCATTCATGCGCACTGACAGTCAGTTCTACTTTGCCAACACCGACGAGGGTCGTGAGCAATACTTGCAGCAAGCTGACGCAGTGCTGTCAGAAATGGATGAGCGCCTGGACGAACTCTTTCAGGTCCGACCCAAGGCTAGCCTGGATGTGAAGCGCGTTGAAGAGTTCCGCGAACGCTCCGCCGGTAAGGCCTTTTATCAGCAGCCGGCCGCCGATGGCTCACGCCCTGGCCGGTACTACGCCAACCTGTATGACATGAGCATGATGCCCAGCTATCAGCTGGAAGCTCTGGCCTACCACGAGGGACTCCCGGGACATCACATGCAAATCGCCATCAAGCAAGAACTGAAAGAACTGCCCAAGTTCCGTCGTTTTGGTGGCGTCACGGCCTACAGCGAAGGCTGGGGCTTATACTCAGAGCTTCTGCCCAAAGAAATCGGCATGTATCAGGACCCCTATTCCGATTTCGGTCGTCTGGCAATGGAACTCTGGCGCGCAGTGCGCCTGGTCGTTGATACCGGAATGCATTCCAAAGGCTGGACACGCGAAGAGTCTATCGACTTTTACGCAAACAACACACCAAACCCACGCATCGATGCCGTCAAGATGGTTGAGCGACATGCGGTTATGCCTGGACAGGCCACTGCCTACAAAATTGGTATGCTCAAGATTCTCGAGACCCGCAGCAAAGCGCAGCTCGCGCTGGGCGACGCCTTCGATATTCGAGAGTTTCACGATGCGATATTGAAAAATGGCGCTGTGCCAATGAACCTGCTGGAGCTTCAGGTCGATCAGTACATTGAGAGAAAGAAAGCCCTCGCCTTCGGGGAATCCAAGCCAGATAACGCAGGCTAACAGGCAATTCGCTGCGGGCCTGATCAGGCTCGCAGCTTCTTCACTCCCTCTACTACCGCTACAGCCAGCGCGCCCGCTACAAGTCCTATGGTCATGCCCGCCAGGGTCGGCGTAAGCGCAGCCATGACCGGCGTTAAGCCATGGGCAAATTGTTCAACAGCAACGCCCAGCGGCTGGATATTGTGTAGAAAAATGCCACCGCCCACCATAAACATTGCCACAGTACCTATGACGCCTAAAGCCTTCATTAGCCAGGGTGCAAAACTGATCAAGCCCTGACCAAACCAGCGCAAGAAACGAGGCCATAAGCCGTCACCCTGCTTCTCGTATAGATACAAGCCAGCGTCATCCATCTTTACGATGCCCGCAACCAGGCCATAAACCCCGACGGTCATCACAATGGCTATACCCGCCAGTACACCTACCTGAGTAATAAATTTTGATTCAGCGACAATACCGAGCGTTAGCACGATAATTTCCGCGGACAGAATAAAGTCGGTTCGAATTGCACCCTTGATTTTATTTTTTTCAAACGCGACCAGGTCGACGCTCGGGTCTGCCAATTGCTCTACCAGTGCGTCATGATCTGCGGCTTCCTCAGCACCATGAAGAAACTTGTGCGCTATTTTTTCGAAACCTTCGAAACACAGATACAAGCCACCCGCCATTAGTGCAGGGGTAATCAGCCAGGGGGCAAACAATGAAGCCAGCAGTGCCAGAGGCACAAGAATGAGTTTATTGAGAAAGGAACCCTTTGCTACGGCCCATACAACAGGCAGTTCGCGTTCGGCCCGAACACCGGTGACTTTCTCGGCGTTTACCGCCAGGTCATCGCCCAGCACGCCAGCGGTCTTCTTCGCCGCCACCTTGGTCATCAATGACACATCGTCCAATACAGCGGCGATATCATCAATTAATAACAGCAGACTGCTACCAGCCATGTTTCTCTCCAACGTTAAGTAACAAATGCAGTTTGCCTACATACGTCGCAAAACACTAGCTGACAAAAACAAAGCCCTTGCTCAATAAGCCATCAGCCGGCCCCCGGCTTGACCAACGGTTTACTCCTCCGTCGGGTAGCCGGAACGTTCATTCGTGATTTGGGATAGCGCGGAAGCTTACCTGTCAGCAGATAACGATGAATACTCTCCTGAGAGCGGATTTTGGCGACTTTTTTCTTGACCGGCAGGTACTCGTTTTCCTGATCCTGGTCCAGCACCCGCGATTTAACGTTGTCATGCCATTGCTGGTCGAGGATATTTTGTATGGTTTGCTGCGCATCCTGATCAAAAATAGGAACCAGCACCTCTACCCGAAAGTCCAGATTGCGAGTCATGAGATCAGCCGAGCCTATCAGGTAGCGGGGCTTACCCCGGTTATAAAATACATAGGCCCGCGGATGTTCCAGATATCGGTCGACGATACTGATAGCCTGGATGTTTTCTGACAAACCCTTTACACCCGGCAGCAGAGAACACATGCCGCGCACGATAAGATTGACCTTTACGCCGGCCTCGCTCGCTTCATACAGCCGTTTGACCAGGTCTCGATCTACCAGATTATTACATTTAAGGGTCATCTCAGCGCGATACCCGGCCCTTGCATTGGCAATTTCCTGCTCGATTAATTCGGTGAGGCCCGGGCGACTGCTATGGGGAGAAACCAGCAATATTCGATACTCCGGCCGCCTGTAGTTGTACTGTAAAAAATCAAAAACGTTGTAAACATCTTTGCCGACATTCTGGTCATAAGTCATCAACGTGAAGTCGGTATACACTCGAGCAGTTTTTTCGTTGAAGTTGCCGGTGCCGATATGACTGTAAAAACGTCTGCCGGCTTTCTCTCGGCGCTCGATCAGGACCAACTTGGAGTGCACCTTGAGCCCTGGAATACCGAAAATCACATTGATTCCATTCTCAGTGAGTCGTTGAGCCCAACTGATATTGGCCTCTTCATCAAAGCGGGCAGCAAGCTCTACGACTGCCAGCACTCTTTTACCGTTATCGACGGCATTGACGAGGGCGTCGATCACCCTTGAGTTCTTGGCTACTCGATACAGGCAGATCTTAATATCAGTGACGTCAGGATCCAGCGCAGCGGTCTTAAGCAAGTCAACGACATAATCAAAGGGGTGATAGGGGTAGTAGAGAAATACGTCTTTCTCACGAATAGCATCAAAAATACTACCTTGCTCATCAAGCCGGGGGATACGTATTTGAGGCAGGGGCTTAAATTCCAGATACTTGGGCCCCACATTGGGGAAACTCATGAAATCCTTTGAATTGTGGTAGCGGCCACCCGCGATCAAACTGTCATATTTGCCGAAGCCGAACCGCGCGCTCACGTACTCTAGCAAGCGCTCGGGCATGTTGCCGTCATAGACCATTCGCACGGCATCTGCCTTACGGCGCTGCTTAAGGCTTTTCGTCATTTTGTCGATAAGGCTCTGGGATATGCCTGTGTCGATTTCAAGTTCCGCGTCTCGCGAAAACTTAAAGCAGTAGGCTTGGGCATCATCAACAGGAATTACCCCGCGAAACATTTGAGGCAGGCACGCTCTGATAATATTATCCAGAACAATGAAAACCTTCCCGCCCCTACCCTTACGCCGTGGAATCTCCACAAATCGATCGAGACGGTCTGTGGGCACTTCTACTACCGCGTAGTCGAAGTCCTCTCCGCTGCGAATATCTATCGCAAGGTACAGTGACTCGTCATTCAGCGCAGGTATGGGCCTTCCCTCTCGCAGCAAAATAGGTTCAAGCTGTGGCAGCACTGTCGTGGTGAAGTAGCTCTGCACAAAATCCGCTTGCCCATCGTCCAGCTGTCGCTCATTAACCAGGTAGATTTTTCGCTGGGCCAGCGCATCCATAATTTGCGTGTAGATCCGGTCAAACTCTTTCTGCAAAGCCACTACGCCTTCCAGGATAGCGGCTAGCAAGTCTTTGAAGTGCTGTTTGTTAGCACCACTGGAAACGGAAATCAGCCTACGTACCTCGGCGGCCCGAACTCGGAAAAACTCGTCTGAGTTATTTGAAAAAATCCCCAGGTACCTCAGGCGCTCAATAATAGGGACGGTTTCGTCGGCGGCTTCCTGCAGCACCCGTGCGTTAAAGGACAGCCAGCTCAATTCCCTGGGGTAAAAAAGATCATGCTCCCGCAGATCAGCTACACGTGTCTTGATGGGGTTGGCCATGGTGCTCCTGTTACTCGCAAAGAGGTTGTCTGCTCACTACACGAAGAGAACAATACTACAAAAAAAGGGCATGGTAAGTGACCAGGGTCAACGACCGTAGCTTAGCTGGAGCACTGAGCAAAAAAAAGCCCGGTTCAAAGACCGGGCAAAGTAGGGATTAGTTCCTACAGGGGATTAGGGTGCGGCCGCGCAGTCAGGGGTGGCCTGCCAGCCGCGATGTTAAAAAGAGCCCGGTTCTTCCCAATTACCACTAGGGCCAGGCTAAGGTAGGGATTCTTTACAAAATTCCTCTCACCATCAGGCTGCTGCCTGCTGAATTTCTTGGCCGTGTTTCTCGGCGACAGCCTCAAAGCTGTAATCTTCCATGCCCAGCTCTTTAAGCGTCGACATAACATCCTCGCCGTTGCGCGACTGCAAACGTTTATCTATCGCTGCTAGCAGTCCGTCGCGATTAACCATCTGCCAGGTGCCAGTCGCTCTTGTCCGCTTGCCTTTGGCATAGCCTAAACACTCTTCATAAGCGAAGATCGCGCGGACCGCTGCGAACTCAGCCTCGGTTTCGGCTCCGTACTGCTCGGCTCTTAAATCGACTGCGCGACGATAGACTTGCTGGGCCAACTCCGGGTGGCCACGCTTCACAGCGTTTTTGGCAAACACATAACACAGTTCAGGTTCTTTGATTCGCTCCACTAACTCATGCATGTTCGTTCTCCCTATTCATTTTGCGCTCTTGTGTGACTGCGCTCGGTATGGGAAACATATTAGGGATTAGTGAGGAATTACCACATGGCCAGCGACGCCAATTGCATGGCCCTGGGCGACAAGATCGAACCGTTAAGTGAGCATTGCTTGAGGAGTCTCTCGCAACCCTATGTTAGTTATGTACTTTTAGGGGTAATTTGAGTGATGTCAAAGACATAAAAAAGCCCGCCTACACCAAGTGTGACGGGCCAACAGCCGTATGTTTCGGGGCAGAAACATCGGCCAGGGGACGTGTTAGCACGCGCAGGGAGCGACGTGCTTACTAAAAAGTAGACCCCCGTGGCCAAAATGCAAACTTTTCACATAAAAGAATTCCGCGCGATCAGGGCTTCAGAGCAAGGATATCGGTTTTCAAATGGGCCAGCACTCTTTCCGCCGTGTTGCCGATTAGCTTTGCCTTTACACCCTTGCGACCGACCGTTCCCATCACCACTATCTGCGCCCGTCTGGCGGCCGCCTGACTCGCAATGACCTTTTCAACCGGACCCCGTTTAACGACAAATTCCTTCTGTGGAATAGCGAACTCTTTCGATAATGCCCTGATATGTGAGGACATTGCCGCTTTCGCTTCAGCCACGTAATTGCGTGTATCAATCAAGTCCAGGTCATCAAGGAGGGTCGGCACCTCAATGGCACTGATGATTTCAAGCTCCGCGCTCATTGCTTTGGCAAGCTCAGTGGCACGCCGCAAAATATCGGCGTTGAGCTTCTTTTTTGCAGGCAGGCGACTACCCAGGTCCAGTGCGGCCATCACCGGGTGCGTTCGTCGCCACTTTTTCTCGGCCACAATGACAACCGGAGCCGGACACTCTCTAATGAGCTGCCAATCGGTGGACGCGTGGGCAAAACTCTCAGTGCGACGTCCTGTTTTGACCACCATTTGATAGCTACTCTGGGAGCACCTTTTATTGACCCAATTGGCCACATCTTTTTCCCAAACGACCTTGAGCTTCACTGTTTGGCCATCTCTGGAGAACTTGCTGATGCGCGCTTCTAACTCAGCCTCCCGCTCCGCCAGCAGGCGTTTCTTGAGCGATGCTTTTTCTCCAGCGTCCATTTTCAATCGACTCAGGGATGTATAAACAAACGCATAGACTTCGGCATCAAGGCCTAGTTTCCTTGCCAACTCAAGGCCCCGAGGCGTTGCGATACCATTACCTTTGATGTCTGCAATAACGAGTAATTTGCCCATGCGCTAAATCCTGTGCTGATACAAACTATGGATTATAGGGTGTTGAAGATAAGAGGGAAGTGAATCAGATCAATAAGAATGGAAAAATAGTGCCGGCCGCATCGATTTGCGGCCGGTGAAGACAGCTGTTACTTAGTGAGGAGTGCGCACCGGATACCAGCGAGCACCCGCTCTGGCCACATGACCCTCATTTTGCAAATCGGCCAGTACACGCTCAACCACACCTTCATGGTAAAGGTTTTGACCCTCTGGAGCCCATTCAGCCAGGAAACCAGACACGTCTTGTGCCGTCGCGCCCTTGCGATAACTGACTCTCATTGACATATAAACCATGGACTTGATCATACGCATGACCTTGTCGGTGATCGCTATAACTGAGTTACTCATGACGCATCCTCCTGGTGGTTATGCGTCTACAATAGACCTACCCCGTGGGAGACTGGATTGCCCTAGGCGCCATCTGCATGGCCAGAGGCGCCAATTTCTGGGGAAGGATCGGGAGAATCCCTGAAATCTGCCGGTGCCACGCCAGTCCAGCGCTTGAAAGCCCGAGAAAAGGTACTGGGCTCGGAAAAACCAAGCAGGTAAGCGGTTTCTACTACGGATCGGTTTGGGTGGCTGAGATATTTGCGCGCCAACTGCAGGCGAGTATCCTGCAGTAAGTCCATAAAGCTGGTGCCTTCGTCCTTGAGCTTACGCTGCAAGGTTCTGTTACTAACATGCAGCGATTCAGCAATTTGCTGTTGGTTAGGCGGCCCATCTGGCAAGTGCTCAACAATCTTATCCACCACCTCCCGCGAGGTAGACTGGACCACGAAACTATCAAGGTATGCCTGGGTTTGCTCGTCGTTAGCCCTGGCCAGCTCAGGATCGCCTGTGACCAGCGGCTCCATGATGTCTGTGCGATACCAGGCCAGGCAGCTGCGAGAGCTATCAAACTCCACCCTGGCCGCAAGCATTGATTCCCAGCGTTCTGCCTCCACAGGGTTGGGTCTCTCGAGTTGAACGCTGACCGGAGCCAGAAAATCGCCGAGAGCCAGAGAGCACATCCGGGTCACCATACCAATGGCATAATCTCTACTCGCGTAGTGAAAATGCTCCGATAACGGAATACGACCGAGATCAAGCACCACCAGCTCGCCCTCTTCCAACAGCTGCATATCAGCGGCTGTACTGACCAGCTTGCCGAAACGCGCGAGTCGTTTCAGACCGTCGTAAACCGTGTCGCTTGCAAGCCAGGCAAAGCCCAAGCCGTGCAGTGCCTGCGGCTGAACCTGTTCCCCGGCGAGCAGACCGAAAGCCTCGTCGCCCGTTTCCTTTACACAGCGCTCCATCAGCAAATTGAAGCTGTTGTGCGGAACACGCCAATCAGGGTTAGCAATCTTTGCCACATCAATGCCAACCTCGGCCATCAGCTCAAGGGGATCCACACCATGCAGCCGCAGCGCCTGTGCAATGGGCAGCAAAAAAGAGCCCAGGACGGAATGCTGTAGGGGTAATTCTTCGCTCATGGCCTCTCCCTGACGGTAGCGGCCAATATAACACTACCATGCCTTCAAACAGTAACTTCGGTGGCTTCAGAACAAGTGCTTGAGATTAAAATCGTTGGGGAATGGGTGATAACGAACCGGCCTGCTCGCTCCAGTTGAGCGAGCGCCAGGCCAGTGGGTATTTTTTTTGTGGATTAAAGTTGTGAAAACTCTTTATTGAGGTTGTAACGCCGAGAGGTCACATAGGATTCCATGTTCTCGACTCTGCGCAACGCTGCGTCCAGGCGATCGCGAGCCCGCTCAAGCCGCACACCTCCCGACTCGCTATAACGGAATACTTTTCGCGGCCGGTAGTCGTGGTGACGTTCGTCATACTCCATCTCGACCTCCACTTCTTCAAAATCGGGCTCTGGTTCAAAGCCTCCGTCGGAGCCGCGACGGGTGGGCCGCGGTGCCAGTAAAATCCATGCACCCAGATAGACCCATAGGGCCAAAGTGCCGGTAAACAAAAAGCCGCCCACCCAGATGAGGCGCATTACCCAGTGAGCGATATCCCAATGGTCGGCGAGACCGGCACAAACACCCGCCACTTTCCCGTCTCGAGTGTTCCGGTATAAGCCCATGCTCCAACCGCCCCGCTTGTTCGATCGTAAGCGACTACTCTCGCGTCGATAGGTGTCTCGATACCTTTCGTGATCTCGTTTACGTCTCTGTCTTCGTCTACTCATAACTTACTCCTCTTCCCTGGCACCACGGCCGGGCTTTGCCCGCCAATCGGGATGGTCCGCGTCCAGCAGGGACTCAAGGGTCCCAATGCGGTCAGTCAATTTATCCACAGTCTCCAGCATCTGCTCGACAGTTTCCCGATCTTCCTGGGACAGACTCCTCGAGGATCGGCTTATACTGCGGTAATGCATGGTGATCCACATGGGCGCCACGATTACGATAAACAAGATCGTGGGGACGAACATGAATTTCCAGAATTCCATTAACTCATTCCTTGGGCAGCCGTGTCGGGTTGGACCATGCTGCCATTGTTAAATCGGATTACCAAACCTTTTAGGATTGCTCAGGTTTGCCGCCCATCGCAGACTTTAAACGCGCCAGCTCGTCACTGATTCGCTCGTTCTCTTCCAGGGAATCTATTTCAGCCGCAAGATCAGGGGGAACGTCGCGACCAACATCCATTGACTCCAGCTGACTCTCCAGGGTGTCCATGCGGCGCTCAAAATGCTCAAAGCGCTGGAAGGCTCCATCGAGGGCCTCCCTATGCATCTGACGCTTCACCTTGATACGCGACTCAACCGTTTTACTGCGCATCATCAACGCTTTCTGCTTGGCTTTGGCGTCCGTCAGTTTTTGCTGAAGCTGAGACACTTCCTCGTTGAGCTGTGTGATATGTTCATCAGTAGCTTTCAATTCGGCTTCCACCGTTGCAAGCTCGTCCTCAATGGCGTGTTTTTCCTGCAGCGCTGCCCGCGCAAGATCCTCCCGTCCCTTACTGATGGCCAACTTGGCTTTTTCTTCCCAGCTGTCGGCTTCGGCTTGCACTTGCTCCAAACGGCGAGCCGCAGTCTTGCGGTCTGCCAGCACCCTCGCAGAAGACGAGCGGACCTCAACCAGCGTGTCCTCCATCTCCTGAATGATCAGGCGGATCATCTTTTCCGGGTCTTCTGCCTGATCCAGAAGTGAATTTATGTTGGAGTTGATAATATCTGTCATACGGGAAAATATACCCATGGTGTTTCTCCTTTTGCTCTCTTAACAGCCTTTCGCCCGGGGCTTTCCCATCGGGCTGGCTATCCAGTAAATAAACTCAATCACCGCCACCACCTGGACAAAGCTCCAGACGCCAGCTGCGGTTCCGACAACCGCTCCGGTGAACGCACACAACACGCCCAGGCCGGTATAAATCAAAAATCGTTCACCCAGTTTGTTCATAGCTCTGTCTTCCCTACATTGCCTGCCGACTTCTCTGCGTCGTACAGCCCTACTAATACAGAATTCGTGCCAGAATCCTTATCTATCTGTTTTTATTGAAGATTTAAGACTTTCAATGCTTTATTCATTGTTCTAATCCGAAATATTTAGGCTTTTTAAACCTATATATAGGTTTTTTATACCATATTAAATGGTATATTTTACCTATGAAGAGAACACCAGACAGTATTATTGGTAACTCCGCCGCTTTAGCGATTGCTTTGGAACGAATATCTTTACTCGCTCCTATCAACCGACCCGTGCTGGTGCTTGGCGAACGAGGAACCGGCAAGGAGCTGGCTGCAGATCGGCTCCACTTTCTATCCTCTCGCTGGGATGCACCGCTGCTAAAGGTGAATTGCGCAGCCATTGCCGAACCCCTGCTTGAGTCAGAGTTATTTGGGTATGAGCCAGGCGCGTTCACAGGTGCCACCAGGACCCACAAGGGGCGCTTCGAGCGAGCGGACGGCGGCACCCTCTTCCTGGATGAGATCGGTACTATGTCAACGCGTTTGCAGGAAAAGCTACTGCGACTGGTGGAATATGGCGAGTTCGAGCGACTAGGCGGGCAGCAGACATTGCAGGTTGATGTTCGCGTGATTGCAGCAACCAATGCCGACCTTCCTGCCTTGGCGCAAGACGGGCAGTTTCGAGCCGACCTACTGGATCGATTGAGTTTCGATGTTGTGCACCTCCCTGCCCTGCGCCATCGGCCTGAGGACATAGGGGAACTGGCCGAACATTTTGCCATCCAGATGAGTTCAGAGCTGGGCTGGGAACTATTCACCGGATTTACCGCATCAGCGACAGAAGCGCTCTATACCCACACCTGGCCGGGAAACATTCGCGAACTGAAAAACGTAGTGGAGAGATCCCTTTATCGCTGGGGTGATGGCAGCAATCCGGTAGGCGACATCGTATTAGACGCTTTCAAAAGCCCTTTTGAAGAGCCTGAGAAAACAGTGCTGGTCGCACCCGTTACAGAAGCGCCGGCGCAACAAGAGGTCGAGACCAAAAATTTTCATGCTCATATCGAAGCATTAGAAAAACAGCTTTTATCGCAGGCACTGGAGAGGCACGGATTCAACCAGCGTCTTACTGCACAATCCCTGGGGCTAAGCTACGACCAGATACGCGGACTGGTTCGCAAGCACGCCCTGTCCAGGCGCGGGCACAAAGCCGCCCAACCCTAACTCGCCTGATAAATCGCTTCCGCCCTGGCCTTCAGGTTTTTGGCGCAGAGGTTAAACCCTGCCCTCACCTGCTCTCCCAACTGCTCTACCATGGCCGCCGCAAAATCTCCGCTAAAGTCGTCATAGGTGACATAAGTACAACGTCCTTCACTCAGCGGGGTGATGACCTGTGAGCGGTCGGCATGAATAGGATCTCCCTCTTTGTTCTCCATAGACCAGGTGATTTTTGCGGGCGCGTCGATAAAGGTGATGTATTCCACCTGCTCCTGCAGCCCGTTACCAAGGTCTACCTGCATTTTAACGGGTGCACCTATCTCCAGAGCAGTTTCGATGCTGGGACAAAATTCATTCCACAGTGGATAGTGCTCAAAATCGATAATGACCTGCCAAACCAGTTCGGCGGGGGCTTCGATCGTCAGCGTTTCGGAGGAAACCTGAATAACATTTGACATAGCTGCTCCTTGATTAGGCGCTGATTGGCCAGCGCGAATCATTGGTGTAGAAAGCGAAGCGCTCGCTGATTAACTCGCGCGTCAGGCCATACTCCTCCAGGCTGTACTCGTGCTTACCGTGTTTGCCTTTGGGATTGGCGTCAATGTGAGACAACAGCGCATCCCGCGTATCGTCGCTTAACACCATGCCAAAGTGATCATAGACGCGTTGCACCACTCCCATCGGATCATCAACAAACTCTTGCTGGGAGCAATCGACAAAAATTTCCTGCGGCAGTGTTTCCCTGACCGCCAGACCCCTCTCAAGGGTGAGTGCGTACCACTCCATTACCGCGCGGCCAATTTCGCCCGCATCCAGGTGCCCGTAATCGTTAGCGTACATGTTCATTACGACTTTGTTCATGCTGTTGATCGAAGGCACGACTGCCTGGGGATCCCGGTGACACCATATAAAGCGCGCGTCAGGAAAGACTTTTAAAATGGCGTCTATGCCCATCATGTGGGCCGGGGCTTTGAGCATCCACTGCTTGCCCGGCATTCGCCAATTCAGCATTTGCATTTGCTTTTTCTGGTAAGCGTAAAGCGGCTCAAGATCCTGCGCCAACAACCAGCTGTGATAAGGCTCCAGCATAATCTCAAAACCCAGTTGCACGCCGCCAAAGGCAAACGCGTGCAACAGAACGCATTCTTCGGGGGTATCTGCATCGACAAAATGGATCTTGGCGAACTCGGAGTCCCGTGTCGCCTCCAGTGCCTTGGCGAGATAATCATAGCGAGGATCTTTGTCGCCGGGCTGACTCCCGGGCCAGGGGTCAGGGAACTGAACCTCCCACTGCAGGAGACCGCGATTTTCAGGGGCTGACACCAGCAAATTCAACAGCGCCGAGGTACCTGAGCGCGGCAGGCCCGTCACAAAAATCGGCGCCTGGATTTCCTGTTCTTGCCACTGCGGAATCGTCCTGAAAGCGTTTTCGCACTTCAGCCTTGTAGCCAGCTGCATGACAACCCGGTCACGACAACTCTTGCGGCCAACAGGGTCCTGAATGTGTTTGTCGTAGGTCTGCAGCAGAACGTCAAGACCCTCTCGATAAGGAGGCTCGCCAAAATCATCGAAGCCAGTCTGGGCTATTGCCTCAGTGATCAACTCATCGGCATCGAAACTGACAATGTCCTCGCTCATTTCAAGTCCGCCAGCTTCATCACCCTGGCATTCAGCAGCGGATGTTTGTCCGCCCCAATCCAGCGCCAACACATCGTGCCCATATTGTGCCCGGCGGTCTCTATCCAGTTCGGCACTCCCGGGTCGGTATGCGACACCACCACCCGCACACTGCCGTCATCGTTATAGTGCGCGGTATGTTTATTGACATGGATAGTGTGATGCCGATAGTCCAGCGACTCCATCCACCAGTTGTTCAGCTGAAAATTCCAGGTCTGGCATTCGGGAATTTCGGGCGCGTCAATGACAAATACTTCATCATCCGCCAGCTGCCAGGCGCTGTGGAAATAGAAAATATTGGGGTCCCCACCAATCGACTGACAATACGCCTGATCCGCTGGCGGCAATTCGTTGAGGATTGGCAAAAAGCTCTCGGACCAATTTTCAAACAGAGTAGCGGAGCCCAACAAGAACATCGACGCACCTTGTAATCCGCGCTCCAGCTTTTCGGGGGTCAATGGTGCAGGTCTATCGTCGCTGGCACCAATACGTTCTATTTTAAGCTCTGCGGCCTTTTCATTAACTCTGTCCTGGAAGGTCTGGCGGACGGTAATTGAATTGGCTTCCTCTCCCATCGGCAGCCAATTACCGGGCTTTTCCGTGGGACTGATGATAATTTCGATCTCTCCGTTGGCGCCAACATCCATTTCCTTGTGATCGATATGACCAGTGACCTCCATAGTGCCGCCAGAAGCGTACTTATTGATCACCGTACTGATACCCAGATAATCGACGCTTCCGCGGTTACCGGTAATACGGTAGTCATAGGCCGGATTAATGGTAGCGCTCTCATAGCGGTTATCCGGGTTGTCCGCTCCCAGTTTAATCGTCTCATGAGCGCCACAGCGAAGCTGGGGGAACATCGGATCGCGAAACTCAAGGAAGCCTTCAAGGCCGCCGCGCAACAGCCTCGATAAGTAACGATAACCCTCTGCCTGGTTAAACGCATCCTTGGGGGCCTTGTCGCTGCGCACAATTTTGCCCGCTTCCTTTAATGCATCACAAAATTCATCCCAGGCGGTTCCATCGAGCACTTTTTGTTCGGCGTCGCTTGTCATTGTTATTGCCTCCATTACGATATCGTGAGTTAACCAAAAACCTTTTATAGCCGCTCCAGCAGTACAATTCACCTAAAACAGGATCGCTGTGCTTGCCTGCGCGCCTGCGCGGAACAAAGGTGCGATCTATTAAACCGGAATCATCAGTAAGCAGCTGGCAAACGCGCGCAAAATAAGCGGGTTGAACGACAAACTCATCGCACTTCAGCTCGACTATTCTGGTCATAAAATGAGCAAAAATTGCCTGCTGAGCTACATTCCACCTCTGCTCTGGAAAAACCGCTTCAAATTCAGTAACCTAGCTGAAGAAGTTTTGGCAGCAGAAGGCCTTTAAATTTGAACTTCTCGGCCTTATTATCTGTCATAACACTATCCGCACAGACCGTGCGACGCATTACGGAGTAAACGATGCAAGACAAGAGTTTGTACGACATGAACACTGCAGGTATGGAGAGCGTTCTCAGCACCAACAAGGTTCTGAAGAACACCTACATGCTGCTGGGTATGACCCTGGCGTTTAGTGCAGTTTGTGCAACCATATCCATGGCCATGGGCCTGGGTCATGGTGCCGCCCTGATACTGAGCCTGGTGGGCTTCGGACTGTTGTTTGTTGTCCATAAGATGGCAGACAGTAGCAAAGGCCTTCTGGCTATTTTCGCATTCACCGGCGTCATGGGCGCATCCATCGGACCCATGCTTAATTACTACCTGGCCATGCCCGGTGGATCCGCACTGGTGATGCAAGCACTGGGCGGCACGGCGCTGGTATTTTTTGGTCTCTCAGCCTATGCCCTGACTACCCGCAAGGACTTTTCCTACATGGGCGGTTTCCTGATGATTGGACTGCTGGTTGCAGTAGTGGCCATGATCGCCAACATCTTCCTCAATATCCCTGCCCTGTCGCTGACTATTTCGGCCGCAGTGATAATGATTATGTCTGGCCTGATCCTGTTTGATACAAGCCGTATCATCAACGGCGGCGAGACCAACTATATTCGCGCGACCGTGTCTCTGTACCTGAGCATCTACAACTTGTTCATTCACATGCTGCACTTACTCACCGCGCTGAGCGGCGATGACTAACGAACGCATTGATCACATCAGACCCCGGTTAGCGCCGGGGTTTTTTGTTTTTGCGGTCACGCAATCATGAATTACGCCCTGCTGGTACTTTCGTCCTCTGCCTCTGGCCACGGAGCGCGAACAGCGGCCCGCTTTGCCCATAGCGTCATCGCACGCGGGCATAGTATTGAGCGGGTCTTTTTCCTGGACGAAGGCACCAGCAATGGCTCTGCGGTTGCGGTGTTCCCGCAGGACGAGGAGGACCGGCTAAAACTCTGGACCGACCTCACCAATAACCATGGCGTAGAGCTGGTGCTCTGCATTTCCTCAGCACTGAAACACAGCATGCTGGATGAACGTGAGGCTGAGCGTTATGAAAGAGGCACCGCAACAACTCACCCTGCTTTTGAGGTTTCCGGTCTGGGTCAGCTGATCGACGCCACCTCCCATTGCGATCGCCTGATAACCTTTGGTGGTTAACATGGATGAATCCAACCCAAAACGCAGCCTGGTCGTAATGCGCCAATCTCCCTATGGCAGCAGCCTTGCGCGGGCCTCAGTGGATCTTGCTCTTGCCATGGGTGCTTTTGAGCAAAACTACGACCTTCTCTTTATGGGCGCAGGCGTTCTTCAACTGGTTACCGGGCAGGATAGCGAGCAAATTGGTGTCAAGAACATTGGCCGAATGCTCAGTTCGCTACCGCTATACGACATGGAATCAGTTTACGTGGACGCGGCAGCCCTGAGCCGCTATGGGCTCAGCGAAGCCAATCTGGTAATACCTGTAAACCTGCTAGATGACGTGTCATTACGCAGCTTTCTAAACGACTCTGATCACCTGATAGGCTGCTGAGCATGCTGCTGCACACTCTCAACGCAGGCCCCGGCACCGATAGCTTTCTCGACTGCCTACGCAGCGCGCAAAAAGGCGATGCCATCGTGTTACTGGGAGAAGGCGTTTATTGCGCTTTGAAAGATAGCAGCGCGCGCAAAAAGCTGGATGAGTGCCCAGCTCGCCTGATGGCCTTAGCCACGGATGTTGAAGCCGCTGGCCTTGCAAATGCCATCAGCGGCCTACCGTTGATTGATATGGATGCATTCGTCGCTCTCAGTGAATTCTATCCGCGCCAACTGGCATGGTATTGATAGATGTCTGATGCCATCGCGGTTGATAAAGAAGGCTTCCTACGCAACCTGGATGACTGGAGCCCTGAGGTCGCGACCCTGATTGCTGCTAGTGAGGATATAGACCTCACTCCTGCGCATTGGGAGATTTTGAACTTACTGAGGAACTATTACGCGGAATACGATGCGTCGCCCGCAATGCGTCCTCTGGTAAAATACTGCGCACTCAAGCTGGGAACTGACAAAGGAAAAAGCATCTATTTGCTGGGTCTTTTTCCTGGCTCGCCCGCTAAAATCGGCAGCAAGATTGCCGGTCTTCCCAAACCCGAAAACTGCCTGTAATCGAGACTTTTCTGTGAGCCCGAAACAATTTCAGACTCCTGCCGAGGAGCACCCTTTCGCGACCTATGTGCGCATTCTGGGCAAAGGTAAAACGGGGAGTCGTTCTTTCAACCGCCGGGAAGCAGCGGACGCCTTTGGCATGATCTTGAGAGATGAGGTTGACCGGTTGCAGCTAGGCGCTTTTCTCATGCTGCTGAGGGTCAAAGAGGAGACCGGCGAAGAACTGGCCGGCTTTGTTGACGCGTGCAGGGCGGAGATGAACCAACCGCCCACCCAGCTTTGTGCTGACCTGGATTGGTCCAGTTATGCAGGCAAAAAGCATCAGCACCCCTGGTACCTGCTTTCCATGCTGCTACTTTCCGGTGCAGGCTATCGCGTCTTTGCCCACGGTGGCGACGGTCATACGGCCGGCAGGCTATACACAGAACAAGCGATGAGCGAACTCGGCCTTCCCATCGCCGGCAACTGGAAAGACGTCTCCGCGCAATTGGATGAGCACAAACTGAGCTACCTGCCATTGCGATCCTTTTGCCCAAAGCTGCACGACCTGATGCAATTACGTCCACTGCTTGGCTTGCGTTCACCAGTAAACACACTGGTTCGTATGCTCAATCCGCTGCAGGCCGCCGCAAGCGTCCAGAGCGTCTTTCATCCTGCATACGCAATGCTGCATCAGCAAGCGGACCTGGCACTCGGCCAACCCCGCTCCCTTGTTTTCAAGGGTGATAGCGGTGAGGTTGAGATAAAGCCGCAAGCAGACACCAAGCTTCACCTGCTGCAGGGAGATAGCTGTCATGAACTGGTTATGCCACGTCGCATCCAGCACAAGGTCGCTGCGGTTAACCAGCCCGCTACATTGCCATTGCGGGAGCTATGGAAAAATCGTACCGCAGAGCCATTTGGTCTCGACGCGGTGCTCGCCACTACCAGCGCTGCCTTACTGGCCCTGGAACCGAAGTGGAACCTCGAGCAGTGCCGGTCTTACAGCGCAACACTCTGGAGCGAGAGAGAGACAGGGAGATTGAGCTGATGCCACTATCGAAAGTCATTCCTGAGCAGTACCAGCAGCTTCTGGAAGAAAAAGTAGACGGTGTTCGCGAATTGTTAGCGCCTTACGGAGCGCCCGCACCGGATATTTACTCCTCTGCCTTGACCGGTTTTCGCATGCGCGCTGAGTTTCGGATGTGGCACGACGGTGATGAGTTGGACTATGTGATGTTTCGTCGTGACGATCCGAAGACGCCAGTGCCCATCAAGGATTTTCCGATCGCCTGCGAATCAATACAGCGACTGATGCCCGCGCTGCTCGAAGCAATAAAAGGCAACCCTGAATTACGCCACAAGCTGTTTCAGGTTGAGTTTCTTTCTACCCTGGCAGGAGAATCACTGATCACCCTGGTTTACCATCGAAAGCTGGAGCCATCCTGGGAAACTGAGGCTCAGCAACTTCGCGCTAGCCTGACCGATATTTCTCCAACACTGTCGCTGATTGGGCGCAGCCGCAAGCAAAAAATTGTGCTCGGGCAGGAGTGGGTCTGCGAGACACTGGATATCGACGGTCAGAGCTTTCGCTATCAGCAATATGAACAGGCTTTCACCCAGCCCAACGCCCGCGTTAACATCGAAATGATCAGCTGGGCCTGCGCGCAAGCTAAAAACCTGAGTGGAGACTTAATTGAACTCTACTGCGGCAACGGCAATTTCACTTTGCCACTTGCGCAGCATTTTGGTGAGGTTATCGCCACAGAGCTGGCAAAAGTATCAGTGCGAGCCGCCAGGGAAAATCTGGCTATGAATGCTGTGAGCAACATTCAGATAATCCGTTTATCCGCCGAAGAAGTGACTCAGGCGATGAACCAGGTGAGAGAGTTCCGAAGACTAAAGGAGCTCCGCCGACCGCTGCACGAGTATGACTTAAGAACGGTCTTTGTCGATCCTCCCAGAGCTGGGCTTGATGACCAAACAGTAAAGATGGTGGCCCGCTTTGAATCGATTATCTACATTTCCTGCAACCCGAAAACGTTGGCTGACAATCTTTCAACGTTGAGAGAGACTCACAAAATCGAGAGATTTGCTCTGTTTGACCAATTCCCCTACACGGATCACATGGAGTGCGGCTTGCTGCTAACGCGAAAGACTAACTGATTCAGCAGCGAATCCCGAGTGCCAGGAGCCCGCGGCCCAATACCTCGTCCAGGCTATCAACGTCACTGGCGTTTACTTCAAGTGAATGCAGGCCAAGCTCTCGATACACCTCGCGCTTGTTCAAGCGCTCACGCAGATCACTGGCGGACGTTTCTTCTTCCCAGCAATCGATATAGACATTTCCTGCAGGCAGGTAAAAATCCGCGTAAACCAGCGCTTCTGTCGGCAGCGCTCGCCTGTAAGCATGCGCGAGTTGAGCGAGATACAACCAATTACAGACCCGCATCTGTAATGGCGTTTTAAGAATATGCCCATCAATACCGTCACAATTCAACTTGGCTTCGGCATTGGCAAACAAATCCGGTTCAGCACTGGAATCTAAGGGCTCCGGAGTAGGTATCTGGTCCGACTGTCGGGTCAGCTCCCTGTGTACAACAGGGTGATCGATAATTTCATGAGGCCAGGTCACATAAAAAGCGCCGGATGATTCGCTCTCCTCCTGCTGACCGCCCATTGAGCGCCCCAGATTGGTCAACTCCCACCCCAGAATACTGTGATGCTGCAGGCCTATTTCCGCGAGCGCGCGGTTTATCTGCCGGGCATGAAGCCTTGGGTAATAGCGGCGCATGGAAGCAGCCGTGATGCGCTGGTTGGACTCAATGGCTGACAACAGGGGGTGGTGATCCAATGCCTGGGGCCAGACAATGTAACGACCATAGCGGCGGCTATTCTGGTAAGAACCTCCCTCAAATTCGCCTTTGGGCAGCAGTACCCAGCTATCAGCGGAACGACGAATCCAGCCATAATCGCGCAATGTGGCAAATAGCTGCTGGACTGGAATATCCAGTTTGCGTGCCAATGCGGTGGTCGAAAGCTTGCCGTCGTCCTGAGACATCAATTAATCCAGAGCTGTTTCCCGATAGCGCTTTTTCTGCGCCGCATAACCGTGCTCCTGGCGGAAATATTTGAGCACATTCTTACCCACATGAGACCGATACAGACCGTCAAAATCAAGGCTTGAGCCAATACAAGACCCCAGAACAACAACGCTGACGAGATCTTGGTTTGCAGGCAGTGCAAAGCCAATGCCTCTGTGGCTTCGCGCACTCCCGATTGCACTTCTGCATTTATCTCATCGTCGATGTTCTCTATCCACTTACCTTCTGTAAACAGTGGTGAGCGTCCGCTTATGCGGTCGGGTGCAGGCCCCTTCCAGTGAAATTTAGCACAGTTCGACCAGGGGCGAAATCGGCGCCATAAATGAACATTGGGATAATTGAATCCCTGATTCCCCCAAACGCTTATAACAACTACCGGCCCAATTTGCCTGCCAAAACAGCACGCTCAGCCAATATTTTGTAGATTGCGGCCCTTGACCTTCCCCCGGGGGGAAGGTGTATGGTTATTCAACCTGCAAAAAAGAGAGCAGTGAAAACTGCATGCTTCTGCAATGATGACACCGCGACTATTTGCTTCGCTAATTCTGACAGGGTTGATCGCTCTGCAGTCTTTCGCGTCTGTCGCTGTGCCTTGCAGTATGCCTAAAGATCACGGTGAACACTCGGTGAGTACTGATGTCGATAGCGTTGACCACTCTGGCCATCAAATGCAGACCAAAAATGGTTCACAAGCGGTATCTGAAGACTGTTGCGAAGGTGGCTACTGCTCCGTGAACGGCTGTGTATCAATAGGAGTATTGCTGAACCTATACTCCGTAGCGGAGATTATCCGAGAAAACCAAGTTCCTCCCTGGCTTATGCCTGCTTCCCCAACCCCCCACCCAAATTCCCTGCTCCGCCCTCCTTCTGGTTAAGTCCACAGGATAGGTGCGTCCGAAAATCAGCACCTGCTCCTTAACAACCTGACTTTCAACACCGGTCCTTACACACCGATTGCGCTTGCTTTTTGCAAGCCAAATCAACGTTGCGTGGACTAGCAGAATATGGACGGATACAAGTGAATACATCGCGCTTAATGAAAATAGGGCCCGGTCTCTTAGCAGCCTTGATGCTAATTTTGCCAAGCTTAGCAGCCAATGCCGCACTGAATCTGAGACAGGCTGTGGTCATCGCTCAGCAGCAAGATCCCTGGATCGAAGGAAACGAGCTTCGGCAGCAGGCATTAATGGCACAGAGCATTGCTGCGGGTTCTCTGCCTGATCCAATGATCACTGCCGGCGTCGCCAATCTTCCAACTGATACATTTAACTTCGATCAGGAGGCGATGACTCAATTCAAAGTAGGAGTATCCCAGGCGCTTCCCCGCGGAGATAGCCTTGAACTCCGTCGACAGCGTCTCGGGCAGCTGAGCCAACAACACCCTCTGCTGCGTGCCGACAGACTTGCTCTCATCGAGTCTGAAGTTTCAGGCCTTTGGTTGGACGTCTGGCGCACAAGGGAGACGATTCTGCTCATTGAGCAAGACAGGGACCTTTTTGAACAGCTCGTGGATATTGCGGAGTCAAAGTACACCAGCACGCTAGGTGGCACACGACAACAAGATTTGATTCGAGCCCAGCTAGAATTGACTCGCTTGGAGGATCGCCTCCTTGTATTGCACGAACATATGGATACTACCCGTTCAGCTCTCGGACGATGGTTGGTAGAGCCTGACCTGATTGAACGCAACTCCCATTTCCAACCGCTTACCGATGAGTTGCCGGTCATTGCATTGAAATTACCAGGGTCGATTTCCGGCGAAAAAGACGCTTTGTCACTACAGAGACTGGCCGAGTTACTGGGAAAACACCCTGCTATCCAGGCCCAAAACAAGAAATTGGAAGCAAGTAGCACCGAAGTCGAGCTCGCCGAACAGAAATACCGGCCACAATGGCGACTCAACGCAAGCTATGGCTACCGAGAAGACGACCCTTTGGGAAACAATCGAGCAGACTTTTTCTCGGTGGGTGTAGCCTTCGACGTTCCACTGTTCACCAGCAGACGACAGGATCAACAGGTTCGGTCGGCGCAGGCCTCGAGTGAGTCAGTTCGTACTGAGAGGTCGCTACTATTGCGTAGCATGATCGCTCAGTTCAACGGTCTTAATGCTCGGCTTTTTCGTATTGAGCAACGCCAAAACCTCTACAGCTCCCGGCTGTTGGAACAAATGAGCGAGCAGGCTGAAGCTTCGCTAGCGGCTTATACCAATGATGACGCCGATTTCGATGAAGTAGTCCGAGCAAGAATTGCAGAGCTCAACACACGCATCGAAGCCCTGGGAATAGCCGTCGAGCGCCAGAAAATCACCGCACAGCTAAATTATTTCTTGACGCCTGCAGTGACAGACGAGGATATCTGACATGAATAACTCTATAAAATACGCACTCTTGCTACTCACTGGTGCAGTAATTGGTGCCCTCGCCTACTCACTTCTTGTAGAAACTACGACTACTGTAGAAGCGAAAATGTCGCCTGACGAACCGATCTATTGGGTGGCTCCAATGGACCCCAGTTACAGGCGAGACGGCCCAGGCAAATCTCCAATGGGCATGGACCTGGTGCCTGTTTACGACAAGCAGGTTGATGCCGGAACCGTTGAGATCTCACCAGCAATTGTCAACAACCTGGGAGTCCGTACGAATCCTGTAGAACTTGACAGGCTTCAAGAAGACATTCACACCGTGGGCTACGTTCAATATGACCAGGATCGCTTGATTCATATACATCCTCGTGTGGATGGCTGGATAGAGAAACTCTATGTTAAGGCTGCAGGCGACCCTGTTAGCAAAGGCCAGCCATTATACGAGATCTATTCCCCGCAACTGGTAAATGCCCAGGATGAACTTATCCTTGCTCTCCGTCGCAAAAATGAACGGCTAATACAGGCCTCAGAAAACCGTCTGAGATCTCTGCAGTTTACGGATGAGCACATACAGCAGTTAAAGAAGGACTTGCAGGTAAGACAAACGGTTACTTTCAGGTCTCCCCAAGAGGGAGTCGTAGACAACCTCAACATTCGGGAAGGCTTCTTTGTAGGGCCTAACACCACGCTGATGTCGATAGGCGCCCTGGATGATGTTTGGGTAGAAGCTGAAGTCTTCGAACGACAGGCTGCTCTCGTGCAACCCGGGCAGCCTGTCACAATGCGCCTCGACTACCTTCCAGGCAGAGAGTGGCAAGGAAAAGTTGATTACATTTACCCATCACTTGAAGCCAGTACTCGTACTCTGCGAGTTCGCCTCAGGTTCACAAACCAAAGCGGTGAGTTACGCCCCAATATGTTTGCACAGGTAACCATTCACTCACTAAATCGTGATGAGGTTCTGGTTATCCCCAAAGAAGCGCTTATACGAACGGAGAGGCAAGAGCGGGTCGTCTTAGCCCTTGGCGAAGGACAATTCAAGTCGATTGTTGTTAAGGCAGGGCGAATTGCCGGCGGATCAGTAGAGATTCTTTCTGGATTATCCCAGGGAGACATAATTGTGACTTCGGCCCAATTTCTATTGGATTCGGAATCGAGCAAAAGCGCTGACTTCGATCGTATGAACTCTGAAAAACAGGAGCACCTGACTCATGATTGAAGCCATCATCCGCTGGTCAGTCGGCAATCGACTTTTCGTGCTTCTGGCAACAGCTATTCTTGTAGGAGCTGGTATTTTCGCCATTAAAAATACCCCGGTCGATGCCATCCCTGACCTCTCAGATGTACAAGTAATCATAAAAACAAACTACCCTGGCCAGGCGCCGCAGGTGGTGGAAGATCAAGTCACATACCCACTTACTACGGCGATGCTGTCTGTACCTGGTGCGGTCACGGTGCGGGGTTTTTCATTCTTCGGCGATTCTTATGTGTATGTGATTTTTGATGAGAAGAGCGACCTATATTGGGCTCGCAGCAGGGTGCTGGAATACCTTAGCCAGGTTGCCCCCGATTTACCCGAAAGTGCAAGACCCCAACTCGGACCCGACGCCACTGGAGTAGGCTGGGTTTATATCTATGCACTCACGGATACATCTGGTCAACATGATATTAGTGAGCTAAGAAGTTTACAGGACTGGTTTCTCAAGTATGAACTCCAGGGCGTGCCAGGAGTTTCTGAGGTTTCCTCTATCGGAGGCATGGTCAAACAATATCAGGTCAGGGTAAATCCAGACAGACTACGTGCATTCAACATTCCCTTGTCTCACATACAGACGGCCATACGAAACGCCAACCAAGAAGTCGGTGCGTCAGTTGTCGAAATGGCGGAAGCAGAATATATGGTGCGGACGTCCGGATACATTTCAGGAATTGAGGATCTGGAGAATATCCCGCTTGGGGTCAACGACAATGGAACTCCGTTGTTGCTTAAAGATGTGGCAACAATAGGCACTGGCCCTCAAATGCGGCGCGGTATCGCGGAGCTAAACGGCAAGGGAGAGGTGGTAGGCGGCATCATCGTTATGCGTTATGGCGAGAATGCACAGGCAACCATTAATGCGGTTAAAGCCAGGCTGAAGACTTTGCAGTCTAGCCTACCTGAGGGCGTGGAAGTGGTCACCGTTTACGATCGTTCTGCTCTTATCGAGCGCGCCGTAGAGAACCTTTGGCATAAACTCGGAGAAGAACTACTGATGGTTGCCGCAGTATGCCTGATATTTCTCCTTCACTTACGCTCTTCGTTAGTGGCTATTGTCAGTCTCCCGGTAGGGATTCTGGTCGCCTTCATAGTTATGTACATGCAGGGCTTGAACGCAAACATTATGTCTCTAGGGGGCATTGCGATAGCCATCGGGGCAATGATCGACGGTGCAATTGTCCTCATTGAAAATATGCATAAGCACATGGAGAGAAACAAATTAACCAATGAGAATCGTTGGCAGATAGTTACCGACGCTGCCGTAGAAGTTGGGCCCGCGCTATTTTTCAGCCTGTTGATAATTACCGTAAGCTTTATTCCCGTATTTACCCTTGAAGCACAGGAGGGAAGAATGTTTTCACCTCTGGCCTTCACTAAAACATATGCTATGGGAGCAGCAGCCGCATTGACAATCACATTGGTCCCGGTACTGATGGGCTACTTTATCCGAGGCAAAATACTTTCAGAGAAGCGAAATCCTTTAAATCGTTTGCTTGTAGCCGGATATACCCCGGTATTGAGGAGCGCCCTAAACTACCCAAAAACCACCTTGCTAATAGCAGCGCTGGTAATCATAAGTAGCGTTTGGCCTCTTAGCCGAATCGGCAGTGAATTTATGCCGCCCCTCGATGAAGGGGACCTGATGTACATGCCGACTACGTATCCAGGTATATCGATCGGAAAAGCCAGGGAGCTTCTCCAGCAAACGGACAAGCTGATTAGCACGCACCCGGAGGTGCGGTCAGTATTCGGCAAGATAGGCAGGGCTGAAACAGCCACCGACCCTGCTCCGCTGACAATGATCGAGACATTTATCCAACTAAAGCCACCTGAAGACTGGCGACCCGGGATCACGACTGAAGATATAAAGAGAGAGCTTGACGAGCTTGTACAAATACCGGGACTAACCAATGCATGGGTCATGCCCATCAAGACCCGTATCGATATGCTAGCAACAGGAATAAAGACCCCCGTTGGTATCAAGGTTGCAGGGCCGGACCTTGGAGTAATACAAACCATCGGGCGAGAGCTTGAACTTATCCTGAGCGACGTCCCAGGCACGGCGTCGGTGTATTCAGAGCGAGTCGTGGGAGGTCGTTACATTAAGGTCGATATAGACCGGGCCAGGGCTGCACGCTACGGCCTAAATATAGCCGATGTACAACAAGTGATAGCCACCGCAGTCGGTGGAATGGACATTACCAACACTGTAGAAGGGTTGGAGCGCTACCCAGTGAATGTGCGCTACCCCCAGTCCTATCGCGACTCTCCCGAAGGCCTCTCGAAGCTACCTATATTAACTCCTTCCGGTCAGCGAATTGCGTTGGGCGACGTAGCCAGGGTTCACATCGAAGATGGTCCCCCTGGAATCAAGAGTGAAAACGCTCGCCTGAATGGCTGGACCTTTGTAGACATTAATACTACTGATGTCGGACGCTACGTGGAGTCGGCCCAAAAGATAGTTTCAGATGAACTTTCGCTACCACCAGGATATTCAGTAAGTTGGTCTGGTCAGTATGAATATATGGAACGCGCGAAAGAGAAGTTGAGCTATGTCATTCCATTGACGCTGGCAATTATTGTTGTGCTGCTCTATATAAACTTTCGAGCAATGGGCCCCGTACTTATTATTATGGGTTCACTCCCAATAGCGTTGGTCGGCAGTATTTGGCTAATGTACTTCCTGGAGTACAACTTCTCTATCGCCGTGGGTGTGGGTGTAATCGCCCTGGCAGGCGTCGCAGTAGAAACCGGCGTCATCATGATCGTATATCTCGACCAAGCCTGGTTAAAGCTGAGACAGCGTGTCGAACCAGGCCATCAGCACCTATCGCCTGATGAGCTTTGTGACGTTGTCTTACAGGCTGCAGTGCAGCGAGTCCGTCCTGTTTTAATGACAGCGGGGGCAACGATTGCAGGCTTATTGCCGATTCTGTTTGGGTCAGGAACTGGATCTGAGGTGATGAGTAGGCTCGCAGCGCCTATGGTAGGCGGTATGGTAAGCTCAGTTTTGCTAACGCTACTTATTATTCCCGTAATCTATTTACTATGGAAAAAGAATGAGACGGGAAGGAAATAAGGAATACTTAGCAACGGGCTCTTTATAAAATTCCCTACAATATTGCTTTCAAGGAAGGAATAGCGGCGCGACGGCCTGTGCCCGCAGCCACTGTCTTTTCCAGTAGACCAGGCGTCCACTCTTTGGGCCCTGGGTACCCAGAGCGCCCGCATATAAGCGAAATGGGATTCTGCCCTGGCTCATCACCGAATAGCAGTTCACGCCTCATTAGCACCTATGCTGGAGTGGGCAAACGGGAATGATAGAGGGCCGCTTTTCAGCGCCCCTGCGCCCTAGTCCAGCGCTAGCTCGCGGTACCGCTTTTCCAGCGCTGAGTACACCTGAGCAGCCAAATCATCTCCAGCTGCATTCAAATTGCCCATAATTTCAGCCAAGTGTTCATTGTCCTCTTTGCCAGCCCAGTTCTTGATGTAGGTGCCTTCCTTATAGCCATGCTCCTGGCGGAAAAAATTGAGAACATTCTTGCCCACGTAGTGAGTGAATAGAGTTTCAAAGTCGAGCTCCACTGCGGCCATCAGATCCCAAAAAAGGGCGGCGGAAAATCGCTTGGTCTCTAGACAGTTCAGCGCTAACGCTTCGGTGGCCTCACGTACATCTAGACCAGAGGGCTCATGCCCCTCAATATCTGCCTCTATCTCCTCAGCAATGACTTCAACGGACTTGCCGTCTTCAAACAGCGCTGACATGCCAAAGTGCCAAATGTCGATGGCCTCCAGCCGGACTTGCTCCATGTCGGGATCTTGTTTTTTCCACCATTTGAACCCGAAATGGTCAACCAATTCTCCCGCCTCTATCCAGGCCGCACGATACCACTCGAAATTTTGCTCTACCCAGTCCGGGTGTACCCGGGTATTCATCTTGTCCTGCATTGTAAGCATGGTAATCAGTGCGCGTTTCAAGCTGGTATTCCTCAAGATTGGTCAATAATTAGATTTAATACAAACAAAGCATTTTTACTGCTTCGATATTAGTACTCTGATGACTGTTTGTAAGGTGCTGATGATTGCTTGCCATTCGGTCCAGGCGGCCTGGTAGCATTCGAAATGCCGATTCACCCAATTCTCATGCACCCGGGTGTTCATTTTTTCTCACATGGCCAACCTGTTGATAAGGGCTGCTTTTAAGGCGTGCCTCGCGATAGATAATGATCAAAAAGAACACAAATCATAGCAGGCAATGCCCAAGAGTAAAAAGAAGCTGAAGAACATGACTATGGTGCCCGGAGCGGGACTTGAACCCGCACAGCCGTAAGGCCGGGAGATTTTAAGTCTCCTGTGTCTACCAATTCCACCATCCGGGCGTAACGGGGGTATTTATTAACACCCCTGGAAGGCGGCGGCATCATAGCATAACACCCCTGGTACAGGGCAAATCCACGTTGGCTTTTCCAAAATTTTGACCGTGTTACACTTTCATGCCGGCTATCCCTCGGAACCCTCACCACATGCGAACAGTTGTAACCGCTATCAGTCTGCTGGTTGTGATTTCGCTGCTCCCTCTGGCTCTGATGCGATCAGAAAGCGCCCTACTTTTTCTGTCTCATTGGGCTATCGACACCTTCACGGAGTTGCGCCTGGATCTGCGCAAGCCCGTGTTCCGGCCTCTAAAAGGGCTGGTCTCCGCTAGCGAAATTCACCTGTACCCCAAAAAAGGTGACGGACCGGCGTTCCTTAGTATCCTCGACTTCCAGGGGGACATCAATGCGGCAGACCTATACGGCAGGACACTGGCAGAAAGTGCATTGGAAGCCAACCAAGTCATCATTTATATCTCCATCAACGACGAAACCAGCGACCCTACTCCGCTCGAGTGGTTTAAGTACCTTCGCTGGCTACCTCAGGATTTAACAATAGGCCGTCTGTATTTTATCTCCGCTGCCAGGAAAACTCTGGTGTTCCCGCTTAAGGGACTGAAGGGCCAAAGGTCACAGAGGCAACGTTTTTTGGCCAGCGCCAGCGCTGAGTATGACGGCGAACCCCTTGAAATAGAACTCGATCTTCTGGCCGATTTTGACGAAGAAAAAGCGGCGGGTCTTACCATGAATGCGAGATTCCTGGCCCCTGGAAGCGACAGCTCGGTCACTCTTAAAGGGGGAATTAGGGGCACTATTGATAAGTTCAATTATGACCTTAGCCTTGATGCCGATTACCGCAATATTTCCAGAGTCATGCGAGGTTTCAACGGCTCGAATCCATTGGCGGGAAACCTCACTGTCCGCTCTCAAATGCGTGGGGATACCAAGGGTTTTGTTTTGTCTGATGCCTTCCTGGTGCTCGACAATATGCCCGATTACGGGATAGAGGCCCGGGGGACCCTCGAGTACGATATCGACGGCGACAAAGACATTCACCTTACAGCGGCAGGTGAACTTTCCTCACTTGAGACAGCTCTCGATTGGCTTAGCATCGACCTAACACCTTTTGGGGGGGCACAGGGCAGCGCGACGCTTGCTGGAACGCTTGATCACCCAGTGATTGAACACTTTATTTTGCGCAGCGAGAATGAAGATGGGCTCACGGTTAACATTCAGGGGCGCCTGGAACCCCAATTGGACACCACTTCCGAGAACAAGGTATCTATAGATATTTTCGCCCCTACTCTGGCTGCACTATCCCCTTGGACCGGAGAATTGCCGCACGAACCCGGCGCCTTCAGCGCCAGCGGTGTTCTACTCGGGTCAAGCACTGCACTAAGGCTTGAAAACTTTGTGGCCGAGCTTGGCTCTCCAGAGCAAGTCCTCTTTAGAATTGCAGGGGATGCACGCATTCGGGACATATCGGTTCCAGCGGGCTTCTCACCTTTAGAAAACGCCCAATTGCAGGTATCTCTATTCACGCCAGACTCCATAAACCTTTCCAGCTACCACTCGGCGGGAGTACCCGCAGGGTTTGAAGTTAGTGGCCAGGTCTCTCTCCAGGGCAATGGCAATGAATTACAAATAACGGATGGCAGGCTAACCGCCAGATCCAGCGATATCCAAGCGACACTGGAACCACAAGCGGGGATCATTCGCTTGCAGGAGAGCAACCCATTGTCTCTGTTCCAGGGAAAACTATCGGCATACTTGAGCGATACCAGCGCCCTCTCCCAGCATGTTACATTTCCAGTCCCCGTTCTCGGTGAGCTAAAAGGTGAGGCTTCTGTAACCCAGCACAGCGATAGAACGAGCCTCGAAAATATCACTCTGTCGCTTGATGCCGATGGTGCAGCGCTGCTTGCATCAGGCGCTATTTCCAACCTGGGTGAGTTAGACGGCGTAACACTAAAAAGCACGTTCTCAGGAATTGATACTAAAGACCTATTGCTGACGGCGATTCAAGACCTAACGTACGATGGTGAACTAGGTCAACTTAACGGTTCGTTCGAAATTAGTAACTCAGCGGCAAGATGGAAGCTGGAAAATTTCGAAATGAAAAGCGCTAAAACTGGCGGCCCTATAGAGGCAACACTGCTCGCGGATATCGAAGATATCACGGGGATACCGTCAGCGAACATGCGGTTTGACTATAGTCTTCGAGATCCGTCATTCCTGCAGGCTCTCACAGGATTACGCATGAATCCCGGCAGTGGTGCTCTGCAACTAAAATCCAGCAACGGAGCGGCAACTATTGATGGAGATGTGCGCTTCGGAGAAACTGAACTGTCTGCTATTGCCGAGCTTGTTCACAGTCGTGAGGTTATAAAACGACTTTCATTGATAGTAGATAGTCCCCACGTTCATTTAAAGGATATTGGCCTCCAGGCGACAGAAAAAACAGAGCAAGCCTACAGACCATCCCAACAACTTGATGAACTTGCACCTGGGCAACGTTTTCAGAACGCTCTAAAAAGCACGCCGGAGTACGACACGGACATCGCTATCAACCTCGGAGGTATTAGCGGCGAAAACACCAGCATGGAGGGCTTCAATCTTCACTTCACCGGCACTGAACGTCGCTACACACTGCGCCGGTTTTCCGCTGCTTACGACCGCTCCAGTACTGAAATACGAGGCATTATCGACCTCAACACTTCACCGCCTTTTGTCAGCCTGGCCGGCGAGGCTGTCGCCATACCCATGGATACCCTCACTCGGGATCTTGGAATCAACTTTGACATCAGCGGAATCGCTAACATTCGCGGAGGCCTTACTTCACAGGGTGACTCTTACCGAGGGCTCTTCGACACACTCGATGGAAGCCTGGCAGTCTCACTCGAAGACGCGGTCATAGAAGGCGCAGCCTATGATGTCTTAGCCACAGACCTCCTGGCATGGCTCTACTCCGGCGCGGCGCTGGATGAGTCTACAGAAATAGACTGTACGATGGCCCGATTTCTGCTCGAGGATGGAATTGCCTCAAGTGACAGCTTGTATATTGAAACAAGAAAAATGGTGGCGACTGGCACAGCGGAATTCGATCTTGGGGAAGCATTAATGGATATTACGCTCACCCCTCGCTCCAAGACGCGTAAACTGCAGGTCCCTTCAGCGATAAGGTTCAAGGGCAGTTTCGACGATCCCAAAGTCACCATTTCTCCGGTGGCGGCGGCGTTCGACGCCTATGCAGAATTCCTGACACTGGTGCCGCAATTAGCACGCAGGATATTTGGATCGGGCAAGCGCAGACGCAGCGAACGGCCTTGTGATCCAACGCCCGCGTGACCAGGCTTGGAGCTGCGTTCCTCCGTGTTACAATTCGGCGTTAATAATAATTGATTAAGGTTTATCATGGCTTCAGCACGGGGTGAATTTTCCTCCCGCTTCGGGTTTGTAATGGCTGCCGCGGGTTCGGCTGTCGGCTTGGGCAACATTTGGGGATTTCCAACTCAGGCCGCCAGTAATGGTGGAGCCGCGTTTTTGCTTGTTTATCTGGCTCTTGCCTTCACGCTCGCCTACCCCGCTCTCATGGCTGAACTGATCATTGGCCGCCATGCTCACGCCAATGCTGTCAGCGCTCTGAGACTGATTTCTCCCACCAATCTGGTACGAAAAATAGGTGTCACCACAGGGGTGGTCGGTTTTGTGGTGGCCAGTCTTATTTTAAGCTTCTACGCGATCGTAGCCGGCTGGATGATCGCTTTCTGCTTGTCCTCATTGGTTGGACTCATGGGTATGCAGGGGCTGTCTGACTGGCTGACAAGCTTTTCACTAACTCGCAACATTGCGTTCATGCTTTTTTTCATGGCGCTGACTATCACAATTATTTCCGCCGGAGTACGCCAGGGTATTGAGCGCTGGTCTGAACGACTGATGCCTGCCTTACTTATTACGCTGGTGCTGTTGGTTGCCTATGTACTCACCCTGGATGGAGCTTCAGACGGGCTGAAAATTTATCTGTTACCTGACTTTGAGAAAGCACTCTCTCCCAAGCTAATCATCGCTGCCCTGGGTGCCGCTTTCTTTTCAATGTCACTGGGCGTGGGCACCATGTTGGTTTACGGCTCTTATATCTCAGACAAGGAAAACCTTCCTGTCCTGGGCGGCATGGTCACCCTGGTGGACATCTCCATCGCAGTCCTGGCAGGTTTTCTGGTACTGCCTGCCATGTATGTAGCCCTGCACAATGGTGTTGAAATTTTCAACGAAGCGGGAGCCCTGATTTCAGAAGACACGCTGATATTTACCGTATTGCCAGAGCTCTTTCGAACCATGGGCATTCCCGGGGCAGTGGTGAGCTTCACCTTCTTCTTCCTGATGAGTATTGCTGCCCTCACCTCTTCCATTTCAATGCTGGAGGTGCCCGTGGCCTATACCATTGAAGAACATGGCGTGAAACGAAACACAGCGGTATGGGTAATTGGAGGCGTGATTGCGGTAATCAGCACGATCATCTTGTTGAACTTCAGCACACTGTTCGGCTTTGTGGTTGCCCTCACCACACGCTATAGCCAGCCACTGCTGGGCTTTATGCTTTGTCTTTTCGCTGGATGGATTATGCACCGAAATACGTTGCTGGAGGAATTGCGCAAGGGCAACCCGGAGGTGGAGCAAAGCCTGTTCTGGAAGATCTGGCCCTGGTATGTAAAATTCTTTTGCCCTGTCATTATCCTGGCGCTTTTTGCCCAGTCACTGTTCGCCTAGCGATCATTTCAACGTGAAAGAACCCGTTTCCTCGATACGCTGAGTCGGCACAAAGCCATTGAAGTCGACTTTGGCAGTGAAGCGATAATCCAGACTATCGCCGGTCTCTTTCCCGAGTCCGGCGAGCAGGCGCACTATCTGGAAGAGCTGTAAGCCGGCTTCAAGTGTTACTATTTCTTCCGAATACGGCGCCAACTCGGGCACATCGTTGGTAACGCCACTAATCAACTCTTTACCCTGGATCTCTACCCCGTAGCTGATACCTGCAATGTCGAACGTTTGCTTGTTGGGGTTGGCAATGCGTAACTTGATCTCGAAGCGCGGTACACCCCCTTCTGAAGGCAGCGGACTAAAGCTCTCAAGTGTAATTTTGGGCGGGTCGATTTCGGGAGTTAACGACGCACAGCCCGCGATTAGACAAAACACAACGAAGAGAAATGTCCAGCGCTTGCCCGGCATTATGAGGAGACCTTTTGCTGAAAAAAGAACACCCCGTAGGCCAGGCTTCCGACTGCAAACACGGCTGCGACCCAATCGCCCGTTTGCTGAAACATCCAGGTACTAAAGGCGAACATGACCGCAGTAGCGACCAAGCCTAGCGTCTTACCCATTTTACTCAAGCGCCTTCCCCCTGGGTGAGCCCTCAAAACGGGGCTGCATGAGGGATTCTATCCCTAACGGCGCTTGATGTAACGCCCTTCTCAGGCGCTCTTTAACTGAGCTTTTGCAGCATCCTCTTCATGGCTCTGTAGAGCCATATCAAGCGCCTTCTCCATAAGCCATCTAGCCTGACTGGCGTAGGCGTAGATGCAGGAATGCACTGCCGCATCCTTCCAACTATCGGCTGAACACTCGGCGGAGTATGCCTCGAATTCCACCAGCTGGCTGATGAGGCCCGACAAATGCTGAGGGCACTCGCAGGCGATGCTGGTCTCCATTGTCAGCGCATGCGCCAATTGCGCTTCAGTGTGCAACCTGGGTCGCGCCGACACCAACTCTGCGAGGCTGTTAATGCCGTCTCGCGTTGCTCGCTCTGTTGAGCTGCGAGTGAGATGAAATGCCAATTCTGCCCTGTCCGGTGGAAAAGCCATGTTGGCGATGCCTTCGGCAGCAAGCTCATCCAACCAGCTGTCGCTCATTCCCGCCTGGAGAACCAAAACGGAGGACGGCGCCAGAATTTCCCGCAACTGGCTTAGCTGGCGCATTTGGCCGCTATTCATGCGGTCGCACCCGACCACGAGCAAGTCCACGTCCTCGACTTCCGCAAAAATTTCCATGTCGACCGACTCCAGGCGAGTCGACGCCAATTGCGCGCTCACTCCCGTCAGGCAGCCCTGGTGCTCTCCGAGCCAATCGCAAATGGCTTCTCCGACGAACACCACGCGCGGCTTGCTAGACACCTGCGCCTTGGAACGATCTGTGCAGGCCTCCACCAGGCGTTCCAGGGTTTTCCTTTCACTGGAAGCGATCTCGCCAATGCGCGAGCCGGACGAAACCAGCGCTGACACCAACTGCAGATGCTCCAGGTCAGCCTGCGTGTACTGCCTCCTACCGGTTTCCGATTTTTGGCTGGCTCCCAGGCTATAGCGACGCTCCCAAACGCGCAGTGTGTCTGGCTTTAATCCGGTCAGTCTGGCTACTGTTCCAATACCGTAAAGAGGTCTTGCTTGAAGTTGTTGCTCTGACATTTTTCACACACCTTAAATGGGTCTCATTGAAGATACGCAAGCTCTGTATATCTGGATGTATCATTTATTTTCATATTCTTACCCTTCGTAATCCGCCTATAATGATGTTTCTCTACCATTTCCGAGAGTACCCGCTGGCCATGGCCGAAAAAGCTCCAGACACCGAGATCCAACCCGTTATGGGCATCGGCGCTTGCCTTGCAGGCCGGCCTGTTCGCTACAATGGCCAAACCAAGGCTGCAAACGGCCACGTACAACGCATATCAGAGCACTTCGAGATGCGCCAATTCTGTCCCGAAATGGCTGCCGGACTTGGGGTACCGCGCCCACCGATTCATATTGTCGGTGACGAGACTGCAGTTCGCGTACTGGACGTCGAAACCCATGAACACGATCATACCGACGCGATTGCCGGTCACGCCCAGGAGGTGCTCGACCTAACGCCGGAGTTATGCGGCTACATTCTGGTCAAAGGCAGCCCAAGCTGCGGCTATGATCGGGTAAAAAGATTCAACATGAAGGGCAATACCGTCGCCCACGATCAGAAAGGAATTTTCGCCGTCGCTCTCGCCAAAGCAGACCCTTTACTGCCACTTGAAGACGATGGAAGGCTCAATGATCCCGGACTTCGCGAGAGTTTCGTAACCCGGGCATTTACCTACTACGAATGGAAAAAGCTCAGCGCCAGCGGTTTAACTGCGGGAAAATTAATCGACTTTTACAGCCGCCATAAATACCTGGTTATGGCACACCACCTGGAGAGTTATAAGCGTCTGGGGAGGTTGTTAGCAGATGCCGGCAAACAAGATATTGATGCTCTGGGCAGCGAATTTATCGCCCAATTGATGGGTGCCTTACAACATCGGGCCTCCAGAAGAAGCCATGGCAATGTCCTGTTTCACCTTTCTGGCTATCTCAAGAAGCGTATTAGCAGTGAGGAGCGTCAGCGCTTGAAGACCCTGATCGAGCAGTACCAGAAAGGGCTAATTCCACTTGTGGTTCCAGTTACAATGTTACGCCATCATTTTGCCAACAACCCAAATTCATATATCGATCAGCAGGTGTTTCTAGAGCCCTATCCAGAAGAACTGCAGCTGAGAAACCTCGTCTAGTCTCTCATTATTTTGTTCAGTGCCATGTCCAGATCTGGATACTTGAACTGAAACCCGGCTGCTTCCAATCGTCCTGGTACGACACGCTGACCACTGATTAGGAGTTCCTGGGCCATTTCTCCCAGCATCACACGCATCACTGCAGCCGGCATCGGCAGATTGATCCAAAGCCCACGTTGTCGGCCCATTGCTGCACTAAAACCCCTACTGGTAACGGGCTCTGGAGCTGTCAGATTGTAAGCCCCGTTGAGACTGTCATCCGCGAGTAAATACAACATCGCCGCAATCACGTCTGCCCGGTGAATCCAACTCAGCCACTGCTCACCGTTGCCCACCCAGTTGCCAACCCCAAACTTGAAGGGAAGCGCCATTTGCTCATATGCACCCCCATCATTGTCGAGGACCACCCCGAGCCGCAAGAGGCAAGTTCGAACGCCTAATTCAACAGCCTGTGTTGCCAGCGCCTCCCACTGATCACAGAGACCCTGCGAAAAACCAGGAACACACCCGCCCGCTTCATCAAGGACTTCATCTCCGTGATGGCCGTAATAACCGATCGCGCTTGCACTGAGTAATACTTCTGGCCGTTGCTGCCTTGACTCAATCCAGCTTAACAACGCCCCGGTAATACCCAGCCGACTGTTAACAATTTCAGCTTTGTAAGCCGGACTCCAGCGTTTGCCCGCAAGCGACGCGCCTGCGAGATTAATGACGGCATCTACCGGCGTATTAGGTGTGACCTGTGCCAAATCGGCAATGTAGCGTTTGCCACCCGTGCTGGGCAGGTCTTGTCGCGTTAAAATAATGAGTTGGTGGCCGGCTGCCACTAATGACGGCACCAACGCACTGCCAATGAACCCTGTCCCGCCGGTGACCAGAATTTGCATCGAAAAATACTCCCGTTTTGACTTTATACGCCAGAGCTCGCCAGTAGATCAAAGATCTATTGGGGATGCCTGTCACGTATAATCGATCAATGAACCCCGAAGACCGAACTGCAAGCAGCTTTACCGACTTCCTGCGCCGCCACCCCAGGCTAGTGGTGCTTTCTGGCGCTGGCATTAGCGCTGCTTCCGGCATTCCCACCTACCGGGACGGCCTTGGGCGATGGCAGCACAGCAAGCCCATCCAGCATAGTGACTTTTTAGCGAAGGCGGCAACCCGTCGACGCTACTGGGCGCGGTCCATGCACGGCTGGCCAATCATCAGCAGCGCCACCCCCAATACCGCACACAATGCGTTAGCCCAGCTTGAAGGCGACGGCCACCTGGAGCTTTTAATTACCCAAAATGTCGACAGATTGCATCAAAGAGCAGGAAGTCGCCGGGTTATTGACCTGCACGGTAGGCTTGACCGTGTGCGCTGTCTGGCATGCCACGACATTACAGAGAGAGAGGTCGTGCAAAAACGGTTAATTGCGCTTAACCCAGGAAGAGAGCATACCAACTCAACAGTTCGTCCCGATGGCGATAGCGAATTGCCCGACACCGATCTCGAAGATTTCGACATTCCTGCCTGCACACGATGCGGGGGCTGCTTAATGCCTGATGTCATTTTTTTTGGGGCTAACATCCCTCGCGCCCGGGTGGAGTCCTGCATGGCCGCGCTGGACCGTGCAGACGCACTGCTGGTGGTTGGTAGTTCGCTGCAGGTTTACTCCGGGTTTCGCTTCTGCAAGCACGCACAGGCAACGGGCAAAGCGATCGCGATTGTTAACCCCGGGAAGACCCGGGCAGACTCTCTGGCAACGCTAATAATCAATGAGACCGCTGAGGCCCTGCTTCCCAGATTTACGCCCGCCTTCAGCGCTTCTCAGGAGACTCCATCCGGTTGCGGTAATCCCAACTAAAAAAACGTTGGGGCTCAACCCTTATCACCACCTCATCCTCTACTCGCGACAGTAACCACTGTGCCAGCGAGCTATTGGTTTCACCCAGGTACCGATCGATTACTTCGTTGAGAACATCACCAGCGCCTTCAGCATCGAGCGTTGCCAACCCCTGGCCTCGCACACCATGATAAGGGGGCTCGTTAGGCGAAACCTCAAAGCCAACGCGAGGCGACGAGGCAAGCAGCTTAACCAGCGGTGAGTTGCAATGGGAGACACTAAAAAAAGCACCCTCCCGGTACAGAAACCATACTGATACCACCCGCGGATAACCATCGGCAGCCGTGCAAGCGAGACGTATGGGGAATCTACACTCATCCAACCACCGTCCTACCTCATCCAGGCCCCAGGGGCCACTCGTCGAAATCAAATTGTCACCTATTGTCGAACGGTTGCTGTGATATGCTTTTAGCATAACAAACATATGGCTGAATATTGGAGTCCCTGAGTATCAAAAAATGATACTTCTGTCGCAATAATGGGGCAAACCAAAGATCACTTCATTCACCACATGACACACAGAAGGGACTCGTCGTGACCAGCACCGCTATCCAGAACAAGCCTCGACCATCGCCGGATAACTACCTGACAGTAAGAGGCCATTCGGAATTTCTGTGCACGCCTCTGGAGAAGGAAGACTATGGCCTGCAGGCCATGGCATCAACCAGTCCTGCCAAGTGGCACCTGGCCCATACAACCTGGTTCTTCGAGACCTTTATACTCAAGCCTTTCTACCCGGACTACCAGTCGCCACAACCGCAGTTCGAATATCTCTTTAACTCCTATTACAACGGCATAGGCGAGCAATACCCGCGACATCAGCGCGGCCTTCTTTCACGGCCTGCTGTTGATGAAGTCATGCAATATCGCAAACAGGTCGATGAACACATTTGCGCCCTGATCGAAAATCATGAGAGTCGTTTTTCCAGCGACATTTTCAATCGGCTGGAGTTGGGGTGCCATCACGAGCAGCAACACCAGGAATTGTTTTTCACTGACTTAAAATATTGCTGGTTCCAAAACCCTTTGGCTCCCGCCTACACTGACTCCGCCATGCCTGACTCACCAGACCTTGGCCCTATGGGTTGGCAAACATTCAAGGCACAGCTCGCTGAGATAGGACACCACTCAGCACACGGTTTCTGCTTTGACAATGAATTACCCCGCCACCCTCACTACGTGACCGACTTCCGTATCGCGGATCGCCTGGTAAGCAATGGCGAATTTCTCGAGTTTATACACGACGATGGATATCAGCGCCCCGAACTGTGGTTGGCTGACGGATGGTCGCAACTGGCTGAACTTAACAGCGGATCGCACGCTAATCCTGCGCCGCTCTATTGGACACTAAGGGATGGCCGCTGGTACGAATATACTTTTTACGGATTGTCCGAGTTGGACTACCAGCGCCCCGTAAGCCATCTCTCAGCCTACGAAGCGGACGCCTATGCCCGCTGGAAAAACTGTCGCCTGCCAACCGAATTTGAGTGGGAGTTATCGATGGGCAACGCAAATCAAAGTGACGCAGCGGCAAACTCTCCAGGTGAGCAACAATTTCAGGTTCACCCGCAGTCCTGCGATATCGTGGGCAATCTATGGCAGTGGACCAGCAGCGCATATTCACCCTATCCCGGGTTTAAGGCGGCGGCCGGCGCAATCGGAGAATACAACGGTAAGTTCATGGCAAATCAGCTAGTGTTGAGAGGCGGAAGCATTGCCACCAGTCCTGGTCATTACCGACATAGCTATCGAAACTTTTTCTATCCGCCTGACCAATGGCAGTTTACCGGTTTGCGCCTGGCCCAGGATGTGTAGAGAACAATCAACCAACGAGACCAAGAAAACATGCTGGTAGAACAAGAAAACACGCAAAACTCCAAGACAATGGCGTTAAGCCTGCTAGATGAAATCAGGTTGGGGCTCAGCAAAAAGCCCAAGGAAATCAATCCAAAATTTTTCTATGACGAACATGGGTCTGGACTTTTTGACCAGATCACCCAGCTTCCAGAATATTACCCCACTCGCACCGAGCTCGCATTACTTGACCGTTACGCTGCTGACATTGCAAAAATAACGGGCCAAGGAGCGGTGTTACTGGAGCCTGGTGCAGGAAACTGCGAAAAGGTGCGGCGCCTACTCCCGGAAATGTTGCCGGCCTGTTACCTGCCAATTGATATATCCAGAGATTATCTTTTCGCTGCTGCAGCAAGCTTGCAGCGGGAGTTTGCTGATATCAGGATAGTGCCGATAGCCGATGACATGAAATCAGACATTCAGATACCTGCGGAATTCGAGGGTCTGCGTAAATTGGTTTTCTATCCCGGCTCCACCATTGGCAACTATACCCCTGAGCAGGCCGCTGACTTCCTGCACCACGTGCGTCGTCTGGTTGGTGTGTCGGGTGGATTGCTGATTGGAGTTGATTTGGAAAAAGATAAAGATATTCTCAATCGAGCTTACAACGATGACGCAGGTGTGACAGCTGCGTTCAACCTGAACTGCCTGAGTCATATTAATAACATCACCGGCTCCAATTTCGATATCGATCAGTTCCGCCATATTGCTTTTTACAATGAGCCCGACTCAAGAATAGAGATGCACCTAGAGAGCCTCTGCGATCAGCGCCTTAACCTGTTGGGCGAAGTCATACCCATTAGTAAGGGAGAGCGCATCCTCACGGAATACTCCTACAAATACAGCATCGACCGCTTCGCTGAACTCGCGGCCAGTGCCGGCCTTGAGCCACAGGCACAGTGGATCGACGATGAGGGGCTATTCAGTATTCAGTATTTCTCCGCGTGTTAGATCTCGAGTAAAGCCAATACACTGTTGCATTCACCCTGCTGATTATTGCGGGATCAGCAAGCACTGGCCGCCTGCAACATGAGTTGCCGCCTGAATATCTGCGCTAAAAATGGAGGCTCGGGTCGGAATCGAACCGGCGTTGACGGATTTGCAATCCGCTGCATTACCACTCTGCCACCGAGCCATATCGACTGAGAACCAGTCTTTTTGAAGAGAATTTGGAGCGGGAAACCGGGTTCGAACCGGCGACCTCAACCTTGGCAAGGTTGCGCTCTACCAACTGAGCTATTCCCGCTTCAGGCGTACCCCGCGAGGCGGTGTACGTTCAAGAGGCGCCTATTGTATGCACCCGGAGCCGAGTGTCAACAGAAATTCCACAATAATCTCGCAAGCAACTGAATTAAAAAGAATTATCGCGCTCTTTCATCACCACCCAGGCCGCTTTCAGGTAGATAAACATGGACCACAGGGTCAATATCGCTGCCACGTACAACACCACGTAGCAGAGGGCCAAAAGCCAACTTTCGTTGGTGGCTGGATCGATCGCCAAAAGCGCGGTTATGGCGATCATCTGGAAAGCTGTTTTCACTTTTCCAACATAGGAAACAGCAACGGAAGTTCGCTCACCGAGTTCCGCCATCCACTCTCGCAAAGCGGATATCACGATCTCCCGTCCGATAATTACGCAGGCCGCCAGAGTAAACAACTGAGTGTCATGGCGCTCCACTAGAAGCACCAGGGCGACAGCAACCATAAGCTTGTCTGCCACTGGGTCCAGAAAAGCACCAAAGGCCGTCATCTGGCCTAGTCTGCGCGCGAGATAGCCATCCACCCAGTCCGTTGCTGCCGCGAAACCAAAAATGCCTGCGGCCACCAAAAGGTGGTTTTCAAATGGTGTGTAGAACACCACGACCAGCACCGGAATAAGGCATATTCTCAGTAAGGTCAGTGTATTGGGTATATTGATCGACAAACCCGCTACTTCCTTTCCCCGTTGTCACCCACATCATGTAGATGATCGTATATTTGAGCCGCCATTGTGGCACTTATTCCGGAAATTTTCTTTAACTCTTCAACACTCGCATTCACCACTCCCGAAGCACTGCCAAAATGACGCAGCAGCTCGCGACGTCGTTTTGCGCCCACGCCCGGGATATCCTCCAGCACAGAGCGTTGCCGGGCCTTATCCCGCCGGGCACGGTGATCAGTAATCGCAAAACGATGAGACTCGTCACGAATTTGCTGGATCAAATGCAAGGCTGGACTATCGCCCGGCAGCTGTGACTCTCGCCCAGTGCCGCCATCAATCAGGGTTTCGAACCCGGCTTTACGGGTAGCACCCTTGGCAACGCCAATAACCAGCACACCGCTGATTTGCAGGTCTTCAAGCACATCCATGGCCTGGGTCACCTGACCCTTGCCGCCATCGATAAACAAAATATCGGGCTGGGTGCCCTCTCCCGCTTTTAGCCGCTTATAACGTCGTTCCAGCGCTTGCTGCATGGCGGCGTAATCATCGCCCCCGGTGATGCCTTCAATATTGAACTTGCGGTAATCGCTCTTACGAGCGCCATTCTGGTCGAACACAACACATGAGGCGACCGTGGCCTCGCCAGAACTATGGCTAATGTCAAAGCATTCAAGGCGCTCTGGCATCTCCGGGAGTGACAGCAGCTCCTGCAGCGCCTGAAATCGCGCTTGCACTGTTTGTTTGCCGGCAAGGTGCGCCTGCAAATTGGTTTCTGCTGTTTGCACAGCCAGCCGTAACCAGCGAGCCCGGGCGTCGCGGACACGACTGCGCAATTGCACCTTGCGTTCCGCCTGCACCGTTAATGCCTCCGCCAGTGCTGAGAGACTCTCAGGCTCATCGTTGACAATTATTTCACCGGGAATGGCGCGGGTACCATTTAAATAATATTGCGGCAGGAACGCTGCGAGCACTTCACCAGGAGACTCTTCCAGCTTCAACGGTGGATAATAGGTTTTACTGCCGAGCACTCTAGCGCCGCGCACGAACAGCACCTGTACACAGGCGCGTCCTGCACCAACCGCTGCGGCAAGAATATCAAGATCGCCTTTAACGCCCTCAATGCCCTGGCTGGCCTGCACGTGCTGAAGCTGAGCCAACTGATCTCGCAGCACGGCCGCCGCTTCAAATTCCAGCTCGGCAGCCGCTTTCTCCATGTCGTCAGCCAACTTGACCATCAGCTGCTGAGACTTACCACGCAGGAACAAACTGGTATTCTCTACCTGTTTGCCATATTCCTCCTCGGTAACCACATCGACACAGGGCGCGGTGCAACGGTCGATTTGATGCTGTAGGCAAGGCCTTGAGCGATTGCGAAAATAGCTATTTTCGCATTGGCGAACCTTAAAGACCTTCTGCAGAAAGTGCAGGGATTCGCGCACTGCGCCTGCGCTGGGGTAAGGCCCGAAGTAACGCCCCTTCCCCTTTTGGGCCCCACGATGCAGCGAAATGCGTGGAAACTTATCGGCAGATATATAGATATATGGAAAGGACTTATCGTCTTTCAGCAGGATGTTATAAGGCGGTTGGTGGCTCTTGATCAGGTTGTGCTCAAGCAGCAATGCATCGACTTCCGTAGATGTCACCGTGACCTGAATGTCCCGAATTCGCGCGACCAGGGCCATGGTCTTGTCCGTCAGTCCACTGGCGCGAAAATAGCTACCAACCCGGTTTTTGAGGTTTTTCGCCTTGCCAACATAGAGCAGCGCGCCCGCCTCGTCGTACATCTGGTACACGCCGGGCCTGGAGGTGAGCGTTTTGAGAAACGCCTTATGGTCAAATTCAATCAAGCTGCCAACCCATAAACCCGAGGCTCTATCTCCAGGCTAATATCGAAGCGCTGATTGACCGAAGCGACGATATCCGCAGCCAGCTTCAACAGTGCCGTGCCAGAATCACCGCCATGGTTCACCAGCACCAGTGCATGGCCTGAATGCACACCGACACCGTCCTGTCGATGCCCTTTCCAGCCCAGTTGATCGATCAGCCAGGCGGCTGGAATTTTGACCCGATCATCCGGCAGAACAAACGCAGGCATTTCGCCATGTTCTGCCAACAAGTTATCGGCCTGACCCTTACTGATCACCGGGTTTTTAAAAAAGCTGCCCGCATTGGGCTCTTTAGCCGGATCTGGCAGACGCCTGCTGCGCACATTGACCACCGCCGAATAGACATCTTCCGGGGTCGGCTCGGTGATACCAGCACCCTCCAATTCAGCTAGCAATGCCGGGTAGCTAAGGTGGGGCTGAGCAGTTCGAGCAAGGCACAAGTCAACCGAGGTTATGATCACCTTATCTCTTAATTCTCGCTTGAACACACTGTCTCGATAACCGAACGTACACTCATCTCGAGACAAGCTCAGGTGTTTGCCCGTCGCTATCTCTATGGCATGAACCGCCATGACAAAAGGTTCAAGCTCAACACCATAAGCACCGATATTCTGAATCGGCGCTGCTCCAACAGTCCCCGGAATCAAGGCTAGATTTTCGAGGCCGTAGATACCCAGCTCATGCGTTTTGCTCACTAACGAATGCCAGTCGTGCCCCGCCGTAACCCGCAGCAAGACCTCTCCAGCTTGCTCACTCAAAATTTGAATATCAGCGCGCTGTTGGCGCAGAACCAGCGCCTCTACATCACTGGCGAAAACAACATTACTGCCCTGCCCAAGTGGCAGAACGGGTAGCCCCTGAGCCCTGGACCATTTTAGCGCTCGAGTTAATTCGTGCTCCGAGTCGACCAGGGCCATAGCACAAGCGCTGGCCTTGAGCGCGAGAGAGTTATGCGGCTTTAGGGACTCAGCGTGCAGTATTTGCACCACAAATATCCTCCAACAAACCTTTCCCTGCGGCCTCAACCATATCCAGCACCTCAGAGAAACCCTCATCGCCACCGTAGTATGGGTCGGGCACCTCTGTCATCGAAGCCGATTGATCAAAGGGCAAAAACAGCCCCAGAAAGCCGGAAAAATCTGCGGGGCACATGGCTCTCAAATCCGCCAGGTTCTGGTTGTCCATGGCCAACACATAGTCGAAATCCTCGAAGTCTTGAGGCTCCACCTGACGCGCCCTGAGTTTGCTCAGGTCATAGCCCCGCTGGGCAGCCTCAGCGGCGGCACGACGGTCCGGCGCATGACCAATGTGCCAATCACCGGTGCCGCAGGAGTCAATGCTTATCAGCTGCTCCAGGCCTTTTTCCTGCACCATTGCGGCAAACACCCCGTGCGCCGTCGGCGAGCGACAAATATTTCCAAGGCAAACAAACAGTACGCGAGTCGGCTTAGCACTATTCATTATGGCTCTCCACCAGGCGACGCACTGCTTCCAGATCTTCGGCTGTATCAACACCGGCAGGCACGGCTTCGCTGGCCTCGGCAACATGAATGCGTTCACCGTTGTAAAGTGCTCGTAGTTGTTCCAATTGTTCCAATTCCTCAATTGGCGCGGGGGACCATGTCACGTAGCGATGCAGAAAGCCCACTCGGTAAGCGTAAATACCAATGTGGCGAAACCAAAGCCCCTGGGGCATTTGGCTATTGTCAGCAGCAAAAGCCTCCCTAGGCCAGGGTATCGTGGCACGACTGAAATAGAGTGCCATACCATCGCCGCCGAAAACCACCTTGACTGCATTGGGGTTGGCCAGTTCATCCAGATCGGTAATCGGTTCACAAAGGGTCGCGATAGCGGCCTGGGCATTTCCATCCAGATTGGTCGCTACCTGCCCTACCAGCGCCGACGGAATCAGGGGTTCATCGCCCTGCACATTGACCACAATACGCTTGTCATCCCAGCCTCGCTGCGATGCGACCTCCTGTAACCGATCTGTGCCGGAAGGATGACTGGGATCGGTCATACAAACTTCAGCGCCAAATCCCAGCGCCGCCGCTTCAATGCGCTTGTCATCGGTAGCGATTACAATCTCACTGGCGCCCGCATCAAGGGCCTGTTCCCACACCCTCTGAATCATCGGTTTGCCGGCAATATCGAGCAGCGGCTTACCCGGGAGTCGAGTGGAACCATAACGGGCAGGTATTACTACTGCGAAGGACATGTGTTTACCTTGTAAAAAATCAGGAACGAACCAGTTGCGCCACAGCTGTCACCAATGACGCTGGCAGCTGCGCGTCGATACGCAAATACCACGCGTTAGGGCCAGCCAGTGAACCGCATTTTACCGCGTCTTTTTCAGTCATGAGAATCAGGTCTTCGCTCATTAGTGAAAAATCTTGCGCCGTATAACGATGGTGATCAGGAAATATCCGCGGCTGGACATCGAGCCCGAGAGCCTGCAGCGTCGAGAAGAACTGCTGCGGCTGACCTATCCCTGCAACGCCCCAAATCGTTCCCGCATCGGAAAAGGGAATGAGTGATCGCTGCTCGCCTGTTTCGAGATTAACCCAGGCCTGCGCAACGTAGCGGACACCGTTCTCGGTGTCATCACTGCCCCTATAAACAACGCGGTCCACAGTTTGCAAACGGGACGCTGGTTCGCGCAGCGGGCCGGCCGGAAGACAGAAGCCGTTTCCCAGGCCCCGTGTTGCATCAACGACGGCAATTTCGAAATCACGCGCCAGACCATAGTGCTGGAGACCGTCGTCGCAAATAACGAGGTCCACCTCTGCCTGTTCAAGCAGCGTTTGAACCGCCCGGGCCCTGTCCGGATCCACTACGCAAGGCACCTTCGTGCGCCGATGGATCAACAGCGGCTCGTCACCACTTTGCTCGGCGTCGCTAGCCTCGCTTAAGCTATGGGGGTACTGCGTGCTGGTAGCGCCATAACCCCGGCTTACCACGCCAGGCCTCAGCCCATTGACTTGCATCGCCTCAACCAGGGCAATAACAACGGGGGTTTTTCCAGTTCCGCCTACAGTGATATTACCGACAACAACAACGGGGAGCGGTGCCCGATAGGACGAGAGAACGTTGAGCTGGTAGAGTCGACGGCGCGCTGCCGCTAACAATCGAAACAGACACTCCAGCGGACGCAACAGCCAAAGCCATCTGTCGCCCCGATACCAGGCCGCTTCAAGACCGCCCTGTGCCGGCATTAATCAGCAAACTCCTGATGGTAAAGCTGAGAATAAATACCTTCGCTGGCCAAAAGCTCCGCGTGGGTGCCACTGGCCACAATTCGACCTGAGTCCATCACCACAATGCGATCTGCGCGCTCCACGGTTGACAGTCGGTGGGCAATAATAATGGTTGTTCGACCCTGAGAGATTTTGTCCAGTGACTGTTGAATCCGATGCTCTGACTCGTTATCCAAAGCAGAGGTTGCTTCATCCAGAATAATCACAGGCGCATCCTTGAGAAACGCCCGTGCGATCGCAATCCGCTGGCGCTGACCACCGCTCAGACCACCGCCATCGTCTCCTAACAACGTGTCCATACCTTGCGGCATTTGCGCTATGAAATCTTTTGCATAAGCTGATTCCAGGGCATCTTCTACCGCTTCCGGTCCTTTATCCGCCAGGGTGCCATAGGCAATATTGTTAAATACGGTATCGTGAAACAAGGTGACATTTTGGGATACCAGGGCCAGTTGCTGGCGCAGGCTGGACAGGCTGTAGTCTTGTATCGGTTTGCCATCGAGTAAAATCTGGCCTGACGAGGGCACATAGAAACGAGCCAGCAGTTGCACCATCGTGCTCTTGCCACTGCCGGAACGCCCAACCAGGGCCACGGTTTCCCCTGCGCTAATGTCCAGCGATACATCTTGAAGCACCCGGATATCACTGCCCGGATAAGCAAAGCTCAAATGCTGGAATGAGATATTGCCCTGAGCCCGGGTGATATCGAGCTCTCCGTGATCCAACTCCTCTTCCTGGTCCAACTGCGCGAAAATATCCTCAGCAGCGGCGAGGCCCCGTTGAATCACAGACTGAATTCCGGAGAGCGAGCGAATGGGCTTACCCAACTGCCCTGCTGCGGTGAGAAACGCCACTAGCGACCCCGCTGAGAAATCAGCCAACAAGCTGGGCTTAAGCGCAAACCAGACCAAAGCTGCCATGGAGAGTGCAAGCAGGGTCTGTATTACCGGTGTACTCAGGGCATCCAGCAACGCCAGCTTCAGGCTCTGTGCCCGGTTGTATTCGCTGGCCGTATAAAAACGTTTTGACTGCTGATTCTGGCCACCAAATATCCGCACCTCGCGGTAAGCGCCAATGCTTTCGTTAGAGACCTGGGTTACATCGCCCATGGAAGCTTGTATGCGACGACTGTAGCGCCGGAAGTGCTTGCCCACCACACTGACCACCAGGGCGATCGCCGGGGCAACCGCCAAAAATACCAGGCATAATCGCCAATTCAGATACAGCATGTAACTGAGTAAGGCCACTACCGTCAGGCCCTCTCGAACAATAATTTTCAGTGCTTTGGTGACAGCGCCAGACACTTGCTCTACGTTAAATGTGATCTTGGAAATCAAAACACCCTGGCTATGGCTGTCATAGTAAGCACTGGGCGCTACCAGCATTTTGTCAAACAGCTCGCAACGCAGGGTATGAATCAGGTTTCGCGCGACGTGATTCATAAAGTAGGTGCCGAAGAAAAAACCCATTGAACGAATAAACGCAAGGATCACCAGGCAGACGGGAAAAGCGATGCGCGTGAAGTCCAGCTTATCCATACCCTCTTCATAAAACAGGCCATAGGCAACCCGTGATACCAAACCCGAGTCCGCTGCCTCTGAATCGTTCAGGGCGTCCAGCAAAAACTGCATAATGTCCGCCAACAGTACGTTGCCTAATGAATACACCATGTAGCCAAACAAGCTGAGGGCAAATATCCACCAGTAAGGCAATACATAGCTGAGCAGCCTGCCGTACAACTGCCAGTCACTCATATTCCCCGTCCTGACGGGTAAGGATTGTTTACCGGCGTTAGCCATCGTTTTGGCCTTCGGTAGGTTGGCGAGTAGTTATACTAAGATGGACAAATCCCATCTGCCCCGCCGCATCCATAGCACGCACTACGTCCTGGTGAGCGGCTTGCGCATCCGCGGTGATAATCATGGGCATGGTGGTGTCCCCTGCAGATATCTTATAAATTGCCGCCTGCAAGGTACGCATGCGGCTGTCTACCAACCCCTGGCCGTTAACCCGGTAAGCTCCGCCCTCGTCGATCAAGATTTCAATTTCCTCGTCACTGCTTTCCTTTACCTGACCCTGTGCCTCGGGCAGATCCACACTCAGTTGTGTCTCTCGGGTAAAGGTGGTCGACACCATGAAAAAAATCAGCAGCAAAAACACCACATCGATTAGTGGTGTCAGGTTGACATTGACGTCATCCAGGCGCTGGCGTCGAAACTTCAAGGGCTGTCTTCCGTGTTCTCTTCACTGTGCAAGGCATCGACCAGTTTTATCGTCTCCTGCTCGAGTTCAACGACGATGCCATCAATTTTGCCAATAAAGTAACGGTGCATAGCCAGGGCAGGAATCGCCACCGTCAAGCCGGCAGCGGTCGTGATTAGGGCCTCGGAAATACCGCCGGCGAGCACACTTGCATTGCCGGTTCCCTGCGACATAATTTCGGCGAATACCCGGATCATACCCACCACAGTCCCCAACAGACCCAACAGCGGCGAAATTGCGGCTATCGTTCCCAGGGTATTGAGGTAGCGCTCCAGGTCATGCACCACGTGCTGGGCAGCCTCCTGGATACTTTCTTTCATCACTTCTCGGCCGTGATAAGCGTTACTCAAACCGGCGGCAAGAATTCTCCCAAGGGGTGAAGATTGCTTTAGTGTCTTGAGCTTCGCCGCGTCCATTTCACCGCCCTTGAGCTGCTTCCAGACAGTGGCCAGCAAATGCGGCGGCGCTATTTTTTTCGGATTAAGGGTATAGAGTCGTTCAATACAAATGGCCAGCACTACGATGGAGCACAGTACAATCAGTACCATTAGCCACCCGCCAGCTGTCAACAATTCGAGCACAGGCACATCTCGCTAATTCTTCTTAGAGGGCCCCATTATACGCACAGCGACAGGAGTGACGGAACTGCGGAAAAATCACATCCACCAGGGTTTGTATCCCCACCGATGGCCTGATATTACAAGCTCTCCGCTGGTGCCTGGCGCCAGTGTGAGCGCGCCTTCCCTCGCAGTCTGGTAAACCGCGGCGCCAGATTGCTGCAGGCGGCTCACCACTTCTTGATGGGGGTGACCAAATTGACTGGCATAGCCTGCTGTCACGATTGCCACCGAAGGAGAGACCCTGTTCAGCCAGGCCTGTGAACTGGAGGTCCTGCTGCCATGATGCCCGACTAACAGCACATCGCTGTCCAGACTGCTGCCCCAATAGCGGATCAACTCCTGCTCCTGCCCTACCCCGATATCACCCGCCAGCAAAAAACGATGACCCGAGGCTTCGATCAGTAATACACAGGATGCCGCGTTACCTTCCTGCACTCCTGCGGGCGAAAGAAAGTGAAAACGCGCGGTTCCTGGCCACTGCCACGATAAGCCCGGCTTGCAGCTTCGCCCGCCGTGAAGTGACTTCTCACCCTGCCAGATTTGCCCAACCGGCACGGCCGCAATAACATCTGCTGCGCCAGCGCTGTGATCCCAATCGTTGTGGCTGATGATGAAAGCATCGAGCACCGAAAAGCCGCGCGAGCGCAGCCACGGCAAGACAACACTCTGGCTCATGGTGGGCCCGGCCGGGCTACCACCACCGGTATCGTATAGCAGCGCAAAATTTCCAGCACTGAAGACCACCGCGGTACCCTGCCCCACATCCAGCACGTTAAGTTGCGGCTCCGGGTTCGGCGCTGGCCGTGACAAAAGCAGCGGTAGCAACAGCACACCGCATACCATTCGCCCAGACAGCTTAAATGGCAATATGACCAGGCCACAGGCAAGCACGCCCAGGCCAATAGATATTGAAGAGGCGAATATATTTGTGAAGAACGCTACCTTGTCATCCAGTCCATAGGCAATCGGCCACAGTAAATCAACCGGCATGGCTGCCCATTTCCACAATATGAGCGCTATACCCTCAAACCCCAGCAATGAGAACGTCGACCCCAGCAGTGAAAGTGGCACAATGAAAAAACCGACAAGGGGAATCAATAGAAAATTAGCCGGGGCAGAGACCCAGCTGGCGCCCCCGAACCACAGCGTGCCCACGGGAAGCATCACCAGAGTCATAAATAAGTGTGGGACCACAAACCTGGCCCCGATGCCGACACTGCTCCATTGCGTCAACCAAAGTAGCGCAAAAACCGCTGTAAAAGACAGCCAGAAACCACTACCAAGCATGGCCAGCGGATTCACTATAAGAATTAAAACAGCCGCCAATAACAGGCTATTGAAGCCACTACTCTGTCGCTGCAGAATACGTGCCAGCATAAAACAGGCCAGCATGAATAGAGCCCGTTGTGTCGCCACTGAAAAGCCCGCTAGCAATACGTAAGCGGAGGCGGCACCCAGCGCAGAGCACTCAGCCCACAGCCAACGAGACGCTGACAGGCCCAATGCCGCCAGAATACCGGCAATGAAACGACCTGCAGCATGTGCAATGGCCGCCACCAACGCAATGTGAAGACCCGAAATGACGAGCAGGTGATTGATGCCATAGCGCTGCAGCAGAGACCACATTGTGTAATCCAGTCCGCTTTTGTCGGCTATCGTAACGGCCTTGAGTACCGAGTTGGCCGGACTGGAAAGCCCAGCTGCATCAATCTGCCCGGCCAATTGCTGGCGCAGGCGATGATGCAAACGTGGCCAACTGAATTGCTGAACCGGCCTGATGCGGCGCGCCTCTCTCGCTGTACCTATTGCGTCAATCCCGCTGAGTGAATACCAAGATTGCATATTGTGCGAACCGGGGTTGGCAAGCCCCCACGGTCGGCGCAAACTTACTTCAAATTCCCACCACTGCCCGGGTACGATGTCTTCATCCCCATAGAAAGAAAGCAAAACCCTACGCGGGCCAGCGCAGGCCGCGGTCGACGCTGAATGCACTGCAAATTCAAAACGCTGGCGCTGACGCCCCCTGGCCATGAAACTTAACCGCGGCAACGAAGCGACTTCACCCGCTACCTTCAGTACATGACGATTGCAGGACTCTGGTAAGCGAGCCTGCAATAAACTATGTCCGCGCCAAGACAGCACTAAAGCTGCACAAAAAACACCCAATATGATTAGGGTCAGGCGTCGGCGCAGGGCCATCCAGGCCAGCAACAACAACAGCAGAGCTAGACATTCCCTGGGCAACAGCCAGGGCGAGTAGGTCATCGCCAGGGTGCCCAGCAGGTATCCGATCATCCATGAACGCATGTAGAGAAGCCGCCCGGTTGAGGGCATAATGGCAGGGCCAGTTCGCCCCGTTTCTCAGGGATAGTGAATCACGGAGGGAGAGAGACTGGCACATCAAAAGCGATTACACAGTCAATGCCGAAGAAAACTCTTAAATCAATAACGCCCAGCGTTGAACGAATGCGACAGATCAAGTCGCTGGCCATCCTGGGTGACTGGATCTATGCCACCAATCTCTGGCATATCAATCGCTACTCTGCATCGATGGCGTTCTTTGTTGGTTTATTTGTCGCGTTTATGCCTATCCCCGGACAGATGGTGGCCGCCGCATCACTGGCACTCTTGTTTCGTTGTAACCTACCCCTGTCAGTGGGTCTCGTCTGGATAACCAACCCAGTGACCATGCCGGCGATTTTTTACCTCGCATACAAGCTTGGGGCCATGGTCATTGATGTACCCATGCAGCAGACCAGTTTCGAGCTCAGCTATCATTGGCTGACTCACAGCCTGAGCGCGATATGGCAACCCTTCTTGCTGGGGTGCCTGTTATGCGGATTATTCTTTGGGTCTCTGGGCTATTTTGTGATTAATGTCCTCTGGCGATTGCGCGTGGCGAGAATGTTGCGCGAGCGCAGGCGCCGGCAAAGGCGAGCGGCAAAAGTCATGCAGGAAGCAGAGCAAGCTAAAGTACAGAACGACTAGCTACGGTCCTGGTTGAGCACCGCTGCCGGCGCCAGCCCTGCCGCACGCCGTGCCGGATAAATCGCAGCGACCAGGCACATCGCCATGGCCACTCCGCCGACCACCAATACATCGCGAAGCAGCAGGTCTACCGGCACAAAAGACACCGGATAGACATCGGTATTCAAAAAGCGAATATCCAACAAGCGCTCCAGACCCGCGACCAACCCCGGTACCAACTGGCTTAACAGCGCGCCCAGAAGACTTCCCATGATTACCCCTACAGCACCGATCATTGCGCCCTGTAAAACAAAAATCCAGGCGATGTCTCCCCCCGATGCGCCCAGCGTACGCAAGATGGCAATATTGTCCTGCTTGTCAAAAACCACCAGAACCAGTGAGGAGACCACATTGAAAGCGGCTACGGCAATGATTGAAAACAACAAGATACTCACCAGGTCACGCGATAACTGAATCGCGGCATACAGGTTTCCATGGGTCATCATCCAGTTCGTCGCGTAATGTCCAACCGGGAGGCTATTGACGACCTGCCAACCAATACTACTGACATCGAAAATATCGCTGCTGACCAGGCGTAAGCCGCTCACTCCTTCACCCAGGCCAGCAAGCCGGGAAGCGGTATCAAGCTGCAACAAGGCAACTGCCTGATCTAGCTCCGTCCCTGTCTCCAGCACGCCAGCGAGATACAAAGCTTCGAAACGCGTGGCGCCGGTGTCACCAGTCAGTCCACCGCCAGGTACAATGAGAGTTAGCGTCTCGCCCACTTCTGCGCCCAGTCGCCGGGCGATACCGACCCCCAATACCAATGCGTCTTCCCGGCTACCGAAATCCCGGCGTGCTGCAGCAGGCAATGAGGCCAACAGGGCCTCACTGCCGGGTTCGTTTATATCGATGCCTATTCCACGTGCAGTTTCGATTTCGGCACCTGCCATAAAAAGCGCATCGAACTGGGTGAAAGGTGTTGCCGCGAGCACTTGCGGATGTCGCAGCACCTCATCGCGCTGCGCCTGCCAGTCTGTCATTGGCTCATGGGAGGCAACGGTAATATGCGGCACTAGCGATAAAATGCGCTCGCGCATTTCTCGATCGAAACCGTTCATCACTGACAGCACGACAATCAGCAGGGCTATCGCCAATACAAGGCCAAGCATGGATAACGAAGACAGAAACGTGGACAAGTGTCCCTGTCCATGGGCGAAGGTATAACGCAAGGCAACTCTCCTGCGCTCGGCCCACTTCACCGGCGCTGCTCCAGACAGCCGTCAATCAATTCCAGCGTGCGATGCATATGCGCAGCAATGGCGGGATCATGGGTAACCACCACGAAGGCAGAGCGAAGCTCACCCAATTCATCGATCAGTGCGAGTACCTGTGCCGCTGAATGAGGGTCCAGGTTGCCAGTGGGTTCGTCCATCAATACACAATCTGGCTCGGTCACCAAAGCGCGAGCAATTGCGACCCTCTGCCGCTCTCCCCCGGATAGCTGCGATGGGCGATGATCCAGTCGATGTTGCATGCCCACTCGCTCCAGCATCTGCGCAGCGCGCTGCTGACTATCACGCCGGGACATTCCGCCAATGAGCAAGGGCATCGCCACATTTTCCCTGGCGTCAAACTCCGGCAGTAAATGATGAAACTGATAGACGAAGCCCAGGCGTTTGTTACGAAGCTCGCACAGCTGTGCTTCAGCCAACACCCCCATATCCTGGCCACACAAGCGGACTTGTCCATGACTGGGTTTATCCAGCCCGCCTAATAGGTTGAGCAGTGTCGACTTACCAGAACCAGAGGCTCCGACGACAGCAATTTTCTCTCCCGGGTTAAGCTGTAACTGCACATTCGCTAAAACTTCTACGGAGCGATCCCCGTCCTGATAGGTTCGGCCCAATGATTCGCAAATCAATACCGGTTCACTCATAGCGCAACACCTCGGCAGGAGCAACTCTGGCAGCGCGCCAGGCGGGATACAGCGTGGCCAGCAGGCTCAACATTAGCGATGCGACAATCACCGACATCACGTCGGACCACAACAAGATAGATGGGAGCTCGCTGATAAAATAGACGGACGGGTCGAATAATTTCACTCCCAGTAAGTTTTCTAAAAAAACGGTAATGGCAGAAATATTAGAGGCGAGCAGCACGCCCAGTCCGGCGCCAACGCCTATACCCACGGTCGCCAACCCAAGTCCATGTGACACAAAAATCGCCATAATACCCCCCGCCCTGGCGCCCATAGTTCGCAACACAGCAATATCACGCCGTTTCTCTGCAACCGACATCACCAGGGTAGAGACAATATTGAACGCTGCGACGGCGACCACTGACAGCAGTAACAAACTCACCATTAATTTTTCCATTTTTACAGCCTGGAACAGGGAACCCTGAGTTTGGCTCCAGTCTTTGACAACCATTCCTGCGGGCAGGCCCAGAGCGACCGAACGCATGGTTTCCGGTGCTGAATAAAGATCCACCGTTTTCAGCTGCAAGCCGTCAATGGCATTTCGCGGGCCCAGCAATTTTTGCCCGCTGGGCAAGCTGATGTAAGCCTGGTAGGTGTCTGGCTGTGCGCCGACTTCAAAGATACCCGTAACAGTAAGCCGCTTGCTGCGCGGGAACACGCCCAATGGCGTCACTGTGAGGCGAGGAACAGTTACCTCCAGCCTGTCACCGATGCTTACCCGCAGAATTCGCGCCATTGAAGCGCCCAACACGACAGAAAAACCGGGTTCCGCCAGCGTATCCAGCGAACCCAGAATCATCGCCTGGGGGATGTTTGAAACGCGCGCTTCCAGCGCGGGATCGATGGCAGTAAGAACGCCACCACGCAATGTTCGACCATTGCCAAAAATGACTTTATCGCTGATGTAAGGGGAAACCGCCAGCACCGACTCCATCGCTTCTATGTCGCCTGCCAAGGCCTGCCAATCGCTAATGCCACCCCGCCCGGCCTCAACGAAGCCATGGGGCACCAATGACAATATCCTGCCGCGCAGTTCGCCGCCAAAGCCGTTCATTACTGAAAGCACGGTAATCAGGGAGGCGACTCCAAGCACCATACCCAGCATGGATACCAGAGAAATGACCGAGGTGAAGCGATTGCGTTTACGAGAGAAACTGTAGCGCAAACCGATGAAGGGGGCGTAGTGGCGAATGGCGTGTCCGCGGGCGCTCAAACGAAACTATTCCGCTACTTGTTATCAGCGGAATAGAACAGCTCAGGGTTGTTACGGCCCACCTCGCCGTCTCGGGTTTCTTCATCGCAGCGTTTAGGGTCGCCGCCACAAATATCACATGCAGTATCAATGCCCAGGGCACCCATGCCTCCGCAAGACCCCTTGATTGGGCCGCGGCCCATAATAACGCCCACAGCCATACCGGCGATCACCAGACCGAATACCAGGAAGCTGATTAAAAACATGGACATAACGCACTCTCCGCAAGCAGTTGCTTACTAATTTTGGATGGGGAGCTCTTCGAGCATAGGTGCAAAAGCATCGGTATGTCGGCTGCTATAGCTGTCTCCCTCCCGTTGGATCAAATATACCGCCAAACCCTGTTCCTGCGCCACTGACCAGGCATCTTTTGCACCTAACACAGTCAGCGCCGTGGCCCAGGCATCGGCGAGCATGGCACTGGGGTGGACAACAGTCACCGACACCAACTCATGGGCCACAGGATAACCCGTACGCGGGTCGATACTGTGAGAGTAGCGCACGCCTTCGGCTTCAAAGTAGTTACGATAGTCACCGGACGTGGCCACACCCACATTACTGAGGCGGATAGCCCTGGCAATATCGAAGCGACCATTTTCCGGTTGCTCGATCGCCACGCGCCAGGCATCCCCCCGCGGACTCAAACCCGCAACACGCATTTCACCGCCAACCTCTACCAGATAGTCGACCACCCCCTGGTCGCTGAGCCAGCGCGCTATCTCATCAACGGCATAGCCCTTGGCGATCGATGAAAAGTCGAGATAGACATCGGCAGACTTTTTCAGCGAGTGGCTTTCACCATTAAGCCGAAGATAGTCCTGCCCCACCCGCTGCTTAACCTTGGCGATGGCCTCGGCAGTAGGAGGCGTCAATACTGTCCCTTTGGGACCAAAGCCCCACAGGTTAACCAGAGGGCCGACTGTGACGTCATAGGCACCGCTGCTTTGCCTGCCTACTGCCATCGCCGCAGAAAGCACGACATGAAAGTCGGAAGAGACCGAAAACCATTCATTTTGGGGGCTACCATTAAAGCGTGAAATTTCTGAATCATCGCGGTAGGTGGACATGCTGCCATTCACAATATCCAACACTGACTCAATGCCCGCCAGCAGCTGCCCCTGCTGCAACTCTGAGCCGGGGGACACCACCAGAGTAGCATTCCAGGTGGTGCCCATCGTGGGGCCGCTCAGCCTGTAAACCTCTGGCTGCCGATCGCATGCAACTAGCAGGACAAGGGTCAGCGCGGTGAAGAAACCCCGGATAGAAAAAAGCCACTCGTGGGAGTGGCTTACATAGAGTTTTTTGAACGCCATCAGCCGCCAAAATCGTCCAGCAAAATATTCTCTGGCTCGACACCCAAATCTGTGAGCATCTGGATCACCGCCGCGTTCATCATGGGCGGCCCACACATATAGTATTCGCAATCTTCCGGTGCCGGGTGATTCTTCAAGTACTCTTCAAACAGTACATTGTGAATAAAGCCGGTCAGTCCATCCCAGTTATCTTCGGGCTGGGGGTCGGACAGAGCCACATGCCAATCAAAATTCTCGTTATCTTTCGCCAGCATGTCGTAATCTTCGACATAGAACATCTCGCGCAACGAACGAGCACCGTACCAGAAAGAAATCTTACGCTTGGAGTGGATCCGCTTGAGTTGATCGAAGAGGTGCGAGCGCATGGGCGCCATACCAGCACCACCGCCGATGAACACCATTTCCGCATCGGTATCCTTGGCAAAGAATTCGCCGAATGGTCCGTAAACCTTCACTTTGTCGCCGGGCTTCAGGTTAAACACCCAGGACGACATCTGCCCCGCCGGAATACCTTCCGACCCAGGGGGTGGTGTCGCGATACGGATATTGAACTTCACAACACCCTTCTCTTCCGGGTAATTCGCCATAGAGTAAGCGCGGATGACATCTTCCTTAACGATGGATTCGTGTTTGAAGAAGTTAAAGTGTTCCCAGTCACCGCGATATTCTTCCTCAATATCGAAATCGGAATACTTCACGTGATGCGGGGGACACTCAAGCTGCACGTAGCCACCAGCACGGAAATCCACGGTTTCCCCTTCAGGCAATCTCAGGGTCAATTCTTTAATGAACGTTGCCACATTGGGGTTGGACTCTACAGTGCACTCCCACTGTTTGACGCCGAACACTTCTTCCGGCACTTCAATCTTCATATCCTGCTTAACCGCTGTCTGGCAGGACAGACGCCAACCTTCAGCCGCATCACGTTTAGTGAAGTGGCCTTCTTCGGTGGGCAGCATGGAGCCGCCACCGTCGTTGACAATGCACTTGCACTGGGCGCAGGTACCACCGCCACCGCAAGCCGAAGGCAGAAATAGACCGCTTTCAGAAAGGGTCTGTAACAGCTTGCCGCCAGCCGGTACGGTAATGGTCTTTTCTCCATTAATCTCGATGCTCACATCGCCAGAGCTAACCAGGGCCGAACGCGCGAACAAGATAATAGCCACCAACGCGAGTACGATCGCGGTGAACATGGCCACACCAAAAACAATTGTCATATCCATTCGATTGCGCCCCGCTTACAGATCGATGCCGCCGAAGGACATGAAGCCAAGTGACATCAGTCCAACGATGATAAATGTGATACCCAGGCCCTTGAGACCATCCGGCACGTCAGAGTACTTCAGCTTTTCGCGAATACCCGCCAGGGCCACGATAGCCAGTGCCCAACCCACACCGGAGCCGGCGCCAAACACCACGCTCTCGGCAAAGTCCAGGTCGCGTTCGACCATAAACAGGGTCGCACCCAAAATGGCGCAGTTCACGGTAATCAGTGGCAGGAAAACGCCCAGCGCGTTGTAAAGCGCAGGTACAAACTTGTCGAGGAACATTTCCATGATCTGTACGATCGCAGCGATAACACCAATGTAAGACAGCAAACCCAGGAAGCTGAGATCAAGGTCAGGCTGTCCGGCCCAGGCCAGTGCACCGTCTGCCAACAGAAAGTTGTAGATCAGGTAGTTCACCGGAACGGTGATGGTCAGAACAACAATAACCGCAATACCGAGACCCAATGCAGCGTCGATCTTTTTAGAGATCGCGAGGAAGGTACACATGCCCAGGAAAAAGGCCAGGGCCATGTTGTCGATAAAGATAGAGCGAATAAACAGACTCAGTAGCTCTTCCATCTTACACGCCCTCCTTTGCTACGGTATGTTTCGCCATAGTGAAATCGGCTTCTTCAACCTGCTCCTTCTGGAAACTGCGCAGCGCCCAGATAAACATGCCAATCAGGAAGAACGCACTGGGTGGCAGCAACAGCAGACCGTTGGGGTTGTACCAGCCACCATCAGTAACCAGCGGCAAAATTTCGATGCCGAACAACTTGCCGGCGCCAAACAGCTCTCGCACTACCGCAACCGCGATCAGCACTACCGAATAACCCAGACCATTACCGATACCGTCTATGAAGCTGGGTAATGGAGGGTTCTTCATGGCGAAGGCCTCTGCCCTGCCCATAACGATACAGTTGGTAATAATCAGGCCGACGAAAACCGAGAGTTGCTTGCTGATGCCATAGGCATAAGCTTTCAACACCTGATCCACCACGATCACCAGTGAAGCGATAATAATCATCTGCACGATAATGCGGATACTGCCCGGCACGTGCTTGCGAATCAGTGACACGCCAAGATTGGAGAATGCAGTCACGGCGGTCAATGCAATACACATTACCAACGTCACCTGCAGGGAAGAAGTGACCGCCAGCGCTGAACAAACACCGAGTATCTGCAGTGCGATAGGGTTGTTTTTGAAAATTGGGCTCGTAAGCGTATCTTTAGCAGAATCCACGATCAGGCCTCCCCGGATTTCAGATTATTGAGAAACGGGGCAAAGCCGCCATCTCCTAGCCAGAATTGCACCAGGTTTGACACGCCACGCGTCGTCAGAGTGGCACCAGCCATGCCGTCTACCTGGTATTGCGCGCCGGGGGCCGCAGGGTCAACCGTGCCTTTGACCACGGCTATTTCCAGTTCCCCATCTTTATACACTTGCTTGCCGGGCCACAGACCTTTCCAGCGAGGGTTATCCACCTCACCGCCCAGCCCCGGGGTTTCCTTGTGCTCGTAGAAACCGATACCGGCAACCGTAGAGGCATCGCCTTCCAGAGCTATGAAGCCATAAAGCGTGCCCCACAGACCATAGCCGCGGATAGGCAGTATGATTTTATCCACTCCACCTTCCGCATCTTCCGCCAAATAAACTACCGCGTAGTGTTCACGACGGAAAACCTTGGCTATGTCGTCGCTAGAAGACAGCGCATCGGACTGTTCGGGATCCTTGGCCGCTTTGCGCTCGTTATATCCCTCGGCGTCTATTGCGTCAGTGAACTGGCCAGTGCGCAGATCGACTACACGAGGAGTCATCTGGGCGAACTGTTCTTCGATGCTAACGCTTTCATCCAGCATTCCCGCAGCAGCTAGAATGTTGCGCTTGCGATCCAGAGACTGGTTAGCCTGCTGGGCAGGTTTGAGAAATACTGCGGCGGTCGAAACGATGACTGAGCAAACAATACAAAGAGAGAATGCAACAATCAGAGTCTTTTTGATGCTGTCATTACTGGACACGCGCAAGCCTCCGTTTGATGTTGGCCTGGACCATGAAATGATCCATCAGCGGAGCAAACAGATTGGCGAACAAAATTGCCAGCATGATGCCCTCGGGAAAAGCGGGGTTGATAACACGAATAAGCACCGTCATCAGGCCGATGAGAATACCGAACATCCACTTACCGCCATTGGTCATGGCCCCGGAAACCGGATCGGTAGCCATGAAAATCATGCCAAAGGCGAATCCGCCCGTGACCAGGTGCCAGTACCAGGGCATCGCAAACGCCAGGTTAGTCTCAGAGCCAACCATATTCAGGAAAGTGCTCAGCACCACCATACCCAGAAAGACGCCAGCAACGATACGCCAGGACGCGATGCGACTGGCCAGCAGGATAAAACCACCTATAAAGATAGCGAGGGTGGAGGTCTCTCCCACGCTTCCGGGAATCGCTCCGACAAAAGCGTCCATCCAGGGAATTTGCGCTTGTAGCGCAGCCATGCCGTCAGATGCCACCAGGGATAGCGGGGTTGCGGCTGTATAGCCATCCACAGCCACCCAGACAGTGTCGCCAGACAATTGCGCGGGATAGGCAAAATAAAGGAAGGCTCGCCCGGTAAGCGCAGGGTTGAGGAAATTTTTACCCGTACCGCCAAACACTTCCTTGCCAATCACGACACCAAAGCTAATACCGATGGCCACCTGCCAAAGGGGAATATCGGGCGGGCAGATCAGGGCGAAAAGGATGGAGGTTACGAAAAAGCCCTCATTAACCTCATGGCCTCGCTTCATTGCAAAAAGCACTTCCCAAAAACCGCCAACCACAAAGGTCACCAGATAAATCGGAAGGAAGAATACGGCGCCGTACCAGAAGCAATGCCAAAGGTTGCCGGCATCATAGCCACCCAGCAGCTCGATTAACCAACCATGCCAGCCCTGTACACTGGCACCTGCGGCCATTGCGTCAGTAGCCTGGAAACCCAGGTTATACATCCCGTAAAACATAGCGGGGAAAGCGGCGAACCAGACAGTAATCATGATTCGCTTCAGGTCGATCCCGTCGCGAACATGGGCAGTACTTTTAGTAACCGAGCCAGGAGAATAGAAAATAGTATCTGCTGCTTCATACAGCGCATACCAGCTCTGGAGTTTGCCACCCTCAGTGAAGTGGTGCTCCAGGTTGTCCAGAATTTTACGAAGTGCCACGGATTAACCCTCCTTCTCAATGCGCGTCAGGTTATCCCGCAGGATAGGTCCATATTCGTACTTACCAGCACAGACATAAGTGCATAGAGCCAAATCTTCCTCTTCCAGTTCCAGGCACCCCAGCTGCTGAGCTGACTCTGTATCACCGACGATTAAAGAGCGCAGCAATTGGGTGGGCAGGATATCCAGTGGCATGATGGTCTCATATTGACCTACCGGCACCATGGCGCGTTCAGAGCCGTTGGTATTGGTTGTCATGGCCAAAGGCTTCAGGCCGAAGAAATTGCTGATGTAGATGCCCAGGCTGGAGTGCTTGTTCACACCCGGTGACAACCAGCCCATAAACTCGCGATGGCGACCTTCAAGCAGCACCGAGACCTGGTTGTGATAGCGGCCCAGATACGCTGTGCCAGTGGCAACGCCGCGGCCACCCAGTACGGAACCAGAAATCACGCGGTTATCGCCATCCTTTTGTTCACCTGCACACAGCGCCTGCAAATCAACGCCCAGGCGAGTGCGCAACAAACGAGGGTTCTCTACCTGTGGTCCCGCCAGCGATATGACGCGCTGGGTAAAAAGACGTCCATCAAGAAACAAACGACCGATCGCGATGACGTCCTGATATCCAACCTGCCAGACGATTTTGCTGGCGCTGACACCTTCAAGGAAATGTATATGTGTCCCCGCCAGGCCTGCGGGATGAGGGCCGGAAAATTCAGCTGTTTCGATATTGCTTGCTTTACCCACTGGAACCGAGGTTCCTGCAGCGGAGCAAACATAGACTTTACCGCTGGTTAAATTCGCCAACAGATCCTGACCCAGGGCAAATGCTTCTTCATGTTCGGCGATAATCACAGTTGGGTCGGCAGCCAAAGGCTGCGTGTCCATAGCGGTAACGAAGATCGCTGCCGCTTCAGCATCAACTGCAGGCACCTTACTGAACGGCCGGGTACGCAGCGCAGCCCACTGCCCACTCTGGATCAATTGTTCGCGAACAACCGCAGCGTCCAGGCTCCGGGCTTGATCAGCGCTGTAGCTACCAAAGCTCTCTGCCTCGTCGCCGTCGATATCGATGACGACGGACTGCAACACCCGGCGAGCCCCGCGGTTAATTGCCGACACCACCCCCGATGCAGGCGCTGTGTAGCGCACACCTTCAGATTTTTTATCGGTGAACAGAAGTTGGCCAAGTTTGACCCGGTCGCCCTCCTGCACTTCCATGGTGGGTTTCATGCCAACGTAGTCGAATCCGACCAGCGCGACCGCGCGCGCCGCAGGTGCATCTTCAATAACTTGCTGGGGAGTTCCCTGAATTGGGATTTCCATACCCCGCTTGATCTTGATCATACGATCTGCCTACAGAATCTAGTGTGTGGGTGGGCCCAGGACCATTGCGGGCGGCAAAATTTGCCACCGGCCTTCGAGCCGCGCGCATTATAGGTTAAGCGCTAAAAAAAGGCCACATTCGGGAGGCCAGTTCTTTGATTTTGAACAGGTTTTGAGGGTTTCTTAGACCTATGTCGAATACCACTTTGGGGGTAGACGGGCCCTGCCCCGAGGCATATTGATAGTTGTCACAGTCTCTTGCTCGTCCTCGAGGCATCTTAGCGACCCAAATTGGCGATAAAGAGCGACCGGACGGTCAGAAAATCGCCACCATCCCTGGGTAACCCGGTAGGCAGTGGCTTCTGGAGTTGCCGGCAGAGGAACAGCCTCCCGCCGGCGCTAAAACTAGGCCTCTTTCGGGTATACCGAGTAATCCAGACCGGCCATTTGCTCCAGAATACGATGAACCTGGCAGCTATAACCGAATTCGTTGTCATACCAGAGGTACAGAACAGCCTGGTTGCCATTCACGATCGTGGCCTGGGCGTCAAAAATACAGGCATGACGTGACCCCACGAAATCCGTAGACACCACCTCCGGCGAATTGGAATAGTCGATCTGCTTGCGCAGGGGTGAGTGCAGCGCCCTGTTGCGCATGTACTCATTGACTTCCTCAGCGGTTGTCGCCCGATCCAGGGTCAGGTTCAGGATAGCCATGGAGACATTGGGCGTAGGAACTCGAATAGCGTTTCCCGTGAGCTTGCCGACAAACTGCGGCAACACTTTCCCCACGGCTTTGGCTGCGCCGGTCTCTGTCAGCACCATATTCAATGGAGCGGCGCGGCCCCGACGGGCGGCGTTGTGATAATTATCGATCAGGTTCTGGTCATTGGTGAAGGCGTGAACAGTCTCCACGTGGCCAGCACTGATACCGTATTCATCATCCATCGCCTTTAAGGGTGGCGCGATCGCATTGGTGGTGCACGAAGCCGCGGAAATAATGCTGTCCGAGGGATCGATAATATCGTGGTTAATACCGTGTACGACGTTCTTCAAATCGCCTTTACCGGGTGCTGTCAATATCACTTTGGATACACCCTTGCTCTTGAGGTGCAGCGAAAGACCGGCTTCATCACGCCACACGCCCGTGTTGTCCACCACAATGGCGTCGTCAATACCGTAATCGGTATAGTCGATGGAATCCGGGGAATCAGCGTAAATGACCTTCACTTCGTTGCCGTTCGCGACGAAGGACTGGCGCTCCTCATCAACACGGATAGTGCCATCGAAAGCCCCGTGAATTGAGTCGCGACGCAAAAGGCTGGCGCGCTTGACCAGATCGTTAGGGGCCTTGCCTTTACGCACTACGATTGCTCGCAAACGCAGGGCGTCGCCTCCATCGGTCTTGTCGATAAGAATACGGGCCATCAATCGCCCAATCCGACCAAAGCCATAAAGCACGACATCCTGCGGCTTTTGCAGCGGCTTGGCGTCTGAGCCTATATCTTCGGCCACTTCACGACGCACGTACTCCTCAATACTGAGGCCTTCGCCCTCACCTTTGTCGTAGTAATTGACCGCCAGGCGGCCCACATCAACATGGGCGGGGCCAAGATCCAACTTCGACAACTCGGTCAACACCGGAAAAGTTTCGAACTCCGACAGTTCGTTGGCCTCAACCTGACGCACATAGCGGTGATCTTTCATGATCTCCAGTACTGAGCGATTAACCAGGGATTTGCCATAGATATAGCACTTAACGCTTTTTTCGCGCGCCAGCTTTCCAACCACTGGAATCATACCTTCGGCCAGCGCTTCGCGCTCTTTCCAGTCTTTGAAGTAATCGGCGGGACGTTCTCTCTTGCGATCGTTCACGTTCTTTGGGTCCTGAGCGGTGATGTGAGGCCGCGTATTATCGTCTTATGATCCGGTACGCGCAAGCAAGCGCAGGCATTCTCACTATTACTCACGGTAATGGACTGGAGACTGGGCACAAGCACGCGCTACAATGCGCGCCCGCTGGCAACAAATCCAAAGCACCTGCATGTTCACACCCCTGGTACAGGCGACCCCCTGGCCTCGACAAAAAGGTACTCGAACCGCTCTCGGCCCGTTCTACGGGGGTGCTGACGCCCGCTGTATTGCAGAACTGGCCGACCCCAAACGACTGCTGGTGGTGATTACGGCAGATACCAGCGCGGCACTGGCATTAGAGAGAGAACTTCCGTTCTATCTGGATGCAGAATTGGAAATATTGGCTTTCCCAGACTGGGAAACATTGCCCTACGACAACTTTTCGCCTCACCAGGACATTATTTCCGAGCGACTGAGCACCCTCTTCCGCCTCCCGCGCTGTAGCGGCGGCATTTTAATCGTCCCTGTGCCCACCTTGATGCACCGCTTACCACCCACACACTACGTGGCGGGATCAAGCCTGGTGCTTGAGGAAGGCCAGAGCATCGACCTTGATAGTTTTCGTCGCAATCTTGAACGCAACGGCTACCGCAATGTTGAAACGGTATTCGAGCACGGCGAATTCGCTTTGCGCGGGTCGCTTTTTGATATTTACCCCATGGGATCTGACCTGCCCTACCGAATCGATCTACTGGACGACGAGGTCGATACGCTGCGAACGTTCGATCCTGAAACGCAGCGTACGGTAGAGAAAGTCAGCGCCATCAACATGCTCCCGGCGCGGGAATATCCGCTGGAAGGCAGCGCGATCACCCGCTTCCAGATGAATTGGTGGGAGGCATTTGATGTTGACCACGACAGCTGCCCCACTTACGTTGAGGTCAGCGCAGGCCGCAGCCCGAGCGGCTGTGAGTATTACCTGCCACTGTTTTTCGACAGCTGTGCCACCCTGTTTGATTATCTGCCGGAAAACGCCGTTCTTATCACCACGGGCGACCACCACGGTGCCGCAGAACATTTTTGGCATGAGGTTGGCAGCCGCTTTGAGGAATATGGCATTGACCCTCGACGCCCCTTGTTACCGCCAGCCAAAGGTTTTACGCCCGTCGAGGAACTCTACAGTCTGTTAAAACACTTCCCTCTGCTCGAGCTGCGCCACAATCCCGATGCTCCAGTGCACCAGCAAACCGCTGTGCTGCCGCCGCCAGACCTGGCCACAGATCAAACAGTCACCTCCGCCGTCACCAATCTTGCGCGCTTTCTCGATGAGCACGGTGCACCCGTATTGCTTTGTGCAGAATCGGCGGGGAGAAGGGAAATCCTGCTCGAGTCGTTGCAAGAGCTGGGACTCAAACCTCCTGCCGTGGATAACTGGCACGCCTTCATAGCGTCCGGTGAGCGTTTTGCGATTGCGACAGCACCGCTGGACCGCGGTCTTTACTTTGGCCCGGGCGAACCCACGCTGGTCTGCGAAACCCAATTATTTGGCAATCGGGTCGCCCAGCGTCGCCGCAGACGACCCAGTCAGGAAGCGACCAACGCCAATGTGTTTCGCGATATCAACGAATTGCGTGAAGGCGTGCCGGTGGTTCACCTGGAACACGGCGTGGGTCGATACGTGGGCTTGCAGACCTTGTCGGTGGATGAACAAGAGGCGGAGTTCCTTACCCTGGAATACGCCAAGGGTTCCAAGCTCTATGTGCCTGTCGCGTCACTGCATCTCATCAGTCGCTACGCCGGCTCAGACCCAGACCTCGCACCGCTTCATACCCTGGGGTCCGAGCAATGGGATAAAGCCCGGCGTAAGGCCAGTGAAAAAGCAAACGACATTGCCGCCCAGTTGCTGGAAGTCTACGCTCGCAGAGAAGCGCGTAAAGGCTATGCTTTCGAACTGGACCAGGGCTTATACAACCAATTCTCCGCCGCGTTCCCGTTCGAGGAGACACCAGACCAGGAACTCACCATTCGCGCTGTCGTAGACGATATGTGCAGCCCGAGGGTCATGGATAGACTGGTATGTGGGGATGTTGGCTTCGGTAAAACAGAGGTCGCCATGCGCGCCGCCTTCATTGCCAGTCAAAACAAGAAGCAGGTCGCCGTGCTGGTGCCGACGACCCTGCTGGCCCAGCAGCACCATAGCTCCTTCTGCGATCGTTTTGCTGACTGGCCAGTGAATGTCGAGGTCGTCTCACGCTTTAAGTCTGCCGCCCAGATTAAAGAAGTCAGCAAGCGCATTGCAGACGGTAAGGTCGACATCCTGGTCGGCACCCATAAATTACTCCAGTCAGACTTTCGCTTTAATGACCTGGGCCTGCTAATCATCGACGAAGAGCACCGTTTTGGCGTGAAGCAGAAAGAGGCTATCAAGGCTTTACGCTCGGAAGTCGATATTCTTACGCTCACTGCGACACCTATTCCAAGAACGCTCAACATGGCACTGGGTGGTATGCGCGACCTGTCAATTATTGCTACCCCGCCGGCCAGGCGCCTTTCCATCAAGACCTTCGTGCGCGAGCAAAACATTGCACTGGTAAAAGAGGCAGTGTTGCGCGAAACCCTCAGGGGCGGACAAGTTTACTACCTGCACAACGAAGTAAAAACAATTGAGGAGAGTGCCCGCAAGCTGAGGGAGTTAGTGCCCGAACTGAACGTGGGTGTCGCTCACGGTCAAATGCGCGAAACCGAGCTTGAACAGGTGATGTCTTCCTTCTATCACCAGAATCATCACATTTTAATGTGTACAACCATTATTGAAACTGGCATCGACATACCCAACGCCAACACGATTATTATTGAACGGGCCGACCGCTTTGGCCTGGCCCAGCTGCACCAGCTGCGAGGCCGGGTAGGACGCTCTCATCACCAGGCCTATGCCTACCTCCTGACCCCTCCCCGCTCTGCTATAACCGCTGACGCAGGCAAACGACTGGAGGCCATTGAGGCCGCTGGCGACCTCGGCGCAGGTTACCTGCTGGCGACACACGACCTTGAAATTCGCGGCGCTGGCGAGCTTCTGGGTGACGAGCAAAGTGGTCAGATTCACTCAGTGGGTTTCGCTCTGTACATGGAAATGCTGGAGCGCGCTGTAGCCTCACTTAAACGCGGTGAGATTCCCGATGTAGACGCGCCTCTTGATGCAGGCACTGAGGTCAATCTCCATATCCCGGCACTGATTCCCGAGGACTACCTTCCCGACGTCAATAGTCGCTTAGTCCTTTACAAGCGCATTGCCGCGGCCGCCGATGAGGAACAATTGAGGGAACTGCAGGTAGAAATGATCGATCGCTTCGGGTTGCTGCCTCCCCAGGTGGGCAACCTGTTCCAGGTGTCGAGACTGCGACTGCTAGCACAGGAATTGGGCATACGCGCCATTGAAGCCGGCGCAAGTGGTGGTAGTATCGACTTCAAAGAAAGCACGAGAGTCAATCCGATGTCATTGGTTAAACTGGTCCAGTCTGATCCCCGCTCTTACAAGCTGGCAGGTGCAACACGCCTGCGCTTTGAACACGAACTGGAAGACAAGTTTCAGCGACAGCAGTATGTCGAGGACCTCCTCAATAGTTTCGCTGAAGATGCCACGGAAGACGCCGCCTGATGACACTCATGAAATACCGCCTTACTCATTGCATTGCCCTGGCGCTAGCGCTCTTTGCCGCAACGACTCACGCCCAGGGCGAGCGCTGGTACCAGGTTGAGCTGCTGATATTCAGCCACGAAGGTGGTGCGACAGTGGAGCACTGGGAACCGCTTCCAGAACTCAGCTACCCGGGAACTGGCCGTTTCCTGGTTCATCCCGAACTGGTGAAAAACAGGCAAGGAGCGCACGGTGGCGACAGTGAAGTCGATGAATTGGGCCGTCAAACACTTAGTCTTCCACCAGAAAACACGGCCTCGGACATTCCCCCAATGAGCGCTTCGTCTGTTGCCAGCCCAGCCCCTGTGACACCGACGCCCTTCGTTGCCCTGCCTCAGCGCAGCGCAGAGTTTTATGGCAAAGCGGCGTACATGCAGCGGACCGGCTACTACAAGACTCTTTTCCACGAGACCTGGGTACAACCGGTTCGCGACGAGAGCACCGCTATACCGCTCGTTATCGATCGTTCCGGCGACAGCGGCGATTGGCCAAGACTACAAGGCACCGTGAAATTACACATAGCGCGCTACCTGCATATTGAGACCAATCTCTGGCTCAACACCCAGGGCGAGTATTTGCCGGGCGAATGGCGCATGCCAGCACCACCTCTGGGACCACTCTCCCTGATCATTGAAGAGCCGGAGCCAGAGGAGGAAACACCCTATTACATCAACAAAGACGAAAGCGTACTCACAGCACAAGCTACAGCACTCGACGAGAGTTTAGTTGCGGAAGAAACTGGCCCCGTTTATCCCTGGCGCCACGCGGTGTTACTGCAGCAAAACCGTCGCATGCGCAGCAAGGAAGTACACTACATCGACCACCCGCTGATTGGGGTCGTCATCAAGTTCATGCCGCTTGATGAAGAGCAGCTAAAGGAAATGGCCGACGCAGAGTTCGTTAATGAACCTGCAATACCAGCCTCCTAGGTCACGAACTCAATAAGTTGCAGCCAGCGCCTTGATCAACTGCCTGACGACAGCAGCCTCCTGCAACAGCGTTTCGCGCATCATATCCAGGGTAAGCGGCTTGTCATCGAGCCCCGCCGCCGCATTCACTACCATGCAGATACTGGCATAAGCCAGGCCCATCTCTCGCGCCAGAGAAGCCTCGGGCATGCCGGTCATGCCAACCAGATCACAGCCATCGCGGCCCATGCGCCTAATCTCGGCGGCTGTTTCCAGTCTCGGCCCTTGCATAACTCCGTGCACGCCCGCAGTTTCGTGGGCGATACCCTCAGCTTTTGCACATTCAAGTAGCGAGTTCCGCAACTTTCTATCATAGGGTTCAGTAAAGTCGACGTGCATTAACGCGTCGCCCTCCCCCGTATCAATGGTGTGCTCACGTCCCCAGGTATAGTCAATCAGCTGATCCGGGAGCACCAACCGACCAGGGCGCATGGCCGCGGAGATACCGCCGACTGCGTTGATCGCAACCACGTCGCTCACTTGCAGCGACTTTAAGGCCCACAGGTTCGCCTGGTAATTGATTAAGTGAGGAGGTATTGCCTTGGGGCTGCCATGGCGTTGCAGGAAAAACAGGCGGGTATTACCCAGCCGACCTTCCTCTACTGCCCTGGAAGGGTCGCCATAGGGAGTATCGACAGCATGGCTATCGACAATTTCGAGACCGTCCAGCTGCTCGATACCGGTACCGCCGATAATCCCCAGTGTTCTCATTGGCTTTGCTCCGGATCCATTTGCATGACCTGCTCAACATGCAAAGTTTGCGTGGGAAATGCCACATCAGCGCCATTGCGGGTCACGATCTCGAGAATTTTTAGCATGACATCCTGCTTGATCTCATGAAAACGCACCCAGTCCGTGGTTTTGGTGAAGGTATAAACAAAAAAGTCCAGGGATGAAGAGCCAAAAGAAACAAAGTTGACGATCAGTGTACGAGACAGATCAATCTCTTCGTGATTCTGTAACATCTCCCTCACCTGCTTTACGATTAACGCCATTTTCCCCGAATCCTGATAACGTATGCCCACCGTTTCATAGATGCGTCTATTGAACATGCGCGACGGGTTCTCCACCGAAATTTGACTGAATATGGCATTGGGGACGTACAGCGGCCTCTGGTCGAAGGTACGAATACGCGTCAGCCGCCATCCTATAGACTCTACTGTGCCTTCGATATTCTTGTCGGGGGAGCGAATCCAGTCGCCGTTAGTGAAAGGACGATCCAGATAAATACTGAGGCCGCCAATGAAATTGGCTAACAGGTCCTTGGCGGCAAAACCGACGGCGATGCCGCCAATGCCGCCGAAAGCCAACAAGCCGGATATAGAAACATCAATGCTTTGCAATACGCCCAGGCCGGTGACCACCCAGAGTGCTACTCGAGCTAATTGCACCACTGCCCTGACCGTTGCCTTGTCGACAGACTCGCGTTGACCGTAGCGTTCTCGCAGCACCTCTCTCTCGACGCCGCCGATCAGGCGGTGCAGGAACCACGCAAGTAACAACACCAGGGCGGTGTCATAGGTTTGACTGACTCGAGTTTGTAGCGCATCACCAATGGTATAGATCTCCATGGCGATGTAGCCCACGATCACCCAAAGCACGACTCGCAACGGCGGCGCTAGAGCGCTGACGACGATGTCGTCCCATTTCGTCTCATTATTGTCTACTGCGCTATGCAACCGCCGGACTACAAATCCCAGCGCAAGATGGGCCATGGCTCCTGCCAGCAAAAGCGCCAATAACAGCAGCAGTTCTACCTGGACACCCAGTCCGGCAGCGGCAGTATCCAACCACGCGCTGAAGCGGTTCATGAACCGACCCCCTGGATCAGACATTGCGTGTTTTTAGACAAATTTGTCATGCTCGAAGCCCATCTTAGTTCGGAAGGAGTATATAAATTGTCGCATCGATTGAAGTCAACTCTTGAAGTGTAACGCAACTGATTGATCTATTTTAAAAAGAAAATTTCCGAGTCCAAAAGTAATTTCGAACGCTGCGCTTAGAGCCTTTTCACATAATGGACAGCCTATACCAGCGTGATATGTTGACCTTCCTAACAGCGAAAACATCAGAGGACCGTAAAATGAAGATGCTCAGCCCCGTGGTCGGGGGATGGTACAAAGACCTCCAGACCGGCGCGCTATTTGAGGTGGTGGATTGGGATCCGACAACCCTGACCATCGAAACCCAGTACCTTGATGGCGAGGTGTCTGAGTACGACCTTGATGCGTGGCGGGAAATGCTGCTGCAGAAAGCCGAAGCACCTGAAGATTGGCGCAGTGCCTTTGAACTGGACGACGAAGACATGCTCGACCCGGACCTGCCCATGCACCCTGAAGACTGGACCAATCCACTGAATTTGATCGAGCCTGACGCCATGTACGGTGTTGAGGACTTTTAATCCCACCCCGGACGATCTGGACGCCTCAAACACGCCCATTGTTTTTGCCCTGCTTAACTGTATATAATTACAGCAACTGTATAAATAAACAGATAGGGGCAACCATGGAAAAGCTCACCAACCGACAACAACAGGTGCTGGACGTGATACGCCAGCATATCGACCAAACGGGCTACCCGCCCACTCGAGCCGACATTGCCCGTGAACTGGGCTTCAAGTCTGCCAACGCCGCAGAAGAGCACTTGAAAGCCCTGGCCCGCAAAGGGGCGATCGAGATCATTCCGGGCGCATCCCGCGGAATCAAGCTTCCCGACACAGCGGGGATTCCCATCGTTGGTCGCGTTGCCGCCGGCAACCCGGTGCTGGCCGAAGAAAATATTGAAGACTACTGCGATCTGCCGCCTGAATTTTTTAAGCCCAGGGCAGACTACTTCCTCAAGGTCACCGGTGACAGCATGATCGATATCGGCATATTTGATGGCGACCTGCTGGCGGTGCACAGCACCCCTGTTGCCAACAACGGTGACGTAGTAGTGGCACGTATCGAAGACGAGGTTACGGTCAAGCGGTTACAAAAAGGGGCCGATAAGCATCAGCTGCAGCTACTCCCTGAAAACCCCGACTACGAGCCTATCAATGTCGACCTGCGCGAGCAGGTGTTTGCAATCGAGGGCCTGAGCGTTGGAGTATTGCGCCGCGGTAATTGACTGCGGGCTGATATTGAAGCGGAAACGAGTCTGACAGTGCGCTACTAGCGTCTGTTAGGGGCCGGCATCAGCGTCAGCGTGCTGCCCGGCGTGTTGTTCTATCGCTGCTGCTAGTGAAGGACTCTGGGGGCCTCAACAGTGGGCTCGATTTCAACCTCGCCCTGCTCGGCCATTTCAGCCGCCGCCTGAATTCCCGCCTGTATCATCGCTTTTGCGACTTCCAGACTGTTATCCATCATATACACGCGCGATTCTTCCGAGAAACGTATAACCACAAGCGGCTCGGAATCATCGTCAGCACGTTGCAGTACGATTTCACCGTCGCCAAGATCTACGATCTCCAGTAAGGATGCAGACACTCAAAAAACCTCTCTTTGCTAAAACTGCCTTAACATTCTATCAGCCGCTCAGGCTCCTAGATAGCACTAAATCTGGCCGTGGAAGATCCATCGAGGAAACGCATTAGATGGAACCTGGCACCAGGACAGTGCCTGTCTAGTATTCGTCCAGCGAATCGCCCATCCTGTCGAATAAGCTTTGCATCTGGTCAGCCCAGGCCTCTGCCAGGTCGGGACCAGGGGTGTTCGCGTTCAAGGCGAGGTTACCGGAACTTGCGGAAGCGACTTGCACCACATCATCAGCCAGCATGTCACCAATCCAGCCGGTCTGTTCCAGTTGCTGAAACTCCATAAGCTCTCCAGGCACCGCTTTGCCTGCAACGACCTCAGGCATTTCTGCAACGCAAAGCGGGGGATCGGCTGGGAGACCACCGGGGCGCGTCACTTCAATGAGGAACCACCCATAGGCTCGACCCAGATGACGCCTGATCGCCGGCATATATGCCTGGGTCAAGGTGACCGAGGCCACCGACTCGGCGCTCAAATCGCGCCGCCAGGCTGAGAGTAAAATTCTGGCCAAATAGAGCGCATGATTCGCCTGGCCACGCGCGGAACTCATGTTACTTGCGTGCCCTGCCCTTACTGCGTTCCTCTTCCCATTTGCCCTTGCGATAGAAGGCTTTCCAACCTGTTGCCTTGCCATCTTTTTCAGTCATCACGTACTGCTCTTTAGACTTACGGCTGTAACGCACTTGAGCCCGATTACCGTCATCATCTTCGGTGGGCGCTGAGAAAATAAACTTGTACTTGGGGTCAATCTCGCTTTTGTGAGGCAGCAACTCATCGACAAAGGGCGCTCGAGTTTCGCGGTTGCGGGGAAACTGGCTTGCCGCTAAAAACATACCGGCAGCGCCATCTCGCAGCACGTAGGTATCTTCGACTTTGAGGCACTCAAGCTCTGGCATGGGAACTGGGTCCATTTTGGGGGGAGCCGCCTCACCGTTGCGCAATAGCTTGCGGGTGTTCTTACAGTCTTCAGCTGTACAACCGAAATATTTACCGAAGCGACCATTCTTCAGCTGCATTTCTGCGCCGCACTTATCGCACTCCAGCACCGGGCCTTCGTAGCCCTTGATCTTGAACTTACCGTGCTCGACTTCAAAACCATCGCAGTCAGGGTTGTTACCACACACGTGCAATTTACGATCTTCGTCGATCAGGTAGCTGTCCATCGCGGCATTACATTTTTTGCAGCGATGACGCTCCAGCAGCTGGCGCGACTCGGCTTCATCGTCTGCATCCTCGCGAATAGCCTCGTCTCCCGACGTCAGGTTAATCGTATTTTTGCAGCGTTCCTTGGGTGGCAGCGCATACCCTGAGCAGCCCAGGAACACCCCCGTGCTGGCAGTGCGTATTTGCATATCGCGCCCGCAGTTGGAGCACTCGATGTCCGTCATCGTCGGCTCATTAGGCTCCATTCCCGCGGGCTCGGGCTCGGCCGCGGTCTCCAGTAGATCACTGAACTCGGCATAGAAAGCATCGAGCAGGTCGCGCCAATCCCGATCGCCCTCTGCTACGTCATCCAGCCTCTCCTCCATGCCAGCGGTAAAACCATAATCCAGCAGGTCAGGAAAGCTTTTTTGCAGCCGCTGGGTCACGATGTCGCCCATTTTCTCGGCATAGAAGCGCTTGTTCTCAAGCCGGGCGTAACCCCGGTCCTGAATGGTCGAGATAATGGAGGCATAGGTTGAGGGTCGGCCAATGCCGCGCTTTTCCAGCTCTCGAACCAGGCTGGCCTCTCCGTACCGGGGAGTAGGCTTGGTAAAGTGTTGTGCCGGGTCCAGTTTCTTCAGCGATAGCTGATCGCCCTCTTGCACGTCGGGCAGGACAGAATCATCGCCCTTGCGACTGGCTGGCGGCTGCACCTTGGTGAAACCGTCAAAGCGGATAATACGCCCTTTGACGTTAAGCTGATAATCGCCAGCGCTGGCGGTGATTGTCGTGGCCGTGTATTCCGCAGGAGGCATTTGACCCGCTACGAATTGGCGCCAAATAAGCTCATACAAACGCTCTGCGTCGCGCTCCATATTCTTCAGGGAAGCTTGCAAAACGTTAACGTCCGAGGGCCGAATCGCCTCGTGCGCTTCCTGGGCGCCTTCCTTAGAGGAATAAGAATTAGGGTTGTCAGGCAGGTAACGCTTGGAAAAATTAGACCCGATGTAATCGCGACAAGCGGCCACCGCCTCTGCGCTCAGGTTGGTAGAGTCTGTACGCATATAAGTGATATAGCCTGCTTCATACAGCCGCTGCGCCATCATCATCGTCTTTTTAACACTGAAGCCCAGGCGGGTACTCGCAGCCTGCTGCAGGGTTGAGGTTATAAACGGCGCCGGAGGCCTGGATCGGGTCGGTTTGTCTTCCCGGCCCGCAATGACGTAAGGCAATGATTCCAGTTCTGCAGTCGCCTTGCTGGCTGACTCCTCGTCTCCCGGGCGGAAATTTTCACCCTTGTACTTGCGTACCTGAAACCGCAATTCCTCTTCGGCCTGGGTGGCCAGGTCCGCATGTATCTCCCAGTACTCCTCGGGAATGAAGGCGTGAATTTCTCGCTCACGCTCCACAATCAGGCGCACAGCGACAGATTGCACCCGACCCGCGGAAAGGCCGCGAGCAACTTTGGACCAGAGCAAGGGTGAGACCATATACCCCACGACACGGTCCAGGAATCGTCGCGCCTGCTGCGCATTGACCCGATCCTGGTCCAGATGGGCTGGTTTTTCAAAAGCTTCAGTAATCGCTTTCTTGGTAATTTCGTTGAAGACCACGCGCTGGTAGCGGGAATCATCCCCACCGATGGCCTCACGCAAATGCCAGGCTATTGCCTCTCCCTCGCGATCAAGGTCCGTTGCGAGATAGATTGAGTCGGCGTCAGCTGCCAGCTTTTTCAGTTCATTGACGACTTTCTCTTTGCCGGGCAACACCTGATAGTTGGCTTTCCAGCCTTTCTCTGGGTCAATACCCATGCGACGAATCAACTGCTCACGACTCTTCTTTTTCTTGTGGGCTGCTTTTTGCGCAGGCGCCATCTTGCGTGTGATCGCTGCCTGGGCCGCTCTCTCCTTGGGATCCACTTTGGAAGTCGAGCTACCTGCGGTAGGCAAATCCCGGATATGGCCCACGCTGGATTTCACCACGTAGTCCTTGCCCAGGTATTTGTTGATGGTCTTGGCCTTGGCTGGCGACTCGACAATAACTAATGATTTACCCATTGATTCCTACTATTCAAACGATGTGTTGGTCCGCAAAACAATATGCGAGCCTGCGTCAAAAGGGGGCATATATATGTCGCCATCTCGCCCCGGTCAAGAAAAATCGTGTATCAGTGCTTATTATGCGACTGACAATCCAGCCCAGAACACCCCAGTCAGAGCTCACCGTGCCAGGCCTCGAGGGCGGAGACAATCTGCGCAACATCGGCCTCTTCGCCGGCTTCTAGCCAATAGATACCGCAGGACCCCTCGTCCAGGCTCGCGGCCAGAATTGATGCGGGCATTTGTTCCAACGCAGCTGGCACTGCCGCTCTCCCTGTCAAAGATGTCCACTTGCTCTCCTCGCACGCCCAGGCGGTGCGACTGCGCGCCTCCTTGCGCGATGGGGGCAATCGCTTGCCGTAATAAATAATTTGTTGCTTGCGCTTCTCTTGACCCTGTCTGGAAGCACGTGCCGGCAAATCACGAAACTCAACAAAGAGCCCATGCACGGCGGCGTACTCTCGCATCCTGGCAACCTGCCGCTGCCGCTTACTGGGCAAAAAATGAGTCAGCGGCGCCAACGCGACGGCAATGACAAACAAGATCAATAGGTATTTCAATACACAAGCTTCCTGATTCAGATCAAATTCAAGCCGGAGGCGGGATTGCCCAGACCGGATTCTATGCTATAACTAAAGGCCTTCTAACCTTGAAAACGTGGAGTAAAAGCATGTCTCAGTATAATAAAGTTCTGGTGGCCATCGACCTTAGCGACGAATCCAACCAGGTTGCGCTACGCGCGCAAGGCATTGCCAGTAATGGCGACTGCGAGCTGCATATTATCCATGTTATCGAACCGCTCAGTTTCGCCTATGGGGTAGATATCCCCATGGACTTTTCCGGCCTCCAGGATGAAATCCAGAATCAGGCTACTGAACAGTTAAAGCGGTTCGCCGAGCAAAACAGCATAGACCACGACCACCAGCACATCGTGCTTGGCCGCCCGGAAGTTGAAATTCACGCCATGGCGGAAGAAATCGGTGCCGACCTGATCGTGGTAGGTAGCCACGGCCGCTACGGCCTTGCCCTGTTAATGGGTTCTACCGCTAACGGAGTTCTCCACGGCGCCAGCTGCGACGTTTTGGCAGTTCGTGTCGGCAGCTAGCCGACAAAGCTGCTTAAACTGGCGGTATCGAATGGCCAGTTCAATTCCACCCCGTCCTCCCTCCTGAGGACGGGAATGGTTACCCCGTAGCGTTCAAACAGCGCATCAGACTCGCTGATGTCCACCTCTTCAAACTCAAGATCGGCCTGCTGCAGGAGGCCGGCGGCAAGTTCACACAGATGACAGGCGCTGGTTCCATAAAGAATTAACACGTTGCTCGCACTCTCCGGACACTGTGCCTAGGGGCACACGGACTATTGACCTGACCACCGCTGCCATCAGGCTTGATGTAGCCTGCCTCTGGGCGTTACTATAAAGTACAACATTTTATACTAAATTTTGCACGCACCAGCAGTGTCGGTGCTAATACCGGGAGTAGTTCTTTGGCCCTTTTTTCGCAACCCACAGCACGCGCCCTGGCGATACTCGACCTGCTGATGGCCAATCCCCATCAGGCCTTCGGCCTGACAGAGATGACCCGAAGACTCAATCTGAACAAGGCCACTTGTCACGCGATACTGACCACAATGGCCAACTATGGCTTCCTGGTACAACACCCGAAAACCAAAGCTTATCGATTAGGGCCCTCCATTATCGCGGCGGGCAACGCCGCGTTCGCCCAGTTTCCCGTGCTGGAGTATGCGAGGCCAGAGCTGGAGAGCTTGCAGCAAGACCTGGACGTTGGCTTTGCAGTCACCGGCCGCTCCAAGCAACATATGGTGCTATTGGCCCTGTATGGCAAGGCACAGCCTCTGATCGACTCTTTCCAGCTAGGCCTGCGCCTGCCCAATACGGCCCCCGTAGCGGCCTGTTTCACTGCTTTTTCTCCAGCCAAGCACCTCGAGGCCTGGTTGACCAGAGCACACGAGTCGCGTGGTGAATACAACGAGAAACTGGACCAGAAACTCAGGGTAGCGCTGATTGCTATCCGGGCTCGCGGTTACGAAGTGACCCTGAAAACCAAGGCGGAAGTTGAGTTGACCAGAGAACTCGCACGCATTCACTCTTCCTGGAGTTTGACCGAACTCGAAGAGGCCGCAAATCGATACCAGCACGACCTTTGCGATGAATATTTTCATCTCGACCGCATTGACCCCAAAGCAAAGTACGACGTGAGCACAATTTCGGTTCCCGTGTTTATCGAAAATAAACTCCCGGTTATGTGCTTCGTGGCCGGATCTCTTGGCGGTCCTGTCACCGGCGCCAGAATTGAGGAAATCGCCGCACGCATCAAATCCTCTGCCGATCGCATTACCTCCCTGGCCGAGGGCGAGGAGAGCGCATAACGCTCTCCCCCTTGAGCCCATGCTGTAACTCCCAGGGATCCCACCACTGTGAACACCATGCCCCTGAAAACCCTCAACACTCTCTTGCGAGTGGTGGTTGAACAGGGCTACCCGCTGGAACGCGCGCTGCAGCAGATCGGCCTGGACTTTAACCCGCTGGAAGACCCGAACCCGGAAACCACAGAGATTGCTACCGCCTGCTATAGCAAGCTCTATGGGCTGCTGATGAAGTTGCTGCAGGACGAGGCATTCGGCCTGGGCCAGGAGTATCACGCTCCGCCAGGCACTTTTCGGATGATGTGCCTATTTGTCATTCACTGCCAGACACTTGAGCAGGCACTGACCCGCGCCTGGGAATTCTATGACTACTGCGACTCCTACCGGGATACACCCAGAGAGCGCGTCAGCGGCCCGCTGCTGCCGTTGGGAGGGGATAAGGTGTTATGCCTGTTCCAGCGTTCTGCTTCTCCTGAGCGAGACCGAGAGCACGTTGGACACGCCAATGTGTTACTGATGATGTACCGCTTCTACAGTTGGCTGATTGGCCGCGAGCTCCCACTACAAGAAGTTCAATTGCGAGCCTCCCAGCCCAAGACCAGCGATCACTACGAGCACTTGTTCGGTTGCCCGGTTCGATTCAACAGGGACCACTCCGGCCTGGTCGTAACGCAACAATTGCTGCAACATCCTATTGTCCAGAACGAAGATAGCTTGCGCGAGTTCCTGCGGCTGGCGCCCTACCCGCTCGTTAAACGGGACCCTCCTGGAGATTTGAAAACCCTGTCGCGGGAAATCGAGCAAATGCTGGCAGCAGCAGGGCCGGGAAACCTGCCCACTGCCAGCGGCGCAGCCTCGCGGCTAAATATGTCGCCACGCACGCTGCACCGACGCCTCACTGCCGAGGGAACCAGTTTTCAACAGTTAAAAGATGACTTTCGGCGCGAACTGGCTGTGCATTACATGCACAGGGCTGAGTTTTCCATCGATGCTATTGCAGCTGTCATGGGCTTTCAGGATAACTCCGCCTTTTACCGCTCTTTTAAAAAATGGACGGGGATCTCTCCGGGACAGTATCGCCTGCAGCTACAACAAGAAAGGAACGCCAAGGCATGAGTGAACGCGACAGCGCAGAATACGCCCACAAGAAAGCGTTCTTTGAGCGCATACTGACGGTTTACGGCCGCAAACCCGCCCTGGAAGCGCTGCGGGACCCGCAACTGCAATGTCATGCCCTGCACCTGGCCAGCAGCAATCGAAAAGGCGGCATCATCAGCGAACTGATGGAAGCGGCCCGGCAAAAGAATGTCCCGGTGCAAGAACACAGCAGGGAAGCACTCTCCCGGATATCGAAAAATGGCAAGCAGGACCAGGGCGTGGCCCTGGATATTTTGTGTCCAGCTTTTCGCTCACTGCAAACTTACGCTGATGGATTATCCGAACTATCACCTCAGCGAATCCTGGCACTGGACGGCATTACCAACCCTCAGAACCTGGGAATGATTCTGCGCTCGGCTGCCGCCGGTCGGATTGATGCCGTGCTTTGGTCTCGCAAGGGTAATGCAGCTCTGGGACCGCTGGTGATCAAGGCTAGTGCCGGCACTCTCTATAGGGCACCTATGGTGTTATGCGACAGCCAGGTCTCTGCCCTGCGGCTGCTTTCGGCAAAAGGTATAACCATTTGTAGCCTCGAAGCGAACGCGCCCCAGACCCTCTTTGAGTTTAGCCCTGGCGGACACGTGGCCTACGTTCTAGGCAATGAAACAGAGGGTGTATCAAAAGAGATCGCGGAGCTGGCTGATATAGCGCTATCGATACCGATGAACAACGAAGTGGAATCTTTGAACGTGGCTGTTACTGCCAGCTTGATTGCTTACTCGGACAGTCTGGCCGGCGGCCAATAGGAGTACGAAGTACTCCCAGCCTGGGGCCTGATTCCAGTACCCCTGTTACTTGGAGAGGTAGCCCATGCCCTCTTCCAGGCCTTTGAGCGTTAGCGGGTACATCTTGCCTTCCAACAGTTTGTGGGTAATTGCCACCGACTGGGTGTACTGCCACTCTTCTTCCGGGACCGGGTTGATCCAGATGACCTTGTCGTAAACTTCCTGCAGACGCCGCATCCACACCTCACCCGATTCTTCGTTCCAATGCTCTACAGAGCCGCCGGGCTGGAGAATTTCATAAGGCGACATGGAGGCGTCTCCCACGAACACCACTTTATAATCGTGGGAATATTTATGCAGCACATCCAGCAGCGATGTTCGCTCATTGTGTCGTCGCACATTATTCTTCCACACATTCTCGTAGAGGAAATTGTGGAAATAGAAATACTCCATGTGTTTGAACTCAGTGCGTGCCGCAGAAAACAGCTCCTCACACACTTTCACATGGGGATCCATCGAACCGCCTACATCGAAGAACAACAGCACTTTTACCGCGTTGTGACGCTCCGGCACCATCTTGATGTCCAGCAAGCCAGCGTTGCGGGCTGTTGAGGTAATGGTATCGTCCAGATCCAGTTCATCAGCGGCCCCGGTGCGAGCAAACTTGCGCAGGCGACGCATGGCCACCTTGATATTTCGAGTCCCCAGTTCAACACTATCGTCGAGGTTCTTGAAATCACGTTTGTCCCAGACCTTGACTGCTTTTTTGTTGCGCCCGTTGGGACCAACGCGGATGCCCTCTGGGTGGTAGCCCTCTTGCCCGAACGGCGAAGTACCGCCTGTACCGACCCACTTATTACCGCCTTCGTGTCGCTTTTCCTGCTCTTCCAGGCGTTTCTTGAACTCCTCTATCAGCTTTTCAAGGCCACCCAGGGATTCAATTTTGGCTTTTTCTTCTTCGGACAGGTTTTTCAGGAATTCTGATCGTAGCCAGTCATCCGGAATCAGTGCCTCGATAACATCATCCAGCGCCTCAAGGTCTTTGAAATGCAGTCCAAAGGCCCGGTCAAATCGATCAAAATACTTCTCATCCTTGACCATGCAGGTGCGGCTGAAATAGTAGAAATCGTCCACTGAGCCAAATACCACACGCTGCTTCATGCCTTCCAGCAAATCCAGCAGCTCTCGGGTGGTAACAGGGACGCCGGCATCACGCAGGCCTTGGAAAAAATTAATCAGCACAGGGCTAGCCTCAGCGTGACTCGCGTCTATGCATAAAGGCTAAGCGTTCCAGCAAATGGACGTCCTGCTCATTTTTCATCAGCGCGCCGTAAAGCGGTGGAATCGCCTTGGTGGGATCACGATCTTTGAGGATTTCATCTGGAATCTCATCCGCCATTAACAGCTTCAGCCAATCGATCAATTCTGAGGTCGACGGCTTCTTCTTCAGCCCGGGGATACCTCGCAGATCGAAGAACACTTCCATCGCCTCTTGCACCAGGTTCTTGGAGATATCGGGATAATGCACAGCGACGATTTCTCGCATGGTGTCGCGGTCCGGGAAGTTGATAAAATGGAAGAAACAGCGACGTAAAAAAGCGTCTGGCAGCTCTTTTTCATTGTTGCTGGTGATAATGATTATTGGGCGCTGCTTGGCCTTGATCGTCTCGCCGGTTTCGTAAACAAAGAACTCCATCCGGTCCAGCTCTACCAACAAGTCGTTGGGAAATTCGATATCAGCCTTGTCAATTTCATCGATCAGCAATACCACTTGCTCATCGGAGTCGAATGCTTCCCAGAGCTTGCCCTTTTTAATGTAGTTGGCAATGTCCTGGACTTTCTCGTCGCCCAGCTGGGAATCGCGTAACCGCGATACCGCGTCATACTCGTAAAGGCCCTGTTGCGCCTTGGTGGTAGACTTGATGTGCCACTGGATGAGGCGTTTGCCCAGGCCGTCGGCGACTTCCTCTGCCAGCATCGTCTTGCCTGTTCCGGGCTCGCCCTTGATCAGCAGCGGGCGCTCGAGCGCAACTGCAGCGTTGACAGCCATACGCAGATCATCAGTAGCGACGTATCTCTCGGTTCCTTCAAATTTCATCTAAACCCTTACCTGTTGATTTTTCAAAGCCGCCAAGCGTACCCATTGGGAACCGACTAATCAAGACGATCGGCTGTCTCTTTAACGCTGGGGGCTCCCGGAATGGTCCGGCTTTGCCCGTTCCCGCTGATCTCGCGAGCACGCTTTTGCCAGAGAGCTAGTTTGCGCTGCTTGCGACGACGCAAGATGAGCCAGACAACGAACAGAATTACCGCACAAACACCCGCCAACCACATCAGCGGCGCTTGAAAATCATCTTCCGGCAGCTCTTGCCCGCGAGTGACTAATGTCGGCTGTTCAGCAGGTACTCCAACTTCCAGATAGATTGGCAGCTCACGCTTAAGGGAAGCGGCATTGACCCGCAGCAGCAACTGATACCGACCCGGCTGCTCCAGAGAGGGGGTCACAACCCGGTACACCCCTTCAGAGGAAGAATCGCCAACAGCCACAACCTCAGTCTTTCCCTGGGGGCCTTTCACTTCCAAGGTGACATCAAAGCCGGATAACACGGCCGGGTCTTTGATCACCTCACTCTGGTCGATGAGGCGAAAAGTAACTTCGGCCTCATGCCCTGCTGCCACATAGTGCGGCAACAGGCCAACGTCCAGTTCAAGGTCGGAGACCACCAGCGCCCTGGCAAATGCCCTCGAAGGTATTTGCAAACGCCAGGTGCCCCGGGCTGGATTGTCCAATGTGGCCAGCGCGAACTGTTTTTTGCGAAACCACTCCACCCCGCCGGATTCATCCTGGGAGGTAAGAACAACGCCATCGGGGTCGATCACTTTCAGCTTGCCCTTCCCTCCCGGGAAAAATGTCAGGACCGAAAACCGCTGCACACGCTCGTCGACTACAAACTGCTGGCCTTCCAAAGGCACTTGTGCCACTGGCGCCACCATCTCCATCACTCTCATGAACATGGCGCTCAGCTCATCGGCAGACCGTGCCTGCCTCGACGTTCCTTTAGTTTCACGTGCAAGAGACCGCAACAGCATGGCATCGGCTTCTCGGGAAAAAGCGATGGTATGGACAGGAACGCCCTGGGACCCCAGTTCCACTGCCAGGCCATTCAATAGTTTGCGGGACTCGCTGACATTGATAATTGGAGATTCAGCAACATCAATTCTGCCTGCTGTAAGCAACACGACACTACTGCGATAGCCGGGCTCAGGACTTTTCAGGTCAATGGTCGCCTGCTCCAGTGCAGCGGGAATATTCGTTCTCTTACCTGTGCTCTTGAGGCCAGAAATCGCTTCACGAGCCTGCTCTCGCCAGGCATCATCCACCACGCCATGGGCAACCAGCGGGGCCGCCTCCTCAGCAAACACCCATATACCGGCCTTCGAACCATCAGGAAGCAGCCTCACCAACAGATCCAGTGCGGGCTTGCGCATATTTTTGGGATCTGATGCCTTCATGCCGGCAGACACGTCAATTAACAGACGCACATCAGGCGTCAAGCCATTGGCCGCAAAAGACGGCATAGCACACAAACACGCCATTAAGAGCAACAATGAACATTGGAACCGACGCATCATTGAGCAGGCTCCTCCGAGTCCGTGTTATCGGCTACTTGCGACCCACCAGATCGTAAGAACAGCAGTTTGAAAACGATGGCCAACACGAAGGCCAAGCCGCAGGCATAGCCCAGCGGCCTCAGTGCGTGGCGGGCGGCTTCCATGCCCTCGGTAGCGATTTGAAAACCCGCCACTATCAATGCCGGCGCCAAAGTGTCCGCACCCGCGCGAGGATATGCCGGGGTGAGAAGCAAGGCTGCACTCAAAAAAACCATTAACACCACCCACCCATTCGGCCAACGACGGCCGAACCACCAGGCGAGGCACAGCAGCAGCATGAAGGCGGCGCCACAGTAAACGTACATTGCCGTCATGTAGGAACTTTCACTCAGCACCGGTTTACTCCTATTCGGTCCAGGTCACGATGTGCTCATCGTAACCGTCCGGATGTACATATTCATCAGAAATTGCCCTGCCACGGACAGAGATACCCTGCTCGTGTACGGTCTCTCTGCTGCCAGAGACCAGATAGTGCCATTCGGGCAATGCAAGATCGCGTGAGCGCAAGCGATAAGCGCAAGTTGAAGGCAACCAGTCCAGTGATGACACCGTTCCTTTTTCAAGCCTGATACAGTTGGGCACCATGACCGAACGTCGTGGATAATCACTGCAACGGCAGCTCTCCTCTATCAGGTATTGGCAGCGCACACGGGTGTAAAACACCTCACCGCTGTCCTCGTCCTCCAGTTTGTGCAGGCAGCACTTGGCGCATCCGTCGCACAGCGCCTCCCACTGCTCATCATCCAGCTCAGCCAGGGGAAGGTCGTTCCACCACTCAGTCACGACTTCCCTCTCTGCGCAGTAATTCCTCTGCAGTGGGCGGCATTTGCAGAAAAAAGCCGTTCTGCTCGAGTCCTTCCAGCACGTCTGCCGTGCTCACCCTCGCCAATTTACGGGTAGGTTCAATGATCAGGGTCATGACACTTTCAGGCTCACCGAATTGCTTCATTAATAGTTCGGGTACGTCTTTTAGACCCTTTGCTTTCTCAACATAGAGGTACATTTCCTCCTTGCGAGAACTCCGAAAGATCTCCACCAGGTGCTTCACGCAGTCTCTCCTTTCAGGAATGATCGAAGCGGTTCAATTATCCTTTGATTACGCCAGCCCATCCAGGCGGCGGGCTGTTCCGAGTCGTTGCGAAGCAGTGCCTCGTAATCTTTACCCGCCACCAAAACCTGTGGAGCAACGCCCAGCTCCAACGCTATTTTTTCGGTTTTCTGTTTCATCTTTTTCATCTGCGTGCGCTGGCTGGCACTCAAAGGTGCTGGCAAGGCACTGGGTAAGTCAGAGTCAGCAATGGAAGACTGCTCAGCCACCATATCCAACAGTGCTTCTCCGTAGCGCCTGACCGACGACGGGTGCAGTTCCACCTTTGAGCGCAGCTCATTGGTATTCGCAGGCCCAAACTGCGCCAACTGCAGACAGGCCTTATCATCAATGATCCAACTGCGCGGCTTATCCTTTTCCCGTGCAGTGTGCTCACGCCAATCACAAATTGACATCAGGGTCGCCAACTCCCGGGGCTGAAGTTTCCATGCGCCTTTTATTCGACGGTAATAATTAGCGCTACTGGCAGAAGCGAGTCCACGGCACGCGTCTTCTCCGTCTTCCAGCACCCACTCGTAGCGATCTAGCTCATGACAGCGCTCAGCAATAATCCGGTACGCATCAAGCAACCAAATCACATCCTGTGCAGCGTAATGGCACTGCGATTCTGTGAGTGGCCGCTGCAGCCAATCAGATCGGGTTTCCCCCTTGGGAAGATCTTCATCGCACAGTTCCAGCACCATAGAACGATAACCCAGGCCAAATTCCAAGCCGACTAGTGCGGCCGCTTTTTGGGTATCAAACAACGGCCGGGGTAGTACCTCCAACCAGCGTTGGAACACCTCAAGGTCCTCACTCGCCGAGTGCAATACCTTGACGATCTCAGCGTCCTCGAACAACCGGGCCAGAGGCGCAGGATCTTCAATTTGCAGGGGGTCTATCATCCAGGCTGTGCCAGCGGCACCACCACCGGAAAAACACAGCTGCACCAGTGCAACCTGAGGATAGAAGGTGTTACGGCGCATAAACTCGGTGTCGACCATAACGGCGTCACAGCCTATGGCTGCATCGAGTAGCTCAGCAAGCGCCGCGTCAGATTCTATCAGCTGCCAATCCATTAATTACTCCAACGGCCTGCGGCCGGAAAACGCATGCGCAAGGGTGCTGCCGTCCACATACTCAAGCTCACCACCCAGGGGCACACCATGGGCTATGCGAGAAACCTTGACACCGGCCCGCTGGAGTACATCCGATAGGTAGTAGGCAGTGGCTTCGCCCTCTACCGTCGGATTGGTCGCCAGAATGACCTCTTCAATACCTTCGTCAACCACGCGTTGTTGAAATTTATCCAGGCCAATTTCGGCTGGCCCAATGCCATCGATCGGAGACAGGTGGCCCATTAGCACGAAATAAATGCCTCTATAGCTGCCGCTCTGCTCCACCGCCAAGACATCTGCAGGCGTCTCCACCACGCAGATCATGCTCAAGTCTCGTCGCGTATCCGCACATATCTCGCACACATCCAGTTCAGTAAAGTTTCGGCAGCGGGTGCAGTGGTCTATTTTATCTACGGCACTCTGCAAAGCGCCCGCCAGCTCACTCGCACCTTCCCGGTCGCGCTCAAGCAAATGCAGCGTCATGCGTTGGGCTGACTTGGGACCCACCCCGGGCAAACAACGCAGGGCTTCCATTAACTCTTGCAGAGCGGGACTGAATTTCATGAAGTTGCTAACTCGTTCAGAAAGGCATCTTAAAGCCGGGGGGAAGATTTAACCCAGAGGCAAGCCCAGACATCGCCTGCTGGTTATGCGATTCCACTTTACGCACCGCATCGTTTACAGCTGCGGCAAGCAAGTCCTCCAGCACTTCCTTATCCTCAGACAGAACGGCAGGATCAATGGTGACTCGTTTTACATCGTGGCGCCCTGTCATCACTACCCTGACCATTCCGGCACCAGACTCGCCCTGCACCTCGGCATTAGCCAGCTCTTCCTGGGCTTTTTGCATGTCTGTTTGCATTTTTTGAGCCTGTTGCATCAGGTCCGATATATTCTTCATTCCAGGTTCCTCAAGGTTCCAGCGGCGCGATCGATGCACGATCCAGCTGGCCGTCAAATTTTGTAATCAATGCCTGCAACCGCTGATCACTTTCGATTTCTTCAATCGCCTGCTGCTGTCGCTCACTGGCAGCCCGGGCCTGCACCATGGCAGGCGTTTCTCCGGGCGGCTTGCCCACTGATATTGAAACAGACAGTTCTCGATCGAGGTAGTTCTGCAGCGCCAGTTTGATTTTATCGCGATGGCCTTCGTTAAATAGCGAAGCATTGTCGGCGTCCAACACGAAATCCAGCTCTCCTGCTGAAGCCCCGACCAATTGCATATTGCTGGCGATGCTCTGCACCATACCTAATAGACCCAACTGTGAAAGCAACTGCGGCCAGTTTTCAGGGCTGGGGTCGATAATAGATCCAGCGACAGACGGCGCTTTTACTTCAGGAGCTGAACTACCAACGCTCAGGGTATCCGGTTCCGGTGCTTGCGGTGGGGCTTGTTCTGGCACAGCCGGCCTTTGCGCCGTTTTCTTGGACGCTAACTGCTCTGCACTTGGCTGGGGAGTCACCTCCCGGGCCACAGGCTCGAGAGGAGGCGCTGCCTCCTGTCGAGACTCAGGTGGCTTTTTTGCAGTAGCGCCGACCTCCCCGGCGATACTACCTTGATCTTGACCAGGTTCTGCCGGCTGTAAATCAGCTGCGCTCAGTGAGTCGTCTATCACTGCTGCGGGCCGGAACGCCAACATGCGCAACAAAAGCATTTCAAAGCCGCTGCGCGGATCCGGCGCCAGGGCCATATCGCGTTTGCCATTAATCGCTATCTGGTAAAACAGCTGAGTATCCTCGGCTGCTATAGATTGGGCCAAAGCGGCCACTCGCTCGGCATCACCCCAGCTATTATCGATAGCATCGGGAACCGCCTGGGCAACGGCAATTCGATGCACCAGGGAGATCAGTTCATCAGTGCTGCCCTCAAAATCAGGGGCGTGCTCTGCCATTCGGCCGACGATGGCCAGCAATTCCGCGGGATCTCCAGCGGCCACCCCCTCCAGCAGTTGATAGACAAAGCTCAAATCGACACTGCCGAGCATGCTGCGCACATCGGTTTCAATGAGTTTGCCAGAACCAAAAGCGATAGCCTGGTCGGTGAGACTCAGGGCATCTCGCATACTTCCAGAGGCCGCCCGGCCCAGCAACCAAAGGGCCGGATCTTCAAAGCTGACCATTTCCTGTTCGAGCACATTGCTCAAATGGCCGACGATTTGCTCTGCTGGCATGTTCTTCAGATTAAACTGCAAGCAGCGTGACAGCACCGTCGCGGGCAGCTTTTGGGGATCCGTTGTGGCCAGCAGGAACTTTACATGCGGTGGCGGCTCTTCCAGCGTCTTGAGCAGCGCATTGAAACTACTGGTCGACAGCATGTGCACTTCGTCGATGAGGTAAACCTTGTAGCGGGAGCGCGTTGGCGCGTATTGCACATTTTCCAGCAATTCGCGGGTATCTTCCACTTTCGTGCGAGAGGCGGCATCGACTTCCAGCAGGTCAACGCTGCGGCCTTCTGCGATCTCCAGGCAGGAGCCGCATTCGCCGCAGGGCTCGGAACTCACACCCTGCTCACAGTTCAGGCATTTTGCCAGGATACGGGCGATGGTGGTTTTGCCCACCCCGCGGGTACCGGTAAAGAGATAGGCGTGGTGGAGTCGATCGTGATCAAGCGCATTGATCAGCGCCTGAAGCACATGCTCCTGGCCCACCATTTCCCTGAAACTTTTGGGTCGCCACTTACGTGCGAGTACCTGATAGGACATGCCCCGTTTTGCCTTGTTATCTGTAAAGGAGGAAAGGATACACCAGAGGCGGTGGGGAGAAAATGGAGATGGCCCAGACAGCCACACCTCGGCACACGATTTGATAACTACGGTTGCTCCCTTCCGGGCCTGGCCGGGTTCGCTATCTATCGTTGCGAGGGGACCGCCTGAGCCACCACAGCGTCCACAGCAAGCTGCAGAGGGCGCGTATTGTGCTGCAATCGACCCCCTGCTGCAAGCCGTTGAGCGAATATCATCTTGACTTGTATGTAAATACAATTAACATGAATGTAATTCGAATTAACATGGCAATATTTTTGATGAACAAAACCCCCAGCAAGAGCATGAGCGGCCTGCTCGGCTTTGGCGCGGCTGTCATGATTGTGGTTGGGCTGACCTTAGCCTTACACACCCGCTTTGCCATGGGTGAAAAGCCGATACCCCGCACTCCCCTGACTGTTGCCGCGATCGAGTACCAGTTACAAAGTGCTTACAAGCGTGAAGTCTCGTACCTCGGGCTGATTACAGCGGGACGCAAGGCAAACCTGGGCTTTGAAATTGCCGGCACTATCGCCGAGTTACCATGGCGGGAAGGTAGCCCTATAGCAAAGGGACAGCTCATTGCCCGCCTTGATGACGCCTCCTTGCAGGCCTCTTACAGCGCGACCAACGCCGATCTCGAACAGGCGCGCTCAGAGCTGGAGCTGGCCAATCTCAAGGCAAAGCGCCAGAAGGACCTGCGTGAGTCTGGCGCAGTATCGCGCGAAGCCTTTGACGAGACGCGACTACGAGCCCAGGCGCTGTCTTCGCGGGTGGAAGCAGTCACTGCACGTCTGCGTTCTATACAGATCCAGATCGATAAAGCGAGCCTCAGGGCGCCCTATGCCGGGGTCATCGCTGATCGGTTTCTTCATGAAGGCGCGGTGGTCAACTCAGGCACACCCGTTGTGCGTTTCATTGAAACTGCAGGCCGTGAGGCCAATATTGGCGTTGCTGTCGCCAAAGCCAAAGACCTGGTCGTTGGCAATCCCTATACGCTGAAGCTCCATGGCAAAAATTTTACCAGTACCCTGCTCTCAGTGAGGCCTGACGTTGACCCGGTCACCCGCGTCACCACTGCAGTCTTTGCCGTACCTTCGGACATTGAAGCGGTGGACGGTGAACCCGTTACCCTTTCATTGCAAGAAGAGGTAGCGAGCACCGGAGGCTGGTTGCCCATAGCGTCACTCCTTGAAAGCAGCCGTGGCCTCTGGAATGTACTACGCCTTGAAACTACCCCCGAAGGCACTCGCACAGCGCGCGAAACAGTTGAAGTACTTGAGATTCAAGGCGACCAGGCATATGTCAGGGGCACACTGGCCAGCGGCAGCCTTGTCGTCGCCAGCGGCGTTCATCGCACAACACCTGGCACCCTCGTTTCTATCGCGGCGAAAAACTGACATGATCGCCCAATACATCTACAGGCACCCTCGGTATTTTGCCCTGATCATACTGTGTGTTTTCGCGGTAGGACTGAACAGTCTGAGCAATATTCCCCGGCAGGAAGAGCCCACCCTCACCAATTTTGCAGGCAACATAACCACTTTCTACCCGGGCGCCACGCCCGACCGGGTAGAGGCGCTGGTCACCAAGCCACTGGAAGATGAACTGCGCAAAATCTCTGAACTGGAAAGCCTGCAATCAACCAGCGGTACCGGGGTTTCGTTCCTCAGCATTCGCATCAATAACGTACTGGAAAGCCAGGAATTGGAGCGAGTTTGGGCCGAAGTACGCGATGCAATGACCGACGCGGCCACCCAATTCCCACAGGGCGTCGGGTCCCCAAAGTTTGATAATGATCGCCTGCGTTCATTCACCACCATCGTGGCGATTTCTACTGATGCAGAACAAGCCGTGCCTCTTTCTCTGGTTGGCCGCATGGCTGAGGACTTTGCCGATCGCGCCCGCAACCAGTCCGGCACCAAGTTCGTTGAAATATTCGGCGAGCCGGTTGAAGAAATTCGCGTAGAGATCGATGAAGATGCACTGGTTTCCAGAGGCATGAGCTTGCGTCAGGTCACTGCAGCCCTGCGGGCAGCTGATGCCAAAATTTCCTCCGGTCGTGCCGCTGGGGCCGGCACCGACATGCTGATTGAGTTGGCGGGCGATTTCGACTCACTCACCCGTATCCGAGATGTCATTGTTATCACCTCTCCCAACGGCAGTGCCACCCGTATTTCAGATCTTGGCCGCGTCTATAAAGCCGCGATCACCCCTCCTCCGGCCATGGCATTAATACAAGGCCGCCCCGGCGTCTTGATCGGAGTGGCTATGGAGGATGGGCATCAGGTTGATAAATGGGCGGGCGAGTTTCAGCAAATGCTGGATGAATATATTGCGATATCCCCTGCCAGCGTGCACATCGAAAAAACCTTCGACCAGAGTGTGTATGCCAAAAGCCGCCTAATGGATGTCACCAAGAACCTGGGGATTGGTATTGCGCTGGTCATCCTGGTGTTGCTATTCACGCTTGGATGGCGCGCAGCAGTCGTTGTAGCGATTATCTTGCCCCTATGTGGCCTCATCTCCGTGGTGGTGATGGAGCGCAACGGCATGGCGCTGCATCAAATGTCTATTTGTGGATTAATCGTGGCGCTGGGCCTTTTGGTTGATGGCTCGATCGTCATGACCGATGAAATTCGTAAACGCCTGCTGCGGGGCCAGCGCCCTTTCGAAGCCATCTCAAGTTCTGTTGATCGCCTGCGCATTCCACTGATCGCATCGGCAATCACTACCATTCTTGCCTTCATGCCTATGGCTATCATGCCCGGACCCGGCGGCGATTTTATCGGCGCCATTGCAAGCTCTGTGATTATCATGCTGATCTCTTCGACAGTACTGGCCATTGTCATCACCCCTGTTCTCGCGGCCTGGTTATTGCCGAAAAATGCGGATGAGAGCGTCCATTGGTACGTGGGTGGTATCTCCAGCGGTCGGCTTGGCAAAGCAATGGAGTCCGCCATGGACTGGAGCCTGCGCCACCCTGTGGCCGCTATCGCACTGGCACTCTCCTTACCTATCACGGGCTTCCTCTCCTTTGGCACGCTGACTGCGCAGTTCTTCCCGGGAACAGACCGGGACCAGATGTTTATTCAGGTGAAACTCGCTGACGGACGCTCCATTTACGATACCGAAGGTTTGGTTAAAAAATTGGATAGCAGGCTGCGCAGCGATCCTATGGTTCGCAGAGTCGACTGGACGCTGGGAGAAAGCGCCCCAGCCTTTTATTACAACATGTACCGCTCCAATGAAGGCATACCCTCCTGGGCAGAAGCGCTAGTCCTCACCAACGACAAACGCAAAACCGATGACTTGATCCGCTCACTGCAGATTGAACTGGACCGCGATTACCCCGAGGCCAGAATAATCGTGCGCGGTATCAACCAGGGCCCACCCGTGACAGCGCCGCTGGAAATTGAAATTCACGGCCCAAACCTTCAGGTGCTGCAGGCCATTGGCGAGCAATACCGTCGCAGGATAGATCAGATACCGTATGTGATTCACACCAGCGCGAGCCTGGTGGGCGGTGCCCCCAAGGTTGTCTTTCATCTCAATGAAGAGCGCTTGCGGCTCGCCCAGCTACAGTTAACCGATGTGGCGACCGCCCTGAATGACTCCCTGCGCGGCCAGATAGGCGGCGAGGTGCTGGAAGGGACAGAACGTTTACCAGTTCGTGTTCGCTTTAATGAAGCCGACTGGGGCTCGCCTGACCAAATCGCAGATATTCGCCTGCCGATAGGGTTAGCCAAAGGTTCAGCGGCCGCAGGCCTGCCATTAAATGCGCTTGGAGAACCCGCACTCGAGCCGTCTCAAAGTCCGATCCGCCGCTACGATGGAGAACGCTTTAACAACATACAAGGCTACATAACCCGAGGGGTTCTTCCGCAAGAAGCACTGAAACTGCTGGTGGAGGACCTTGAAGCCGATCCCATCGAACTCCCCGCCGGATATCGCATCGTGTACGGCGGCGATACGGATGAACGAGCTAAAGTGGTTGATATGATCATTGCGCCGTTGGGGCTCATTGTGTCTGCCCTGCTAGCCACCATCGTACTGACCTTCAACTCATGGCGCCTATCAGCGGTGGCCGTTCTAGTCTGTATTTGCTCGCTGGGCTTATCGCTACTCTCGCTGGCAATATTTCAGTATCCCTTTGGCATTACTTCACTGGTCGGGGTGATTGGCTCTATCGGTGTGTCAATCAACGCTGCGATTATTATCATCACCGCATTGCAGCAATCACCAGGCGCGATGCAAGGCAGTACCTACGCTGTAAGAACAGTGGTAATGGACTCAAGCCGACATATTGTTTCTACAACGATCACCACCTTCGGAGGCTTTCTACCCCTAATTTTAGAAGGCAGCCAGTTCTGGCCACCGTTTGCGATGGCCATTGCCGGCGGCGTTTTGCTTTCAACCATCATTTCGTTTTTCCTGGTACCGCCGATGTTTTTACTCTGCAATCGGTTGGGCAATCCGCTTAGGGTACTGCAGACACTTAAGAGGAAGACGGCATGAGTAAGCGTTATCATCACGGAGACTTACGCAACGCCTTAATCATTGCTGCCGCCGAGTTGATTGAGGAATCGGGAGCGCCCGATTTCGCTATTTCAGATGCAGCAAAACGCGCCGGTGTTAGCGCCGCTGCGCCCTATCGCCATTTCAAAGACAGGGACGACCTTCTGGATGCGGTCTCCGACCTCTGCTTTATTGGTCTTGCAGAGACTGCCGCAAACACCCGGGACAGCCACCCCGCCGGCTCCCGCTCCTGCATCATTGCACTGGGACAGGCTTATCTTGATTATGTCTCCAAACATTCTGCTTTTTACAATCTGATGTGGTGCGAAGACAAACACTCTCTTGAAGAGCCTGCGATAGAAAGCGAGCAACGGCCCGGCTTTTATACCTTCGTGGGTGCAGTGCAGGACTGGTGTAACCAACAAAGCCTTCAAGGCAGTGACCCCCTTGATCTCGCAGTTAAACTTTGGGCCATGGCTCATGGCCTTGCGGTTTTAAAAATCAACGGACAGATCGAGGTATTCTTGCCTGCAGCTGATGTTGGCGACATGCTGGCCAGCAGCGCCAATAGCTTTTTGGATGGTATCGAGAAGCACCACGAGACTGGTTAATCTGGTATATCCTATACCTGAAACCAAAGCCGGCTTTAACCTGGAATCTCCGACTATGAAAAAAATTCTCACCGCTTGCCTGTGCGCCACATTGAGCTCTGTTGCCACAGGAGCAACGTTGATTCACAACATCAATGGCTACACTCTCAATAACGGTGAGCTAGAACGTTTTCAAGCAATGGAGTTTGAGGACGAAAAGATCACCGCAATCTATCCCGATGAAAAAGCGTTCGCCAAGAGTGATGCTACACAACGCATCGACGGTGAAGGCGCGACACTTTTACCGGGCCTGATCGACGCCCACGGTCATGTGGGCGGTTATGGCAAGGCACTTTCCAGCGTTCAGCTTACCGGCGTTGAAAGCGAAGCTGCTGCAGCGGAGCGGGTCGCTGCATTTGCGGCGGATAGCGATAACCCATGGATTATGGGGCGCGGTTGGAACCAGGTTCTGTGGCCCGACAAGCAATTTCCTTCTAAGCAATCGCTCGACGAGGCATCCACCACACGTCCTGTCGCGCTCTTTCGCATTGATGGCCACGCCCTCTGGGTCAATTCCAGGGCTCTGGAGCTGGCAGGGATCGACGCCACGACGCCCGACCCTGAAGGCGGCCAGATTCTTCGCGACGCTGCGGGGCGGCCCACGGGTGTGCTGGTGGATAATGCAATGAATGCCGTTAAGGCGGCCTTTCCCCCAGTCACCGACAAGCGCACGGCCCAATACCTGCACACTGCCCTCTCACAGCTTGCAAGCTATGGACTCACCAGCACCCACGATGCCCGGGTAGATGCGCAAACCGTCAGGGCCTACCAGCTGCTTGCCGATGAACAGAACCTGCCTATACGCGTCTACGGCATGCTGGATGTATTGGACCCAAAAAACGATGGCTATCTGCAAGACGGGCCAATGATAGCGCCCGGCCACATGCTGGATATTCGAAGCGTCAAAATTTCTGCCGACGGAGCGCTGGGATCTCGGGGAGCCGCATTAGCTGAAGACTACAGTGACCAAGCGGGGCAAAGAGGTTTACTGCTGCTTTCCGATGAAACCCTTGAACATCACATCAGCAGGGCGATGGCAGCTGGATACCAGGTCAACACCCATGCGATTGGTGACCTGGCCAACACCCGGGTCCTCGATTTCTATGAGGAGCTGATTAAAAAGCATAACAGTGGCGACTTGCGGCACAGAGTAGAACATTCTCAAATACTTCGCCTGGATGACATTCCCCGCTTCAAACAATTGGGAGTGATCGCCTCGATTCAACCAACGCATGCCACCAGCGACAAGAACATGGCGGGAGATCGGCTCGGGAATCAACGCCTGAGAGGCGCTTATGCGTGGAAAAGTTTGCTGATGGCTGGAACCAAAATGGCTGGCGGTTCAGACTTTCCGGTAGAACACCCCAATCCGTTTTTCGGTTTGCACGCGGCAGTGACTCGACAAAGCCAGGACGATGAGCCTGAAGGTGGCTGGCTGCCGGATCAAAAGATCAGTCGAGAAGAGGCACTTTCGTTATTTACCGAAGGCGCTGCCTACGCGGCACACCAGGAAGCTGTCATCGGTCGTCTGGCACCGGGCTACTACGCGGATTTCGTTTTGGTAGAGCAAGATTACTTTGCCATGCCAGAGAAACAGATATGGGATAGCAAAGTGTTGCAAACCTGGGTAGCGGGCAAGCAGGTTTATACAGCCGATTGATGCCTCAAGGCAGCGCCACCTAATCGCCCATGCCACCGCTGCCATCGCTCTCGCCGAGGTTGAGGTGAGCAACGTCGCCCTGCGAACCGTCCTCAGGCAAGCGTCGGCCTCGCCAGTACCAGACTGTCCACAGCGAAAGGCCATAAATCAGCGCGAGTGCGCCGGCCAGTGCCGGCCGTTCACTGGCGGCAAAATCGGTGACTTCCGCCGAATCCATTTCGGCCATCACAGCCCAACGAAACTTACCTATATCAAGAGGCATGTAGGCAGAAAGCACCTCGATACCGCGATAGTCTTTAATGACACCTCTGCCCTCTTCGCCTGACAAAGCCAGCTGCACCGTTGGTGAATCCACTTTCTGGGTCAGCACGGTAGATTCCTGTGAGAATCGGGAGTCGCTGCGCATTAGCAGGTCCTGACCGACTAGATAGGTCTCACCGCTCTCCCCCATACCGCTGGTATAGGCCATGATGCCCAGTATGGTATCGGTGGGAAGTTGAAGCGCGAGCACACCGACAAATTTGTCCTGATCATCGTGCAGCGCAGTGGCAACAAACATCGCAGGTTCACCCGCGCTAGGGCCATAAGGCGCCATATCACTCATGGCTATAATCCTGCCTTTGTTACCTCGTTTTGCAGCCTTAAATGCAGCGGCCAGACCTGTATCCTTCCACTGCCCAGTCATTACATTGGTCGTGAAATCTCTTTCTTTTTCGACCGTATAAAAAACATCGCCCTCAGGGCCAATCAGGAAAAAGTCGTAATAGCCCCTGCGGGTAACAAATTGGCGCGCACTTTCATGCACTTGTTTGTGCAGAGCACTGTATTGGCTGCCATCCTCAGCGTCCTCCAGGTTCAGAAGATACCCGGGAGGGTTTGGATTGTCCGTCACGTAAAGTCGATAAACCTCCTCGGCTGCCGAATGACCGTATGCGAGCCAGGCCTGGTTGATTTCTACCACGGCATTAATGAGCGTCTGGTTACCGCTCCAGAAGCGCATTTCTGCCTCAGCGGTGGCAAAGTACTCCGCTATCGCGCCCTGGCGCAGCTCGACCAACAACTCCAATCGCTCGCCAATGTACTGATGGTAATAACGCAGATTCCACTGGCTAAAGCCCCACACGAGCACCACCAGCATCAAGGCCAGACCGGCTGTCCATCCCAGCCAAAACTTCATGACTGCTCCTCTCTGCTACCGGTGACAATGCCGCTGGCTAGCAACAGGCGATCCCGCACCAGCGCATCCACTGCCTGCCAGGTAAAAGAAAAATGCTCAAACTCATCCTGGCTTACGCGCTCCCTCTCCAGGTCTCCAATCACTTCTTCCAGAATATCCATCAGCTCATGCTTGTGTTTGTGAAGGCCATCGACGTCGTTGTCCGCCCTCGCCAGGGAAGCCAACTCCATAAGACGCCGGTTGAAATCATGCATACGCATGCGCCGCGACCGAACCCAGTGTGTCCTCAATGCCAGTAAGGCAGAGAAGACAATCGCCATCATGTACAGCACTGCCGAGACCGAGCGAGCATTACGCTGCATAATTCCGGGCTTTTCACGGTCAAAATAGGATCGCGCGCCAGGGTGCGCGGTAATCACGCTGTCTGAGTCATCGGGAAGCGGGCCAATAAAGCCCGCCAGTAGGGTCTGGTCCAGAATCTCAGAGCGGTTTTCATATATTGCACGGGTAATACGGTAAACCAGGGCCTCGTCCAGATCAGCCCTGGCAACCAGGAGCCTATCCACCACTGCAGTGTCCAGGTTCTTTTGTGGCAATGCAGGACTGCCGCGATAAGAACCACGGGGAATGACCCCAGGGGCAATAGCGGGTTGTTTCAAAGCGAGGGCTTCGGCTTGCTCGATGGGTATCAACTGTAGGTTTCGATCGCCAATAAGCTCGCGAATGGCATCATTGCCCGGGGCGCGAACCCGAAAAACAGCATCGACCTGCCCCAACTCCATCGCAAAGTTAGCCGCGTCTTCAGACATGGGCAAAGCCCGGGGTAACTCGTCGGCGACACCAAAATGATTGGCCAAAAACCAGAACGAATTAAATTGACCGCTACTAGCCGATGGAATTGCGACGCGGTGTCCCGCAAGCTCGGCAAAACTGCTGACACCACTGTCGCCACGAACGATCAGGTGATAGCCATCCTGGTAGAGTGTTGTAACCCCCATAATGAGGTCAGAAGCTGGAGTATCGCCCTGAATTTCAGCCAGCTCAACGCGTCCTTTTTCAAGCAGCTGCAGGTTCTGTCGACTGCCTCCCGTTTCAAACACCACCAGGCGAAAACCCAGGTTCTTCTCATTAAGAACGCTGGCTATTGCTTCAGTTAGAACCAGGGTTTCGCTGCCAGCGGGCCCGCCAGCAATCGCCACGCGCTGAACGCGGGACGTCCCCAGCCATAAGACTAGCGCAGCAAGGGCAATAAACCAGATCGTCGCGATCAGGATTATGCGCAGGCGTGGAGCGATGAGTTGCAATTTGAGGCCCTGCAGGGTAAGTAGCGCGAATTATAATCAGATCAAATCCAAATTGGGAAACAAAAAAGGGGCCCAAAGGCCCCTCTGGTTAGCTGCAGGCCAATTAGTTGGTCAGCTGCACCTGTGCGACGGGTGTCATTGCTGGCTGTTCTCCGGCAATCGCGAACTTGGCGCCGATCAAACTGGCCATAATAGCTATAAACACAAACGGTACAAATTTCTTCATTTCACTCTCCCGGTTAATCAATTAAACAATCACTATCAAGTTGGAGCCAGTATAGAGCTCCCGGGAGTGTTACCGGATGGCCGGCGGCGCCATTAGCATGGCGCTGCACGCCATTTGAAAAAGAATCAGCTAGGGCAGTCGCTCTAACTGGCAGTTCAAGCCTGCGGGTACTGCGTATTCGGGATTGGGTAGCACCATAGAGAACCTGAATGTGCCGCTAGCGCCGTCGATAATTTTATCAACAACATCAACCGTTGCCACGAAAGGCGGCACGCCAGCGAGCTCGGGACTCACTGTGAGGTTGGTTCCCTCCTTGATTTCGCCGAACAAATCGACAGAGGCAATAACATCAACTTTCAATGGATCAAGCTGCGCTAGTTTCAGCAGGGGTTCCTCATCAACAAACTCACCGACTTCCTTGTACATTTCTACGACAATGCCATCCAAGGTGCTGTGAATATAGCGCTGCCTGAGCAGTTCCTCTGCCCGCCGTAATTCAACTTTAGACAAGGCATAACGCTCTTTTGCCTCAAATGCTTCAAGCTGGGCAATAGTTTTTTCTGTGGCGGCCTCGTCAAGCTGCATAGAAGACATCATGTTCTTTTCAGCCAACTCTCTGGTGCGCTTTTCATTCAACTCACTCAAATCAAGACGGGCTTCCTTGGATTGCAGGTCCATACTCATGCCTGCCCGCTTCTTCGCCAACTCCACATTGAGCTCTTCTACGCCGGATTCAAGACGCGCAAGAACCTGTCCTTTTTTCACTACATCGCCCCGCTTCACCTGAATCTCTGCCACCTTGCCACGCGTTGAAGCACTCAGCTCGGCAACCGTTGTGGGTTCCAGCAAACAGCCCAACACTGGCACAGGCTCCCCTGCCTGGGATAGCGGCGTAAGTAGTGATAATGACCCTATAAACATTAGGGTCGTTCGCGATGCAATAGACATCAAGTTTCTCCGTGTAAAAACAATCGAATAGACGTTATAAAGTTTCGCCAGAAAATGCCAGCGCTTGCCTAAGATAGGCATCGTGGGCGGCAACCTGATCGCGGTTGGCCCTCTCTCGAGTCTCTAATCGCCGTCGGACTCGCTTATATAGCCACGCGCTATGCCCTACTAAAGCTCTCGTCGACTCCGAACAGGGCTCGAACACAACGTCGCGTGAGCAGGCATAGGTTTGCAACTCGCAGTCGTCATTAAACCTGTGGCTCAATAACTGCTCATCCAGCAGAGAAAGTGGCGTTCCGGCAAATATCACATGTTGGAAGCTGTTTCTGGAAGCATCGCTATCAGGCGACAGCGCATCACCAATGGTAGAAGATAAGATCAAACCGCTAACCACCCCGGGAGTAGAACCTTCGCCTGAACACACAGCGTCACTCCAGGGCTGATTGGCAATGTCAGTTTGCAAACTCGCGTAAGCCTCTTCGTCGGGCGATAGTATCAGCACATTCACGTTCGCCTGATGCAATGCGCTCAGCCGATCAAATAATGCGTGCTTCCAATCTGGGCGTGAAGCAAATACTTTAACGTCGGGCTGCAACGGCGCTTGTGAACTGAAGCCTGCTATCGATACCAGCCCATACACCTGCTGCAACTCCTGTAAGCGCGGGGCCAGCACCCACCCACAGGCGGCGAACTGCACATAGCGCGGAAAGAGGTGTTGCACGCTGAGTCTGGTTTTTACAGGCGCGGTACCTGTCGTTACCGCCTTGTCATGAATCACCGCCAACAACTTCCGATAATCCGATGGACCAATACCCTCCGGACAAATCAAATCAGGCCGAGTCTTTTTAAGCACAATTTCTTCGCCGCGAAACTCAAAGTCGGCACCCGCTTCCATTGCCGCTGCTAACAATGCTGCCACAACGATATTCTGCGATCGTTGCTCGCCAAACCACAGCGGTCCCAGAGATGCAGAAGCAGCCAACACCTTCTCGAGTCCCGCCTGAGTGAGCACCGGCGCAAGATGAGTGGCTTCAGACAGGTAGTCTTCTTCAATCACCAGCTGGGACGCCATTTCGACGGCCTCGCGGTGAAAACTATCCACATGAGAAACCTCTCTCTCACCGGGCTCTGAAATTCCCACGGGACGCCTTGCCTGTTCAATCAGCACTTCGCGGGCATCAACAATGAGCGCACAGGAAAGGCCCGGCAGTAGAACACTAACCCCACCGGGTGACTGAAGCTTCAAGCGCGATGCGATTTGCCCGCGAGAGGAACCCAGTGCTTTTTGGTCCATCAGGTAATCAAACAGCAACTGGCGACAACTCACTGCAACAATATCGGCGGCGTAGGCCGTGCGTCGCGCTTCTACGTCACTGCCCTCCTCCACCGCTGCTGACTGCAGGCCCAGCTGCTCGGCAAGCGCTGCCAGAACGCTCTGTCCGTCGGGTGCATCCGCATAGACCAGATGCACCGGTAGCCCTTGCAGGGCCATGCTACACGCCGCTATGACCGCCGCCTGCTCGCAGGCATCGCGGTCTGTTAACTCTATTAGGGTGCGGTCTTCCTGCATTGCCAGAGCCGCTGCTGTGATGTCTGCGTTAAAGGGCGCGCCATGAATACGCTCCCAGGCCTGCAGGACTTGCGACATCGGTGAAGATTCCGCTCCGCCGGCCCGAGACTTCAGGCGCACTGGCCTTAATCGCCAGCGTTGCAGCAAAGCAGCGATGCCCGCTTCCACAGTATCAAAAAAACTGGTGGCCTCGCCTGTCTTGCGCTGGGGATACGGGCCCAACAGTAAGGAAGGAGCGGGTTTTTTAGGTACAGAAGTAAGCATTAAATATCAAAACGCTTGAGGAATGCCCGACGTACTGCACGCCATACCTGCTTGCCAAAGCTTTCGTAGCCGTGGTCAAAGCGCAAATATACGCGCTCTCCAATAAACCGGGCGTCGGCTGCCTCGGACAATTCCAGTTCAAACTGGAAGAACGGCTCAAACGCCTGGGTAGGGTCCTGACCCAGCGGGTCGATAGCGATGCGTCCGCCTGCCTGCTCACCCAGTGCTGAGCTGGGCAGCATTTTGGTGGAAGCGGGCACTTCTCGCAGTACCTTCACCGGAATCACCTCTTCCACCTGACTGGCTATTCGCGCTTCAACCGCTTCAACGCCGCGACGGACCTGCCCGATATAATCCTGCTGCACCACTGCCATGACCGTGCGAACGGGATAGGTCGCCACATACGCCAGTAAATCGCCCTGCCGGTAGAAGCGTCCCACCATAGCGTTGGGCTGGGAAATCAGCACCGTACCGTGATGCGGACTAGCGACACTCAAGCCATCACGCTGCGATTGGGCCCGCTCCAACTGAGCCGCAATGGTCTCGTATTGCGCACGGGTTATTTGCGCCTGGCCTGCATCGTCACGAATTTGCGACTGAAAGCGCGCATTAAGCTCAGCCAATCGTGCTTCAAGCACCTTAATTTCGGAGGCGAGCAAAGGGTCTTCCAATTGAAAGAGCGCCGTGCCCGCACCCACTTCCTGCTCTGAGTCGACCTCAACGGCCATCAGCACGCCATCACCACCGGCCCGCACCTCCGCACTGTCGGGCACCCAAACCACGCCCTCTGCCGTGGTATAGCTGCGCAGTGGAATCGCCAGAACAAGCACCGCAAGCGTTGCAACGATAGCAATGCTTATACCCACAGCCTGCAAACGGTTCTCTCGAAACACAGGACTGTTGGCAAGGAATTTGAGTTTACGCCAGAGCGGCAGCACCAGCATTGCGTTGAGCGCCCAGAGCGCCAGAATCACACCGATAAAGAAAAATTGACCGGCAACGAAGCTGACAATCGTAACCATGATGAATAGTCGGTAAAAGAAGGCTGAAATGCCATAAAACACAAACCAGCGCGCCTCGCCGGGTGTTGCCAAAGGCCGCTGCGCCTGTTTGCTGCGCAACACGTAACGCTGGGTCAGGTAGCCAAGAAACTGGGTTGATCGAGTGCCAAGGTTCGGAATTTCCAGTGCGTCTGAAAAAACATAATAGCCGTCAAAGCGCAGTAAAGGGTTGCCGTTAAAGAACAAGGTCGATAAGCCGCCAATGAGCATGGTATTAAATGCTACGGCGCGCAGCAGACCGGGCTGTGTTTCAGTCCATACCCACATGGCCAGGCTGGCGAGCATTAACTCCACCATAATGCCGGCAGCGCCTACCAGCATGCGCTTGTGTTTATCTCGGAACGCCGATGAAGCGGATGCGTCAACATAGGGCACCGGCATGAACACCAGAAACAGCACCCCTATATCGTGTACTTCACCGCCCCAACGTTTTACGGCATAGGCATGGCCCAGTTCGTGAAACAATTTCACCACGGGATAAATCAGCACCATCACTAACAAATTATTGGGCGCGAATGCGCGGTCAGCCAGGTTGCCGGTCAGTTCGCCCCAGTGCATACCTGCCAGTACGATTCCGGCGGTCACAATCGCCGCCCACAACAAAAAGCCCCAGCGACTAAAGATTGGATTCACCCAGGCAGCGGTTCTGTTTAAAAATGCATCGGGGTCTATCAGGGGCAGGCGAATCGATAAGGGGCTCATCAGCTTCTGACGCCGGCCCAGACGCTGTTTACGCTCTGTGCGCGACAGCAAATTCTGTACATCCACGCCCATGTCACAAATCACGAGGTCGTGCTGGTGCAGCTGCGACAATAGCCTAATGACTTCAATTTGCCCCGGGGCTGCATCTCCCCAGCGTTCAAGAGTCATATCCCACAGCTGCTGTAAGCTGCGCTGACCGTCCATATGACTGATCAGATAATGCGCAATCGCCGAAAAGCGATGAAAGCGGGAGCTGGTCTGGTCTTGCAACACGTACCAGACTTCCCCACGAAAAGACTGGCGATTGAAATGAACTCTGGGGGCGAGACTGGGCTGCAGGTCTGCCACGCTGTCCCAGACAGGGCTTAGCAACTCTTCCATAGGAACCTCAGAACCACTCCCACAGGGTCAAGCGCAGCCAATGGGTAAATCGATGCGTCCACACCCAGATAAGGCGCCGTTCTCCCGCATCTATTTTGCCTACCCCTTCCATGCCAGGGCGCAGGTAATCGGGAACCTCTTCCAGTTGGCCCTCGACCCTGAACACGTTCCTACCGTCCCAGGCTTCTGCCAGGGGTGTGACTCGAGTGACGGTAAGCGGCATGCCTGATTCGCTGCCAGAGCGCAGGACAACGGTGCCGGTCTGACCAACCTCCACGCTGTTAATATCGCGCTCATCCACCAATAGTATGACCCGGTAGCTATCTAACGGCGCAATTTCAAACAATACTTCGCCCCGCGCCACGGGTGCACCCAGTGACTGGGACAGGTCCCCCGAAATGACCACACCGTCGAAGGGAGATGTCGCTTTCATACGCGCTAACTGCTCGCCGGCCAGCGCCAATTGCGCGTTCGCTTGTTCTAGCTGAGCCTCAAGCACACGCACTTTCGCCGCCTGCCTGCCGGCCACCGCATCACGCATCTGCCGTTCCAGCTGCAACGCCTCGCTACTCCAGCGCAGTTGCTCCAGTGTAAGGTCGCGATCGTCGAGCTGATAAAGCGTTTGACCCTGGGTGATGACGTCCCCTGCCCTGACTTCGGCAGAATCAACGAAGCCATCAACAGGGGCCACAACCGCCTGCAGTATCGTACTCTCCAATCGGGTATCTGCCGTGACCCGATAGTCAGTGTGGTACACAGCGAAAAAGGCGATTGCTAGCAGCGCAAACGCCATGATGGATTTGCGCACATAGTAGCGCTGACCAAACAATTTAACGGCCTGCTGACGCAGGGATTCAATACCTCGGCGCCACCAGGACTGTTCGGCTCGCCGCTTGTCGTGTAATAGCGGGCCCAGCACAGCCACGATTAATTCTAATTGCTCCAGTTGTGACTCTACGAAAACATGGTCAGACGGCCACTCAAGCGTTATCGCACCGAAATATTGCTCACTGCCTGGTAGGGGAATACTGCAAACGGCGTGCTCCGCGCCTTCATCAAAAGTGGCGAGCGCCTTGTGCGCCTGATTAAGCAAAACTGCTTTGTCATCAAAATTGGGGAACACAACACTGGCTTGCTGATCAACAGACTCGTCCATGGCACAGCCGACGGCCTGTAATACCTGCATTTTATTGGAGAAGTCACTGGCTCCGGAAACGGCCTCGACCCGGCAAAAACCTTTTTCACAAGTACCTAGGCTTACTCGCGTGCAGCCCTGCGAAGTCGCTAATTCGTTGACTGCTGAAATTGTCGCAGCGTTAAAACCCTCGTGCTCTAAGGCTGAAGCAGTGATATTAAGTAGCTTCACCAGCTCTTCAGATTGCGCAGCTTCACCTGTGGGCAGACGCCGGCGGTAGAACAACTCCAGCCATGCGCTACTCCAGCGCAGGCCTCGCATGCTGGACTCTAGTGTCTGCTCATCTGCAGCGGCTAATTTCACCGCAATCAACGCAACAATCTGTTCTTGAATCAGCACCGGATAACATAATTGCGAATCTTGCTGACCCACTTCGCCCACCAATGGCAACACCACAGCCTGCTTGCGGGCAAGCGTCTCATCCACCACCTTATTCAACGCCAGGTCTACAGGTTGCTCACTCGGCCAGTGTGATGCCGAGACTAACTTGCCAGTTTCGCTGCGCAGCATGAGTACCGCGGCGCTTTTAACCCCCTGCAATTGCCCCAGCACGCGCTGCAGCCAGCTGCGGGCATAACTCGCCGGACTGTCGGTTGAAACAAACTCACTCCAGGCATCGCCGGAATCTGGCTTGGGCTCTACCCCGATGTTTTTATCATTATTGACTGCGTCTTGCATGAAGCTCCCTACGCAAAGTCCTGGTCACAGAAAACGATTAACGCTTTGTTCCGCCAAAACAAAAAATGGCAGGAACAAGCCTGCCATTATTCGACTTACTCGCCCACTGGGCCAGTAAATAGTGTGACTAAAAGCCTATTCTTGCGCAGCTCCCAGGTTCAAATCACCAAACTTCTTCTCGTAGTCTGCCACTACTCTGCCCAGAAGAATACTGAGGCGCTTGGCTGCATAGGGGTTGAGCACAATTCGGTTATCCAGTTCGACCGTGAGTTCCTTGGAATCAGCACCGCTCAAAGACTGGTTGGTGCCGAAAAATACGGACACCTCTTCCCTGGTGCTGTTGGCGTTTACCACATTGGCGTAGGACGTACTCATGCTGGAAGAATCCCAGTTGACTTTTAGTCCTGAGGCCTCTGCCGGGCTTTTCTCTTCCGCTTGCTTATCTTTTGACACTAACACTACTCCTCATTATCAATATTACGGGGCCAGTGGCCCCGGGGTTTTACTAGAAACTGTCGTTCCAATCGACCTGGGCGCCTTGCTCGCCTGAATGATCAGAAGCCACGGAGGCTGCCGCAACTTCAACCCAGCCATGATCATGCTCATCGCTCGCAGCTGTTGCCAGACCACTGTCGTCGTCGAAGGTATACACGCTACCCTCAGCCAAAAGCCCGGCAGAGCGAACACCCGCATCCAGCGACTCGTGCATCACGCCGCTATCGCCGTGGCCAAAGCCTAACTGGTGACCGATCTCGTGCATCACTACACTTAACAAGTCCATCTTGCCCGCTACATTGCTGGCGTCGGCGTGGCCTGCCTGGAACTCTTCGTCCTGCATGGCTGTGCTATCAATAAACCAACCATAGCCTGCGGCATTGCTGTCGATGTAAATAGTCTTGCCATCGCTGGAAGCTTGCGCGAGCTTCAAACCGCCCAGATCAGCGATTTGCAGCACCATACCCGACAGCTGGGTCAGTTGTGCGTCGTTAAGCTCGCCCGAGGCAAGCCAACGCTCGACGGCAGCCTGGCCGACGGCGCGTAAGTCGTCAATGACCACAACTTCAGCGCTGTAATCCTCGGGGAAGTCTGCCGCCAGAAGATTAAGCTCTTCCGGCTCACCGGCATCGTCATACTTGCCCTTCATGTTGCCAGGCTGTGGATCGCGCGGTGAGCCTTTCTGGTCTTTCGACAATTCGTCCGCATTATCCACCAGGCCAAGTTCATCGAAGAGAGAACTATCGCCACCCAGCGTCAGGTCGGCGCCCGAGAACTCCCCGAGCTGTTCAAGGAATTCGACGGTATCCGGCGAAATTTTGCGATTCACTGTGGGTGCGCCAAAGCGACTGAAGGGTACGTAGAAGCTGTTGTACTCGCCGTTCCAGTCAAACAAACGATCGCGACCGGTGTTGGCAATTAATACATCCAGACCACCGCCACCGTAGGCGAAGTCACCGTAACCATATTCATCATCGTCAACACCCTCCGTGTCGAGGTTGTCATCGGCATTGATTAAGTCATCGCCTAAGCCACCAAACATGCGGTCGGCGCCCGTACCACCGACAATCCAGTCGTTACCCATGTCTCCGAAGATGCGGTCGATGCCGTCGCCGTCGCCGCCATTTACTGTGCCAGCATCCTGGTCAAAGTTCAGCAAGAAATCCGCTATTAGAGGTCGCGGGTCTTCGGCATTGAATCCGCTCAGTTTCTGATCGACCTCGTTATACTCAAGCGGATTAGCCGGGTTATAGCTGTAAGAGCCACCTACGATCTCATACTCCGCGACTGGGGTATCATCGGTCGGATCCTGAGGCTGACTGTGATAGTGAATTTCCAAGGCTTCAGCGCCGGAGATGGCATCATCGCCAGAGCCGCCGTGGATGAAGTCGTCACCAAGGCCACCATAGATGACGTCGTTGCCACCAACGTCCCAGGCGTGCAACTCTGCTGCCTTGTGAATTTCACCGTTGGGATTCACCACGGCACCAACAAATTTGCCTTTGGTACGGATAACTTGTTGGCTAGTTGCCTCATCAACACCATTCAAAGGTTCGGCCGTGCCATTTCTACTGACTTGTATCAGACCGTCATCGCCGAGAATGCCGTCAACGCCGCTACCGCCATATATACGATCGTAACCAACACCACCAATCAGGTTATCGTCTTGTGACTCGCCGAACAGCACGTCATTGCCAATCATCCCGTGAATCGTGTCGTTACCCAACTCGCCATGCAGTTCGTCTGCGCCGCCGAGGCCCTCGGCCGAATTATCAACACCTGGTAAGTAATCCAGTAAGGTATAAACCCTGACTTTTAAATCGCTATTGTAGTTGAACTGAAGGCCGGGCAAGGTGGCTACCCTGGCGTTGTCGCCCAGAATCAGGTCTGCATCGCGCCATTTGGTAGCCCCGTTTACCTCGTTGTAAACGGCCTTGTTACCTGTACCACCAAAAATCAGATCGGAGCCATCAATACGCTCCTCCGAACTCAGACCAAACAGATCCGAGCTGCCACCAATGAGGATATCCTGTCCCTTGTCGCCATAGATTGTATCGTTGCCGCCATTACCCTCTATGTAATCCTCACCAGTGTCTGAACCATTTCCTTCGCCGCGGATGGTGTCAGCACCCAATTGACCAAAGATAAAGTCATCGTCAGCACCGCCAAACAATACATCGTTTCCATACAGGACTTCGCCGGTTTCGGATTTGTGGTTGATTAGGGTCAGGTTGAGATTATCAAAAGTTCCGGGGGTCCCAGGGTCGGGCTCCAGGCGCTGCACGTTCGGCTCCAGTTCGTCTGCGCTCGCGCCGCTGTTATCACCGTACAAACGGGTTTCACCTTCAGCCAGAGACTTATTCAGCGCTGATAAGTTACCGCCTTGATCCAATAGCGTGATTCTAGCATTGTCACCCAGAATCAGGTCACTATCGCTACCGCCATCTACCTCATCGGCTCCGGTACCAGCGATAATAATATCGTCGCCGCCGTTTCCGGATATATTATCGACATCGCCTACCGCTGCATCTCGCGTCACAATCAGTTTGGCATCACGGGTTATGCCGTCAGTCTGATCAGCTGGCACTTGCAGCGGGTCAGACGCAGACTCCGGCTTAGCGAACATGTTATCAAAATCAAACTCCAGTCCGACCCGAGTTACCAGCTGACTGTTGGCGTTCAGCTCATCTTCGAAGTAGTCAATGCGCCCCAGGTCGCCAAAGAGGATGTCGTTGCCAGCACCACCCCTGATGGTATCCGCGCCCTCGTCCCCGAATGCAATCAAGGGGTTTTCTGAAGTTGAATCTGACGCGTCTATTGTGTCGTTACCCAGTTCACCCTTAACGGCGAGGAAGCTATCAATAACATCGATATCGATTTCATCCATACCGGGACCGGCATTGATGAAGGTAACGGTCTGGTAGTCGCCCGACTGGTCATCCTCTAGATCAAACAGGCGCGTATGCGTACCTGTGACCGTCAATTCGTCATCACCGCGCCCGAGGTTGACCGTTATATTCTCCATGGCTGTGTAGGTGATATTTGCGGTGATCTCACTACCGTCAGCATCCTCGTCAGCGCCACCGAGCGTTAGTAAGAAGCTATCTTCTGTCAGAGTTCCGCTATCGTTTGATACCGATTCGTTATTGAAGATGGTCACAATATCTACCTGCTCGGACTCGCTCACCAACAGGTTGGGATTGGTAGTGGAGAAGCTAAACCGGCTGGTCGTATCGGGAAAGATAAACTCACCCTCTTCGTTCTCTACTCGTTCCCAGGTAGTAAGTGGATTAAACGTAATTTCGTAGTACTGGTCATTATCACCAGCTTCCCTGATACTTTCGATAATAACCGCCTGGCCACGCCCCACACCCTCGGTTATCTCGAGGGTATATTGCTGTAGTACCAGCACGCCGACATCATCAAGACCCAAGACGTCCAGTGCGCTGTCGGACTTACCATTAGTGGTCGCGTCAACATCTGTTTTGAGCACGAACGCGATATTGTCAGAGGTCGATCCTGCTGCCAGGTTACCAAACGCTGGCGGCGTATTGTTTTCCAAAGGCAGCATCAACGGGTCGCCGAGTGAGCCAATGGCTATGTCGGATTCCCCGGCACCCTGAAGAATCAGATCACCCTGAAGGTCGCTTAAAACGCGAGGTATGGATGGGAAGACCTTGGTATCACCACCATCAACAACTTCGTCCGCCAGTCCGCTCACTACAACCGTCTGTGGGTCTGCGTAATTTGCAGGTGTAAACAACAGGTACTTACCCTTACCGTCGTCGTCATCGCGCAAATCCCCACCGCCAACTTCAACCTGAATTGCTTTATAGAAGACCTGTCCGCGAGTCGTAATGGTTTCCTCAGGCTGGACGTAGACTTTTACATTGGCATCAGGCTGTTCAGTCAACACGACATCATAAGAATCGGTTGATATCTCGGACGCTATAGGCTGACTTGTCGGCTCGATCACATTAGTAGAGCCGTTCGATTCGGTAATGCGAATGCCGGGAGACGGCGTGTTGTTCGCCTCGACCGGCAGCGGCAGATCACTGCCACCATCCACCCGAACTTCCAAGGCAGGCGCTTTGACGGCAGAATACGATTGAACCTGAAAAACGCTGGTTTGATCCAGCTTAGTAGTCCAGGGTTTGTTGAGCGTCAGCTCAGTTGCAGTACTGGACATGACCAACCGTTCCTGACCCGCTCCGGTACCGCTGATGATTTCTACCGTAGAGCCGCGCAAGTCTCCACCCGTATTGCCATTAGTAAAAGGTAGATCGCCTGCAGTCAGTGTGGTGCGATTCTCCGCCGATACAATGTCGCCGGTGATAATCTCACCGCCAACTAGACGAATCTCAACCTCAGCAGTGTTATCGGGTACGATATTCCACGATGTTGTCAGTGCTATAACACCGCCGCCCTCATAAGCGCCAATACCGCGAGTCTGGCCTTCGCCCAGACCATCAAGCACTTTGATGGTGGCGCCAATCAAGGAGCCGTCGGTTGGTAGAGTCGCAGCAGTCGCTGCATCTAGGGTGATAATCGGTGGCTCGTTACTATTGCCCGAAACCGGGCCACTGATGACAAACTCCTTTGGTTCAGTAGAAGAAGTATTTTCAGTCTTAACTGAATGTACGAGGTTACCCAAACGGCTTTCATCCGCCGCCAGGTCAACGTCAGAGCTGGCAGTGAATGTAACCTCCTGCGCCACATACCAGTTAGTGCTGTCAAAGATAATCTGGATGGAATCGGTAAGTTCATCGTCAGGATCAACAAACTGAATCAATGGCGTTTCGGAGTCATCATCATTGGTAACACGCGGCGCTACCGCCGTCACAATGACTTCTTCGTCCGTTTTTGGCGCCTGTGTTAGCACGACCTGATAGGTCGCGATACTGGCAATACCGTCACTCTGAATTACCCGTGGCAACTCATCTGCGGGCGTTATAACAATACCCGGCTCATTGCTGTCTGCAACATTAGCCACGACATCACGCACGCGCACTTCTTCATAGGTTTCCCCAGCAGTCTCGATCGTATGAGAAATCGTGCCACTGTGACCCAGAAGGTCATTACTGATAATCGGCGGCGGGTCACCGGCCACATTGAAGCTGTCGCTGCCCAAGCCGCCAACAACCGTAGTCGTGGTACCCGCATTGGTGCCCTGGATGAAGAAGCGATCATTGCCGGCACCCCCGTCAATGGTGAGGCCCTCTACGTTCGTGTAGGTGACATTTACCCCAACACCAAATACTCCATCCTTGGCAACAATAAAGTCATCGCCAAACTCGGTGCCAATAACACGAACAGTGTCTTCGCCGTCGCCGCCATCAATATCAACCGGCGCATTTACCGCGTATTGAACCAGGTCCGCATCGGTACCACCGGAAATATCAGTTCTCTCCTGGAATGTCTCCTGAGAGCCAGACAGCGCAAACGCTCGCACGGTGAACTCATCATTGCCATCATCACCATTAAGGCTCAACACGGCCTTATTATGGAACACGACAAAGGAATCGTTATCGTCACCGCCATTGATGGTGGTAGCTTCGGTTATACCGTTGCTAAGGAAACCACGGGTAGTCTCTATCGTGGCAAAAATATCGGTCTCGCTGGTATCATAATTGGCAGGAGCGTTAGGGTTGGGATGTTCCTGAATATTGCCCTCTGTGGGCAAGTTTGTGCGAGCGAGATTGAACATCTGGCCTATCTGGAAAACATCGTTCCCGGAGCCACCATTGATGGTTGTTGAAGCACGGTTATCGTCAAGTGCGAAATAGTCGCGCCCAAACCCACTATTAATAATCAGGGTCTCCATGGACGCCGTATAGTCTACGCGCTCTATTGGATAGTCATCGCCACTATCAGCCGCCGCCAGTTGCTGTGCTAACTCACGAGCAGTTTCGACCTTTGCTTGGCTCGCAGTAGAGTCACCGCTATCCAGCGCTTCTTGCGCATCCGCCAAAGCCTGATTAGCCGCAGCTAGCGCCGCGTCTTTGCCCAGCAAAGCCACAAAAGCCAGCCCGTCAGTCCGGTTGGGGTTAGCGCGCAACAAGAAGTTATCGTCACCGACCTGTGGTCCACGGCTCTCACCCTCATCGGGGCCAGGCTCACCGCGGAAAACTTCACTGCGAATCAAACCGGTGTCATCGTAGGATACGGAAACCGAGCCATTGATGGTCAGGTTATCGGGGCCCGTCGCAGCATTGCCACTGTCGAATGTTGTTACGAGCCTGTCTGCGGTACCACCAATGAAGTTGACCACATACTCATCAGAACCAGCCTCCCCGTCCAAAATATCTGTACCGTAGGTCGATACAAGTTCGTCATTACCGAAATCTTCAGGCAAAAGGGTAACATCCAGTCGACCGTCCGTGTCGCCAAGGAGTACATCGTCGCCGAAGTCGCCATCGAGATAATCGTTGCCGGCGCCGCCGAACAGTTCATCGCCCTCACCGCCACCGCGCAGGCTGTCATTACCGGCATTGCCTAGGATTTCATCGGCACCGAAACCGCCAAAGAGCTTGTCGTCGTCGTCGTCACCCTGAATATAATCATCGCCACCCTCGCCGTAAATCCAATCTTCACCGCCATCGCCGTAAAGCTCGTCTCTAAGATCGCCGCCGTAAATGGTATCGTCGTTTGCGCCGCCATATATTGTATTGCGGCCATCTTCGCCATAAATGGTATCGTTGCCACTGCCACCGCGAATATTGTCGTCGCCCTTACCACCATACACTCGATCAGCGAATCCTCCCGCACGGATAGTATCCGCACTACCAGCACCCGAAGACGTAAGCGAGACTGCGGTGTCAGGATTGCTGGTTAGCATAGCTAGATCTACCAGCCCGCCGTCACCAATAATGAGATCTGTGCCATCGCGTTCTACAAAACCATCAATCGCAGAGGCTCGAATTGTTGCGAGAACCTCGCTTTCAGCAACATCACTCCACATGGCATCGCCAAGAATCGTATCGACACCGCCCGCACCAAAAATAATGTCAGCATCCGTGCCGCCTGCTATCCAATCATTCCCGTCGGTTGTGTCATTGGAATCTGCACGCAAGGTAGCAGTTTCACTGATCTCCAGCGCATCGCCACTAATTACATCTGCACCGCCCTGCCCGAAAATGGCGTCGTTGCCAGCCTCTCCGATCAATATATCTTCGCCGCCGGTGCCAACGATTAAATCATCACCAACACCACCTTCAACGTAACTAACAGCGCCGCTACCGGTGCCCAGGATTATCGTGTCATTACCACTACCACCATAGATCTGAAAATCTATATCTGATGTCACCCCGCTTGCATCGAAACTGTCATTACCATCACCAAGCCTTACCAGAATGGTGTCAGGAATTCCTGCGTAGGTACTCGTGCCGACTAAATTTCCATCTTTCCTGACGGTAACAGTGAGATCGCCACCAGATTCGGTGATCGTCACGTCGTCATTACCATCGGTGATATCACCGTTGAGGCGTAAATCGGCTAACTCTCCAACGCTAAGCTGAAGAACTGTGCCGGTCGGAGCCGGTGCTGCAGCACTCGCACCTACTGTCAATGCAGCGGCCTGTGGGGCGGCCGACTGAACAACAGATTGCCCACTCGCGCCAGTAAATTCTGTTGCAAGCTGAACCGGCCTTGTGAAAGGAATGTCAAACTCGAAAATCGTGATGGGGGGCGTTATGTCTTCTTCAAAACTGATACTGAAGAGAAACACATCGACCTCGAGAAAGGCTTTTAGCTGCGCATAGACGTCGCCAGAGACATCAAAAACCGCGAGAGGCGCCAGGAGACTCGCAAGACCACCTGCCTCTGCCTGGGCAATCACATTACCCAGCAGCTCCTCGACGCGAACCTTGCTGTCCAGGTTGGGATCATTAAGGTCAAACTGCACGTTGGCATAGACACCACCAGACACACCACCTTTCGCAACACCGAGGTTTAACTCGGCTGCAGCTGCTAGCGCCAGGTCCAGCTCCAGCTCAGGGACTTCAGCATCAGTGCCATAATAGTCATCCAGATAAAACCCGTTAAAAATCAATCCAGGGTCGCTAAAGCCAGTTTCAGCAAACTGGTTTATACCCGAGGTATCAAAACCGAAAGCCAGTTTCGCAACCGCCGAGAAGGAGCCTGATATTGACGCCCCCAAAGGACCAATGATCGGGAAAAATTGGCTGTACTCAAACTCTACACCCAGGGGCTTCAATACAAATTCGAACAAATCGATATCACCGCCAGTCAAAAGACCGAAAACCTGGGAGGGATCGCTCAGGAAGGGGAACTGTAAAGAACCATTACTTTTAAGACCCTCGAGAAAACCGGCAGCCTTGCCCTTGGTACTGTCCGGGTTATTTGTCGCTTCCGGCAATGTGGCAGTGGTGGTAGGGGCGAGGTCTTTCTTATTGTTTGCAAGTTGGCCCAGATCAAAGTCACCATCGCCGTTCGGGTCGTCTGCAGCCCGGTCAAAAATCGCAAAATCGCCAAAGGGAATCTCCAAGCCACCTGCATCGGTGGGAATAGAGTTAACAACTGACAAAAGGTCATCAATCGATTCGATGAACCCCAACTGTTGTGGAGCGATCGCCTCAGCGATGTCCAATAGGCTTATCGAGGGCCCAAGATCAGAAATCACCGGGAGCGGTGCGGTAATAAAGTCAACAATGTCTTCAATAGGCCCGGTAACTTCCTGGATTTCACTGAGAACCGGGCTGAGGAATTCACTCAGGAAGGAACCGGCATCTAACCGGACATTTTTGAACCCGACTGTCTGAAGACCTGATTTTAGCGTATCGCCGCTGATGTCTGATAGCGGTACAGGATTGCCTGCGCCATCGTCCAAGGCCCAGATCAGTTCAAAACCCGATTTAATTTCCGGCAGGCTATCGGCTCCATCTATCCTGAGCGTAAGATCCAGGTCTACGAGTGCATCGGCGAGCACAGACACTTCGAAATCGAGGCTGCCAAGGTCAGAAAAACCAACCCTGGTGTTTTCGGGCTCCGGCGTCTCTGTCGAGTCGGGGTCCGTACTCTGCGGCCACTTCTTGCTGACTACATCAATAAAAAAGTCTGCAGAGAGGCCGGTAAAGTCTGTGTTCTCCGCCCCTTCCAGTGCAGCGAGTTGCAAGAAAAACAATGTACCCGTTATACCGGCATTAGAATCAACGTCTACGCCGAAGGAAAGCTCCTGCCCCTCCAGATCAAGGTATGCGCCTTCGCTGCCGCTCAGGCCAAACCCAAGGTCCAGGTCCCAATCTATCGTCAGGCCGACGCTGCCCTCCGTTTCAAGAGCGAGCCCCAGATCCTCGAGCCCGAGATCAAGACCGATTCCCGATTCTACGGTGTACTCGTCGCCAAAATTGATATCCCATTGAATGTACAAATCCTTAGGCAAAACCCCAGGATCGTTGGCGTTGGTGGTTTCTATTACTGTGGTTTCATTTATATCCGAATCCGGGAAAATCTGAGCCAGCAAGTCAGTCAGCAGCGTGTCAACGATGGATTCCTCATCGGGGTTTGCGAAGCCCTGAACCCCTTCACGGAAATTATCCACGAAGTTTTTTCTAAACTCGGCTATAAACTGCGCGCCATCTGCAAGGCTGTCACCGACCAGGGGCAGTGTCATGCCGCCAACTTCACCATCCAATACATCCTGTAAGCCGGAAAGAAAGAGGTCTACGCCATCGACCACCAGCAAAATATTATCCAGTAATCCCTGATCGGCAGGATTAAAGCCGGATAAAGCTTCGGTCAGGCCTGAAACTTCTATACCTGCTGGCCTTTTTGAAGGGTCAACATCGTTAGGGTCCAACAACAAATTGATCTCGGGGTTAACAAACTCTCCCTCGCTCCCTAGCTCCAGTTGCTGTGTGGCGCCGGCAGAAATCGTAACGGGTTCCGGTGCGCTGCCCTCGGTTGGGAAGCTGACCGGCAGAACAGCGTAGACATCCGCGTCCAGTTCAATATCAAACAGGCCGGGGATTACCGATTCGCCAACGACATAATCCATTTTGAGCCCGGCACCAAAGTTGGCGAATGCACTGGCTTCCCCATCCTTGACGAATATGCCTGCGGGGCCGATAGCACCACGGAAGTTTAGCTCTGTACCAACCAGTGAAAGGTCACCGTCGATACCGGAGTTGTATTCACCGGTTGTTTCATCTTTTCCACCGAATACGTAGACATCACCGAGGTTGCCATCATATTCATCCACTGTCCCCGAGATCAGTTCTCCCTTGGTCAAACCAACACCAAATGCCAGGCTCAGCGTCACGCCGCCCTCGGCGGCCAGCCCCGCTGAGCCGGCCAAACTTGCACCTGCCAACAGGGGTGGCAAACCCGCCGCCGCAATAGCGTCGGCAATATCAAGGTCAATACCCACGTACTCGCTGAACCCAAGATCCAGTTCGAGGTCTATCCGGATAGCATCGCCTTCACCGAGAACGTCTATAACGGACAGTTGCAGGGAGTCAGTATCCTCTGGCGCAATACCAAACGCCGATTTCAGACCGGATTCCAAATCCTGAAGACTACCTGAAGGATTGTCACTGCTACTTTGGACTGCGGCGTCCAGCTTGTCAGCCAGTGAGAGGAAATCGGTGACACTCGCATTCACCAGCGGAATGGGCTCCTTAAGAAACTCAAACTCTTCCAGACCGCTCAGAAAGTCGGTTGCCAGAATAATGCCGTCGAGAATTTCACTGAACCCTATATCCGTAAACTTGCCGATGGTGAGGTTGGAGAGACCGCTGTAGTCAGTGTTTACACTCAGCGACGGCAAAATCGCATTATCAGGATTTGGCAGACTTTCAAGCGTCACGATAATCGGATTAGCCGTAAGCCCGGCGGCCAGGCTATCAATACCCGGCACTCCGGTCGCGACACCCAGGGTTACATCAATCTGTCCGTTTACTGTGAAACTAGGGTCAATTGCGTTTGTCACAGTAGCCAGAGTGGGCTTGGTCTCTCCAAAGAAGAAGTTTTGAAGTTGAGCCAGGGTGAATTTATTTGATTGGTCTTCCGGGTTCTTCAGATCTACAGTAAACCCAGCATCGATACCGCCGTCACCTGCAAGAGAAACATCTACAAATCCGAAACTGCCCACTGCCGACACGTTGGAGGCAGTTAAGTCGACCGAGCCTAGCAATTGTGCTTCTTCAAGGAAAACTCGATCTGCGAGGCTTGGGCCCGCAATGATTGAGCCCGTGATAACACCGTCCGCGCCTTTGACTTCATCCACCGGAGTTTCGTCGTCAGACTTACCAATAGTGCCATCTACGCCGACAATACCCAGTTGCACTGCAGCCCTGGAGCCATTGGTGGGCGCCACGGAGAACAGGTTGAGCCCTACGGCTGTAACTGTCTCAGCTTGAGTCAGCACGAGGCGATCGCCTGAGTCCGGGTCAATTGTTAAGGTAACCTTATTTGAAGTGGCCGCGGCCACGGCGTCGATAACACCCTGAATATTCGTCGCTGCAGATAAAGATACCCCGTATTCTCCTCCATCAGTCGTTGTGATGATGAAGTCATTCAAATTGCCGCTACTCGCTTCGCTAGCTTCCTCGATGGCGTCACCATCACCATAGAATCCAAGGGGGTGATTTTCGGCTACCGTTAAATTGGTGAAAGTACGGTCTATCGTGGAGACAACCAGACTACGGCCACTGGAACTGATCTCCACCTTGCCATCCAGGGCGGTGCCTTCTATGGCTTTGTTGAGGTCGTTCACCAAGAGCAAAATATTGCTGTTGGTACCCAGGTCGACCTTCTTCACCACCAGATCAACGTTGGAAATAGTAAGCGTGATATTCTCGCCACCTTCACTATTCTTGGTCGCCAGCAGGGGCTCGTCCTTGGTAAAAGGACCACTTCTGGGATTGTCTGAAGTACCGCTAATGGCGGTTGAATCAAGCCCCAGCCCATTTTGGGCTACTGAATTGGCATTACTTACTGTAAAGGTGTCGTCGCCATCAGCTGCTGGCCCACTGAGACGCAGGTCATACCAACCGTCTCCATTGCTAACCGCCTGCACGTAGAGACTGATACCGGCACTATTCAAGCCGTCGTTAATGTCGGCAATCAAATCCGTCATGTTGGTGCGGCCCAAATCGGCCACGACAATGCTGTAAGCGCCATTTTTATTCACAGTACCCGCCAGGGTAATTGTGAACGTGGCAGTGCCCGCGAGATCCGTTTCTGAGTCGAGGGTGAAGTCAGAAATCGGGCCTCCAGTAATTGCCGCAAGCTCCTGGTTTTCAATATCAACGCTGGTGTTTCCCCCTACCAGGGGGGTATCAGGCTGAAGCAAATCAGAGGTGGGCACCGCACCCAGGTCTATCCCGAGGGTCAAACCAAGCCCCGCGGAACCACCGAGCTGAAGCGATCCACTGCCATTAGAAATATCGCCCAGCGGGCCCAGATCAAGATTGAAATCGAGAGGTACTTCGAAGGCTGTAACGCTTTTATCAAAGCTTAAATCAAGCGTCAGCTCCCTTTTAATTTTGTCGTAGGTGAGGGGGGTATTGGATGCAAGAATGTCGGCCAGCTCTACTGAAAGTTCTTGTATTGTTTTGAAGGTTGGCCTGCCATTGCGGTCGAGCAATCGCTCGCCGGGATCGGGCTGATCTGGATTAGCCTCCGCTTCCTCGTCTGTCAGCCCAAGTTCATCGGAATACAGCAGCTTATCCTGCACCAGATCTACAAAATCCAGGACATCTCCAACCGTTGTGCTGGTAAAGGGTATATCGAACCCAGAGACAGCCTCGTTGTCGCTCACACCCTCCGCTGCACTGGCCACCTTGCCCAAAATCGTCAGGAATGATGAGGGATCGAGCCTGTTAAAGCTGCTGAGTTCGTCAAGGTAAGCCTGATCACCTACCGTGACCGCCAGATCAAAGCGATCGCCATCGACCACAGCATCAAAGGGGTCTACCGTGACCAGAGCTATATCAAGCAGGTTTACATAATTGAAGAATTGGTCATCAACAGATAATAGAAACGACCCTGATAGGGTATTAGTAGCCGAGGCTTCTTGCCCAGAAAAACTTGTCGCAAAATTAACCGGTGTTAAATCGGCGATACGCAGTTTGTTTCCGGAGACGTTCGCATCGAACTCAACACCGGCTCTCAGAGAAATCGACCCGGTGGCGGCTACCCCGAGAAACCCGATCTGTACATCTTCGGCATTGATCGTGTTAGTCAAACCCAAGGGGTTAACAACGGTCTCGGCGTTCAAATCGTCGAGTTCCAGGTAAAAGTCTGCACTGGCTGGGGTCGGCTGATCGCCCTCGGTATCCGGATCCGAGTCCTCAACCGCGTAGACCACATTGTCTGCACCCACAACGAGGTCGAAATCCAATGTAGTAATCGTCTGGGACCGCAGATCGGAATCCAGGTTGAAGGTGACTCCCAGAGACTCAAAGCCGGTCCCGAGATCCACATCCACATCCCTGGTGACGCTTAGAGAAACATCCAGCTCAAAACGGACAGCGTTGTCGCTATCGGCATCTGTACCTGCTGGTGGAACAGGCTGTGCTGCCACGCCGATATCAAGATCAAATCCAAGGCCTGCCAACTCGGTGATCAATGCGCTATCGTCAATGGCCGCGATCGCATTTCCAAGGGTCTGCTCGGAGTCACCTTGGCCGCTAGAGTAGGCTTCTCTTAACTTGTCCTCGAAGAACGCATCGAAAAACTCCCCCAGAGATACTTTTCCATCACTGTCACCGCTGGCATCGGCCGTCTCCAGGGCACTTTTCAGCTCTGGGGAATAGACTGAGGCACCCTCTGGGTCGACAAGATTGACATCAATCGACATCAAATCAGACAAAGTCGCCGCGTCTACACCTTCCCCGGAGTCGGATGGCAGCACGAGTAATGGCACATCAGCATTTAACAGGTCGTCGTCAAAAAACTGGTCTAGCAGATCACCCACCTGATCAAGCCCTTCGTCAACCGCTGCGGCCGCAGCCAACAAATCCGCCGACAACAACACCCGCGGCTCCATCAGCTCGGCATGTAAAGCCTTACTTTTTGGCAGGTTTTCTTTAATTGCTTGATAGAGCGGGCGTCGGGTAGAAAGACGTTGAAGAAGTTGCTCTCGGGTTTGCGTGATACAGACCGGCTTATTCATTCATGGTGCCCTTGTAATTTTTTGCAACAAAAATGCCTTCGCATCGGTACCGCGAAGACAATTTAAAATGTTGGTTTAGCTATCGCTGACGGCGACCGGCCTGGCTGATCGTTATTTGATCAATTTTTGGGCCGAGGCGGCTATAAAAACCGCGCGCTCACGCAAACTAATGAACGTTAGTAGTAATAGACTACATACCTGTTTGGGTCAATAACATTCCATTACGGGACTGCCCGATTACGATGCCTCACTCATTAGGCAGGTTGCAGTCCAGTTATTTGACATTGGGTGCACTGAACCTGCACCCTTCTTCTATTACCTCATTTGTCCCAGCATATTTGCTGGCTATAGACACAGGCGGCTCTCTTTTTGCTTGTACGACTTCTTTGCCTATCGCTTGTCACGCTGATGGCCGCGACCCCCGCGCTAGCGGTAGAAAAAACGCTGCCCATTGCGCTGGCGCTTAATGCGGCACAATCCAAGTCTGCTCATTTACAGAATGTACAAGCCGGTTCGGTGATTACCCTCGCGGCTGTTGCAAATTGCGAATTGTGGTTGGATTTAAAGCACAAAGACAACGGCAGCCGAGTGTTTGCCTCAAAAATGCCGCTGGAGTGGAGCACCATTGTCTCTATCGCCGAGGCGGGCGAATACCTGCTCTATTTTCATAATCGCGGTGACGAACCCTGCAGCTTCAAAGGCGAGCTTAAAGTCAGCCTGGCAACCGCTGGCGAAAACTCTATCCAACAGCAGCTCAAGCGCCTTTCTGAGCAGTTACAAACAGTGTTCATTATGGACGCTATCGATTATCAACTGGTGGATTGCGACAGCAGCAATTCCTACGCCCGTGGTTCCAAGGTACTGCTATGCCGTCAGCATTTAGAAACCCTGCGCGATAACGCCCCTGACACCGAGGCCGCCCAGCATCTGATATTTTTTACCCTGATGCACGAAACCGCCCACGTATTACTCACCCAATGGCGCTACCCGTTCAATAACAACGAGGACGTGGTCGACGAGTTTGGAGTGGTACTCACCCGACTGATGAAGCGGGATGCCGCCATTGAAGCCCAGGCCAGCTATTTTGAGGAGCAACCCAGCAAATCAGAGTACGAGCACATACTGGAAAACGACGACAGGCACACCCTCTCCATTCAGCGAGCGCGGAACTTGAGGGGCTGGGCGGCCGACAAGACCCTACTCGCCCGGTGGATGCCCTTCCTGATTCCGCATATCGAGACGAATCACTTAAAGGCCCTGCGTAAAACGCCAAACGAAGAATTGGGCAAGATGATCAGTGCCGAACTTGAAGCACGAGAGACATCGCAAGCCCATTAGCGCTCTTGGCCCGCCACTCGCATCGGTGAATCGACAAAAGGGGCCCCTAAGCCATCAGCAGAGTGCGTTAAGGCCCATCACGTGGTCGCTATAGAGCCACTGGCCCTACAAAGCGATTGCTATTACAGATATCATTGTCGTAATCGAGACTGTGCATTGAGCGAATACTCCTTTCGTCCTGCTGAAAACTCATTGCCGAAACATGTCCTGCAGAATAATGCTAAAGGTTGTCAACATGCTCTCTAGCCAAGACGGATTAACTCTTTCAACGCCAAAAGCCTTATTTACTCTGGGGCTATGCGGTGCCCTCTGGATGAGCGCACAGGCACAGGCACAGGCGCAAATATCCGACGTGGAGGGTTGGAGCGGCTACCTGATGCTGGGGGCGGCTTACACGGATGTAAAAAGTAACACCGTCGTTGGAAATGATTTAATCGACGGCGGAAGTCAGACCATCACGTCTATTTATTCGAGCCCCCAATCAAATAGTGACAGCCATTTACTGGCCGGCGGCGAACTCAAATACACCTTACCCAACAAGAACCAGGTATTTTTAGGGGGTTCGTTAGAAGACAGGCTCACCCTGGATTTCGCTACCCAGCTAGGCTGGAGAAAGCAAACTGACAACGGAACGTTTCAGCTAGGCTACTTGTTCAGTGGCATTCCTGTTGAGCTCTGGGAAGACCCCTATCTCGCCGGGGAGCCAAGAAAAGAAACCGATAGAGACTCCAACGGCGTGCGCGTTGAATGGAACAAAGTGGCAGGTTCACAGTTTGATCTCCAGTTACAGGCTCGCAGGTCGGATATCGATGATGAATCCAGTGGCAGCGATCCCGCACTCGGGTGCGACCAGATGTGCCGCAAACTTTTGGACCGTAATGGCGATCAATACATGGCGAAAATGTCTTATACATTCTCCTATGCTGGAGGACATTATTTTCGCCCCGAACTGGCATTGCGACGTGAGGATCGTGATGGAGATGCCCTATCGCGCGACGCATGGTCGTTGCAGCTAACCTACTCTTACATTATGCCTCGACTGCTGCTGGTAACGAATGCCATCTACGGTCAGTCTAGCTACGATAAGCGCAACCCCCTGTACGACACGCATCAGGACGCAGATACTTTTGGCGTGGATATTGCGGCGCTTTACACACTCCCAATTGAAAGCAAGCGTTGGCAGCTCACAGGGGGCGCATTTTGGGCCGAATCTGACTCTGATATTACGTTCCACGATAACGAATTGTCACAGGTATTCGTGGGAATGATCTATAACTTTGGTCACTACCCCATGGCTGATTTCTTACGCGCCAAGGCGGCAGTGGGTCAGTGACTGCCCTACACTCTTGCCCGGAGTCAGTAGCCGCCAGCCTGCGGGCTTGTGCACTTTTGCTTGTTCTATTCCCCCTATCAGCTAATGCTGATCCTGAGGAAGACGCCATTCGGCTCTCGAACGGCAACCTGATTAATGGAACGATAGTTTCGCTCTCTGGCGGAAAACTCGAGTACGACACCAATGCCATGGGCACTGTTTACGTAGACTGGGATGACATAATAGAAATCTCTACAGAGAGTCAATTTGAGTTATGGACCAGCGAAGGTCAACGCATCATCGGAACGCTCGCGACGTCCAAATCCCAGTCACTGTTAGTTGCCAAGGGCACCAGGATCGACACCGTCGATTGGGACGAGGTGACTACAATCATGCCAATGCGGTCAAGCTTTGAAGACCGTTTCAACGCAAAGCTGTCACTCGGATACTCCTATAACAACGCCAGCTCCGTAGGCCAAACATCGGTTAACGCGGAAATCAGTCATCAGGATACCGAGAAGTTGGATATGGCGACGGGACGTTTAACAACCGCGAGAACAGACGACGATATCACCCGAAGCTCAAGACTCTCAGGTTTGAGGATTGCATGGGAAAGAGGAGATGTATGGGCTAACGCCTACAGCCTGGGTTACGAAAGCAATGACGAACTGGAAGTCGATTATCGGGCAAGCGCAGGTGCCGGTGCAGGAAAGTTTTTGCTCGACTCCAGTCAGGCCAGATCCGCCATCGTCATGGGTCTACAGGCTGTGACCGAACGCTTTGACAGCGGTGAGAAAGAAAACAGCATTGAGGGTGTGCTTTCGGCCAGCTATCAAACCTGGAAGAACCTTCCGGGTGACGTCGGCATAAACTCACGCCTCTCCTTGTATCCCGGTCTCACCGAATTTGGGCGCTTACGGGGAGATACCAGCATTGTGCTGACCTGGGATTTGATCGATAGAGTCTCCCTCGATCTCAGTGTTTTCGGTGTCTACGACAATGAGTCAAGATCAGACTCAAACTGGGACTATGGGATCTCTACCGGTGTCGGACTAAGCTACTAGCTATTATTGCTCCGGGTGGATAAATCACCTGAAATGTCACACTTTATCAACCTCCACCATTGCGGCGGCCTAACTCTCTTTTGAAGCATAGTCCTCAAAGACGCTTTCTCATGTTTGGTGTGAGTTTACCGTTGGTTATGCATCCCCAGCACCATTCCAGCGGCCCTTGACGGTATACCCGCAACCAAAGCCCGCAAATAAGCACTTGAGCGCTAAATATCAGTATTGCTAAAAACCAAAGTTGAGCGAGTCCCATAGTGCCCCAGAGCCCCAATCCAACCCCATAAAACAGCCCGATTCCAATTGCCGTTTGCATCAGGTATGAAGTAAAAGCCATCTTTCCCACCAGCGACAGGTAATGTGTCAGTCGCTTCCCCAGGCTGGTCTTAGAGATCTGTGCAAGCAAGCACATATAACTTAACGCAAGGCAAATCTGGCCCAGCACCAGAATCAGCTTGAGGGCGACATCAGTACCCGAAACAGACCATGAGGACATACCCGTTCCGGTAGAGAAGGCTATTGCTGTAGCGACTAATCCGATGACCGAAAAACCCAGTAAGTTTCTAACGCTAAATATTCCGGATTGAAAAAATCCAGACCTCACAAGATAGAACCCCAGGACAAAAAACCCGAGCACCCTGCTAAGCCGTCCGTTGGGAAAGAAGTCCATCCAACGCCAATAAAGGTTATGAAGATTGACAGCGAACACATCAGTCCAGGCCCCAGTCCCGTAGCCCTTTGAAATGCTCTGGGGACTCAGTTCGGCGTATGTTTTGTGCGCCAGGGAAGTGATCTCCGTAACCGGCTGGATAAACCAGAGGGCATATAGTTGCGAAATTGAAAATGCGCCCAGAAGAAATACCGATAAGGGTAAAAGCTTGCGCTCTTCAATATTTCGCAGCGAAACGAGAACAAATGCCAACAGTGCATATAGCGTCAGTATGTCGCCAGACCACACCAACGCGTGGAGCGCACCAAAAAGCAGCAGGATGAATGTTCTGCGACGGTAACGGGGTATAAACTGCTGCTGATTTTGTTGGTTTTTAAGGTATTGAATACCGAACCCGGCGCCAAACAGCATAGAGAAAATCGCGTAAAACTTACCGTCAACAAGCCAGTAGTGTAATTGATTGAAGAGTGCGTCCAGCTCATACCAAGGCAGGTTTTCGATGTCCGTAAACGGAATAAACCGGTAACCGCTCCAACTTCTTATGTTGGCGAGCAATATCCCAAATATCGCCATACCGCGGATGGCATCGATAATCTCAATTCGACCCGCCAATTTTTGCTTGTCTGGGTTTGTTGCTCTAGCCACAATTCTGTTTTTCCATGATCTATTTTACGACTCATTGGTACAATGTGTTTAAACCGATTGCTCCATAACCAGGATTTCTAGCCATGAAGTTTATATTGAAGCCCCTAATGACTGGCACTATCGCCCTACTCCCTATCGGCTTAACACTGGGAATCTTGGCATGGCTGGCATCTCTGATGGCGCAGCTCTTCGGCCCTGCAAGTGTTATTGGCACACTGCTTCAGAAAATTGGCTGGAACCTGGGTTCGACTGAGACCGGCGCGTACCTGGGCGGTGTATTGTTCACTGTACTGCTGGTTTACATACTCGGAGTTCTTGTGCAAATGGGCTTAAGAGGTAGCTGGGATTACGTTAATCAAAGCATCATGTCCCGGATTCCCATCATTCGCACCATCTACGATGCATCCCGAAGGCTGGTTCTGCTGTTTGAGCAAAGCGACCCTACGGATATGCGCTCAATGATACCTGTAATGTGCCAATTTGGCACCGACGCCAGCACCTCTCTACCTGCCCTGCTGCCAACCTCGGAAACAATCACAATCAAGGGACGAGAATGCAACGTAGTGATGATACCCACCGCTCCGGTACCTGTGGGTGGCGCAATCATGTACGTACCCAAGGAGTTTGTCCATCCACTCGATTGTGGCATCGACGGACTGCTCAGTATTTACCTGTCCATGGGGTCTAACGTGCCAAATAGCCCGGACCGCAGCGACTGAACATGGCGGATGTGGAAACCTCTAGGGGCAATGCTTTATTGTCTTATACTAACGATCAAGCCGAACAGCGATAGGTAGTCGTTCTTGTCACCTTACACTGAAGAAGAAGCCACTCAACTACTGATAGAAGCTGAGGATTGGGCGACTCTAGCCAGAGAATTGGCAGCGCGACCCGTATCTGACACTGGCGATGTATTGATGCAGCTCGATGACCGCCAGCGTGGCGAACTGGCAGAGCAGCTGTCGAGTGTTGCCAATGCAGATACCAGCACAGTTCCAATAGTCAACAAGCCTAATTTTCTCGAAACAACCTATGCCTACTCGGTGAAAAAGCGTGTTGGCTGGCTCATTGTCCTAATGATTGGCCAAATGGGAACAGCGTCTGTGCTTGACTATTTTGACAACGAGCTGGAGAAGGCACTGGTGCTAGCGCTATTTATACCGATGATTATCAGTTGCGGTGGGAATTCCGGCTCTCAGGCATCTACCCTGATCATCCGCGCCATGGCGCTAGGGCAAGTGAAGTTAAGCGACTGGCTTGAGGTAGTCTATCGTGAATCTGTTGTTGGCATACTGATCGGCATCATTCTCGCACTAATCGCATTTCTGCGAATACTCATAGTGAACGATCATTATGGTGAGTTCTGGTTCTATATCGGGCTAACCGTATCATTAAGTACGTTAGCGGTCGTCATTACCGGTTCAATTCTGGGTAGCATATTACCGCTACTGCTTAAGTCACTCAGGGCTGACCCAGCTACGTCGTCGGCCCCTTTTGTTGCTACACTAGCTGATGTCTGCGGCCTGATTATCTATTTCCTGATTGCTATTTCTATTCTTGACGGCAAGATATTATGAAACATCAATCAGTCAGCTGGGATTTCGGCAAAGTCAGTTACGTATAGCTAGCTCATTTCACCACAGAAGGAGTAATTCCGATGCAAGCAACAATACCTGATTTGACGGTCTGGTTGATTGTAGGGCTCTTGGCGGGAAGCCTGGCTGGCTTAGTCATCAAGCGCAAGAAGCAGGGTTACGGACATTTTATCAACCTGGGACTCGGGCTTGTTGGTGCATTGATAGGCGGCTTTCTGTTTGACCTATTCAACATTGACTTTGGACTAGCCAATATAACCATTAGTCTGCAGGATATCGTTTCCGCCTTCGTTGGCTCCTTGGTCTTTCTGGCATTACTGTTCTTCAGCAAAAAATGGTATGCGAACAGGAATTAGGCAAAACTTTACACCAATAATGGGCCACATTAACTAGGTATCCATGACTGCCGAGACGAAGAACAAAAAGTCAAAAGCCAGATCACCTCGCATATCGCTAGGCGGGCTTATCTTTCTGGCACTTGTCCTCGGCATCGCCGCGGGTCTGTTTTTTGGAGAGTTGGTTGCGCCGCTCGAGCACGTTGGCATCGCGTTCATCAGGCTTCTACAAATTACCGTAATCCCCTACATCAGTGTTGCACTGATTACCGGGCTTGGTCGCCTGGAGTATGCCGAAGTAAAGCGCCTTGCTGTTCGGGGCGGCGCTGTACTTGCCATACTATGGGTAATCGCAATATCTATTCTGTTTGTACTACCGCTGTCGTTCCCGGACTGGCCGTCGCGATCACTGTTCCAAAAGAGCTCACTGGATCCCGTTCAAGCTATAGATTTCCTGCAACTCTATATTCCATCGAATCCCTTTTTCTCACTCGCCAATGGCATTGTGCCGGCGGTCGTTGTATTCAGCATCATGATTGGTCTTGCCCTGACAGGCATGAAAAAGAAATCTGTGTTAATTGAACCACTTTCGGTGCTGGGTGAGGTTCTTTCCAAGATAACCAGCTTCGTTGCCAGCCTCGCTCCTATCGGTGTTTTCGCGCTCATGGCTAACACAACCGGTACGATGGATTTCGAAGACCTTGCCAGGCTGCAAGTCTATATTGTCGTTATTATCCTGATGCTGACCATCCTGGGCCTCTGGATCCTACCGGGCCTGGTATCGTGCGTTACACCGTTGCGTCGCAGCGAAGTGCTCAAACGTTTACAAACGCCACTGATTACCGCCTTTGCAACCGGCAGCTCGCTTGTGGTCCTGCCAATTCTTGCAGACATCTGTAAGGAGATGATTAGCGAGCATCTCCATCGCAAAGATGAGACTGATGAAGAACCGGAACCCGCTCTCGAAACTGAAACGTCTGCGCCAGAAGACGAGACTCAACCAGCTCCAGAAGACGACGAAGAAGAAACAACTGACGAGGGTACGTCCTCTGTAGACGTACTGATTCCAACTTTTTATAGTTTTCCCACCGCCGGCGCATTGATGGCACTGGGCTTTGTCCTGTTTTCAGGCTGGTATATCGGCCTACCTGTGTCTGTAGAAGATGACCCTATGTTGATCTTTGCCGGAGTAATCAGCCTGTTTGGGGGCACGTCGCTGGCAATTCCCTTCACCCTAGATTTGGCAGAACTCCCTCCAGACCTGTTTCAGGTGTTTATATCAATCGATGTCATTATCAGTCGATTCACGACGTTTGTTTCAGTCATGCAATACGCCACAATTGCGCTGATAGGAGGCTTTGCCCTATCAAATATGCTTCAGTTCAATTACTGGCGAATATTGGGACTGATAGTGGGTGGAACGCTAATGGTGACATTGGCGCTTTCAGGCGTAAAGGCGTTCTACACCAACATTATCGTTGTGCCCTACACAATGGACGAACTATTAAAAGGACAGCGGAACCTGAGTGAGGCGGATTCCTTTGTCGTCTTCAAAGAAGTGCCGGCTTCCACTGAGGCGCTTGGTCGGTCCAGCCCCAGATCCCTTGAAGAGATCAAAAATAGTGGTGTGCTACGAGTCTGTTACGGCGCAGGGAACTACCCTCTTTCATTCTTTAACGCCGAGGGAGACCTCGTCGGATTCGACATCGAGATGGCGCTCAGATTCAGTGATCGTCTAGGGCTCGATCTGGAATTTTTGCCACTGCATAATGCCGACAACCTGATCTTCGGCTACTGCGACGCGTTTTTCAATTCACAAGGGATGGTACTTCACAGAACAGGGTTTGCAGCCTACACAGATCCTTTCGACACGATTACCCTGTCGTTTATCGTACCTACTCATCGCCGCGAGGATTTCATGACCTGGGATAGCGTGCGCGACCAAGGCGCTATAGACGTTGTGATTCCTATTTTTCAGAGCCTGGAAAACGAGATGTCAAAGCGGCTTCCAAACGCCACGGCTATTCGCCTAGGTTCTCTTGATGAGCAGTATCGATACTTTGAGTCAGGCGGAGAAGGTGCGGATGCATTTCTAGACGCAGCTGAAGAAGGCGCCGCCTGGACCGTACTTTATCCAAGCTTTACCGTCGTGGTTCCACGACCGGTATTGAAACTTCCCGTTGCCTATTCGGTAGCGCCAGACAATCATTCCCTGCTTCGAGCAATGAATGACTGGCTCAAAATTGAGCGAGCCACAGGGGATATTAATGAAATTTACGACTATTGGATTCAAGGTAAGACCGACCTGACAAAACCCCCTCGTTGGTCAATTGCCCGGGACGTTCTCGGTTGGATCGACTGAAAGCCAGCCACTATTGAGCTAATTGCGTATAGTCAATCTGGTTTAACGTTGTCAGTCTCCACCACATTCAGGAATTTTGCAGCCGGCACCAGGGTGACTCCCTGTACTAACACCGAAGTTAGCACCACGAAAAATACAAAATGAAATATCAGGTCCGCGTTTGCCACACCCCACGTCGCAGGAAAGGTAGCAAGCACGATAGGGACCGACCCACGCAGGCCAACCCAGGACACATAGGCGACCTCCTTCCTCGTTGGAGAAAATGGTAAGTAGCAAGCCAGAACGGCCACGGGACGGGCGACGAAGATAAGAAATGCCGCAACAACTAAAGATACCCAGGCAACAGGCAGTAATTGCGAAGGGAAAACCAGTAAACCCAACATCACAAAGATGACAATCTGCATTAACCAGGACAGCCCATTGTGAAAATTCATAATTTCATCCCGACCCCGGTTGACCTGGTTGCCAATGACCAGACCCGCAACATAGACGGCAAGGAAGCTGTTTCCCCCAGCGAGGCTTGATACACCAAATGCCGTGGCTCCCGAACCCAACACTAGCATCGGATAGAGATATTCCGTTGAAAATTGAAGCCGATTGCACAACTTGCTGCCAAGCCAGCCAAAGGCGCCGCCAATTAGCGCTCCCAACAGAAATTGCATGACAACACTAACAGCCAGGGCCATTTCGATTTCCTGACCTTCGACCATAATGCCAAGAATGGTGACGGTCAGTAATACCGCCATTGGATCATTACTACCTGACTCAAACTCGAGTAGAGAACGCAATTTGCGTTGAGGTTGCGTTGAGCTTGTGCTGTAGACCGAAAACACGGCTGCCGCATCTGTCGAAGAGACAATGGCAGCGATTAATAACGCTTCCAACCAGGTCAGTCCCACACCCATGCCGATATCAAATTGAGTGAATGTACCCAGCAGCCACTTGCTGAATGCAGCGACCAATAACGCCGTCAGCAGGACACCGAAGGTAGAAAGCATCAGGCCGGGGGCCAGTACTGGACGAATCGATTGCCAACGTGTATCGAGTCCACCTGCGAACAGAATCACCATCAGTGCCACGGTACCAATAACCTGGGCATCCGCCGGCGAGTCAAAACTGATACCGCCAAAGCCCTCTGACCCGGCCAACATCCCGATCACCAGGAACAAGAGCAGAGTCGGCATGCCCATACGGTCTGCCAGGCGGCTCGACAGCGTTGCTACAACCAACAGGATGCCGCCAATCAGGATTGCTAGTTCAATCATCAATGTTCCTAAGTCTCACCGCTAAGCGCAGTCTGCGAGGAATCATAGAGTGCAAAAATGCGCCTGTCTAACAGCCAATAGTCAGTTTCAATCAACAACGACCTGTCATACGGTCGGTAGTCATCTTATGAAGAGGCCAACTGGTAAGACCTGGAACCGATCTCTCTGGCTTACCGAAGCTTGGATAAGCTCGAGTGAAATAAGCCCTTCGTGCTTCGCCATGCTAGTATTCCCTGGTCCAGTTCAAGCGGAACTGGTCAGTTAATCATAAAAAGTTAATAGGTAGCGAAATGAAGGCAAAAACGTGGTTTTACAGCCATCGGGCGATAGCCAGCACACTCTTTCTTGGCTCTTTAACTGTCATAACGACCGGGCAAGCCGAAGAGCGCGATTGCAGCGTCGAGGCTTTTCCAACAATACCCGACATGGCCATTTCCTCCACAGTACACGAAGACTCCCCGGCACCGCATTGCAGGGTAGTTGGTGTTATCGGGTCCGAAATAGGCTTCGAGTTGCGCCTACCGGACAAATGGAACGGCAAATTTATCATGGGTGGCGGTGGCGGATTTGCGGGCACATTCAACAACGCAGCCCACGACTTCTACAATGTTCTGCCTGATGGCTGGGCAACCGTGGCGACAGATACCGGCCACAAGGGAAACCCGATAGGCGCAAGCTGGGCACTCAACAATCTGAAGCGGCAAGTTAACTTTGGACACTTGGCGGTACACCGCACCGCTGTGAACGCCAAAGCGCTGACCGAGAGCTACTTCGGGTCAGGAATCGAAAGGAGCCTTTTCTTCGGTTGCTCACGCGGCGGCGGCCAGGCATTAATGCTGGCGCAGCGCTCCCCCGGACTTTTTGAGGGCATCTATGCAGGCGCACCGGCTTACTCATGGACGACGGAAATGGCAGGGCGTTGGGCGCGTAACGCGCAGCGTATGTATCCAGACCCAAGTGATCTGGCTGAACCCGTTATCGACCCAGGTGCGCTTTCACTGATAGGGCGTGCCGTCATGGCGCAGTGCGACGCGCTCGATGGCCTCGAGGACGGGATTCTTAACGATCCGCGGCAGTGCAACTTCGATGTCGCATCACTGGCTTGCGACCAAGGTTCCTCAAAACAGTGCCTGAAACCCGAGCAGGTAGCCGCAGCGCAAGCTATCTACGGCGACGTTGAGATTGGTGGCAAACTATCGCGAGGCGCACCGCTGGGCTCTGAGCTTCCAGGGAATCCGCTCGGTTGGGATCGCTGGATCACTGGTGGATATGAACCGGGTGAGGCTGTGGAATTCCACCCTGGGATTGAAGCGGATGATTTCGAAAACCCTGTTGTTCCAAATGCACGTTGGGCGTTTACCATGGGTTTGATGCGGAACTTTATCTTCAGCGATCCTGAATGGAGTTACGTCGGATACGACTTCGCCGACTTCGCGCAGAAATCTGCTTCAGTCGCGCAATCCCTTAACGCCGACAATCCTGACCTGTCTGCGTTTCGAGCCGCAGGGGGTAAATTGATCATCGACAACGGCTGGATGGATGGCTCCCTAACCGCTCATGGCACCATCGACTATTACGACAGTGTTATCGACTTCGACCCAACGGCGCGTGACGATGTACGCTTGTTCGTGAGACCGGGAGTCGCGCATTGCCAGGGTGGGCCGGGACCCGACGGCACCAACTATATACGCGCTCTGGAGGAATGGCTTGATTCCGGGGTTGCGCCTGAGCAACTCGACGCACCCTATGCCACAATGGCGCCAGGCCGACCACCGTCCGGACGGGGTGGACGGATAATCTGTGCTCACCCTCGGGTAGTGACCTACGATGGCTCCGGCGACCCTGACGCCCCAGAGAGTTTCAGTTGCGTCAAACCTGACTAAGGCCCAATAGGCTCTAAAGAGACGCGCAACAGGGCTTGGTATGGATGCCCGATGATGTCACGCACCAAACTGCTGCAAGCTATCGATAATCGGCAACAAAAATCGCTCGCTTGCGACATACTCTGCGAAACCATCAAAAACAAACTGAAACGCAATACAGATCAGCAGAAATCCCATAATCCTTGTGAGTGCGTCCAGGCCTGTTACCCCCAATATCTTAGAGATAAAGCTGGCGCCTTTTAGGGAAAGCCAGGCGACAAATACGACCGCGAGAATTCCTATCGATATAGAAAGATACCCGATGAGGTTATCCGATCCAGCCGCCATGGTTGTGACAACGGAAATAGAACCGGGGCCGCTGAGGGATGGCATTGCGAGCGGCGTAAACGCAATGTCGCCCTTCTTTTTTGACTCCTTTTTAGCCTCATCCGAAATGTCTTCAGTGTCTGAGGGGTTAAGCATGCCAAAGCCGACCCGCATAATAATGAGACCACCGGCAACGCGAATAGCCGGGATCGATATACCAAAAAACTCAATGATGATTGCGCCCGACCAGAGAAAAGTAAGGAGAATTGCTGCCATGAAAAGACAGGCACGCAGCGCCTGCTTCTGCGCCCACTCTTCAGACTGACCTTTGGTCAAAGAAAGAAACAAGGGAACAGTGCTAAATGGATTGGAGATAGGCAATAAGGCCAGAAGTGTAACGATCACAATTTCAAACATGGGGTGCATGGCCTGAAGGCAAGAAGGATTCGCAAGACTACAGTTGAGACATTAATTAGACAAGTATCATGCAGCTATTGCTAACACAGCCATTAAGGCTGCTACCGACGAGGTTGTCGTAAAATGATTACGTTCAATTATCGGTTTAAGCGTAAGCTATCCGCCGGGTGTGGTTGATAACCTCACGGGTTAATCAACGCGAATCTGGTTGGAAGGACATTACTCTCTAATTCAGTTAAGGCTGGTCTACCACCAGATTTTATCAAAAGGATCTTTACCTTGAGTATCAAATTCCTGAGCAGATTCGCAAGACTATTGCGTTGCTCCTGCGCAATCGTTCTGTCCGTACTTGCCAGCGTAACAGCTGCTGCCGATGCCGAGAACTGGGTCGCCGTCGCGGGCAAAGAGAACCTCACAGCACTGGTAAGCGGTGCGACCGCAGAAATTAACATAAAAGAAGGCGTAGTAGTCACCGGTAGGTATCTGGCCGATGGTACCGCTACTATCAATGCCTGGGGCGAAACCTTTGACCGAACCTGGGAAGTAAATGGCGATGACCAGGTTTGCTATTCATCTTTCACCGAAACTGAATGTTTCACCTTCGAGCAGAACCTGGACCAGCCCGATGACTATCGTATAAGCAACGTAGAAGATCAGGAGATCACCCATTTTCGGATAACGGAGCGCAGTGGTGATGAGCGTTCCATGGTGCGCCTTGATGAAGTAGAAGGAAGCGGCGGTATGGCAACGCCGTCGGCACAGGATATCGCCGCTGAACTATCGAACCCAAACACCAACCTGGGCTCAATGAATTTCCAAATTGACTACATTGACTTCGACGGTGACCTGCCCAAGGCAGGCAGCCAGAACGCCACCCGTATTACCTTTCAGCCTTCCCTGCCCTACAAATTGAATGAAACAAGTAACCTGTTTGTTCGTCCGGCCGTGCCGTTAATTGTCAAACAGGATATTCCCAGCAGTAGCGGCGACTATGACACCCGCAAGTGGGAATTAGGCGATATCTCTTTCGACGCCGCAGTGGGCACCGCCCTTCCGGGGGGCATAGTTGCGATCGCTGGTGTCGTCGGCACCCTGCCTACTGCTACGCATGATGACCTGGGCCGAGACCAATGGCTGCTGGGCCCGGAGGCAGCTTTGGCGATAATGCGACCCTGGGGTGTCGTGGGAGCTCTGGTAACCCACCAGTGGGATATTGCCGGTGAAGATGATTTCGACACCAGCATTACTGCGGGACAGTATTTCTATTCAATCAATATGGGTAACGGTTGGCAATTTTTTGGCGCCCCTACTTTTTCTTACAATCATGAAGCTCGCAACAGCGACAATAAATTGACACTGCCGCTGGCTGTTGGCGTATCCAGAACAGTCTTTCTGAGCGGTCGTCCGTGGAAATTCGGTGTGCAGTATTGGCATTACGTTGAATCTCCTGATGACTTTGGCCCGGATTTCCAGATTCGATTCCAAGTATCCCCCGTGGTGGCACTGCCATGGTGATAAAAAAGGAAAATGATTATTCGCTCCTGGTGGCAAGATGGGCATTTGACCCGGGCATACCAGGCAGACCGGTATTATATTGGGAGCGATATACACCCAATTTTTCTTAAGGCGTAAATCTAAATGATTACACTTTCACAGATTACAGAAGTACTCGGATGGGCATCCGTCCTGAATATCGGCTTTCTAATTGTTGCATCGATATTGCTAATCGTAACAAAGCCAGCGATTGCCTCCATACATAGCAAGATGTTTGGTATTCCCGAAAGCGATCTGCCGATGGTGTACTTCAAGTATCTGGCAAATTACAAAATTATATCTTTTGTGCTGATTATTTCGCCCTACCTGGCGCTCAAGATAATGGGGCAGTAGCGTCACGCCCTATGATGCATTGCTTTGCGTAATTGCGACTACCGATATAGCCAACTCAGGACTCGCTGTTAACCTGAGTAAAGGCGAATGGAGCCAACTGATAACAGGCGAAAAAACTTTTGCCAGTATTCATTCTTTCTTAAAGGATATCGATCATGCGATTGGTCACTAAAGTGGCCCTTGCAACAATATCGTAGAAAATGGAAATATCTTAAATGACTATTAATAATCGATTAACTGTTAGCTTTCTGGCTTTGATAATTTTCTTAGTTGCGCTGAGTAAAAACACTCTGGCTACTGAGCATATTGAGAAAGCAGGCAACTCAATCCCTTACCCGTTAGAGAAATGGAATGGAGTTAACGGCAAAACCCTGGCCGAATCCAAGCCTGATTTTGTAGGGGGTGTTAGGGCTAAAGAGGGGTCACCAAATGTCCTGATTATCATGCTGGATGATGCCGGGTATTCAAATGCCAGTTCTTTTGGTGGCGCAATGAAAACGCCTACATTTGATCAAATCGGAAACGAGGGGATTCGCTATACACATATGTCTGTAGCCGCTGTGTGTTCTCCGACTCGGGGATCTTTACTGACGGGACAAAATATACATGCTATTGGCACAGGGATCGTTTCTGAACTATCTACGGGGTACCCCGGTTATAACAATCAAATGGATTATTCAACGCCCTCGATTGCTAAAATTCTTACCGATAATGGCTATGCAAGCGCTGCTTTTGGCAAATGGCACAACACACCTTTGGAAGAAGCTTCTCCTGCGGGTCCTTTCCGTGCGTGGCCTACAGGGATGTGGGGATTCGAATATTTCTATGGCTTTATGGGTGGTGAAACCAATCAATTCCACCCGTTGCTTTATGAAAACAACACTGCCATTGAAACGCCCAAAGTCAATGCCGATGGATCGCCGTATCACCTTTCACACGATCTCGCAGATCAGGCGATTAGCTGGTTGGATAACTGGAAGGGTTTAAGAGACGCTCCATTTTTTATGTATTTCACGCCCGGGGCAATTCATGCACCATTGCATGTACCAACGGACTGGAGAGAAAAATACAAAGGTCAATTCGATAATGGGTGGGATGTTTACCGGGAGCAAGTGCTAAAAAGACAAAAGAAGCTGGGGTTAGTATCTGAAAGTACTCAACTCATTCCTCGTCCAGATGTTATTCCTGCATGGGATTCTTTTAGCGAAGAAGGAAAAGAGTTCTTAAGGCTCCAAATGGAGATAAATGCAGCATTTATGGAGCATGTGGACTTTCATATTGGCCGTGTCATTAAACACCTTGATGATATGGGTGAATTGGATAACACCATGGTTGTGTACCTAACCGCAGATAACGGTGCAACAGCCGAAGGTACAACGACAGGAACCAGCTCAGAACTTACCATGCAAAATGGTTTTCCTCCTTTTACCATGGAAGAGCAATTGGCACTGCTTGACGAATTTGGCGGTCTCGATGAATGGGGTGGTCCTCACATGAATAACCACTTTTCAGTGGCATGGGCGTGGTCTACATCTACACCCTTTCAGTGGACTAAACAAATGGCCTCTCATTTTGGGGGAACCATGTCTGCTACTGCGATTCGTTATCCTGAAGCAATAAAAGCCAAGGGCGAATGGCGACGGCAGTTCCAAAACGTCACCGATATTTTTCCGACTATTCTTGAAGTGACGGGGGTTCCACAACCTGACTATGTAAATGGTCAAAAGGCGATCAAAGGCCCCGGGAAATCATTGGTATATGCGTGGGATGATGCTGAAGCTAAAACCAACCATCCTACTCAATATTTCGAAATGCTGGGCTACATGGGTATTTACCATGAAGGCTGGACCTTGGCTGGAAAACCGTACCGAATTGCCTGGTCTTCTGACCCATCAGCATTGGCACGGTTTGATCCTTTAAATACAGAGTGGGAACTGTACAACATTGATGAAGACCCTTCTCAATCCATAGATGTGGCTACTCAATATCCTGAAAAGGTTAAAGCGTTAGAAAAGGTGTTCATGCAAGAGGCTGAAAAATACAATGTATTTCCGCTTGGCGCTTCTTTGGGTCGATATTTGCAGCCTGAATCTAATCCTCAGAGAGCTGCCAAGAAACACTGGGAATTAACCACCAATGTTTATCGCGTACCAGAATTGGCTGGCCCGGAGATTAAATCTACAAATTATGAAATCAACGCCTACATCACGTCCGATGAGACCACAGAAGGAGTGATTTATGCGTTAGGTGATCGAATGGGAGGTCAAACACTTTTTATCATGGATGGAAAACTCCGATACAGTTATTCCACTCTGGGAGTATATTGGCACGATTTTGACGGGGATATTTCCATACCAAAAGGTGACATCAAAATCACCCTAAAACATACGATGAAAGAACCTGTTATTAACGGACCCTCCACTGTCGAATTATTTATCAATGACAAAAAAGTGGGTAGCCTGGATCTTAAAGCGACTGTTTATGGTTTATATACTGGTCACGAGACGTTTGATATTGGTCGCGATGAGGGCATGGCTGTAAACCGGGAATACGAAGACAAAGGCAAGTTCATATTTACTACAGGGCAATTGCACAAAGTCGTATTTGATATTGAATAATACGGGAACAATACATCAACAACAGAAATGACTGGCCAGTACCTGGTCGTTAAATATCTGCTGATGAGGTCACGAATATTGATGACCTAACGCTGCGGGCCCATTGGCTCGCAGGCTAATGTCGTCAATTCATCGATCAGTGGGACAGGACAATAAATGTCGCTACAAAACCTAATTCAGCTCAATATGACTCCACACCTCACCTTTCAAGGCGCGCTGGTAACCGTATTCGAACAAGGCTGACATATAGGAAGAGTCAAAGATTTCCTTGCTGGTATCTTCCACTGCGCCCTCGGGGATCCAGGTCAGGCTGACGTTCACGCCATCGCGTTGGGCAATGGCATAAATCTGGTAGGCATCCCCTACGCCTTGCGTACGAGTCAAGGTTGAAATGGTTCGCTTGGTGATTTTAAAGAGACTTGGTGAGGTCGGGCGATACTCCGGGTGCACGCGAGAGTTCCTGATTAGATAAGCATGTGGTGTACCTTTCACATTCAGAGAATCCATGACCTCGTTCATCTTTACGCTGCTTGGGTATAGAAACATCTGTGCCGCCACCCCGCCGTCCACATGCATCTCGTCATAGCTTTTTCCGTTAGCCTCCACAGAGAAGTACACCGGGGGAAATGTCCCGGGGATTGATGCAGATGCACGCAAGATCTCGCGAATCAAATCTGCGGAATCAGGATGGCCGCTGTCGGCAATAAGACCTATGTTCCAAATCACCTGTCTACCTGCATCGAGGTTGGTGGTGCCTATTAACAAACGCCTGCCATTGCGATGCTCTGCTGCGATCTTACTGATCATCTCGTTGTTAACGTAGGTCTTTAAAGTCTCAGTCAAGGGTGAAGCATCCATCAGGCCATCATTGGCAAGCGAACGAAATATATTGCCGACTTTAAGAACTTCCTTGGTCCCCAGAGTTGTGTAAACCTCTTTCAACTGTTGGTCGTATTCGGGACCCAGGAATGCGAAAGGTGCGATCAGTGCCCCCGTGCTCACCCCTGTGACGATTGCAAACTGCGGCCGCGTGCCCCTTTCCGTCCAACCAACCAGCACCCCTGCGCCATAGGCTCCTTTAGCTCCTCCGCCTGAAATAGCCAGATAGTTGTGTTCCTGATTAGAAATACCAGCATAGCGAGTTGTGAAATCACCTAAAGGGGCATCATGTATCGAATAGTTGCTGACCTCGAACATGGAAGTATCAGCCCAATAACGTAAGTCCGAACGGCCCAGAAATGTTGCATCCACGTATTCGTCTACTGGAACAGGGTTTCGGACAATGCCAGCGCATGCGGCGATTACAAGAAGAGTCAGCGCACCAAATATGCGTGGGAAAATTTTTTCATGAAGTTGAATCAGAAACTGGCGATTTCTATAGTGTAAGTGCCGACGCCACCTGTTGATACCCTTCGCCAGGAATATGTCGCTTATGGCGCGAATTACACTTTTTAATTGAACAGATGCTACTCATATCATCTGTACATAGAAGCAACGCAGTGGACGAAGACATTGCCAACTGATAGTTTATGTAGGCGTTACTCGCCTGTATTTACTTAAACATTTCGCGACACAACACCAGCAATGAATGTACCGCTTATAAACACGCAAATCCTCTCGCGTACGGTAGAGATCGCGGAAGAGTTCTGCTCAAAACAAGATATTGACTCCTGTCTGCGCGCCCAGTCAATCACCCGGGAAGCCATTTCAGGCCATTCTTACCTGCCCTACCATATTTGCGCAGAATTTGAAGCCTCAACATCCAGAAAAGCTGGAGATCCTTTTTTCGGGGTAGCGTTGGCCAAACAGGCGAACTACCTGGATCTTGGCGCCTATGCCGAGTATGTGCTGGCTGCCCCTTGTCTCGGTGATGCCCTGGAGCGTGGCGGCAAAGCGATATCACTCATTAACCCTGGCGCACTGGCGCTTGTATACGACGCAGGAGACCACGTCATACTATCGTTTCACTCCGGCTTGAACGATTCAACCGGGTCCCGCCATATCGATCAGGGAATGCCGCTCCTGCTGACCGAACTTCCACGCCACTTTATGGGAAAGTCATGGACACCAGAGTGGATTGAGCTACCTGAATTCCTTTTGAAGGATTTCGCTGATGCCGAATCCGTGTATTCAACGAACTGCAAGTTCAGAGCAAGCGGCGCAGCCATCGCGATAAAGAAGTCTGATCTTGAAACACCTAATCCAAGAAAAACATCGTTAGCTAAAACGCCACTTTTTTGTGAGTTACAGGATAAACTGGCACCTTCCGGAATCCCAAGATCTACACAAGATCAAGTCTCGAGTATTCTGGGTGTGCAGTTTCGCGTCTTCGATGTAGGGATTGAAACTATTGCTGATCGCTTGCAAATAAGTACGCGTACTCTTCAGCGTAAGCTAAGAACGGAGGGGGTTAGCTTTAGGGAGGTCTTATCGGCAGCGCGACATAAACGCGGAAAAATGCTTTTGGAAGAAACACACTTTTCTGTTAGCGAAATAGCGCATGGGCTGGGCTATGAAGAAGTGAATAGTTTTAGGAGAGCTTTCATCAATAGCGAAAACTGCACACCAACACAGTATGCCAGGCAACATCGGTTTCTGGCCTCAGACCAGATAGATCAATAGGCGCAACTATGAATGCGCTGTCGTTAGTGCAGCCGACCTAGTTCGGCGTATACCAGATTGGCGAAGTGTAAGCTCGATCCTGAATACTCACTGGCACATCGTCAGGTATAGCAGCCCCAAGCTTTTTAGCATCATAAACCGTCCAGTTTGGGGTTGGGATTTCCAATACCCTGACGTAATAAAAAGCCTGCTGTTTTGGATCAAACTCAGGATCTTGCCAATACGCAGATAACATTGGCGCACCAATACTGTTTGAGAAGCCGGCCTCTTCCACACTGACCGTATTGCCTACCACTTCTTTGCAACGGCCATCGGATCCAATAACCCGATCACCTGATACCGCCAGATCATAGACCCGCTCATGGGCCTTACCTTTGCTATCGGTCCAGCCTTTAATCATTTGCACCCGGTCCAGGTTCGCCCAATCAGGATCTTTGTAACTCTGCACCAGAAACTTAGGGCTCCCCTTCATATCCTTACCATCGAGATCCCCTCCCATAGGCACACCATTGGCATAAGCAAACCTGGCAAATTCGGGGCGATCAAAATCGCTCTGCTGATAGTCCCAACCCGCAAATACGCGCACTTTTAAGCGAGTTCCCGTGGTGGCATACACCTCCTTGCGTGCCATTGCGTCCCAAATGGCTTCACGGGTATTTTCCCTCGCCCAGACCGCAGCAAGTCCCGATGCCAAGCTAGATCTTGCGTAGATGGCATATTCGCGTCCCTGGGGATCAGGCATATAACCGGTAATCATGGTCTCGGTTCTTTCTGGATTATCTCTGAGGGGTTCTGCAGGTGTCGCCTTACCGAAATTATTGTCTTCGGTAGAGGTTGCCAAGGAGGTATGTGTATCAGTACTGCCAATCAGGCCAAACTTAAAGGGGTTGGCGCCAATTTCATCCTGATATTGAAGTCCGCGTTTATAAGCATCTCGCGCGTATTCTTTGTCGATCATTCCCTCTTCTTTAGGCGACATAAAGCTGCCCTTGTCCCAGGTCCCATAATCGGCAAATTCATCATTTGTTGACAGTAGTGGGTGCGCCTCGCCATCACCTTTGATTTGTGTAACTTCATACAAGGGCTCAGCCTTCATTCTGCGCTTGGCATAATCCGCATCTAAAGGTTTTTTATCGCCCACGGTAACATCATCAAACATCAAGCCATTAGAAAGATTACCGTTATGGGCAATTGCCAATACCTTACCGCCTGTTTTCTGCTCGTATTGAGACATATAGCCCCACAGGTCTTCAGGGTTGGTAGAGTCATAGGCTGAATAAGGCAGCACCTGGCTGGTCTTATCGGCGTTATCCCTGAAAATGACATTGCGATGTAAATTGCTACCAGCGATTGTGGAAGTCCACTCAAAACCGATAAACGCGGTAAAGTATTGTGGGACATTGTGCTCTTCAGCGGAGTTCATAATGTCTTTCCAGGCCGAACTCATCATTGAATCATCGTCAGCGAAAGGGTCTTTGTCCTCACCCATTGCCATTCCCCACATTGCGTAGGCACCCGGCAGGTCACCTGACTGATAGAGCTTGGCAATTTCCTTGCCCCATTCATGATTCATCACAATCGGGTTTGAGTCCGCCAGCATCGGAGCAAGGCCAATGTTTTCAGCATGATCAGCCACCACCAGAAAATCCAACGGCCTTGCTAAACGGGCTTTTATACCCAAGCTGGAGGTCACCACCTCACCTTTGGCAAAGCGGTAGGCTGCATCCGGCCCTAACGTATTGCCAAACAAACCGGCATCGGTGGAATAACTGGTATGAACATGGGTATCGCCAAAAAAGACCTGATTGGGATAACTATCATTCAGGTAGGGCGAATACTCAGCGTCACTCCCTGTAGCAGTCGCACAGGCAATGCTGGAAACAACAGTGATCGCTATGGCGAAAGTTCGCTTGGACATTTTTTTAGCCTCTACTTTGAGGGATATTCGGCTGCGATGAGCTGGACCCTGACAGGGTACAGTCTAGCTGAATAACGACAAAATATACTTGTGATCATTTCACGCCAAGAGCCGCTATTCCACTTGCTTTGCCAGTTGCAGGTTTGACCTGAGTCAAACCGGAAAAAGAACGATCCCGACAACATTTGGCTAGGCAAACCCGACAAAAAAAGGCCACCCCGATGGGGTGACCTTTTTGTTTGAATGGCGCGCCAGGAAGGATTCGAACCCTCGACCGCAGCCTTAGAAGGGCCGTGCTCTATCCAGCTGAGCTACTGGCGCATGGAGCGCATCGTACCAGCACACTTACAAGGATGCTATATCTGATGAGGGACTTAGAAACGACTCTGAAAAGAAAATCCGATGACGGCTGCTGTATCAATGTCGGAATCAGCAATCTCCCGACCATTACCGTCCTCCAACGCCATGGATCCACCTACTTCAACCCCGGCCAGGGCACTGATGCTAGTCATAGGCCAAGGGGTGTAAGTTGCAGTCATCAACAAGGGCGTGCTGCTGTCTTCTCCAACCTGCGCTGTGCGCCCTTCGCGCTCCTCTAGTGCAAATCGGGTTTTTTCGTATCGCGCGGTCAGACCCAGTGACCACTTCGAATTGGCTTTCCAGCTCAGCACCAGGCCTGGCCCCTGGGATGCGGCCAATCCGCGGCCCGTGTTGAGGCTAATGGTATCGGTAATCTGCCAGTCCACCAGAATGATGGGAAAAGCATTTGAGTCATCGCCTACATCACTGAACCAGCCCATCCCAGGTCCAAGCGACAGGGTGTCAGAGAACTTCCAGCTAAAACCGCCGAGTACGCCTTCGGTGCGGCCGTCACTGGTGCTGGCGCCAGACTCTGCGTAACTACGAACGCTGGGAATCACGATGGCGCGCATTTTCTCGGTAGGTGCAAAGCGGATGGGGACAGAGAGGCGATAATCCTCTATCCGCTCCCAGGGCTGGCGCCCCTCGATCAAGGCGTCGGAAGAGAAATCATAATCCGTACTACCGATGCCCAGAGAAACCGATGCGGACGTGTTCCTGTCCCAGGCATAGCCCAGGCCGCCCTGGAGAAAACCCCGCGTTATGCTGACATCGCCCGGACCGTCGCTAAAATCGGCGGCGAACTGGTTAATAGCACCGCCAGCGACACTCCACACCCAGGGCCCATACTGGCGACGTTCTTCCTCAGCGCCCACCAGAGCGGGGCCTGAAACGATCACTATTAACAAAGCTTTGCGAAAAATGGACAGGCAACTATTCATAGGGCAATAAACATCAGTAAGGAGTTGAGAGAGATTACGCAGGAGATAGGAAACAAGATGACGTGGGTACTGTGATTATTTACTTGCGAGGCTGGCCATCTGTCTGTTGCTCAACCTTGCGTCAAGCGTTGGGGTGGCCGACGGGTCTCGAACCCGCCACCTCCGGAGTCACAATCCGGTGCTCTACCTGATGAGCTACGGCCACCATCGTGAATCCTGATGAATCGACCAACTCGCCTAAAGTGGCGGGAAAGTTGGTCGGGGTAGAGAGATTCGAACTCCCGACATCCTGCTCCCAAAGCAGGCGCGCTACCAGACTGCGCTATACCCCGATGATTCCAAACAAGCCCTTGGAGGCTCCTGATTTTCAGGAGCGCGCATGATACTCAGCCGTTGGCTGAGCGTCAACGCCAATTATCTGATTTTTGGACCGTTTCTCGTAGCCCTCTGCCGCATTGGCTACCCTTTTCGGGGAGGCACATCTTTCCCTTGCCTCGTCCTTCTGGGAGAATGCGAGTCCTAATAAGACAATCATCTTCTCTAAAGGAATCCTTTAAATGCCCGCACAGATACTTGACGGTAAAACACTGGCAGCAGAAACAGAAGCAGAATTGCTGGCCCGGGTGGAAAAGCTCAAGGCACAGTCCGGTGGCCAAACCCCGATTCTCGCCACTATCCTGGTAGGCGATGACCCCGCCTCTGCCACTTACGTAAAAATGAAAGGTAACGCCTGTCGTCGCGTGGGCATGGATTCCATGGCGGTTGAAATGCCGTCCTCCACCTCAACAGAAGAACTGCTGGCGAAAATTGATGAATTGAACAACAACTCTGATGTTCACGGGATTCTGCTACAACACCCTGTGCCTTCACAGATCGATGAGCGCGCTTGTTTCGATGCCATTGCCCTGACAAAAGACGTGGACGGGGTCACCTGTTTAGGCTTTGGACGTATGGCCATGGGCGAGGATGCCTATGGTTGCGCTACGCCTCAGGGAATCATGCGCATGCTGGAGCACTACGGCGTGGAAATCGAGGGTAAGCATGCCGTGGTAGTAGGCCGTTCCCCTATATTAGGCAAGCCCATGGCCATGATGCTGCTGGAGAAGAACGCCACGGTCACCATCTGCCACTCGCGTACCCAAAATCTGCCGGCACTGGTCGCCCAGGCAGACATTTTGGTGGGTGCGGTTGGTAAACCTGAATTCATTAAGGCCGACTGGGTAAAGGAAGGCGCGGTCGTAGTCGATGCCGGCTATCATCCGGGCGGTGTCGGTGACATCGAGCTCTCAGCACTCACAGAGAAGGCCTCGGCCTACACCCCTGTTCCAGGCGGCGTTGGCCCCATGACCATCAACACCCTGATCTATCAGAGCGTTGAATCAGCCGAAAAAAGTCTGGGCTAAAGCGTTCTGGTCGAAATCACGGGGGGCTTACTAGCCCCTCTTCCACTGTGTTCCGTCGCGAGAATCTTCCAGAACCACGCCCTGCGACAACAACGAATCGCGGATCTCATCGGCTCGAGCGAAGTCACGATTAGCCTTGGCATCCACCCGCTCCTGAATCAACGCTTCAATCTCTTCAGCGGAAATAGCATCGTCTGCGGCATCGCCCTGCAACCATTCTTCAGGGTCCTGCCCTAAAATCCCCAGCAGATTTCCGGCGGCGATGATTCGCGCCTTCAACAGCGGCTTGGCCTCAGCTGAAGCCTTGTTCAGCTGTTTGGCCAGGGCGTGAAGTTCAGCAATCGCAAGCGGTGTATTAAGGTCATCATTAAGCGCACGGTAAAAGGGCTCATCGGCCAGGGGCACGTCGACATCCAGTTCGATATCTGCCACTTCACGCAAGGTACCGTAAAAGCCGTCCAGGTTTGACTGGGCCTGATCCAATAATTCGACCGAGAAATTAAGCGGCGAGCGATAGTGCGCAGATAACAAGGCAAAGCGCAGCACCTCGCCGCGGTAGCTCTGCAACAGGTCGCGCACGGTATGGAAGTTGCCCAGGGACTTGGACATTTTTTCGCCGTCGATATCCAGGTACGCATTGTGCATCCAATACTTAACGTAATCGCCACCGTGGGCGCATCGACTCTGGGCGATTTCGTTTTCATGGTGCGGAAAAATCAGGTCTCTACCGCCGCCATGAATATCAATGGTTTCACCCAGGTGCGCGCGAATCATGGCGGAACACTCCAGGTGCCAGCCCGGCCGACCACGACCCCAGGGGCTGTCCCAACCGGGATCGGCAGCCTCGGCTGGCTTCCATAGCACGAAGTCTCCGGGGTGGCGCTTATAATCGGCCACCTGCACACGCGCGCCAGCCAGCATATCGTCCAGTGAGCGATTGGACAGTTTGCCGTAATCTTCCATCGAATCTACCGCAAACAGCACATGTCCCTCAGATTCATAGGCATGACCCTTTTCAATCAGGGTGCTGGTGAGTTCGATCATGGCATCGATATTGTGCGTGGCGTGCGGCTCCAGGCTTGGGGGCAAGGCATTGAGCTGAGCCATATCTTCCCGGTACTTCGCGGTATATTCGTCAGTCACGGACTCAATGCTGCGGTCGCCCTCTTTTGCAGCGGCGATGATTTTATCGTCTACATCAGTAATATTGCGGGCATAAGTAACGCTGGCGTAATGGGTTTGTAACAGGCGGAACAGCGTGTCGAACACGACCACTGGCCTGGCATTGCCAATATGCGCCAGGTTATAGACGGTCGGGCCGCACACGTACATCGTTACGGTATCAGGCACCAGCGGCACAAACTCTTCCTTGGCTCCGCTCATTGTGTTGTAAATCTTAAGGGTCATTTGACCGTCCTTATCCGTTCCAGGTATCGCGTAAGCCGATGGTCTTGTTAAACACCGGGCGTTCGGAAGAATGATCGTAGCGATCGGCCACAAAATAACCCTCTCGCTCGAACTGGAAGTTTTGCTCGGGGGTAGCCTCCAGCAGAGAGGGCTCTACCCAGGCTTCCTTAACCACTAGCAGGGACTCAGGATTCAGGTGATCCATGAAGTCGTTATCCCCTTTGTCAGGCGCCTCGTGATTGAACAGGCGATCATAGATACGCAACTCAGCCCGTTCGCCACGAGCCGCAGAAACCCACTGAATCACGCCCTTGGGCTTAATGCCGTCCTCCGGGTTTTCCCCCAGTGTATTGGGAATGGTATGGGCGTGAACCTCAATGATATTGCCCGCCTCATCCTTGATCGCACTATCGGCCTCAATCACATAGGCATTGCGCAGACGCACCCGCTTACCCAGTACCAGGCGCTTGTATTTCTTGTTGGCTTCCTCGCGAAAGTCATCGGCATCGATATAGATTTCACGAGTAAACGGCAGCATGCGCTCCCCCAAATCTTCCCGTGAAGGATGACGGGGAGCACTTAGCTCTTCCGTTTTATCTTCCGGGTAATCGGTCAACACCACCTTCAGAGGGTTCAGCACAGCCATTGCTCTGGGGGCGTTTTCGTTAAGATCTTCGCGGATCGCGAACTCCAGCATGGCCACGTCAACAACCCCATCGGAACGGGTCGTGCCTATCATGTCGCAGAACTTACGAATAGCAGTCGGCGAATAACCGCGGCGGCGCATGCCTGAAACTGTGGGCATACGGGGGTCGTCCCAGCCCACAACCACGTTCTCATCCACCAACTGTTTCAACTTGCGCTTGCTGGTGATGGTATAGCTGGGATTAAGGCGCCCGAATTCATATTGGCGGGGGCGACTGCTTACCGGAAGAGTTTCGATTAGCCAGTCATAGAGCGGCCGGTGATCCGCAAATTCCAGCGTACAAATGGAATGGGTCACGCCCTCAATGGCATCCTCCTGGCCATGGGCAAAGTCGTAGGTGGGGTAAATCACCCAGTCATTGCCCGTCTGATGGTGCGTCACTTTGCGAATACGGTAGAGAATCGGATCACGCAAATTCATATTGGGCGAGGCCATATCGATTTTAGCGCGCAAAACTTTCGATCCCTCGTCAAACTCGCCCGCTTTCATACCGGCCAGCAATACCAGGTTTTCCTCAACGCTGCGGTCCCGGTACGGACTGTTTCTGCCCGGTTCTGTCAGCGTGCCGCGGTACTCGCGAGCCTCATCGGCATTCAGGTCGCAGACATAGGCCTTGCCCTGCTCTACCAGGTAAACCGCCCATTCATAAAGCTGCCCGAAATAAGAAGATGCGAAACGAACCTCACCGTTCCACTCGTAACCCAGCCACTGGACATCGGCCTGAATAGACTCAATAAACTCCTGACTTTCTTTTTCGGGGTTGGTGTCGTCAAAGCGCAGGTTGCAATGGCCGCCATTGGCTTCGGCCAGGCCAAAGTTAACGCTAATGGACTTGGCATGGCCGATATGAAGGTAACCGTTTGGCTCAGGCGGGAACCGGGTCACTACCTCCGTCACCCGGCCGTCGGCCAGATCATCGGTGATGATGGTTTGCAAAAAATTGCTGGTGGGTGTGTTTTCCATAAATCCTACAGGCTTTGGGTCCGAAAAAGGCGCGTATTATAGCCGCTGTCGACGGCGGCTTTAAGCGAATTGCTACCGTCTTTGCAATACAGGCCACATTTACTGTCAACTTTGCTGCCGATGTTGTTTTCCTGCGCTGTAAAAGCCCGTATCATTGCCGACCGGCACGACACAGACCCACAGGGACGACAAACATGGTTACTATTCGCACCACTTTCGGTGAGATCAAATTGGAACTGGACGCTGAAAAGGCGCCCAAGACTGTAGAGAACTTTCTCCAGTACGCTCGCGACGGCTTCTACGATGGCACTATTTTCCATCGCGTCATCGACAACTTCATGATTCAGGGCGGTGGTTTCGACACCGACATGAGCCAAAAGACCTCAGGCGAGCCCATCGAAAATGAAGCTGACAATGGCCTCAAGAACGATTTTGGCACTATCGCCATGGCCCGCACCATGGACCCTCACTCTGCCACTGCCCAGTTTTTCATCAACGTGAAAGACAATGACTTCCTCAATCACTCAGGCAAAAACATGCAGGGCTGGGGTTACACAGTATTTGGCAAGGTTACTGAAGGCTCCGAAGTACTGGACAAGATCCGCGCGGTACCTACTGGCTCAGCCGGTGGCCACCAGGATGTACCTGTTGATCCTGTGATCATTGAGTCAGTGGAAGTCGCCGCCGAGTAAGTGTCACGCACTTTCTTCATCTCGGATCTCCACCTGGACCCCGCCAGGCCCGCAGTCACTGCAGCGCTGGCGGAGTTCCTGCAAGCAAACAGCGGCTGTGATGCCCTTTATATCCTGGGTGACATCTTCGAGGCATGGGTGGGTGATGATGACGACGCACCCATCGCCCTTGAGATAGCAGAGCTATTTCGCAACTTCACCGCATCGGGTTCTCCCCTGTTTTTGATGGTGGGCAATCGCGACTTCATGCTGGGAACAGCGTTTTGCGCGTCCGTCGGCGCCAATCTCCTACCAGACCCCACAGTAATCGACCTCTATGGCACGCCTACTTTACTGATGCACGGCGACAGCCTGTGCACCCTTGATGAGGAGTACATGAAGTTCAGGGCGATGGCACGCAGTCCGCAATGGCAAACCCAGATGATGGCAAGTTCCCTAGAGGAACGACGCGCGTTGGCCGCCCAACTGCGCACCATCAGCAAAGACGCAGGCTCCAACAAAGCACAAGATATCATGGACGTGACGCCAGACGAGGTAGACCGGATGATGGCTGAGGCCAACGTCACCCGCCTGATTCACGGTCACACCCATCGACCTGCGCGGCACAAGGTGACCTGTGGAGAACGTATAGTGCTCGGCGACTGGGAATCCAAAGGCTGGTACGTTGAAGCGTCCTCAGAAAGATTGGAATTAATTGATTTTCATATAAATCAATAACTTATAGACGAAACCTAAAGTATATAAATCATGCCGAATCAAGACGGCACCCCGCTATGAAAGCGGAACTCCGTGTCCGGTGACTCAATAAGCTCCCGCTCCCGCTGCAACAATACCGGTAAACGTGCCTCCACCTCTTCCGCCGAGGCCACCTCCTCCGCCAGCTTCAGGTAATCCGTAAAATGACGCGATTCGGACTTCAGTAAAGAGGTGTAAAACTCGGCGAGTTCCTCATCCAACTCCGGCGCAATACAGGCAAAGCGCTCACAGGAACGAGCCTCGATAATGGCCCCTATCAGCAGAGTGTCGACCAGCCTTCCAGGCTCGGCCGAACGCACCTCTTTGCGCAATGCACCGGCATAGCGGGCTGCTGTTAGCTGTGGATAGGCTACCGAACGCTTTTTCATGATCGCAATCACTTGCTCAAAGTGACGCAACTCTTCCCGCGCCAGCCGCGACAGCTTGGTCAGCAGCTTGTGGTGATCCACATAACGGTACATCAGGTTGAGCGCGGTAGAGGCGGCCTTCTTTTCGCAGTTGGCATGGTCGATCAACAGGATTTCAGGGTGTTCCAGCGCCCAGTCTACCCAGGCTCGCGGTGTGGGGCAGTCCAGAAACTCCAGAATGGGGCTTATGTCTACAGTATTACTCATTCGTTGCTTCCGGAAAAAAGGTCAGGCATGGCGATGTAGCGATCGTAATGCGCCTGCGAGAGTATCAGGAACTCGGCATCGATCTGCTCTCGCAATTCTGCCAGGGAAGTGTCGCGATAGCGCAAGTCAACTTCAAAGCCAAAATCGAGGCTATTGTCTATCTGCCCTGCTCCGGCCTTGAGCAGACTGAACACCCAGCAGTATTCGTCGTGGTGCTCCATGTATCGAATGTTTTGCACTTCCAGCTGCCACTGCAGCAAAGGTTTGTCACGCACCTGAAGTTTGTTACTCACGCACTGGGAGAGAAAGTCAGCTAACCTCTGGTCGACAATCGCCTTCTGTGCCAGCGTATAGCCGTTCCAGTTAATCACTTCGTGACTAAAGCGCTTGCAACCGCGACACACAGCGTCGCCTATGCCGGTGGAGCATACGCCAATACAGGGAGTTTTAACGGGGCGGTCGAGCATTTCTATCGGGGGTTATGGCTAGCCGACGGAGTTTAGAATATCACCGAGGTGAATGCACGATATAGGGTCCAATTCATTTATCTTATTTTGCTTGTGGGCTATACTTTGCGCCGATTTTTCTCTAGAGGAACCATCGGCGCTACCCCCTGCCGACGGCACTCCTCACCAGCAAAGGAGCTCTACCGTGCTAGAAGCATATCGCGAACACGTGGCCGAACGGGCCGCTCAAAACATCCCCCCAAAGCCCCTCAGTGCCGAACAGGTTGCTGGGCTGGTAGAGCTACTGAAGAACCCACCCGCTGGAGAAGGCGAGTTCCTGCTGGACCTCATCACCACTCGCGTCCCGCCCGGCGTTGACGAAGCCGCCTATGTAAAGGCCGGGTTTCTCTCTGCCGTTGCCAAGGGCGAAGTCCAGTGTCCTCTGATCGACCAGTTGGCTGCAATCAAGCTGCTGGGTAACATGCACGGCGGCTACAACATCGAAACGCTGGTTGATCTGCTGACCGATGCCGACCTGGGCGCCGCGGCCGCAGAAGAGTTAAAGCACACCCTGCTGATGTTCGACGCTTTCCACGATGTGGCTGAGCTTGCCGAGAAAGGCAACGCCAACGCCAAGGCTGCAATGCAATCCTGGGCTGACGGCGAGTGGTTTACCAACCAGGAACCCGTCGCTGAATCTATCAAGGTCGCCGTGTTCAAAGTCACTGGCGAAACCAACACTGACGATCTCTCCCCTGCTCCTGATGCCTGGTCCCGCCCTGATATCCCGCTGCACGCTTTGGCGATGTACAAAATGACCCGCGACGGCCTGGAACCCGAAGAGCACGGCGTTACTGGCCCAATGAAGCAGGTTGAAGAAATACAGAACAAAGGCGTTCCAGTCGCTTTTGTCGGCGATGTTGTGGGCACCGGTTCTTCCCGTAAGTCTGCCACCAACTCAGTATTGTGGTTCTTCGGCGACGATATCGACGGCGTACCCAACAAGCGCGGCGGCGGCATCTGCATTGGCGGCAAGGTCGCTCCCATTTTCTACAACACCATGGAAGACGCGGGCGCACTGGTATTCGAAGCGCCGGTTGACGACCTGGGTATGGGCGACATCATCGAGATCCGCCCCTACGACGGCAAGATTCTCAACGAAGCTGGCGACGTGATCTCCGAGTTCGAACTGAAATCCGATGTTCTGCTGGACGAAGTGCGCGCCGGTGGCCGAATCAATTTGATCATTGGTCGCGGCTTGACCACACGCGCCCGTGAGGCCCTGGGTCTTGAAACTTCCGACCTGTTCCGTGTTCCAGATCAGCCAGAAGAAAGCGACAAGGGTTTCACCCTGGGCCAGAAGATGGTTGGCCGTGCTTGTGGTACTGATGGAATCCGCCCTGGTACTTACTGCGAGCCCAAAATGACAACTGTGGGCTCCCAGGACACCACCGGCCCCATGACCCGCGATGAGCTAAAAGATCTGGCTTGCCTGGGCTTCTCTGCCGACCTCACCATGCAATCGTTCTGTCACACTGCGGCCTACCCCAAGCCAGTGGATATCGACACTCAGCACACCCTGCCTGACTTCATCATGACCCGTGGCGGTGTATCACTGCGCCCCGGCGACGGCGTGATTCACTCCTGGCTTAACCGCATGCTGTTGCCCGACACAGTGGGCACCGGCGGTGACTCCCACACCCGTTTCCCCATGGGCATTTCTTTCCCCGCAGGTTCCGGTCTGGTCGCCTTTGCTGCTGCCACCGGTGTCATGCCGCTGGATATGCCTGAGTCTGTACTGGTTCGCTTCAAAGGCGAAATGCAGCCCGGCATCACCCTGCGCGACCTGGTTCACGCCATTCCTTACTATGCGATTCAGGAAGGCTTGTTGACCGTTGAGAAGAAGGGCAAGAAAAATATCTTCTCTGGCCGGATTCTGGAAATTGAAGGCTTGAAAGACCTGAAAGTTGAGCAGGCATTTGAGTTATCCGATGCCTCTGCTGAACGCTCTGCTGCAGGCTGCACTATCGAACTGGGTGAGGATTCCATCACCGAGTACCTGCAGTCCAACATTGTACTGATGCGCTCTATGATTGCTGACGGCTACGGCGACGCTCGCACCCTGGAACGTCGCTGCCGCAAGATGGAAGACTGGCTGGCCAATCCCGAGTTGATGAAAGCCGACAAGGATGCCGAGTACGCTGCCATCATCGAGATCGACCTGGCCGACGTGAAAGAGCCTATCGTTTGTGCGCCTAACGATCCCGACGATGCTCGCCTGCTCTCTTCAGTAGCTGGCGATAATGTCGACGAAGTCTTTATCGGTTCCTGCATGACCAACATCGGTCACTTCCGCGCGGCAGGCAAGTTGCTGGATCAACACAAAGGTGGCATCTCCACCCGCATGTGGTTAGCACCGCCCACCAAGATGGACGAGCACCAGTTGATGGAAGAAGGCTACTACAACATCTTCGGTGCCGCCGGTGCGCGCACTGAAATGCCAGGTTGCTCTTTGTGTATGGGTAACCAGGCACGGGTCGCAGCCAATAGCACAGTGTTGTCTACCTCTACGCGTAACTTCCCCAACCGACTGGGCGATGGTGCCAATGTGTACCTGACGTCTGCAGAACTGGCTGCGGTGGGTGCCATTCTCGGCAAACTGCCCACGCCCGAAGAGTACCTGGAGTTCGCTAAGAACCTGGACTCCATGAGCGACGACATCTATCGCTACCTGAACTTCGACGAAATCGCCGAGTTCCAGAAAAGCGCGGAAGAAGGTGCGCGTATTGCTGCAGTAGAAATTCAGGAAATCAGCGCCTGATGCGATAGCGGTAAATCGCCTATGAAGAACCCCGCTTATGCGGGGTTTTTTTTTCGTCTATAAATTGACTTGCCAGTAACCTACCGCCAACCACTGCCCCTGCTTGAAACCGACCTCGGGAAACTCGGCAACCTTGGTCATGCCCAGTCTCTCATGCAGGGCGACGCTGGCAGGGTTAGGCAAGGTAATGCCACCAATGACTGCGTGAACGTTGAGAGAGCGGAGTTCATCGAGCAGGGCAGCGTAGAGGCGCGTACCCCAGCCGCGGGAAGTTACGTCAGGCGATAGGTAAACAGTGCTCTCTACAGAAAACCGATAAGCGCTTCGCTCTCTCCACCGGTTGGCATAGGCGTAGCCAATGACCTGTCCCTCCTCTTCCGCCACTAGCCAGGGAAGCCCCAAATCTGCGACGGCGTCCATCCTCTGCTCGATATCCACAGCGCTGAGGACTTCCTCCTCAAAAGTAGCCATGGAATTGATTATGTAGTGGTTATAGATATCCGCCAGGGCCTTCCCGTCGGCGGCACGCGCAGCTCTGATCGTCAATGTACACTCCTCACGGCCCGGACAAAATTATTGAGTTCAGCTTCATTAGAGCCAGCTGGGGCATAGGCCAGAGCTGCATAGCGGTCGGTAATATCAGCGATGGTGTCTGCCAGGCGCGGCAGTGCCTTTTGGGCGCGACTGGCAAATTCCTTTGGCGTTTCGCCGGACTCCCGCGCTACGCCCATTTTTCCCAGCTTCTCGCAGAACGCGAGGTAATACTTATCCAGCTTACTCACTGCGTGAGTTTTGCGCCTCAGCAACAACCCAAGTCCTACCGGCACCAACACCAGCGCCCAGCTGCCCAGCAACACCGCCGCGAACTTGCGGGCAGTAAACTCCCCGAAAAAGTCCTGTAGCAAGCTGAACTGCTTATCTTGATCAAAGCCTACAACCCAGGCCTGCCAGCGATAAGTCAGGGCGTCGTAGCGAAGACGCAGCGAATTGATGATGTCGATATTGCGGTAGCGCAAAGGGGACAATGGAGAGTCTGCAAGGAAGCTGCCCTCATCTGCCAGCGCTTCCTCGAGCCCAAGCTCTATGCGCTCAGGTGCAACCGCCGCGGTTGGGTCAACTCGCACCCAGCCCTCTCCTTCCAACCAGACTTCTGCCCAGGCGTGTGCATCGAATTGATGAACAATGACCGTACGATTAACCGGGTTTACTTCGCCCCCCTGGTACCCGGCGACCACTCGCGCGGGAATACCTGCAGCGCGCATCATAATTACAAATGAGGAAGCGTAATGTTCACAGAAGCCACGGCGGGTATCGAACAGAAACGCATCCATGGCATCGCGCTCTGGCAGCAACGGCGGCTGCAGGGTGTAAACGAATGGCTCAGCGTTAAAGTGTTGCAACACCCGCTCGACAATCTCTGCGGGTGTGCGGGCCTCGGCAGCAAACTCAGCTGCCAGGGCCCTGGCCCGTGGATTATCCGTACCGGGCAGCGCAAGTTCGGTTTTGCGACGCCACTCTGAAAGGCTGGTTTCAAGCTGCGCCTCAGGCCAGGAACGCACCTGGTAAAGATAATCATCTTCTATAACTATCGGTTTGAACAAGCGGAAGTCAGAAGAGCTCATAATGCCGGAATCTGTCGACCGTGCGTAACGCAGTGCATATAACCACCGCTGCTGGGTCGGTTCCAGGATAATGGAATAGCGCAAGGGTTCCCCAACCCGTTCGGGCTCAGCCTGACGTCGCTCGCTGGCCGGTGCTTCATAAAAATTCAAAGCACTCCAGGTGCCCTGTCGCAGACGACTCATCACCAGGCCGCGCCAATAGAGCTCGGATTGCTGCGGAATCTCGCCACTGAACTCCACCCTGAACGCCACCTCCCCCGAACGACTGAGCCGGGATACATCTCCCGGACTCATAAACTCACTCATGCCTGTCTTAGCCTGTTGGCTCTTCAGCGGTACGGTCCAAAGTGGTCCGATACGGGGAAACAGAAAAAATAACACCAACATCAGGGGAGCGGCCTGTACCACCATGAACGTTGCCTGCTTCATTGGCCGCAGGTTGAAGCGATTGTCTCCTGGTCGATGCAAGGCCACCAGACCCGCTGTCACAATCACGACATTCAACAGACTCAGCAAGACGATGAGTAAATCCTGGCTGAACAGAAACTCGGTCAGGACAACGAAATAACCCAAAAAGAGCAGTACATAGGCATCTTTGCGCTCAGCGGACTCCAGCAATTTCAGGGCAAAAGCGGTCAGCAACAGCGCCACCGTCGGCTCCAGTCCCACCAGCGTGCTGAAGCTCAACAGGATACCGGCTGAGCCCGCAAGGATCAGTCCCAGCTTGACCGGCCAGCGTGGAAAAGACCAGCGCCCGCGATAAACCATGAACCGCCACAGGGCAGCGACAAAATACACCAGCAACACCCACGGGGGGATTCTTTCAACATGCGGCAACACCAGGGTGAACATGCTGATGATGATCCACACCAGTGCGTTGCGCGGTATTTGCTGAAGCGCCTTCATTTTGCTTCGTCACCGTGCAGGGCCAACGCTCGCAGCACCTGCTCACGGTGGCGCTCTCCGCTATCGGGGACGATACTCACCCCGGGTAAGCGCAGTCCGTATTCATCACCTGCCTTGTCGAACTCAAGTACCCAATAACACAAATGCGATAGCCGCTGCTCGGTTCCCAGACCGGCAAACATCTCCCAGTCCAGCCACACACTTCGATCGGCATAGGCCGCGTACTGCTTTACCTGTACCGACTGTCCCCTGGCCAGTCCCTTCCAGTAGATCTGCCGCAGTGAATCACCATGACGGTAGTCCCTGAAACCATAAAAGTCGTCGCTACCCTCAACGGGAAGGGAAGCACCATCAGGATGTTCCGCAGCCAGTCCTGGTAATTCTCCCGAGGGAATGGGTTTGGGATAGACCAGCGCATGAAGGTCTATATCCACCCAACTCCAGCAGCGCAGCAGGCCCAGCGGATAGGTCGATTCCACCAATAATCGCCCGGGGCTGTACCAGCCGCGCTTCTTGCCCACTGGGGCATGCAACTGCACGCGTAGCTGCTCTACCTCCACCAGGTTAACGGTGCTGGCATTACTGCTTGGCCATTTGAGGTAGATACCCACATGCTCCTTGCGCCGACTGCACTCCACCTGCAACTCAAATTCGGTTTGCTGGCCGGGAAAAGCGGGCTTGGCATGCACTGCCCGCAAGGTTAGCCCAGAGAGATTGGAGTAAGTATGCAGTACAGCAACAATAAACAGCGTGGCGAGCAAAAAGGTCAGGCCATAGCTGAGATTATTCTGAAAATTGATGGCTGCCAGCAACATGACAAGCAGGCAAATGCCAAAGAACAGCCCGACGCGATTGGGAAAGATAAAGATTCGCTTCTGGTTGAGCGTGACCACCCTTGAAGCGGGGATTCGGCTGCTGATAAAGCTACGGAAACGCTTACGCAGATGGGCCCTGACTCTACCCACCGTGCTCGTCCCCGTTGCCGCAGCCATGTTCATAGGCCGTCAGGGACGGATAACGTCTACATTTCGCTGCAGCAAAGTCACCAGGGCCGCACCATCGCCGGAATAATCGCCACTGGGAACCAGGCGATGACCTGCCACGGCAGGTAGCACCATTTGCAAATCCTCGGGCACCACATGCCCGCGGCTCTGCATGACTGCCCAGGTGCGGGCGCAGTCGAGCAATGCCAGGCCTCCCCTGGGAGACAGGCCAACTTCAAATTCCGGACTATTGCGCGTATAGGCGATGAGCCTTTGCAGATAGTCCAGCAAGTTATCCGACGCGTGCACCTCGCTCACGGACTGGCGAATCTGCTGCAGTTGTTCGGCACTGATTACCTGGGCCAGCGGTACGCGCTCGCGCATGTCGTTGCGCTGCATTTGAAACATTTCCCGCTCGGCGGCGGGATGGGGATACCCTAACTCGAGGCGCATCAGGAAACGGTCCAGTTGCGACTCCGGCAGCGGATAGGTGCCCGACTGGTGGACGGGGTTTTGAGTGGCAATGACAAAGAAAGGGTCAGAGAGCTGGCGCGTCTCGCCCTCTATCGTCACCTGACCTTCAGCCATCGCTTCCAAAAGCGCGCTCTGCGTGCGAGGTGTGGTGCGATTAATTTCGTCTGCCAGCAACAGCTGGGTAAAAATAGGTCCGGGGTGAAAACTGAAACTGGCATCATTGCGGTTGTATACAGAGACGCCCAGGATGTCTGCCGGTAGCAGGTCGCTGGTGAACTGAACACGCTTCCAGGAAATCCCCAGCACATCTGCCAGCGCATGTGACAACGTGGTTTTGCCCATCCCGGGCAGGTCCTCAATGAGCAGATGTCCGCGAGCGAACAAACAGCAAAGCGCCAGGCGAATTTGCGGCTCCTTGCCAAGCAATACTGTGCCGACCTCGGCGACGGCCTTGTCGATAACTTCCTGTAACTGCATTCTTTGCCCCGGGTACTCCAGTTAACTGATTGCAGCAAAACCCCGCTGCAGGTCAGCCTTCAGATCGTCTATATCTTCCAGCCCCACGGAGACTCGAATCAGGTTAGGTTCGATTCCTGCCTGGGCGCGCTGCTCATCGGTGAGTCGTCCATGCGTCGTCGTCGCCGGGTGAACAATAGTGCTCTTGGTATCACCCAAATTGGCGGTGAGCGACATGATCTGTGTGCCATCTATCACCTGCCAGGCCTGCTCCTGGCCACCTTTCACCTGAAACGATAATACGCCGCCAAAACCTCTTTGCTGTTTTTTTGCAAGCTCGTGACCGGGATGGCTTTCAAGCCCCGAATAGTAGACTTTCTCCACCTCGTCTTGCTCGCTGAGCCACTGTGCCAGCTCGAGCGCTGACTTACTATGAGCATCCATACGCAGGCGCAAGGTCTCCAGCCCTTTCAGAAATACCCAGGCGTTAAATGCGCTCATGGTAGGCCCGCAGGTGCGGAGAAAGGTTTCCACTTCCGCCATATGTTTTGCGCTGCCGACCACGGCACCCCCAACGCAGCGCCCCTGGCCATCCAGGTATTTGGTCGCCGAGTGAATCACAATGTCAGCGCCCAAAGATAAAGGCCTCTGCAATGCAGGCGTACAAAAACAGTTATCAACAACCAGCAGGCAATTATTAGCCTGTGCCAGGCTAGACATGGCTTCGAGGTCTGCAACCTCACACAGCGGATTGCTGGGTGTTTCCATGAACAGCATAGTCGTTTGCGGGCGAATAGCCTCCTGCCAGGCGGCCGCATCCAGCAGGGGTACAAAGCTAACTTCAACACCAAACTTGGCGAGGTACTTGCCGAACAGGTTGGTGGTGGTACCGAACACGTCACGAGAGCAAACCACATGATCACCCGACTTCAGCAGGGCCATTGCGGTTGCGAGAATTGCAGCCATTCCAGACGCCGTTCCCACAGCGGCCTCGCCACCTTCCAACGCAGCTATACGTTGTTCAAAGGTGCGTACGGTGGGGTTGGTGTAACGCGAGTAGACATTGCCCGACTCCTCGCCGCCAAAACGCGCCGCGGCCTCGGCAGCACTAGCAAAAATGTAGCTGGACGTGGCAAAAATCGGTTCTGCATGTTCACCTTCGTGGGTGCGGGAAATACCCGCCCTGATCGCCAGGGTGTCCAGGTGTGCGCCCTCAAGGGAATCGTCAAATTGATCAGTCATCGAATTCAGTCGTCGTTGTGAATACCAACAACTGCCCCCTCCTCTAATCCGGCGCGGTTTTTAGTCTGCGCCTCGTCATTGCGCTGGGATTCGATACGATTCAGATAGCGTTGATCTACGTCCCCGGTGATGTACTCGCCACTGAAAACGGAACAATCAAAGGACTCGATGTCCTCATTGCCGTCGCTGGAACAGCGAATCAAATCATCCAGGTCCTGGAATATCAACCAATCGGCACCAATTTGCTCGCAGATTTCATCCACTGACCGATCGTGGGCAATAAGCTCTGATGCAGAAGGCATATCGATGCCATAAACATTAGGATATCGAACGGGTGGCGCTGCGGACGCAAAATACACGTTGGCAGCACCGGCATCACGGGCCATTTCAATAATCTGCCGACAGGTCGTGCCCCGCACAATGGAGTCATCGACGAGCATGACATTTTTACCCTCGAATTCCAGACGCACTGGATTCAACTTTTGGCGCACAGACTTTTTACGCTGACTCTGGCCCGGCATAATAAAAGTACGGCCGATATAGCGATTTTTCATGAAACCTTCGCGGAACTTGATACCCAGTTCGTAGGCCATTGACTGACCCGCGATACGGCTTGTATCGGGAATAGGTATCACAACATCGATATGCAATTCCGGACGCTCTCTACGCACCTTTTTGGCCAGCGCTTCACCCTGACGCATCCGGGTTTTATAAACGGAAATGCCATCCATCATGGAATCGGGACGAGCGAAATAAACATGCTCAAAAATACAGGGTTTGAGCGCTGGGTTGTCCGCGCACTGTCGCCGATGCAACTGGCCTTCCATATCGATGAACACGGCTTCACCAGGCGCGACGTCACCCAGAAGGCTGAAACCCAATACATCAAGTGCCACGCTTTCAGATGCGATCATGTGGACTTTCTTGCCATCGTCACCAGTGCGTTCACCGACGACCAGGGGACGAATACCCAGGGGATCACGAAATCCGACCACCCCATAATCCACAATCAAGCTGACCGCAGCGTAACCACCGCGACAGCGTTTGTGTACGGCGCTGACTGCGGCAAAAATATCTTCCGGGCCTGGAGTCAATTTACCCAGTGTCTGCATTTCGTGAGCAAACACATTGAGCAAAACCTCAGAGTCGGAGTCTGTATTGAGATGGCGCAGGTCGTCTTCGAACAGTTCCTTGCCCAGTTGTTCGGCGTTGGTGAGATTACCATTGTGGGCCAATGCTATGCCGTAGGGAGAGTTCACATAAAAAGGCTGTGCCAGGGCAGGCCCTGAACTACCCGCGGTAGGGTAACGCACATGGCCGATACCCACGTTGCCTTCCAGTCGCTGCATGTGCTGCTGCCGGAAAACGTCACGCACCAGCCCCTCGCTCTTGCGCAGGCTAAATCGTCCACGGTCACAGGTCACGATACCCGCTGCGTCCTGACCGCGATGCTGAAGCACCGTTAAGGCATCGTAAATATCGGGGGCAACATTATTACCCGCTACTATTCCAACCAGGCCACACATCCTGCTATACCTCTTGCATCAGGTCGTTATTTGCATCACCGGGGACGGCATTGGAAAACACCGCTTGCACCCAGTCAGCGAGCATATTCAAATGAGGCATCAGCAACGACTGATGCAACCATTGTTGATCCTGGGGGGCAACCAACTGTTTGATCACGTAGACCGCCACCAGAATAATGATAACCCCGCGGGCCAATCCAAAAATCGTACCCAGGACCCTGTCCAACACGCTGAGCCCTGCCACTCTCACCAGACTGGTCGCCAACTTCACGACCAGGGTAAACACCACCAGTGTTGAAACGAACAAAATGGCATACGCTGCAACATAACGCCCGGTGACATTGACTATCGCACCTGCGAGTTGAGCCGCGAGCAGGTCTACAAATGAGTGAGCCACCACGAACGCCGCCACCCAACCCAACAGTGACAGTGCTTCGCGAACGAACCCGCGCCACAAACTCAACAGCGTCGACACGCACAGCACGACAATAATTACCCAGTCGGCACCATTGAGCTGTGCCGGGTCAATCACTCGGGGACACCATGGGGCCGAACTCCAGCAACACAAGTGCGAGCTGCAATACTACCGGAACTTTCATCAGGGGTAATACCGGGTAACCAGGGTGCTCACCCCAAACTTGGCATCGATCGAAGCTTGAATTTTTTGCAGCCGCGCCTTTTCCGCTTTTGGGCCAACATAGACGCGGTAGAGTGTTTTACCGTTACTGCTGATCTTCTTAACATAAGCCTTGTGGCCCATATCGAGCAGGTCTTTGCGCAACTTATCGGCACTTGTGGAACTACTGACACTGGCAACCCGCAAAATCCAGGTAATGGGAATGCCGTCAGCGTCCAAAGCCGGCTTGACGGGAGCTTCGCTGCGGGTTTTTGTTTCCACCGGTTTGGGGGCCGGCTTGGGCTTGGGCTTGGGCTCAGGTTTGGAAACCGCGGGCTTGGAGGCCACCGGTTTACTCACCGCGCTATTGCTACTGGTCGCTGGCGGGGCTTCCGGCGCCAGCGTTAGCAACTCCCGCTCCTGCGGCTCGGGAGCCTTCTTTATCTCACGAGATGGCCTCAGGCCCGCCATGTCAGGCGGCTCCACTGCCGTTGTCTCGACCAGCGGACGCGGCGGAATCTGTGCCTCTTCAGCGCCGCCCTGTTCACCCGGTTCGACAAAAATAATGGGCCAGAACACGACTCCCAGGGCCACCAGGATAAGCGCCCCAACAAGGCGTTGTTTTAAAACTTCATTCATCGGTCCCGAACTTCCCTCGGTCCTTTTCCAGTTGCGGCAATACGGCCGCAACAGTGAAGAAGGAACCGAAAACAACCAGCAGATCCTCCTCGCTCATCACACTCTGCGCCCGCCTAAAAGCCTGACGCAGGTTCTTGCTCACGCTGATAGCGCCCTGTCCCTGCTCTCGCAGCAGTTCGCCGATCTGCGCTGCCGGCATCGCCCTGGGATTATCTGCTTGCTCACCCAGGAACCATGCATCGAACTGACCCACGCAGGGGGCCAGCATTTCATCAATAGCTTTGTCTTTCATGGCGGAAAATAAAGCAATAACCTTTCCATTACAAGGAGTTGCGGCAATATTTTCCAGCAATTTATCAATTGCCGCCGGATTGTGCGCCACGTCCAGCAGGTAGTGCAAACCGCCTACCTGCACCCGCTGCAAGCGCCCCGGACGAATACTCGTCTCAATGGCCTGTTGCAGCTTCTCTTGGCGAAATTCAACGCCCAGCAATAACGCCGCCTCAGCCGCAGCACAAACATTCGCAGGTAGCAGCGAGGTCGAGGCCATATCTACCAGAGACAGAGTAGCGCCATTTTGGTGAACCAGGCGCCCCTGCCAGCACCGGGCCAGACCCGAGCACTCAAATTCTTTACCCAGACGATACACCGGTCCGGCTTCAAGGTCTTGAGCCGCCTGCAACAATTCTGGCGGCGGCGCTGAGTCAGCAATCACCACCGGGCGTCCCCTGCGCATAATTCCCGCCTTTTCCTTGGCAATAAGCCCCTTTGTACTGCCCAGCCAATCCTGGTGATCCAGATCGATACTGGTGATCACCGCGACATCCGCATCGATCATATTGGCGGAGTCCAGGCGCCCTCCCAGGCCAACTTCGAGCAAGACGTAATCAACCGCTTCACGCTTAAAGACAAGCAACGCTGCCAGCGTCGCGAACTCAAAGTAAGTTAGTGAAACGTCACCCCGGGCTGCTTCGATTGCTTCAAAGGCAGAGACAATACCCTCATCTGCGACCTCTTCCCGATTTACGCGAATACGTTCGTTAAAACGAAGAAAGTGCGGAGACGTGAAAGCTCCGGGGCGGAATCCGCATTCGCTGAGCAAGGATTCCAGTACCGCTACGGTAGACCCTTTGCCGTTGGTGCCAGCCACCGTGACCACCGGCAACGCCAGGGGTAACAACTCAAGTGATTGGGCCACCTGCGAAACCCGCTCCAAACCCAGCTCCATTTCGCTAGGGTGCAGAGTTTCAAGGTGTTGTAGCCATTGCGCTAGAGGCTTGCTAGTCATCCCCTTCCAACGGGTCTGGTGTTTGCAATGCTTCGTCAGACTCCGGCTCCAGCATTTCAAACATCGGCTCCGGGTCTTTCATCTGCTCTTCATCAAGCTCGATATTTCCCAGCTTGGCCAGCAAGCGCCCCAGCGTATCTCGCATTTGGGTACGGTGGACAATCATATCGATAGCCCCATGCTCCAGCAAAAACTCACTGCGCTGAAATCCTTTGGGCAATTTTTGTCGAATCGTCTGCTCGATGATATTAGGGCCGGCAAACCCCGCTCGTGCATCGGGCTCAGCGACATTGATATCACCCAGCAGTGCCAGTGAGGCTGAAACGCCGCCGTAAATGGGGTCTGTCATTACTGAGACGTAGGGCACGCCAGCCAGTTTCATGCGCTCCAGGACCGCACTCGTCTTGGCCATCTGCATCAAGGATATGAGAGCCTCCTGCATACGCGCGCCACCGGAGGCGGCAAAACAAACCAGGGGAATTCTATTTTCGAGGGCCAACTGGGCAGCGCGGGTAAACTTCTCACCCACCGCGTATCCCATAGAGCCGCCGTGGAAATTGAACTCAAAGGCCACCGCCACGATAGGCATGCCTTTCAGAGTACCTCGCATGGCAATCAAGGCGTCTTTCTCGCCCGTTGATTTCTGCGCACCCTGGAGGCGGTCGCGGTAACGCTTTTTATCTTTGAATTTAAGGCGGTCGACAGGCTCGATGTCGCTCAGAATTTCCTCGCGCTCACCGTCATCGAGGAAGCTGTCGAGGCGGCGCCTGGCGCCGATGCGCATGTGATGATCACATTTCGGGCAAACGTCGTCGTTACGCTCCAGGTCGGGCCGGTAAAGAACCGCGTCGCATTTTACGCATTTCTTCCATAGACCTTCCGGCACGCTTGAGCGCTTCTTACCTTCGCCCTTGCTGACCCCGGAGGGCAGTATCTTATCAATCCAACTCATGGTTTCCCCCACACCAACGCAGAGGCCATTATAGACGCTTGCTGGCCCGACTAGGAAGCCGCGCTATCAACTCCGGCACGGATTTCTGCCAACAGTTCAACTGCGGCATTAGCGGCTTCGTTGCGACTGACTCCAGATTCGAGTTTCTCAGCCATGGCACGGATAAGGGCGCTTCCCACCACCACACCATCGGCAACGCTCGCCACCGCTGCGGCCGACTGGGCATCCTTGATCCCAAACCCAACAGCCACCGGTAGCTCGCTACGATCACGGATCCTTGCCAGGTGTTTCTGAACGTCGTCGATATCCAGGTTGCCGGCGCCAGTCACCCCCTTCAACGATACATAGTAGATAAAGCCACTGGCCTGCCCCACAATCCTGCCAATGCGATCATCGGGGGTAGTCGGCGCCACCAGAAATATATTGTCGAGGCCTACCCGGTGCAGCTGGGCATTCACCTGATCCACTTCCTCAGGCGGAATATCAACCGTCAGCAGCGCATCAAGCCCGACCTCGGCGGCTGCATCGGCAAAAGCCGCGTAGCCCATATGCTCTACAGGGTTGGCATAGCCCATCAGTAAAACAGGAGTGTCGCTGTCTTTTTCGCGAAACTCACGCACCGCTGCCAGAGCGTCCTGCAAACTGGTACCGTGAGCCAGAGCTCTTTCATGAGCCAACTGAATTACCGGCCCCTCGGACATGGGGTCGGAAAACGGCACGCCCAGCTCAATAATGTCTGCACCATTTTCCACCAGTGCATGCATCAGGGGGACTGTCACCTCGGGTCCGGGGTCTCCCACTACAATATACGGTATCAGCGCTTTGCGACCTTCGTTGGCCAGTTGTTGAAAACGCCCTGCTATACGACTCACTAAACCACTCCTTAAAACTGAATGCCGTCGATCTCGGCAACAGTATGTATATCCTTGTCACCACGGCCCGAAAGATTGACCACAATGTTTTGCTCAGGGCTCATTTGCGCCGCCAGTTTCTCGGCGTAAGCCAGTGCATGACTGCTCTCCAATGCGGGCATAATACCTTCTACCCTGGTCAACGTATGAAACGCCTTGAGGGATTCATCGTCGTTCGCCACCACGTAATTCACTCTGCCGATATCTTTTAACCAGCTGTGTTCGGGACCCACACCGGGATAGTCCAGGCCAGCCGATACTGAATGGGTATGCATGATCTGGCCGTGTTCATCCTGCATCAGATAAGTGCGATTACCGTGTAATACCCCCGGTGTGCCCGCAGTGAGAGGCGCAGCATGCTGATGGGTTGAAACACCGTGACCACCGGCTTCAACGCCGTACATTTCCACACCCTTGTCTTCGAGGAAAGGATGGAACAGGCCTATTGCGTTAGATCCACCGCCAACACACGCGACCAATGCATCGGGCAATTTACCCATTTGTGCCAACGATTGGGCGCGAGCTTCGCGTCCAATCACACACTGAAAATCACGCACTAACATCGGATAAGGATGAGGCCCCGCGACGGTGCCGATAATATAGTAAGTGTCATCGACGTTAGTTACCCAGTCACGCATCGCTTCGTTCATCGCATCTTTGAGGGTCCGCGACCCAGAAGTGACCGGGATAACCTCTGCGCCCAATAACTTCATGCGATAGACGTTCAATGCCTGGCGACGAATGTCCTCTTCTCCCATGAAGACCTGGCATTCCAGTCCCAGGCGAGCGGCGATAGTCGCTGTGGCGACACCATGCTGCCCTGCTCCGGTCTCAGCAATCACCCGTCTTTTGCCCATATGTTTGGCGAGCAGGGCCTGCCCTACGGTGTTATTCACCTTGTGCGCACCGGTGTGGTTAAGATCCTCTCGCTTGAGAAAAATGCGCGCACCACCGACACGATCCGACCAACGGGAAGCTTCATACAAAGGCGATGGCCTGCCCACATAGTGCGCCAAATCCTGATCCAGCTCGCGCTGGAAGCTTTCATCGGACTTCAACTCGTTATACAGAGCTTCTAGTTCGTCCAGGGCCGCCATCAAAGTCTCGGCGACAAAACGGCCACCGTAGCTACCGAAACGCCCTTCGGCATTGGGTACGGCGTCGTATTGGCTGTTCTTCACTTCATTGTTCATCTACGTGTCCAGTCGTTTTTGGTCTGCAGCGCGCACCGCCGCAACAAATCGTTTGATTTTCTCGGGATCCTTGATTCCTGGGGAGGCTTCCACACCGCCGCTCACATCAACTGCCCAGGGGCACAGACTAGCTATCGCCTCGCCCACATTCGCCTCATTCAGCCCCCCGGCGAGCACCACGGGCAGCGCCACGCGTTCATTTGCCAGAGTCCAATCAAAGGTCTTTCCAGTCCCACCGGGAACACCATCCTGCCAGGCGTCGAGAAGCACACCTTGTGCACCGGGCATAGCCGCGACTTCTCTGTCGATATCCATACCTTCTCTAACCCTTAGCGCCCGGATCCAGGGACGGCCAAAGCTCTGGCAGTACCCGGCCTCTTCGTCGCCGTGAAACTGGATCAAGCCTACAGGGAGTTGAGTCACAACATCTGCAATCATGTCAGCGTCAGCGTTCACAAATAACGACACAAGCGTGACAAAGGGTGGAACCACTTCGGCAATCGCTTGAGCCTGCGACAAGCTGACCGCTCTCGGACTATTTGGGTAAAACACCAGCCCAATCGCGTCTGCGCCATTATCAACGGCAGCACGTGCGTCTTCCGGCCTTGTAATACCGCAAATTTTGATACGCGTGGGAGCCAAATTCAGACCTGATTGCACTGAAAAAACAAGCCGCGCATGATAGCAGACGAGGTGACGTCTGTCTTTATGAAGCAGTCTCTCCGCCCGCTAAAATAATTGGACCAAACGGGGTTTCCGGGAGGTCAAATTCAGGCGGGTAGAGCACATCTGCCAGGTACAGGCCATAAGGTGCGGCCGTCTCGGCGGCCAGCGTTCTATCACCGACAGCCAGCAGTTCAGCAATCCAGGGTTCGGACTTGCGAGCACTCCCCACCGCCAGCAGGGAACCGACAATATTGCGAACCATATGATGCAAGAACGCGTTCGCCTGGATATCGACGACAACCAGGTCTCCCCTGCGGGTTACAGATACTGTGTGAACATTACGCATCGGCGTATTGGATTGACACGCGGCCGCCCTGAACGCCGAAAAATCTTGCTCACCCAGCAAAGACTGGGCAGCCCTGTGCATGCTTGAGGCATCCAGCGGGTAGCGATACCAGGTGACTTGCTGGCCGAGCATCGCTGGACACACCAGGCTATTGGCGATCACGTAACGGTAACGCCGCGCAACGGCAGAGAACCGCGCGTGAAAATGCTCTGGGACAGGGGTCGCCCAATGAACTCGAACGTCTCTGGCCATGCTCGCGTTCGCCCCTAACACCCAGGCTTTCGGCGCGCGCTCCACCGGTGCATCGAAGTGGACTATCTGGCAGTGCCCGTGAACACCGGTATCAGTGCGGCCGGCACAATGGACACGTAAGGGCACTCCTGCCACACGCGATAGCGCCGCTTCCAATTCCTGCTGGACAGTAAGAACATCAAGATGAGGCTGGCTTTGCCAACCGTTATAACGCGCACCGTTGTACTCTATTCGGCAGGCGATACGGCTGCCCGCAGGGAGCGGGTCAGCGCTTAGCCGGGGAAATGGGTCAGCCAATGCGCTCCAACAGCTCGCCAGCTTCGGCCTTCTGCTCCTCGGAGCCGTCGGCGACTACTTCTTCAAGAATCTGGCGGGCACCGTCTTCATCGCCCATATCCATGTAAGCGCGGGCAAGGTCCAACTTGGTGGACATGCTATTGGCTTCTGCCGCTATTACCAGGTCTTCATCCTCGGAAGCATCTGGCAGATTGTCTGACCCAAAATCAGCAGACAGATCCAGGTCGTCTTCGAGCGCATCACCTGCGTCCAGAGAGTCCTCTATTTCGAGGCCGGCAAAATCAGACTCGAGGCTGCTATCGAGATCGTCCGCCAGTCCTGCTGGAGGCTGGGAAGGTGTATCGCCGCCTCCATTGAGCAACGCCTGGGCACTCGCTACACCAGCGGAATCACCAATGGCCTCAATCTCGCGAAGCTGTTCCTCGGCGCCCGCTCGATTACCCATTTGTAACTCGGTTTCGAGTAGCTTCAATCGATAAGCTGCATTAGTCGGCTCAGTTTTAATCGCATTCTGCAGAAGATCTTTAGCCTGCGGGTAGCGACCATAGGCAATATAGATATCCGCCTCGGCCAGGGCATCACCGGTGTCCACATCAGAAGCATATTCGTCGTGCTTACGCTCGCCGTAGCCACGGTTATCGCGTGTTGGCTCGGTCTCCTCAGCGTCTTCTGCAGCTGCTTCTGTGGGCAACTCAACAGGCTCGGGGCTTGGCTCAGCCACCGGCTCTGGAGCAACCTCTACGCGGGCCTCCTTAAGCTCTATATCGGCAAAGGCCTCGTCTCTGGCTTCCGCGGTCTCTTCCTCATCCTTGCCACGACGAACAAACATGAACGCCAGAATGGCCAGCACCAGTGCTCCCAGTCCGTACAAAAGATAGCTCATCATGCCGCTCTCTTGAGGAGCGGGAGCGGGAGCGGGAGCGGGTGCTGGGGCGGGCACAGGCTTCGCTTCTGGCTTGGGCGCAGCAGCGGCCTCTTCAACCTCCTGCGGCGCAGCATCAGCCTCCGGGGTAACTTCTTGAACGACAGGAGCATCATCGTCCGCGCCAGCAACGGAGTCCGTCGCAACGCTATCACTGTCAGCGGCTGAGACTCCGGCCTCTTCCAAGGCGGCCTGAAGTGCAGCAATCTGGTCATCTTTCAGACTCACAATCCGCTGCAGGGTATCTACCTGTTGCTGAATCGTTGCCAGTTCCTCGGCCATTTCTGCCTGTTCAAGCTGGGCTTTGTCTGTTTCCTCTGCGGAAGCGGGCGCCCCGGCCATATGGTCGCCGGCATCTGCCGTATCTGTAGCAGTGTCTTCAACAGGATCGGTCGAAATACGCAATTTGGGGCCAGTAGCAATCGGCTTACTCGCCCGACCTGCTTCCCAGTCCTCGTTCTGCTGCTTCACCTCTGCCAGTGCCGCAGAGAGGTTTTGGGAGCTGATATCTTCTTCATCAGGCAAATAAACGATATAGCCCGCTTTGATGCGATTGATATTGCCATCGATAAACGCGTTGGGATTCAGTCGCTGGATATCGAGCATGGTCTGATGTATCGATGCGCCTGCAGGTTTGGCGGCATCAGCGATTTCCCAGAGCGTGTCGTCCCGATGGATCATGTACTTCACACCAGACCTTGGAGTATCTGAGGCCTCGGCGTTGAAATCACGGTTGGGCATATCTCCGGGAGCAAGGCCGGACTTTTTGATGTCTACACGGGTACCGCTAGTGGCTGACGCTCCCTGGGGCTTTTTTCCGCTACCGTCTGGCAGCGGCGTCCCCTCCACTTCCGCCACGCGCTTGGTGGCAGAGACTACAGGGGAAGTTGTGTCGAACAGCGGTGGATCCACCAGGACGGTATATTCGCGCAACAGGCGACCAGAGGGCCAACGCGCTTCAACGATAAAGTCGAGATAGGGTTCAAGTACGGGATCGTCAGAGCTGATACTGATAGTGCCCCTGCCCTGGGCATCAACATTGACGTCAAACTGAATACTGGTGAGAAAGTAGGCGCGATCGACGCCCAGTCGCTCGAAATCCTCTCGGGTGGCCAGGCGTATCCTGATTTCATCGGCATGCAGGCCGTCTGTGTTAAGCAGGTCTACCTTGGCCTGCAAAGGCTCATTCAGAAAGGATTCAAGTTTTAAATCACCGAGACCCAGTGCGAAAGACGAACTCGCATGAATACACCCCAGAGAAAACACAACTGCAGCAAACTTACGAGCCATACTCCGACGCCTTATTATTTTGCTAAATCCCAAGCCGGCCTCCCCTGGCGCGACCTCCGAACTGGTTACCGCTTAATCGTGCGCTAAAAGTCCCGACCCTGAAAGCACTTTCTGTACTTTTCTGCAGTCTCTACAAGATGCTTCCATGCACTAGCAATAAGCCTATTTCCCTTAAAAGTATCAGTGAATTACGAGCATTAATCAAGGTAAGTTGTAATCAGGCTCTCGGCAATTTGCACACTATTAAGCGCGGCGCCTTTGCGCACATTATCCGCCACAACCCACATATCCAGGCCACGCGGGTGAGAGATATCCTCCCGTATCCTGCCCACAAACACCGGATCCGCTCCAGCGCTGTCTGTGACCGCGGTGGGATAGCCGCCATCAGCCTGCTCATCCATCACCTCGACCCCCGGCGCGTTGCGCAATAACTCCCTCGCCTCCTCCGCGCTGATTTTGTCCACGGTCTCAATGTGAACAGCCTCGGAATGGCCAAAGAAAACCGGGACCCGCACGCAAGTGGGGTTAACCTGAATACTGTGATCGCCGAAAATTTTCTGGGTTTCCCAAACCATTTTCATTTCTTCCCGGGTGTAGCCGTTTTCCTGGAAAGTATCAATATGAGGCAAAGCGTTGAATGCTATCTGCTTCGGGTAAACCTCACACTGCGCCTCCTGGCCATTGAGTAGCCTCGCAGTTTGTCCTGCCAACTCCTCGATAGCCTCTTTTCCCGTCCCAGATACCGCCTGGTAAGTACAGACATTGATACGCTCTATACCCACCGCATCGTAAATGGGTTTGAGGGCGACCAGCATCTGGATAGTAGAGCAGTTGGGGTTGGCAATGATGCCCCGGGTGGTATACCCCGCCAGGGCTTCAATATTCACCTCAGGCACTATCAGGGGAATGTCTTCGTCACGACGAAAGTGAGAGGTATTGTCCACAACCACGCAGCCCGCCTCCGCAGCTACAGGAGCGTATTTCTCGGAAATACTGCCACCTGCAGAAAACAGGCCTATCTGCGCCTGACTGAAATCGAACTCTGCCAGGTCTGTTACCTTCACCGTATTGCCATTAAACATAATCGTCTTGCCCGCCGAACGACTGCTCGCCAGGGGGTAAAGGTTTCCGACGGGAAAGTTCCGCTCTTCCAGAATGGAAATCATAGCCTCACCCACCGCACCGGTGGCGCCGACTACTGCAACATCGTACAACTCACTCATTACTGTTTTCCTCTAATCACTTTATGCTCAGGCAGCAAGCACGGCAGCCAGAACTGCCTCGCCCATTTCCACGGTGCTCACCAGCGTGGTGCCCTCGCTATATATGTCCGGGGTCCGTAGGCCCTGATCCAGAACCGCACTCACCGAGTCCTCGATGGTCTGTGCCGCATCGGCGCTGGCGAGCGTATAGCGCAACATCATGGCCACCGAAAGAATCGTTGCCAGCGGGTTAGCCTTGCCTTGCCCGGCAATATCGGGCGCGCTGCCATGGCAGGGCTCATACATACCGCGACCCTCCTGATCCAAAGACGCAGAGGGCAGCATACCGATCGATCCTGTCAACATCGCAGCAGCATCCGAAAGGATGTCGCCGAACATATTGCCGGTCACCATCACATCGAACTGCTTGGGCTGCATCACCAACTGCATTGCTGCGTTGTCTACATAGATGTGGCTCAATTCTACGTCGGGATACTCTTTACCCACCTCCTCCATGACTTCACGCCATAAAACGGTCGCTTCCAGCACGTTGGACTTATCGACGCTACACACGCGGTTGTCGCGTTTGCGCGCTAACTCAAAGGCAAGGTGTGCAATACGGCGCACTTCTGATTCACTGTATTTGTAGGTATTGAAACCTTCGCGCTCGCCATTTTCCAGTGTGCGAATACCTCGTGGTTCGCCGAAGTAAATCCCGCCCGTCAGCTCACGTACAATCAATATATCCAGCCCCGCGACAATCTCGGGTTTCAGGCTGGATGCTGCCGCCAACTGGGGATACAAAATAGCCGGACGCAAGTTGCCGAACAGCTGCAGTTCAGAACGTATTGCCAACAAACCCCGTTCCGGTCGCAGGTGTCGCTCAACCTTGTCCCACTTCGGGCCGCCCACTGCGCCCAGTAAAATGGCGTCTACGGCTCTCGCTCGCGCCAAGGTTTCATCGGGCAGCGGCACCCCATGTTCGTCCAGTGCAGCGCCACCTAACAGTCCATACTCGAGCTCAATATCCAGCTCAAATTTCTCGTTGACCGCCTGCAACACTTTCACCGCTTCGGTCATTATTTCCGGTCCGATATAGTCGCCCGGTAGTACTAGTACTTTTTTACTCACTGTGACTTAACCCTGTTGTTCATATTCCCGCGCAGGTGGGAATACAAAATATTGATAGCACCAGGCGTCACCTGGATCCCCGCCTGCGCGGGGTTGACGCGCGACGCGTCACTTGATGACATCGAACAACCAGGGCGACTGTTTGCGCCACCCTTGTTCATAGTTGCGGATCGCGTCCGCACTCTGCAGCGTCAGTCCTATGTCGTCCAGGCCTTCTAACAGGCACTGACGGCGAAAGTCATCGACCTCAAACGAAATTTCTTCACCGGAGGGGGTAATCACCTGCTTACGATGCAGATCAACGGTCAACTGATAGCCCTCGCTGGCATACATCTCCTCAAACAGACGCGCCACAACAGCTTCATCCAGAACAATGGGCAAGACGCCATTTTTGAAGCAATTGTTGTAGAAAATGTCGGCAAAACTGGGGGCTATCACTGAGCGGAACCCATAGTCTTCCAGCGCCCAGGGCGCGTGCTCCCGACTGGACCCGCAACCAAAATTTTCCCTGGCAAGCAGGACTGACGCTCCCTGATAGCGTGGATAATTCAGGGGGAACTCTTCATTAAGAGGGCGGTTGCTGCAATCCTGTCCTGGCTGTCCCTCGTCCAGATAGCGCAACTCGTCGAACAAATTCGGTCCAAAGCCCGAGCGTTTGATCGACTTCAAAAACTGTTTGGGAATAATCAGGTCCGTGTCCACATTGGCACGATCCATGGGTGCGGCAATGCCGCTTAAGACTGTAAATGCTTTCATAATGCTGCCTCCTACCAATCACGAACGTCGACAAAATGGCCAGCCACTGCCGCTGCCGCAGCCATTGCCGGGCTCACCAAATGGGTGCGACCACCAAAACCCTGACGTCCTTCGAAGTTACGGTTTGAAGTGGAAGCGCAGTGCTCACCTGCCCCCAGCTTGTCAGCATTCATGGCCAGGCACATGGAGCACCCAGGCTCACGCCACTCCATGCCTGCATCCAGAAAAACCTTGTCCAGGCCTTCCTGTTCTGCCTGCTTCTTGACTTCCCCTGAGCCCGGAACAACCAGTGCCTGCTTGACAGTGCTGGCGACTTTTTTACCCTTGACCACCTCTGCCGCCGCACGCAAATCCTCGATTCGGGAATTGGTGCAAGAGCCAATAAAAACGCGATCGGGTTTGATATCAGTCACCGAAGAGCCTGCCTCCAGACCCATATATTGCAGTGCCCGGGTAACCGCTGTTTTCTGCGTAGCGTCGTCAATCGAATCGGGGTCAGGCAATATTCCATCCACCGGCAACACCATCTCGGGCGAAGTACCCCAGGTAACCTGCGGCTTGATGTCCTCACCCTGCAGTGTCACCTGGGCGTCGAACACCGCATCTTCATCGGAATGTAAATCGCTCCACGCCTGAACGGCCCGCTCCCACAAATCATCTTTGGGTGCGTAGGTGCGTCCTTTGACGTACTCCAGCGTAGTCTCATCCACGGCGACCATGCCCATGCGGGCGCCCGCCTCTATCGACATATTGCACAGCGTCATTCTGCCTTCCATCGACATATCACGAATCACCTGGCCGCCAAACTCGATGGCATAGCCCGTGCCGCCGGCAGTGCCGATCTTGCCAATGACCGCCAGAGCAACGTCTTTCGAGGTCACCCCTTTCTGCAAGCTACCGTCAATTCGCACCAGCAGGTTTTTCATTTTTTGTTGAATCAAGGTCTGTGTAGCCAGCACGTGCTCCACTTCAGAGGTACCGATGCCGTGGGCAAGCGCCCCCAGTGCGCCATGGGTCGATGTGTGCGAGTCACCGCAGACCACCGTCATTCCCGGTAAGGTTGCTCCCTGCTCCGGACCAACAACGTGCACGATACCCTGGCGTACATCGTTGATATCAAATTTCACCAGGTTGAAGTCATCGCAGTTGTCATCCAGCGTCTGGACCTGCAGACGGGAGACCGGGTCGGCAATGGCTGCGACCCCGCCTGCGCGTTCGGCCCGCTCCGTCGGAACATTGTGATCAGGGACAGCCAGATTTGCATCGAGGCGCCAGGGCTGTCGACCCGCAAGGCGCAAACCTTCGAAGGCCTGTGGTGACGTCACTTCGTGGATTAGCTGGCGGTCGATGTAAATCAACGCACTGCCATCGTCGCGCTGCTCTACTAAATGGTTTTGCCACAATTTGTCGTACAGGGTTTTACCGGCCATAGGGCACCTCGTTGTGCGGTGTTACTTAAGGCTGCGAATTATGGGCTTGCATTAGCAATTACTCAAATTTATTATTTTTATCTATTGAATTCCCAAATGGAATACTAAATGGATACACAGAACCTGAAGGCTTTCCTGCTGGTAGCCGAGACCGCCTCCTTTTCTCTGGCCGCTGAAAAACTTCACCTGACCCAACCGGCCGTGAGCAAAAGGGTCGCCCTACTGGAAGAGCAACTGGGCACAGACCTGTTTGATCGCATCGGCCGGATGATCAGCCTCACCGAGGCGGGCAAAGCATTACTGCCGCACGCAAAGTCTGTGCAGCGAGAGCTGGATGCCGCAGAGCGCTCTGTCCGAGACCTGGCTGGTGGTGTGGCCGGCCAGTTGCGCCTGGCAACCAGCCACCATATTGGGCTCCATCGGCTTCCCCCGGTGCTCTCCAGCTTTAGCCGGGACTTTCCAGAGGTACAGATCGACATCGACTTCATGGATTCCGAACAGGCCTATGACCTGATCATGCAGGGGAAAGCTGAACTTGCGGTAGTGACGCTGGCCCCCAACGCGGAGAGCAACGTTATTTCCCTGCCGGTATGGCAGGACCCACTGGATTTCATGATCGCCAAAGATCACGAATTATTGCGTAGTGACGATGCGCCCAGCCTGCAAGCCATGAGCCGTCATCCAGCCATACTGCCGGGGCTTAACACCTACACAGGGCAAATTATCAAACGCTTGTTTGACCAGCACAAACTACAACTTGAGGTCTCGCTGGCCACCAATTACCTTGAAACCATTCGGATGATGGCTTCGGTTGGACTCGGCTGGACCATTCTTCCCCGCAGCATGCGCGACGACTCCCTCGCAACGATAGCGGTAAAAAATGTCGCTATCCAACGCACACTGGGGCTGGTCTATCATCGAGGTCGCAGTCTGTCTCGCGCCGCCAAAGCATTTATTGACTCCACACGGGCACTGGGTGATGACACCCCAAAAACGGCCTAACTCTGCAAGTCTCGCAGCACCCCCGGATTGACTACCCCGTCCTGTGACATACCGGGGTGATCCGGGAAATAAAAAGTCGCATTAAAACGCGCTACTACGCCTTTTTGATTAACGATCACACCACGGGAGAACCCAAACAGACGCTTGAGACTGACGCCTTCCAACCGGGCCTCAATCCACTGGCCTTTTTTTGCTGCGGAAATAAAGTCCATGCTCAGGTTTACCGTCGGTGCGCCAGCGATAATGCCACGCGCCTTGTTTGCCCAGGAAGCGGCTGCAATATCTGCAAGTGTCATCAGCGCCCCACCGTGGCAGATGCCCATGGAATTGGCATGCTGCTGATCCACCAGCAGACCAAAACAGAGTTCTTCTCCCTGCAGGCGCCGGTAGCAGGGAGCGAGGTTATCAGTGAAACCCAGCCCCTCGGGCAGGGGCTTGTAACCTTCTGGTACTTGTTCTATCTGTTTATTGTCCATCATTATCCCTAAGCAATGTTCGGCTAAAAAATACCCATCTCAAGGCCCGCCGCCAGACTCTGACCAGTTTCGCTGGCCAGGCGTAAATGTTCCGGCTGCGGCACACCGCGATAAATCTGCGCTTCTGCCACAGGCTTGAACGGTACACCTCGCAGTATCCGCTCAGCCTGTTGCACAGCGCCGCGACCGTCGTTACCGGCACTGACCAGCAGGGCGTAGGGCAATACCAGTCTGCGGTCTATCGCCGGATAAAACACCCGATCCAGAAAGTCTTTGCAAGCGCCGCTCAGGCTTCCGCTGTTTTCGGCAGCGACCAACAACAAACCATCCGCAATGACCAGGTCCGCGATACCGGCATCACAGGCACGGCGCACAACCACCTGAACCGAGTCTTCCAGCGCCGCCCCTTCGGCGGCTGCCCTGGCAAGTGATGCACAGGAGCCACTCTGGGTGTGATACACAATCAACAATGATTTCATGAGTGATGTTCCCCGCCCTGTTTGCGCTGCGATTTGAACACAGCCCGGCCTCAGTTTCTACGACCACCCTGCCCCACAGTGATTTTCTGTGCTCTAATGCCGCTCTGCTACTCAACTGGGAATCAGGTATGACCGACACCAACAAGCAATGGCTGTTAAAGAGTCGCCCTAATGGCATGGTGACACCGGAGAACTTCGAGTTGGTAGAGACATCGATGCCGGCCCCCAATCTCAGCAGCGGTCAGGTGCTGGTAAAAAACCTGATGCTCGGCTTTGATCCTGCCATGCGCGGATGGATTGAAGACGTGCGCAGCTACCTGCCACCGGTTGCGCTGGGGGAGCCCATGCGGGCAAGCGGAGTGGGTCAGGTTGTAGCCTCAGAGAATGATGCCTTGCCAGTTGGCACACTCGTCCAGGGTCTGCTCAATTGGCAGGAATACTCCATTGGCGATCCGAATGGTTTGGTACCGCCGCGCCCGCTTCCTGAAGGCACCCCACCCAGCATGGCTCTCAGCGTTTTTGGTACCACTACACTGACCGCATACTTCGGGCTCCTTGACGTTGGGCAACCCAAGCAGGGTGAGACGGTGTTGGTCTCTGGTGCAGCCGGCGCGACCGGTTCGGTTGTCGCCCAAATCGCCAAGCTCAAAGGTTGTCGCGTGATCGGCATCGCCGGCGGTAAAGAAAAATGCCAGTGGTTGCTGGACAGTTGTGGTTTGGATGACGTGATTGACTACAAAAGCGAAGACATTGGTTCTCGTATCGGCGAGCTGTGCCCTGACGATATCGACGTATTTTTCGACAATGTGGGTGGGGACACCCTGGAGGCCGCTCTGGACCATATGGCTGATTTCGGCCGCATTGTCTTGTGCGGGGCGATCAGCCAATACAACAACGAATCGCCCAGCCCGGGGCCCCGGAACCTGATGATCCTGGTCTCCCGACGAATTCGCATGCAGGGCTTTATCGTCCTTGATTACCTGGACCGCGCCGATGAAGCGTTTAATGAACTCGCTGCATGGGTCATGGACGGCAAAATAGCCTGGCGCGAAGACATCCAGGAAGGCTTTGAGAATATCCCCTCCACCCTGGAGCGGTTGTTTGATGGTCGCAACCAGGGAAAACAACTGTTGAAACTGGCCGACCCCAGCTAGTTATCCACAGAATGGCCTGTGGATAAGTATGGGGACAGAGTGCTTATGGCAAGCTCATCAGCAGCGCGTGCCCGGCTCGCACCAAAACAGTGCAACTCGTTTTGGTGCCGCTTTTTAAACAAAGAATCAATGACTTACGATTTTTTTGTAGTGTTTCGGTAACCCACCGATGATATCACCCTATAAATAAAGGGTAATGCTTTCGAATGTGGATATTGTTTCTACACAAAGGTATGCAACCACTAACGCTTGAGGCCACAGTTTTCCGATAGTTTCATAATAGGAGGGCCACTGAACTCGTCATTTTTACGGCGTTCGAGCTTGCTACTGCTTCTCAGCGATGCCTGATTTCCCAGCAACAATGAACCTTCCGGCTGCGCTGAAAATCCGGATCAAGTGTGCTCCGGGTAATGTCCTTGCAAACAAATGCCTGTTGCAGTGTGTCATCCAGTTTGAAGCCGCGACGGTTATTGGAAAAGTACAGAACGCCGTCTGGTCGCAACCGGGCCATAGCCGCGAGCACAAGGTCTGGGTGATCTCGTTGTACGTCAAAACTCTCTTCCATGTTTTTGGAGTTAGAGAATGAGGGTGGATCTAATAAGATCAGGTCATAACTACTCTTCTCCTGCTCCAACCAGCGCATGCAGTTGGCTCGCACCAGGGTATGGTGCGTCTCCCCCAGACCGTTATGTGCGAGATTTTTGCGCAACCAGCCTAGATAGGTGTTGGACATATCCACACTGGTTGTGGAACGCGCGCTCCCCAGTGCCGCATGCACCGTTGCGCTGCCCGTGTAGCAAAACAGATTGAGGAAATCTTTTCCCCCGGCCTCACGGGCAATACGCATACGCAGTGGACGGTGGTCGAGAAATAAACCTGTGTCCAGGTAGTCCCAAAGATTAATCAGAAGCTTGGCCTGCCCCTCCATGACACTAACGTATTCACCACGGCTCGCCTGCTTTTCATACTGGGCGACGCCTCGCTGGCGCCGGCGCTGTTTGTATGAAATTTCATTCGCCGCAACTCCCAGCGCCTCGGGCAACGCCGCACGGACCTCGCTCATTCTCCGGTCGGCGGCATCGGGGTCCACGCCCTTGGGCGCCTGGTATTCAGCGACATGCACAGCCTCGCCATAGATATCAACGGCTACTGCATACTCAGGCATGTCGGCATCGTAAAGGCGATAGCAACTGACCTGCTCGCGCTTTCTCCAGGAAGACAGGCGTTTGCGGTTCTTGCGAATTCGATTAGCAAACATTTTTGCCCCTTCGGTCAGTTCACCGGGAGCACTGGCGTGACCTTCTTCGTCAGCCGTTTTCGGTTGTAATTCCTTAAGTTTATTACCAGCCAGATTGAACAGTAAAAGATGCGTTTCCAGTGCGCCATTGAAGAAGCCATATCGCTTATGACTCCTGAGACCTGTCGCCCGGCCCAGATCCAGGTCCGAGGTCAGGATCGCCGCTTCCCAGTCGGGAAATTCCCGCACCATGGTTTCGCCCAACTCACGATACAAAAACTTCAAACTTTCTTTTTCCCCCAGGCGCTCTCCATAGGGAGGATTGCATGCCAGCAGCCCCGTGGGCATTGCCGTGTGGGTAGGTTTCTTCAATTCAGCCAGCGGCCTGCAACTGACTCGTACGTGTTTTTGCAGCCCCGCGCTGGCAATATTTTCTTCAGCGCGACGAATAACCCTCGGGTCTGCATCATAGCCGCGCATTTCGGGTAACTGACTACTTTTACCGCGTTGCGCACGGCCCTGCGCATCTGCAACGAGTGCCTTCCATTGAGCCTCATTGTGATCTTTAAGCTTCTCAAAACCGAACTTCCTGCGACCCAGGCCCGGTGCCATGTCGGCCGCCATCATCGCCCCTTCCACCAACAGGGTTGCCGATCCGCACATGGGGTCTATAAGCGCGCCGCCCCTGGCCGCCATTCCCGGCCAATCCGCTCGCAACAAAATCGCTGCAGCAAGGTTCTCCTTCAGCGGCGCTGCTCCCGCTTTCTGTCGATATCCGCGCTGATGCAAGGAACCGCCAGAAAAGTCCACGGACACAACCGCCCTGCCTTTACTCAAGCGAATATTAAGACGGATGTCCGGGTTTTTTCGTTCGACACTGGGGCGTTTGCCGTACTGATCCACGAACCAGTCGACAATTGCATCCTTGCTTCGCTGCGCGCCATACTGGGTGTTGCGAATGCTGTCGCTTTGCCCTGAAAAATCGATAGAGAAAGTCTGGGACGCATCGAACAACCGGGACCACTGGATCAATTTCAGGTTTTGATAAAGCGCGTCTCCGTTCGTCGCGTCAACCGTCTCGACGGGACGTAAGATGCGGTTAGCGAGGCGAGACCAAAGGCAGGCGCGATAGCCAATTGCGGCGGGGCCCTGAAAGTAGACACCGGCAACCGTCTCCCTGGTAGACAAGGCGCCGAGGCTTTCAAGCTCCGCGACCAGCAAGTTTTCCAGACCTCGAGGACAGGCGGCAAACCATTGGCTTGCAGCCTCTTGTTCTGACAGGGGGTTCAAACTTTTTTGCGTTTAGCAGCGGGTGCCCGCTTGCGCTTGGGTGCCGCCTTTTTCTTGGCGGGTGCACCGGCTGTCGCCTTCTTGCGGGCACCGGCCCTCTTGCTGGCAGGTTTCTTGGCTGTATTGCTGGCTGCGGAGCGTCTGCGGGGCGTGGCACTGGCAGCCGCTTTTTCTTTCGTCATGACGTCCAGCACCAGGTTGCTCGAACTCTCCATATACTCTATGAAGCGATCGTATTCATCGTCACTAAACTGACGCAGCATGTCGTGTTGGCGATAGAGATTGACGAAGCGGCGCTCTCGTTCGTAGTGCTTGGGAATAGTAAGCACCCCAAGCTGTTCCAACGTTTTTTCCAGGGCAGGATTATAAGTTCGCATGAACTTGATAAGAAAGGGAATCGGGTCATGCCTTGCCAGCAGTGAAGTGGCGCGCAGCATCACCTCCAGGGGCATTATCGTTTGCCCGCTTTCAATATCCTCCAGCACAGCATTGTCTGAAAGACCGAGACTGTCCGACACCTCCTTGATGGACATGCCTGCCGTCTCTCTGGCATCGCGCAGGAAATGACCCGCCTCAGCCATCGCTTCCAGCCGCTCCGGTTCCAACTGATTAAGAACAGTCGAACGCAGCCAGCTTTCACCAAACATTGCCGTCATCGTGGCAGTATTGCGCGCAAGCTCTAAAGTGCCGCCTGCGACCTGACCGCTGAGGCGGCGCAGGGAGTTCAGGAGGGATTCGTTATCGTGATCATCTTTAGCCATGCTCTTAGCATAGCCTATTCTGTGGGGTCAGAAAAACCGCCACTGTTGGTAGAATTGACGGGGAATCCGGTCTCTATCGCAAATATCTCCCTGAGAATACCCCGCCACTCGGCATACTGACTCTCGAGCGTCCCTGTCAGGCGAAAAACCTTACCGCTGGTCTCTACTATGGTGGGTTCCAGTTCATTGTTAAATCCAGTGGCCAATTCGTCCATCCCCTGTTCCTGGATGCGAAAGTTTCTATAGGCGTTATAGCTCTGCTGCATTGCTGAGAAGCTTCCGCGGCGCCCCTGTTTATTGCGGCTGGCAGCTCGCTGCTCATAGTCTTCGCTATAAAGACTCTGCTCACGATCATATTGCAGCCACAGGCTGTAGGTAGACGCCATATCGTCATGCAAGTCGCCGTACTGCTCATCCACATTGTCGATAAACAAGTACTCCTGGTTGCGAATACGTTCCACCCGAACCATCATCGAATCTCCCTCAGCGGGCAGACGTTGAAGCGAATAACGACCGGTTTCATCGGTGACCAGATAATCCGAAAATGCCTCGGGAGACAGGCTGTAAGCGTAGCGCATCAAGGCGACCTGCCTGATTTCGCGCAGGCTCCGCGCGTCCAGTTCGTTTCGAAAAGACACCAGGTCCGTCGCCACCTGGCGATACATTTTACGATACGGCTCTGAGGCTCCACTGGCTGTTTGTGCCGTCTCGTGAGACTCAAGGGAATACTGTCGATCCAGCCATACCCGACCGGTGGCATCCCGAGCGACAAACTGAATCCGCTGTCGCAGACCACTCGACTCTAAAATACGTGCTTCAACGCTTAATTCAGACAACGGCCCCGCGTCGGGAACCACCCGCACCACACCCCACTCGCCACCATCGACCATTTCACGACGCAGGGTAACAGGCAAATATTGAGCCTCGGCCTCGCGAATGCGGGGAAATATTGCTAACGCACTGTGGGTAGATTCGTCCTCGGGAATACCCGGATCAAAAATGACAATCCCCACATCGAGATATGCAGATTCATCGGCCTGAACCGTCCACGCCAACGCAAGTGCTAAAAATAGTGCCGCTATCGCTCTCACGGAACCACCTTCTCTGTAGTGCACACCTTGCCCTTGCTCAAGGTTTGTTTACACCTTATCCCAGTGGTATTGGGATCGTAACGGCGATAAACACGATCAACGACGAAGGGCCAGGAAACCTGATCAGACCTCAGTGTGGTCGCTATGTGCAGCCGCTCACCGCCCGGGTCTAGCGTCATACGATGGTAGATTGCCAGACCATCAGGCAAATAGAGCTGAAACACCAGCTGGTGGTCGTCCCAACCGCATATTTCTCGCCCAAGTGCGGAGTCACGGGTATCGAGCTGTCCCGGATGAAACTCACATTCCAATGAGAAACTGCCCTCCCGCTTGACCGTTACCTCAGTTACGCTCTGGGTAATATCCAGCAGTTGTGGCTCGGTAACAATCTCTGCCATGCGTGCAAGCGCGTAGAGACTGGAGCCGCTACTCGCATTAACGGATAAGGAGCCGCCCCCCTGTTTCATTCCCCTGTTCTGACGCTCCACTTGACGCTGCAACTCTCTCAGTACAGCATCGAAAGAGTCGCGGATATTATCACTCTGGCTGTAGTCAACCTCCCAGGCCCCGGAGAAATCGACAGCAGCGGCTGTTCGCTCACGCGGAAGCGGCGCCTCGGACGAGCTGCACGCGATCAGTGCCATTACTGGCAGCAGACAGCAAACAATGCGGATTATTTGAATGAATAACATAGGATGCCTAAGTGTAACGTAAGCAGCGGAATCGCGGCGACACCCTCTACCCGATTTTAACGGTCATTTTTCAGTTCAGCGATGATCTTACGCCACATATCGTCGGGCGCTGCATAGGGTGCATATATTGCCAGCCTGTCAGCATACTTGCCGTACTTGTCTTTGAGCTTGCCTGCTATTTCTTCAGGTGCTCCGCGCGTCGTAAACGCGTCGAGAAACTCCTCGTTTATATAACTGCCCAAAACGTCCCACTTGCCTTGTTTGGACAACGCATTCAGCTCAGGCTGTAAGTCTCCATAACCCACCGCTTCCATCGGTGGTCGGTAGGCAGGCGTTGAAGCATAAAAGCCCAACAATCCTTTCACGCTTTCTGTGGCAGCCTCAATTGCCTCATCCGTCTCGCCAGTGATAACGATCGCGTTTATTTGCAGGATAAAGTCACCGCGTTGACGTCCCGATTTTTCAAGTCCCCTGTGGACTGCGGGTAAGGCACCGTCTTCAAGGAACGGCATGCTATTAAACGGATGCACGATAAGCCCGTCGGCTACCTCCCCGGCCACTTCGGTCATACGAGGCCCCAATGCGCCCAAAAGCACGGGGGGGATACCGTGTGGATTAGGGCCAGGGTCGAACATCGGCGTCATCAACGTATGCTTGTAAAAACGTCCATCAAAATCCATAGCGGCGCCATTCTGCCAGCAGTCGAAAATAGCCTTTAGCGCCTGAATATATTCCCGCATACGGGTCGCCGGAGGATCGAAGGGCACTCCAAAGCGCTTTTCGATGTGCGCTTTGATCTGGGACCCCAACCCCAGGTAAAACTGGCCGCCCGAGAATTTTTGCAGATCCCAGGCCTGGTAGGCCAAGTGCATGGGATTACGTGGGAATGCCACGGCGATGCCAGTCGCCAAATCCAGAGTGGGCGCGTGTTCAGCAGCCATCACTAGTGGATAAAAGGGATCCCAGCTACCCTCAAGGGTATAGATGCCATCATAGCCAATGGCCTCCAGCCGTCGGCTCTCCGCGGCAGCGTCACCCAGTTGTGCATAAAAAGGTCCATCGATTTTCATTTGTTATCCCCATCGTGATCAAGCTCGGCTACCATAAAGAATACGCGTGCAATAAGGAACCGGTGCCAATGAAAATAGGAATTTGTCTGCCATACATGAAAGCGGGCCTGAACCGTGACGATTATCTGGCCTGGTTCAGGGCAATCGATCAGGGTCCTTTCCATTCGCTTTCCTGTGGAGAGAGAGTCCACGGGCCCACCTTCGATATGCGAGTGCTGCTGTCCGGCGCCGCTATTGCCACCGAGCGGGTTGAGATCACCCCTACCCTTTACGTACTCCCCATGCACAGCGCAGCCCGGGTGGCTAAAGAAATCGCCACCCTGGATATGCTTTCAGGTGGCCGGGTGAACAATGTCGCGGTGGGCTACGGCGGCAGGGAAAAGGACTATGAGGCCGTCAACGCGAAATTTATAGGCCGGTATGGTCGCATGGATCGCCAGATAAAAGAGATACAACAAATCTGGAACGGCGAAGAGATTATCGAAGGCGGCGGGTTTATCGGGCCTGAACCGACCTGGGCACAGCCACCACGCTTGCTTGCCGGCGCAATGGGTCCAAAAAGTATTGGGCGCTGCGCAGAGTGGGCGGATGGACTTTATGCCTGGTCCGGCAATGGGGAGGCCGATGAACTGGAAAGGACATTCAACATGGCCGAGCAAGCCTGGGACCGTGCCAACCGTGAGCAAGCCCCCTACCGACTCGGTGGCTTTTGGTACACGCTTGCTGACGAAGGTCAGCGCAAGCTCTACGACTACGTCTACGAATATCTGGCCATCGCGGGGCCGGAAATCGCAACCATGATGGCCGAGTCAGTCCATCGCAACTCCGCCGATGCCGTGTTGCAGGCGCTGGATAACGCAGAGGCAGCCGGCTGTGAAGAATTATTCATGGTGCCGGCTACCGCGGAGTTAGTGGAAATAGAGCGTCTGCTGGATTTATTGGCTCGCAGAGCATAGTGGCGAACCGCTAAAGCGGCCTTTGCACAGCCAATAGTTCACGTATACTTCGCCACCTGACACCAATTAGACACACCCACTCTAACCACTATCGTGAGAGACCAAGATGGCCAAACGAGTTTACCTCTTCAATGAGGGCAACAAGGACGACCGTGAACTGTTGGGCGGCAAAGGTGCCAACCTGTGTGAAATGACTTCAATGGGCTTGCCTGTGCCCTTTGGCTTTGTGATCACAACTGCCACCTGTCGCGAGTACTTCCAGACCGGCAACAATATGCCGTCGCTGCTGGAACAGGAGTACAGGGTCGCTCTGGACATGGTGGAAAAAAAGATGGGCGCGCGCTTTGGCGACCCCGAGAACCCGTTGCTGTTCTCAGTCCGTTCCGGGGCCCCCGTGTCCATGCCCGGCATGATGAATACCATTCTCAACCTGGGTCTTAACGACGATATTGCCGCAGGACTTGCTGCGAAAACCAACAACCCGCGCTTCGCTTATGATTGCTATCGACGGTTTATCTCCATGTTTGCCGATGTAGTAATGGACGTACCGGGCGAAAAATTTGAAACGGAAATAGAAAAGTACAAGGCCGAACACGGCAAGACTCTCGACGTGGAAATGACTGCCGAAGACTGGCAGGCCGTTATCGCCGTCTACAAAACGATCGTCGACTTCCCGGAAGATCCTTTCCAGCAGCTTAAAATGGCTGTAGAAGCGGTATTCCAGTCATGGCATACCCCCAGGGCGATCATCTATCGTGAAATGAACAATATTTCGGACACCTTGGGCACGGCAGTCAGCGTGCAGGCCATGGTGTTTGGCAACTTCGGCGACGATTCAGGCTCCGGCGTCGCATTTACCCGCAACCCCTCCACCGGAGAAAAGATGTTCTTCGGTGAGTTCCTGTTCAATGCCGCCGGTGAGGATGTGGTCGCCGGAATACGCACTCCGCTGCCCGTAGAGGCACTTCAGGAACAACAACCGGATGTTTATGCCGAACTCTTCAAGACCCAGGCGCTACTGGAAACACACTACCGCGACATGCAGGACCTGGAGTTCACCGTGCAGGAGGGCCGTTTTTACATGCTGCAGACGCGCAGCGGCAAGCGCACAGGCCGGGCCGCAGTCAAGATTGCGGTAGACATGGTTGGCGAGGGGCTCATTGAAGAAGCGGAAGCACTGATGCGTGTCTCTCCGGAACACGTGGAAGCCTTTTTACACCCCACCGTCGACCCCAAGGCAAAGCAAGATATTGTCGCCACTGGCCTCCCCGCCAGTCCAGGAGGCGCAACCGGCGAAATTGTATTTTCTGCCGAGGAAGCAGAGGAAGTCAGTGCCAAAGGTCGCTCCGTGATCCTGGTTCGCCGCGAAACAACCCCTGAAGACATTCATGGGATGAAGGTGGCTGCCGGTATTCTGACGGAACTGGGCGGAATGACCTCTCACGCGGCGGTTGTCGCCCGCGGCATGGGCGTCTGCGCTATTACAGGCTGTGGCGCGCTGAGCATTAATTACGCTGAAGGCACCGTCCACACGCAAGAAGGCGTGCAACTCAAGCGCGGCGACACCATTACGCTTGACGGCACCTCCGGCGAGGTCATGTTGGGAGACATTCCGAAAACCGAGGCCAGTTCTTCGGATGACTTTCAGACCTTGCTGGGCTGGGCTGACGAGCACCGCCGCCTGAAGGTTCGCGCCAATGCTGAAACCCCGGAAGACGCTGCCAAGGCACGTGAGTTAGGCGCTGAAGGCATTGGCCTCTGTCGCACAGAACACATGTTTTTCGAGGCAAAACGTATCGAAAAAATGCGCGCCATGATCCTCTCCGAATCAGCTGAAGAACGTCAGCAATACCTGGAGGATTTGCTGGAATTCCAGCGCGCTGACATGCTGGAACTTTTCAAGGCGATGGATGGATTGCCGGTCACAATTCGCCTACTGGACCCGCCACTGCATGAATTTTTGCCCCACGGGGATGAAGACATGCAGGCACTTGCCAAAGTCGTCAACAAACCCGTAGAAAAAATCCGGGAGATCACAGAGGGCCTGTCTGAGGTCAATCCAATGCTGGGCTTCCGCGGGTGTCGCCTCTCAATCGTGTACCCGGAAATTACCGAAATGCAGGTGAAGGCGATCATGAGTGCGGCGGCAGATGCTGTTGAGCAAGGCATTAAAGCACTGCCTGAAATCATGATTCCCCTGGTGGTGAACGTGCGTGAAATTCGCATGATTAATGAAATTATCGACCGCGGTGTACAGCAAGTGCTGCGGGACCGACTGGTCTCGGTTCCCTATAAGGTGGGCACCATGATGGAGACACCGCGGGCCGCGCTGGGCGCAGATCGCCTGGCCCCCGAAGTCGAATTTATGAGCTTTGGCACCAACGACCTGACCCAAATGACCTACGGCTTTTCTCGTGATGACGTCGGCAAGTTTATTCCCCGCTATATCGAGAAAAAGCTGGTGGATGCCGATCCCTTCGTTACGCTGGATCAGCGCGCCGTGGGCAGGCTGATGGAAATGGCCGTAACGGAAAGTCGCAAAGCCAAGAAAGGTATCAAATACGGCATTTGCGGCGAACACGGGGGCGACCCGCGTTCCATCCGCTTCTGTCATAACCTGGGACTGGACTATGTCTCCTGTAGTCCGTTCAGGGTGCCGATCGCGCGAATTGCCGCAGCCCAGGCCAACGTGGAGAGCACGCTGGAGGACTGAACACGACCAGCGGGCGCTCGGCACTCGAGCGTCGCTGGAATCGGCGCTAGGCTTCCATCTGCTCCTTGAGCACAAACTTGAGCACCTTACCCGCAGGGTTGCGTGGCAGCGCATCCACTAGCTCCAGTCGCAATGGCAGTTTGTAGCGCGCCAGGTGCTCGCCCGCAAAATCACGCAGCTCTTCCAGTGACAACGTAGCACCTTCGTTAAGGGCGACAACCGCCGTTACCGCCTCGCCCCACTTCTCATCCGGCATACCAATAACGGCCACCTCAGCGATGGCTTCGTGTTTGTAAAGCACGCCTTCAACTTCGGCGGGATACACGTTCTCTCCACCTGAAATCACCATGTCTTTGAGTCGATCGCAAATAAACAGGAAGCCGTCTTCATCGAGGTAGCCGATATCCCCAGAGTGGAACCAACCTTCGCTATCGATCGCAGAGGCGGTGGCGTCCGGGCGATTCCAGTAACCCTTCATGATGTTGGGGCCGCGCAGGCAAATTTCACCGCGCTCGCCGGTCTCCAAAGGCTGGTTCTCACTGTCAACGATTCTGGTGTCGCTGAATATGGGAGGCTGTCCCGCGGAACCCAGCTTGCTCACCGCCCACTCTGGCGTCAGGAATGCAGAGAACGGTGCCGTTTCAGTCAATCCATAGCCCTGACAGAAAGACACACCACGTGCCCCCCATAACTCGATCAATGACTCGGGAACCGGGGCTGCGCCGCAGATAATGGTTTCAATAGAGCTCAGGTCAGTGTCGGCAAACTGCGGTTGCTGCGCCATAAACAAAAACATAGCGGGCGCACCAAACATATGAGTAACACGCTGCTCTTCGAAATTCTTCAGCACGTCCGCCGGATCGAAATTACGAAGCAGTACCACCGAAGACCCCAGGTGGAACGAATGCAGGGTCATTACATTGAGGCCGCCGATATGGAACAGAGGCGCTGCGGTCAAAATCACATTATCCCTGCTGCCACCAAACGCCATAGTGGCATTGATATTGTTCCACAGCAGATTACCGTGGGTCAGCATCGCACCTTTAGGTAAGCCGGTAGTGCCTGAGGTATACATAATGACGGCTATATCGTGCTGATCGACAGACACTGCGCCCAAGATCGGCTCGGCCGCGGCACGCTCTGAGGCCAAATGACGCCATCCCTCAGCCTCGCTTTCTGAACTGAAAAGGTGGTGACAACAGATGGTGTCCCTGGCCGGTGCAATCACTGGCTGAAGCGCATCGTCGACAAACAAGCTATGGATGCCCGCATCGTTGATAATAAAAGTCAGCTCCTCAGCGGTTAAGCGGAAGTTCAGCGGGACGAATATGGCGCCCAGGGCCTGAGCCGCAAACAGTGTTTCCAGCAGGGCCGGGTGATTAAAGCCCAGATATCCCACGCGGTCACCGACACACACACCAGCCTCACGCAGCAGCGTGGCCTGGCGTTTCACGCGATCGGCAAATTCCTGATAGAGAAATGTTTCTCCTTCAAAAATAAGCGCGGTGCGCTCTGGGTTAAGTTCGGCGCGACGCAGCATGACGCCGGCGAAATTTGGCTCGATTCCAGGTCGGTTCACTTGGCTTGTCCTCTTCGAATTATGTGTTGGGCGATGAAGTGAACCACGGATTAATCAGTTCCTCAACTGGCCGCGATAATTTCTTCCATCTACTCATAGCCCGCGTGGATGCAGGGTATTTCCGGTCACGGCTTAAGATCGCTGGCAAAACCTGCTACCTTTGCGCCTCAAATTTTCTATCCAGGGTATTTCGACAATGACTACAAGCTTCTTCCCCCCCCAGCGCACCTTGATGGGCCCAGGTCCCTCTGATGTGTCTCCCCGGGTGCTGGGAGCCCTGTCGCGCCCCACAATCGGTCATCTGGACCCTTTGTTCGTCCAGCTGATGGATGAGATCAAGGGCCTGCTGCAATACGCTTTCCAGACGAAGAATGCATTGACCCTGCCCATTTCCGCTCCCGGCTCCGCCGGCATGGAGGCATGCTTTGTCAATCTGGTTAGCCCGGGAGACACGGTGATCGTCTGCCAGAACGGTGTTTTCGGTGGCCGGATGAAAGAGAACGTGGAGCGCTGTGGCGCTACCGCTGTCATGGTCGAAGATTCGTGGGGCGAGCCAGTGAGCCTGGAAAAAGTCGCCGCCGCTTTCACCCAAAACCCCCAGGCGAGCACTCTCGCCTTCGTCCACGCTGAAACCTCCACCGGGGTTCGCTCCGACGCCGAGGCGCTTTGCGCTCTCGCTCGCGATAACGGTGCCCTGTCTATTGTCGATGCGGTGACCTCGCTGGGAGGCATTGAGCTCAAGGTAGATGAATGGGGGGCCGATGCCGTCTATTCAGGCACCCAGAAGTGCCTGTCCTGTATCCCGGGTATCTCTCCTGTCACCTTCAGCCAGCGGGCCGTTGAACGCATCCAGACCCGTGAAACAAAGGTACAGAGTTGGTTCCTGGATATGCAACTTGTGATGGGTTACTGGGGAGGCAGCGCCAAGCGCGCCTATCATCACACCGCCCCGGTCAACGACCTCTACGCCTTGCATGAGTCGCTGGTGATGCTGCAGGAAGAGGGCCTTGATAGCGCTTTCGCAAGGCATCAGCGTAATCACGAAGCGCTGGTAGCCGGACTCGAAGCTATGGGTTTGTCCATGGCGGTTGCGGCTGCTCACCGCCTGCCACAGCTCAACGCGGTAAACATCCTGGAAGGGGTCGACGACGCCGCAATTCGGACCGCGCTGCTCAACGACTTCAACCTGGAGATTGGCGCGGGACTGGGCGCTTTGGCAGGAAAAACCTGGCGTATCGGCCTAATGGGCTTTGCCAGCAGCGAACATAACGTCATTAGCTGCCTGACCGCACTGGAGGCGGTGCTTGCGCGCGAAGGCGCTAGCATCAACACAGGTGCTGCCCTGCCCGCCGCTAAGAATCACTTCAAGGGCCAGTAATCATTTCCCACAACACTGACGCACTGTTTTCACTCCCGTCCCGGTGAGTGCGATACAGTGCATGGTCCAGGCGTCCAGCGTCAGGCCGTAACTCGATACTCCATAACGGGCTTATTTCATTGGGTAACAATGAATAGCGAATATCCATGATTCGCCCGCTGTAGATAGGATCCCTGGCGATGTAGCCATTACTGAACCAGCGAAAACGTTCAATATCCCTGGCCTGCTGTGACTCAGGGTCAAGCCACGGCAGGTCTCGATCGACCACCAACTTTGCCACCGATGAACCGGTAAAAACCTTGGGCCATAGTGACGCTCGAACAGCGTCCACGTAGTAACGGTCACCGGTTTCATAAACGGTTTTCCAGACCAGGATATTGGCAAAACTGGGTTTCGCCTCCAGACGAAGTGGCTGGTGCCCGCGTTCAGCGGCCAGCGCCTGCCCCATGTCTATTGCAGCATCTCGCTGTAGCAAACCCATGCCCATATAGAACAGCGCCCAAACCAGGCCAATCCGGGCCAATGATGGCTTGCGTAAACGAGCCGCGAATACCACTGCCAGCAACAGGGGTATTGTAAACAAGGGGTCTATAATCGATATGGTATTCCAGGCAAAACGCTCATCACTAAACGGCCAAAGCAGCATGGTTCCGTAGGTGGTGCAGGCATCCAAGACGGCGTGGGTGGCATACCCCAGAGTACAAAACAGCCAACTCTGCCTTAAACTCAGGCCACGACGTCTGCCAATAACACCGTGCAGCACCAGGGCGCAGATCGCACCGCCTATGGGGATGAAAACCAGGGAGTGAGTGAACTGCCGATGATACTCAAGAAATAGTAGCGGATCGGTACTGGAACGAATCAGTACATCGAGGTCAGCAGCCATTCCCGCCAAAAAGCCAAGCAGCCCGGCGCTGCCCGCTACACGCGCATTGCTGGCAGATTGAGGCAAGATAGCGCCCAGAGTACCCTGAGTTAAAGGATCCATTTACTCCACGTCCACAGAAAAAACTCCCACAAACTTACAGAAATCACTTCCCCACTACCACAGGTCAACAGGTATTATTTTTTACACAATTTTACAGAACGGCTGCCGTCGATGGTTGTCGAAAAGAACAGACCAACAGGAGAAAGACATCATGCATCTAATAAAACCCATTGGCGCAGCTGCTGCAGCGTTGATCCTCACTGCCTGCACCACCAACCCTTACACCGGTGAACAACAGGCCAGCAAGGCAGCCACTTACGGCGCAGGCGCAGCCGCTGTCTGTGGATTAGTGGGCGCTATTGATTCAGGCAAGCACGCTCGAAATGCAGCACTGGGCTGCGGTATTGTAGGTGCCGGCGTGGGCGCCTATATGGACGTACAGGAAGCCAAACTCAAGGAAGAACTACAGGGAACCGGTGTTCAAGTGGTCCGTGAGGGCGACAACATCCGCCTGATCATGCCGGGTAACATTACCTTTGAAACCGATTCGTACAATCTGCGCAGCAGTTTCTATCCTGTTCTGAACTCCGTAGGCCAGGTGTTATCGAAGTATGCTGATACCACGCTGCGGGTCAGCGGCCACACTGACAACACAGGAGCCAGGCAGTACAACCAAACACTGTCGGAACGACGTGCCGGCAGCGTGGCTGACTATCTGGTCACGCGTGAAGTCGAACGCTCTCGCATGCTGGTGCAGGGCATGGGCTTCGACCAGCCCATTGCTGACAATGGAAGTGCTGCCGGCAGGGCCCAGAATCGTCGGGTAGAACTTTACATCCTGCCTAACGCCGTTTGAGGCGGCGCTCAGTCGAGATCAAAGGAGTAATAAAGGTCCACTGAGTTCTCCAGCCGGCTAACGACCTCCAGCCACAGACGACTCTGTATATAGAGTCTGGCGGTAAGTTCGTTAATCGGCTCATAGAGACCGCGGCCATAGGAGAGATACAGACGATTACCGATGTATCCACTGACCGTCGCGGCGGTATCGTCCTCCCCGCCACTGGCACCGAATGACACATCATTGATCAGCGGCAGGCGATTGAGCTCTCTTACGATACCGCTGCGATTCACAACACTAGCGCCCATGGAGAGCGCCAGCGCAGTGCCGTCAGCACCCGCTCCTGAATCCAGCCCCCTGCCCCTCACCAGGTAAGACATTGCCTCCCCCTGCGGCATAGGCGGTTTGGAAAAAATCTCAAGGACAGGTTCTTCGAGACGACCCGTCAGTCGAGCACCCACAGTAACGTCATCGTCCCTGATCTCGCGCTCAGCCGTTATATCAAGCTCTGGGTTATCCGATGGACCGTGAAAGGCAATCGTGCCACGGCGAACTTGCAAGCGCTGGCGATAGGCTTCCAGTTCGCCGCCCAATACGTTCAAGCTGCCAAACACCCGGGGATCTTCTCCCGGCACCTGGGTGACGTGAAGCTCGCCCCCAAGGGTAGCTCGCACTCCTTCTCCTTCGACCCGAAAGCGATCGCGAATACGCAGCCAGATGTCGGCCCTTACGTCGAACGCAGACTCTTTTTCAATGACATTACCCAGGGTGTCCACCACAACCACCTCTCTGGACAGGCCAACGCTGCCGGGGGGTAGCTCCTCGTGACGCAAAACGCCCTCATGAACACGCACTTCCCCACTCACATCCAGCAATCCCTGGGTAAGCACCAGGGTCAAATCTTCTGAAACCAGGACCTCGGACGAAGGCGGCATAAGAATTTGATGACGGTCGCCGCTCACTTCCAGCTCGACCCGAAGCTCCGGCCGGGCCAGGATCTGCCCCTGTAAATTGACCAAGCCTCCGCCCAGCAGCCCGGTGCCAGAGAACTCCGCACTTTCTCCGTTCAGTGTCAGGTCCAGAGCCAACTCTTTCAAGGCGGTAGGATTGCTGACCAGCGCGACCTCTGCTTGCTCAAGGTGCAAACTACCGCGCGCACTGGGTTCTTCAGGGCTCCCCGCCAGCGACAGCTTTCCAGTCAGTGAACCACCCAATGTCGATAACTCGGGCAACCAGGGAGCCAGCGTAGCCAATTGCAGCTCATTAAAGATCAGGTCTCCACTCAGGGCGCCCTGGGCATCGGTTGGAAGCATAATGGCAACACTTAACACCTGCTTGTTGTCCCGCACTACCTTCCCGTCCACCGCCAGCTCGGCACCCTGGCGCTGCAAAGCGAATTCAATTGCCTGCCAGGTCACACTGACCCGCTCACCTTTCCCATAGAAGCGGGTAGCACTAAGATCACGGGCTTTAAGCAAGCCTTCAAGGCTCAAATTAGTCCCCGGCTCCCAGGCCAGGTCAACCGTGGAAAAAACAGCACCTCTAAGCCGCAAGCCCCGGGGCAAGAGACCGTTGAAGGCTTTGACATCACCTTGCAAGCTAAGCTTAAGCGCACCGCTGGCGCCCATCTCGGCCTCTTCGCTGCACAGATCAAATTCCCGATGGCGCCAACAATGTGCGGCCATCGTTAACGCACCTTCCTCCGGCCATGCCAGTGCGACTGACTCATTCAATAACCAGGGGCCGGAGCCCGTTTGTATTTCTGTGGGCTGCAAACCGCCTTGCCAGGCGCCCTCCTTCCAACGGCCCGCTATCACTAACTGACCCGCGATATCTCCCTGGCTGACGAGCCGCAAACGATGATTGGCCGGGGTGCCATTGAGGGCCACCGACACATTCCGCAAACTGTAAGACTGGCTTTCGATCTCTGGTGAACGAATATCCGCTGAGAATTCATCCAGCCCTCCGTTGTAATCCAATGACAGCTCGGCGGCATCCATCGCCACTTCACCCAGCTTCAAATCCCTGGCTTGTCCTGACAACTGTATTTGTTCGCTATCGACCCCGCCTTTGCCGGACACCGATATCCGCCCTTGAGCACCCGTCACCCAGCGCCCAAGGTCGTCCACCTCCAGGTTTAGAAGCGCATGCTGCGTGTTGTTTTGCTCAGCGCTGATATCCAGAAGCGCGCCATTGAGCTCTATCCGCGTCTTCCCGGGTAATAACCGAAGTCTCGAATCCAGCCCGGCAGAGCCCTGCGCGCTCGCCGCGAGGCCATTGACCTCGCCTTCAATGTCCATCTCTTGCCAGCTAACCTTCCATTCTGAGCTGTTACCACTTGCCTGCAAAGCCACCTGACCCCTGAGGCGCCCAATCGCTTCATTCGATTGTGACGCCAGGGTAAAGCCCTGACTCTGGACCATTGCCTGCACGGACCATGACTCTGCCAGGTCTGCCACGCCACTGGCATTGATCATACTGTCAGTGGCTTCATCCCTCAGCGACAGGGATTGGATATTTAACCGCGGAGCGGCCCAGCGACCCTTAGCCATCACCGCGAGCGACTGATAACCCATTCCTCCAAGCCGAGTCGAAATTTCAATAGCCTGATCATCCAACGTGCCTTGCACCTGCAGCTGTGCAGGACCCAAAATCTGCGCGGATGCCAACGCCCCTTCCAGCTCAAATGCAGTGCCCAGCGAGGAACCCTCGGGCCACAGCAGCTCAGCAAAGGCTTCATGAGGCAGGCCAGGGCTCAGTAAGTCCGCAGTCATGGATAACGCCACGTCAGGCAAACCCGCAGAATTTACCACCATGGACAAATTGCCAAGATCGCCGTTTGCAGTGACATCAAGCGTGCGCCCCCCAAGTGCCGCCAGGTCCGCTCTTTCTGGAATCGCCAACTCAGCGCTCAGGTTAAGCGGCCAGGCCTTATCAAACGTGAGTGCCCCTCGAGCCCGAAGTGGTTCCAGGTCCGCTATATCAATCACAAGCTCATCCAAGGCCAGCTCATAACCCTGCCATCGCGCGCTCAGGGTGAGGCTTTCAATCGCTTGTTCGAGCTCGCCGATCACTGCCTGCGTCTGCGTCAGGTTTAATTGAGTGATAGACAAATCCAGGGGCATAAAAATTTTCCCCGGCTGAAAACCGGCGTAGCCGGGATCACCATTCTCGCTTGCGTCCACCTGCAGCACCGGCTCTGAAATGTCCGCCGAGACAACAACCAACTCAGATCCTGACAGTGTGAGCTCTGCAAGCATCTGCGCCTGCTGCCAACTGCCACCTGGCCAGCGGATGTCGACCGTGTCGAGCGCCAGCTTGTCTACCCGCAAAGCAAAGGGAACGTCGATGAGTTGAGGCGATTTCGAAATTTGTTCGCTGTCGCTATCACCTGCAGAGATATCCAGCGTCAGTGACTGGACCTCAAGAGTGCGAAAACAGAAAGTACTAACCCAGAAGCAATCCAGGCCAAGCTGGGTTTTAACCCGGTTCAGTTGCAGATCCACCCCGCCAACTTCAATTTGCACCAGGTTCAGCTCAAGGTCTCCGAACAGGCTGCCGCCCGCATACTCTATGCGCAACAGGCCGCTATCGTTAACCCACGCCACCAGCGCTCGCGTACCTACCGCCGAGAACGGTAGCGAAACCACAACGCTTAGCACCAGCAGAAATGCCGCGGCTATCCAGGAAAGTAACTTCAAAATTCAGCACCGATAGCGAGATGAAATCGCCAGGAGGGGTCGTCGTCAGTTACGGGGTTGGCGATATCCAGGCGGATAGCGCCTATCTGGGTGACGTAGTGAACGCCGAAACCTGCGCCGACATTGGCGTCAAATTCGCCCTCATCGAAAGCGTCGCCCGCATCGACAAATATTGCACCACGCCAGTTCTGGGTAAAGCTGTATTGATACTCCGCACTCGCGGTCAGCAGGCGGTCACCACCAACAACAAGAGTGACCGGACTGCCAGCGTCGCCCTCGACGGTAATTTCATTGCCGATAGACTGATAACTGTAGCCACGAATGCTCTGGTTGCCGCCGGCAAAGAAATTGAGTGATGGCGCGAGTTGACCGCGGTCTGAATCTTCAACAAAAGCCGCGCCCAGGTCCGAGCGCAGCACAACACGGTGTTTTTCTCCAAGGCTGTGAATAAAGCCAAAGTTTGCAGTTAACCTGAGCAAACTAATGTCGGAACCTACATCAGCGCCCCCCGCTTCCGCTCGGTACCAGTGACTGAATCCGCTCTCTGGATTTACCAGCGAACCACCATGGATGCGCTGGGACAGCGAAACACCTGGTAACAGATATTTGTTCTGACGATCAATGCCATTAGAGTCCCAGGACTCATCTAAGCCGCGCAACGAATAACTGTAAATCCATTGGTCTTTGCGTAATTCACGACGTATACCGAGCTCTTCCTGGTGGCTATCGAGATCGCCAAATTCATTGTCCTCCACCCTCGCAGTAAGCTGGACCACGTCATCCAGCGGATGAGACACGGGGATGCTGTAGGTGAATCGACCGCTGGGGTTGATCTTGGAATACTGAATGCGCGTTTCCTGGCTGTGCCCGTATCGGTTTAGTTTGGGTGTGCGCCAGGTGAAAGAAAGTCGCTCTCGGGTATCGGTGCTGAAACCGACGCCGACATCAAAGCTGTGTCTCTTGGCCGGAAAGAGGTCCAGATACAGTGGCACCTGACCATCTTCCGCCCTATTCAATGCGGGTCGCAAAATTACCGTAGAGAAGTAGCCGGTGCGCTGCAGTTGAACCTGGGTATCGCGCAACTTTTTCTGATCAAACGGTTCCCCCTCCTGCAGCACCAGCATTGGGGATAACAGCGTTTCGCGAATAATATCCTGATCGTAGCTAACCGGGCCGAAACTAAAACGCTGACCGCTATTGTAGTGTAAGGACACGTCTGCCACGCCACCCACTGGCTCGACCTTGACACCAGCAAGTACAAACTCGCCATCAAAGTAGCCGCGCTGCCGGGCCAGCGAAGTCAGGCTGCGACGAAAACGGTCGTAGGCACCATGGTTAAGTACGTCGCCACTTTGCAATGGCGAGGCATCAACTAACTTGGCAAAAGCAGGGTCATCGGCGGCATCCCCTAACAGCCGAATGTCTATTTCTCGCAACAGGATGGGATCGCCCGCGTCTACCGTTATCAGCAGAGACCAGGGCTCTGTGCCGCGGGTAAGCTTCAAGTTTACGTTGGCGCGGTAATGCCCTAGTGCTTGCAGGCTGCGCTCTACTTTGCGTTGCGCTGTGTAAAGATAGTTAGAGCGCGCCTGGGGTGTTTCGGGGCTGTCGCCGAGCCAGGAGAGTGCGTTTTCCAGAAGCTCGCCTTCGAGCCCTTCCAGTCGAACATCAAGCAATTGTGCCGCTGCGATAGGCGACCAGGTAAGCCAGGCGAGCAGCAGCGCTAACTGAAATTGACGCGCCAGTTTAATCAAACTGCCCTTGCACCACCCCAGTAATTAAATCCGGCAATTTTCGGCGTACCAGGAAGGTATCGTGATTCCAGGGTCTCTATGCCGAAGCCACCCTGTGTTAACAACTCGGGTATGTCACGATTAAGGTGACAGCCGCCGGCTATCTTGCGCCACACAGGATTCACCCTGTTCTGCCACTTTACAACAGAGGCATCCGGCGCCATGCCATGTTCACAAAAAATCAGTTCGCCGCCAGGGCGCAATACCCTGGCCATACCTGTGAGTGCGGCAACCGGGTCCGGAATTGTGCACAGAGAGTAAGTCACCAATACGGTATCCACTGAATCATCGTCCAGGGGAATTTGTTCGCCTGGCAAACCAATGAACTCGACATCAAAATCCAGATGAGCGGCTCTCTCTCCGGCCAGCGCCCAGGACTCTTCCGACGGATCAAGGCCGATCACTTTGTCTACCTTTGCCGAGTCGTAGTAAGGCAGGTTCAGCCCAGTGCCGATGCCAATTTCCAGCACAGTGCCGCTGGCTCGAGGCACCACTTTTTCTCGCTGCTTCATCATTGGCTTGGTGCTGCATGCGCAGTTGATAAAACGGGGGAGTATATGTTTTTCGTACAGGCTCATAGGGCGGTTTCCTTTCACTACACTGATTATAGTCCCATCAACGTCGCAAAAATACGCTAAAGTATGACTATCTGAAGCCAACGGCGGATTGCCTTTTCACAATGTTCGAGCAGTTTGAAAGCCATGCTCCAATGGATAAATCCAGCTTCGAGGAAAGCGCCCTGGAACTGCGACAACAACTGCTGCAGTTGCAGTTCGCCCTGGAAGACACCCCCCACCCCGTAATCATTGTGCTCGCCGGGCTGGACGGCGCGGGCAAAGGCGTATTGGTTCACAGGCTCAATGAGTGGATGGACCCAAGAGGCATAGACACTAACACCTACTGGGAGCATTCCGACGAGGAAGAGAGTCGGCCCTATTTCTGGCGGTTTTGGCAAAAGCTGCCCCCCAGGGGCCGCATAGGGATATTTCTTGGATCCTGGTACACCCATGCCACGCGGAGGCGGCTAGAGGGACAAAGCGCCGACGATGAGTTCGAGTACGCTTGTAGCAGGATACGCAATTTCGAACGCCAGCTTAGCGATGACGGCGCCGTGGTCATTAAAATCTGGCTGCACGTATCTGAGGCCACTCAGCAACAACAACTTGAGGAGAAGGCCCCCCGCAAGCAACAAAACCCGCGCGTTACAGAACATCCGTATGAGCTACAAGGCCAGTATGAACAAACCCTGACAATTTACGAAGAGCTCATTCGCAACACCCAAACATTGCAGTGCCCCTGGCACATCGTCGATGGCGAGGACCGCTATCACCGGGAAATAAACGCGGGAGAAATTATTCGTGATGCTATCAACAGGCGTTTACACAATCCCACACCAAAATCCACCATGCCTGAACTGCCTGAACCGCGAGATGTTTTAGCCAGCATCTCCCTGAACAAAAGCCTGCAGAAAGACGATTACAAACGCAAACTGCACAAGTACCAGAGCCGCTTACAGGATCTTGCATGGAAGGCCTACGGCCAAAAAAAGTCGCTAGTAGCAGTATTTGAAGGCTGGGATGGCGCTGGCAAGGGATCGGCAATACGCAGGGTTACTGGTGCAATCGATCCCCGGCTTTACAAGCTGATACAAATAGCAGCTCCGAGCGAAGAGGAGCACGCCCGGCAGTATTCCTGGCGCTTCTGGCGGCAACTTCAACGTGATGGCCGTGCCACCCTGTTCGATCGTTCCTGGTATGGTCGGGTTATGGTCGAACGTGTTGAGGGGTTCGCTAAACAAGACGAGTGGATGCGAGCTTATGGCGAGATCAACGAGTTCGAACAGGAACTTATTGAGCACGGTTCTATCGTCGCCAAATTCTGGATCCACATCAGCAAGGAAGAACAATTAGCGCGGTTCAAGGCCCGAGAACAGGAAGCGTACAAACGTCACAAAATTACTGATGAGGATTGGCGCAATCGAGAAAAATGGCCTGCCTATGAACAAGCGGTCAATCAAATGATCGTACAAACCCACACCGAAGATGCACCCTGGACGCTGGTTGCGGGAAATAACAAGTACTATGCCCGAATAAAGATTCTCAAAACCCTGTGCAAGTCGCTGGAAGAAGCACTTTCCTGAGTCGAATTACACCAAGCGGCTATTGGTACGCCTCGGGGTCGAGGCGACGCATCTCCGCCTCAATCCAACGCTCAACTTCTTCCATCAACTCACCCGGCTCCCTGCCATCGGCAGAAACCGGCTGACCAATTGAGACATCGATCGTGCCCGGTATGAAAGAAAAAGACCGCCGCGGCCAGCATCGTGCAGAGGTGACCGCGATCGGAATGACATAGGCCCCAGTGGCTACTGCCAACCGCGTCGCTCCTGCCTTATATGCTCCCTTCATTCCGCGCTCAGTTCGTGTTCCCTCAGGGAACATGATGATCCACTTACCCTGGTCCATTAATACCAGCCCCTCTTCGGCCACTTTGGTCCAGGCCTCTGAGCGCTTGCTTCGATCAATGTGCACCATGTTCAGGCGCCCCATGCACCAACCGAATACGGGGATACGCAATAGCTCCTTTTTGAACACGTAAGACAGCGGATGTGAAGTCATGCTGGGAAAGAAAAAAGTTTCCCAGGTGGACTGGTGCTTGGGACACAGAACCACCCGGCGCATATCTTCAGCAGCGGGCAGGTTCTCCTCACCGTGGATCCGGTACTTAACGCCCCCAATCAATCGAGCCGCCCCGATAACGCCCTTTAACCACGGTACCGCAAACCACCACCACAGTTTTTTGTCATCCAGAAACAATGAGCAGAAGACCAACGTCAGCCCTATTGGAATAACAGTAAGCACGATCCAGGTAAAAACCAGTAGCGAGCGTATGGCGTTCATTCAACATCCCCGAATTTCCAAGTTGTGCATTAAACCAGAGCTGGAGGTGGCTGAAAACAACACTTTCACCCTCCCGTCTAACTGCTCATCGGGTTACCATGTGTGAAAAAGACAATAACGACGGGAAAAGCGCATGTCAGAGGGTCTGAATAATCTGGGTAACGGTGCCTGGGCCTGGCTCGCACACAGTAATAGCTGGGGTTGGAGTAACGCCGGACTCATTACTGACGGGGAGGAGTCACTGTTGGTGGACACCCTCTACGATCTAGAGTTGACCGCCGAAATGCTCAAGCGCATGCGCGCCGCAGAACCACTGGCCACCAGCATAGACACCCTGGTCAACACCCATGCTAATGGCGATCATTGTCATGGCAACGAGTTGGTGACCGGGGCTCAGATTATTGCTTCAACAGCCTCCGCCGCTGAGATGACGGAACTGCCGCCTGAGGCCATGGCTGCCATCGTCGAGGCAGCAGCTGACATGGGGGCGGTGGGTCAGTATTTTCTCGCTTGTTTTGGGCAGTTCCGCTTTGAAGGCATCAGCCATACGCCGCCAAACCGTACTTTTGACGGCGAGCTTGCACTGCAGGTTGGCGACAAACCCGTGCAGCTTATAGAAGTGGGACCGGCCCATACACGCGGCGACGTGCTGGTGTATTCCCCTCAAGACCGCACTGTTTTCACTGGCGATATCCTGTTTATCGATGGCACTCCTGTTATGTGGCAGGGGCCTGTGGCTAACTGGATCAAGGCCTGTCAGCTTATTGAGGACATGGATGTAGATCATATCGTACCGGGGCATGGCCCACTGACTGACAAGGTCGGTGTCAGCAAGGTTCGCCACTACCTCGAGTACGTGCGCAATGAAGCGCGACACCGCTACGATGCTGGAATGAGTGCTTTTGAAGCTGCCCGCGACATCGAGCTGTACGAGTACTCCTCCTGGTCCGACCCCGAGCGCATCGCGGTCAACGTTGACAGCCTTTACCGTGAGTTCTCCGGCGATGAGCTCATGACCGACGTCTTTGAGTTGTTTGCTCGCATGGCGACGCTGGCTGGCTACGAAGAGTCTACTGCGCGCAATGAATAGATCGTCCTCTTCGACAGCTGTCGCACTCACGGTCTCGCTCATTATTGGCTGGATGGCGCCAGCGGCAAGCGCTAACGTTCTTTTCGACGAGGGCAAACGCCGACTTGAGGTCGGCATCAGCGAGCAGTTCTCTCAACAAAGTCGCGAGCAAATCACCCAGTGGATCGAACACCTCGCCCACAGTCTTACCCTGGTATACGGTCACTGGCCCAGAGAGCGCTGGGCAATTGATGTAGAGCCTGCTTCCGGAAGCAGCGACGATCCTATTCCCTGGGCCCAGGTTCACAGGGAGGGCATCGACAGGGTTGCTTTTTATGTTCTTTCCAGCGCCAGCGCTGAAACCCTCAAGCACGAATGGACGGGATACCACGAGCTATCTCATCTATTGTTGCCCTATCGCGGTTGGGGTGACACCTGGTTCAGTGAAGGATTAGCCAGCTACTATCAGAATATTCTACAGGCACGCGCAGGCGTTCTCAGTGAAACCCAGATGTGGCAAAAACTGTATGACGGCTTCGCCCGTGGCAGAGCCGATGACCGATTTGATGGCCAGACCCTACTGTCGGTCAACCAGAACATGCGAAAAAACGGTGGCTATATGCGGGTCTACTGGTCCGGTGCCTGGTATTTTTTTGCCGCTGATATCAGCCTGCGACAACAGAGCAATGGCGCCCAAAGTCTGGATAACGCGCTGGAGCAGCTAAACCAGTGCTGCGCGACGCAGTCACTGTCGGTCGCCGAGATCATCGAGCAACTCGATAAAACCAATGACAAGAAAATTTTTGAAAGCCTTTACCAGACGGTTTATCGGTCACGCCAGATGCCGTCTTTTGAACATCTGCTGGCGCAGCTTGGCATACAGGTCCAACAGGACCGGGTGCAACTGGCACCGACAGGCGCGGCTGCCCAGAGGCGAGCTGAGTTCCTGATGTCAACCGCACTGTAATCCCTGGACACCGCAGGTATAATCAATGGTTAGCGATTAACGGCCTGCAGCCGAGCGCACAAAGGACACAGTGAAAAAACCCGTATCTAAAGCAGACATCAGGGCACAGCTGGAGCATGAGACACAGCGTTTCCTCAAACGCGGTGGCCAGGTGGAGGACATACCACGTGGTCTCAGCGGTAAAGAGCCCGGTGAACCACCTGTATTTCTTAACCAGAGCCTATTTATAGAGCCCAAGACCTCGCGCACCCTGGTGCCTGAAGTGGTCGCAGCCATTGAAGCCCGCCGTCAGGAACGATTCAAACGCAAGCCCACGCGCACGCGCAGCAGACTTCCACGCCCGCGCCGGAAAATTATTTATGATGACTTCGGAGAACCCTTGAGAAAGGTCTGGGTAGAGGAAGAGTAGGAAAGAAAAAGGGGCCCTAAGGCCCCTTCGGTTTTTTCAGCTCAGGCTTCAGGAGAAGCGACGACGAATGCCACTCAGCATTCCGCCCAGTGCCAGGAAGGCACCGCCGACTGCACCGATCAGGAACAGTGGTGAGGCAGTAGTAGGCATTTCTACCACTTCTTCCTCAATCACAATCAGATCAGCTTCATCAGGACCATCAGCATCGGTCACGGCCAGCGCGAAACGATCTTCAGGCAGATAAACGTTCAACTGCTGACCACGCATCAGGTCGCTGGCACGGTAGCTACGGCCACCGATTTCAGCGCGCCATGCACTGTCAAGCTGAACTGAACGGCTGTCGCCCAGAGTACCGTCTGTGTGCAGCGGACGGAAGGTCATGCGGTTGCCGCGTACGCGAACAACTTCAATAGACGCCTTGGCGAACAGACGACCATCCTTCTCGTAAACCGACTGACACATTCCTGCGATATCGGGGTTCAGAGCCAGAACTTCTGCAGACCAGTTCAGGTCGGCACAAGTTACTGTGCTGCTTACTGCTTTATCCTGAGCCATCAGCGAACCTGCTGATACGGACAGGGCCATACCTACTGCAACTACCATCTTCTTATTCATGTCAAATCCTCCTTAGTTGTGGTTGACATAGGTTGTGTCGAGTGACGCAGTGACGATGAATCGCTGAGGCGCATGCCCGACAAAATAAAACGGGTAACAAGTAACCAGGGTAACGGTCTGGTCACGGGTGTCTTTGAGCAACGTGGTGTCGGTTTTCTCGACTATTGTCGTCGCATCAATTTTAAATCTCTTTTCGCCTTCCAGGGTCTGCAGAACAATTGTATCGCCAACCTGCACATCTTTAAGGACTCTAAAGTAGCCGTCCCGGTGCCCTGAAATACCAATATTCCCACCTTCGTGAGGATAGGCCATCCCATCGATTACGCCAGCAGCGCGATCCATCACCAGATCGGAGGCAGTCTGGTAAATGGGTACCTCTAAATCCACTGATGGCACTTCCAGCACACCCATCACGGGAGGCAATTCGGCTCCCAGGCTATTCTGGTAATCGACAACTCGACCCGGGGCCCACAGGCTCATATCCGGTTGTCCTGAATCGTCGAAAGAGGGATCGTTCACTGGGGTTGGAGTGTCATCAGCCGCGAGCATGGCCTGGTCTTCAAATGCATTAATCGCACCCTGCCGTTCCACCTCGCCCTGTGCGAGCTGGACAGCAAAAAACCCGGTTAGAATTAACCCAGTGCTGTAACTGAGTATTTCTACCGTGCGGATGGCTAATGAACGCAGTTTCACCGACATACAGTGCCGCGATTTCCCCTGTAACCTAATCTGACAATCATCTCGAGATTCATGGATGCACTCAAGTTGTCTTTGTTTAATATTCTAGTACGTTATAGTAAAAGCGCTAGTTTATACGATTTTTATCAAGTTATTGCTAACTTATACCAAACAAGAGGCAATTGTCACTAGTGTTGGACAATTCCTCGCCCCGCTAACCCCATAAAATTAAAGGGATATAATCGTGACTGAGACCATCCACCCCTTCCAGATTGACGTCGAGGATACAGCACTTGAGGATCTTCGCAACCGTATAGCCAACACCCGTTGGCCAGAGCCCGAGACCTGCGCTGGCTGGGATCAGGGCATACCGTTGGCTTACTCGCAAGAGCTTGCCAAGTATTGGGCCAATGACTATGACTGGCGACGCTGTGAACAAAAACTCAACAGCTGGCCCAACTACATGACTAACATCGATGGCCAGGACGTTCATTTTATACATCGCACCAGCACACACGCTCATGCCCTGCCCCTGATTATTTCCCACGGCTGGCCGGGATCGGTGATCGAGTTTCACAAAATTATCGACGCATTGGCGCAGCCGGAACAATACGGCGGTGACCCGGCGGATGCCTTTCATGTCGTCGCGCCTTCACTGCCCGGCTTTGGATTTTCAGCTAAGCCCACAGCCACCGGAACCAAGGTCGAAAAAATCGGGGAGATGTGGGGCAAGCTGATGGCCAGGTTAGGCTATGGCTCCTATGTGGCGCAGGGCGGTGATTGGGGCTCTATGGTCACCCAAAGTATGGGCCAGACAGAAACGGAGCACTGTGCCGGTATTCATATCAACATGCCTATTGTCGCTCCCGATCCGAACACCATGAACGACCTGACCCCGCTGGAGCAATCTGCCCTTGAGGGAATGGCTTTTTACAACGACCATGATTCGGGCTATTCCAAACAACAATCAACCCGACCTCAAACGATTAGCTATGGTCTGGCCGATTCACCGATTGGGCAAATGGCCTGGATAGTGGAAAAATTTTACGCCTGGACAGACTGCGAAAAAGATGGCGTAAAGCATCCGGAAAACGTTTTGAGCAAAGACGAACTGCTGGACAACGTTATGCTTTACTGGCTGAACAACTGTGCCGCCAGTTCAGCAAGACTCTATTGGGAAAGCTTTAACCAGCCAAACCTGTCACCCATTGACATGCCAGTGGGCTGCTCGATTTTTCCCTGTGAAATATTCCGCTCCAGTCGACGCTGGGCAGAGCAGCGCTTTAGCAACATTGTGCATTGGAATGAACTGGATAAAGGCGGGCATTTCGCCGCTTTCGAACAACCAGAAACTTTCGTTAATGAACTGAGAAATTGCTTCCGTCAGCTACGCTGAGAAAGAGTGCTCAGCTGTCCTGGTAGTCGCTGGTATTGAGGCTGCTGGAGAAAGGCCGGGTAGCGCCTATCTCCGGCTCTTCTGAATCGTCTTGCCAGTCGGGCGTATGCGCGCTGCGCTCTTCAGGCGGCATCACCTTGTACTCTGGCGGCTCTTCAGGCAGTGCGTAATCAGAGTCGTCTACGCAGTCCACCTCGAATTCATGGCCATCGGTATGCAACGAGGGTGGCGGCCTCAAAATGTCCGCTCCGGCTTCTGCAGGAGAGCCACCTGCAAAAATCCCAGTGCTATCAAGGGGGTGTGACTCAATTTCTTGCGGAGGCCTCTGAGGCTCGGGTTCAGGCTCAGGGGTCAGTTTCTCTTTCGTTTGCGGAACCGCATCTACCGGCTCGCCAATGGTTGGCGGTCTACCACTACTGCCTATAAATTCAAGATTCTGCAGCGCGACGTCCATCACGCTGGCCGCGGTGGCAGGTGCCGGCGAGGTCGAATTTACGCCATTTTCACTGAACGCACGCGGCGGCAGTTGCCGGGCCTGAACCGCCAGCGTATCGCCAACTTGTATTCCTTTGGCCGAATGCTTTGACTGAGTAGAACTATCCGGGGGCGGCACCTCAGCTGGCTCTGCAACCTGCGCCGATGCAGCCGCGGCCATCGGCAACGGGAGCGTTTGCTCCTGCGCTTCGTTATCGTTTTCAAGGGCGTCTTCGGTCGTGCCATCGTCACGCAGCGCGCGCTGCTTCAACACTTCATTGGCACACTCCGACCAGCGCCCAAACTGCGCAGACTCGGCTGGATCTGGCATGCGGTGCTTACGAAATTCCCGCATGGTTTGCATAAAGCGCTGCTTGACCGCCCGGTAATGGTAAATATGGTCTTCAGTTTCCAGCGGCACCAGGTCGGAACCACCTCGAATAATCAACATTTGTGGCGGCAGCTGACCTTGCAGGCTGTGCAGGAGGTCGGCGAGGAAGCAGAGCCTGAAAGCAGAATTGAGGGTCGTCTTGGTCTGGGTATCGCAGGGGATATACAGGTAGTTACCCAGCTCGGAAAAACCGCTGGTGCGCATTAACAGGTTGGCAGAGCCCGACAGCGGGCCAAGAGCCAACTGTCCGTTGACAATAAAATCTACACCCTGACGCATCGCTTGAAGCGTTGCGCTTCGACGCTCAGCTTCCGAGGCGTCCCAGTCAATAAGGCTGACGTTTTTATCCTCTGCACGCAAGGTTTCCGCCAACTCGTCCTGACGCTGCATGTAGTTACTGGGGGCCTTGCTGTGACGGTCGGGTAAAATACCGTGATCGGGATTCTCGAGGGAAAGGCGCTCCATCCAGCAGGCAAAAGGTGATTCCCTGAACAGGACAAAATCTTCGGATGTATAGGTTACGGCGTTGTCTACACGATAGCGGTACATAAATGGCTGTTTGGGACCCCCGAGTGGTTGCAAACAGCTTAAGTGGTCAGGGTACTTAGGCCGTTTGCATATTTATATAGTAATGCCCTGCCAGAGGCAACGGCGACGACATAAAAGCTCGCCCCCCTGCCCCATTTTGGGGAGGATGCCGGGCTACTGTCGCCGATAAATTGTCGCGCCACCGATCAGTGTCCGCTCTACTTTCAGGTCGCGCATGGCCATTGGATCGGCGAGCGGGCTTGCAGAAAGCACAATCATGTCAGCCAATTTTCCCGGCTCCAGCGACCCAACCCGCTCTTCCTGAAATACCTGCCAGGCTGCATCGATAGTCACCGCACGCAACGCTGACATCACATCAATACGCTGCTCCTCACCGATAACATCACCGCCATAGCTGAGCCGGTGCACCTGGCTCCACACAGCCTGAAGTGGCAGCATTGGGGTTACTGGCGTATCCATATGGGAACTGAATCGAATACCCTGCTGCTGGGCCCAGCGCGCCGGACTCATGGCCGCCGCTCGTTCAGGCCCCATGAAGATGTCCCGATGGCGGTCGCCCCAATAGTAGGTGTGGGCGGAGAAAAAACTTGGCGTTACGCCCAGACCCTTCATTCGCGCAATCTGGTCTTCACGCGCCATCTGCGAATGAATCAGAATCATGCGAGGGTCTTTGCGAGGATGCGCCTGTTGAGCCGCCTCAAAAGCATCGAGTATATCCTCGATAGACTCATCGCCGTTGCCATGAATAGCCAGCTGATATCCCAGGCTGTGTAATTGCTCCACGCGAGCAAACAAAACATCCCGGGGAATTGCCGGATAGCCGCGATAGTCTTCGTCACCCTTGAACGGCACATGATAGGGGTGAGCCAGGTAGCCGGTGTACCCCTGGATGCTGCCATCCGCAACCAGCTTGACCGCAGGCATGCTGACCCGGTCGGACTCGTACCTGGCTGGGTCAAACTCGCCAGAATCAATCAGTTCTGCAAAATCCGTATCGAAGGCGAACAACACCAGGCGCTGGGGCACTACACCCAATTTGCTGAACGACGAGAGACCCTTGGCCAGCATTACCGAGGTACCCCCGGACTGTGCTGTTGTCACGCCCACCTGGGAATAGTCTCGCACCGCAGCTTTTATCATCTGGTAGACGGCAAGCACACTCATGTCCTGCATCGCCTCCATGACACCCATGCGAGCGGTTTCTTCCAACAGGCCGTTCGGTTCTCGGCTGCCCTCGCGTCGGGCAATAACACCCCCAACCGGGTCCTCTGAATCAGCCGTGATACCCACCATCTCCAGGGCCATGCTGTTTGCCACTAACATGTGCCCGGAGACATGCATCGCAATCACGGGATGTTCTGTGGAAACGGCATCCAGTTCAGCCCGGGTGGGATGGCGCTGCTCTGCGAGCAGAGTATCGTCATAGCCGAAGCCAGACACCCACTCACCCGGCTCAACCTGGGGTACACGCGCTTTGAGCGCGGCAAGCACCTCATCCATGTTCTGTTTATTGCCCACCGGGGGGCTAGTGAGATCGGCAGATACGACACTCATGCCAGAACCCGGGAAGTGACCGTGAGCGTCGATAAAGCCAGGCATTAAGGTACGGCCGCGCAAGTCAGTGACTTCGGTCTGATTATCGACCAATGCCATGATGTCGTCTGTGCTGCCGACGGCTTCGATCAGGTCACCCCGCACTGACACCGCTTCTACCACGCGGTTGGTTGCGTCCATCGTAAGCACATCACCATTAATGAATACCTGGTGGTCTGGCGGTGAAGGTAGCCGAGTGGCCATTTTAGCCAGAATAACAACGCCAGCCAGCAGCACGACCAGCACCAGGGTTCCGGTTTTCCAGTTCATCAGCTGTTTCCTTTTGCTAAGCGAGTGGTCATGCCACCGCGTCGATTACGATTTCCGCCAGGCGGGCACGATGCCAGGGACCATCGCCCCAAAGCATCTGGCTATGCCGCTGTCGCTTAAAGAACAGGTGCACGTAACACTCCCAGGTAAAACCGATCCCCCCATGACACTGCACGGCGCGGCTGCCGGAATAGTCAGCCATATCAGAAGCTGATGACTGCGCCATGTGCGCGTACTGCCGGGCTTTCTCGGGCTCACAGTCAACGGCACAGGCGGCGTTGTAAACCAGGGACTTGGCCTGGTCAATCATGACCATCACATCCACCAGCGGGTGTTTAACCGCCTGAAAGAACCCCAGAGGCTTGTCGAACTGCTGGCGCGCGTTAACGTACTCGACCGTGGTTTGTAGCAACCATTCTCCTGCGCCAACCATGTCTGCCGCGTACAGCGTCCACAGCGCGGGCATTGAGTGCTCGAGCGCTGCCGATGCATCGGCGGAAACCTGCAGGGCTTGAGCGCTACTGAAGTGAATGTGAGCCTGGTCGCGAGTCAGGTCGACGATGCTGTCATGAACCCGTTCCACGCCAGCAGCATCAGCGCCAATCCAATGCAGGGACAGACCTGCATCGGAGCGGGCACAGACCAGCAGATGGCTAACCTTGCCGGCGTCTTGAACGAAGTATCCGGTGCCATCCAGGTTTCCTGCACTCACACCTATAGGTGTGGCTTCCGGAACCCACGACCCGTTCTCGTCGGAAACAACCAGCGCAACCGTCGCACCCTCAGCGATTTCAGCCAGGGCAGACTCTCCTTGACCACCGCACGCGGCAAGAATGTAACTGGAGGCCAGCGTGGAAAGCAAAGGACAGGGAAATGCTGCGCGACCCAATTCCTCTACCAAACCGGCTACACCCACCAGCGGCATTCCGACACCGCCCTGTGCCTCCGGGACGGCCAACAGAGACCAGCCAAGATCAACCATTTGTTGCCAGACAGCTTGATCCCACTGCACCTCGGGAGCGCGATTAGGGGAAGAATCCGACGCCACCAAATTGTGCAGCACATCTGCAGTGAACTTCTCATTAAAAAATTTACGCGCTGATTCTTTCAGCAGCGCTGCTTCTTCAGTAAAACCGAAATCATCGGGCTGTGACATTGATTATCTCCCTACTTGGACTTGGCCATGCCGAGCACGCGCTCGCCAAGAATATTTTTTTGCACCTCACTGGTGCCCGCTGCGATGGTGAAGCCGAACGAGTTCATATACGCCATTGGCCACTGTCCCCCATCGGGTGCTGCATCATCCGCGAGGTATAAGGAAGCTGCTGCGCCCTCGACCTCGGTTGCTATAGCGGCAGTGTCCTGGGCAATTTCACTCATTAACAACTTGTTCTGCAGAGGCAGTCGCATGGGATGATCCTGCAGTGCTGTAATGCGAGTGCGCCTTTGGTTGGCCGCCATGCCAGTCTCCCTGACAAGCTGCTGCATCATTCGGTCCCGCAGCAACGGATCATCGGCCGCCGTCGCGCCACTGCGGTGAGTGCGTTTCGCCAGACTTATCAATGATGATGAGTTGTTCACGTGGCTAGACTTGTTTTTCATGCCTCCGGAGCGTGGCGTCACTAACTCCCCTGCCCCGCGTTCATGCAACAAGGTGGTCATTGCCACCTGCCAGCCCTTGCCAAGTTCATCCAGACGATAGCTATCGTCTACTTCGAGGTCTTCAAAAATCACTTCGTTGAAGCCGGTCTCACCCGTCATCTTGATCAGCGGCCTCACAGTCACTCCCTTGCCGAGTGCTGATCGAATAGGCACCACGAAGTAAGAGAGACCATCGTGCTTAACTGATTTATCGGTGCGCAGGAGCAAAATCATCCATTCCGCAAAATGAGCGAGGGATGTCCATACTTTGTGACCATTAATCACCCACTTATCACCCTTACGCTCCGCAAAGGTCTGCACACTGGCAAGATCAGAGCCTGCGCCGGGCTCACTGAACCCCTGACACCAGATATCTTCTCCGGAAAATAACCGCGGCAACAGCCGTTGCTTGAGCTCCTCCTGGCCGTGATAAAACACCGTTGGGGCCGCCATACCCAAACCGATAACGTTGGGCATGTAGGGCGTGCCAGCTGCCAGCATTTCCTCATTGGCAATGCGCTGCCAGTTATCTTTGCCGCCACCACCAACCTCTACCGGATAGTCGCAGCCAACCAGGCCCGCATCGTAAGCCGCTTTCTGCCATGCCTGTAAATAGCTCAGCTGGTCCTTTGTCATAATCTCTAATGGCGTTAACGGCAGACGCACATCAGGTTCCGACGGAAGGTTGTCTTGTATCCAGGCTCGCGCCCGCTGCCTGAAGTCCGCCTGCTCTGGCGTATCCATTTGTCCATCTTCTGCCATTGAATTACTCCTACCTGTATTAGCTTACGTTCGTTTAGTAATGGGGAGGTTTTTCGTCCACCACGGGTTCTGCATGATCTATGCGGGCATTGGCCTCGTCCTGACGCTGCTTCAAAAGTTCAAGCTGCTCTCGCAAAATCAGTATCTCTTGTTGCTGGGCGGTCACCGCCTCGTTCAGCACACTGACAGTGTCTTCCTGAAACGCCATTTGGCTTTGCAGCTCCACCATTTGCTGCACTAAATCTTCAATTTCAGACATCAACCGTCTCACCTGTTGCCATAACCAAGCGGGCTAATATACTGCCACGCATTGAACAATGACACGGCAGACACATGAGCAAAGCGAAAAAACCTTCCCAAAGGCTCGTTTATTCAACCGACGGAGGCAGATTGTGCCCTCAATGCCACCGACCGGTGACTGATTGCGTGTGCGGTAAGTATCGTCCTGTCTACAGTGGCGACGGTGTAGTCCGCTTGCACCGGGAAACCAAGGGGCGGGGCGGTAAGGCTGTGACTGTAGTGACCGGCGTCCCTCTGGCAGGGACAGAATTAAAGGCCCTGGCAAAGACCTTAAAGCAAAAATGTGGCGTAGGTGGCGCCCTGAAAGGTGAAAACATCGAAATTCAGGGCGACCAGCGAGCTACGATAAAAGCCGAGCTCGAAAAGCGCGGCTTTCAGGTCAAATTATCGGGCGGATGAGCACTTTTAAAGATTTTAGCGACTTTTAATTCATTTTAGCGCCACGTTAAGCGACATAATCTGTAGAAAAGCTCCTTTCTCCGTCATAAATGTGACTCGCTTTTACCCAGTTACGCCTTCTTCCCGAAATATTTATTAATTAAATCACGCAAGGCGTTATTTTTATTGGATTTTATTTTTTCTTGTGTTAAAAAGTACCCTGTGAGCACGGAAAAGCGGGGATAAGGGATAGTTCTCGCAACAATAACCGAGCCACTGAATAACCATAAGTGAAACGGCAGTATCTGACGGAATTGGCTTCCCTGCGAGGTAGTGGGTTATGTACGTAACCGCAGAACACTTGAGAGACCAGGTCATCCGACCTACTCTCAAATATTTGGGAAAATGGACGCCGGCGAGCGAGTCTTTCTTGCTCAACGCCGCGGTAGATGCCCCGGACCTGGGGCTTTTCTCTGAACGTAACGACGGCCTCGGGCTGTTCCACATCACGACGTCACAACATCGTGATTTGTGGGATCGCTACCTGGCGTTTAATCCGGACATGGCAAGTCGGATACGAGGACTGGCCAGTCAACGGGCCTTTCTGAGTGACCCGGACGGTGAGTTACAGACTAACCTCAGCTATTGCACTGCAATTGCATGGTTACTGTATCAGCGCGCAGGCCTGGCGACGGAGACCTCCGCGGTGGAAGCCGGGGAAATGGCACTAGCCTGATTCGAAGGCTTCGGCCTTCGCATTTATAGCTGGTTCTCTACAATTGCCCGCCATACGGGTAGGTCTTCGGGTCTATCGATATCCTGCAACACTTCCAGGTGCTGCCATTGTACTGATGTGAGCACGAATCTTGCGAGTGTCTCCGCATACACATTCGCAGACCCCCACTCCACGCCCTCAAACCAGCGCCTGTCGAGTTCACGCACGCCAATGAGAACATATCCACCGTCTTTCGCGGGACCTAGCACAACGTCCGTATCGTCGAGCGCGTAAATCGCGCTTAACAAATATTCTCTATCGATTTGCGGACTATCGCTGCCCACCAGAATCACCTTGGAGAAACGCTCAAGCCCTTCACTCAAGGCGTTATACATGCGCTCACCAAGGTCTTGCCCCACCTGACGGTTCACAGCTTGCACCCCCAGTGCTTCGCATTGCTGAAACAAAGGCGAGCCCACATTACCGGCCACAGAGAGTTCCACCCGGCCCAGGTGAGCGCCAGTAAGCACCTGACTAGTCCAATAGACCAGCTCTTGATGCAACTCACAGGCCTGCTCAGGACTCAGCTCAGGCTGCATCCGCGTTTTTACCCGGCCAGGCAACGGTTCGCGGGCAAACTGTATGAACAATACATCCTGCACCCTAATCGTCCCCATAGTAGAAATGCCAAAGATGCTCGGGCGATACGCCAATGAGGTAGGCAAAGCGCAAAGCCCACATCTTGAGTATGGTCCGCAGCACACCGGCCTCCCGCCAGCGCCTACTGGAAGTAGTCACCGGTTCTTTAATACACAGCGGAGGCGTCAATTTGCGCATACGTTTACTAAAGGCGACGTCCTCCATGAGTGGTATCTGATCAAAACTACCCGCTCGCCGCAAAAACTCTCTCTGGATAAACAACATTTGGTCACCCGTAGCAACCTGAGTGACTCGAGAGCGAACATTAATGAAACCACTGATTATCTTAAATACCCGCTCAGTGCCTTCCAGTGAGACCCGACAAAAACCCCAGGCGGGGTTGGCCATGAAATAAGACTGTAGTTGGGACTCGTCCAAACCGGGGACGCTATCAGCATGCAGAAACAACAGATACTGTCCCGTCGCTCGCTGCGCACCAAGATTCATCTGCAGAGCGCGGCCGGGCGCACTCTCGATAAGCTCATCGCAAATGGGACGCGCCAACTCACAAGTATTGTCGCTACTGCCGCCGTCTACTACCACCAGCTCGGCATTGGGAAATCGTATACGCAGCTGTTCCAGTAATTGTGCGATGCCCGCCGCTTCGTTGAGCGTTGGAACAACGAAGCTATAGGGAACACCAGCCACCCCTAGAGAGCGCCGCCACAGCTACTACCCTGTCCTGCCGCGCACCCGTAGCAATGCTCACCTGTGATGATGGAGCGACCACTCAGACTCCCGGTATCGAGTAAGTCACGCAGGTGCAGTCGCGAATCACTCGCCAACACCGGCAACTCCAGCATCTGATTAAAATCGCAATCGTACACAAATCCCTGCCAATCCACGCTCAACAAAGAGCGGCACATCAGGCCAGCCATATTGTTTTCACTAAAGTTGTTGCGAAGTAGTCCCATGTAATCTGTGTATTGTCCCTGCGACAACAACACAGCGCCGAACCTACTGATCGGCATATTGGTAATGGTAAACAGCTGATTAAATGCAATATCGTAGCGCTGCCCCAGTTCTCGTTTGTAATCAGCTTCTAGCCCTGCCTGCGGGGGCGGCAATACCGGCCCCACGGGGTTATACACCAGGTTCAACTGCAAACGCGGATCCTGCCCATAGCCCAGTGCGTTCAGCGAACGAATAGCCTCGATACTGGTGCTATAGACCCCTTTGCCACGCTGCTCCTCAACGTTTTCCTCGAGATAACAAGGCAGTGATGCAGTAACCTCCACTCCATGCTCCGCTAAAAATACAGCCAAATCTTCCTGCCCTGGCTCAAACAATACGGTGAGATTACAGCGGTCTATAACGTTCAAGCCCATCGCGGTTGCCCTGGAAACCAGGTCACGAAATTCGGGATTGAGTTCCGGCGCGCCACCGGTCAAGTCGAGCGTTTTTACGCCAAGTTTTGCTGCGACTTCCAGCAACAGATCGACCATATCGGCTGTCATCAGCTCTGTGCGAGTAGGCCCCGCATTCACATGGCAATGCACGCAACTCAGGTTACAGAGGTAACCCAGGTTAACCTGCAATATATCGACGTCCTGTCGGGTGATCGGCGGAAAATCACTCTCCAGCAGCAGCGGGCGGGTATCCTGCATCAAACTTATCCTTAGACTGGCCGCTATGGCATCAATAGAGCGCTTTGCGTTCGTCAGCTGTCAGCAAACTGTGGGCGTCTCCCAACATATATTGGAAGACCACGTTATAGGACAACACGGCCTGGACATAATTACGCGTTTCCCGGTAAGGGATGGTGTCTATCCAGATATCAACAGGCACCTGCTCACCCTTGCCATTGCGCCAGCGATCAACCCTGTGGGGACCCGCGTTATAAGAGGCCAACGCAAACACCCGGTTGCCATCAAAGCGATCCAGCAATTGTCGGTAGTAGGCGCTACCCAGCAGGATATTGTGCTCAACCTCGTAGAGTTCTGCACGGCTGTGCTGTCGGCCGATTTTGGCCGCCACTTGCTCGCCGGTTGCCGGCATAATTTGCATCAGACCCCTTGCACCCACGGGAGACCTCGCCTCGGGATAAAACGCACTTTCACGCCGGGCAATCGCCATCAACTCAGTGGGTGGAACCCGCTGGATAGCCGCGTAGTGTTGGAAAGTATCCTGATAGGGAGTCGGAAAACGAACGTCCAGTGCGTCCCAGGTTTTTGCGTGGGTAGCGGCGTCAATCGCCATTCGATGCCAGCCCTGTTCTACTGCCAGCTTAGCCAGCGCCTGCTGCTGCGCGGGCTCGTCAGTGTCCTGCAAAACCTTGTACCACTCGGAATGGGCATTGCGCTGTTCCTGGTGAAAGTTGAGCTCGCCTATGCGCCGGACAGCGGGCAATTCGTGTAAGGGATCGGTAGCTGCGGACTGCAGCACCAGCGGTTTGTTGTTGAAGGCGTAGGATTTACGCAACCGATCGGCTGCCAGAAAGCCATAGTAATCTCGCTCGTTGGCCAATGACTCCAGCAGTTGATGAGAACCCTCATCATCTCCGGCCTGTGACAAAGACCGAGCCCGCCAATATCGCCAGGCTTCTTTTTCCTGCGCCTCCTTGGAGAGCAGCGGCAAGGTCGACGCTAGCGCGGGCCAGTCTTGCTCTGATAGCGCCCAGCGTAAACGGATCTCTACCAGCTTATCTTCGCCCAGGCGCTCCAGTGCGCCGGGCAGCCAATCCAGATTGGATTCAGTCTTGGCAAACAGGCTCCGAAGCGCAATCGCATACTCCACCTGTTGCGTCTGCTCGTCACTAAAGCTGAACTTGCCACGAAAGTACTCCCAGTCGCTGAGTGCTTTACCGGGGCTGTAACGAGCCAGGTAGGCGAGGCCCTGGGTGGCAATATCGGCTGAGTAGGGAGCATCGGATGGAAGCTTGTGCTTGCGAAGATCTGAGGGCTTACCATAAACCGCAAGGAGTTTATCCGACCAGGGCTTTAACTCAGTGCTACCCTTACGCGCTACGTAAGTCATCAATGAGCGCTGGCGCTCCTCAAACGCCTTGAGCATTCTTGCCCAGACGACTTCGTCACTGATTTGACCGGCCTTAAGCCAGGCACTGAATAAAGGGTCGCATTGCTTGGGCCGCGACTTGCCATAGACCCAAAGACGTTCTGCCCCTTCCCATGCTGCTAATTCATCACCTGTTGCCAGCAGTGCCCGAAAGTAATAACACTTTAAATCGACACTGGTCGGCTCATCCGGTTTGACAGCAAGAAAATCCTGCCAGCGTCGATCTTTGCCGGCTTGGCGCAAGTAGCTACCGAGGAAGCGATTTGGCAGAGGCGTGTCTTCACTCAGATTGATAAAGCGACGGGCATCTGCGGGGCGCACTTTATGCACCTGCCGGTTGAGCTGTTGATAGTCGAGATAAATGGCCAGCGGATAATCATCCAGCCCGGGACGCAACTGTTCGTACTCTGTCCATGCTCCGCGATCTATTGCCTTCACCGCGTCGGTGTAGCCATCGCGATTCGCGGAGATATTTTCAGGTGGCGTGGGAACCGCCAGTACGGAAGACCCCATAAACGCCATTAGGACGTAGACCGCTATCGAGGTCCGGTACCGCAAAACAACACACCTTCAGCATTCGCTGCCGCTAAGGGCGGCGCCAGACTGGCACCACCGCACTGGCAAATAGAGTGATACGAGGATGCGGGGAATGCAATAGTCCAACGAGAATATTCCTTCAGATGCAGGCACCTGCAAATTTCGCTGACTCCAACTCCAAATCGGGCCGCGACACCACTTGGCGACGGGCCTGCCCCACTAATAAATTATCAAACTATCATTTATATCAGCACCCAGGCCCCGAAATGTCGAAATATCGAGCGCGCTGTGCTATCTATTGGGTGTTTTTTAGCAATCGGTCGATAATTTATGCTCGAAGCTCCGGTGAAACAGACCAAGGGAGAACGCACTGCGTCACGCATCATGGACGTGGCAGAAGACCTCTTCGCCAAGCGGGGCTACGACGGCACCAGCTTAAGGCAGATTGCCGAAGCGGCAGACATCAAAGAGCCCGGCATTTACAACCATTTCAGCGGTAAGAAAGGCCTTTACGAAGCCGTACTCTTCAGAGCACTTAACCCCATGGCAGACGCTCTGGCCGAAAGCCTGGATCAAGCAAACGGTTTACATGATTACACAGACCTGCCCTCAGTAATGACCGACATGCTGTTGGAACATCCGCAAATGGCCGCCCTCTTCCAGCAAGCCCTGCAGGGCGATGACGACTCGGTGGGCAACCGTCTGGTGCAAGGTTGGCTGGATGGATTGTTCAATCAAGGTTTGCAAAGCATGGAAGGCATGGGAACGAGTGGCACTAGCGACCGAGAACTCATGGCGCTCAATGTGATTGCCATGTTCAACCTGGTGACCGGATATTTTCTTAGCCAACGCGCGTTCACTGCCATGGCAGGCGGCGACATCACAAACCCGGAGACCATCGAAAAACAGAAACGCCTGCTACACAAAGTCATCAGGGCGATGTTGATAAGTTAACGACTAGCAGGGGTTACTGCTACGCATTGCGAAAGCTTGCCATCTCTCGCAGCAAACGGAATAATGCGCGCTTCCTCATTACCCGCCTGTAGCTCAGCTGGATAGAGCAGCCGCCTCCTAAGCGGCAGGTCACAAGTTCGACTCTTGTCAGGCGGGCCATTTTAACACTGTATATACAGCATATTTCTCATTTCACCCCTTTATAAAATCCAACGGTTTGGGGGTGAATATGAGTCTCTAACCCGCCTCTAACCCGCACCCCTTGAATCACCCCCAGACTCTTTGCTATTCACTGAAAATAATTTCCCGTGGAGCAGTCAAATGAGCAGAAAAAGACGCGCCAGACCATCAGCGGCCCAATGTCAGGCATATAAGCAGGCCAGCGGTGGGCAGACCTATGCCCAGGTAAAGGCCAATCAAGGGGCAGCAGAGGCAGAGCGGATCGCTAGGCTTGCGGCTGGAACTATCCGTTAGAGCGCCGTGACTCAACAACCACACTGTGTTCAATGGATGTCGAGTGGTCTGACGCTAGGTCTTCAGCACAGACGTTGGGGCCGTGTTGCTTCTGGAGCGCCTTTCGCAATTTGACCAAGGCCGCTTGCTCAATATTTCTGACTGCCATTTTTGAGAGTACCCTGTCGGTCAATCCACAGCGGTGAAGCTCTATGGTTCTGACAAGTTAACTTCTGGAATCGGTGATAATCAGCAGTCACCAGTCAAGCAACTGCCCTACTCCACTCATTGAACGCACTGATCCTGAGATTCCGATAGTGTTCAGCCCCCACCAGGTGCCTACCAAGATTAAATAGATTTGAAACCGCAGCATGAGCACCCAGGAATCGCTGAG
>JBDWAD010000015.1:0-108175 GCA_039979015.1 Halioglobus sp.
CAACTTCGATGTGAACTGGAGCAACTTCACAGGCACGTTCGATATTGCCTTTGATGGGACTGTCATCTTCAACGCGAAGTTCGATACTGACTGCGCGGGTCGCGCGCGGTACTACAAGCCGATGATTCACAGCCCGATGGGAGTAGCCGCTAGTTATGCTGCTATCGAAATAACCTACGTCACTGACAAGGCAATCAGGAAGGCATTAGAAGCTACCATCCCGCGACTGCTTGGTGCTGGCAAACCCCGCAAGCCTGATAGCTGGCCTGAATACGACTCCAACTGGTGTAAGTACATCTCCGAAGCGAACCTGATTGCTGGAAAAGAGCGAGTCACACCTGAGTATCAAATCACTGCGGATGTGCAGCAGAAATAGCTAGAGGCTAATGTCCGCTTTCACCTCAAAGCGGTAGCTGTGCTACTCGTCAAAGCCAACCAAAATTTCATCAGCGAATGCGACCTGTTGTTCAAATAGCCTGACTGCTACCCCAAGTTCCGAATGTCGATATGTAAGAGCCTTTAGGAAGTTGGGGTCATTGCGCAGCGGTTCAAAAAGAATGGCCAACCGGTCTAGGTCTACTCCTTGTAGATCGCACGGAGGAAAGCCGGTAGGTACAAGGTCCTGCCTATCGGTAGTGGGGCACTTTTCTCGAATCTGTCCCTGCACTTTGGTAGGAATCAACCCACGAATAGACTTCCTATACTCAGCGGATGGATTCCAATAGTCATCACGCGCGTCAGCTCTGTTGTAATACTGGATCAGGTTCGCACGAAGAGCTACCTCTTCGATAAGTCGTAAGTTCCCAGTGCTCTGTAGGTCTTGGTACGTGCTTTTTGTCAACTCATATGGCCACACCTCAGCCGCATAAAAAGCTGCTAAGAGAACGCGTTTATCCATAACTGAATCAGAGTGTAGCCATTCTAGAAACTCTTGAGAAAATGCCTGAACAGAAGAAAAGAACTCAATTCGATAAGTAAAAGCCAGCTTATCTTTGGTGATATCGCTCTCTAAACGCGACAGGTACTCTGCTTCAAGGGATTTGTCATGACGCTCACTCATCAGCGCTTCGAGCATTAGGGCGGCCAATACGCCAATAACGATTAACAAAAACTCGCCAAAAATTTTCCCGCGACTGTGCATGCGTTATTTTCGCTGTCCAATAGGTCGAACGAAGTATCTGTTGCCCTTGGGGGGATTGCAAGACTGCCTAAGCTATCGCAATGATTTCACCTGGGTTAGATTCGCTAACTGAGGTACCTTTATGTCCGCTATTAGGCGAAAGCGGACGTTAGAGGGCCTGAACGACCCTGGAGGGGGTAATGTCCGCTTTCACCTCAAAGGGGTCATTCGGCAGAGGACGCCTTTTCTGCTTCAACCTCATCCCATAGCTCACGCAGCTTTTCGAGGTATGACACGTTCCCATAGTCATCTAATGTTGGGTCTACATATTTTGAATAACGAGGATCAGCGATCGTCTCCTTGATCACCCGTTCAATAAGATCCCACTCCTCCTGCGATAACAACCCCATATTCCACAAATTGAAGTCCGAGTACCAAGTCAAAATTCTTGCATTCATTGCCTCGTCATAGGCACTCTGTTCTTCCCAAGTAAGCTCTTCACGCGTCACATTGAGTTTTTTTAAGGCTCTGTTAAATGGATCTATTCCCATTAGAGCAACAGTCAGATCGTTGTCGCTGTTGATGCGGGTCAACATCATTTCAGCCATGCCTAAGTCTCGGCTTAGTTTGAGTTCATAAGCGACAAGTCCCAACGAGACAACGACAGCAAATGCGGCGGCCATCTGTGCCACGAACTGATAAGTAGGTATTTTCATCCTTGTTGTCCTTATTAGATTCCTCCAATAAGAATAGACCCAAGTCCGCTATTAGGCGAAAGCGGACGTTAGGGGGCCTGAATCGATCTTGAGGCTGAGAATGTCCGCTATCACCTCAAAGCGGTCATTTGCAGGGGTTTGGTACAAATGTTTTCATGAGCTTCAGCCGGGCAATAGGAACAGACTACTTTATAGTGATCTGGCTATCATATTTTGAGTACATTGGAGCAGTAATCGACGCTCCAAACCCGCAACTCTATGCTTAATCGCCTGTTGATATTCGTCGGAGTCAAAGCCTTTAAGGTAGGCAGCCCGCGTCGGGTAGTCGATGATAGCCACCATGTCCCAATCGTCTGTGCCAACATCACCAACGAAGAGTTGCTGGGATGGAGCCAGAAAGACAATGCGCCCTCCATTATCTTCAATCTTTCGTTTGGCGACCTCTGCATAACGCTGATAAGCAGCCTGACCGCTTACTGGTCCTCCATCATCAGGAGTCTCGTGATCGTATCTAGCGGCAACTCTGAATTTCAGCAGGTTGATCATCGTTATAGGACCGTCTGGACTGGCAGACCTAAGGTTTGCAAGTTGCTCTTCTGTAGGTTCCGTGCTCGACATCAAATTCTCGCTGAAGTTTGTGTTTGGCTATCTTACAACGTGCCACTGCGTTCCGAAAACCGCATGCGTGACAGGAGTCACAACTGGCTGCTTTCACCTCATAGCTGCCATCAATGACCTTGCTCGACAACAAGTTCTGCGCGCCAAATTTCGTGGCGAGAAATTGGCTAATGCTCTAGTCAGTCTATATTCGTTCTACGCATTCGCTGATCTATTTCTATTCTCCAATCTTGAACTTCGATATTTCCCAGAAGACCAAACTCTTCCCAGCGAGCGTAGAACTGGCTTGCTATGTCGTCTAAGGTCTTGTCCACGCTTTCTCGTTCAAGAAATCCTTGCTGGTACTGATAGTACTGTCCTTGCATACCTCGCATTATCGAGGCATACCAGGATTGTGCTCGTCGAAACTCATCAGGGCTTAGAGCGTTCGCCCCTTCAGCTTCCGCCTTCACCAATATTCCTGCTAAAGATGCGGACAATGCGAGCTGCAAATTTAGTTCCTGGATGTCCTTTATGCGGGTCTGGTAAGCCTCAACTTCAGCCAACTGAGACGAGTGGTTTAGCTCTGCAATGAGCAAGAATAGGCCAATAACCACACCAATATTTGCGCCGAGAGAGAGCCAATCATTTAGTTTTCCAGAATCCACTAAAAATCCACCTTGTATCGTCCGAGTTCATCATTTGAGACTTTTTTCTTGTCGAGATAGAAGAGTAGACAACTTTCCGCTATTAGGCGAAAGCGGACATAACAGTTTTCAAAAAACTCCACTGCAGCTTCTGACTATGAACTTCCCAATTCATCGAGCTTGTTACAGATGCGACTGTGAAACTCTGGCGTTGCATCGGCAGCATAGGTCATCAGCATGCCCACCAACGCCTGCTGTCGAAATCGCTCCAAGGTGATATATCCGCCGACCCAGTCCTGTCGGGCCAGGCGTTGAGAGCCGAAGAGTTGCTCGGCCATCCACCCGCTATCCAGCCGCCCCAAAAGAAATCCGTTTTCGCATGCCTGGATGCAAAGTCTCTCTGCAATCTGTAAAGACTTCCTGAAGATGCCACTAGACATCTCATGCTCGAATAAACCCAATCGCTCGCCCGCCATGAACGCAGCGCGATAAAATGCTTCGTCATCACGATATAGGGCCAGCAAGCTGTCAAGTAACACCTCGCTAGAGTTCACTGGATCAACATGATCGGGCTGTGCCAAAACCTTATCTATGCGCGCGACCAACTCTGCGAATAACTCCTGAACAATATCCTGCTTCTTACCAAACAAGTTGTGCACAGTGGGTATCGATACGCCGGACATGCTGGCCAATTCACTGATAGTGAATGCGTCAAAGCCCTGTGAAGCGATGAGATCCCTCGCGGCGAGCAGAATTCTTTGCCTGCGCAATTCTTTATTGATCTGACGAGTACTGTGGCCTGGTGCGGTCTTATTGCCGTTCATGCTTATTTCCAGAAGAGTCTTGACCACAGATTTTATCATTCATATAATTTTATGGTTAATAAAAACTGCAGCGAGGGGCACTCCTATGCCGCTAGATACACTCAAGTCAATCGAAGCCTGTGCGGCGCATTATGGTGAGGATGCCGCAGCGATGCGGAGCTACCTGATCACCGGAGAAAGGAAAGCACTGGAGCTCGATAATCGAGGACCCATCCGCTTTGCTGAGAGCGGCGAACTCGCACAAGATATCCTGGACGCATACTCCCATTACGGCTTCTACGTGTTTGAGAATGTGCTTTCTAGTGCAGAACTGGAAGACCTAAAGGACAACCTGGATGTCATGCGAGCCAGCTTTCCAGCAGAGCCCGGAGCGAAACTGACACCTGACGGCCGCCCTGCCCTTGGCGCCGAAAGTAGTTCGCTGAATCTGCTGTGGTCCAAGCCCTTGGGGGATCCACTGGGCGGCACCGAGTTGGCCAATGGTCGGCATCAGGTCAAGCTTTTTGAGCCAGAGGCTGACAAAGCGGCACCGGAACAGGTTCCGTTTATTTTACTTGGTTCTCTCCAGCACTCTGAAGCTTGCCTGCGCGTTTACGGACACCCGCAGCTTCTGGCGGTTGCCGCGTGTGTTAATGGCGATGATTTCGCTCCGTTTAATGAGTCGTTGTTCATAAAAGACCCTGGCGTTGGTGCCGCCGTATCCTGGCACCAGGATGGCGATACTCATTGGTCCAGCGACGACTTCGATGAGGGCATTCATGGCTTTAACTTTATGGCCCAGGTCTATGGCAGCACCGCGGTGAACGGTGTGTGGGTTCTTCCCGGTACCCATAAGGTAGGCAAGATAGATATCAAGCAACTCGTCGCTGAGTCTGGAAGTGAACGCCTGGATGGCGCTGTGCCTCTCATCTGCGGTCCGGGCGATGTCGTTATCTGCAACCGGCAGATCGTCCATGGATCTTTTCCAAATTCCGGGTTTGAACCGCGCCTGACCGTCAACTTCGGCTTCCACCGACGTAGCTCAGTCCTCGGTGTCATGGGAGCAGGAATGACCAGCGAGGAGGAAATGTACGACGAAGCGATTATTGAACACCGATCTCGCGTCCTCGGGTACGCTATTGACGCCAGACGACAGCGATACCCGCACGAGCACAGTTTCCAATATCGACCATTCGTTCAGTCTGGCAAAAACTACGCCTGGGATGAGGGCGCAAGGCAATCAATCAAGGACTACAACCTGCATGACTTAAGCATCTGAGATGGCTGAGCGCACTTTCTCCGGATCCCCTCCGCGAGACGTGATTTCCTCAAAGAAGGAATTTCCGAAGTCGCCGCGTCAATATCCCAGTACCCCCGCCAACTCCAGCACTTCATGCGGTTGGAAAGCGAGGACTCACTGGGCCATATCTTCTGCAAAGTCAAAAAGTATTCGCGAACCAAGGAAGCGATCATAGTTTTCCGCAATTGAACCAACGAAATTTGCGGCTTGTCTGCTCAACTGGTCTAAGCCCGCTTAGTGCACTCTCACCATTACTACACTGCCTTTAGTCCCGTCATCGGAAAACCGAAATCGGCCAGCAGCCAAACTCCGATCGTGAGAAAACTGGACTGGCAGCTCAATGGTCGCTCCACTGATGACGACTTTACCTTCGGCGAAGCAGTCACCCTTTGGTTTGAGGTTACCTGAGTCTAAATCTGTAGTTCCTCTATCGGGGTCATAGCAGACGCTTACGTTGGTATCTACCGCTCCATTAGGCTTAATTTTCAGCCGACAGGAGTTGCCATCTGAAAATGCGACTTCCCAGGTGCCGCTTATCTGTTGCGCATTACACCCGGCGAAAACCGACGCGCTCCATCCCATTGATGCCACTAGCATTAGACCGATTACTGTATTTATCCTATTCATGATTGATACACCTTCAATCTCATCATCTGCGCTATTAGTTCATTCTTAGCGTCGGAAGGGGCTGCATAGGTAGCGACGCCCTGAAATCAAATATAGTAGAAAATCGAAAGATTGTTAGTGCTAGTGGTGGGTGCGAAATACGGGTGTGAGAGGAAAGCGAACGTTTTTCTTGTCTGGTCCAGACGTGATTCTCCAAGGTCCGCTGTCGCCTATTAGCGGGCGTGGGCGAATTCTAGCTTGCAGATTCTCTATCAGCTTCTAATCAAAGATATCTTCAAGGTCATCTTCTCGACGTCTGTCCTGACGTCGATCTGAACGCCTGATTGTTCCGGTTACCCCGGTTGGGCCGATAAGATCTACTCCATCATCTGACGATGATTCCTCAACCGCATCCTGCTCTACTACTGTCTCCTCGACTGTCGTGGTTGTGGAACCATCAGCGTTAGTCGTGGTGGTAGTCGTTGTAGTTGTCGTCTGGGCGGATAGCAATGTCGGAGCCGAGATCAATAAAATCAGAACCCCAACCACCGAGATACGGCGCAAATTTGCATTTTCCATAACCATTTAATCCTTATCTGGTGAGCGAACAGCTGACTGCAAAGCCCAACAATACTGCACCAAAATTGCACAGCCCACTTATACTACCGGTTTCACCATAGTTTTAGAATGAATGAGAATAAATGAAGAAGCGATGTCAACAAAGTTTGGGATGCGACAGACTATGACTTTTACAGGCAAGTCGTCAGTCATCGTTGCTAAGCATTTGCTAAGTTGGTCTCTGTACTGGCACAAAACGACGCCATACAAATAAAAAAGGCCACCCTTAAAGGGTGGCCTTTTTTATTTGTATGGCGCGCCTGGCACGATTCGAACGTGCGACCGCCTGGTTCGTAGCCAGGTACTCTATCCAGCTGAGCTACAGGCGCGTAGAGGGGGCGTACTATAGGGATCGAGGCGTTATTCGTCAAGCGTCCAGATAGGGAAATATTGGTCGCTAAACAGACAATTGCAGCGTATCACTAGCCTCAAGTGCCGTGTCGATAAAGCGGGCCAAGCTACTTGTCCTGGCGTATGTAACCGGGGGAAGAGTTCATGTACAGGCGAATGGGCCAATTGCCCTCTCCCAGGTGGACGACGAGTCCATAATTATCCTCATCGTAGTCGTAAACCCACTCATACTCGATATCCAGGGGCTCCGCCTCTTCCGGCGCCTGCCCAATCACGACCACCTCTTCAATAGTATCGGGGTGCCCCATCGAAACTTTAGGCACAGCGATATAAACCTTCTTACTACCCTCGGTATCGCCTGGTTGGATATCGGTAACTTCTACACCCATTTTTTCGCCCTTGTGCCCTTTAACCAGTTCAATCCAGTCGGACTCCAGGGATGTACCCTCCTGAGCCAGGGTTATAGAAGATAGAAACGCCATTGATGCCAGTATGTACTTGATCTGTTTCATGGGTGGGTTACTCGTGTTCTGTGGTTAGCCTCTCAACTATCAGCATAGTCGAAATAGCGGGAAATTCAGGATTCGTGCTCAATGATAACGCCGTTCTTTTCATGCGCCAGTTCCCTTCCGGCATGAGAAGAAAGCCATAGCGCACGCAAAAGGTTGACTGCCGCCATGCTCAAATGCTGTTCAGCGGCCTGCAGCGCCAGTGAGGCCGCCTGTGCCTTCTGCTCACCGCTGAGGTGTCCTGCCTTCATAGACATCTCAGCGTCAACTCCCGCTATAACCGACTGTATCTCCCGTGCCACTTCTTCGGATGCATCTCGCAACTCATCGGAGAACTGCTGAAACTCGGCTGCGCTCATAGACATCGCGCGGGCACTGCGCCAGGTCAGCCGTGCCGGCATGGTGGCGAGTTCAAAGCCCATAGACATCATTTTTCCGATCATTGGATACATCTCTCGTCGGTAGGATTAGCAATTATAAAACCAGCGGGAGGTCTTGGGTATCTCAATCCTGCTTTAAATTTTTGACTGGGGAGCCTCGAATGGCGGGAGTGCGCGCTTTGCACGCAGCCAGTTCAATGCGCGAAAGACGCCATCCCTGGCCATCAAGATTCTCTCTAACCGATATTTTCCGGGAAAGTTCATAATCAACAAGCCCACCAGCATCATAAGCACGCCCTGCCCCGGCGCGAATAGCAAAACAAAACCGACCAGGACAAGCAAGCCGCCGAAGATATTTTTCAGGAGGGCCAATGCCCACGCGCCAGGACCCAACTGCTCTCGTAAAGGGTGCCGGCGTGGTTCGCTGAAGTAATCTGTCGGCAGGCGGGCCACCACCCAGGGTACCGCAACCAGGGTGGCCACCAGGGTGACCAAAGAAAGCGCGGTGCCCCAAAATAAGAGGATGGGCAGGTAATTTGAAAGTAATTCGACCATTAACGTGATTCGACTGCTTGCACAGGCCAAATTCTCGGGTTTTCTGGCCAAATGTCGAGTTATTTGTAGACCGGTTACATTTAAAAGCCCTAATCTGCTTCAAATAGACCCGATTTGGGACGTTTAAACATGAAAAAGACCGTTTGCGCAGCTCTGCTGCTCGCCGCTACATTACTGGCACCACAGTTATCATCAGCTGAGGTCTTCATGTGTGTTGATCCTGACAGCGGCAAAAAAACCTTTACTGACAAGGCCTGCCCGACTGCCGGCGAACGCAAGAAAGTAAAAGTCCAGCCCACTAACTTCGGTCAAGGCAGTAAAACTGCCTATCACCAGGGCACCTGGTCCAGCGACAGGGATACCACCGTTCCGGGGCGAGAGAACCTCAACAGCCACAGTCGCCGCGTGGAAAACGCCCGCGCGGCTGGCAGCAATAACTAGGGCTTTTGGGCCTGATAAATAAAACCCTTTTTATCACTTCTCCGCAGCACCTCTTTACGTCTAGACTTCACTGTTTGAGTCCCACGGAATTCCCACATGAAAGCACTGGTCAAAAGAGAGGCCTGCGAGGGCATCTGGCTGGAAGACGTTCCCGAGCCTGAGCTCGGCATCAACGACGTACTCATCAAGATCAAGCGCACCGCTATCTGCGGTACGGATATGCATATATACAACTGGGATGCCTGGGCACAAAAAACGATTCCGGTGCCTATGGTGGTAGGTCACGAGTTCGTGGGTGAAATCGTTGACGTCGGTGCCAACGTTAACGACTTCAGACCCGGTCAGATCGTCTCCGGTGAAGGCCACGTCGTTTGTGGTCGCTGTCGCAATTGCATGGCGGGTCGTCGCCACCTCTGCAATCAAACTTCAGGCATTGGTGTCGACCGCCCCGGCTCGTTTGCCGAGTATGTTGCGCTGCCCATGTCCAATGTATGGGAGCACAGCCCAGGCATAGATCTCGATGTCGCTTCTCTGTTTGACCCCTTCGGCAATGCCACTCACACTGCACTGCAGTTCGACCTGCTGGGCGAAGACGTCCTCATTACCGGCGCCGGACCCATTGGTGCAATGGCGGCAGCAGTGTGCAAGCACGCGGGGGCGCGGCACGTAGTCATCACCGACGTCATTGACTCGCGACTGGAACTGGCCAGCACTCTGGGCGCTACCCGCACGGTCAACGTGACCCGAGAACGCATCGCCGACGTTAAGGCAGAGCTGGGAATGTACGAAGGATTCGATGTAGGCCTGGAAATGTCAGGCAACTCACAGGCATTCAACGAGTTAATCGACAACATGTGTCACGGTGGCAAGATTTCTATTCTCGGCATTCCCGCAGAAGACACCGCGATCGATTGGAACAAAGTGATATTCAATATGCTGACGTTGAAGGGAATCTACGGAAGGGAAATGTATGAAACCTGGTACAAAATGTCGGTGATGATTGATTCAGGGCTAGATATTTCTCCAGTCATTACCCACCGTCTGCCCTTCACCGAATTCCAAACCGGGTTTGATGCCATGAACACCGGGGAAGCCAGCAAGGTTGTCCTTAACTGGGAAGTCTGAGGAGTTAGGAATGTACGATCGTTTTGGCGAACACCTGTCCAATGAGCTTAGCGGGATTGAAGAGGCCGGGCTCTATAAGCACGAGCGCCTGATCACTACTCCCCAGGGTGCCCACGTTGGCGTAAAAGGCGGTGAAGTACTCAACTTATGCGCCAATAACTATCTCGGGCTAGCACAACACCCGCAAGTGAATGCCGCAGCGGCTAAAGGTCTTGAGCAATGGGGTTATGGCATGGCCTCGGTTCGTTTTATTTGCGGCACGCAAACTCTGCATAAGCAGCTAGAAGACAAACTCAGCGATTTCCTGGGCACAGAAGACACTATTCTTTACCCTTCCTGCTTTGACGCCAATGGCGGTTTGTTTGAAACCCTGCTGGGCGCCGAAGATGCAGTGATTTCAGACGAGCTGAATCACGCCAGCATTATCGATGGCGTCAGGCTTTCCAAGGCGCAGCGTTACCGTTACAAGAATAACGATATGGCAGACTTGGAAACGCAGCTAAAAGCGGCCGATGCGGCAGGCGCCCGTTTTAAACTGATCACAAGTGACGGCGTATTCTCCATGGACGGCTACATTGCTCGGCTGGACGAAATTTGTGACCTCGCCGAAAAATACAATGCCCTGGTGCACTTTGATGATTGCCACGCCACCGGTTTTGTCGGTGAAGGTGGTCGTGGCACCCACGAACTGCGGGGCTGCATGGATAGGGTCGATATCATCACCGGGACCTTGGGCAAAGCGCTGGGCGGCGCCAGTGGTGGCTATACCTCGGCTCGCAAGGAAGTGGTGGCCCTGTTGCGGCAACGCTCGCGCCCGTACCTTTTTTCCAACACGGTGGCACCACCGGTGGTCGCTGGTGCAATCAAGGCCATCGACCTGGTCAGCGAATCACCCGAGCTTCGCGATCGACTGCAGCACAATACTTCCGTGTTTCGAGAGGGCCTTAACCGGCTTGGGTTTGAACTACTGCCTGGCGAACATCCGATTGTGCCCGTAATGCTGCATGATGCCGCGAAAGCCGCCAGGTTTGCTGAACTGATGCTGGCACAAGGGGTATACGTGGTGGCATTTTCTTTCCCTGTAGTGCCAAAGGGAAAAGCCCGTATTCGAACGCAAATGTCTGCCGCGCTAAGCGACGATGACCTGGAAATGGCAATTGAGGCATTTGGTCGGGCCAAAGCCGAGCTGGGCTAGCGGCTTTTTTTTCAGCATGCCAGGGCGGTCAACCACCAATAGAGACGTAGCTTCTGGCTTTAATCCGCCGCCGCTACTGCGTAACCCTCACGTACAAACGCTCATCTCCAGCACGCCACTGCGCAGCTGGCCACTGAAACGACGCACACGGGCGCTGCAGGCCGAAGCCAAAGGCGTGGTTTTACAGTGCAATGACGGTATTCGACTACACGGTTATTACAATGCCCACCCGGCCCCAACACGTGGCCTGGCTATTCTATTGCACGGTTGGGAGGGCGATGCCGAGTCCAGCTATCAATTGTCTAACGCCCATTCTTTACTGCAGGCAGGCTTTGATGTATTTCGCCTGCATTTGCGAGATCACGGTCCCAGTCATGCGCTGAACCCGGAACTGTATAACTCAACGCGTCTGCAGGAAGTGATGGATGCAGTGGGAGAAGTACAAGCACTGTATCCCCACGAAAAGACCTTTCTGGCTGGGCACTCCCTGGGCGGCAATTTTTCTTTGCGCCTTGCAGCAAAGGCTCCCGAGCAAGGACTGAGCATAGATAAAGTGGTGGCCGTGTGCCCGGTACTGGACCCCTGGCGAACCATGCAGGAACTGGAGAAGGGAAACCCAATTTATCACAAGTATTTTGTCCACCGCTGGAAACGATCACTTAAAATAAAGCTCGAGCACTATCCCGAACTCGGCTATGGCGATACGCTACTGGACATGCAAACCCTGGCAGACATGAACGAGTACTTTGTGCCCCACTACACCGGTTTCGATACTCCGGAAAGTTACTACGACGCCTATGCCTTGACCGGAGACACTCTCGCGAATTTATCGGTACCGGCGCATCTCATTCTCAGCCAGGACGACCCGATGATCCCCTGTGACGACCTTGAACGCATCGCCAAAACTGATTCGCTTACAATTGAAACACCGCGATACGGAGGGCACTGTGGATTTTTAATGAACTGGAAAATGGAGGGGTGGATTGATCAACGCTTACTGGCACTGTTTTGCTAACGCAGAACAGCTCTGTCAGAAATCAACCGGCATCCACCTGAAAACACCAGGCTTGAATCATTAACGTTAACTCGGCACGTTGCTCCGTGAGACGTTTATTACTCCGAATCGAATCGAAGATACGCGCCAGCTGACGGCGTTCTTTCTCGGTCAGCCAGTCAAGTGCAGGCTCCGTTAACGTCAAGGCAGCTCGCACCGCATGGGTGCGCTGGCTAATCAGCCGATGATGTTGCATCGCTCGGCCCAATATCACGAAGGGGAAGTTGGCGTTACGCGAAGGGCCATAAGCTAGACGATTACCTCCCGTCGGCACGCCACTGATTGACCAACGAGCAATGTCATCTGAGTATTTGAGTGCGCTACGGGTTGAAGCAACAGCACCGCCAATGCCGCCGGCGAGCGTTGCCAAACCGCCCAGCAAGCCGCCAGTCATTCCGTCGACCACGACACCGGCTCCACCCCCGGCTACGCCACCGGCAGCCCCGGCGGCAATTAACAGTTGGCGCCTATTTAAACCCCATAAATACCAGTTCTCCTGGTGGAACAAGTCTTCCTCTGCAAATTCAATGCCCTGCTCAGATTTATCAAGCTCCCGATAGTAAAAAAGCTCTTCTACACGGTTACGGCTTTCTCGCTCGCGTTTTATCAGCTGCCGCTGATAGCGCGCAAACAGCAGTTTACGCACGGGAGCTTCTGGCGCGCCTTCAGGCACGGCCTGATCTACGGTAAAGGTCAGCCCTTCGTAGATAAGATCAGCAATAATCTCTGCGGCTTCCTGATGCTGGCGATGACGATCCGCTTCCAGCAATTCTACAGCGCGATGCAAAGGTTGCTGCCATTCCGGATCAAGATGGCCAAATAGCGTCAGCAAATCCAACTGCTTGCTGTATTCAGCGCGATGAGCATCGAAAACACGGACGGTTTGGAAGTACTGCCCTAACCCCGCAGACCATTGCTCAACATACTCTGAATTCTCTATAGGGTTCACCAGGGCAAGACTGGGGCGCCCCGTCCAACGCAAAATCTCCATCTCCGCTTCATAGTCAGCGCCAAAGGGAACGGAACCGTCAACGACGTAGATTATGCCTGCGCCGTCAACGATGGGCTGCAAGGCAAGGCACTCATCGGCAAACTGATCATCGCTGCTGTGCTCGTCCAGGAAGCGTTTGACGGCTGCAGGTCGTGCTGCCGCGTCAGTACAGTTTTCCTTTAACCATGCCAGCATCTGCCTGGCTCGCTGCATTCCCGGGGTATCGATCAGTTCGTAGAGCGTCGTTCCGTTCACTTGCAAGGGAAAACGCCGGGTAGCGCGGGTAGACCCCGCTCGCGCCGCTATATGAACCGAATCATCGCGCGCCAACGTCGCGACAATGGATGACTTTCCCTTGTTAGGCCGACCAACAACGGCAAAACTGGGTAGTTGCTCTTCCTCTTTACTGACAGACATGACTCACTGTCCTCCCAGAGGCACTAGTTCAGTGTTAGGGATAGGTAGTGCTCGAGCAAACGCCTGCCAGTCGCGCAGGGAAGATTCGCCCAACTCTCGGCCGCGCAATGACACTAACTGTAAGCTGCACCTGGAAAAACCGTGGATCTCGGCAAGCACGTCGGCTAAATCAGCCATGGGGGGCTCCCAGGCTTTCACCGCAACCATTAAATGTGTGGGTTGCAAGCGATTAATGGTTTCAATCGCGTCCAAATCATCAGCGGGCGAACCCAACCCGGCCTGCAGCCGATGCTCAACGTCAATGACCACGTCTGCCAAGGCCATTGCACCCGCCCAATCCAATAACACCGTGCCTGCGTCGCAGACAAGCGCCTGAACCTCGGCATCCACATGATCTTGATCGTCAGCCTGCGTAGAAACAACCGGTGTTCGCATGCGCGCCAGCACACTACTCGCGCCTGGGGTCGCCAAAAACGCCCTGCCCATTTCACGGCGGTAGGCTCGTCTCGATACCAGCCAAAGCAACGAGCGAGGCAGCAGCGAGTAAACGGTCAGACACATAAACAGGAAGGGCCACCATGCTCGGCGACTGTCGGCAGACATTTGCCCCAGGTCTAGTTGCGTGGCGTAATAGCGCGTATCAGCAATAATTTCGGGAGGTACCGTAGCCGATGATAAATAAGCAGACCACGGTAAGGCCAACACAGAAGAGAAGCGGGTCACCAGCGCATCACTGAACGCAAACGTTGATCCCCAAACAAAACTGAAGTCATTAAATGCCAACAAGCCCAAAAAAGAAATCAATACACCAATGGCAAAGAAGACGCCGAATTCCTGTGAGTATTTAAACAAAAGCAGGCGCACCACTGTGCTGTTCTGTTTCAGGTGGCGCCAGTCTGGCAATGCATAGCGGGCAACAAAACGTGCCGGGTTCAACGGAAAGACTGGCGCCGGACTCCCGCGTAAAGAACGGATCATGGCCCAGCCGGCAATGAAAGAGGTGAGTAAAGGAAGAAACACAAACAGCAGCAGTAATAGAAGTACATTAACCAGAGCTCTATCACTGGCTAACAGAAAGCCAGACATAGCAACGAGGCCAATAAAGAAGGCGAAAAGCCGCATTATTAGTGCTGCGTGAGACTCATTGAGCCAAGCAGTCTCTTTCTCATTGTCGGGCGCATTCACTTCATCTAGCCAGTACAACAGGCAATAAGTATCATCGCCAGCCATACAGGCCTTGCCAATCGCATGGTCACGTTCACGCAAGTCGTCTAGTTTGCGCGAGCGGTCAGACTGTAGTTGCTCGTCGAGCCGATACAAATGGCCTAGCGCCGGCATCCCGCCTCGGGTGGGCATAGAGTCTTCTCTCTCAATTTCCAGAACCCCATGATAGATTAAACGCTGCCTATTGGGGACGGACCAAGTAAACCATGAATCGTGTCGTTATCGCAGCAATCGCTCTACTCATCTCACTACTTACGGCCTGTACGGAGCCAGAGGGGCCTGAACAGGCGATCAGAAATCAAATTAGCGGTATGGAAACCGCACTGGCAGAGCGCAGTCCCCTGAAATTTATGGATACGCTGTCGGAATCTTTTTTGGGAGGCAAATCGGGGCAATTGGACAAGGACAAGGAAGCCGCCAAAAAAATGCTGGCGGTTTACTTCTTGCGATATCACCGGATAAGTATCGCAGTTACGCAAGTAGAGGTTGAAATTGATCCCTACGAGTCGCTGCTAGCCACCGCTTCGGCAAGAGTTGCCCTGGCCGGCGGAGAAAGCCTTCTTCCCAACTCAGCCGGTTTCTATCAGGTGGAATCCCAGTGGCGGCTTTTTGACGGAGACTGGAAGATTACCCGTCTCCAATGGCAATAGCAGGCCTATTTACTTAGACAAAAAAATCCGCATTGTCTGCCCCCAGCGCCACCGCGCCCAGGTTGCGGGCAAACGACGTGGGATTATTCGCGACATGAGCCCTGGCAGTGTGGATATCCAGAAAGCGCTGTTGAATATCGCTGCCATCAAACACCGATGATCCCCCTGCAGATGAGAACAGAGAATCCACCACCCCCATCGACTTTTCGATCACCAGAGAGGCCTGGTACCGGTAAAGAATACGATCCTCCAGCGCGATCTCTTGTCCTTCACGCAGCGCAGACATCATTCGATCAAAATTACCAAAAAGCACGGCAACCATTTCTTCCAGTTGATTAGTCGCTTCTGCTATGCGCGTTTGAGTCGTCACGTCGCCCGCCAATTTGGTGATATCCCCACTGGCTTTCTTGGTGACTAGCTCGGAGTAAAGCTTGAGTGCATCGCGGGCTGCGCCTATCGCAGGCGTTGATACAACGCGAATGAACAACTGCGCCCATGGCATATGGTATAGCGCGGGAGAACGCTCTGTGACTCCAGGGTTAGTGCCCGCGAATCCATCCGTTTGCTTGTGGGTTCTGTAATCCGGTACGAAGACATCGTCCACCACAATATCGTTTGAGCCCGTCCCCTGAAGCCCCATGGAATTCCAGGTATCAACAATTTCATAGTCGGACCGGGGCACCAGAAAGGTACGATAGCTCCCATCAGGCAGAATCCCCCCCAACAGGGCCCAAGTACAATGATCGCAGCCCGAACTCCATCCCCATCTGCCGCTGAAGCGGAACCCGCCTTCTGTCTCTTGGACTTTACCCATCGGCGCGTAAGACGATGAAATCCGGGTATGAATGTCCCCTCCCCATACATCCTGCTGCGCCCGACAATCCATCAGTGCAATCTGAAACGCGTGTACCGCGACAATGCCACCCGCCCAGGCCGTAGACATACAGGACTCTGCGATCGCCATTTGCATACGGAAAAAGTCCTGTGGATCCAGCTCGTGTCCGCCCCAGGCTGCTGGCTGCAAGGCCAGAAAAAAGCCCGCATCCTGCAGGGCTTGAATGTTCTCCTGGGGAACCCGCCGCTCCTCTCGCGCCAGAGCAGCATTTGCTCGCAGCTGCGGCTGCAGATCCACGATTCGCTGGTACATCTCCTCGCCGGCTTGCGCCTTGGCTACAGCTTCTTCATTCATACTTGCGGTCATCAGGGTTTCTCCTCGTCGCGACTGCGCTGTTCAGTTAATGACGTATTTAAGTAAGTTACGCAAGACCACACTACACAGACTTCTTAAGACAGCAATGGTCCCGTTTGCTTTGGCCTGCGTATGAACAGCTAAACCAAAGGAAGTAGAATATGCAAAAACTGTCCCAGAGCTACAGCGAACTGCGTGATCCAAAAGGGGAACAGCCTCTTCCGTGTAGAGGTTGTATGCCAGACTGTGAGAATCGGCAACACTGTCAGGGCAAGCCGTGGAGAACACCCTGGACGAAGTCCGGACAACAGCCTAAAAACGAGCTTGAATCCGCTTAAGCCTCAGCTGACGGGCAGGTGGCCCACTTTGACCCAAATCACGGTCTCTTCCTCAACATAGGGAAAGTGTTGACTGCCGTGGGGGCTACGTAGCCAGGTCCCTGCGGGGTACCGCCCGTATTCATCGATAAACTCGCCACTGATAACGTATATTTCCTCTCCACCAAAATGTTGATGAGGCTGGAACTTTTCCCCGGCCGGCCAACGCACAAGCGCCGTAGATTCCCCCTCAAACTCGTGCAAAGGCATCACCTGCAAATTCCCGATTCCAGGCCGCCAGGGGTTCGTTTGGGTGTCTAACACAACATGCGCGTCGTCTCCGCGCTGAAACTGATGTAGCTTTACCAGAATGACACAACCCTCTTCACTAAACGGAGCGTGACGAAAGCCCTCGGGGTTCCGAAAGTACGTACCAGCGTGATAATCACCGGTCTCGTCGGAAAAAGTCCCCTCTAACACCAGAATCTCTTCCCCCAACGGGTGGTCATGGGCATGAAAGCGCGAGCCGGGGTCATAACGGACAATACTGGTGGCATGCCCGCGCTCGGCCTCTTCACGCGCCAGGGGCTTTCTCCAGACACCCGCCATCGGGCTGGGAAGCCATTCCTCAGCTAGCGTATCAATCACCACTGATTGGGAAAAATCCATGTTCAACACTTTGCTACTCCTGAGGATCAAGGACACCATGGCCCTGGTGAATGATCGGATTTTGTCCGGATTTCGTAATTAACTCAAATCGGAGGACATCCATGACTCGTTTACTGCTCGTTTTAACCACTGCCTTTATTCTTGGCGCCTGCTCGCAAGTTCAGGTGACCGACTACCGAGACATGCAACCGGTGTTTGAGGTGGAGCAATTTTTTGACGGGCCGCTGACTGCCCATGGCGTCGTAAAAAACAGAAGCGGCAAAGTCATCAGAACATTCAATGCCACTATTGCGGCCTCCTGGGTGGATGGCGTTGGCACGCTGGACGAAGACTTCCAATTTGACGACGGCGAAAAGCAAAAGCGTATCTGGACTCTCACTCGCCAGACCGACGGTACTTATGTCGGTACCGCGGGCGATGTTACTGGCGATGGCCTCCTCCAACAGTCAGGCAACAGCGTGTTTCTGGATTACGTGCTGCAGGTGCCTTACAACGACGACATCCTGGAAGTGAGGGTAGACGACCGCATGTACTTGCTGACACCGGACGTGCTCATCAACGAATCGAAATTGAAAAAGTTCGGCTTCACGGTTGGCGAGCTATTGCTCGTGATTGCCCGCCAACCGCCTGAATAGGATGCTCTTTCCTCATCCCCGGTAAGGCTTAATTACGTTTTCAGCGTACCAGTTGATCATTCCAATTTTTTCTTCAACACTCTGGGTATCGGGTTCTGCTGAGTAAGGGTTGCGGAACGCAATAATCACTTCAGTGACCCCTGCCGCAGCGAGGTCGCCTAGCCCTTCAACGGAATAGGCGGCTTCGGTCATCGCATGATACTCAAACGCCCCCTCATCCCTGCCATAGTCTTTCCTGAAGTCTTCAATCTGAGAAATCATGCTCTGCAATTCTTGTAAGGAGGATCCCGCTGAAATCCAGCCGTCTCCCAGCCTGGCTGCTCGTCGCAGTGCGGGTTTGGCGTGTCCGCCGACAAGAAGTGGGATGTGATGATCTGGCACCGGGCAAAGCTTGATGGGGTCCAGTTGAAAAATCTCACCGTCATAGCCGAAATAATCGCCGGACATTAGCCCGTTCACTATTTCCATCATCTCGTCCATACGCTTCCCGCGCTTTTCCCACGGAATTTGACAGGCAAGAAAATCTTCCGGCCAGGGGCTAATACCCACCCCCAACCCCAGTCGGTCACCAATCATGACGGCAAGGCTGGATAATTGCTTGGCCACCACCACCGGCTGGCGTACAGCCAGCTTAATGACCGAGGTAGTAAATCGAATATGTTCGGTGCGCGCGGCCAGGTAAGGAATTGCGACAAAAGGCTCTAGAAATGGCACCCCATCGAGAAAGTCCCGCGTTCCATCATCGTTATAGGGGTATACGTCACTGCCCTCCTGGGGATAACAAATACTGTCCGGGAACGTGAAGGTATCGAAGCCTGCAGCCTCTGCTGCCTGCGTCAGCGGTAAATATTGCTCTGGCGGGCACATGGTGGCGTGGTATGCAAATTTCATGGATTTCCTCTCTCAACTTTATTCTATAGGTGGCTCAAGCTACTTTCTCAGGGCCGGCTCTGTCCCGGTACCCACGCTAGTGCATGATGCTTAAAATACGCTAACGCTAATGTGTACGTTGTTACGACAACTGTAGACCATTAAACTGTGATGTGACGCTCTTAGGGGCGAACTTAAACAATAAGAAACCGGGGACACGCAATGGCAAACACCGAAATCGGGCCACAGGGATTCACTCAGCGCGCCCTGGCGACGGTAGAACGTGTGGGTAACAAGCTACCCGATCCAACCTTACTGTTTATCGCCTTACTGTTCTTCGTGTGGGTACTGTCGTGGTTACTCTCCTACATAGATTGGGGTATGGCAGACCCGCGCACCGGCGAGCCACTGATGGTCGTCAATCAGCTATCAGGCGAATCGCTTGTGCTGTTCTTCTCGTCCATGGTGAAAACCTTCGCCCACTTCCACCCCATCGGAGTTGTCCTGGTGGCGATGCTGGGCATTGGCGTTGCTGAACACACAGGCTTTATCAACTCCGCCCTAAGAGCCATGCTGGGGCTAACCGCGCGCTGGTTATTGACACCCATGCTCATACTGGTGGGCATCGTGAGCCACACCGCGGCTGATGCGGGTTATGTGCTGGTGATCCCTCTGGGCGGCGTAATTTTCTATGCGGCTGGCAGGCATCCACTGGCAGGCATCGCCGCTGCTTTCGCCGGCGTTTCCGGCGGCTTTTCAGCCAACTTCATTCCATCGGCCATTGATCCAATGCTGCAGGGTATTTCGCAATCGGGTGCGCAGATCATTGACCCAGCGTTAACCTTGAATCCATTGAATAATTTTTTCTTCACCGCCTCCTCTTCTATTTTGATCGTGCTAGCCGGCTGGTTTATCACTGACAAATGGGTCGAGCCCCGATTACAAAACTCAGCCATCGATGAGAATCTTAAAGACCTGCCCTCCATGGACCCACTATCAGACAACGAGCGGCGCGGCCTGCGCTTTGCACTGTGGTCTATGGTCTTCGCTATCGGAGTATTGGTTGCCACCGCCTGGCCAGAAACCTCAGCCTGGCGCGGCAAAGGGGGATCCCTTACCGAACTGGGCGCGCCGCTGATGAGCTCTATCGTTTCGCTGATTTTTATCCTGTTTCTAATACCCGGCGTGGTCTACGGCTACGCCGCGGGCACTGTCAGCAGCGCGAAAGACATCATTACAGGTATGAGCAAGTCCATGGAGACCATGGCGTACTACCTGGTGATCATGTTCTTCATTGCCCAGTTCATCTTTGCCTTCTCACAATCGAACCTGGGCATTCTACTGGCGCTAAAAGGCGCAGCAGTGCTCAAGGCAGCCGCTCTCCCCAGTGCCCTCACCATTGTCGGTATTATCTTACTCACGGGGCTACTCAATCTTTTCGTTGGTTCTGCTAGCGCAAAGTGGGCCCTACTCGCTCCTATTTTTGTGCCTATGCTGATGGAGCTGGGCATCTCTCCCGACCTTACTCAGGCTGCTTACCGGGTGGGCGACTCAACAACAAACATTATTACCCCACTCATGCCCTACTTCCCGCTGGTCGTAGTGTACTGCCAGCGCTATATGCGAGACACCGGCATAGGCACCGTGACAGCGATGATGCTGCCCTACTCGGTTAGTTTCATTGTTCTATGGACTCTATTTTTACTGGGCTATTGGGCGCTTGGTGTTCCTCTTGGACTGCAAGCCAGCTACACCTACTAAATCTCTACTCTCTATCGGAATAATTATGCGTTTTAACAATCCTCTAATCCTGCTTGCCCTGATCCTGATGTCAGCCCCTGTTCTGGTGTTCGCACAGACAGGTGACACACCCGGTTGGAATGTGAATAACCCTGATTTCAGCTCACAGTCCAGGTTCGCCAGCATCAATGTGACCGAGGGTACCTGGATGAGCCTCGACGTTTCACCTGATGGCAGCACCATCGTATTCGATTTACTCGGCGACATTTACAGCCTTCCTATTGAGGGTGGCCAGGCGACCGCCATTACCAGCGGCATGGCCTGGGACATCCAACCGCGTTTCAGCCCTGATGGGAGTCAGATCGCATTTATCTCCGACCGCGCCGGTGGCGACAACATATGGGTGCAGGATCTTGGCTCCGGTAATAACCGTCAGCTGACGTTTGAAAGTTTTCGCCTCCTCAACAACCCCAGTTGGAGCCCCGACGGTCAGTACATCGCCGCGCGTAAACATTTCACGACCTCACGGTCACTGGGTACCGGTGAAATTTGGCTTTATCACGTGAATGGTGGCCGCGATCAAAAAGGTCAGCAAGTTGTTGAGCGCCCCAGTGAAACTTTCCAGAAGGAACAGGGAGAGCCTACATTTTCCGCCGATGGTAAAAGCATTTACTTCAGTCGCGACGTGAGCCCCGGTGACACCTTTATTTATCACCAGGACAGCAACAAAGAATTGTTCCAGATACGCCGCGTCAACCTGGACGATGGCAGCATCGACACCGTCGCCGGTGGTCGGGGTGGTGCAGCGAGACCTACACCCTCCCCCGACGGCAAGCAGCTTGCTTATGTAAAACGCGTACGCGCACACTCGCGTCTTTTCGTCATGGACCTGGCCACCGGTGAAGAGCGCATGATTTTCGATGCGTTGGATCAGGACATGCAGGAGATTTGGGCTGTGCATGGTGTCTACCCCAACATGGACTGGACACCTGATAGTCAAAGTATCGTTTTTTGGGCACAAGGAAAAATTTGGAAGATCAACGCGAGCAAGGGGGATTTAGACGAAATTCCCTTCAGCGTGGTCGATAAGCGGAAGATCTACCCGCCCATACAGTTTGAAGTAGATGTAGCTCCGGACAATTTTGATACCCGTATGGTTCGCTTTGCGCGCCGTTCACCCGACGGATCAGCGGTTGTATTCGAATCACTTGGACAACTGTACATAAAAACGGGGGAAAAAGAGCCTAAAGCTTTGAGTTCAGATAGTGAGACAGGATTCGATTACAGTCCTATCTGGAGCTATGACAGTAAGTCTGTATATTTCATGCGTTGGAACGATCGCACATTAACTAGTATTCGAAAAGTCAGTTCAAAAGGCGGCAAGTCTAAAGAGCTCGCTGTGCCAATGGGTCAATACACCGAGCTTTCAATTTCCCCATCGGGAGATAAGCTACTTTTTCGAAGACTCGCGGCCAGCTCTCTGCTCGGCTCCGCACATGGTGTTCAACCTGGTATCTACCTCCATCATCTAGAGAAGGAAACTACCCACTTTGTCAGCAAGCGAGGCACTTACCCGCACTTCGGTTCAGACGATCGTATCTATGTTCAGGAACGCGCGGAGACCGCGGTCGGGCGCGGCAGCAAAACTGCGAAAACCATGCTTTTATCAATGACCGTTAACGGTAACGACGTGCGCACCTTGGCCGCATCCGAGCTAGCGACGCGCATTGAACGTTCCCCAAAGGGAAATCATATTGCATTCATGGACGGTCACCATGTGTATGTGCAGCCCGCAATAAGCACGGGGAAACCTCTTCTGCTAACGACTGAAAGTGCTTCTAATTCCGTATTTCCAACGAAGAAACTGTCAACAATTGGAGGGGCATATATGCACTGGTCTGCCTCTGGTGACAGCGTGAGCTGGTCTACTGGACCATTACTGAAGACTGCAGCTATCGACAACGCTACGCTCACGAACTCGCTACCCCAAGTTTCCAGCGAAAACTTGTCTATATCGGTCCAGGCGTCCAAGCCCGAAACCACCATAGCACTCGCTAATGCGCGCATTATTACGATGAACGAAGATCGCGAAGTCATCGAACATGGCACCATATTGATCCGCGACAACCGCATTGAAGTACTGGGTCGTTCATCAGACATTCTCGTGCCAGAAGATTACGAACTCATTGATCTGTTCGGTAAAACCATAGTACCTGGATTGATCGACATACACGCACATGGACCCTATGGCGAAGGCCAGATAGTTCCGCAACAAAACTGGAACTTGCTTGCACACCTGGCATTGGGTGTAACGACTGTACACAATCCAGCAAGCAGGGCGTATCAGGTATTTGCCGCGGCCGAATACGTCAAAGCGGGGAAAATATTGGGTCCAAGAATTTTCTCCACGGGAGAGAATATTTATGGTGCTAAAAGTACGAGCTTTTCTGCCGTAAACAGCCTCGATGATGCACTTGCTCACGTTCGCAGGCTGAAGGCACAAGGCGCGATCAGTGTAAAGAACTACAACCAACCTCGCCGTGAGCAACGTCAGCAAGTCAATGAAGCGGCGTATCAGGAAGGCCTCATGTCTGTCGCTGAAGGAGGAGCTCTATACCATCAGGACATGAACCTACTCGCCGATGGCATCACGGGTATAGAACACAATGTGCCCACGATGAAAATGTACTCTGATGTAAATCAGCTCTGGGCGCAGTCGGGAGCAGGCTATACCCCAACACTGGTGGTTACCTTCGGTGGACTCACCGCTGAAGACTATTACTACCAAAACACCGAAGTCTGGAAGCACCCTATCCTGTCACGCTTTGTGCCCCCCACTCTACTGCGTGCTAGCTCAGTGCGCCGGGTGATGGCCCCGGAAGACGAATTCAGGGACGATGACGCAGCGGCAGCGGCCAAGCAGCTGTTGGATCGCGGTATCAACGTCAATATTGGCGCCCACGGGCAGCGTGAGGGCCTGGGCAGTCATTGGGAAATCTGGAGCTTTGCACGCGGTGGTTTCAGCCCGATGGAGGCGTTATCGACAGCAACCATCAACCCGGCGCGCTATCTGAAAATGGATGCGGATATCGGCTCTATCGAAAAGCAAAAGCTCGCCGACCTACTAATACTTGATGCCAACCCCCTGGACAATATTCGCAATACCGACAAGATCAGTCATATCATGGCCAACGGCAGGCTGTATGAAGCACGCTCGCTCAGGGAAGTGCATACCGGTGAAAGCGAACTCAAGCCGTTCTATTGGCAGGGGAAACCTGAAAGCGAAATATTCTAGGGCAGTCGCCTGGCCCTTTTGAAAGAGGCCAGGCATTTTTAAGGGCAACGCTAACCGACGTTGTGATAAACCTTTTGCACGTCTTCCACGTCTTGTAGCATTTCGAGGAACTTCTCGAACATCGGTTCATCTTCCGCGGGAATCGGTGCGGTGTCTTTGGGCACGAACTGAATTTCCTCCACATCGAACTCAACGTCGCCCACCGCTTCGTGCAGCGCCTGCCTTGCTTTGGCAAATTCCGTGTGAGGGGCAAACACAGTGATTTTGCCGTCTTCGCACTCGATATCCTCTACGTCCACATCAGCCATCATCAACGCTTCCAAGACGGCTTCCTCATCATCACCAGGAAAGACAAAGATGGCGCTGTGATCAAAGGAGTGACTCACGCTACCGGGTGTACCAATCTTGCACTTGGTTTTGGTAAAGCACTGCCGTACATCGCCTATGGTGCGGTTGGTGTTGTCGGTGAGGCAGTCTACGATCACCATGCAACCGCCGGGGCCAAACCCTTCGTAGCGGGCAGTGGCAAAATCTTCACCTGCATTACCCTTGGCCTTATCGATAGCCTTGTCGATTACATGGGCTGGCACCTGATCTTTCTTGGCGCGATCGATAGCACTGCGCAGCGCCAGGTTGCCATCCGGATCGACACCGCCCTGCTTGGCCGTCACATAAATCACTCTGGCGTGTCTGCTATAGACCCGGGCCTTCTGGTCCGAGGTCTTGGCCATGGATTCCTTGCGGTTCTGGTAGGCTCTGCCCATGGGGGACTCCTGAAAAAGAAGCGATTATAGTCGAAATCGGGCTGCTGTTAACCATCAACACACAATTAGAACCTGCCACCAGGGTTCTTTATCTACCCAGAATCTCATCCACCTGCTCCTGGGGCAAAACCTGGGCCCGGTAGCTACCCTCTCCACCTCTGCGTTCAATGTTACGCACAAAGGCCCTGAGATGATTTTCAGAGCCCGCCAGCAAAGAGTTATAGAGTTTGTTGAGGTCAGGTTTTTGCGTATAAAGCGAACCGCAATCATCAGGACTTCCAATACGCGAAATCTGCTTGATGATTTCCTCGGGACAATACCTTATGTCAATCATGTCCAATTCTTCGATATAAGCACCGACATAGAGTGCCTCGAGCGCGCTCCCAGACTCTCTCTCTCACAAATTTTCGAACTTTTTAGTAAAGTACGGGCCGTAATTTTCACCCGTATAAACGCCCACATTATCATTGGTATTCGGGTCGTCAATTCCGTACTTTTTTAGCTTGTCGCAAACTGCGCAGGTATGACGTTGTTCGGCGTCATCAATTTTGCCGAACACTTTCAAGTTTGGGTAAAGTTTTCCAAGGCTAATGTATACATCGCGAGCGAGCTTTTCCTCCTCACGCATGAAGATCAAGTGTTCACGTTCGCCCACGTCCATTGAACCGCCTGACTGCAATCCCTTTTGTGGTTTATTTTTGCCGTTACCACTGAATGCAGGCACCGGTGCGACAAGCATTATTACTATTAAAAAAAAGAAAGGTATTGATACAGCTCAATAGCTGCAGCACATAGCGACGAGCTGCGACAATAAGTCGCAGGGAATGGACCTGGATTCAAATAGAAGCCTGGAGACGGCGATAACTTTCCTTGATTAGCTTACCTAGAGCGTCAATCCCAGGCTGGTCCCGAGGGCAACTGGCAACGGCAATACAGAGCTTATTCACGTGACTGACCACCGTGATGTTAAGCCCCATGGCATCTGTGACGATAGACAGCGGGTAGATTGTCTGCAACTCCGCACCTTCAAGATACAATTTCTCGCGCGAACCAGGCACGTTGGAAAAGATGGCATTGATCGCGGGGCGTATTTTGGTGGCGGCACCCACTGCTGTTAACAGCAGCGTCGGCGCCATAATAAGTGCGTAATAATCCTCGGCAGCCGCCGTAGAAACACTGGATAACTCTTTTTTAGCGGCAGAAGTCACTTTGATAACCCGCTGCAATCGCTTCAGGTCATCGGCTTCATTGGTGAAAAAAGGTGCCATGATGTAGCTAAGCTTATTACCCACGTCGGCATCCTTGCTTTTCAGTGAGACCGGCATGCCTGCGATCAGTGATCCGCGCGGTAATCCCTCGTGCTCGATCAGATACTGACGCAATGCTCCTCCACAGATGGCCAACAGCACATCATTCACTGATCCACCCTGAGAGTGAGCTATGCGCTTAACGGTATTGAGAGGCAGTTCACAAAGCACCATAGATCGACCGGAGTCCAGCTCGGTGTTGAACATCGTTCTCGGTGCAGTGAAGGGCAAGCGCATAGCATCAGCCTTGCCACTCAGGGCGTCGGCTCCCATATGACTCAGTAACCGGGAAAGCTCTGGTATCGCTCGATACTGGCGCGCCAACCCGCGAGTGACTCCGCCTAACTGCTTGAACAGCGAGTGATTCTTGTGGCGAACCAACTCCTCCCCTCTGGCCTTGAACTTCAACTTGGTATCCGGCGATGGGCTAAACATGCTCTGCAGCATCTTCATCGCCCCTACCCCGTCAACAAGGGCGTGGTGCACCTTACAGTAGATAGCAAAGCGGTCTCCGGACAGGCCCTCCACAACATGGAGTTCCCACAACGGTCGCGATCGGTCCAGGGGGCGCTCGTGCGCTCGAGTAACCATCTGAAGTAGATCTTCCATTTTTCCCGGATGCGGCAAGGCGTAATGGAAAATGTGTCGCTCGGGCACATAATCGGCCGCTTCAATCCACGCCGCTTTGGACAGATCGTCGGGGTCTTGCAGTTTTCTGGCAAACACCGGCCAGAGCTCATTGAGTCGGCCACATTTAGCAACAATGCTGCGGATGTAATTGCGCGGCGCATTGGCGGGTTTCTTGAGGATCATAAGGCCTGCAACATGAAAGGGGCAGCGAGCCGATTCAAGCTTCAGAAAGCCGATGTCCTGAGATTTCAGTTTTTCCATGGGTTATCCAAAAACCATTATTATTGAAGCCAAGCTACCGCCAAAATAGCGAAGATGATACCGAATGGATCAAGAATCGAGCGGTTGACCTGGGTCAGGCTGGTTTATGCGCTAACGCAGTTCTGCCAGAAACACTGGAATCACCCGGGTCGTTTTAGCCTGGTATTCTTCGTAAGGCGGATAGGCCTCAACGCTTGCTGCCCATAGTTTTGCCTTTTCTTCAGGGTCATCGACTTCACGCACCCGCATCTCGAATATTTCAGTCCGGTCGCGCACCGTGACATCAGGATGAGCCCTGAGATTGGCAACCCAGGCTGGGTTCTTTGGTTGACCGCCCATGGAGCCCACCAATACGTAGCAGCCGTCGACTTCGACACGCATCACCGGAATTTTGCGCACTGCGCCAGTTTTGACCCCCTTATGAGTAACCAGGATACAGGGCATATCGGTGCCTTCCAGCAGGTAGCCTTCGACGCCACCGCTACTCTCGTAAAGTTCTACCTGCTCTCGCACCCAATCCAGTGCCGGGGGTATGTAATCTGCCATGTCAGTCACTTTCGCCATTTAACGCATCAAGAAAAATTGAACTATAGACGAAGGTTTTACTCCGCGCTGCATCAAACTGCTAATTGTGGGCTAGACTTAACCTCATATTCATTCTTGCACAGGCACTTCCGTGACTTCACTTAGACCCTTCCTGACCTCGCTAGTATGCAGCGGTTTAATGCTTTCTCCCATGGCGAGCGTCGCCCAGGGTGTCACCATCGGCGGCACAGCCGCGGAAGGGGAAGTAACCGGAATCATGGCCCTGTTTGCGGGCGACCACTTCTCGAATTTTCGCAATATGGATCAATTCGTCCCAACAGCAGAAATGACAGCCTCTCCAGCACCCTGGAATCTGGGATCTAGCAATGACAGTCTCAGCTACACCGGTGACTTCATGGGGAAGCCCACAAGTCTGGAGGAGTTCATCAGCACATCTGAGACCTCGGCTTTCCTGGTGATCAAAGATGGTCAAGTGGTTTACGAACAATATGCGCATGGCGACAGCCGCAGCAGCCTCCATACGTCTTTTTCTGTCGCCAAATCGTTTACCTCTGCCCTAATAGGCATTGCCCTGGGCGAAGGGAAAATTGGCAGCCTCGACGACCCCATACGCAAGTACTTGCCGGAGCTCACCAGCAAGACCTTCGATGGTGTCAGCGTGAAGCAAGTATTGCAGATGTCCTCGGGCATGCGGTTCGACGAGACCTACACAGACCCGGAGTCCGATATCAACAAAATGGCAGGCATGGTGCCGCCCATGACATACCTTGAGTACATCAACACGCTGGGGCAGGAACATCCTCCGGGGACGTTTAATCACTACGCCAGCATCAACACCCAACTGCTGGGCATCTTGCTGGTAAGGGTTACTGGCGAATCCCTGACAGACTATATGACCAAGCGCCTTTGGCACCCTCTCGGCATGGAGTACAGGGGGCTGTGGACACTCGACGAGCAAGGTATTGAGTTGGCGATGGGGGGAATGGCGGCGGCTGCCCGAGACTATGCCAAATTGGGTCTGCTGTACCTGCACGACGGAAAGCGCGATGAGCAGCAAATTTTGCCCGCCGGTTGGGCCAGAGAGTCCGTGACACCTGATGAGCCCCACTTGATGCCCGGCCCTAACACAGGCTCTTCTAACGACTCAGGCTACCAATACCAGTGGTGGACACCGCGCGACTGGGATGGCGATTTTCTCGCACGAGGCATCTGGGGCCAGAACATTTACGTTCACCCCGGAAATCGCGTCGTTATCGTGAAACTGGCTGCCGATCAAAAGAATTTCGATCCGCGATTCAAGCTCGCCTACATCGACTACATGCAGGACATGGCGCAGTCGATGACGGACTAGTCGTCAGCGAGACCCGCTACTTGGTCATCATGCCGCCATCTGCGGTCAAAGTAATACCCGTGGTGTAGCTCTCACCGGCGAGATAAAAAACCGGATTGAGAATTTCATCGCTGGAGGCTATGCGTTTGATCAGGTTGGCATCAATAATACCTTCTTCAAACCCCGGGATCGCGGCAATAGCGCCGTCAGTCAGATCAGAGTGATAACTTCCTGGCGCAATGGCATTCACCCTGATGTTCATTGGTGCCCACTCCTGGGCCATCACTTTTGTCAGGGCTTCCAGCGCTGCCTTGGTCGCGGCATAGAAACCCATATAAGCCGGCGGCTTAAGACCAGACACCGAAAGGAAATTAATGACCACTCCTCCTCCGTTTTCAGCCATGTGAGGTGCCAGCCTTGAGGCCAGATACCAGGGGCCACGCTGATTGACCTGGTACATTTTATCAAAGGCCTCGGGATACAGGTCGGTAAGTGCACCCATTGCGATATTGATGCCGGCATTATTCACCAGAATGTCGACATGGCCATAATGGGCAAGCGCTTCGTCTTTGAGTCGATCCAGATCTTGGATTGTGCCGACATTAGCAGCCAGCGCAATAGCGTCTCCACCCGATTCGTTAATACCATCGGCAACCGACTTGCACGCCTCTATCTTGCGACTGGAGACAATCACCCGTGCTCCAGCACGTGCAAAACCCTCTGATATGGCTTTACCCAGGCCGCGACTTCCGCCAGTGACCAGAACAACTTTATCGTTAAAATCGAACATTAAGGTGGCTCGGTTATTAAAGTTAGAAAGGCAGTTTAACCAAGCTGGTATCGTTTCCAATGGTCATCAGTGGCCACAATTCATGACGATGAGGGACTGCTTGCCTACCAATTAGGCGGAAGGCGTGGGTCACGGTAATGGGAGTGCTTATACTTTTTGTCGCGTTCTTTTCTCTCTATCTGCAGGCGTTTTTTATCCACATGCTTGCGATGAAAACGCTCCTCCAGTGATGCTTCCATATCAGAATAGCGCTCCAGCAGACCAGACCAATCCAGCAGCGGCCTGAGTCCGAAGCCCAGGAAGAAAAGCCCGCTGACATAGGCGACCAGCCATGATGGCCATATGATTGCAATCAGACAGGTGAGCGAAACCATCGCTGTGTAGGTGCCGGTCGCGAGTGGACCGTACTCAAATTTTCGTTGGGGCATAGATCGTCACCCTGCCGTTCTCGAACCTCATCATACACTATCCGGTAAGATGTCAAAGCAGGTAGACGAGTCCAGTCAACCTGCCGCAGCATTCGAGGCTAACCGCAACAGCGGCGCCGCTCTACAAGGCTCAATGCGCTTCCCTTTTGCCCCAAATTTCTTCCAGGCGTTGGTCACGACCGCAATTCCAGCGGTAGTACTTATAGCGAACTGGGTTCTTCAGATAATAGTCCTGGTGATACTCTTCCACCGGCCAAAACCGGTTGGCGTCTCGAATCTCGGTATGCACCTGCTGATCGGGAAAACGCGCTGCCACCGCCTCTAGCGATTTCTGGGCCAGCACTTTCTCTTCTGCGTTGCCAGGGAACACCGCGCTCCGGTAACTGAACCCCTTGTCACAAAACTGACCCGCATTGTCGAAGGGATCGATACTCACCCAGAACAGATCAAGTAGCTCCTGATAACTCACGACTGACGGGTCGTAAGTGACCTCGATGGCTTCAAAATGTCCGTCGTGTTTACCTTTGTAAGTGGGGTTTTCCAAGGTGCCGCCGGTAAAGCCCGACACGACATCAATAACGCCATCACGCCCCTGGTAGTCGGACTCCATGCACCAAAAGCAGCCGCCAGCAAAATGTGCAACGGCGGTTTCTGCCATGGCCTGATAACTGCCCAGCATTAGCAGGGCTGAAAGAATGAGGTGCCTCATGTAATCAATCTCTTCATTAAATAGTGTCTTAATAGACCGCGATCTGCGCTCTGCGTTCAGTCTAAGACCTAAAGCAGCGAAAAAAGCCATTGTTTTGGCGAGTACATCCCCTATATTAGAATGGCCTGCGCGAGGATCCAACTGCTTGTGATGCGATGGGCTTGAAAACCGGTAACTGGGGGGCCCGACACCTAGCATGACGAATAAGGTAACTGAACAGCCATCTATACTGGGCACACTACTGCTACCGATTGCCAGAGTTCTGCAAAATCGCGGACATGACGCGCTAGAGGTTATAGAGAGTGTTGGCCTGGATCCCGGCAAACTCGCTGATCCCGAATGGCGAGTTCCCGCTAATCAGTACAATTCACTCATGCGTCACTGTGTCGAAATTACCGAGGACGAGGCCTTTGGCCTGTATGCGGCTGAGGAATTACAGCCACAGGCGTTGCACGGTTTGGGTCTGGGGTGGCTCACCAGTGACACTGTTTACGATGGCCTGCAGCGACTGGTTCGCTTCGCCAGAATTATTGCATCAATCGCTGAGCTGGAATTGGAAGAGACTGATGATCTGATTGTTCTGCATATTCGGCGGGCGCTGGGTCTCGATGATTTTGAGTACGCCGGTCGGGACTACGGCATCGGAATCATATCGCGCATGTGCCAACTCAGCCTTGGGCAGTTTCTCGCGCCAGTCACCATAGAAATGGAAAGGCCTCGTCCCAATGAACCCGACCGCTGGGATTATATGCTCTCCACACGCGTCACCTTCGAAAGTGACAACACCAATATAGTCTGGTCGCGAGCCGACATTGACGACCGACTGGTGACGGGGGACCCAAAGCTTGCCCGGGTGAATGATGAGCAGGCCGCCGCCTACATGGAGTCATTCATCAACAACAGTTTTTCCCGAGAAGTGATGCAAAAATTATTGGCAAGATTGCCCGACGGACCTCCCGAACAGAAGCAGATAGCGAGCGATCTTTTCGTCAGTAACCGAACCTTACAGCGAAAGCTAAAGGACGAGGGAGCCAGCTTTAACGACCTATTGCAGGACTGCAGGCTACAACTGGCAAAGAAATACCTGAATCAGAACCACCGTTCGGTGGTAGAAACCAGTTACCTGCTGGGGTTTTCTGAGCCCAGCGCATTCTCGAGAGCCTTCAAACGCTGGACAGGTATGTCTCCGGCACAATTTCGGGACCAAGCGCGTTAACTCGGTGGTCCTCTACAGCTGCCTCACCAAGTTTAGCAGGGTGGGATTGGACAACAATTTTTCACGCTTAAGCAGGTAAGACACATGCTCCAGATATTTCCCCTGGTACCTGGCTCCATCTCGATGTCCGGTGATCAAATCACCTCTATCGATAACCTCTCCCATTAGTAAGTCCATCAACTGGACACCAAAATTGGCGCGCGCTTTGGAGCCCAATGCACGGCTCGCACGATTCTCTATCAACGTTCTGAATATGTGTGTGAGACCGTCCTCGCAGATGCTGCGAGTGCCAAAATAGATACTCTGACAGTACAGGTTTCCTGGCGCATCATCCTCCAGAAGCTGATCAGGACGAAGTTCAGTGTCATTCATACGACCCGTCAAAAGGTCATTTAAAATTTCATCGGAAACCCTAAGTAAGATTGCGTGGCCAAGCAGTTGATCATCTGCGTGGTAAAAAACACAGTGACTGGATGGCCTGGACGCTAACTGCCAAAGGTGTTGCTCACTCCAGGCCTCACGACCCCGAGTCAGGTTCTGATTATATCGACAGGACAGATTCAGCCAGCGGGACGATAACGGGTGATCAATTGAACACTTATCAAACTCCATATCGTCGTTGTTAGCGTAAGGGTGGCCACCCATTACATGATTGTAAAGTAAGTTCTGTCGCATCCATTTGTGGAATGCGCTCAACGATGGCAACTGCTTTAACTCATAATCAGCACTACCGAGGAGCAGGTGAGGCTCGTCGCCAAAGAACTCCATCAAAGCAATTTGGCGCTCTATGCTGGGGCTGACGGTACCGCGCTCCCAGCGACTGATCGCAAGACCGTCAACGCCTTCGAAACAAGCGGAATGCTCAACTAACTGCTCCGCCAGCGTTTCCTGTGACAGTGCTTTTAGCTCCCGTTGCGTGGCCAGGTAATCAGCAACGCCTGAGTAGCGCTTTTCAATCATTTTAATCCCCCTGAACGTTCTAGGCATGCTAGCAGATTTTTTTCCTCTGTCATGCCCTGCCGACTCAAGTCCAACTCTGTTGAAATACAACCATCAGATAACGCAAGACGAGAGGGAATGACAATGAAATCACACGCAATCAGCTTAATCGGCATCATTGGTCTGGCGCTGGCAGCGCCACAAGCAATGGCTATCTCATACAACGACTCACCTATGGTCGACATCAAACCCGGTCAGGAAGTCGCTTACCAAAACGACCTTGAGCAATGCCAGGCCGTCATCAGCAGCAACAACCAGAGCGGCAAAAGCTCATCCAGAAAGATGGGGCTGAAATCGGGCGCAATGGTGGGGGCACTTGGGGGAGCTGCTGTTGGGCGCGCTAGCGGCGACAATGCAGTTCGCTCAGCTGGCAAAGGCGCAGCCTGGGGTGCCGCCGCAGGTGGTATCGCTGGCAATGTCGCTGGAGATGTCGAAGGCAGAGCCGATTCAGGCTATGCAGTGAGGCGCTGCCTTGAGGGACGGGGTTATGTGGTACTGGACTACTCCAGAGAAGACCGCAGAATCGACAATGGCGACTACGGCAGGCCCCGCTGAACACTCAGCATAATCGGGCGGCTCATGTAAGGGCCGCCCATTTTTCACCTAAGCAGTAATCTCCCGCTTTAGCTCATCCTTATTGATCTGATTCTTGTCACTTTGAACCAGAGGCAAGGACTTTTTGTACACTACTTTGCTGGGAATCATGTAGGAAGCCAGGTGCTTTTTGAGTTCAAAAAGAATTTCTTCCTCTGCTATTTCGTGTGGAGCTGAGTAGACCAACACGATTTCTTCTTCGATCAATTCGTTGTCAATTGAGAATACCGCGCACTGATCGATTTGCGGCAGGTTCTTACGGACCACCGACTCGATTTCAAACGGAGACACTCTGAAGCCCGCCGTCTTGATCATGTCATCGTGGCGGGAGACGAAGTAAAAATAGCCCTCTTCATCTTTGTAGACATAATCTCCGGTGGCAACGACAATTTCGTCAGTTAACTGTCCTTCAAGATCAATAACGTCCTTCAGAATTTCAATAGACTTAAAGCGCTGCTGATTTTCCTCGGGACCATTCCAGAATCCGCGATAGATATATCCACCACGATGGATCAACTCCCCTACTTCGCGAGGTGCACATTCCTTACCCTCTTCATTAAGAACGTAGAGTTCAACATCGGGAATCGGCTTACCGATGGAATCGGGGCGAATTTTAACCTGGGAGGGATCGAGATAAGTCGAACGAAAAGCCTCGGTCAGCCCGTGCATTGAATAGAAGCTGGTCTTGGGAAAAGCACGCTGACAGTCGCCAATCATTCGCTCTGTGACATTGCCACCCGAAGAAGTAATAATTCTGAGCTTTTCGAACAACTCAGGACTCGGCACACGTTGACCTTCGTCGTCAAACATCTGGGAAATATTGACTGGCATCAAGGCCAGCACTGAGACTTCGTCATCTATCAGGTGATTGAAAAAATCTTCCGGCAAAATAAAGCGATGCAAGGCCAATGTCGCGCGCTTATAGATAGAGCAGAAGATCTGGTTCAGCCCGTAGTCCAAATTAAACATCAGGATACCGGAGAGAACATCGTCACTTTCGAGCTTGAGGTACTGAGAAACCACCCGCGCTGAATCGACCAGATTACGATGGGAAATTACGATCCCTTTGGGTGTTCCGGTCAGACCAAATGAATAAGTGATTACCGCGTTATTGTGGCCACTGATATCACAGCTGTAAGGTTTGTTGTAGTACTTATAGATCTCATCGAAAGAAGCGACATCTTTGGCTACGCTTTCAAAGGAAATTACATGACCATCAAACTGAATTTCCTCAATACTCTCCAGCTTGATCCTGTCAGTGATAATACACTTGATATCACAGTCGTTAATAATGTATTCGACCTGCTCTGGCTTGAGCAGGCGAGTCAATGGCACCAACACATAATCGGTAGACAATATCGCCAGAATAGCGATGACCTGCTCCACACCCTTGTTGGAGTAAACACCGATACGCGCGTTTTTCGGAAGACCCAACTCATCCAGGTAAAAAGCCACCTGGTTGACCCGACTAAACAATTCCGCGTAAGACATTGACTCGCCGTTGAGCAGCAACGCAGCTTTTTCACTATCGCTTTGCACAGCATCTTCGAGGATTGACCTGATACAGTTAATAGACATGATTGTTATACCTTTGTGCCCAATGTCCAAATATCGTAGTTACTGTCCATGACAGCGACTGGATTATGGCTAGAACTTAAAATTTTACGGTAGAAAAAAGCGATAATCGTTTCCACTTCATCCAGGCTAAGAACCTTGGTGATGCCACCAGTTAGTACAATGGAGTTAATCTGCAGAAGCCGCAGGTTTACATAGGACTGTCGATAATGAGACATCTTGCAGAGAACCAGAAAAATGGCCAGCTGCATAAGAATTTTCGTCGCCTTCTCCGTCTGTTCGTTATAAATATTTTCTGTCACCCCCAGATGCATAAGGAGCTCGTAAACAAATTCGTTGCTCTCTGCCGCCAGAATCAGGGACTGTCTGGATTTATAAACCCCCAACCGCTTAAACACCAAACGGTCGTACTCATTTTCGGTAACGATATTTTCATCCACCAGGTCCTTGGAGTAATGAATATCCGTCGTCGCGCCACCAATATCCAATAAGATAAAGGGGTTGGCTACCGACACCCGAGTCTCAATGTGAGGCAGGGCCCGGTTGACAACATATGGAGTCGAGAATATCTGGTTTGAGGTAATATCGTAGAGGTGCTTAATGTCCTCCTTACCTTCTATGTCCTGCTGATACAGGTTGGTGAGGTAATTTTTCAAATGCTCTTCAACGATATGCAGTTTGTCGTCGATGATATTGGGAAGCACAACGAGATTTTCAATGTTGTCGCGCATGGATTGGGCGTCCTGCGCCGACCCAACGAAAACGGCGTTGCTGTAATTCAGCTGATCCAGATAACTGAACACTTTTTCTGAATACAGGTTACTGTGCGAATCGACGCCACCGACCACAATAACGACATCAATCAGGTCACTGGGAATCGAGTAATCCTCGATATTCTGGAACAAAATGGTATCAATGATATTAATCCCTGAGTTGAACGCGATATTGGTCGCGTACTTCAGGGAGAAGGAATTAGTAACCCCAATAATAAGCGTGCTCAACCCGCCGTTGGCCGAAGAGCAAATGTACACGTCCTGCTTTTCGAAGCCGGAGACGATGTCCCCGCACTTACTCATCAGGTCGTCAAAGATATCTTTGTTGAAGTCCCTGAAATGCTGCTCTATTAATGTGGGAGTAGCCACTTTGAAATAAGTACTACCCACATCAATTAGCAACTTTTTTTCTTGCGCTACCATTGCATGATACCTATATCGTGGATGATGTCGTTGACGATACTGGTGGTATCTTTGCTCAGGTCACACTTGGATTTTTCGTATTCGTAGCAGCGATCCGGGATGGGAACATTGCCCCGCTCAATAATTCGAATATTCTTTCCCGCATCCCGAATGGTAATCATCTCATTCTGGTTAATGATGTGAGGGGAGAACGGCACATCAATGACGCCATTTTTTATTGAGTTGAATACCTTGCGCCACATCGTGTCTGCCGGGTCGTTAAATACCGCTTCCATGATTGCCTGCACTTGCAGCGTCAGCATTTCCTCTTCTTCTTCATCGACCACACTGGGTAATCCATTAAGAATCCTGAGGCAGTACTGGGTATCGGCCACGGTTTTGGCGTTGGCTTCCTTGGTTGGAATGCCAGTCGCTTCCTGACGGGTCTTGGTGATGATTTTGTCGGCCCCGACCATCGAGGCAATGACGGTCGAGAGATTAATCAGCTGATCAGCAAAATCCTGATTAGTGGGAAAAGCCCCCATCCATTGGTGATATACCAGGTTGATCGCAGCGTCACCGCAGCCAATCTCCTCGGCATAGTGCTTTGCCAGTTTTTTGATCACCGCGCCGGTAACAATGTCCTGGTTCATTGATCCCTGCTGTGCAAAAGACACAGAGAATGACTTCACTCCCTCTTCCAGGGACAGCAGCATTTCCAGCAACTGGATCACGATTGTGATGGCCGGTGGTACCAGGGTCGCCGTCAGCGGTCCGAACGATTCGCGATTAATGGGTTCGTTCAGTGCCGAGTAGTTGGCACAAACCCGCTCCACGTATTTCCAGTAGAGGAAAGCTTTGTCCAGTGGAAAGTTTTTTGAGTAAGGCAGCAAATAGGTAATAGGGCCTCCCTCGATTTCGAAGATGCCCGAAGCAATTGCAGTTTCAATCAGTAAGCGGGCATCCGGTGTCCCATGACGCAAACTGACGGGTTTGTCGAAGTGCGTAATCATCTTGCGGGTGGTGCGATAGCCGTGAGTGACCAGCGGATAGCCATTGAGCATATCCATGTCGTTTTCTTCACTCAGGCGCAGCATTTTCTTTGCCGTCGCATAGTCGTTCAAGCGGGTATTGGAGTCGATGGTCAGTGGCAATACATCGACGTTAGCGTCAACAAAGTACTCATACAAAGCATACTGCTGCTGGTATGTTGGGAAGCCGCCCCTGGGTTGCACCAGCATCTTTTCGCGTTTGGCAAAGTGATGCGAGATGAACAGTTCTTTACTGGCATTGGTCACAAAATCAGACACCTCCGCAAAATCAAAGCTATCGACATACTCATTGCCGAGGATGATTTCTCTCTCTTCCTGCAACAGGCTCATGAGGGGAATCTCTCTTCTATCATGCTTTGCAACATATCCAGGCCAGTATTTAGGTCAATCTGGTGACACACCAGATCAAATCCGTATTTTTTGTAGCGCGCCACAATGTCTTCGGTATTACCACTGCCGACGACCAGGTTACCGCCTATCATCATGATCACATCGTCAAGGTTCTTGTATCTGGATTTCAGCAACTTGACCTCGCGCCCCCAACCCTCTGCCTCACCATTCAGGGAGGAGATCATTAGCACTTCGGCCCCCGTCTCCACAACGGCATCGAAGAATTCTTCCAGGTGTGTATTTACACCCAGGTTATAGACCTCGTAACCCCTGGCTTTCAGGGAGAGGTCGATCAGTCGGTTGGCGACCACGTGGATATCGTTACCCACGACGCCTGTTACTACCTTCATGCTTGTTTACACCTGGTCGTCTTTAAAGGCCCCATATGCACCATTGAGCGAACACGGGCCAACGATTAAAATACCGGAAAAGGCAATGATATCAAAAGTTTATGCCGAAATCGGGGTCATAATGCTAGAATCCCCCGGCAAATTTAATTCAGGGATACTTTCATGGCTTTTTTTACCGCCGACATTTGCGATGACCACAGCGACAAGACTGCAGTACTGGGCCCCGGTTATACCAACTACGGTGGCACCGATAAATGTCAGGGCGAGATTATCACCATAAAGCTGGACCGGAACAACTCAGACCTTATCTCCCTGCTCAGGGACGAAAACGGCACTGGCAAGGTGGTAGTGGTCGATGTTGAACAGGCCTACTATGCAGTGGTCGGTGAAAACCTGATGAAGTTTGCCCAGCAAAATAACTACAGCGGCATTGTCATCAACGGCTATGTTCGCGATACCTACCAGATCAGTGACATTCCCGTTGCTCTTTATGCGCTTGGTACCTGCCCTCGCAAGTACATTCCGGTGACCGGCGGTGAGCGAGATATCGCCCTGTCATTCGGTGGCTGCCAGTTCACCAGTGGTCACTATTTATACGCTGACACCGACGGAGTCATTGTTTGCCCGGAGAAGCTGGTTTAGGTTTAAGCTCCTGAGGAGGGCTACATAGCCAGCCTCAGCTAGCCTCGTCATTCCTGTAAAGCCACTCGTCATTCCCGTCAAACCACTCGTCATTCCGGCCAAGCCACTCGTCATTCCCGTCAAACCACTCGTCATTCCCGTCAAACCACTCGTCATTCCCGCGGAGGCGGGAATCCAGCGAGCTAAAGATTTATAGATCCCCGCCTGCGCGGGGATGACCAAATGCGCGGGGATGACCAAGTGCGCGGGGATGACCAAGTGCGTGGGGATGACATACTGCACGGTGATGACCTACTGCAAGGTGATGAAAGCCTGCGCGGCGATGACCGGCTGCAGATAACGGTTTGTGAGTGCGCCGACCTAGAGAATCTTCGCAATAGACTCCGCCAGGTAGTCCACATTATCTGGCGCAATCGCTGCAAGACTAATACGACTGGAACCCACTATATAAATACTGAAGTCGTCCTGTAATCGCTGAACCTGATCCTTATCGATACCCAGGAATGAGAACATTCCGTTCTGCCTGGCGATGAAACTGAAATCCCGCGTCACACCGTGGGCCACCAGCTTATCCACCAGCAACTGGCGCATCCCGCCAATTCGATCTCGCATATCCTTGAGTTCAACATGCCATTGCGCCGTTAGCTCATCCGAACTGAGGATAGTTTCAACAATAGCTGCGCCATGAGCTGGCGGCATAGAGTAATTTACCCGCACCGTCGGCATGAGCACTGAACTGATGATATCCGCCGCGGCGGCGCTCTTACCAATCACTGAGCAAGCCCCTATACGTTCACGGTAAAGCCCAAAGTTCTTGGAGCAGGAACTGCAGATAATCATTTCATCGACGGTATCGGCCAGCAGGCGCAAGCCACGAGCATCTTCTTCCAGCCCTTCGCCAAACCCCTGGTATGCCATATCGACAACGGGCAGAAAGCCTCTTTCTTTCGCCAATTCAGCTATTCGCTGCCACTGGGCCTGATTCAAATCCATACCGCTGGGGTTATGGCAGCAGGCGTGAATCAATACTGCATCGTCCGCCGGCACCTGTTTCAGGGCGTCCAGCATGCCATCAAAGTCGAGGCATTTATTCTCGTAATCGTAATAGGGATAGCTCTTTACCGTTAAGCCTGCGGCCGTGAATACTCCATCATGGTTGGCCCAGGTCGGATTACTCACCCAAATGGTAGCTCCGGGCTTGCAGGCCTTGATGAACTCGCCAGCAATGCGCAATGCGCCGGTGCCGCCGGGTGTGGAAACAGTGCGAATGCGATTTTCCCGAATAACCCTGTGATCACCGAGATTCAGTGCAGTGATCTTCTCATTGAACAGTGCAGAACCAGCCGAGTTGATATAGGTTTTGGTGATCTCATTATCAACACGATGCTGCTCCGCGGCCTTTACGCAGGCTAACACTGGCGTATTGCCCTGTTCGTCCTTATAAATACCCGGGCCCAGGTCTATTTTCTGGGGATTGTTGTCCGCTTTGAATTTCACGGAAAGGCCGAGAATCGGGTCGGCCGGGCGCTGGGTTAGCTCTGAAAACATGGCTTGGGTACCTTCAAACTGACGTGTATTGACGATGTTCAATTGACTGGATGCCACCACACCAAAGTGAAACCGGTCGAAAAAGCTGGGGAATTATAGCTGAATGCAAGCTAAAGCGAAGGGGAACTTTAGCGCCAGGCCCTATTAAAGCTAGCGCCCTGCTTCGGGGTAGTGAATGTAAGTCTCAACCATCATCTGCGCAAAATCATCCGGCTCGGGGCGATCTCCTTTCATTCGGCCCGACTGGCGCAGGTCTCGCTCAAACAGGTCGATGATCTGATCCAGCGTCAGGTCGTCGCTACCCGACTCCCAGAGCGAACGCTCCTCTTGGTCCTTAAAACAATAACCTTTCCAGGAAATGGAGTACCGAATCTGCGGCCAGCTATAGCGAGCGAGAGTCTGGTTGCCGGCACGAAGCGCCCAATCATCGTCGTCCAGATGATAAAGGCGAGTTCCAGCTTCAATGGGAGGGAGTTCTGGCAATCGCTGGGCGACTCGTTCAACCCCATGAAACACCTTATCGGTATCTATCAGAATTGCCGAGTTGTGCTGTGCGGGAATGGCTTCGCGGGCACCATTAGCACCATTGGGGTAGAACGTGAATGCACCACCCTTGGCGGTGCCAAACCAGGATACGCAGGTGAGTATCCTGACGCGCCAGCGATCGAACAAACCCGAGTGCAGCATACACACCAACAACCATTGCGGTGCATTCTTTCGATTAGCCCCGCGAAACTCGGGAACGTCCGTATGAATTGCGAGCTCCTGCCCGGGTATCAGCAAATTTGCATAAACAATCGCAGGGACAATTTCTTCACAAGCAGAAATTTCTCGCGCAGCACGCTGCATTTTTGGATGCTCTAGAAAAGCTTCTACGCCAGTTACGCATTTTTCGTTACCGTAGGCGTAAGTTTCCCGAAAGTAATTGCTTCGGCTCTTAGCCGTTTCAAGATCGTCATGGTTTCCACCACCATCCAGTCCATGAGCGACATAATTAAGCCCAACGTCAAAGCGCTGAGGTAATGACTCGCCCAGGCCATCGCTGGTGGCTTCTTCGGCATAGGTACCAAAACTACCGAAGGACTCAGCAATGCGGAGCATGTTTTCCGCCTCTTCAGGCTGAAGAAACGGATCCATGTGGAGATAGCTGGAATTCATTACTGACTAGATACAGCAATAAGCGCTCGTACACAACGCTCTCATGCTTTTAGAAAACCGCTACAGGCTGAATTACTCTTCCAACTCGTAGACAAGCTGGACGAATCTGCTGCAGCAGGCTTTCCGGAACTGGAGTTCTCTAAACTGGCCAGCTAAGCCAGAGTCCAGTCTAGCGAGGGACAGAGATCTCCATGCGCGGCATGCTGTCAGGCATGCCGCCTAAAGACACTGCGCAGCGGGAAAAGCCATTGAAATAAGCCATTAACAAGGCGAGGTGTAATTGTTCCACCTCGCTCAGCTGCTCGTCCATCAAACGCTGAAGCTCCGGGTCATTTACCGCCGGCGATAGCAGATAGCGATCGACGAAACGCACAATCAGTTTCTGTCGCTCGGACAGCCCGGTTTCACCATGCTCTTGACTCACCTGATCGACCGCTTGCTCAGTCAGCCCATCGGCAACAGCAATGTCGTAGCGCACCGCCTTGCACATAACACAGCCCACATGATTGGCATTACGCAGACGCGCGAGCTCAATCTCCGCGGGTGACAGGGGCCCGGTGTCCCAAATCGCTACCGTCAGGTCAAGATAATGCGGTAGCGTTTCCGGCACCAGCCCCAGGGCGGAATCCCTGATCAAATTGCCAGTATCCGATTGAGGCGGTTTCACTCGCGCTTTAATCGTCATTATTGATTGACCTCCATAGAGTTCAATCCCCAGATTAAACCTAGCCGAATCATTGCGTCGAAAACGCCCAGCGCCTGAACCAGCGCCACAAACCCGACCTCGCCAAAGTGTGACTTCACTGCGTCGGCCTGGGCATCTGTAATTGAGCGAGCATCAATCGCATGCATTTCTGTGAGTTCGAGGCAGGCTTTTTGAGCGGGGCTAAACAGCGCATTGTCAGGCCAATCACTGAGTTCATCACGCAGCTTCGGCGCAAGCGCTACTTCCTGATGTTGCCAGGCGATATCACTACCGAGCAGCTGCGCCAGGCGCAGACGGCAAAGTTCCAGAGTCTCCGCTGGCAGCGACTCAAGCGACCAAAAAGATCGGTAGAGAGCCGCGAAGTGTCTGCCGATTTCCGGCAAGCCCTCCACCGCTTCGGCATAGTTTCCCTTATGGCCAGAGGCCACCTCAGCCATCGGCAGGAACCAGGACTGCAAACGCCCAGCCACGCTGTTGGACAAACTTCTCCAGCCCGCCGAGCACGCGACCAAAAACGGAGCCAAGCTCCCAGTCATTCATATTGTCAAAACCTGGGGCGATCACAATAGCATCCGATGACACCACTTTGCCGTCCAGCGAGTAATTCACCTCGGGATTTTTCTGCAAGTTCTTTACCCAGAACGAACGATTTCCACGAGCGGTGCTAATCAAACGATACTGACCCAATCGCAGGCTCCACAGCGGTGTGCGCCTACGTTGACCGCTCTTAAAGCCAGTGGATTCCAGCACAATCAGACTGGCCGGCGTCCATGCAGGAGAGCCAACACCGCTGCTGACAAGAGGCTCGACTACTCCGTTTACCTTACGAAAGAGTTTTTGTTCGAACCCGGCGATTGAAATACCCATCATCTTTACCTCTATTTGACGCTTTTGACCAAGTTTTGCCCGCATTTGCGGATCGTGAAGATGATACGAGCGCCATACGCCAAAAGATCACCCGGGTTGAGACAATAAACGTGCGATCAGCCCTCTTTGTTAAAGCTCAGCCCGGCGTTGCTCTGCAATCTTTCGATCAAAGGTGCGCCCAACGCGGCCGCCGGCGTCCAAATACCGCCTGTCGCCAATTCTGGGTGTAAAACCAGACATACCGCGGCTTCCGCGATCATTTTACTGGTTGAACCATAGCCCGGGTCTTTGTCACCCTGCACGCTGGCAACCACGTTATAGCCGCTGCCATTTGATCCGCTGAACATCACGTCGTAAGAGCCATTATCCCGCTCTTCCTGACTGGGCCCCTCTCCTGGCTGGATAGTGGACTCTGCCATAGACTTGTCCGCTGCGACGCCCTTGGCAATGGCCTCACCCTGCTCCCCGGGGCCGGTTAACAGCATCTCGTCGTAAACGAAATCTTCGCCGTAGGGGTGGCCCAGCAAGAAATTCGATCGATGAATATTTTTCGTATTAATCGTAGCCATGACAAATGGTGCCGACCAACTACCCAGGTCGTCTTCATAAATCGGAGCCAAGCCGGAAGGCTGTTCGGGCCCTGCAAAACCTTCAGTGAGGGCGAAGGAGTCCATGAGTACTTTGATGAGCTCAGGATTCTTACCGGCGGCCGCCATGGTCGCTTTGAAACTGGCCAGGGTGCCGCCCGACATGGTTCCCTTCATACTGCGGACCCGACCTTTAATGCGAGTCAGCGGCGCCTGCTGATCTTCAGCTGCGAGCTGCTGCAGAAACAAAACCCCGAGATCAAAAGGAATGGAATCAAAACCGCAAGAGAATACAATCCGGGCGCCACTGGCCTTGGCGGCATCGCCATGGGCCGCAATCATTTCATGCATCCAGGCAGGTTCACCGCATAAATCCACATAATCAGTGCCTGCAGCGGCGCAGGCTTTGACCAGATCCGAACCGTAAAGCTGATAAGGCCCCACTGTCGTCAGAACAACTTTCGACTGAGCCACCATTGCATCAATGGAAGCAGTGTCAGCTGCGTCTGCAACAACTAAAGGTATTGCGTCAGAGATACCAAGCTCACCGCGAACCTGTTCTAGCTTCTGCTGGCTTCGACCAGCCATGGCCCAACTCACTTCTCCCCCAGTGCCGTATTGGCTAGAGAGATATTCACAGACCAGACGCCCGGTAAAGCCAGTGGCGCCATAAACAACAATATCCCATTCTTTTGACATTTCTATTCTCCAGTGACCGACATTGCGGCTAATAATTTTTTTGATTGAGTTTTACTTAATCTTTTGCGAGCGACTGAAGGAGTCGCTGACACATTTGTTTAATTTGTACTGCCTCTTTTTTATCCAACCCGATGTTGCAGGCTAGCTGAGCCGGAATACCTTCCGCTTTTCTGCGCAGCGCTTTGCCTTGAGCTGTAATTTTGATGACGCGAATTCTCTCATCGAGCTTGTCCCTTTCACGTGTCACCAAACCCTTGGCTTCCAGCCGTTTTAGCAAAGGAGTCAGCGTACCGGAGTCTAAATCAAGACGAGCTCCAAATTCTTTCACTGTCATCTGCGGCTGCTCCCATAGCAGCATGAGAGTCATGTACTGCAGATAGGTGAGGTCGAGCTCTCGCAATAATGGGCGGTAGGCGCGCACCATCGCATTGGCCGCGCTGTAAAGCGGAAAACACACCTGGTTATCAAAAAGCAGGGTTTTATCGCTGTCCATGGATGCATTACCTGTCATTGTGAATTATTAATCCCGCTGTCCGCGTAGCCAGTTCATTTGCAGCCCAAGCATAATCACGAAAACGACGACGATTGCAGCGAATGTCTTCAACAACAAAGGATCCTCCAAGGAGCCAACCAGCGGCGCATCCATAGGGAAGCGGGTGAGAATTTCGGTCGCCGTGGGCAACAAATGGAACAAAATAGTCGATGAGAAACACAGAGCGACAAAATATTTTTTCGCGCCTCCCAGAAAACTCATCTTGCCAGCTGCAATACCGACAAATACCGCCAGAACCGTCAATACTGCCAAACCGTGTGCCGCGTTCGGCCCACCGTGACGATAAATCCCCAGTGCGCTGGCGGCGGTGAGCACCGTGGCAGCCAAATAGAACTTTGCCAACGACCGTTCAAAGCAGATCTGCTTGTCCTGCCATAGCAGCGTCGCCACAGCAATGAGCGCACCCATGGCAAGCACGGTGTGGAATATCCCTAATGGACTTAAAGGCACTTCTCTCTCCCCTTTTTAATGTGGGTTTATCTTTCAGCTTTTAATTATAATTGCGCACAATTTAATTGTATACAATTTTATTGAGTCTTCCGCTGTGGCATTTTCCGCATAGAGCGTCGTAAACTACGTCGGCGCCTCGCTCACTCAAGGCGACTAAGGACAATCTACAAAGAGGAAGCCAGCGCTGTATGGGCCCATTATTGATCGTTTATTTGCTCGGTGTAGCTATTGCCTGGGCTGGAAGCCAAGGCAGCACTATGACTGGCGCATTGCCAGTCTTCGCCTGGTGCGCCCTACTGGCATTCGCCCTGCAATGGGGTGCATTCGTGCCAGCCTATCTCAAGCAAACAGAAAAATTCTACGATCTGACCGGGAGCATCACCTACATTAGCTGTATCGCGCTCGCATTGGCTCTTTCCGGACACAACGACCCGCGCTCGATACTACTGGGAACACTTGTCGCACTCTGGGCAATCAGGCTAGGGAGCTTTTTGTTTGCGCGTATACAGCAGGACGGTTCAGACTCGCGGTTCGACAAGATAAAACCCAACCCGCTTCGCTTCTTTTTCACCTGGAGTCTGCAGGGGCTTTGGGTTTTGATCACCGCTGCCTGCGCTCTAGCCGCCATCAGCGCACAAGAGAAAGTACCGCTGACACTCATGGACATGTTCGCCATAGCAATTTGGGTGATTGGTTTTGGCATCGAAGTAGTGGCAGATAGACAGAAGCGTGCTTTCCGCAAAAACGCCGGAGCGGGAGAGTTTATTAAAAGCGGACTATGGGCCAAATCACGTCATCCCAATTATTTTGGCGAAATTATGCTCTGGGTCGGCATTGGCCTGCTGGCCCTGCCTGCCTTGTCCGGATGGCAATTGGCCACCCTTATTTCTCCGATCTTTGTCTACCTGCTGCTCACTAGAGTCAGCGGTGTACCACTGCTGGAGAAGAAAGCCGACAGCAAGTGGGGCGGCCAGGCAGATTACGAAAATTACAAGGTAAACACTCCGGTACTGATCCCAAAAATCCGGTAACGCTACGATAACTATCACGCCAGCGCTGCCTGCATTATCCTTGCTGCGTTTACTATTACGCATTACCTAACCTGATAAGGAAAAATTTTTCATGCTGCAAACCCGCACACTGCTTGCCAGCCTCGTTATTCCGCTGCTATTACTGCTAGGGGCCTGTGCAAGCACCCCGCCAGCAAATAACGCAACCGCACCGCAGCTGATCGATCGGGAACTGCTATTTGGCAACCCCAGTCGCTTCCAGGGCAGATTAAGCCCGGACGGCACCATGATGAGCTTTCGCGCCCCTTTAAAAGGCGTAATGAATCTGTGGGTAGCACCGGCCGGTGACCTCAATAGCGCAAGAGCTATTACCCAGGATTCCGGCCGCGGCATCCCCAGCCACTTCTGGACTCTGGATAGCCAGAATGTGCTGTATATTCAGGATCGCGACGGCGACGAGAACTGGCATCTGTATCGCGTCAACGTGCGCACCGGTGCGACTGGCGACCTCACACCCTATGAAGGCATTAACGCACGATTCATTGCCCAGAGCGAACGCCATCCGGGCCAGGTCGTGGTTGGCATCAACGATAGAGATCCGCGCTGGCATGACGCCTACCAGATTGACCTCGCCACAGGACAACGAAAGCTTCTCGCCCAGAACGACGGTTTCGCCCAGCTATTTGTAGACCATGACCTGCAAGTGCGATTGGGCAGTCGACCCACCGACGAAGGCGGGCAGATGCTCTATCGTCTTGAAGAAGGAGGTTGGGAGGAACTTGCCGAGATTCCTCTTGAGGACGCTTCCACCACCAATGTTCTGGGGTTCGATGCCGATAACGAAGGCGTTTACATGCTGGACAGCCGCGGCAGAAACAATCCTGCACTCACGCGCATGGCCCTCGCTTCAGGACAAAGCAATGTATTAGCTGAATCCAGCCAGGGCAATATCGACAGCGTTTTATTCCACCCGCAGACCCATAAGCCAATAGCACTCGCTTTTAACCAGCACCAAAAGGATTGGCGCGCGCTTGATGAGGCCTTTGCCCGTGACATTAAGGCACTGGAATCCCAGGCAGATGGTGACGCGGAGATACTCGCCACCACTCTGGATGGCAATCGCTGGACGCTATACATCAGCCGCTCTGATCGCTCTCCGGAGTACGCGGTTTACGATCGGGCAGACCTCAAGCTCACCACCCTGTTTCGAACCGACCCGGCGTTGACCGGATTACCCATGGTTGCTAAAGAGAACGTCACCATCCGTTCTCGTGACGGACGGGACCTGATTTCTTACCTGACTCTTCCTACGGGCGTTCGCACCAAAAGCAATGGCAGGCCCAGCGTGCCTCTACCCATGGTGCTACTGGTGCACGGTGGTCCCTGGGGGAGGGACACAGCGGGGTTTGATGGAAAAGTACAGTGGCTTGCCAATCGCGGCTATGCGGTACTCCAGGTTAACTTTCGGGGATCAACCGGTTTTGGCAAGGACTTCATAAATGCAGGCAATTACCAGTGGGCAGGCGATATGCACAATGACCTGCTCGATGCCGTCCAATGGGCAATTACCGAACGGATAGCGGCGCAGAACCGGATCGCTATTATGGGAGGCAGTTACGGTGGCTATGCGACACTGGTTGGCCTGACTTTCACACCAGATGTATTTGCCTGTGGCGTGGACATCGCGGGCCCCTCAAATCTTGACACCCTGATTCAATCCATACCTCCTTACTGGGCAGGATTCCGGACAAGACTAGTAGCGGCTTTAGGCGATCCTGACACCCCGCCTGGGCAAGCACTGCTCAAGGAGCGTTCTCCGCTGTACAAGGCAAGCAACATCAAGCGCCCCCTGCTAATCGGACAGGGAGCGAACGACCCCAGGGTAAAACAAGCTGAATCTGACCAAATTGTTAGCGCCATGAACAAACTCGGTATACCAGTCACTTATGTACTTTATCCGGATGAGGGACACGGTTTCCAGAAACCGGAGAACCGATTATCTTTCTACGCAGTGACGGAAAGCTTTTTATCCCAGTGCCTGGGTGGAAGACAACAACCTATCGGCGACGACTTTGAGAACTCCAGCATTCAGATACTGGATGGTGAAGAACACATTCGCAGTCTTTCAGAAACGCAATCTGCGCCGTGACAGCAGCGTGCATGGAAAGCTTGCAGGGATTGAATAGGCGCTAGCTGGAGGCATTCGCACTTGCCAGAGCGTCAAGTGCGTCCGCCAACTCAATCATGCCCAGGCGCAGTGCCTGGCCGGTCTCTTCTATTCCAGGGGGCTCGCCTTGCATTTCCTGCTTGCCATGATTTTCAATAAAACCAAGCTGATCGGCGATGCCCGGCAAACCAAAGCTTCGACAGGTGCTGCCAAGTGTGTGTGCCTCTCTTGCCAGATCTTTGCTGGTAGATGCACACTCCAGCGCCAGCCAACGCTTCGCGGCCTCATCGGCAAACTTGCTAATCACCGTGCTGAGGTTATCGAGTCCAATCTGCCGCACCAAGCCCTCCAGCGTATCCATATCAACATGAGAGGAAGTCGTTTTCTCGACGCAGTCCTGCGTAACCTTCTCTGCACTCCATTTTTCTTTCTGCAACCAACGCTCAAGCGCAGTAGCCAATCGATCCCGCTCTATGGGCTTGGTGAGATAGCCATCCATACCACTGGCCATGCTTTCTGCCTGTTGCACCGAGCTGGCATAGGCGCTTAGCGCAACAATGGGCAACTCCTCTCGGCTTTTCCAGTCTCGAATTCTGCGAGTGGCCTCATAGCCATCGATTCCAGGCATGCTGATATCCATCAGCACCAGATCAAAGCTCTCTCCCATTGCAAGCTGCACAGCCTGTTCGCCTGAGGCAGCCTGTGTCACGGTTACCCCCATACCTTCGAGTATCAGAGATCCAAGCACCAGGTTAGTCTCGTTGTCATCGACTAAAAGCACACGACCCACAAACTGACCTTCTTTGTACTCGCCTTCGCTAGCCACTGCTGACTTAGCACTATCCTTGGCGAGTTTCAGAGGAAGCTCAATCCAGAACGTAGAACCTTGCTCAGGCTCCGAGGTCAAACCAATAACCCCCCCCATTGAATTGACATTGCGTCTGGCAATATCCAGTCCTAGCCCAGTACCCTCGCCGCCTTGTGAAGATTCTGAAACGAAGGGCTCGAAAATCGACTCGTGCTCCAACTCATCGATACCCTCGCCCGTATCCCGAACTTCGATTCGTACAGTGCCCTCAGAGCCTTCCACGGACGAGACATCAATAGCCACGAAGCCCCGCTCGGTAAATTTAATTGCATTGGTCAGCAAATTGAGCAAAGCCTGTCGCAACCGGTACTCATCACCAATGTAGAGCTGCTGCAAGCTTGCTTCGCAACGACTACGCAACTCGAGCCCCTTCTCCATTGCCCTGGCACGCACAATGTCGCTAACGCTGCCTATAAGCCCGCGTAGGTCGAATTGCACCAACTCAGGTTCAGCCTCTTCTGACTCCATTTTGGAAACATCAAGCACATAGTTGATGACTTCCATCAAGCTCGCAGAAGATTTACTAGCGAGCCCCAATAGCTCTTGTTGCTTGCCCTCGACCGCTTGATCCGTCATTAACGCGAGGGCACTGACAATGCCATTGAGTGGGGTGCGCATTTCATGACTCATCCTCGCAAAAAACGCGTTTTTGGCTGCCTGTGCCGCCTCGGCTTCTTCTTTAGCGAGCCCTAACTCTGCGTTTAATGCTTCAAGATCCGCCACCATTCTTGCTTCTGTTGATATGTAGAAAAGCTGATCCAATTGCACATCCTGGGGCGCAAAGTCCTGCAAACGAAGCTTAACCTCCGGCTTGTTCACGGACATCCAGGCGAGCCAAGGGGCGCCGCAAAAGACGATACGATCATTGCCATCGATTTTCTTTTGCACCAGCTGCCCGCGAATCGCAAAATCGTCGTCAACACTGGTTAAAAGCAATAATGCTCCCAGATGATCAAGCGCCTCGGTGTAATTAGCGATCGAACGAGGACGAACAAAATTAAAGACCTCTCCCAACAAAGGAGCCTGATCAAGTTTAGGTAAAAAATGGCGCAAGCTGGCACTCGCATCCACTATCCGCCAATCCTGATCAAGCACTATGATGGAAGAAAACAACTGACTGAGAGTCCCCATTTCAGCTGAAGATAATATGTCCTTACTCTGCGTCACTTAACGGAGATCTCGAATATTGCATAGGCTCCCTGAGGCACATCTTCCTCGGTCACTTTTAGAATCTCCATGCTGCTATTAAAGCGCTGTGCCAGACCTTTAAGTAGGCCAACAACAAACGGCACGAATCCTTCTCTCTCGCTCTGATAGTGAACTTCGAAGGTGCCTGACGGCAACTTTTTTACCTGAAACTCTGGTGGCCGATAGTTCAAAAATGTACTTGTGATGCGATCATGCAGCGCGTTCAAATTTTCAAGGAACTCAACAATATCTGCACCGGCTGCATCCAACAGCGGGCCATAAGATTTACTTGCCGTTTCGAGCACCCAATATTCTCCGAACATTTCAAGGCAAGTCGCGACAGGCGCACCCAGAACATCCGACGCCGCAAAAGCGAGATCATAGGTTACCTTATCGTCATAGCTTCGCATGGTGAGAAACGAATCTGCAGGCACTCCAGAGGCCTCAAAGACTTTTTCCCACTGCTCTTCACCAAACTTTTCGCGAATCATCCCCTGCAGGGCGTTATTTATTAGACCGTACACGTTCTCTGCTCCAGTTAAATTATTGAAAAATCAGGCCTGCTGCTGCTTCCAACTCTGTAATTTTCTGTACAGCGTTGACGGAGCCACCTCAAGTAAACCAGCCGCCTGGTTAACATTGTCATCGCATATTTCGAGCGCTTGTTCGATCACTCGTTTTTCAGTCAACCAAAGGGGCTCTACCAGCTGGCGTCGCTCAAGGTGAGATTTCGCGGTGGCATTACCAACCCTTATCATGGAAGTAGGACTTCCCGAGTCTGCCGCATCAAGGTGCCCGGAGGTGATCGGTTCCGGCAGTATGGATTTTTCAACGATCTGACCGTCATTCAGCACCACTAACTGCTGCATAGCGTTTTGCAGTTGACGCACATTACCCGGCCAGGGATAACGCTGCAGCGCCTCTTTAGCTGAAGTGGAGAAACCTTCAAACCGCTTTCCTTCTTTGCGAGCAAATGTCTGCAAAAAATGGGTTGCGATCATCATCACGTCTCCTTCCCTCTCTCGCAGAGGCGGCATCCTGACAGGCACAACATGCAGACGATAGAACAAATCCTCCCTAAATCGACCTTCGCGTACCTCCGCCAGGGGATCGCGGTTTGTCGCGCATACGAACCGCACGTCAACTTGCTCGAGGATGTTACTTCCCACCTTGCGGAACGTGCCGGTCTGGATGAAACGCAATAGTTTCTTTTGCAACTCCAGGCTCATCTCGCAAATTTCATCCAGGAACAGAGTCCCTCCATTAGCAACGCTGGCGGCACCTTCTCGATTGGCACTGGCGCCAGTAAAGGCTCCTTTTACATGCCCGAAAAGCTCGCTCTCCATGAGTTCAGCTGGAATAGCACCGCAGTTGATCGCAATAAACTCCTTATTCCTTCGTGGGCTTTTTCGATGAATCGCTTCTGCTGCCAACTCTTTCCCGGTACCGCTCTCCCCTACAATGAAACCCGTTGCATCACTAGCAGCAAGAGAATCGATTGTTTTGTAAACCGATTGCATCGCCAGTGACTTGCCAATGAAATCTCCGTAGCGGTCCCTCTCCAGCGAGGCGAGTTCATTAACTTTCTGACCCAGACGTAACTGAGAAGCGGCGTTATCCAGCGTCACTCTCAAGCGCGCGCTGTCAAAAGGCTTGGTCAGGAAGTCAAAGGCCCCCAGGCGTATCGCATCTACCGCCATGTCAGAAGTACCGTGAGCCGTCATGATCACGACTTTGGGCGGGCTCTCTTGAGCTTGTGCTTCCGCTAAGAAATCCATGCCACTACCGTCAGGCAGTTCTATATCCAACAGAATGATATCCGGTTGATAGGCACCCAGGGTCGCATGAGCCTGCCCCAGGGTGTCGACGCAAACGACTTCGTAGTCGGTTCCTGACAGATACGCCTTGTACACCTCTGTCAGTGAGGGACTGTCTTCTACCATCAAAACTTTGATCACTGTTACCATCGTCTAATCCTGTATTGCCATTGCGCAAATGGCTGGGGAGTCTTTAGTACATACCAGTCAAACTACATGCCAGTTTTTGCTGATTGCGAGGCTTCTTGCCAAGATTTTGCAACCCATTGTTTATTAAGCACTAAATCAATTTTTTCCAATAGAAATCAGGTGCAAATGGGTCTACGAACCCTATTAACGCAAAAATAATTGCATTATGCAATTCAATACGCGATGCATTATAAGGAAATACGCGACTTGGAATTGAACAGTTACTCACCTGTGAACACTGGCAATTATCGGTGGAGCCTGGCATGCCGAGACTCATGCAAATATCAGGGCGAAGCGACTTAACTTTTCAACCGGCGTTGTGCTGGCCCTCGGCGCTGGTTAGCGCCGGGCTAAAGGAGTGAAAGCGAATAAAGCGAAGGGCGGGGCGTAGCGCTAGAAGTTGATCGCATTACCCGCGTTGAGTTGGCTATCGAGGTATTCTTCGTAGTTACCCTGAAAGTCGATTAACTCGCTGTCGCGGATTTCTATGACCCGGTTGGCGAGCGAAGAAACAAACTCCCGATCATGGCTAACGAAAATCAGCGTGCCGTCGTAGTGCTCCAGCGCCAGGTTCAATGATTCGATGGCTTCCATATCAAGGTGGTTGGTGGGCTCGTCCATGATCAGCACATTGCAGTCCTGCATCATTAACTTACCAAATAGCAGGCGGTTCTTTTCGCCTCCAGAACAAACCTTCACCTTCTTCTTGAAGTCGTCGGAAGAAAACAATAAACGCCCCAGGGTAGCGCGCACTATTTGGTCATCGTGGTTTGGCTTGCGCCACTGGCTCATCCAGTCAAACAGGTTCAACTCTGAATCGAAGTCAGCAGTGCTGTCCTGGGGGCAATAGCCCAATCGTGCGTTCTCTGCCCACTTTACTGCGCCATGATTCGCTTCAAGCTCATTGACCAGGCAGCGTAGAAAGGTGGTTTTCCCTGCACCATTTTCGCCAATGACGGCCAGGCGAGCCCCGGCCTCGAGAATAATATTGCCCTCTGCAAATAACTCTTCACCGTCAAAACCGTGCCCCAGGTGTTCCAGCACCAGCGACTGTCGGTGCAGTTTCTTTTCCTGTGCAAAGCGGATGTAGGGGCTCACGCGACTGGAAGGCTTAATATCCTCCAGCTTGATTTTTGCAATCTGTTTGGCTCGCGACGTGGCTTGCTTGGCTTTGGAGGCGTTGGCAGAAAAACGACTGACGAAGGCCTGCAGCTCAGAAATTTGCGCACTCTTCTTCGCATTCTGCGACTGCTGCCGCTCACGTGCCTGGGTAGAAGCGGTCATAAAGTCATCGTAATTGCCAGGATAAACCCGCAGTTCACCGTAATCGATATCAGCCATGTGGGTGCAGACAGCATTGAGGAAGTGACGGTCGTGAGAAATGATCACCATCGTGCACTTGCGCTCATTGAGCATCGCTTCCAGCCACCGAATGGTATCGATATCGAGGTTGTTAGTGGGTTCGTCCAGCAGCAGGATATCTGGATCGGAGAACAGTGCCTGGGCCAGCAGTACACGCAGCTTCCAACCGGGAGCCACCTCACTCATCAAACCGAAGTGAAGGCTCTCCTCAATACCGGCGCCAGACAAAATTTCACCCGCACGACTCTCGGCACTGTAGCCATCCATTTCTGCAAACTGGATCTCCAATTCAGCCACTGCCATGCCCTCTTCCTCAGACATCTCTGGCAGGCTGTAAATACGGTCGCGTTCCTGTTTTACCTGCCACAGTTCCTCGTGGCCCATTATCACGGCATCGATCACCGAGTACTCTTCGAAGGCGAACTGGTCCTGGCTGAGCTTGCCAATACGCTCATTGGGAGTCACTGACACATTGCCCGCACTGGGCACCAGGCTTCCGTCCAGTATTTTCATAAAAGTCGACTTGCCGCAGCCATTGGCGCCAATCAGGCCATAGCGGTTGCCGTCGCCAAACTTAACGGATATGTCTTCGAACAGCGGCTTAGCGCCAAACTGCATAGTGATATTCGCGGTGGAGATCACGGCTAATTACCTAGTGTTAGAGGTGGGGCTGAAAAGGGGGCGTACTATAGTGATTTGCACCGGGAAAGTCGATCTAACTGGCAGGAAATATTGCGCAGGAAAGGTGCGCAGCTTTCTAGGCTGCGCGGAGCTGGAACCCGCGCTCTGCAGCGGCAATTACTCCCTCTGGATTGGCAAAACAACCATCATTTCTGGAGCAGGTTACGGGCGTTGCTGGCAAACTTCTCGGCTTCTTCCTTATCTTCGAGTAAGTTCCCTAAACTGAATGGCACTTCGATACCCTTTAACATGCCAGGCTGATCACGCATTACGTTCAACCATCGATCAAGGTGATCCAAACCTTCTACCGAAACTCCCGACCACTTGTAAGTGCGCACCCAGCACCAGTTGGCAATGTCGGCGATTGAATAATCATCAGCAAGCCACTCGCTGTTAGCCAGATGTGTATCAAGCACCTCAAACAGGCGTCGACATTCATTCTGGTAGCGATCGATAGCCGGCTGCAGTTTTTCTGGGAAATAGCGGAAAAACACATTGGCCTGCCCCATCATTGGGCCCACGCCGCCCATTTGGAACATCAGCCACTGAATGACCTTTGATCGGCCTTTAACGTCGGTGGGCAGCAATCGCCCCGTTTTCTCCGCTAGGTAGATCATGATCGCACCCGTTTCAAACACCGCGAAGTCACCCAACTCTCGATCGACTATAACGGGAATTCTGCCATTGGGGTTGAGCGCGAGAAACTCATCTTTCTTCTGCTCCCCTTCCGAGATGTTCACAAAATGAGTCTCGTAGGGCAGATCAAGTGCCTCCAGGGTGCAGGACGCCTTGTGACCGTTAGGTGTGGGTGCCGTGTATAAGTCTATCAAGTGTTTCTCCTGAATTTCCAAATCCGCCTGCAAACGAAAAGGCCCGTATGGCCCCCGATAGACGTTTTTCGATACTACTTTATGACATATTTAGTGGCAATATACTAAGATAAGACCTCCGATCCCGGAAGGCCCACCTCAGCGTCAAGCTCAGGCTGCCAGACCTACCTGGGTTTCGCGCATCGCAACAAACCCCGGCAATGCTTCGAGGCGTCGGAGCCACGAAACCACATTGGGATAACTGCACTGCCATCCCCCAACACCGGCACTTGGCCCAGCGGGTTGCGGGCTAAAAAATCAGGCTTTTTGTGCGCTCCGGCGGCGAGGTCGATATCCACCAGTTACAGGTCTACGTGGCGGTTGCTGAAGAAGGCTTAACTTCAGCAGCGCGGCGAGAGCATTCATTGACCTGATTGCTGGCAACCTGCGTAACAATATCACGCTAAACAGCCAACTACCGGTTGCTTAGCAAGCAACCGGTAGGCACCAGCGTGCCTAAGGTTTTCGCTGTACTTTTGATCCCACTGGGTGCTACGTTCTAGCCAAAGATAAACCGTTAAGCTCTCCACGCAAGAGAACTTCTTTTACGAGTCCGACACGATTATGCACGACCTCCAATTCTACCTTGACGAATTTGCCAAAGATGACCTGATGTATGTCTTCTTACCGATTTTCCTCCTGGCGTTGGCCATAGAGGTTTTCGTTGATCGCAAGCAGCAACGTCATCTGTTTGAAAAAAAGGACACCATTGCCTCCCTGTGGATGACTGTGTTTGTGGTCTTCGTCGATGTGCTGCCCAAGCTTCTGGCACTGGTTGCATTTTTCTTCCTGCACAGCATTAGTCCGTTAGCGGATATCGTGCAGCGACAGTGGTGGGCATGGCTGTTGTTATTCTTCCTCGACGACATAACCTACTACTGGATGCACAGAGCCAACCATGAGGTCCGCCTATTCTGGGCGGGCCATGTCTCTCACCATTCCGCTGTCAAAATGAACTTCGCCACAGCACTGCGGCAAGGGGTCATGGAGCGTGTGCATAAATACGCCTTTTGGCTACCCCTGCCCTTACTCGGGTTCGACCCCATGATGATTTTCCTGATGATGTCTCTCAACCTGTTCTATCAGTTCTGGTTGCACACGGAACTGATTGGCAAACTACCTGCCTGGTTCGAGAGCGTGTTCAACACACCATCCCATCACCGGGTGCACCACGCGTCCAACATCCGCTACCTGGATTGCAACCACGCGGGCGTACTGATTATCTGGGACAAGCTGTTCGGTACGTTCTCACCAGAGACAGAGGGTGAGCCGCCAATTTATGGTCTTACAACAAACATCACGTCTTACAATCCAATACACGTTGCGACCCACGAGTATTCATCGATTCTGGCAGATGTGAAACGTGCCGATAGCCTGCGTGACAAACTCAGCTATGTGTTTAAAGCCCCCGGGTGGAGCCACGATAGCGAAGACAGAAGAGCGAGAACATTGCGTAAACAGCTTGCCTGAGCATTGACTTACTCCCCCACTAAAACAAAGTCGCTTGCTGAGCCAACGTGGGTTTTCGGTTATGGCTCACTCATTTATAAAGTCGACTTTCCTTTTCTGCAAAGGGAGATTGCTACCATCGTCGGCTGGCAGCGCCGGTTTTGGCAGGGTTCGCATGACCATAGAGGGACACCTGAGGCCCCTGGACGAGTAGTCACCCTGATCCCTGCAAAAGGTGATTTATGCAAGGGCGTTGCTTATCTGGTTGAACCCAAAGTGTTCGAGCATTTGGATCACCGGGAAAAAAATGGCTATCAGCGCTTTCCCTGCTCCATGCAGCTGGAAAATCAGGCTGAGTCGATCAACGGTGTGGTCTACGTAGCTAATCAGACAAATCCTGCTTTTCTCGGTCCGGCGCCACTGGACGAATTGGCACGGCACATCCGGGAATCCCATGGACCCAGCGGCAGCAATCGTGACTATCTGCTGAAACTTGCGCAATCACTCAGAGAACTTAGCGCGAGCGACGCTCATGTTGAGGCACTGGAGGCTTTAATAACTGAAACTCCAGGGAAGTAATAATCGCCAGTATTCGACAATTCTATTAGTATCAGTCGAGTTGCGTGTCATTGTGATGCGCCTTTTACGGACACTGACAGAAGGTAAGGGCTATGTTGGGCATTATTCTAAGAACAGTGATTATCGGACTGGGTATCTGGCTCGCGGCCTATCTCGTGCCAGGAGTCAGCGCCACGTCGACCGAGGCATTGATTTGGGCAGCCATTGCACTTGGCTTGATCAACGCTTTTGTAAGGCCGATTTTGGTGTTACTCACACTTCCATTTACCGTCCTGACCCTTGGCCTTTTCTTACTCGTTCTCAATGCAGGCATGCTCAACCTGGCTGGCTGGTTCGTGAATGGCTTTGACGTTGTTGGCTTCTGGAGTGCCGTTTTTGGCGCGATTGTGGTGAGTATTGTCAGCGGCTTGTGCTCCAGTTTCATTGGTCCTAAAGGCCGATACGAAGTGCTAGTATCCCGTCGAGGTAGATAGCTATTGCCCAGCGCAGCGGCGAAAGCCACTGAACCGATCAATTTTCTATTTCCGTCAGTAATCTTTTGGCACTAACGGGCTTCTGAATGAACGAGATGTCCTCGTTCTCTAGCTCCGACTCTGCATATGACGCAGAAAGGTGGCCCGACATGAGTATGCAGCGCATGCTTTCACCATCTTTCGTGTATGTCTGTTTTACAAGGCGAATCAGTTCTAATCCAGACATCCCTGGCATTTTCATATCGCTGATCAAAAAATCGTAACCTGGAGACCTGTAAAGTCCATGCAACGCCCGCTCAGCACTCGAGGCAGTTGTTACCTCATGGCCGAAACTAACCAGCATTTCCGCTGTCTCAGCGAGTAGGAGAGTTTCGTCTTCAACGAGAAGAATGTTCATGTCCATGCTACTCCATGTGATCGTTCTGTGAACTTGCTCACAAACCTTGTAGACCAGCTTGACTGGCAATCATAAACGGGGTGTGATGAGGATGGCAGTGCCTTTTTGCCAAAAAGTCGAGCCCGGCAGTGACCGAATAGGAGGCTCTCATCAATGAGTACTTTTGCAACCGAAATACTCATCCTCGAGGATGACGCTCTAGCCGCTTCTGAACTGAAAGACTGCTTGACCGGCGAAGGTTTGAAACCCAGCATCGTATCCACCAAAAAACAGTTCGAAAGAAGTGTTGAGCGCCATGAATACCAATTGTTGATTATCGATATTGGACTGCCTGACGGAAGTGGTCTGGATGTAATCCGCGAAGTAAGAGCACAGTCTTCAGTGGGCATAATAGTAATCTCCGGTCATACCGAAGAGGCCGATGTGGTTGCAGCAATAGAACTCGGTGCAGACGACTACCTGAAAAAACCCATCAGCCTCAGGGAATTGCGGGCTAAAGTAAGGCGAATGATAATCAGGACGGGCGGAACGGGTTACTCCAAAAAGCTGCTTCGAAGCAACAAGCATGAGCAAAAAACCTTTGGTGACTGGCGCTTGGATATCGATAATCATCGGCTCTTCTACAAAAAAAATCAGGAGGTAGACCTCACCACCGCTGAATTTAAAGTACTGCTCGCCTTGCTCGAAAACTCTGATCGAATTTTGACTCGAGACTCACTTCTGGACAATTTGCACGGTATTTCCAATCCGTACGATGAAAGAACGATCGATGGGCTGATCAGCCGAGTAAGAAAAAAGCTGGCAATACCCGATAGCTACAAGCCTATTAAAACAGTACGTAATGTGGGTTATATGTTCTGTGAAAGAGTCCATACAGAGCGTCATTGAACCAAAGCCCCAGCAGGCGACTGGATTTCATCAAACGCTGGCAAAGTGATAAGAAAAACAGCCCCCGAGGCTTCATTCGAAACCTCGATTTTCCCTCCCATTGCAGACACTATGTTATGGGTGACAGAAAGGCCTAAGCCAGTGCCCGAACCAGGCGGCTTTGTAGTGAAAAACGGATCGAACAGATCTTCCATTGCGTTTACCGGCACTCCTCCTCCATTGTCTTTTATTTGCACGTAAACGTGACCATCTCTCCTGAAAACATCAAGAGCAACCTTACCATCCAATACACCCTTCTCTTTAATAGCGTCACGCGCGTTGCTGATCAGATTAATTAGCACTTGCTCTAATTGCACCTTATCGCCCAGAGTATAAGAGTGTGAAGTGACTGTATTCAGATCGACTTTTATCCCATCGAGAGACAACTGATCCTGCATTATGTTTACTGTTTCATCGGCGCAGGCTGCGACGTTCAGGGGAACCTTTTCACTTTCAGATTTCCTTCCAAAAGAGCGTATATGATTAACTATTTCCGCGGCTCGGTCGATCTGTGAAGTGACGCGAGCGAGTTTCTCTTCAAGCATATTATCGTCGAGCAATCCGCGTTGATGCGCTAGCTCCACATTTTCAACAGCCATCCGAATGATATTAAGTGGCTGGTTAATTTCATGCGCAATTCCAGTCGCCATTTCGCCTAAAGTCGCCAGCTTCGATGCATGTACTAATTGATTATAGGAATCTAACTTTTCTGTAATATCCTGTGCCGCGAAAATCACGCCATCGATACTTTCGCCTGCTCGCAGCGGCATCCATGAAATCAGGAGTGCGCTTCGGCTGCCACTGGGGCCATAAACAAAAACCTCTTCGCCTTCTGTACATATTCCTTTCAATGCATCATTAAATGCATTATTGGCCAGCTCCGGACTCCACTCGGGAGACATTTTGGCAACAATGTCGATTGCACTAAGCCCAACCGGTAAGTCACCACAGAGAGCCCTCGCCGATTTATTTGCCTTAACTAATTTTCCTTCGGGATTGAAAACCAATAGAGGGCCATTGACTGAGTCAAATATTGAATCCAGCTTGTGAAAATTGGCACGCAACTCCAATTCCACTGCTGACAGTTTCTCGTTTTCATGAACAAAAGACTTCATCAGGTTCTCTACGGAAGCAGTGAGCACGTTGAACTCCCGAACACTGGAACGCTGTTGCAGATTCAATGAGACTGACTTTTTGTTAACCCAATCATTGGCCGCGCTAGAGACTGATCTCAGGCGACCTATGGCTTTCAAAGTCGCAAGCCTGAGAATGACCAAGGCTGCGAGGACGTAAATCAAACCAAGCATACAAGTCAGCAACTGAACACGTATAGTTGCGTTTACCAGGTCCTTTAAAGCGACTGAATACACAACCTGGTGACTTTCGCTACGAGCCAGAGACTCTGCATAGTGAAGGGTAGAATTAAGCCTGCTCCCGAGATGTGTAACACGCGACATCTCATTTTCTTTCCGGGACTCCCAAAAAATCGAGTAGCCATCACCGTGATCTGCGACTTTCTCATTATGCGCCTTGCGTTTCACTTCACGTTGTTGGTACACCAATGAGATCGAACGGTTCGGTGACACCGGAAAGTGACTCAGCACCATAAACCTGGTTAGATCCAAAAGTACTCTTGTTTCTACTGGAAAATCTGGGTCTCTCAAACGAAGCACAGCCAACGACTCACTGAGAAATGCTATGGAATGGCCTTCGTCTTCTGGCCCATAGATATCAAATTCGAAACCGTCTAACTTCTTCTCCCACTGATCTAACTGACCGAACTGGACCAAGTCCCTGCCCTGCATATCCTGCACCTGAACTGCCGCTATTTCAGGCCGGTCTGGAATTATAATATCCGCCATACTGTGGAAAAGATCTTCACCGCCTTCAACATATTGCCCTTGGAGAAACTCAGCAAAATGAAAAGATTGATCAATGTCGCGTTGAATTGAACTATTGGCTCGACTAACCGTATCCACCATTTCGCTTCTTAGGTATTTCTCAAGCTCGTTGTCTGCAACAATCACCGAGTACTGCAGCCAAATGAATACTGGAATAACGATCAGACTGATCAGGTACATATTAAAAATTATCGTGGCTGGCCATTCCCGTTCGCTATTCTCGCGATGGTTGAACAAGTCAAGCCTGCTGGAAATTCCCGGCGAAAGGCACAACAATTGGACGAGTAGCGCGGAGCATATAGCGCTGCCAAGGTAACGGAATAGATCCAGGATATATGCTGTAAGGCTACTATCAATTAAGGGGAGGAAGAGCAGCGCATAAAATGGAGTACCTATGAACAGCCAATAAAGTACAGCACTGTCAAATGCACGCACAGGCCGTTTTTTATATCTTAGTGACCCGATAAAGAGCCCCTCACCTACTAATACCAGCACATGAGGCGCACCGATAAAGTCAATATTATGGGGTCCAAGTGCAAGCAAGAGACCCAGGGTCAAAGCAGCGACGGCGCCACTTATGGGACCGAGAAAAAGCGCTGCCAGAATCACAAAAAAATCCCAAAAATGTATAGAAATGCCATACAGTGGATTTTGCCGACCAAGGTCCAGACCAAATGCCATCGCTCCCAGACATATCGCTGCACTTAGCTTCAGTAAGAGTAGTCGAAAGTCTCCCTTGAACTCTCGCCCGATATGCAGGTTGTAGGCTCCAAAACTCATCGCATTTATGACCATCTTCTCACGCCCCTTTTTTCAAATGGTGCACGGCTCTACTTAACAATTGACAACTTATCCCGCATGGATTCATATATTTCGTTGAAACTTTCATGATTCATCTCAAACAGCTGCAGTATTTGTGGCGAAAAATGATCAGGCTTGGTGTGACTGTCCCCATTAAGGATGATCTCGCATACGGTTTGATGATCCATCGCCGATTTGTAAGGTCGATCTGACCGCAGAGCATCGTATACATCTGCCAAAGTGGTGATCATTGCTTCCATTGGAATCTTGTGTTGAGCGGTGCCATTAGGGTAACCAGTGCCATCCCACCTCTCATGATGATTAAGAGATATGCTTGCTGCCATTTTCAGGACCGGACTGTTTGCACAGGACAAAATGTTGTAACCGATCACTGGGTGTTGCTGCATTACCCTTAATTCAAGTTCTGTCAGTTTTCCGGGTTTCAACAACACGGAATCGGGTGTGCCTATTTTACCAACGTCATGCAAAGGCGCAGCCAACCGTATCATCTCAGTATCGTGCTCAGTCCAGCCTAGCAACTGGGCCATAAAAGCCGCGTACTCACCGATTCGAAAGATATGTTGCCCAGTTTCCGGATCTTTATGTTCAGAGGCTGTGGCCAGGCAGTAGGTTAATTCAGCGTAGGCCGTATCGAGGTTTCCCAGCAGGCTATTAATTCGCTTTCTGTCCGACAGCGATTTTTTTTGCATGTTTTTTTTCAGGGCAACTTCATGCCCGTGTCGGGTTATTTTAACCTCGGCTTTACGTATAGCGGTGAGAAGCTCAGACTGTTTCAAGGGTTTTGAAAGAAACTCGCAGGCCCCGCTCCGCAAAGCAGTCACAGCCTCTTCAGTTCCACCATGTCCGGTTATTACAATAAATTCGATTTGTCGCTCGCTGTATTTTGTTAGCCCCCGGGCAGCTTCAATGAGTTGGAATCCGTTTTGGCCCGGCATGCGCAAATCTGTAACAACCAAATTGATATCAGGGTCGCTCTGCAATTCGTCGAGCGCCTGTGCGCAATTACAGCAATGTTTGCATTGATAATCGTGCAGCGATAGATAATCTGATATCTCAATGCCAACCAGTGGCTCATCATCAACAATGAGTACTCTCATTAAAGACCTCCAGCGAAATTACAAAAGCAAAAACAGCTTTGATGGTATCAACCATGATCGTGCTCTCGACTGGGGCGATCTACATAGTGAAGTCCAAAACCATGACTCAACTCGTGAGCCATCTGTTTGGGGCAGATGACGCCAGGAGACACATAAATATCGTAGCCATTCACTATGCAAGCAGCCGCATCGCGGCCGTAGCCACAAGCGAGGCGTATCCCGTTCTCATCGACCAGGTGTACAGCAAACTCCCTAGTCATTTGATTGTGAGTAAATTCGTACGTTCCGCTCTCTTCACACATCTGTGAGACGCCCTTGTCACCTAGCCAGACCGGGTAGCTTATGGTGCAACCGGAAAGCAGCAACACACCGGAGATATTCGCTATCACTTTAACCATCATCAACACTCCTTCAATTGAGCAATGATTAGAAACAAGCGTACAACCGCTAGATGGCTGCTTTTTCTTCCAAATATGTTGAAATATGTAAATTCCGGATTTTCAGTTAGATAGGCTTGCTGCCTATTTCTATGGGCGCACTGAGGGGCGAGCCATCGCAATGGATCAACAGCCTGCATAGAGCGCTAGCGGCATGCAGACCGCATGGTATTATCAAGAAACCATCCCATCAGGAGTCTGGCTATGTCTATCGACTGCCGTACCCGTCGCCATTGCGACAGGGTAGATCTTGGCCGGGACGAGGTCTTTGACAGACTGATCCCCCAGGCCTTAGATCGTAATGCCGAACTCGCGGCCAGAGGGCTGCGTTATAAAAAACTGCCCGCTCTTACATTGAATGTCGAAGGCCGCAGCGCCACATTGATTGAAAAGCGAGGTGTACTGCACTTCGAGGCTGGCGATGCTTACAACAGCACCGAGGTAAGCCTGGACAGTAACGCACTCTCGGACCTCGTCCAGGACTGGGCGTCGACCATGGGATTGGCGATGAATTCGCGTGTCAAGGTGACGCGGGGCAGCTTTGAGCACTGGATCGGCTGGGAGCCGGTTTTCCGCGCGCTATTTGATGGACGACCCGTTCATGAAGCTGGCGCTATTAGCATCACTGGCCTCGACGGCAAGGACCTGGATCTCAGTCGCAGCTTCGAACTCGATGACGATCGGGACGAGATTTCTCACTTTTTGCACCAGGCTGGTTTTCTGCATGTGCGCGGCGTCTTCACTGATGACGAGATGGCTGCTGTGTCAGCAGACCTCGACGCAGCCCTGGAACGTGCGCGTCCCGACGACGGCGCGTCGTGGTGGGCAGGGGATTCGAAAGGTGCACAGCAGGCGGTGCGCGTGCTGTTCTTCCATGAACAGTCTAGCGCTTTATCCGAACTACTCAGGGACCAGCGATTAGGGTGGCTGGCCAACATTACCGGGGACAATCTCGGCGGTAGTGTTGAGGGCACGGGCTGGCTGGACGCCGAGGGCCTGATCAAGCCACTCGATATCAAGACGGGGCTCTCGGACCTGCCCTGGCACAAGGACTGTGGTCAGGGGCGTCACTCCTATTACTGCAACGGTCTGACGGTGGGAATCTCCATCACTGGCGCGGACGAACTCAGCGGGGCACTCGGCGTTGTGCCGGGATCCCAACGCGCCAACATACAAAGCTCAGGCAAGGACGACAGTCTGGACCTGCCAGCAATGAAGCTGGTAACGCAAACCGGGGACATTACGGTACACTGCAGCGACACACTTCATCGCGCCTACCCGCCCATCGAGCGTCCACGCAAGGTTGTTTATACGAGTTTTCGTCAACCACTCATGCCGGGAGATATCGTTGAGGACGTGCCTGTCGAAAAACAGCGTGAGGCCAGGGCAAAACTGACCAACGTACAGGATCGGATCGCTGGCGCGGGGTCCGATAGCTAACGTTATGGGCAAGAGCGAGCGGCTATCTTCGCCGGCTTGATAAGTTCAGTGCAGGCGCCCAATGGAATCTAACCTGCTTAACTTGCCAGTACAGTCATCTCCCCACGAACAAACAATGGCCGCACTGAAACGCAGGGCCAGCAAAATGGCTCTATACATAACAGCCTAAGCCTATCAATATAGGCTCATTCAGCATTCACAGCCCGGGAAACCAGCTCATGAAACTTCGTTACAAAATCGCCAGCGGTATGCTGGTTTTCTTTTTCCTGTTTTTCTCGGCAGTATCCCTGTCGATCGGCTACACCGCCGGCTGCCCATCCGCTGCCGAAGCTGCATCCGGGTCGACCATGAAGGCGGTGGTCTATCGCTGTTACGGGGGGCCTGAAGTGCTGGAATATACTGATATTGCAATGCCTGTGCCGGCGGAACACGAAGTCCTGGTGAAGGTACACGCCGCCGGCGTTAACCCGCTGGACTGGCACTATATGCGCGGCTCCCCATTTGTAATGCGCCTCATGACGGGCATCGGGGCTCCCAAGGACGCCTCAATGGGCAGGGATTTTGCCGGTGTGGTGGAAGCGGTTGGTGAAAAGGTCACCCGCTACAAAGCCGGTGACCGGGTATATGGTGGTGCTAATGGCGCTTTCGCCGAGTACGTGGCTCGCGGGGAAACGGGCTCCATTTCACTGATGCCCGATAACGTCAGTTTCGAGGAAGCCGCCGCCGTGCCGGTTGCTGCAATTACCGCGCTACAGGCCCTGCGCGACAGTGGCCAGTTGCAAGCGGGCCAAAAAGTTCTGATCAATGGTGCTTCCGGAGGTGTAGGTACCTATGCGGTGCAAATCGCCAAGTCTATGGGCGCCGAGGTACATGGTGTGAACAGCACCCGCAATGTTGAATTGGTGCTGGGCCTGGGAGCCAACCATGTCTTTGACTACAAAAAGGAAAATTATACCGAAAGTGAGGAACGCTACGACCTGATTCTCGACATGGTGGGCAATCACTCTCTCCTGGATAACAGCAAGGTAATGAAGCCCACTGGCCGTCTGGTTCAGGTAGGCGGCCCCTCGGGAGACTGGGTAGGGCCATTTCGGGGCGCCATCGAAGCGCTGCTGGTAGGGCCGTTTATGGAGCAGGAAGTCGTGTCCATCATGGCGCAGCTTAACGGCGATGACCTCGCCATATTGGCAACGCTGATGGCGGACGGAGAAATGACGTCGCGAATCGACCAGAGCTTTCCTTTGGCAGATACTGCGCAGGCAATCGCCTATTCAGAAACCGGCCGCGCTCGCGGAAAAATCATTATCGGGATGGATTAAAGCTTGGCCGCGTGACATGCCACCCCGAAACCTAAAAAGGGCACCCTATTGGGTGCCCTTTTTTGTTAGATGGCGGAGAGCGAGGGATTCGAACCCTCGATAGGGTATAAGCCTATACACCCTTAGCAGGGGTGCGCCTTCAGCCACTCGGCCAGCTCTCCAGGTGCGTTTTCACAACGCTTTACCCGCACCAAACGAGGTCTGGCACAGGCGCGGCATAATACCACAATCAAATGAAAATCAAAGCCATACACGGCTTAGAAGAGGGGTTTATTCGCCCTTCGCGTCAGGCTGTTTGTCGCCGCCCTGAATACGCTCGTAAATTTCTTCCCGGTGAACTGCTACGTCTCTAGGCGCGTCAACGCCAATGCGTACCTGATTTCCCTTGACGCCGAGCACAGTCACCGTGATGTCGTCGCCTACCATTAACGACTCGCCTACTCTGCGGGTGAGTATAAGCATATTATTCTCCAATCTCTCTACTGCCTGGGGCTATATTGACCCTCTCATGGCAGCTCGCAATCCCGACGCGGTTCGGGTCCATGCGTTTTCTTCGAGTCTCTTAAGTTTAGTTACTATTTTCCGTTTCGCCAGCGTCCAAAATGAGCTTTAAGCTCGCGCCCGGCACCAAGTACTGCTTTTTAGGCAGCGTTATCGTCCTTAGGTTCCCCTTCCAGCTCAAAAGAAGAGTGCAGCGCTCGCACTGCGAGCTCAAGGAACTTCTCTTCAATAATCACTGATATTTTAATTTCAGACGTCGTAATCATTTGAATGTTAATGCCGACCTCGGCTAAAGCAGCAAACATTTGACTGGCAACGCCTGCGTGCGAGCGCATTCCTACTCCCACCACCGACACCTTGGCGATTTTGTTGTCCGAGCGCACTTCCTGGGCCTTGATTTCCTCGGCCACCTTGTTCAAGACTTCTTCCGCCCGTGGCAGGTCGTTCCTGCCCACAGTGAAAGTAAAATCTGTGGTGTTGTCGTCGGCCACGTTCTGCACAATCACGTCGACCTCTATATTGGCATCGCCAATCGGGCCCAGAATGTGATGCGCAACACCAGGCATATCCGGCACACCCAAAATGGTGAGTTTAGCCTCGTCGCGGTTGAATGCTATTCCGGCGATGGTTGGCGTTTCCATTTCTGTGTCATCCTCAAGTGTAATCAGAGTGCCAGGGCCGTCCTGAAAGCTATGCAATACCCGCAGGGGTACATTGTACTTGCCCGCGAACTCAACCGCCCGGATCTGCAGCACTTTAGAGCCCATGCTGGCCATTTCCAGCATCTCCTCAAAAGTAATTTTGTCCAGACGACGCGCTCCGTCGACCACACGAGGGTCTGTGGTGTATACGCCATCAACGTCGGTGTAGATCTGGCATTCGTCCGCTTTTAACGCTGCGGCCAGAGCCACGGCTGTGGTATCTGAGCCGCCGCGACCCAAGGTGGTGATGTTGCCGTTTTCATCAACGCCCTGGAAGCCTGCAACGACAATCACAAAACCCTGGTCAAGATCAGCATGCAGACGGGCATCGTCAATCTCTTTGATTCGAGCCTTGGTATGGGAATCATCGGTGAGAATACGCACCTGACTTCCATTGTAGCTTTTGGCTTTCACGCCGCGCTTGTCCAAAGCCATGGACAATAGCGCAGTAGTCACCTGCTCGCCGGTAGACACGAGCACATCCATTTCGCGCGGCAAAGGCCGTTCCTGCACATCATGGGCAAGGCCTATCAAGCGGTTGGTCTCTCCACTCATTGCAGACACCACCACAACAACAGAATGACCATCCGAGCGGAAGCCTGCGACCTTGTCGGCCACCTGTTCAATGCGCTCTATACTCCCGACAGAAGTACCGCCAAATTTTTGTACGATCAAGCTCATGTTTGCTCGCAACCAGTCGCTGTCAGACGACAGCGGGTTTTAGGCTCGAATAAAAAAGGGGCGCTATTAAACACCAGATTGAGCATTATTTAAACTCCGGAAGCCGGTAGGATTCCGCAGTCGGTGCATGGATAGGGACCTGACTCAGGAAACCTGGGATTGCACCCATTCCGGCACAGCTTTCAATACTTCGGGAAGAGAAGCTACATCGGAGCCACCACCCTGGGCCATATCGGGCCTACCGCCGCCTTTGCCGCCCAGTCGCGCGGCGAACTCACGCATCAGGTCGCCTGCCTTGACCCTGTCCGTCAGGTCCTTAGTGACGCCAGCGGTCAAGGCCACCTTGTCGTCAGTGACAGCAGACAGAAGAATCACACCGGACCCCAACTTGTTTTTTACCTGATCCAACACATCGCGTAATGATTTAGCATCGGCGCCTTCCACGTTTGCAGCCAGTACTTTTATCCCCGCCACTTCAACTGCCTCAGCAGTCAGGTCCGTACCGGCACCTGTGGCCAGCTTCTGCTTCAACCGGGCGATTTCTTTTTCCAGTTCACGATTTTCTGAGCGCAGGCCAGCAACCTTATCGGCAACATTGTCGCTGTTCCCTTTGACGACATCACAAACTGCAGCCAGGTGTTGTTCGGCCAGGTCCATTTGCGCCAGCGCTCCCGCGCCTGTGACGCCTTCAATTCGACGCACTCCCGCCGCCACACCCGACTCAGAAGTGATTCGCATCAGGCCTATATCGCCAGTGCGAGCTACGTGAGTACCTCCGCACAATTCCACAGAGAAACCCGCCTCGCCCATGGCCAGAACACGTACCTCATCACCATACTTTTCACCAAACAGAGCCATGGCACCAGCCTCTACCGCGTCGTCCATCGACATTAACCGGGTAGTAACCTCTGTGTTCGTGCGCACCTGGTCATTGACCATATTCTCAATCTGCTTAAGTTCTTCTGCGGTTACCGCTTCAAAATGAGAAAAGTCAAAGCGCAAGCGTTCTGAATCTACCAGCGAACCTTTCTGCTGAACATGATCACCTAGTACTTTGCGCATAGCGGCATGCAACAAGTGGGTCGCAGAGTGATTAAGGCGAGTGCGCTGGCGCAGGGAATCATCGACACTGGTACGCACTTGATCGCCCTTATTAATAGACCCGGCAAGTACTCTCACATGATGCAGGTGCTGATCGGATGCTTTGGTCGTGTTGGTGACTTCCAGCTTCAGGCCCTCAGCCGTCATATAGCCTGTGTCGCCTACCTGCCCGCCAGACTCGCCGTAAAAGGGAGTACTGGAAAGCACCACGACACCGCTTTCGTCAGGGCCCAGGGAATCAACCGCCTCACCCTCTTTCAATACCGCGGTGACAAGACTTTCACCTTGAATGTTTTCATAACCCGTAAATTCGGTACTACCGTCCAACTTTAGTACATCGTTGTAATCAACTTTAAAACTGCCCCCTTCCTGGGAACGAGTGCGCTGCTCGGCCATGGCCGCATCGTAGCCTGCAATATCCAGACGCAGGTTACGCTCTCGAGCGATGTCGTTGGTCAGGTCTACCGGGAACCCGTAAGTATCATAGAGTTTGAAAACCACATCGCCGGGAATCTCATCGCCCTCAAGGCCCGCGAGGGCTTCCTCAAGGATCTGCATGCCGTTATCCAACGTTTTGGCAAATTGCTCTTCTTCGGCCAACAGCGCCTTCTCAATCTGGGGCTGTAATTTAACCAGCTCCGGATAGGCGCCACCCATCTCTTCAGCCAACGTAGCCACCAGCTTGAAAAAGAAAGGCTGGGTGGCACCCAACTTGTTACCGTGGCGGACCGCTCGACGAATAATGCGGCGCAGCACGTAGCCCTTGCCCTCATTTCCCGGCAGGACACCGTCGGCAATCAGGAACGCGCAGGAGCGAATGTGGTCTGCAATCACGCGCAGCGAGTTGTTCTCAAGGTCTTGCTCACCCAGAGTAGACGCCGCTGACTTGATCAAAGCCTGAAACAGGTCGATTTCGTAATTGCTGTGCACATGTTGCATGACTGCAGCGATGCGCTCCAGACCCATTCCGGTATCAACCGAAGGCGCTGGCAATGGGTTCATTTCACCCGAGGAATCTCGATTGAACTGCATGAACACCAGGTTCCATATTTCGATGTAACGGTCCATGTCCTCGTCGGGGCTACCGGGAGGACCGCCGGGCACGTCGGGTCCGTGATCGTAAAAAATCTCGGAACAAGGGCCACAAGGGCCGGTATCGCCCATCTGCCAAAAGTTGTCCTCGTCCAAGCGAGTAATGCGCTCTCTTGGAAAGCCTATCTCGTTGACCCACAGTTCCTCTGCTTCGTCATCCGACACATGGCAGGTCACCCAAAGGCGCTCGGGTGGCAGCCCCAGCGTTCCGGTGAGGAAGTTCCAGGCAAATTCAATGGCTTCTTTCTTGAAGTAGTCACCGAAGCTGAAGTTGCCCAGCATCTCGAAAAAAGTGTGATGACGGGCGGTGTAGCCTACATTCTCCAGATCGTTGTGCTTACCGCCGGCACGAACACAGCGCTGGCTGGACGTGGCACGCACATAGGGTCGAGGGTCGTTCCCCAGGAATGTATCCTTGAACTGAACCATCCCGGCATTGGTAAACAACAGGGTCGGGTCATTGCCCGGCACCAGTGAGCTGGAAGCAACACGCTGGTGCTCGTGCTTCTCAAAATAATCCAGGAACGCTTCGCGTATCTCTGCGGTCTTCATAGTCGGTCTCGTTGTTATGAGGAGAGACGGGGCTCAGCCCGCCATACGCCCTTCGGCAAACTCGGTGCCGGCGATAATGTGAAGGTGAAGATGGAAAACCGTTTGGCCTGCACCTTCGCCATTGTTGATGATCAGGCGAAAAGCATCCTGCACCCCCAGTTGCTTGGCGACCTTTCCGGCGGCGAGCAGCAAATGCCCCAGTAAATCCTGGTCATATGGCTCAGCATCTACCAAGCGGGGTATTCCTTTTTTAGGGATAACCAGCACGTGTACCGGAGCTTGGGGAGCAATGTCATTAATGGCGACGCAATGATCATCCTCATAGAGGAATTCGGCGGGGATCTCTCCCGCGACGATCTTACCAAAAATAGTGTCAGACACCGGCTTATCCCAACTTCTCGTCAGCAGTCAGCTGGCGTGCTTCGGTTTCGAGCATGACCGGAATGCCATCGCGAACCGGGTATGCCAGCCCAGAGGCCTTGCAGACCAGCTCGTCGTTCTCCTGGTCGTATTCCAATGGTGCTTTGCTCACGGGGCACACCAGAATACTGAGTAATTTTTTATCGATCATCGCTTTCTCACGGGATAAAAACGGAGCTGCATTATACGAGCTTTTATGGCCCTTGGCATAGCCGTCAGCAAGACTCTATTGCGATGTTGCCGCCGGCACAGTCGAAGGCATGGGAGGCACCAGTAATTGAGGGTCTACGCGCTCGCTGCGCCAACTCATTCGCCAATCCAGATGGGGGCCGGTGGCTCTTCCCGTGGCCCCGACCTCACCGATAAGGTCGCCAGACCGAATTTCCTGCCCCACCTCCACATGCACCTTGCTCATATGCAAAAATGAGGACGACAAGCCATAGCCATGGTCCAAAATGACCGTGCCGCCCGAATAGAATAAATCGGGCTCAGCCAGGGTAATCACTCCCGCCGTGGGAGCATGAACCGGTGTCCCGGTCGGAACTGCCACGTCAACACCATAGTGCGGGTTTTTGGGCGTACCGTTATAAATACGCTGGCTGCCATAGACACCGGAAACACGTCCGGTGGCAGGCCACTCAAAGCCCGCAAGCGCATTATTTAACAGGTCTGGCCGCTGCAGGCGCTGACTTTTGGCGGCTCCCACAATCGCTCTCTCGCGGCGGATTCTTGCAAGATGTTCCTCCGATGGCGTTACCGTCTCCTGCGGCACTCCTTCAACCCGAGAGATGCGATATTTGCGGGATGTTACCGCCAGAGTCTGGCTGCATGGTTCAGGTCCTGCAATCATCAACTCTGCGGTGGGTCCAGCATTGCGGCCAAACCCTGCGAAAAACGTACCGTCATCCAGCACGTCCAGTGCTGAGCCATCCAGGCTGACCGAACTGCCTGCAGGGGCGCTTCCCCAAATCAGGCCACCCTGGATCAACTGCCCCTCAAGAGGCGGGCATTGGGCCAATGCCCCCTGACCAGTGACAGTGAGAAGTATTGTCGCTGCAAGTTTTCTCATAACTCTCCAATTGAACAGTGTTAGTAAGTGGCCTGAACGCGAGAACGGTCTTGATAACCATCTTTCATAGATTATCACCCGCGGTGGGCAAGCCTACAATCACCCGCTGAAGCTTATTACGGGCGGGCACAGGTTCAGGGGTAAATCTGGACAGGGATCGAATTAGTTCGGTATTTCGGTAAACTGTCTCTATGGGAAGATACAGACCACCGCGTCGTCGCGGCTCGAAATACATTACGCCGGAAGGGGAAGAGGCCCTGCGTGAAGAGCTGCATCAGCTTTGGAAGGTGGAGCGACCGCAAGTGACCCATACGGTGCATGAAGCCGCCAAAAACGGTGACCGCTCCGAGAATGGCGACTATATCTACGGCAAACGCCGACTGCGTGAAATCGACTCGCGCGTCAGGTTTCTCAACAAGCGGCTGGATGAACTGGAAGTCGTGCAGCGGCCGCCTGATGATACCAGCAAAATTCGTTTCGGCGCGTGGGTGACACTGGAAGCTGAAGATGGTGCAGAACAGCGCTGGCGTATTGTCGGTCCAGATGAATTTGAGCTGAAAGCCGGCAAGTTGAGCATGGATTCGCCCATGGCCCGGTCTATGCTGGGCAAAGGCGTGGACGACGAAGTAGTCGTACAGAGTCCATCCGGGGAGCAGGTCTTTTACGTGGTTGGCATTGAGTATCAATAGCCAATCACGCCAGGCCAACTATGCGCTGTTTGTATTGCTACTGGCCTACATACTGTCCTTTATCGATCGCAACGTCATGGCCGTGCTTATTGGCCCCATTCGGGCGCAGTTCGATATCAGCGATTTCCAATACAGCCTACTCCACGGCTTCGCTTTCTCCATGTTCTATATTCTACTGGGGCTGCCTATCGCCCGCATTGCTGACAGGCATAGCCGCAAATGGATTATCACGGTAGGCGTGCTGCTTTGGAGCATCATGACCTGCCTTTGCGGCGTTACCAAAAGCTTCGCGGGTTTGTTTCTTGCCCGCATTGGTGTGGGGGTCGGTGAAGCCGCCCTATCGCCGCCGGCCTATTCCCTGCTGGCCGACCTGTTCACCCCGGAGAAATTGCCTCGCGCCATGGCGGTTTACACGCTGGGCATCACCCTGGGAGGTGGTCTGGCCTACATAATTGGTGGCGCTGTCTATCAATATTTTGAAGCTGCAGGCGGCACCCACCTACCCGTGATCGGCCACATACAGGCATGGCAAGTCACCTTTATTGCTGTCGGCCTACCTGGCCTCGTTGTCGCTGGCCTGTTATCGCTGATGAAAGAGCCAATGCGTCCTCAGGCCCGCACTGAGACCAACGAAAACGGCACGCCCAATCCTTCAATCAGTGAGGTCGCCCAACAGCTGCGTAACCACTGGCGAGCCTACCTTGGCCTTATTGGCTCCATGTCCATGCTGGCCATTCTTGGCTACGGCACCATGGCCTGGTTTCCGGAATTCATGATGCGAACCTTTAACACTGACAGGAGCGTTATCGGTAGCCAATTTGGCATGCTGTTTATTGTCGCCGGCAGCCTGGGCACACTTGCCGGGGGCTGGAGTGTGAAACCGTTAGCTGATCGCGGATTCACTGACGCCCCCATGCGTGTCATCCTGGGCTGCGCACTACTTTGGCTAGTGCCCGCCACCCTCGGTCCACTGTCTACATCCCCTACATTGGCACTGATTGCCGCAGCCCCCATAGTCTTTTTTCTCAACGCCTACTTTGGTGTTGGTATTGCAGGAGTGCAACTAATCACCCCACCCGGGATGCGCGCCCAGGTATCGGCACTGATGCTATTTTCTACCAACCTGTTCGGCCTAGCCTTTGGCCCGAGCGCCGTCGCAATAATTACCGACTTTGTGTTTGCAGATGACCAAGCGCTGAAGTACGCATTGGCGCTGCTGCCATTGATCGTTTGCCCGCTAGCGGCGGGACTGGTTTGGCAGGGAATGAAGGACTACAGGGCATCTTTGCAGCCACATACACAATAGCGATAATCAAAACTAAAGTAGCTTGTGAACTCTAAGCTGAATTTCCGGTACAACCTCTTGCTCAAACCATGGATTGCGCTTTAACCAAAGGGTATTGCGAGGTGAAGGGTGCGGCGTGGGAATGTAGCGAGGGCCAAAATCCCTCCAGCGCGCCACTCGCTGGGTGAGGGTTTCATTGCTCCCGCCAAGGTAGTAATTTTGGGCGTAACTGCCCACCAACAAAATCAGCTCCACGCCGGGCATTCTCTCCAGCAGAGCGCCATGCCATAGCTCTGCGCACTCCCGCCTGGGCGGCAGGTCGCCGGACCTCCCCTTCCCTGGGTAGCAAAAGCCCATGGGCACAATGGCCAGACGGGACTCATCGTAGAAAGTTTCGCTGTCCACCGCCAGCCAACTCCGCAAACGATCACCGCTGGGATCATTCCAGGGAATGCCGGATGCATGGACCTTGGTGCCGGGCGCCTGGCCAATGATCAGCAGCCGAGCGCTCGCGCTGGCACGAACCACAGGATTGGGCCCTAGTGGCAAATGCTGTTCACAGTGAGTGCAGGACCTTATATCGAGTAGCAAATCATTTAATAAAAGCTTTTGAGACACGACTGCCAACCTGTTTTGCAATGATCATTTATCACCCGCTTTATTGCCCGCGCCCTGTGCTACTGGTACTATCGCGACCTTCGAGCAACTCCCCGTTCAACTGACTTTTTCGCTCCCGGAGCCTCTATGATCCGCCCGTCCCTGCTTGACCTGGAAAACCACTCGGACTTTATCCAACGCCATATCGGACCCACTGTCAAACAACAGCAGGAGATGGCTCAAGTACTGGGCTACGACGACCTTGAAGCCCTTATCGATGACACCGTACCGATCGCCATTCGCCGCCAGGCCCCGATGAATCTGCCAGATGCGCAAACTGAACAGGCCGTCATCGAAAAACTCAGATCTTTAGCGCAGCAGAATATTGTCAACAAGTCATATATCGGCACTGGCTATCACGATACTTTCACCCCTGCGGTTATCCAACGTAACGTGCTGGAAAACCCCGGTTGGTACACTGCCTACACGCCTTATCAGCCGGAAATTTCCCAGGGTCGACTTGAGGCACTCCTCAGCTTTCAACAAATGGTGATGGATCTCACCGGCATGGAGCTGGCCAATGCCTCCATGCTCGATGAAGGCACAGCAGCTGCTGAAGCCATGACACTGATGCAACGGGTGAACAAGAAAAATCGCAGCAACGTATTTATCGTCGCTGAAGATTGCCACCCCCAGACCATTGCAGTGGTCAAAACCCGCGCTGAAGTGCTGGATATCGAAGTGATGGTGGGCAAGCCTGAGGAATTACTGGACAGCACAGCAGCGTTCGGTCTTCTGCTACAGTACCCCGGCACTCACGGTAACCTTCTCGACATTGCTCCCCTTATTGACAAGGCGCATGCAGCCAAGACCCTGGTCACTGTCGCTGCCGATATCATGGCCTTGTTGATGGTCAAATCCCCCGGCCAACTGGGTGCGGATGTCGTGGTCGGCAATACCCAGCGTTTCGGCGTACCCATGGGCTTTGGCGGCCCACATGCTGCATTTTTTGCCACTCGCGAAAGCTACAAGCGCTCTACCCCCGGCCGGATCATCGGCGTTTCCATTGACCGTCGTGGCAACCAGGCTCTGCGCATGGCTATGCAAACCCGTGAGCAACATATCCGCAGGGAGAAAGCCACCAGCAATATCTGCACCGCCCAGGCGCTACTTGCCATCATGGCGACTTTTTACGCGATGTACCACGGGCCCCAGGGACTGCGCCGCATTGCCGAAAGGATTCATAGGCTTACCGCCATCTTCGTCGCGGGCATGGAGGAACTCAACTTTAGCGCTGAGTGCGGCCAGTTTTTTGACACGGTGAGTTTCGCGGTAGGCGATGAACAGCAAGCTATCATCGACCGCGCCCTTGCAGCTGGGGCAAATTTGCGCCTGCTGACGCAAGGCCGCCTCGGTGTTTCGCTGGACGAAACCACTTCCGCAAACGACGTAGAAACCCTTTGGCGTATTTTTAGCGGCCAGGACAATATACCCAGCGTTGAAGCCCTGGACGCGGGTAGTGAGGACCGCTCGGGAATACCTGAAGAACTGCGCCGTGAAATGGACTATCTGCAGCACCCGCTGTTCAACGACTACCACTCAGAGACCGAAATGCTGCGCTACATGCGTTATCTGGAAGATAAGGATATCGCGCTCAATCGCGCCATGATCCCTCTGGGTAGCTGCACCATGAAGCTTAACGCCACCACTGAAATGCTGCCTGTCACCTGGCCCGAATTTGCCAGCCTGCACCCCTTTGCTCCGGCGGATCAGACCAAAGGCTACCAGGTAATGCTCAAAGAGCTTGAGCATATGCTGTTGGAAGCAACGGGCTACGATGCTATTTCCATGCAGCCAAACTCAGGCGCCCAGGGCGAATACACGGGCCTGCTGGCAATTATGCGTTACCACCAGAGTCGAGGAGACCACCAGCGCAAAGTCTGCCTGATTCCTTCGTCCGCTCATGGCACCAATCCGGCGTCTGCCGCCCTTGCGGGCATGAAGGTCGTGATCGTGGAATGCGATGAGCAAGGCAACATCGACATGGACGACCTTAAAGCAAAAGCTGAGCGCCACACTGAAGACCTCGCCAGCATTATGGTCACCTACCCTTCCACTCATGGCGTGTTCGAGGAATCCATTATCGAACTTTGCGAGGTGATTCACCGCCACGGTGGTCAGGTTTACGTCGATGGTGCCAACCTCAATGCCCTGGTGGGCATCGCTGCACCTGGGAAATTCGGCGCTGACGTATCCCACCTCAACCTGCACAAAACATTCTGTATCCCGCATGGTGGCGGCGGGCCGGGCATGGGACCTATTGGGGTGGGTTCTCACCTGCAGCCCTTTCTACCCAGTCACCCGGTATCTCCGGTGCCTGGCCTGGATGCAAACAACGACGTGGTTTCTGCTGCGCCTTTCGGCAGTGCATCGATACTGCCAATTTCCTGGGCTTACATTGCACTAATGGGTCGTGAAGGTCTTGCTGAAGCAACCAAGGTAGCGGTTCTCAGCGCAAACTACATTGCGCATCGACTTAAAGATCACTATCCCATTCTCTATACCGGACGGACCGGCAATGTGGCTCACGAATGCATTGTTGATATTCGCCCTATCAAAGAGTCATCGGGCATCAGCGAAGAAGATATCGCTAAACGCCTGATCGATTACGGCTTTCATGCGCCCACCATGAGCTTTCCTGTAGCAGGAACGCTGATGGTAGAGCCCACTGAATCAGAGTCACTGTTTGAGCTGGATCGTTTTTGCGATGCGCTGATTGCAATCAAGCAAGAAATCGAGGCGGTACAGGCCGGCAAGCTGAAGCAAGCGGACAACCCGCTGATCAATGCCCCGCATACCCTCGAAGACGTCGCAGCAACAGAGTGGGAGCACCCCTATTCACGCGAATTGGCGGCTTATCCAGTGGCATCCCTGCGCCGTTACAAATACTGGGCCCCCGTTAACCGCGTTGACAACGTCTACGGCGATCGCAACCTGTTCTGCGCCTGCCCAGCAATCGATTCCTATCGGGAGACAGAGCAGTAAATACTTGTTAAGCGAACAGCGCAGGGACCGACACAGCGAGAGGTGGGCTAATCAGGTTACACTGGACGGAATTGGAAAGAGCAAACCATTTTTAATGGATAAGGAATTGCTATGAGCCACAAGCCGTTTCGTTTTTCACTCCAGAGTTTCAATACAGACTCGCCAAAAAGCTGGCGTAACCTGATCGCCAAGACCGAGGATCTCGGTTACTCCAGCTTCTTTTTGGCCGACCACTTTTTGAGCACAGGACCGGCCCTGGATAGCACCGGGCATCCACCACAAATGCTGGCCGCTACTCCGGCCATTGCTATGGCACTTCAACAAACCACCACATTACGCGTTGGCTGTCGCGTGTTCTGCAATGACTACCGCCACCCGATCACACTGATCAAAGAAGCCGCCACAATGGACTACCTGTCCGATGGACGCTATGAATTTGGCCTGGGAGCTGGCTGGATTAAAAATGAGTACGCCGCAGTCAACCTTGCCTTTGATGAATTCCCGGAGCGTTTCTCGCGCTTCGCCGAGACGGTAGAAGCCTACAAGGCATTTATGTCGGGCGAACCCCTGGAAATCGCTGGCGAAACTTTATGTTGGTCGGGATTTCACGGCACCCCCGCTCCAAGCCAACAGCCCCATCCGCCGATAATGATTGGCGGCGGCAGCAAGAAAATCCTGACCTACGCGGGACAGCACGCCGATATTGTGAGCCTGAATTTTAACAACCGCACAGGCACGTTGGGCGCTGACGGCATGGGCTCAGGTATGGCAGAAGCGACCGCGAGAAAAATTCAATGGATTCAAGACGGAGCAGGAGAACGCTTCAACGACATTGAGATTGAAATCGGCGCGTACACAACAATGGTGACCGACCAACCCGAAGCCACCGCTGCTGCTATTGGCGGTGCACTTGGAATGAGCCCTGAAGATATCATGCGGCACCCACACTGCCTCATTGGCAGTGTGGACTTTATCTGCGAGGAGTTACTGCGTCGCCGCGAGCAATACGGTATTTCCTATGTTGCAGTGATGGATGATGGCAATAACAACATGGTCGAGACATTTGCACCTGTTGTAGCAAGACTGACTGGCAAGTAGCGCCAGGCGTTGCAACGGCTCGGGACAGCACCGCGGTGCTTGTTAGCAACACTGGATCGTTGCCGCGATAAGTTTTACCGCGAGGTGGGTCAGCTCACAACCAACACATCTGCGCCGGTATGATCGAGCACTTTTTCTGACGTATTACCCACCACCTGACCTTTAATGCCAGAGCGCCCCACAGTACCAATAATAATCAGGTCTGCTTCAATTTCATCGGCGAGCTCACTGATCACAGGCGCCGCTGAGCCCTTGATCACATGCACGTGCTCGGGTGGGGCACCGCAGGCGACCGAAAGCTCAGCCTCGTCAGGCGGGTGGTTACTGTCGTTATAGGCATTAACAAAGTGCGCGTCCGAACCGTAGGCATCGGCGAAATTCTGGGCAAAGCTGATAATCAGATGATTGAGTTTAATATGCGCGTCGTCGGTCGACTCGGTGTTGATCGCCGCCACTACCCTACGATGCCCCCAATCCCTGATATTTTTGACCAATAACACCGGACAGGGTGACAGGCGCAGCAGGGTGAAATCTGATGTGGGGCGCATCTCTCGCTGAACGTCACTGTGCTCGAAGGAGTTTTTGAATATCATGGACGCAGAGCTTCGTGCCGCCGCGCGCACGGCCTGTTGGCTCCAGTCATCGCCCCACTCCACTTCTTGCACCGCCTCTACACCTGCCTCCTGGCAGCGCTTGAGCTTCAATTCCAGCAGTTCGGCCATCTGCCTGACCGCTTCATTTCGCGCATCGCCGGGTTCACGTTCAGAAAGGCAGGCGTACAAGTGAAGCCGAGTTCCCGTCATTTGAGCAGACTGTAAGGCCCTTTCAAAGGCGGGCTGACTATCGATCGTGGGGTCGACGATGACAAATATCTTATTGAGTACCATGTTTTTATTCATTCCTGTCGTGGGCACAGCGTCGTGCAATAGTGCTCTCGGACAGGATGAAGTGACTTGACCCTGATCAATGTTCCGGTCAAGGGCTACAGACGCACCCCTTAAGAAAGGTCCGGTACATGAAAACGAACCGCTGGGGCTAGTCGGCGCTCAAACCCAATGCCTGTTCTGCATAGGCAAGTGCGGAGAGCGCGTCCACTCGCACGCTGTAGGCTTCCAGAAATAACTTGCCTACGACTTTACCGTTTGGGTCGACGATAATGGTACCAGGATGGGGAATGCCATAGGCCTCATCACCAGGCTCGTATGAACGATTGAGAATACCCAGAGTTTTAAAGCTGAGCGCATCGACATCGTGCAGCAAGGGGTAATCAATCCCCCATTTGTCCACGAAGGCCTGTTGCAGTCCTGGGTCATCGTAGGTCATCGCCACAATGCTGATCCCGGCGCGATCGTATTCGGCTTTATGTTTCTGCAGCTGGATCATCTGTTTCATACAGTAGGGGCACCAGTCGACTGAGCGAGTGGCGACAAACACCATGCCATTGGGTCCTGCAAACTCATCGATCAGCTGCAACTTCCGTCCTTTCCATGTCGCATTCACGCCAGGGAAATCAGAACCGATGACTGGCCCCGGATCAAAGGCATCATTGTCAGCAGCCACGAACATGTTCCTGGTGACCTCGCCGTAAAGAGCCAGCTTGAGCGAGTCCCTGAAAACATATACCCCTACAATGAGGATGGCTAATATAAGACCGAATACCCTGATTTTTTTCATAATTTGCTGCTAATGCGCATTTTCGCCCAGAAAATTAAACGGAAATAATACCACGATAAAGCTTTCACCTAAGTCGACTGGCAGCATAACTTAGTCATTGTGCCCTTAATATGGGTGCAACTCAGGCTTGAATCTTATTAGTAGGGATAAAAGCAGGAGCATCACATGACAAAAATCTTAATTGGAAAGGTGCTATGAATAGAAAATTCAGCCCAAAACTAATGGCTCTGGCGGTTTCCGCACAAGTAGCCTTCACCGCAGGCTATAGCCAGCTCACCCACGCACAGGAAGGGGCAGATCAACTCGAAGAAGTTGTTGTCACCGGTTCCCGGGCTCAACCAAGATCAGTGTTCGATTCTGCTGCACCTATTGACGTTATCGGCGGCGACGAGTTCCGCAACCAGGGCGCCAGCGACATGACCGAACTGCTGCGCAACTCGGTACCCTCTTACAACGTTAACAGCCAGCCAATCAGTGACGCGGCAACGGTTATCCGCCCCGCAAACATGCGTGGCCTGGCATCCGACCACACACTGGTTCTGGTTAACAACAAGCGTCGCCACCGTGCATCAGTCATATCCTGGCTGGGTAACGGCGTAAACGATGGCGCACAGGGTCCAGACATCTCTGTCATTCCTTCAGTGGCCGTAAAGCAGGTAGAAGTACTGCGTGACGGTGCTGCGGCACAGTACGGCTCTGACGCCATTGCCGGCGTTGTTAACTTCATCCTCAAGGACTACGACGAGGGTGGATCCATCGAAGCCAAATACGGCGAGTACTCTGAGGAAGGCGAAGCCCTTTACTCAGTCGCCGGTAACATTGGCCTGCCGTTCACCGACAGGGGCTTTGTTAACCTGAGTGCCGAGTACGGTGAGTCAGACCCCACTAACCGCAGCATACAGCGTGATGACGCGGCTGGCCTCATCGCTGGCGGCAACACAGACGTTGCGAATCCCGCACAGATCTGGGGTAACCCAGAGGTTCGCGAAGACCTGAAGACCTTCTTTAACCTGGGTTTGGCACTGACCGATTCGTCAGAGTTCTATACCTTCGGTAACTACGCTTCCAAAGAAGTTGAGGGTGGTTTCTACTTCCGTAACCCTGATACTCGCGGCGGCGTATTCAGCCCCGATGGCGGCGAAACCCGCCTCGTTGGTGATGAAACTGGCGATATGTCAGGCAATTGCCCCACCAACCTGGCAGTAGGCGATGAGGCTGGACTGGCTGCAGTGATTGCAGATCCCAACTGCTACGTGTTCAACGAAGACTACCCCGGTGGTTTTACTCCCAGCTTTGGTGCTGAAACAGAAGACTACTCTTTCATTGCTGGTGCACGCGGTACCCTGGACGGCGGTCTGGCATGGGATGTTAGCGGTGGCATCGGCTACAACGAAGCTGACTTCTTCATTAACAACACCGTGAACGCGTCTCTGGGTTCTGCTTCACCTAACTCATTTGATCCCGGTAAGTACTCTCAGTTTGAGAAAAACTTCAATATCGATCTGTCCTACCCTATCGATATCGGTTTGGCATCTGACCTGAACATTGCCGGTGGCTTCGAATGGCGTGATGAAGAGTTTGAAATTGGTATCGGTGATGAGGCTTCTTACACAGTAGGTCCTCTGGCTGACCAGGGTTTCTCAGCAGCTTCTAACGGTTTCCCGGGCTTTGGACCATTGGCCCAGGGTGACTGGAGCCGCTCTAACATCGCGACCTATCTTGATCTGGAAGCTGATGTGACCGATAACTGGTTGCTGGCAGCTGCGGTTCGTTGGGAAGACTTCGACGACTTCGGTACGACTACTAACTACAAGATCGCCACACACTTCCAGGCGGTCGATTGGTTGGGACTCCGCGCCACCTACAGCACTGGTTTCCGTGCCCCCACTCCAGGTCAGTCTAATGCGTACAACGTATCGACTGAATTCAACCTGGCGACAGGCGACCTGGAAAACAACGGCACGATCCCATCGAACACTGCCGTTGCTGCACTTCGCGGCGGTAAGGCGCTGGACCCTGAAGAGTCAACCAACTATACAGCCGGCGCTATCGTGCAGTTAGGCAACTTCAGTGTGACAGTCGACTACTTCAATATCGAGTTGACCGATCGTTTGGGTGTATCCCAGAACTTCGTGTTGACCCAGGAAGAAATCGACGCCCTGATTGAAGCCGGTGTTGCTGGCGCAAACAGCCTGTCAACGTTCCGTTTCTTTACTAACGGCATTGAAACTGAAACTTCTGGCTGGGACATCGTGGGAACGTATAGTCTGGATTCCAGTGTTGGTGTTACCGACTTCAACCTCGCATACAACTATACAGACACGGAAGTCACCAAGGCTGACTCAAGCATCATTGATGACACTCGTATCCAGGAGTTGGAGGAAGCCCTTCCCGAGACTCGCTGGAACCTGTCCGCCTCTCACACCATGGATAACTGGCGCTTTATGGCGCGGTACAGCTACTACGACGACTGGTTTGACTCGGAAGACGTTGAGACGTACAGCGGTTATGGCGTATTTGATGCTGAGGTAGGCTACAGCTTCGACATGGGCGTATCCCTGATCGTTGGCGCCGCCAACCTGACTGATGAAACTCCCGACGAAAACCGCAATGCGGCCGCAGGCGTGGGTAACCAGTACAGCCAGTGGTCTCCCGGTGGCTTTAACGGTCAGTTCATCTACACTCGCCTGATTTACGATTTCTAATCGAAATCAGGACCTAAAAACGGGAGCTTCGGCTCCCGTTTTTTATGGTCTTATAAATACTCAGCCCGCTGGCGCACGGTTGTTCTTGAAACCTGCTGCGCAACAAGGATAATGGCGGCACCAGACACGGGCACAACCAGTCCTCGCAATTCCAATAAGTAGTTCATGACCCAAGCCCTTCCCCAGGTCTCCCTGGGAAGCTCGCGACTTGTACGGTTTTTAACCGATTTGTCCGTCAGCGACACACAAGTGTCTCATCGGCAGTTCACCGAACGCCTGGGGCAGTTAATTGATTTTTCCGACTCCATCACCCTGTCGGAGGCCCACGCTCGCACGCTGGAAGACATTAGCGAGGAAGCTGAGACCTTTCGAGAGGGCATCACCACTGAGTTCCTAAGGGCCCGCAGTACCATCGTGCAGGCGGCCATGCGCAGCTTTGTACCAGGCTCTGGGCCCACCCGAATCAAATGGCCCCGACAGCAGATGCCACCAGCGGAGACTGCCGAAGCGACCGCGCCCTACCTCAAGTTTTACCAGCAACAGCAAGCGGATATAGACACCAAAATCCGCGGTCTGCACCTGCGCACCCGAGAGGCAATAGCGGTGCTATCACCGACTCTGGCGCGGATCTGTGCCATAGACGCGGCACTTGCAGATGCGCTGGCGGCTCATTCCAGGCGCTATCTATCGGCCATACCGGGACTGCTCGCAAAGAGGTTGACCTTTCTTTACGAAGAGTGGGTATTACGGGTTAAAGAGGGCGCAGAACCTGACATGGCCTGGGAAGACACCCGAGAGCGTTATCGCCGGGAAACCCAGGGATTATTACTGGCCGAAATTGAGGCTCGCCTATTGCCCTCTCTCGGTCTGATAGAAGCACTTAACGAAGAGATTAAAGATGAAGACTAGGTTGTTGTTTAGTATCGCCGCCCTGCTGGGTGCCTCCGCTGTTCTGTGGATGGGAGGCGGCTTTATCGGCGCTAACCCTCTGGCGCTGCTTGTAACCGTGGTGATCGGCTTTGTGTACGCCCTGGGCCTGTTCGAACTCGTCCAGTTTCGCAATGCCACCGCCAGTCTGGCAACGACTCTGGATCAAGTGAGTGACAGCGATGAGTTTTCCCTACAAGCGTGGCTGGCAAATATACACCCGTCCTTACAAAACGCGGTGTGCCAGCGTATTGAAGGCGAAAAAGTCGGGCTTCCCTCCCCTGTGTTCACACCCTATCTGGTCGGTTTACTCGTCATGCTGGGTTTGCTGGGTACTTTTGTGGGCATGGTCGACACACTGCAGGGAGCCGTTACCGCTCTAAAGGGCACGACGGAGCTGGAGGCGATCCGCGCAGGACTGGCTGCCCCCATCGAAGGCCTCAGTTTGGCATTTGGCACCTCGGTTGCGGGTATCGCCGCCTCCGCTATGCTCGGGCTGAATTCTACGATCAGTCGCCGCGAGCGTATGCTCGTCACGAGAGAACTGGATCGGGCGATCAATGGACCGCTGCGCCACCATTCCCTGCACTACAACCGCCAACAGACCTATATCGCTATGCAGAGCCAGGCTCAGGCTTTGCCGGAAGTCGCCAGTCAGTTAAGCGCCATGGCAGGAGAAATGGAACGCATGGGTCAGCACCTGAGCACGCAGTTGCTGGACAATCAGCAACAATTTCATCAGGCGACCGAGCAGCAGTACAAAGCTTTGGCAAGCTCCGTAGAAAGCTCTCTCAAAAACACCTTAACGGCCAGCGGAAAGCTAGCCGGAGAAAGCATAGCGCCGGCTGTTGAGCAGGCCATGGCACAGTTGACCCAGCAGGCAACTGACACACAACAAAAGCTGTTGGATGTCACCGAAAACCTGCTGGAGAGTCGCGCCGCCAATGAAGCCGATTGGCTACAACAGCAAGGCGAACGCATGCAAACCATGACGAGTGCTTTAAGTCAGGACCTGGACACTCTCACTGCCGCTTTGAAACAGGAGCTAAGCACGCTAAGGGAGGAAGAAGCGGAGCGCGATACTCAGGTCGGCAAGCGCCTTGCGGAAATACAAACCAACACTGCAGAGCAGCTTGCGTCTTTACACAACAGTGCCAATGAACAAATCACCAAAGTACAAACGGCCACTGCTGAACAGCTCGATTCACTGCAAAAGAACACTGCCAGTCAGCTTGCTGACACGCAAAGCAATACTGCACAGACGCTCGAAAGCCTCCAAAGCAGCACCAGTAAAAGCCTGGCCACACTGCAGGATTCTGCAAATCAGGGCCTGGACAAGCTGCAAGTATCGGTCACCGAAACGCTGGGGCAATTGAACCATTCGCTTTACGATAGCATTGGCAAGCTTGAAAGCACCGCAGCGGAACAACTGGGCGCTTTGGAAAAAACAGCAACGGCCCAGCTCAGTGCACTTGAAAGTAGCGCTGCCGAGCAACTGGCAGGACTCGGCCGCGAACTGCAGGCTCCGATGACTGAGCTCATTGCAACAGCGTCTGAAACACCCAAAGCCGCAGCGGAAGTGATTGGTAAGCTGCGTGAAGAAGTCAGCAACAACATGGAGCGGGATAACCAGCTTTTAAAAGAGCGGCAGCATATCCTGCAAGACCTCTCCAAGCTGTCCTCTTCACTGCAGGCGTCGGCATCCGACCAGCAATCGGCCATTCAGTCCCTGGTGAGTTCCTCCAGCGAAGTATTAGCCGGCGTGAGTGAGAATTTCAGAGAACAATTGCACGCTGAAGCGGACAAACTATCGGATATCACTGCCAATGCGGCGGGCAGCGCAGCCGATATTGCCAGCCTGGGTGAGTCATTCAGCCTCGCGGTACAGTTGTTCAGCGACTCCAATAGCCAACTGGTTGATAATCTCGGTCGTATCGAAGAATCGATGGAAAAATCTACCGAACGTTCTGATGAGCAGATGAGCTATTACGTCGCCCAGGCCCGAGAGATTATCGACCAGAGTATGCTTTCCCAGCGGGAAATCATCGAAGAGCTCCGGCGGCTAGGGCAAACCGGTGATCTGTTCGCCGCCGAGGCCAGTTAATGGAAGAACTGCAATCAGAACTGAACGACGACACCCCGGTATGGGCTATTTTTGGCGACCTGATGTCAGCGCTCGTCGGTGTTTTCGTACTAATCCTGGTCTGGGTGCTGGGTTACCAGGTTGAGCTTTCGCAATCGCTGCAGCAAGAGACCACTCGCAGGGAAGCAGAGCAGGATCGCAGAATGATTCTGGAGGAGGCACTTGCCGCACCGCTTGCCAGCGGCAGGATTACCCTGCGCGATGGACGTATCGGTATCAGCGGAAGCGTCTTGTTCGCTCTCAATTCAGACCAACTGCAGACGCAGGGGAAACAACTACTGAGTAGCCTGGTCCCACCTTTAAAGCTTTATCTATCAGAGCAGAACGAATTGCTTATGGTCAGTGGATTTACCGATGACCTGCCTATTCAGGACGGCAATCTGCACTTCAATGACAACTGGGAGCTTTCAGCCCAACGCGCACTGACGGTGACGCGTGCATTAATAGAAGAAGGCATGCCGCCCTCGCTGGTGTTTGCGGCCGCGTTCGGCGCGGAGCATCCCGTGGTGGCCAATACCGACAGCGACAGCCGCTCGCAGAATCGCAGGGTTGAGATGGCGCCAGTGCCGCGGACTGCAGCAGAAGAAGTCACACTTGATTGAGCTGCAGGCAGAGCTCGCGACCTTGAAGACTGCGCTGGGCAGCGCAGACCCTGCTCGACTGCGCTATATTGAAAGCCTGCTATTAAAGGCCCAAAGCAGGGACGGCAAGGTCAGTGACATTCTTGAGCAGAAGGCAAAAGCCGCCCTCTCCTCGTATCGCGAAAAGTATTCTACGACTTGCGCCGCCCAGGCGACGGTATCGACTACCAACCTTGCATTGAGAGAGCTCAACCAGGTATTGGAAGGCCTACGGCAAGGCGAGGACGACCCTCGAGCCGCTCCGTTAGACGCAGCTCTGCGTCAACAGGAGTTGGATTTAGCTGTTAATATCGCCCAACAAGCGCAACCGGGACAGGCCGCCCTACCGGCCCGCCGAGAAGAGCTCAAGGCAGCGCGTCGCTTCCACTCAGCGATGGTCGAACTGAATGCCGATAAAGTCGTTACCCAGGCCCTGGCCGAGGTACCCGAGGCATGTGGCCCACTAAACCCCCAGCGGCTCGCGACACGATCGCTAGAGACCATGCGCGATTTATCACCCCACTACCTCAGCCGATTCGTCAGCTATATTGATACCCTGTTTTGGTTGGAGCAAGCGGAGCGAGGCCGCAAGCGCTAGTCACCTATCGAACAACCGCTGCAACAACTCACCCCATTAAACTTTCGGTCTATCGCAGAAAATACGCCTGTGGCAGTAATATTGTTATTATTGCGCAATCGTTTTGATGCCCTTGCTGCCCTTTACGTCTCTTATACATGGAAGCAAGAACCAAGGAAGAAATACACTGATGACCAAGAAGCTGGTAAAAATCATTGCACCTATCGCAGTCATAGCCGCTTCTGTAGGTGCCTACGCCCTATTACAGGCTTCCAGGCCTGAGCCCGAAAAGAACGAAGAGGGCCCTAGACCGATCTCTGTCTACACTGCAACCGTCGGCCAGGAAGATGCGTCGCTTGAGGTTCTCACCCAGGGGGAAGTTCGTTCTCGTACCGAGATCGACCTCGTCTCTCAGGTAGGCGGGAGAGTAATCAGCGTCTCCCCTGAATTTGTAGAGGGCGGCCGCATAGAGCCCGGTGTATCCCTGCTACAAATTGAAGATACCGATTACCGGCTCGCGCTGAGCCAGGCACAAGCCCGGATGGCCGATGCCGATTTATCCGTCCAGCAAGCCCTCGCGGACCAGGACGTGGCACGCAAACAGCTGCGCAACGACAAGACAGCATCCGATTTAGCACTGAAGAAGCCACAAGTCGCTCAGGCTCGGGCGATGCGAGAGGCCGCCCAGGCAGGACTCGAACAGGCCCGACTCGACCTGAAACGCACCAGTATTACCCTGCCATTTGCAGGACGCGTCGCAGAGACCCGGGTTCACATTGGCCAGTTCATTACACCGGGAACGGTATTGGGCAAGGTGTTCGGCACAGAACTGGTTGAAGTACGCCTACCGTTAAACAACCGGCAATTAGCCTCTCTGGGCTTGCCGATCGGCTATATCGCACCTCAGGGCGGTGGACTGTCAGTGGTATTCAGCGCCCAGGTAGCCGGTGAATTGCACCAGTGGCAGGGAAAGCTGGTGAGGCTTGACGCATCTGTCGATGCCGACACGCGTATGCTGTACGCCATGGCTGAGGTGGCCGATCCCTATGGCAAGGCCGCCTCCAAAAATGGAATGCCCCTGGCAGTGGGCCTGTTTGTAGACGCCAGAATACAGGGTCGAAACCTGACAGCAGCCATGAGCATCCCAGGCAACGCATTGCGCGCGGGCAACGTTGTCTATGTTGTCAACGAGGAAGGCCTGCTCGAAATACGCAATGTCAACGTGGCTCACGCCACTCCCAAGCGAGCTGTAATCGCCGAGGGCCTTGCACCTGGCGAGAGAGTGGTTGTCTCTGCCATTCGCAACCCCATTCAAGGTATGGCACTTGCCGCGCTCAACGCCGGGGAGCAATAAGACATGAAACGTATCATCGCCTGGTGGGTCCACAACCCCGTCGCTGCCAATTTGCTCATGGTCGGTATCTTATTGTCAGGCTTCCTCGGCATGCAAAGCATGGAAAAAGAGGCCTTTCCCAACATTAAAATAAACCAGGCCGCCATTACCGTTGCCTGGCCCGGGGCCAACCCGCAAGAAGTAGAAGAACAAATTGTGGCGCGCATCGAACAGTCGCTGGAAAATGTCGACCAGGTTTACAACTACTACTCGACTTCTTCAGAGGGCTTCGCTGAGCTCAGTGTGTCTACCTACCCTAATGTCGACATCAACGACTTTATCAACGAAGTAAAAAGTGCCGTTGACGCTGTAACCTCCTTGCCCAGAGATATAGAACCGCCAAGGGTGCAACGGCGCCAAAACCGCAACGAAATGATACGAGTGGCAGTCCACGGCGATGTAAGCGAAAGAGAGCTGACCCGTCTCGCCGAAGACCTGAAAGACGAGATGGCCACCCTGCCGTATATCTCCACGATTAACCTTTTCGGCACCCGCAAAGAAGAAGTCACTATTGAGCTTTCGGAAGCCGCAATGCGCCGCTTCAGCTTGAGCTTTGAGGAAGTCGCCACCGCCATTCGGGCGAACTCGATCAATTTATCTTCTGGCCAGGTAAGAACCGAAACCGGAGACGTTCAACTAAGAGCGCGTAACCTCGCCGACTCACAATCTGACTTTGAGCGCATAGTTATCCGACAATCGTCACAGGGCGCAGTCGTGCGTGTGGGTGATGTTGCCAAAGTCATTGACGGCTTTGAGGAAAACGAAATTCTCGCCACCATGAATGGCCAACCGGCTGTCCTGTTACAGGCTCTCAACACCGACAATATGCAGGTCGTTAAAGCCAGCGAAGCCGTGGAGGCCTGGATAGAAGAAACTCAAGCCAAGCTTCCACAGGGAGTGGAGCTGAGCATGTGGTTCGATACTGCTGCTATCTACAACGAACGTATGGACCTGATCGCAGAGTCTTCGCTGCTCGGCCTGATACTGGTGTTTATGGTGTTAATTCTCTCACTAAGACCCAAGGTGGCTCTGTGGGTAACCGTGGGTATCTCTGTGGCCTTCGTCGGGACATTTGCGCTGCTACCGGTTAATGACGTTTCCATGAATGTGATGTCGTCTTTCGCATTTTTGATGGTGCTGGGCATCGTCGTCGATGACGCCATTGTGGTAGGAGAAAGCATTCACCATCATGCACACGTTAGCGGAGGTGGCTCGCGATCTGCGATTGAAGGAGCATTTTCGGTTTCTCGCCCGGTCATCTTTGCGGTACTGACCACCATGATTGCTTTCGCCCCATGGCTGTTTGTGACAGGGGAAGCGTCTCAAATGACCCGTCAGCTCAGCATCGTGATTACGGTGGCACTGACTATCTCACTGATCGAAGCTTTCTTCATTTTGCCGTCTCATCTTGGTCACTTAGAACCGCGTAAAAAGCTACGCGGGCTCGCCAAGGCACAGCAGAAAGTCGAACACAGCATCATCGACTTTGCCGAAAAAACCTACCGGCCCATATTAAATTGGGCGGTAAACCATCGATACCTGACGACGAGCATTTTTACGGGCGCGTTCATTCTCGCCGTTGGTATTTTTTCCAGTGGCTGGGTTAAGTTTTACTTCATGCCACAGGTAGAATCTGAGCAGATCTACATCAACGTTACGTTGCCCAATGGCACACCCTACTCCCGAGCATTGGAAATCCTCGATCTACTTCAGGCGGCCGAGTTACAGTTGATCGCCGAGGTCGATGAACGCGCAGAGCGCGGAGAAGGCAGCGGCAAATTGATTGAAGGCTGGTATACACGCTCTCGTCGAGACAGTGTTATCGCTATTGTAAAACTGGCCCCTCCAACTGTAAGAGATATGTCAGCCAAAGAAGCAGCGGAGCGTTTCCGGGACCTGGTCGGTGAAATACCTGATGCCGATCAAATCGAGGTGAACTACTCTCTCACTGGTAACGATGCTGACGTGACGTATCTTTTGAAGCATCGTGAGCCTGAGCAATTGCAAGCTGCATCTATCGCTCTGCGAGAACACCTTACAAACTATGACGGCACCTACTTCGTTCGCGACAGTCAGCGTGGAGAGTCTGAAGAGATGATACTCAACCTTCGACCTGGCGCAGAAAAATTAGGCATTACCCTGGCCGATGTCTCAAGACAGGTACGGCAGGCCTATTACGGTGAAGAAGTACAACGCCTTCCAAGACCCAACGGCGATGCCAAGGTAATGGTCAAGTATCCTAAAGAGCAGCGCCGCAATCTATCAAGCCTGAACAACTTTCGTGTGCGCACCATGGACGGCCGAGAGGTTCCTTTACTTTCGGTGGTTGAGATCGAGCTCTCCAGTGGTGTGCAGCGAATTCAACGCCGCAACGGGGAACGTTACATCCGCGTCAGAGCAGACATGAATCACGACCTTATGGGTGATATCACTAAAGATGTTACTGAAAACTTCGTGCCAGAACTGGAGGATCGTTTTCCTGGCTTGGAAGTACTCAAAGGTGGGCAGCAGGAGGAGGAAGAACAGTTCTTTAATGAAATTCTTGCCCTTTACGCTGTCGCACTATTCATGATGTACGCACTGATTGCGGTCGCCTTCCATTCATACTGGCTGCCGCTATTGGTGATGACCGCCATACCCTTTGGATTCATGGGCGCTATATTTGGACACCTGCTATTCGGGGTTCCAATGGCGATGTTTTCCTGGTTTGGTATCGGCGCAGCTGCGGGGGTGGTGGTCAACGATAACCTGGTATTGGTGGACTACATTGGAAGACTGCGTGAGCAGGGCAATTCGCTATTTGACGCTATTGTCGACGCCGGAGTGAATCGCTTTCGCCCTATTTTACTCACTACAGTAACTACGTTTGTGGGGCTTCTCCCCATAATGGCAGAGGAAGCCACCAATGCACAGTTTCTAAAACCTGCAGTTTTGTCGCTGGCTTTCGGCGTGTTATTCGCGCTATTCGTTACTCTACTGATGGTTCCTGCGCTGTATGCAATCGGCGGCGACTTGGCACACGGCCGAGAGTGGTTAAAAAGCAAGATATCGGGCGAAAACAAAGCAGGGGCGAAGCAGGTTTCCTGATCGCCCAAATTGACCTTATTCCGGTAAAAACTTTTCCGTCAGCTTATCAATCGCCCAAGAATCAGGCCGCTGGCTTGGTGGATACGATTCAAATGTCTGCAGGTACTGGGTTGTTGCTGCGCTACCCATATAGACCCAGGCAGCCTTATCGATCATCCAGTCCCAGTAGGTATTGGAATTGTGATCGGCTCGTTCGAACGGGTCACGACGCAGGTTGAAGATTTTTGGCATGCGCAGCGTCACCTCTGGCTCTGCCCACAGGGCCATGGTTTTGGCGCGATTTTCGGCGTAAACAATTTTCCAATCCTCAATGCGCACACAAACTGGCATACCGCCGTCATTGTGATAAACAAATTCCCGGCGCGGCCCCTTGTCGACCTCACCCGTCAGGTATGGAAGAAAGTTGTAGCCGTCCAAATGGAGTTTGGACGTCTTGCTGCCCACTCGCCGACCTTTGAGCAAGTCCTGCTTTAACGTGGCGTCCCCCGCGGCTGCGACCAGAGTGGGCATCCAGTCCAGATGCGACATCACTTCATTGGAAACTTGTCCTGGAGCAATTTTACCCGGCCAGCGAACGACAGCGGGGACACGATAAGCGCCCTCCCAATTTGAATTTTTTTCACTGCGGAAAGGTGTGATCCCCGCGTCAGGCCAGGTATTGTAATGCACTCCATTGTCAGTCGAATAAAAGACAATAGTATTATCTGCAATTTTCAATTCATCCAACTGTTCCAGCATCTCGCCGACTAATTCGTCGTGCGCCACCATCACATCGTTGTAGAAATCCTGGCCGGACTTGCCCAGATGTTTCTGTGCGGGGTGGGTACGAAAATGCATGCCAGTTGTGTTTAGCCATACAAAGAAGGGCTTGTCTGCTTTCACCGACTTGTCGATAAATTTCTTGGCCGCGGCAGCGAACTCTTCATCTGCCGTCTCCATGCGCTTGCGAGTCAGTGCTCCGGTATCTTCAATGCGACCGTCGGCATAAGATCGAATGACGCCCCTGGGTCCGAACATTTTTCGAAAGGCAGGATCTTTGGGGTAGTCAACATCTTCAGGTTCTTCCTCTGCATTCAAGTGGTAAAGGTTGCCAAAAAACTCGTCAAAACCATGATTGGTTGGTAAGTGTTCATCCTTATCACCCAGGTGGTTTTTACCAAATTGACCTGTCGCGTAGCCCTGTGTTTTGAGCACTTCGGCAATCGTGATATCGCGATCAGCAATGCCCAGTTCGGCACCCGGAAGACCTACCTTGGATAAGCCCGTTCTCAGCGGCGTCTGCCCGGTAATAAAACTGGAGCGTCCCGCAGTGCAGCTCTGGTCGCCGTAATAATCGGTAAACCGCATACCTTCGTTGGCAATGCGATCAATGTTTGGCGTCATGTAGCCCATGATGCCGTCGCTGTAAGCGCTGATATTGCTGATGCCGATATCATCGCCCCAAAAAACCAGAATATTGGGCTTCTCGGCAGCCAATGCGGGCATAGCCAGTGTGGCACAGAAAACAATGCAAGCACGCGCCAGTAGTTTATGTAGTCTCACGGAAATACCCTCTTTGTATATTTATTTTTTCAGTCTCGCGGTTTACGGCGACTGCTTATCGCCCAAGCTAACAATTCAGGTTACAACATTAGTCAGTAGGTTTGTTCTTTTCAAATGCAGCCAACTGCTCAGGAGTCGCTTCTAGCTGATGTTTCTCTTTCCATTCGCTGTAGGGCATGCCATATACCCTCTCCCGGGCTTGATCATAGTCCACATCATCGCCCTCTGCCTCTGCCGCCGCCATGTACCACTTGGATAGACAGTTGCGGCAAAAGCCCGCAAGGTTCATCAGGTCAATGTTCTGGGCATCCTTGCGGCTGTCGAGATGGGCCAGCAAGCGGCGGAAGACAGCCGCTTCAATTTTATCGGTATCAGACACTAAATCACTCTCCTATTAAAGTATTTTGGGATCAGCGAAGAAGCCGCTGGCAGCGCAGGCCTCACTGGGCCTGATCGCCTATTTTTCCAGGTTGGGTTCGGGCATGAGTATATCCCGAATAATTTTGTCCTGGCCCGGGTAGCGCCACTGAACGGAATCGAAGTCGGCCAAATCAAGCCAAAAGCCGCGTTTAACCTCCATTACCGCAGGTTTAATGTGGCCAGAGCCCGCGTGAATATCGCAAGAATACAAATGAAAGCCCGTCTCGAAAACGGCCAGTAGCTCACTCGGAACAAGGTCCAGGCCCGTTTCTTCCAGCGTCTCCCTGTGGGCAGTGCACTGGGCTGACTCACCCTCTCTTGACTTACCCCCCGGCGGAGTCAAACCCCCGGTGCGTGAGTCAACGACAAGCATTTTCCCATGAACGACGGCCAGACAACCTGCTGCAATGGCATAATCAGGCTCGCCATCGAAAGGACAGACAAGGTCGGGCTGTGCCGAGCAAGCGCCCGACAACAGGCAAAAAATCACTGTGCAGATATATTTCAAGACTCAGTACTCCAGCGCGACGCGCTCATGCCCCAATTCGTCCCGCAGGGTTTGTATCAGCTCATCACTGGGCACAACCTGCCAGCACTCGCTGAGATGCACTCTTGCACTGTTTCGCTCCTGCAAATAATCGATACTGACGGGACAGCGGCCTCCCCTCGCTCCGGATAGAATTTGCTCAAGTCGAGTGGTAAAGCGATCATCAAAGCGTTCAGCATTAACTTTCAGAGTTAGCCTGGATGCGTAGTTCTGCCGTGCGTCATTGATGCTGCGCACCCCACTGGCGCGCATAACAGGCTTTCCGCTGCGATCGTCCTGCTGCACCCGACCCTCTATCAGCACAATAGTATCCTTAAGCAATAGCTCACGGAACTGGGAGTAGGCTTCAGAAAAAAGTGTCACCTCCATTTGAGCACTGCTGTCATCAAGGGTGAGCACAGCCATGGTTCCGCGCTGGGTATTCATGGTTCGTGTCGCCATTATCAGCCCCACCATTAATTGGTTGCCCTGTTTGTCGGGGCGTATGTCTACAATGCGTTTGGGGGCGAACTTTCGGATTTCTACCTGGTATTCATCTATCGGGTGACCGGTGATGTAGAGGCCCAAAGTGTCGCGTTCACCGCCCAGGCGTTCCTTGTCTGTCCAGGTACGCACGTGGCGAAAGCCCGCATATACGTCCTCGGTGCCATTTTCCTGACTGGGCACAACCTCACCAAACAAGTCGTCGATACCGGCATCGCGGTTACTGGCACTTTGCTCTGCCGCTTTCAGCGCGTCTTCCATACTGGCCATCAGCACCCAACGGTCCTCCCCCAGGGAGTCCAGCGCACCGGACCGAATGAGTGCTTCAATTGCTTTGCGATTGACCTTACGCGGGTCGGTACGGGCGCAAAAGTCGAACAAATCGGTAAAAGGGCCGTCGGCTTCGCGGGTGGCCAGGATGATCTCTATTGGACCTTCCCCCAGACCCTTGATCGCACCCAGGCCATAGATAATGTCGTTCTGTGCGTTGACTGTGAACATGTATTGCCCTTCATTCACATCAGGCAGCTTGAGAGACAACTTCATCCGCTTGCACTCATCCACGAACACTACAATCTTGTCCGTATTATCGAGTTCCGAACTCATTACTGCGGCCATGAAGGGCGCGGGATAATGAGTCTTAAGCCAACAGGTCTGGTAGGAAACAAGTGCGTATGCGGCCGAGTGGGATTTATTAAAACCGTAACCTGCAAATTTCTCCACCAGGTCGAAGATCTTCATGGCCAGCTCACCGTCGACCCCTTTGGCCTTGGCGCCCTCCTCGAAAATTGTTCGTTGCTTGGCCATCTCCTCGGGTTTTTTCTTACCCATGGCCCGGCGCAGCATGTCCGCACCGCCGAGAGTATAGCCCGCCAACTCCTGGGCAATCTGCATCACCTGCTCCTGGTACAGGATGATGCCGTAGGTCGGTTGCAAAATCGGCTTGAGCCACTCGTGTTGCCACTTAACGTCGGGAAAAGAGAGTTCCTCCCTGCCGTGCTTACGGTTGATAAAGTTATCAACCATGCCCGATTGCAATGGTCCCGGGCGAAACAGCGCCACCAAGGCCACAATATCTTCAAAGCAGTCGGGTTGCAGGCGCTCAATCAAATCTTTCATGCCGCTGGATTCCAACTGGAATACAGCGGTTGTTTTTGCAGACTTAAGCAGGGCAAAGCTGGGCTGGTCATCCAGCGGTATCTGCATGATATCCAGGGGTGTCTCACCGTCTAAACCCCTGGTCGTGTTTATCATTTTCACCGCCCAGTCGATGATGGTCAGGGTGCGAAGACCGAGGAAGTCGAACTTAACAAGGCCAGCGTCTTCAACATCGCCCTTATCGTACTGGGTTACCAGCCCAGAGCCGCTCTCGTCACAAAACAGCGGCGAAAAGTCAGTCAGCTTCGACGGCGCAATCACCACCCCGCCGGCGTGCTTGCCCACACCTCGGGTAACACCCTCCAGCTGCTCCGCCATGTCCCAGATTTCCTGGGCTTGTTCGTCCTCTGCGAGGAAGTCCCGGAGCGTCTCTTCCTGGTCGAGAGCCTTCTCCAGGGTCATTCCCACCTCGAAGGGAATCAACTTGGACAACTTGTCCGCTAAGCCGTAAGACTTGCCCTGCACCCGCGCCACGTCACGCACTACCGCCTTGGCCGCCATTGTGCCAAAGGTAATAATCTGGGACACCGCTTCACGACCGTAAGTATCTGCCACATAGTCGATGACCTGATCACGCTTATCCATGCAGAAATCAACGTCAAAGTCAGGCATCGATACCCGTTCCGGATTAAGGAAGCGCTCGAATAGCAGGTCGTACTCCAGGGGGTCGAGGTCGGTAATTTCCATCGCGTAAGCCACCAGGGAACCTGCACCTGAACCACGTCCTGGACCCACTGGTATATCGTGTTGCTTGGCCCAGCGGATAAAGTCCATCACGATAAGAAAGTAGCCGGGGAACCCCATCTGGATAATCGTCTCCAGCTCGAATTCCAACCGCTCCCTGTATTGCTTCTGTTTTGCCGGAAAATCTTCCGCAGAGCTATCAAACAAGGCCTCAAGACGCGCATCTAGCCCATCGTGGGACAGCTGCCTGAAAAACTCGTCCATGGTCATGCCCTCGGGCACGGGGTAGTCAGGCAGATACGGTTTGCCCAACTCCAACACCACGTTACAGCGACGGGCGATTTGTATTGTATTGGCCAGCGCCTCGGGGACATCGGCAAACAACTCTGCCATTTCCTCTGGAGACCGAAGGTACTGTTGATCAGTGTAGGCGCGCGCCCTTCTGGGGTCATCGAGGGTACGCCCTTCCCCAATACACACTCGCGCCTCATGGGCCTCAAATTCAGAAGCATCGAGGAAGCGTACATCGTTAGTCGCCACTACCGGGCATTGAAGCTGGGTCGCCAGTTTCACTGCTCCGTGGAGATGTGTTTCATCCCCTTCCCTGCCGGTGCGATGCAGCTCCAGGTAGAAACGCTGCGGGAACAGTTTCATCCAGTACTTTGCGCGCTCCAATGCCAACTCGGTTTTTTCGCCAAGAATCGCCTGACCAACGTCTCCCCGGGCACCCGCAGACAGCGCTATCACACCTTCGGAGCATTCCTCCAACCAGGCTTTTTGTACGTGGGGAACACCCAGGTACTGGCCCTCCGTATAGGAGCGGGAGATCAGCAGAGTAAGATTGTGGTATCCCGCCTGGTTCATCGCCAATAGACACAAAGGGTAGGACTTCTCTGGATCGTCCGAGTCCAATACCCTGAGGTCAGTGCCAAAGATGGGCTGCACCCCGGCACCAAAAGCGGCCTTATGGGCTTTTACCAGGCCATAAAAATTACTGACGTCTGTGACAGCGACCGCGGGCATACCGAGTTCGGCGACGCGATTCATCAGGGGTTTCAGGCGAACAAGGCCATCGACAATGGAGAATTCGGAGTGAAGGCGTAAATGAACAAACTGGGTCATAGCGAAAGTGTAACGCTGTTACCGGTGCTCGGCAGCAAACTCTTGGAAATTTATTGAAATTGGATCTGAATCGCAGGGAGGCCTAGCCCAATGCACCTACAGAAAGTAGGTGCAGCATAGAATTACTTGACGATCTTGAGGGAGGGACGACCTTCGGGCTTGTGGGGCTCTGGCGGGGTGTCATCGGGAGGCGTTTCGCCTTCTTCCTCCGGCTCAAACACCATGCCCTGACCATTCTCACGGGCATAAATGCCGATCACAGCATTGACTGGAACAAAAATGTCCGTGGCAACGCCACCGAAGCGGCCATTAAACGCTACCGCATCGTTAGAGATATTCAGTTCCATCACCGCAGTAGGTGAAATATTGAGAACGATCTGACCGTCCTTAACGTACTGCTCGGGCACCATGACATCATCTATGCCTGCGTCCACAAGAATATACGGCGTGCAGGTGTTATCCACGATCCACTCATAGAGGGCACGCATGATATAAGGGCGACTGGGGGTCATGGACATCCTTAAAAGGTTGCCGATTATGCGCTCTTAAGAGCGCATCTCACGTTCCTGCTCGGAAAGGCTCTCCTGGAAAGACTCACGAGCAAACAGCGAGTCCATGTAGGCCAGAAGCGGCTTGGTCTGCTTGGAGGAGCGAATATCAACACCCAGAAAAGGAAGGCGCCAGAGGATAGGTGCAATGCAGCAGTCTACCAGGGTGAATTCCTCGCTCATGAAGAAGGGCTTCTCTGCAAAAATGGGAGCAATACCCGTGATACTGTCTTTCAGCTCTTTGGTCGCCTTCTTGATGACGTTCTCACTGCGAGTATGCTGGATGGAATCAACCAGGGCACACCAGTCCTTTTCGATACGATGAATCAGGAGACGGCTTTCAGCTCGAGCTACCGGGTAAACTGGCAACAGCGGCGGGTGAGGAAAGCGCTCATCCAGGTACTCCATCATGACTTTGGACTCATATAAGACCAGGTCACGATCTACCAGGGTAGGCAGGCTATTATAGGGGTTCAACTCAGACAGCTCGGTAGGGGGATGGGCTGCATCCGCCTCGATCATGTCTACCGTCACGCCTTTTTCGGCCAGAACGATACGCACTCGGTGGCTGTAGTGACTGGTTGGATCAGAAAAAAAGATCATTGAAGATCGCTTTGCCACAACACCCATCGAAATTTCCTCAGTTGGTTCTTCAAAAAAAGTAGCGTGACCATGGTCACGCTGCGAGCGCTGACCTCAATTGATCAGTGTACGTCCTTCCAATATTCGCGGTTAAGTAACCAGGCGAATACGAAGAACAGTGTAATAAAGAGCAAAACAAAAATGCCGGTGCGCTTGCGCTCCGCGGCCATTGGCTCAGCAGTGTACGCCAGGAAATTCACCAGGTCGTAGATTGCGGTGTCGAACTCCTCCGAAGTCATGCTGCCCTCGGAAGTGATGCTGAAATTACCGCAGGGATCTTCAAGCAAGTCCTGACCGGTAAGAGGATCGCGCTTCACGCCACCATTTCCAGCTTTGACCGGACCCATGGCACACTCCTGCATGCCCTGCAGCTCCAGCATTACATGGGGCATACCCACGTCTTTAAATACGCGATTGTTGACGCCGTAAGGGCGGCTGTCATCTCTGTAGAAATTCCGCAGGTAGGTGTAAAGCCACTCTGGTTGACGGGCTCTGGACACCAGCGTCAAATCTGGCGGGGTCGCACCAAACCAGACCTTTGCTGTGCGATCGTCCATGGCGTTGTTCATCAGCGATCCAATCTTGACGGATGGGTCAAACATCAGGTTCGCCTGCATAATATCCTCTGGAATGCCCAGGTCGGCGGCAACGCGGTTGTAGCGCGAGTACTTGAGGGAGTGACAACCCATGCAGTAGTTCATGTAGAGCTTCGCACCGTTTTGCAGCGACGCTTGGTCAGCAGGGTCAGCCACAAATTCGTCACAGTCGACAGCGCCACAGGCATGGGCCGACTCAGCACCCACAGCCTTCAGAGGTATGATCGTCAGCGCCAAAATCAACGCCAGGCCACCCATGCTGCCCCAGAAACCGATACCCCCATCCATGGTGATACGCTCAGGAACAGGCTTGGTCTTGTCCAGGGACGTCCAAATGGGCATCAGCAGGAAGAAGGCGAAGTAGAACACGGAGCATATCTGCGCCAGGAAAGTTCGCGCCGGTGTCGGTGATTTCACACCCAGCACACCCAGGATCAGGAAGCTGGCGACAAACAAAACAAGCATCACTTTGGTGATGTTGCCTCGGTAGCGCCAGGACCTCACTGGACTGCGGTCCAGCCATGGCAACAGGAAGGGAATGGCCACAGAAGCTGCGAAGAAGATAAAGCCCCAGAACTTGTCTGGCACCGCACGCAGCACCGAATAGAACGGGGTGAAATACCAAACTGGCGCAATGTGCTCAGGGGTCTTGAGGCCGTTCGCCTCCTCAAAGTTGGCAAACTCCAGGAAGTAGCCGCCCATCTCTGGCAGGAAGAAGATCACGGCACAGAAAATGAACAGGAATACTGCTATCGCCTGCAGGTCGTGCACGGTGTAATACGGATGAAAAGCCACGCCATCCAGCGGTACGCCATTCTCGTCCTTGTTTTTCTTGATATCAACGCCATCGGGGTTGTTAGAACCCACTTCGTGCAACGCCAGCAGGTGTAGAACCACCAGGGCCAGCAATACAATAGGCAGCGCTACCACGTGCAGCGCGAAGAATCGGTTCAGGGTGGCACCAGAGATCAGGTAGTCACCGCGAATCCAGGTTACGATATCTTCACCCACAACAGGGATCGCACCGAACAGTGAAATGATCACCTGCGCGCCCCAATACGACATTTGGCCCCAGGGCAATACATAACCCACGAACGCCTCAGCCATAAGCACCACAAAGATCAACATACCGAAGATCCAGATAAGCTCACGCGGCTTTTTGTATGAGCCGTAAAGCATCGCGCGGAACATGTGCAGATACACCACGACAAAGAACGCTGAAGCGCCGGTGGAGTGCATATACCGAAGCAGCCAGCCGTAATCGACGTCGCGCATAATATATTCAACAGAAGCGAAGGCCTCTTCGCTGCTTGGGGTGTAGTTCATTGTCAGCCAGATGCCGGTTAGCAACTGATTAACCAGCACCAACAGGGACAGAACCCCGAAGAAGTACCAGAAGTTGAAGTTTTTGGGCGCGTAGTACTTGCCCATGTGGGTATCCCATGCCCGGACAATGGGCAGGCGGGCATCAACCCAATCGCGTAAACCTATCAGCATGTTGTTCATCAGGCGGCCTCCGAGTCCACACCAATTACCAGGACATTGTCACCCTCAAATGAATAGGGGGGGACTTCCAGGTTCTTGGAAGCAGGCACGCCACTGTAGACACGGCCAGCCAAGTCAAATTTTGAACCGTGACAGGGGCAAAAGAACCCACCCAGCCACTCGTCGCCACCCAAGTCGGCAGCACCGACTTCAGGGCGGAACTTGGGTGCGCAGCCCAGGTGTGTGCACAAACCAACCACGACCAACAACTCCGGTCGCAGTGCCCGACTCGCATCAGTGATGTAAGCGGGTTGGTCAGAAATTTCAGAGTCAGGATCCTTGAGAACACTGTCCAACGTGGGCAGATCTTCGAGTTGAGCAGCGGTACGGTGCATTACATAAACAGGCTTGCCGCGCCATTCGATAACAACCATTTGGCCCGGTTCCAACTTACCGATGTCCGCCTTTACAGGCGCACCGGCCGCCTTGGCCTTGGCTGAAGGGTTCCAGGAACCCAGAAAAGGCACTGCCACGCCTACCGCGCCGGCAACGCCTACCGCACTGGTGGCAGCCGTCAGGAACTTTCTCCTGCCGGTGTTTACGCCATCGCTACTCATGCTTTTCTCCCCTAGATTTGAAGCGGTTGGACGATTGGAGTCTCGCCTCGGAATCCACTTCTCACGAAAGGGGCAAATACTAATGATTTTACCCCTTTGTTACAAGGCAAACGCCTTGATTTCAAAGCCTTTTGACCGGGAATTTGCAATCGATCAAGGACAAATCCCGGGCATAAAAAAACGTCCACCCTGATCGCGAGCGGACGCTTTGAATCTGTCCCAGAACCCCGAATACCGGGGCCACTCCAGCTTAACGCTTGGAGAACTGAGGACGCTTACGCGCTTTGCGCAGACCAACCTTCTTACGCTCAACTTCACGAGCGTCGCGAGTCACGTAACCCGCACCGCGCAGTGAGCCGCGCAAAGATTCGTCATATTCCATCAGGGCACGAGTAATGCCGTGACGAATTGCGCCGGCCTGGCCGAAGCTGCCGCCGCCCTGAACAGTCACGTTAATATCGAATTTGTCATTCAATTCAACGAGTTCTAACGGCTGACGCACGATCATACGTGCTACTTCACGGCCGAAGTACTGGTCCAGAGGACGCTTGTTGATGGTGATGTTACCCGCGCCGTTTTGCAAAAAAACACGTGCGGTGGACGTCTTGCGACGACCGGTTCCGTAATATTGGGTAGCTGACATAGATAATATCCGTTAAATGTTCAGTGCCTGGGGCTGCTGTGCGGTGTGCGGATGGTCATTGCCCGCATACACCTTCAGCTTTTTGAACATGGCGCGGCCCAGCGGGTTACGCGGCAACATGCCCTTGACTGCACCCTGGATAACGCGCTCGGGAGCCTTGTCGATCAATTTCTCAAAGGAAATTGACTTCAGGCCACCGGGGTATCCGGTGTGGCTGTGGTAAATTTTGTCGGTCGCCTTGGCTCCGGTCACACGAACTTTCTCAGCGTTGATCACGACGATGTAGTCACCGGTGTCAACGTGAGGTGTGTATTCGGCTTTATGCTTGCCGCGCAAACGATGCGCAATTTCACTGGCCAGGCGCCCCAATGTCTTGTCAGAAGCATCGACCACGAACCAGTCGCGGGACACGTCTTCTGCTTTGGCACTATAAGTTTTCATCAATAATTGCCTCTTGGAGGGCTCCAATTTCGAGAGCGCGAATACTAATCAATGGACGACCCCTTTTCAAGCGGAAAGTTGAATAAATTTCGCGACTTACCGGCCAGGACAGGCGGTACCGGAATGGCAATATTGCACCTTTGCAACTGGCCGGGTCGGGGTTTGGATCGAAACAGCCCCCAAAGCACCTCAAATACGCCCTTTTCACCGACCGCGCGCAGGGACCCCGAGGAATCAAACATCCGCCGAGAGACGACCTGATGAGTCATTTCCCGCCTTCACAGGCGAGTGTGACCGCATTTGTCAGGGGCGGTGCTCACGGGCGAGGTATTCATGGGACTGCATCTCCTGGAGGCGCGACTGGGTCCGCTGGAATTCGAATTCCAGACTGCCGCCTGCATAAAGTTCCAGCAGGGGCTTTTCGGCCGTCATCATCAACTTTACATTCCTGTCGTAAAATTCATCCACTAAATTGACGAATCGACGGGCCTGATCATTGAGCTCCTTATTAAACTCAGGAACCCCTGACAGCAACACAGCGTGGAAGATGCGCGCCAACTCAATGTAGTCGTTCTGCGATCGAGGTCCATCACACAGTTCAGCAAAGTCAAACCAGGCCACATCGTCCGCCATACAACGCACCGTCAAATAGCGGCCATTAATCTGTATCCGCTCCCAGTTCTGCCCTGGCTCCACGGCGAGGGCATCAAAACTTTGGCGCAAGCTCACATCAGCAGCTTCATCCAGCGGGCAGTGGTAAAGCTCCGCCTGCTGCAGGGTTCGCAAGCGATAATCCACCCCTGCGTCGACATTGACCACTTTCGTGTATTTTTCAACCAGGGCAATCACCGGCAGAAAACGCTGCCGCTGTAAACCGTTCTGGTAGAGATTCTCGGGCACGATGTTGGAAGTAGCGACCAGGGTGACGCCACGAGCGAACAATGCCTCCATCAGGCCACCAAGGATCATTGCATCACCGATATCGGTGACGAAGAACTCATCAAAGCACACCACCAGGGCCTCATCGGCCAAGCGATCGGCGACGATCTCCAGCGGATTCACCGATCCCTCAAGTTCGGTGAGATCACTGTGCACTCGCTGCATAAATCGGTGAAAGTGCACCCGCAGCTTGCGCTCAAACGGAAGGCAATCGAAAAAGGTATCCACCAGATAGGTCTTGCCGCGGCCAACTCCGCCCCACAAATAGAGACCGACCTCCGGCTGGGGAGATTGTTTCCGGAATTTATTAAACAGTGCAGAGAAGCCGGTCGCGCCCGCTCGATTGCGCTCAACCAATCGGTCATAAAGGTCCTGCAACAGGCGCACGGCCTCCTCCTGGGCAGGGTCATGCGAAAAACCCTCCCGTTGAAGGTCTGCCTGGTAGCGCTGCCAGGGCGTGGTCATCCGGTTTCCTGTTGCAAAATATCGGCGCCACACTGTACCCACAGGCCTCGCAGATGGCAACGCTACCAAGGTCATGACGCTGCGGCCTATGGCGCCCTCACCATTAGAGGTTATACTCTCGCTTCTGAACATTTCGGTTAGAGGAAAATACCGTGTACAGCTTGACCATCGTTATTGTCGGCGCCGCTGCAGGACTCATTTTGGGATTGGGTATCGGTTTGCTATGGGGCCGCCAGAGCTCGCCTTCCGGACAAAAGCACCGCGAGGTGGAGCGCAAGCTGGACCAGGTGCTACAAGATAAGAAAGTCTACGAAGATGAGGTGGTAGAGCACTTCTCTGACACCGCCAAACTACTCAACAGCCTTACCGAGAGCTACCGGGATGTCCACAACCATCTGGCCAAAGGCGCTGCTGATCTTTGTCAGGGCAACGGTCCGGTTGCCCTGGATCAACTGGAGAATCAGCGAGATCCCACTGAAATACCGGCGGACCTTGCCAGTGTGCAGCAGCCGCTGGACTACGCACCCAAGACCTCACCCGATGAGAAGGGCATGCTCAATGAGGAGTTCGGCCTGGATCGCAACGCCCTGGAAACAAAAAACGCAGAGGCCCCTAAGGCCTGATTTAGCCCCGACCCGCTATACCGGGTTGTCTTCATCAAAAAACTGGTGCTGCAGGGAAAACTTCTCTGCCACAGCCTCGCCCACCGCCTGCACACCATAGCGTTCAGTTGCATGATGTCCCGCCGCGATAAACGCGATGCCTTCCTCTCGGGCGACATGCACGGTTTGCTCAGAAATTTCGCCGGTGATAAAAGCGTCTGCGCCCGCAGCCACTGCCGCATCGATGTACGATTGGGCGGCACCCGTGCACCATGCAATCCGCTTGAGTGCCCTTTCCCTGTTGCCAATGAGCAAGGGCTCCCTGCCGGTCAGGGACTGCAACTTGTCACAAAGCTCGCCCGCCGAAACCTGCAACTCACCCACATTGCCCACCGAGAAAGGCTCTTCCGGCTGCAGCGGCGCGTGAGCTTTAATGCCCAGCAAGACTCCCAGGCGCGCGTTGTTGCCCAGTGTCGGATGGGCATCCAGAGGTAAATGGTAAGCCAACAGGCTCACTTCGTTGGCCAGTAGAGCCCCCAATCGCTTGCGTTTCATCCCGACCACTGGCTCTGACTCCCCTTTCCAGAAATAACCGTGGTGCACCAGCAGGGCATCTGCACCCCATTCGATTGCCTTGTCCAGAACGGCCTGGTTGGCCGTCACCCCTGTGGCAAGCTTTGCCACCTGCGCTGAGCCCTCCACCTGCAGGCCATTGGGACAATAGTCTCGAAAACTGCCTGGCTGCAGGGTCTCATCCAACCAGTCAATGAGTATTTTAAGGGGAGTGCTCATAGACGCTATTTCCTGTTCGCGGCAAGCCCGCTTCATATACAATGCTCAGGTATCCGCCTGGCGGAAACCTAAGTGACATCCGCTACTTTACCGCAGGACAGAGCTCAGACACTACATGAGAGACAGCTTGAAGTTCATTACCTGGCCCGCAGTTGCAGGCGTTCTGGCGGCGCTGCTAATACTGGACCGTTGGGTGCTTCCCGGCAACGATGTTGGAAGCTACAACAACGCGGCGCCGGTGACCTATGCCAGGGCTGTGAACAACGCCAGTCCGGCCGTTGTGAATATCTATATTGCGAAACTGATCACGAAGGGAAAGAGCCCGCTGCTCAACGAGCGGATGGCCAGGCGCATTTCCAGCCAACGTATAGAGCGCTCGCTGGGCTCCGGCGTCATCATGACGAAGCAAGGGCATATTCTCACCAATCATCATGTCATCGCAGGGGCAGACGCCATTCAGGTGCTGCTGCAGGACGGTCGAACCGCAAATGCCATGGTCATCGGCACTGATACCGCCACTGACCTTGCTGTTCTCAAAATCGACCTGCCTGATCTAACACCGGTAGAATTGGCAGACTCAGACATGCTCAACGTTGGTGATGTGGTGCTAGCCATCGGTAACCCCCTGGGGTTCGGTCACTCAGTCACCCAGGGAATCGTTTCCGCCCTGGGGCGATATGGACTGCAACTTAACACCTATGAAGATTACATCCAGACCGACGCCATTATTCACCAAGGCAATTCCGGCGGCGCATTGATTGATGCCCAAGGCCGGCTAATGGGCATTAACACGCTGATATACACGTCCAGCAACCAGGAGGGCACTTCCGCTACAGGAATTGGCATCAGCCTTGCCATTCCTATCAACCTGGCAACCTATGTCATGCATGACCTGATCGAGTATGGCGAGGTGATAAGAGGTTGGCTGGGTGTCAGTGTTGAGCCTATTCGCCTGACCACCGGCGGCCAACAACAAGCCCTGATGGTGGCGGCGCTAGCGGAAAACAGTCCGGCCCAGAGAGCGGGGATACAACTGGGCGACGTTATTACTCACATCGATGGTGAAGCTGTTGTCGACGGCCGCCAAACCATGCATCGTATTGCCCGCCTGAGACCAGGCGACACGGTAGGAGTGTCGGTACAACGACAGCAGCAAAGCCTCGACTTGCGCGCGGTGGTGGGCGTTCAGGGACAGACCAGCCCGGCGCGCTAATCTCGAAGACGCATCTCTGCGCTGCGTGCGTGAGCAGTTAGCGACTCCCCTCTGGCGAGCACAGACGCCACCTTACCAAGCTGCTGAGCGCCCTCTTCGCTGCACATAATCAGCGAACTGCGCTTCTGAAAATCGTAAACACCCAATGGCGAGAAGAACCGTGAACTGCGCGAAGTCGGCAGCACATGATTGGGTCCGGCGCAATAATCCCCCAACGACTCGGAGGTGTAGGGTCCCATAAAGATCGCGCCGGCATGCCGGATTCCCGGCAGCAACTGCTCTGGCTCCTGTACCGATAGTTCCAGGTGTTCCGGGGCGAGACAATTACTAATCATTATCGCGTCCTCAAGATCCCGCGTAGAAATCATAGCACCGCGCGCTTGCAGCGAGGCGCGGATGATGCTCTCTCGCTCCATTTCGGGCAGTAGGCGTTCAATACTGGCGGTCACTCGGTCCAGGTAATGCTCATCCGGACAAAGCAATATTGCCTGCGCATTTTCGTCGTGCTCGGCCTGGGAAAAAAGATCCATGGCAACCCAGTCCGGGTTTGTGCTGCCATCGCAAATTACCAGTATTTCCGAGGGGCCAGCAATCATATCGATTCCCACACGCCCAAAGACCATGCGCTTGGCGGTCGCCACATAGATATTCCCGGGACCAACAATTTTATCCACCTGGGGAATAGTTTCAGTGCCATATGCCAGCGCTGCCACTGCCTGGGCACCGCCAATGGTAAACACCCGATGAACGCCCGCTATTGAAGCGGCCGCCAACACCAGGTCACTGAGCTCTCCACGCGGCGAAGGCACCATCATAATAATTTGTTCAACGCCTGCGACCTGCGCCGGGATTGCATTCATGAGCACGGATGAGGGATAACTGGCCTTGCCTCCCGGCACATAAATACCGGCTCGCTGCAGCGGCAAAATTTGTTGCCCGAGCAGATT
>JBDWAD010000016.1:0-7597 GCA_039979015.1 Halioglobus sp.
GACCTATGCGGAAATCATCGAAATGGAGAGTGAGGTCGCACTCGACAACGCTCTGACGGATTCGGTGCGCTACGTGGGTAACTCCAAGTTCCGCGGCCACTGTAAGTCGACCGAGAAATTCGCCAACTCGAACGGCCAGACGATCTGGGAAGACGGCGGTACCGTGAACGGGTCGACGGCCGAGATCACCAACCAGTTCGAGAACGGCGACGTGCTGTTTGGCAACCTGCGCGATGTCTACATCGGCCTGTGGGGTGCGCTGGATATCCTGGTCGATCCCTACACCCAGTCGCTGTCGGGGACGCGCCGCGTTGTGCTGCACCAGGACTTCGATATCGCCGCGCGCCGCACCGAGAGCTTCTGCCTCGGCCGCAAGCCGACGGCATAACGATCTGAGCCGGCCGATCAGGCCGGTTCGCTCCCTCTGACCTCTTTAATCTTAGGATTTCAAAATGGCTGAAAAGACAGTGAAAGTTAAAATCACCTCCGCGATCGCGATTGCGGGAAAAATCAAAACGCCTGGCACCACGGTGGAGATCGGCGAGGATCTGGCAAAGAACCTGATCAACCGCGGCCGCGCCGAGCTGGCGAAGGGCAAGGCTGCCAAAGCTGAAGGCGATCTGGGCAAGATGAAGGTCGCGGACCTGAAGGTCATCGCGGCCGAGCTTGAAATTGAAGGGTATGACGGCATGAACCAGGCCAAGCTGATTGCCGCCATCGAAGAAGCGCGCGACGCGTAACCGATGCCCCATCCCGATTGGGAGGACATCTCCGCTTTTTTCGAGCTCGATGAATTTGCCACCACGGCAAGCATCAGCAGGGCTTCGGAAAAGGTGGCAGATGTCCTTGGCATTTTTGACGATCCGACCCAGATGGCGACCTTGGGCGAGTTCGAATTCGACGGCCCTGGGCCGCGGTTCGTTTGCCGCGAAGACGAGGTGTCGCAGGTTCTGCGCGGCGATACGGCCGTGATCGACGGGCGCACCTTCGATGTTCTGGAAGAGCCACAGTTGGACGGTACCGGGATCGCCACGCTGATCCTTGCGGTGCCGAACGTGATTTACAATGCTGGCCTTTGACTTTGACGACGGTCAGCTCGACAAGATCGCGGCCGAGTATGCGGCAACCCCCAAACAGGTAGACCTCTCTCGATCGCGCGCGCTGAAGCGCACGGCTGCGACCCTTCGGCGTCTGGCATCCACTGGCCTGCAGACGGAGCTCGGGCTGCGAAACGCCAAAGCGCTGCGCCGTCGCCTGAAGGAGTACAAGGTGGGCAAGGGCAACAATGCGTTAAAGCTCTGGTTCGGTGCCAATGATCTGCCGGTGTCCGCGTTCAAAGGCCGGCCGCAAAAGGTCGATGGCGGGATCAAGTTTGGCGACACGATGGTCCACGGCGCGTTTTTTGCGAAGGTGGGCGGTAAGCGCAAAGTCGTGCAGCGGTACGGGTCGAAGCGATGGGCGATCGGCGAGGCCACGCTGTCGGTTGCCGATCGGATGATGATCTACCTTGAGGACGAGGTCTTTGTGGATATTGACAGCATCTACATGAAGCACTTTCTAGCAGAAATTCGGGCGCGCACAATCTTGGGAGTAGGGTAATGGCTGAAGCACTTGATTTGGGCACTGCCCTGGACACGGTCGTGGCCACGCTGGCGGCGGCGTTTCCGACCTTTAAGACAGTCGCGGCCGAGGATGAGACGCGCAAAACTTTGGAAGTGCCGGCCATCATCATTCAGATGGCGGAGCTCGAGCCGGATCCCGATAAGGATCCGCATACCGGTCAGTTTCCGTGCCTGGTCCGGATCGAGGCGCGCATTGTGCTCGGGTACCGGACACCCAAGGTGCGGCGCGAGGTGCTGAAGGCAGCCGGCGCGCTCGCGGCCGCGGTGCACAGTAACCGATTGGGGGTGGCCTGGGGCGCGGCCGCTGTCTTGGCTGTTGAGCCGGATGAGTTTGCGCCGCAAGCGGACCAGTACGACGTTTGGCGCGTCGAGTGGGCCCATGCGGCAGATATAGGCTCGAGCTTCTTTATAGATGACGGCGTGACGCCGACCCAGCTGCTGACGTCCTGGTCGCCAGATATCGGGCCGGCGCATGAGCAGGAGTATGTGGCGGAGGGCGGCGATGTCTGAGTTCACCCTATCGCAGCTGATGCAGGCCGTGGAGCGCATGATCATGGTGGCGACGGTCACGGCGCGCGATGGCGATCGGGCCAAGGTCAAATGGGCTGACGGGGCGGAGAGCGGTTGGCTTAAGATTGCGCAGCTCGGATCGGAGCAGCTGAAGTTCTGGATCCCGCCATCGGTCGGCACCCAGGTGGTGGTGCTTTCGCCTGGTGGCAATACTGCGCATGGCATCATCTATCCTGGCCCCTTTGCGGGTGGTGTGCCGGCCGGCAACTTTGCCGGCACGATCACTGGGGCCGGCGATGTCGTGGCGTCTGAGGTCAGCTTGGTGTCTCACGTGCATGGGGGCATTCAGCCTGGGCCTAGCGACACCGGCTCTCCGAAGTAGCGCAGTGGGGAACCGCCAGAGGATCGCAGCGCGTGTCCTGTCCAATGTGGGCGCATGTATGGGATCAGCGCACTCACAGGCCGTAAATTGGGCGGCATCGACCACCTCCGGCAATCCATCCGGGATATCCTAACGACCCCGATCGGGTCGCGGGTGATGCGGCGCGATTATGGATCCCGCTTGTTCGATCTTATTGACGCGCCTTATTCGTCGGCGACCAAGCTGGCGATCATCGCGGCGACGGCCGAGGCATTGATCACATGGGAGCCGCGCATCGATGTGGACACCGTGACGCTTCGGACCTTCGAACCCGGCAAAATCATCATTGATCTCAGCGGCCGCTACCTGCCTGACGGCCGCGAAGTCACCATTGAAGGGATCGAGGTCGGATGAGCGCGTTCACAGCAATTAACCTCGATCGCCTACCGGCTCCGGAGATCATCGATCGAAAGGACTTTGAGACTATTTTAGCGGAGGTCAAAGCCTGGCTTGTCGATCGGGATCCTGACCTCGCACCCATCGTCGATTTGGAAAGCGAGCCAATCACAAAGGTGCTCGAAGCCTGGGCGTACCGAGAGCTGCTTTTGCGTGCCGAGGTCGATGATGCCGGCCGCGGTAACATGCTTGCGTTCGCGATCGGCGCGCAGCTGGACCATCTTGGTGCTTTCTATGGCGTTGAGCGGGCCATAATTCAGGAGGCTGACCCCGCAGCGGTTCCCCCGGTGCTTGCGGTACTCGAGGACGATGTTCGGTTCCGATCGCGGGTTCAATTGGCGCTTGAAGGCTTCACCACCGCAGGGCCGCGGGGTTCCTATGTGTTCTGGGGACTTTCGGCATCTCCGCAGGTTAAAGATATCAGCGTTGAGTCTCCGTCACCTGGTCAAGTTCTGGTTACCGTACTTTCTGCGTCAGGGAATGGAGGGGGTGATCCTGCCTTGGTGCAGACTGTTTCCAATAGGCTAAATGACGAGGATATTCGGCCAATCACAGATCACGTGATTGTCGAAGGCGCGACGATCGTAACCTACCAGCTGAAGGCAGTTTTGACACTCTATGAGGGGCCCGACGCCGAAGTGGTACGCTCGGCCGCGGCCGCTTCGGCTCTGGCGTTTGTCCAGGACCGGCACCGCTTGGGAAATGATATTACGATCTCGGGCTTGCACGCGGCGCTTCATCAAGTCGGGGTACAAAAGGTGACCCTCATCAGTCCGGTGGCTGATATCGTGATCGAAAGTTCCGAGGCTGCCTACTGTAATGCTGTGACTGTTACCGTGGGGGGGCGTGATGTCTGATCTGCCTTCTATTCTCCCGCCAAACGCGCAACAGGTCGAGTATGATCTCGAACAGTTGTCCGGGCGCTTGCTCGGGGCGGCCGATCCTATTTCGGCGCTGTGGGATCCGCAGACTATTCCAGCGCCACTTTTGGGTTATTTGGCCTGGGCGCTCTCGGTTGAGGAGTGGGATCCTTATTGGTCGGAAGACGTTAAACGCGCAGTGCTTGAAAGCTCAATCACCGTTCATCGGTACAAAGGGACACGCCGCGCTGTTGTCGAAGCATTAAATTCGCTCGGGCTCGGCAATACGATTTCGGAATGGTTCGAATATGGCGGGGATCCTCATACGTTTCGTTTGGATTTCCCCGCTGCTGATATTTTCGCGGCTGGATATCGTATCGACGCAGGCTTCTTGTTCCAGATTGATCGGCTTCTGAACGCCGTCAAACCGGTCCGCTCACACTACACAGTGCGCGCGATTGAGACCACTTCGAACGAACTTTTTGTTTCCCCAGCCTTCGCTGATTTGATGGTCGATGAGGCTATCATGACTATGGAGCTTCCTTAGTGCCTACATCTCTAATCACAAATGCAGCGATCCCGCTGTTCGCGGCGGCATCTGGAAACGCGTCAAAAGTCGCAATCACGGAGATTGGCTTTGGCGATGGTGGTGGCGCGGCCTACAATCCGTCCGCAGCCCAAACCTCGTTGGTCAATGAACGCTTGCGTGTACCCATTGAAAACCGCCGCTTCCTTGCGCCCCAGCGATGGCGGGTCATTGCGGAGGTGCCGAGCGATACGCCTGCCTTTTCAATGCGAGAGATCGGCTTCTTTTCAGCTGATGGGACGCTGATTGGCATCTGGGCTGGGGCTGATGTTACCGCGCGCGGGTTTGGTGTCAGCATCTACCGCGTTTTTTACCATCTCGACCTGAGTGCTGCGCCTGAAGGTTCGGTCATCATCGAAGCAGATGATGATGCGCTTTATCGCCATGTTCTAACCGATTTGGCGGGCCACGGCATTATCGCAGACGAGCAAATAAAACAGCGTCTGCTGATCCGCGATCAATCGAAACTAATCACTGACCTGACGGCCCGAGTTGCCGCACTGGAGGTATAAATGAGCGACCCCGACATTGCTATGATCCAAGCCGCAGCAGAAGCTCTCAATACGACGGATGCCCGCATTAACACGTTCTTAGATAACGTCGATGCGGATGTTTTGGCCGCAATTAATGAAGCGCAAACGGAGCTTGGTCATCGACAATCCGCATATGACATTTTGGCCTCAAACTTGTTTGGGGTGGTTGGAACAGCGCTGAGCCAAAGTATTACTTGGAACCCAGATGCTACTGAGGTTTCCCTAACAAACGGCGGAACCGCTTCAACTTGGGGAGACGTCACGAATTGGGCTAGCGCGCTGCCTTTTGGCTCCGAAGTGTCAGTCGAGCTAATGCCTGGAAAGATTTACGATTTCACAGCCAGTTCATTTCCATCAAATATAGCGAAGTTTCGAATTTGGAATAGTGACAATGCGAATAGACCTACGCTCAGGCCGACCGTTACAATCAACGCGGCCAATAAAAATTATGTCAATCATATACATATTGGGTTTCATCGAATTATTTTCTCTCGTGTTAACATCGAATTCGTCGCTGCAGACGATAGCCTAGCGTGGGACCAAAACGAGTTTCTGCGATGTGTCGATGGGCCGTGCCATGTCCTTTTAACGAGTGTGGGACTTTCGGGAGGTGCGCCAAATCTCATCGCTGATAACGCATCAACACCAATCATTTTGACTGTTTCTCAATGTGGAAGTTCTGGACCCAACTTTCTAAAACGAAAAAGCAACTGGGCGATTGTTTCGGACCATAATTCAGTTTTCACAAATGGTGCCTTGTTGGTCTCGGGTTACACGCTTGGTTCGAATTTCTTGGAGAATTGATATGCTTAACATCGACCTTGGCCCTGATGGCCCTGTCTATAGGAATGCTGACCCCCAATGGTTACAGGAGCAGGGCGTTTCTGCGTCGGTGATTGGGGCTGCTTTGAAATCGAGCGCGCGCAATCAGGTCGCGAAAGTTGCAAATGATTACCGCGCGCGTGTCTCCAGTACATCGGCTGGAAAGCTAGCCGCCTACAAAATAAAAGAGGAGATCGCCCGCAGTCTCGAAACAGCCGACTCTGACGAGCTTGCCTTGATCGACCGAGAAGCCACTGCACGGGGACAAAGTCGCGACGAGCTGATCTCGGTCATCTCGAAAAAGGCACAAGCGTTTCGAAAGATCGCACTTCTGGTTGAGGTGATAGAGGCAGAGACCAATGCGAGCCTTTCAGCGATTTCAGATTCAGATCCGGATATTGAGGCAAAGATTGCGAACATCTTTGAGGCGGCTAAGTTCGAAGCGGATACTGAGTTCGATGCAGCTGTTGCTTTAATCCAAGGCATCTAGCCCATGATCGCCTTGGCATTCTACAAAGGGCGCGGGCGGCTGCTCGATCGGGTGATCCGTTGGGTCACCCGATCTTCGTTCAGCCATGTCGAAATACTGCGTGCGGTGCCGACAATATCTGGCGATGGATTGGAAGCGCGCGCCTGGTCATCGAGCGGCCGGGACGGCGGTGTGCGAGAGAAGTCGATCTCCTTCAAACCGGGGCATTGGGAGTTCGTCACTATTCCTTGGGCAGGGCCGGCCGTGATCGACCGAGTGATTGCCGAGATTGGCAATCCCTACGACTATACCGGCTTGCTGGCGTCACAGGCGCTAAACCTGCGCCGGCATCGACGGGACCAGTGGTTCTGCTCTGAAATCTGCGCCCATGCCCTTGAGCTGAGTGCACCGCAGGAGCTGTCGCCAGGCGGGCTTTATTGCCGTATTTTGGAAATGAACCGCGCTTATCTCGCCGGCTGGACGCGCGCGGGGGAACCGCCAGAGGATTGAGCCGCGGTGCGGTGGAATGCTTGGGGCAACAGTTCACATCCGCAAGCGAGGTCACTATGGCATTTCTTCACGGCGTCGAGGTCATCGAGATCGATGCAGGTCCACGTCCCATTCAGACGGTCAAGTCGTCCGTCATCGGTATTGTGGGCACCGCGCCCGACGCCGATCCTGACGCATTTCCCCTAAACACGCCGGTCCTGGTCGCTGGCTCGCGCAAAGAAGCCGCGGGCCTGGATACCGAGGGTACCGCGCTTGGCACCTTGCCGGCCGCGATGGACGGCATCTTCGACCAGATCGGCGCAGTCGTCATCGTTGTGCGGGTTGAAGAGGGAGGCACTGAAGCTGAAAGCCTCGCCAATGTCATCGGTGGCGTGAACGCAGTTGATGGCAATTTTGAAGGGGTGCATGCCCTGGTCGGGGCCGAGAGCGTTGTCGGGTTTTCCCCGCGCATCTTGATCGCGCCTGGTTTCACCCACCAACGCCCCGAAGGCAACGCCAATCCGGTCGTTGCGGAGCTGCAGGGCATCGGTGACCGTCTGCGCGCTGTGATCATCGCCGATGGGCCTAACACCAACGATGCCGACGCAATCACCGCGGCTGGCGACTTCGGGTCGGATCGCATCTACCTGATCGATCCGTGGCACAAAGTTATGGTCGGGTCCGATATCGTGTCGGTGCCGGCTTCGTCCCGCGTTGCCGGCTTAATTGCCAAGGTGGACAACGACACCGGCTTCTGGGCATCGCCATCTAACAATCTGCTGGGCGGCGTGATCGGAACCAGCCGGCCGGTTGACTTCAAGCTGGGCGATGCGAGTGCGCGCGCCAACTTGTTGAACGAGGCCAAGGTTGCCACGACGATCCGCCAGAA
>JBDWAD010000017.1:0-387663 GCA_039979015.1 Halioglobus sp.
GGAATATTAACCGTACCTCCCGCTGGCTGGTTCAGTTCAACCATTGCCGCTGCAATGGCCTTCTGAATGTTCAGGCTACTGGTAACGCCAGCGGTAACCCCTAGCACCAGGAACAGGACACCAAGTACCGACCCTGCACCGTTTTTCTTAATGGCTCGATAGCCAAAGAACGCCAGTGCTATACCCAATGGCAATAGAAATACGGAAGGCAATGGTACAGGAGTAGCAACAGTGCCGGCAGCAGCTGCGGCAGGCCCATAAGTTAATGTACCGCCCGATTGAGCCAGTGCAGTGCCCGTTGTGGCGAGAGCAGACAGAGCTACAGCGTACTTTGAAAAAGACATGAGGCAACGTCCCAATCGATTCATTTATTATGCGCTGCCGACAGAGTAGCGTTCTTTATACTAGAACGCCAAATTTTATTAGTTACAGGCAGGCGCAAAATACCGGTTATTTATGGGGTTTTATGTGCGACTTGCGCTCCAGTTTGAATGACCGCTATGAGGTGAAAGCGGACGTCTCTAGTTTCAAGACCTATCCATCGGACTAATATCATTCGCTGCAGCTGCAATCAGTTTCTCCTCTCCATGCCAGAGATAGGCTAGCAGCTGGAATCGGTGGTGTGGCCACGCGCAACGCAAAATGCAAAATACAAAATACGAAATGCAAAATGCAAAATGCAAATTGCAAAAGAGACCTGTCTCTGGAGGTTAATAAGGCTGATCAATGTCCAGCGCCTGTGATTTAAGCTGGCCCAGTTCTTGCAGTGCTTAGAAATATGCGTGCAGGCCCGACCCGGACTAAACCTCTGGAATCCCAACGAAAGACTAACCATGAGTGGGGAATGCAGAGGCTGTAGTCGAATACGGCGAAGCAAAAGGCGCAGCAAATGAAACCAGTAAAAAGAAAACCGCAGCAAGAGGCATAGAAAATGATTTCAGCTAAGCTCCCCGCATCCGAAGAGCGTCGATTGACTGAACTCGATCGCTACAAGGTGCTCGACACTCTCCCTGAGAAGAGCTTTGACGATATTACCTTGCTCGCCGCCGAGATTTGTCAGACTCCAATAGCGCTTGTGTCTCTGGTTGACAAAGAGCGCCAATGGTTCAAGTCACGACATGGAATCGATGCAACGCAAACTTCACGGAGTGACTCCTTCTGTAGCCATGCAATTTTAGAGAACGAACTCTTTGTTGTGAATGATACGTTTCAAGATAAACGCTTTTTCGACAACCCGCTGGTGCTCAATGATCCAGAGATCAGGTTCTATGCGGGTGCGCCCCTAACGACTTCCTCAGGAGAGAATGTCGGCACTATTTGCGTGATTGACAAGATTCCTCGCGAATTAACCCAAGCACAACAAAACTGTCTGGCTGCACTATCAAGACAGGTGATAGCGCAATTGGAGCTGCGTCTCGATTTGCAAGAGGAAAAGACTTTGACTCAGGCAAAATCACTTTTTCTGGCCAACATAAGCCACGAAATACGCACCCCTATGAATGCGATTTCCTGCTGCATAGAATTACTGATTGACGTGATAGAGGAAAAAGAGCAACTGGAATTACTAACTTTGACGCGTGACGCAACCAACAGCCTGATGACCTTGATCAATGAAATTCTGGGCATTTCCAAACTGGAGTTCGATAAAATTAGTGTTCGGGACAGCACGTTCAACTTGCATATGGTCGCCGAGGATACTGTCCGATTATTGAGTACCCGAGCCAAGCAATTAGAGCGTGCCATCGTTCTGGAGGTAGCTGAGTGTGTTCCTCAATTAATCATAGGAGACCCTGACCGGGTCAGGCAACTTTTGTACAACCTGGCAGGCAATGCACTCAAATTTTGTTCTAACAAAGTTGTTGTGTCGTTCGACCTGAAAAAATCTGGCAATGACGACACGCTGTTGATCGAGGTCAAAGATGATGGGATGGGAATAACTGCCGAAAATCAAAAGAGAATCTTTCAGCAGTTCACCCAAGCCAGTACGGGCGAAATCCCACCTGAGGGTGGGACAGGCTTGGGCTTGGCAATCTGCGAAAATTTGTGCCGCGCCATGCAAGGGACAATCTGGGTTGATAGTTCCCCGGGTAATGGCGCAACTTTCTCAATTGAACTTCCACTGCGGGTCGCAGAACAGGTAAAGGGAGTTCATCAACAGCGGAAATTGTCTAGCATCGATTCCAAAATGGGTGAAAAGTTTCCGCTGCGTCTTCTGGTCGCTGAGGACAGCGAAGTTAACCAGTTTCTGGTCGAAACGATGCTAGAAAAATTAGGGTATTCCGTCGATTTGGTGTCAGACGGCAGAGAAGCTGTCGATGCGAGTCAAAGGGGGGACTACGATGTCATCCTCATGGATATTCGAATGCCTAATGTAGACGGTATTGAGGCCACACAAGAAATTCGAAAGTCTGCCATTCGGCAGCCTGCGATCATTGCCTTAACCGCGAATGCTTTTGAAGAGGACAAGGCAGATGCGTTGGCGGCCGGCATGAATGGTTTCATTACCAAGCCCATCAACCTCGAATCTCTAGCTGATGCAATCGGCTCCGCAGGAGGAAATTCAGTAACCCCATGCCACCAAAGTGTTGATCTAAACTGCCCGGCTGATCAAACGTTTACGCATGTCGAGCCAAATTATTAGTCGCTGGCTCTCTATCTGAGTAAGCCCTGAACCATGACCATTTGCTGTTAGAAATCTCGGCCAAAAAACCAGCCACCAGGATGACGAAGATCTCTGGTGTTTAGCCAATGAAAGAGTCATATCCGTCTGCCGAGTTAATGCAGCCAGCGGATAAGATGCCTGAAACCAGGTCAAACGCTTCCAGCGTCCGAATTGCCGCCTGAGAGTTGAAAGCAGGCGTTTCACCTAACTAACCCAAATCTGGGCTTCCAACATCCGCTTTCGCCTAATAGCGAACATTCGATTAGACTGCAGACGTGGTCGTATGGCCTCAAAAATTCAATGCGAGGGAAAAATCAATGGAACAGAGTCCTGCGGAAATGAGTGCTAAGAATGTGGAAATTGCTCGTATCGGAAGAGCGGGTTACCTACATTCGATTATTCCTATTGTCGATAGCTCAGGAGCCATTATTCAGCGCATAGTTAAACCTTTGATGGTGGAGCTTAATTTACGCGATATTATTCAGATATTTGTGGGTGCCACATTACTCGCAATACCGATGGCATTTACCGAAGAGACCTGGCAACTGGGAGAGAAACTGCCGCTTCTGAACATAGGATTTTTGGCTCTTCTATCTATCATGTCTATTGCGATTTTTGTCTATTCGAATTTTTACAGATACTACTTGCACGGCTTTGTTTTTGAGTACATTAAGAGAGTAGTAGCCATCTATGTAATCTCCCTTTTTGTTGTTGGCTTTCTAATGACTGTTATTCAACAATGTCCTTGGGGTGTGGATAACGTGTTGGCCTTTAAACGGATAATTTTAGTGGCTTTTCCAGCGTCTATGAGCGCTGTTGCTATAGATGCGATCAAATGAATGCGTACGCTATATAACTTATCTACGTCTATGCTACTCCAGAATAGTTTGGGCATTGAAAATGCTACGATGGGCGAATGACTAACTCTTTGAAAGTTTTTCTGTGCTTGTTTGCGAGTGTAAGCGTGTCTGCGCTGGCGCAGAATTATTCGCCTCCCTTGCAATTATCTGGCGCTGATAATCTTTATTGGGGCGACCTGCATGTGCACAGCAATGCCTCCGCCGATGCATTTGCGTTTGGAAATACTCGCCTCACGGCGGATGATGCTTTTCGCTTTGCTCGCGGTGAATCGATTACTTCCGCCAGTGGTGTTCCCGCTCGCTTGCGCAGGCCGCTGGATTTCCTTCTCGTGGCTGATCATGCAGAGTTTATTGGCGTTTTTCCCAAACTGGTCGACAGGGATGCTGAGTTGCTGGCCACCGACTTGGGGGCGTCCTGGAGTGCGATAATGGATAAGGCCGGGAATATAGGCGCGGTTATTCCCCAGTGGCTGGCGCGTATCAATGATCCCGACTACGAGCAGGAGCTCTCTGCTCAGTATCGCCTCTCTGTTTGGGAGAGCATTGTAGAGTCAGCCCAACGGAATCATCGTCCGGGACAATTCACCGCTCTAATTGGTTATGAATGGACGTCGATGCTGGAGGGCAACAACCTTCACAGGGTCGTGTTGTACAGGGACGGTCCTGAGAGGACCTCGAAGGTGGTTCCATTTTCTACCTTAGATAGTAAAGACCCTGAGGAGTTGTGGAATTCGTTGGAACAATATGAACAGCAAACCGGTGGCAAGGCGATGGCCATTGCACATAACGGGAATATTTCAAACGGTATGATGTTTGCTGAGACAACCCTTGCCGGTTCTCCCATCGATGCCAACTATGCGCGACGCAGGTTGCGCTGGGAACCACTATACGAGGTTACCCAGGTGAAGGGCGATGGCGAGTCACACCCCTTTTTATCACCCGAGGATGAGTTCGCCAATTTCGAAACCTGGGATGGTGACAACATTGCGCGTACACAGTCCAAGAATAATTCCATGCTCAAACATGAATATGCTCGATCCGCACTCAAGCTAGGGCTGGAGATCGAAAGCCGCGTTGGTACCAACCCCTACCAGTTTGGTCTTATTGGAAGCACCGATTCTCACACCGGCCTGGCTACGGCAGACGACAGCAATTTTTTCGGGAAATTTCCCGATTCTGAACCCTCAGCAGAGCGCCTGACAAACAAGATGGGCGGGTTGCTGTGGCAGAACTGGCGCCTTGCAGCCTCAGGTTATACTGCAGTTTGGGCGCAAGAAAACACTCGCGCTGCAATCTACGATGCACTGGCGCGACGAGAGGTCTACGCCACCACTGGCCCGCGCATTGCACTGCGTTTCTTCGCTGGCTGGGACTTTACTCAATCACATTTGAATTCTCCAGACCTCGCTCAGTATGGCTATAAAACCGGTGTGCCAATGGGCGGGGTTCTATTGAGTAATTCAAACCAACGGGCTAGGGCAAAAACCCCCCAATTTATGGTGCAGGCCCTGAAGGACCCCGATGGAGCCAACCTTGATCGCATTCAAATTATCAAAGGTTGGATTGACGAGCAGGGCAGGGCGCAGGAGAAAATCTATGAAGTCGCGCTGTCGGACGGCCGTGTGGCTGATGAGATGACAGGAAAAGCAACGGCGTTGCGGTCTACTGTCAATGTACGCGAAGCGAGTTACAGTAACTCAGTAGGTGCAACGACGCTCTCTGCCTTATGGCAGGATCCGGATTTCGATGAGGCACAATCCGCTTTTTACTACGCACGCGTAATTGAAATCTCCACGCCGAGGTGGTCAACCTACGACGCTAAGCACTTTGATGTGCCCTTGCCCGTAGGCGCGCCTGCCGAGACACAGGAGCGCGCTTACAGTTCTCCTATCTGGTACCAGCCCCCGGAATGAAATCGCCAGTTCTGCGCGTTAGTGATTACCGTGCGTCCACTTGCCGAGCGGGTAGGTAGGGGTGAACCTCGCGCTCGTAGACAGAAAGCATTTGCCATGACAGTGCAGGGTCTATTCCTGCCAGCAGTGGGTTGAGGTACAGCACGCCGTGTTCGCCGAGTTCGGCGGCAAGTTGCAATGCCTGCTCGGGGGTGAGCACTTGATACGAAGCGCTTTGCATCACAGTGTCAGGCGTGACTTCATGCGCGTAAGGTCCCGCGGCTTTGCCAAAGGCCTCCACCGTCCACTGGCTGTAAGAGCGCAGCTGGTGCAGGACATGGGGCATTAGCTGTTTCCAGGCTTTTTGGGGATCGTGGCTGATCCACAAAAATATCGGACCATGGCGGGGGTACTCACCAGGATCCTCTTTACCGCAGGCCAGACACTCATCGCGGTAGGGTTGCCACAACCTGGGTTCAAGTGGTGGAAACCAGCCATCGGCAATATGGGCCGCTCGTCGCGCCGCTGCGGCGGAGCTACCGCCCAGCAGAATTTTGGGCGCGAAGGGCTCGGGCCGCGGTGTTATCAAGCAGGTCCTGCCTTGCCACTCAAAGCTCTGGCCACTCCAGGCTAACCGCAGAAACTCACAGATTTCTCCCATAGCGCGCCAGCGATGGTCCAGCTTGCGACCAAAGGTCTCGAATTCTGATGGTCTGTAGCCGGCACCGATGCCGAGCAGCAGCCGGCCGTTAGACAGTGTTTGCACGATCGCTGAGTCTTCAGCCAGCTTTGCAGGTTCATACAGTGGCGCCAAAAGCACCGAAGTGCGCAATTTGATGGACCGGGTGCGGGCCGCCATTGCGCTAGCCAGTACTAGCGGTGAGGGGTTGTATCCGTCCGGGGAGCCGTGGTGCTCGCCAAGGCCGACCACATCAAACCCCAGCTCATCCGCCCACGCCACCTGATCCAATGCTGCCGCGAACAGCTTAGTACGCGAGGCACCAAAATCCGGGGCACGCAAGTCGTAGGTCAGGGTCAGTTCCATTCAGTACTCCTGGCGGTGAGTGCGCCCCACGGACAGATTACTTGTCGTGCGGGCAGCGAAACACCACATTGCCATGGACCGTGTCTGTCTGTTTATAGCCCAGGGAAAGAATCGTATCGGCGAACCAGGCGCTGTCCAGAAGATCACTCTCCTTGCGGACCTCTAGGATCAGAATAGGCAGACAACGCTTGATCGTTTGAAGGGCGCCGGTGAGTGCAGCTTTCTCGTGATCTTCAACATCGAGCTGGACGATGGAAACATTGCGGTCAACAGGCACTGCCTCGTCGATGCAGGTGATGCGAATTTTTTCGTCCCGGGCCTCGTCGTAGTCTTCCTGCGCTATGATTCTGCTCTTCCCACCCATACTGCGGCCGTCTGTATCGACAGTACGCATGTACAATTCGGCAAGCTCGTCGCCCAGCCCCGCATTCTGTAAATGTACGTTGTTCAGTGCATTGATCAGGCAGGTAATCTGCGCGCAGCGATAGTTTTCCGGATTTGGCTCGAAGGCCCATACCTCGCTATTCGCGCCGCAACCACTGGCCAAAGCAGGCAGGAAGTCGCCAAAGTAAGTGCCCGCATGAACGATATCCCCTTCACCGCAGTGTGCTCGCATGAACTCCAGTGTTGCGGGCTCATACACGTCTCCGCGCAGGACTCTTCTGGCTGCCGAACGGTGCAGAGAAGACTCCGGCAGGCAGTAGCCACCATACTGGTTGTACCAGACGCGGCACTTAAGGGCCGACAATGCCTTGTACTGCTCTTCCGGGATTTGCTTTATCTTGATCTTCTTGCGCTGGCTTGAAAGCAGGTTTTTCAAAGACTGGATCATTGTCAGATCTCTCGATGCGATGTGGGCGGGCTTTAAGTCGAATCACAGCGCAAGTATAGAGATAAGGGAGGTTTTCTGGCGAGTAGAATTTTCTTTGATTGCGAAACAGAACCGGTTGGGTTTCAGCCCTGCGCCGCAAGAAACGGCGCAGGGCTGAGGGGGAGTTATTCGAACGCGTAACGAACGGTGAGACCGTAAGTCCTTGGAGTGTTCGGGTAACCGCTGTAGCTTCCGGCTTGTGCCACAGAGGGGAAGGCCGACTGCAGGTATTCGTCCTCATTGAGGTTGCGACCCCACAGGTTCATTTCCCAGCCGTTGGTGAAGTACATACCTACACTTGCGTTAAACATGTTGATTTCACGAGACGCAATTTCTTTGGGTACGTTGTCAACCACCTGTACTTCATCCTCATAGACGTGCTCGACCCGCACATAGCCGTCGGCCCAAGAGCCTGCCTGGAAGTTGTAGGTGACGGATGTGTTGGTGGACAGTTCAGGGATGCCTGCAGGTGTCTCACCGGAAAGGTCGGTGGGACCGTCGACGCCCAGTGCTCCTTCAAACTCATCGTACTCAGGGTCGAGATAAGTTGCAGCGAACGATACCCGCAAGTCGTTGATGGGGAACCAGTTCAAGTCAAATTCGACGCCATCCACCGATTGTTTGCCGGCGTTAGCCAGGTTGAAACCGGTGCCAGAGAAAACGTTTGACTGAAAATCATCAATTTCCTGGGCGAAGATGGCCATGTTGAAACTGATGGTCTCGTACTGCGCTTTCAAGCCTATTTCGTAAACTATTGATTCTTCTGGCCCCGCGTAACGCGTACCGACTTGTTGGTTGGGCTGCAACAATCCCGCTTCCGCTAGCGCCGGAATGTCCTCCTCAAAGGGCAAGGTATCGCGAGACAGGTTCCAGGACGAGGCTTTGAAACCGGTGCTCACGCCTGCATAGACATTCATACTGTCATTGATATCCCATGCGAGTCGCACCGTATAGGTGGTATCGTCGTCTTTGGAGCTACCGTCTTCCACAGCGTTGGGGTAATTGACGACTGGTTTCAGGAACTGAAAAGCAAGTACTTGCTCGCCCAGTTCGGGGGGCAAGAGTGGGGCGAGGGGAGTCGAAGAGAAGACATCTGTGTTGACAAAGTTAATGGCAACGTCTTTTTCCACTTCCGTGTAGTTCACCCCAAGCGTCAATGTCCAGTTATCAGCAAATGCAAAATCGCCCTGAGCAAACAACGACAAAGTGTCATCATCTTGACTTGACTCTTCAATTGGGAAACCTTGCCCTTCAGCGTAGAAGGTGCCCGGTTCAATGCCGAACAGAGGGCCAAAAATAGTCTCGAGAGCAGTCACCTGGCCGCCGCTGATTGCATCGCCATAAGCGCGGAATTGATCTCCGTAACTGAAGGCACCGTCGATTTCTACTTCTTCAGTGAAGTAGAAAGCGCCGACCATCCAGGTCAGGGCGCCCTCTCCATCAGAGGTGAGGCGGAGTTCTTGGGTGAAGGTGTCAATGGCGGTGTCGCTGAGATTGGCCTGTTCCGGGTTGATCAAACGCGCGCTAGTGTAATCCACATCACCGAATTGATACTGATCCAGAGTTCGATAGGCCGTGATGGAGGTTAGGGCAACACTGTCAAAGTCATAGTTAAATTCGAGTGAAACCCCGGAAGTATCAATTTCTGTGACCGGGTCAAAGTCATAGTAGCCTTCATAGGCATACGGCTCATTAGGTACCAGATTACCACCAAGGGCCCTAACTGCATCTCCCGTGGGACCATCAACCAAGTTTGCAACGCCGCAGCAAATTTCGTCGAGACTCTCGCCATCAACAATGAGACGAAATTCCATGCGGTCGGTGGGTTGCCAAAGTAACTGACCACGATAGCTGTAGCGGTCCAGTTCATTCTGCTCCGTGCCCAGTTCAAGGTTGTCGTAGTAGCCCTCGCGCTCGTTGTAGCTTCCGAACAGGCTGAAACCCAGGTTGTCGGTAATAGGGCCGGTTACATCGCCTTTGACAATGATCTGGTCATAGTTGCCAACGGTCACCGATGCAGAACCGCTGTAGCCTTCCAGGTCAGGTTTGGCTGTCACCACGCTGATAACACCGGCTGACGCGTTTTTACCGAACAGTGTGCTTTGCGGACCTCGAAGCACTTCGATGCGCTCCAGTTTGGGTAAATCTGCCAGTGCACTACCCACTCGTGAGCGGTAAACGCCGTCAATGAATACGCCCACAGAAGGCTCGATACCTGCGTTGTTGGCCCCGTTACCAAAGCCTCGGATAATGAAATTGGTATTTGCTGAACTTTGCAGCTGGGTCACTCTTAAGCTGGGAACGAGCGTTTGTAAGTCTTTAATGTCCAGAACACCTGCTTGCTCTATCTGCTCGGAGCTTACGACTGAAACAGCGATGGGTATGTCTTGCAGTGTCTGGGCACGCTTGGAGGCGGTGACGATCACTTCCTCAAGAGGTCCCTGAGCATAGCTTTGACCTGCTGTAACGGCCAACGCTAAGCCGACTGCTGGAACCAGTTTACGAGTGACGAACGAGGGATGAGATGATACGCGGTGAATCATGAGCTTTCCTTTTGATTTGCTTATAATTTATGCACAACAGTTCAACCCAGTTATCCCTTTGGGTCAAGTGAATATGCCGCATGTATCAGTCGTGTCCAGAGGTTGTCGGGGCTGCGAGCCTTGAGGCGAGACGGGGCTCTTTTTAGAAGCGGAGTGTGCCCGCTTTTCTGGCGCGAAAACGTGAACGTATTGATTCGCTAGCGATTGGTAACTTCAGCGTCTATCGCCGCCTGCACGGCTTGATAGAACGCGTTACGTTGCACACCCACCGTCTCGTAGTGAGTGGCCCTTGGCCAGTTGCTGTTGGAGGCGATGACCAGGCTACGATGCGGATCGATAAATATGCCCTGACCAAATATCCCCTGAGCGGCGAAACTGCCGTCGTCGTAGGTCCACCACTGATAGCCATAGCCCCGACCTGCAGCGCCGATATCGGCCTGTTGGGTTGTCGCGGATGCTATCCAACTCTCTGGCAAGATGGGCTCTCCATCAATACGCGCGCCACCCAGTATGAAAAGACCAAACCGGCCGAAGTCTCGGGTAGAGGCTTGCATGCAGCACCCTGCAATCTCTTGTCCAGACGCGCCAAGTAACCAGGTCGCGTTTTGCTCCATGCCGTAGGCTGCCCAGATTTTTTCTGACAGATAATCGGCTAAGGTTTTACCGGTGGCACTGGTGACCAGAACACCAATCAGGTTGGTCTCTCCGGTTTTGTAGACCCAGCTGCTGCCTGCTGGTGATTCTCGTGGCAGGGTGCGCATGTAGCTGACGGTTGCATCTTCTCCCGGTGCGGGTGAGTGATTGTTGAAGCGGGCTACATCGCTGTTGGGATCTTCATAGTCCTCGTTCCATTGAACTCCGGATGTCATCGTCAGGAGTTGTTTGATCGATACATCGTCATAGGCTGATCCGCGCAAACCGGGTATGTAGTCGGAGACCATATCGTCGATGCTTTTGATGTAGCCATCTTTGATTGCGGTGCCAACCAAGGTCGATGTGAAGGATTTTGCCACTGAGAAACTGGTCCATCTTCCCTCAGCAGTAAAATCCAGTCCGTATTGCTCCAGTCGAACTTTGCCGTCGTGGATAATCACCAGCCCGGCAGTGCGCTGCTCTTCCATGTATTTTTTAAGGTCGATATCAATGCTAATGGGCTCGCCGTTGGGCAAGGGGAAAACCTTGTCACCGATTTCGATCACGTTGGCTTGGGCTAACACCGGTAGACGATCCATCGCTCTAAACGCTGCGTCACGCTGCGGTATCGACCAAAACAGTACATCTCGATCAAGCGGCAGATTCGCTATCAGTCGCTGAGTGTCTTTGTCTGCGCTGAAATAACCGATTGCCGCTGCTGTAACCAGCACAATCAGGATGCCTGATAGCCATTTTCCCATGAGTCTTCCAATACCGGTGCGAGTCAATTGTGAGTGTCACTCTACAGACAAATTTCAGCCATGTCCGTCTGCTTTCGCTCGTTATCTGGCCTATAGATGCCCTGTGATCAGTGAGTTTGAACAACTGTTTCAATTATTTGCAATCCTACCGTCAGGATCTATTATCAGTCTTATAAAAAAAACATAAGGATATGGACTTATGAAGTGTAGTGTCGTCACCCTGATCACTGTACTGACGCTGTTACCGGCATTAGGTCAGGCGCAGGATCGCGTCATCAGCAGCTTGGGGCGAATCGAACCTGCTGGCGGAGTTATTCGATTAGCTGGGCCCTCCGGACTCGGCTCCGTGATCATGGAGCTTCGAGTGGGAGAGGGGGACCAGGTTACCAAGGGCGACATCATTGCGTTGCTCGACAGTTATCCCGTCAGGCAGGCAGATCTTGATCGGCTTAATGCCGAGCTGATGAACAATCGCAAGCAGTTACAGCGCGAACAAAAGCTCAAGCAGTCTATGGCTTCTTCAGCCTCCAAAATTGAAGGCATGGAGCTCAACGTAAAAGCTGCTCAGGCTGCGGTGGCAGCCGCCAAAGCAATGCTCAACCTCTCTACCGTTCGCGCCCCCAAAGACGCGCAGGTGCTGTATGTCCATGCCTATCCTGGCGAGCGAGTGGGAATTGAAGGTGTGGTAGAGCTTGGCGATACGTCGAAAATGTACGCGGTGGCCGAGGTCTACGAGACGGACATCATTCAGGTCAAAGTAGGGCAGCGTGCGCAAGTTTCGAGTCCGGCCCTGGCTGCCCCGGTTGCGGGTGTCGTTGAAAGTATCGGCATGAAGGTGGGTCGAATGGACGTTCTGGGCATGGACCCAGTGGCCGAAGCCGATGCCCGGGTGATTGAGGTGGATATATTGCTGGACGAAGTAGAAGCGGTTCGCGCGCTCACTAACCTGCAGGTAGAGGTCGAAATTACCCCTTGAAACTCGGTCCGCTCAAAATCGCCTGGCTGCAGATAAGCCATCAGAAACTGCGTCTCCTCGCCGCCATTCTCGGCGTGTCTTTTGCGGTTATTCTCATTTTTGTTCAATTGGGCTTTCAGCGAGCGCTCTATGACAGTTCTGTGCGTTGGCACACAGCACTGGGTTATGACCTCGCTCTGATCAGTCCTAAAACGACTTACATTGTGAATCCACCCGGATTTCCTCGGAATCGACTCTACCAGGCCCTGGGTTTTTCGGGGGTAGAATCGGTAACGCCCGTATATATCGCTATTGGCAGCTGGCGCAACCCGCAGGACCCGCTCAAAACCCGCAATATTTATGTCATGGGGTTCGATCCTACCGATACCGGCTTTGCCCTGGCGGGTGATGTTAATCAGCTAGGAAAGTTAAGGCTCCCAGACCGTGTGTTGTTTGATCGACTTTCGCGTGCCGAATTCGGACCGATTGCCAGTCGCTTTGATGCAGGTGAGCGTGTAGAAACCGAGATCAACGATCGTGATATCAAGGTAGTGGGTACCTATGAGCTCGGTACTTCGTTTGGTATCGATGGAAGTATTATTACCAGTGACTTGAACTTTCGTCGTATTTTTCCTGATCGCGCTGCATCGCGAATTGAGCTGGGTCTCATTAATCTTGAAGCGGGCGCTGATGTTCTTGCGACCAGGGAAAAAATTATTGCATCTATCCCCGGCGATGTGCGTGTACTGACGCGAGATGAGTTTATTCAACACGAGGTTGACTACTGGAGCGACAGCACGCCTATCGGCTATGTGTTCGGGCTGGGCGTTGCTATGGGTCTGGCCGTTGGAGTGATCGTTGTCTACCAGATTCTGTTTTCCGATGTGCAGGATCACCTTAGGGAGTATGCAACGCTTAAAGCGATGGGCTATTCAAACTTTTTCCTGTCTCGGGTCGTTTTGAATGAAGCTTTTTTGCTGGCGATCATTGGCTTTGTGCCAGGCATTTTGCTCAGTCTGGCGGTGTATTCCCAGGCTCGCGAAGCCACCAACTTGCCGGTTGAAATGACCGTCGAGCGAGCGGTCATGGTTTTAGTGCTTACTATTGTCATGTGTGCCGGTTCTGCTTTGTTGGCACTGCGCAAGCTGAAGTCTGCTGATCCTGCAGAGGTGTTCTGATGGGGGAGGCCAATACATCTACGGTGCTTGTTAAGGACGTTTCGTACAGCTATCACACAGACCTCAGCGATCGGCGTGTGCTGAATAATGTCAGTATCCAGATTGACCCCGGTGAGATAGTGATTCTGACCGGCCCATCGGGCTCGGGAAAAACCACGCTGATTACTTTGATTGGAGCACTGCGCGCCGCACAGGATGGCAGCGTTAAAGTACTCGATCATGAACTGCTCAATGCCAAGGAACGTGACCTTGCCAGAGTGCGCAAAGAAGTTGGTTACATATTTCAGCAGCACAACTTACTTGAATCGCTGACGGTGGCACAGAACGTCACGATGGCGCTGCAATTAGACAAAGATAACAAGGTGTCTCGAAAGGAAGCGCGAGAGCGAGTAAAAGAAGTCCTACAGCAAGTTGGTCTCGAGGAGCATATTGATAAATACCCCAAGGCACTCTCGGGTGGTCAGAAACAGCGCGTTGGCATTGCCAGGGCATTGGTCAATAAACCGACCCTGATTCTCGCTGATGAGCCCACTGCGTCACTCGACAAAGAATCAGGCCGCAATGTGGTCAACCTGATCCAACACCTTTGTCGAGAGCAGGGTGCCAGCGTTGTTCTGGTTACTCATGACAATCGAATTCTTGATGTCGCAGACCGTATCCTTCATTTGGAGGACGGTGAAATCAAGTCAATTAGTGAGGCCATGGCTTCCAGCACCAGTCAGATGCTGAAGCTGCTCGACCATCACGATCCGGCAGCTTCCCAGTACCTATCTGCCTTTTCTGTTGCGCTCACCCGGGTTGCGCTTGCCGACGGTAGTATTGATAAGGCAGAAACAGAAACGATTCGCAAGGTGCTCAACGAGACGTCGGACCTGCAGACCGGAGAAGTTGATCTGGTGATGGAGCTGGCGCAAACGCAAGTGCGTTGCCGAACTGCGGCAGACGTGGGTGCTGAATCACTATTTACCGCCGATCAGTCACATCACTTTATACAGTCATTGCACGCGGTGGCCGCGGCCGACGGCGAGGTCAGCCCGGAAGAGCTGCAGGAAATTCGTGATATCGCAGCAGAGTTCGGCTTTCCCCCAGAAGCAGCTGACGCCTAGTTACCCCGGGTCGATTGGATTGTTCATCAACCCATAAACAACTGGCAGCTTGTGGGCACATTTTCTCGAAGGTCAACATGCTGTTCGGCCTAATCACCTCAGTTATCCCGATTTTTTCCAAAATTGTACCTGCGATGAAAGCTTGCATAAGTCCAATATTACGGAATAAGATGCGGAAGTCAGATTAAGTAGCTGAAAAATAACAGATAATTAGTGATAACAACTATTCCTGGCGTCGCAAATAAGCACAAAACATAAAACATAAAACATAAAACATAAAACGCCCACAATTACATAAAGGTGCAGAAATGACCCGCGTTGATAAAGAAACACTCGCTCCTAATCAGGTGCGCAATAAGGTAAGGAACGGCATTAAGCTGCTGACACTGGCGACCAGCGCTGTTGCGTTAAACGTGCAAGCCCAGTCGGCCCTAGAGGAAGTGGTGGTAACCGCTCAGAAGCGAGTGGAGAGCCTCAGTGACGTACCCATTTCGGTCAATGTGGTGGACGGCACCATGATCACTGATTCCGGGATTACCAATCTCAGTGACTTATCTGACTTTGTGCCCAACCTCAGTATGAACCAAACGGGTATTGGTACCAACGTCACTATCCGCGGCATTAGCTCTGGTATTAACCCGGCTTTTGAACAATCTGTGGGCATGTACGTTGACGATGTTTATTACGGTCGAGCTGTACTTGCTCGGGCACCCTACCTTGATATTGCGCGTGTCGAAGTACTTCGAGGTCCGCAGCCCATTCTGTTTGGCAAGAATGCTATTGCCGGTGCAATCAGTATGATTACCGAAAAAGCCAGCACTCAGGGAACTGAGGGTTTCTTGCAGGCTGAGTACAATTTCGATCAGGACGCTTATGACTTTTCTGGTGCTGTCAATTTTGCACTCGGCGACAGTTTTGGCGTGCGTTTGTCGGGGCTAAAGCGTGACTCGGATGGCTATTACGAAAATACCAACCTTGATCGCGACGAATCTCAGTTGGATGAAGAGGTTCTGCGAGCCAGTTTACGCTGGGAGCCCACCGATAACCTGACCGCAGATTTGAAACTGGAAAGATCTACGTTTGATTCTAAAGGCCGTTATCTTGAGTTGATCAATCCTGTTGAGGTGGGTGGTTCGCCCACTTTTGCCGAAGCGGTTTTCGCCAGCACCGGCGGTCAGGTGGAATTGGATACCAAACAAGACTTTAAACGCCAGTCCAACGGCGACATTGAAGAAATTGAAGTTGATAACGCGACTCTAAAATTCGACTGGCAAATTGGTGACCTCACCCTGACTTCAATCACGGCACGCGTGGAGTATGAAGATTATCTGCAGTGTGACTGTGATTTCGCCAGCTTTCTCGCCCTTGATACTTCAGGTGAGGAGCAGTTTGAACAAACCAGTCAGGAGTTCCGGCTAGCCTCCGCAGGCGGCGAGACCTTTGACTGGATTGTGGGAGCCTTTTACCAGGAATACGACGTAACAGTCGACGATCTTACCATTCTTCCTGTTGGTGGCGTTTTAGGCGGACTTAGCCCTGTCTACAATGGCTCTGCGGCACGTCGCGCCTATGCGACGGATAGCGAGCTATGGTCTGCCTTTGCTCAGGTAACATGGAATATCAGCGATGATTGGCGTTTCACATTGGGAGGTCGCTATTCCGACGAAACCAAGTCGGGCAGCCGCTCAATTGAGATTGTTGATAATGTGACTGATCCTAGCCCAGTTCGCGATATTGCGGGCCAGGAAGTAACTACCAACCCTGCCGCTGGGCCTACCTGGGCGCTCGGGCTTGCTATCGATAATGAGCAGTTCAATGCCAGTGGTTTGACTGACTGTGGTGGCCCAGAGGATGCTGTCGGCCACGACCTCAGTTGTGACCGAGATGAGTCCAAGTTCACACCGGCAGCGAATCTCCAGTGGGATGCCACTGAAGACACCATGGTCTATGTCTCCTATACCGAAGGATTCAAGGCCGGCGGCTTTGATGCTCGGGCAAACAACACGGGTTCATTCGAGTTTGAAGAGGAATTAGCGACCAGCTACGAGCTGGGCACTAAGATGAGTCTGGCGGACGGAAGGGCAGAGGTTAATATTGCTTTGTATCGGACTGAGTACGATGACCTACAGACGAGTCAGTTCGACGGAACCGTAGGCTTTAACGTAACTAACGCAGGTGAGGCGACGACTCAGGGTCTTGAGCTGGATGGGCGTTGGCAGGCGACGGATGCCTTACTGGTGTCTTTCTCGGCAGGCTACCTCGATTTCGAGTTCGACAGCTTCCCTAACTCTCAGTGCTATTTCGGCGAGACACCCGATTATCCTGAGGGTAGCCCTCTGGCCGGGTTGTGTGATCGCGCTGGAGACACCCGAGAGTTTACTCCAGAGTTAACAGCTAACCTTGGTGGTCAATACTTCATCCCAATCGGCAGTTCCATGGAGATGACATTGGGTCTGGATCTGATTTACAGCGATGACTACTTTGTATCGCCCACTCTTGATCCGAATTTGACACAAGACAGCTACACCAAGCTGAACGGTCGAATAGCTCTGGCATCTGACGAAGGTAAGTGGCAGGTGGCATTGCTGCTTGAGAACATTACCGACGAAGAGGTCAACAATTTCGGTAACCAGGCACCTTTGTCTACCACCATCTCAGGAGCCTATAACGGCGCTATCGGTGCACCCGGTGTTGCAACAGCTTATTACGGTTTTTACACAGCACCCTTCAATGTAGCGTTGCAGGCTAGATATAACTTCTAAGCCAGTCAGCAAACATTGAACCGAAAAGGGCTCAACTTAGGTTGGGCCCTTTTTACATTCAAAGGCCTGATGAAGTAACGATAGCTTGGCTGAGTCCGGGAAAAGAATGACCTGATACAGGCGGTCGTACTCGGCCTCACTGAACTCTTCAATTTCAATTCCAGCTAACATCCCTGCCAGCACGCCTGTGGTATTGCTGTGGCCAACGACCAATGTATCGCTTTTTTTTGCCAGCAGTTCTTCTGCGAACTGCCCCAGCATGCTTGGGTCGTAGAGCTTAACTTCAAGCCGCTTATTATTGGCGACTGGTGCAGCCGTTTCCCGCGTGCGGCGATAGTCCGAGCTATAGATGACATCAAGCTTGATACTCTCCAATATGACGGCTAAGCGATCGGCCCTCTGATCGCCACAGGGGGTAAGATTTGGATCACTTTCTTCTGGGTTACTCGTTACTTTTTCCGCATGACGTACCAGATAAATGCTATAGGGCTCATAGGCCGCTGCAGTGAAACTGATAAGAAGCCCGAACGTTAATGCCGTGACGAGCATGGCTGCAGTACCGCCGACACTGGCGCGAAAGTTGATCTTCAACACGGTGTAATCTCCTGAATCGGGGCTTCAGTAATTGAACAGAATGTAAGATAGTAGTTGGGCTGCGTAGGGACGTAAACCAATTACGTGTTAGGCAATGTATTCTTGGTCCCGAGTATGAGGAGTTTAAGTGCCAGTAGGTGATTTGGAACAAAAGGCGGTCAGCTGCCCGTATTGTGGTGAATTGATTCAGGTGCTGATTGATCAGGAGGAGGCGGGTCAGAGTTACATTGAAGACTGTCAGGTATGTTGCAGGCCAATCGTTTTTAAGGTGGAAATCGACACCAGTGGGTATTTGTCCGTGTCCGCCCAGGATGAAAACGAAGCTCTGTATTAACTGCAGGTAGCTTTTTTGGCTTCGGGACTATCAACACGTTGAGCGGTATTGAACTAAATTATTCGACATTGGGATTTTAGATATGAGCGATGACAAGACGACCCAAACCTGCTCCTGCCCCTGTGGGGCTTCTTCGTTTGAGGTGACTGCGCCTCCAATTCTTCGTTTTTATTGCCACTGTAAAATCTGTCAAAAATTGTATCAGCAGCCGTTTGCTGATGCGACCGTACTGAAGCTCAGTGATGTGGTTCTGCCGGAATCCAATAACATTGAATTTAACAAATATAAAAAGATCGCTGCGATTGAACGAGGCACTTGTTCACAATGTCATAAGCCGGTGATTGCGATTGCAGGGTCGGGCGATAAGGGGCTGGCGTTCGTGGCGGCGCAGAACTTTTCAGATAAACAGATTCTTCCCGACGCCAAAATGCATGTTTTCTATGGATCGAGAGCTGCCGATGTGTCTGATGACCTGCCGAAGTATAAAGGTTATCTCAGGAGTCAGTTTGCGGTGATACGTTCAATGTCGGCGGCGGCGCCCAAGGCTTAATCTGCCAACGTAATCTAGCAATTCATTCCCGCGACGTAGCCCGAAGACCAGGCCCACTGAAAGTTGAAGCCGCCAAGATGGCCGCTGACGTCTACCACCTCGCCAATAAAGAACAGGCCAGAATGTGCCTTTGATTCCATGGTTTTGGAGCTAATGGCATCTGTATCAACGCCGCCCAGTGTCACCTCGGCTGTTCTGTAACCTTCGGTCGCTGAGGGTTTGACCAACCAGTGGTTCAGTAAGGCGCCGATTTCAACGAGTCTGGCGTCACTGAATTCCGCCAAGGCGGTCTCAGCCTCTTCCTGCCACCATAGCGCTTGCAGTTCACGGGTGAGTGGCTTTGCCAGTAACAGCTGGAGTCGGTTTCTCAAAAGGCTTTTGCCAAATTCATGCTTCTGCTGCAGCAGCCAGTTTTTCGCGTCAGTTCCCGGCAATAGGTTGATGGTCAATTCATCTCCAGGGTGCCAGTAGTTGGAAATTTGCAGTGCTGCAGGCCCGCTGATGCCTCTGTGGGTAAAAAGAATGTTCTCATGAAAACTGTGCGCTCCGCAGGATAAATCGACTTCAAGCGCGAGGCCCGAGAGGCGTTCGCAGATGGGTTTAAGGGCGTCGCTGAACATAAACGGCACTAGCCCCGCTCGTCGCTCGGTCAGCGGCATGTCGAATTGGCGAGCCAGCTCGTAACCGAAGCCACTGCCGCCCAGCGTCGGTATTGATAATGCGCCGGTTGCAACCACTAGTGACTGACATTCAATAGTCATTGCGTCGTCGGGGCCTTGTGCGATGAGCTGGTAGCGCGTTGATGCGTTAGCTTGTTGCGTAGCGTTGACACGCGTAACGCTGCACTTGGTTTTTATGACGACACCAGCAGATTCGCACTCATCCAGTAGCATCTCCAAAATGTCCTTGGCTGAATGGATACAAAACAGCTGACCATGCTTACGCTCTTCGAAGGCTATCTGGTAGCGTTCGACCAAGGCAATGAAATCCCATTGGGTGTATTGCCTCAGCGCTGATTTACAGAAGTGTGGATTCCCTGAAATGAAGTTCTCAGCTTCAACATGATAGTTGGTGAAATTGCAGCGACCACCGCCGGACATCAAGATTTTCTTACCGACCTTGTTGGCACTTTCAATCACTAATACAGACAGGCCTCGACTGGCGGCAGTGGCTGCACAAAAAAGACCGGAAGCGCCTGCCCCGAGCACAACGACATCAAAATGCTGTGTTTCTAGCGATGTGGACAAGGAATCGACTACTTACGTCTTTTTGAAGACGGTGACGATTTTTTTCCGCCGGGTCTTCGAGATGAGCGCCTGGTCCCACTGCCTGGATCGCTGATACGCTTGGACTTTTTTTTGGCCTTTGTCTTTTTCTGGTCTGGCTTGCGATCAGAGTTTCCGCCGCTCTTGGTCTTTTTCGGCGAGTGTGTTGGTTTACGTTTCTTTGCAGGAGGCAGCGTGCCCTGTTTGGGTGGCTCACCGGTTGAACCTGCAATGGCATTATTAAGCTGGTTCATTTCCTGTTCAGTCAGGTTGCGCCATTGACCGACTTTTAACTTTCCCAGATGTACATTCATGATGCGCAGACGCACTAGCTGGGTGACATCGTAACCGAGATATTCACACATTCGCCTGATTTGACGATTCAAACCCTGGGTTAATGTGATTTTGAATACATTGCGTTTGACCACACTCACTTTACAGGGCTTGGTCACGGTATCCAGTATCGGAATTCCGCCCGACATTTTCTCCGCGAATCCTTTGCCAATGCTTTTATTGACGGTGACCAGGTATTCTTTTTCGTGAGCATTTTCAGCTCTAAGAATTTTGTTAACGATATCGCCGTCACTGGTAAGTAGAATCAGTCCTTCCGAGGGTTTGTCCAGACGTCCTATGGGAAAGATTCGCTCGTGATGGTCGATTGCGTCGACGATGTTGCCTTTTACACTTCGCTCGGTCGTACAGGTAATGCCTACTGGCTTGTTATAGACAATGTAAACTCGGTCAGATTTCTCTGGCGCACTGGCCAGAATTTCCCGCCCATCAACCGTAACAACATCGCCTGGCTCGACCTTGGAGCCAAGTTCTGGCCGTCGACCATTAATTTTTACCCGGTTGCTGTCAATAAGTTTATCGGCTTCCCGACGGGAACAGTGTCCTGATTCACTGATAAACTTGTTAAGTCGGATGCTGCCTTTGGAGTCCACTAAACGTGCCCGTGATTCGCATGCTGGAATACACGCTAGCATACCATTTTTCGATGTGATGAATGCTGTCCGCACCTCTATGCTGGGTGCTGGCATTCATTCTTCCTGTCAGAACCTGGTTCGGGTCTGTTGGAGGCGGGTCAAAGTGTGTAAACCGGATCTGCGACATTCAGGCCTTCTTGGTAGGGCCCGCGTGCAATAGCCATCGATCGATTTGGAAGGTCCATGGCGATGGTGGCTACGGTGCCTATATTAAGGCCATGGAAATGGTCCAGTGGGGTGTAGCCGTGATTGATCTCGCTGTCGGTCTTCAAAAAGCGAAAAATTGATTCCGCGTTTGGGTCTTTATTTTCAGCAAGAAAGAGTTGAGCGTTGCAAAGTCGTTCCACTGAGTTGCCGTTGGCTGCAGGAGGCGACTCGATAGATCCAGCGATGTAGTGATTACTGTGGCAGTAGCCACCCGTTTTGGCCTCGCTGTAATGGAGCTCGTGCCCGGTCCACTCTGCGCTGATCCCATTACCCCTGTCGTCGGCTATCAGCAGATGGCTGGCTTTACCCGCTCCCGCGTTTTCCAACAGCCGCGGGATGTCGGCAAACCGTTTCGTTTCCAATGCTGCTCTGGCGGTGATATGAATGGGGAGCCCAGAGAGCCTGTGAGGGCTGCTAAGGATGTTCAGGCATACTCCCAGTCCGTAACTGTTGAAGCCGATCTTGCCGACAATACCGGCTTCAGTAAGGGTTAGAAACTTGAGGCCGGAGTTAAGCTCGTGCCGAATGAGTACAGTTCCCGTTTCGATGACATCTACCCAGTCCCAGGTTTGTGCCAGTACAGATGAGGCCGATGCATAGAGCGACGTGCACTCTTGTGTACTGAGGGCATTGAGAATTTCAGTGCGCGCGTTGAGCGCAAACAGGCGCCAAGGGGCTATGTTTGCTGCCTCAGCCATGGCCCTGATTTCCAGCGAAAGGTCCGGATTAAAAGCGCTGATAATCGACTCGACTCGAGTGGACATACTGGATACATCGCCTTTGGAGACGCCCCCCAGTGGGTAGAACTGCTGCTCATAAAAATCGCAGTTATTGGCAATTTCAAGGCGAAAGCATTCGCCGATAGCGGCACCACGCTGGCTGGCGCTTCCACTCACTGTTAGCTGTCCGAATCGCATAAATGATGACACGCTCTGGATTTTTTAGGGCTTTAGGGTCGAGTCAGGTTAGTAACGAATGAACTCGAATTTTCAGGTACATCATCGCATGCCGGGCTTGAATTCGAAATATAGATCGAGCCGTTGCTGTGTTCAGTGTGAGGTATTCTCGGTTACCATGATCTCGAACTGGCCGTTAAGGTGGCGCAAGAACATTGTAATGATAGAGATTGATAGCATTCCGCGCCCATTATTGCTTGATGGAGGCCTCGCGACTGAGCTCGAAACCCAGGGCTTCGAACTGAAGGATCAGCTCTGGTCTGCCAGGCTACTAATGGATTCACCCGAAGCAATTTCAGACGCACATTTGGCCTACCTTCGGGCTGGCGCTGGATGCATTATCAGCGCTAGCTACCAGGCGAGCGCTTCCGGGTTCATGTCACTGGGGCTTCAGGTTGAAGAAGCCGAAGCCCTCATAAGGTCATCTATAGCACTGGCTCGCGACGCTATCGACCGGTTTTGCCTGGAAACATCCCCGCTGATACAGCCTTTGGTTGCCGCTAGTATTGGCCCCTATGGGGCATACCTGGCTGACGGTTCTGAATATCGAGGCGACTACCGCGTTGGTCAGCAAACCTTGCGGGACTTTCACAGACCACGCATGGCTGAGCTAATCAAGGCGGGTCCCGATCTTCTGGCATGCGAAACAATTCCCTGTCTCATGGAGGCTTCGGTGCTCTCGGAGTTGCTTATGGAATTTGCCGCACCCGCCTGGATCAGCTTCTCCTGCCGAGATGATAAGCATCTCAGCAGTGGCGAAGCGATCCGCGATGCGGCTTTGCTTTACAGGGACAATCCTCACGTTTTTGCACTTGGGGTCAATTGTAGCTCTCCCTCTCACGTTGAATCCCTGATACTTGAGATTAAAAAGCACTGGTCAAAGCGCATCGTGGTTTATCCCAACTCAGGTGAGCATTACGATGCCACAAGTGGCGGCTGGCACGGGACTACATCCCCCGTGTCCTGCGCATCGGCTGCAGCTGGCTGGCAACAAAGTGGTGCCGATATTATTGGTGGCTGTTGCCGCATGGGGCCGACCCATGTGCAGGCCATTGGTCAAGCTCTCACGCAAAGGTAGAACACAAAATGCGGATATTGCTGTTAATTGTTGCTAATGCTCTTGTCGCCGGGTGCGTAGGTCAATCACTGGATCCTGCTACGGCAAGTCGCGACGAAGCACTTGATTTACCCTGGCGCGTTCATTGCGAGACTGAGAAAACCTATGGCCTTGATATTTCAGCAGTGCCTGGTATCTATAGCGGTCGCTGGGTGTGGGGTGAAGATGGATCCGGTGAGACCGTGTTTCTGGAAGGCGACTTCGAAGACGGTTTTTTTCTCCTGGCATCGGTCGCAACAACTGCGGAAGAGGCTATCCCGGCAACTCGCGAGGGGCTGCGTAAAACCTGCTTGAATGCCCTGGCACAGGGTGAAGTAGATTCGCTGGCAAGGGTGATGGCGGGTCGTGATACTCGGGATATCAATGTTCCCGTGGTATTTCCGGGTGAACAGCCTCAGGACTATCCCGTGACCAAGATGGTGCTGTTCGGTGACAGTCTTACTGATACGGGCAGACTGAAACATCGCATGCAGATTTTTCCGGGACCTCCCTACTGGCTAGGTCGATTCAGTAATGGCCCGGCCTGGCCTGACTATCTTGAGAGCGCGACGATATTGGCAATTCAGAATAACGCGTACGGCGGTGCGTCTGTTGAGCGGCCAATGGATCTGGACGACGGAGGGCTGATCGCCTATGCCAAAGAGGGCGGTAGATTTTTTGTCAGCGGAAGTCTTGGTCAGCAAACCGACGTTTTTGTGCAAGAGACGCTAAGTTCCGACACCGTGATGAAGCCAGACAACACGGCATTCCTGATTTGGGGTGGGGCGAACGACTACGTGTCCAAAGAGCCGGTAACCGGGCTAATCACCACGTTTCTGGATGAGCCGGAGAGTGAACTTGGTTATGAGTCTGTTGCCGATACAACGATCGCAGGGCTAGCCAGCGAGATCAGGACGTTGTATGCCTCCGGGGCGCGGCGCTTTGTGATGGTGAACATGCCGGACCTGGGTCGGACACCGATTATTTTGCAAAATGAATCCTATGCGCCCAAGCGTAAAGTTGGCTCTGATAACGGCCGGCGTTTCCGTTTGTCGCAGCGATTAACCGCGCTCGCTGACTACCACAATGAGAAGCTTGCATTAGCGGTGATTCAGCTGAACAAAGAACTGGATGGGGCAACAGTTTTGTTGGTAGATGCCAACAGACTAACAGCGAATATTCTCGATCAGCAATCTATTGTCAGCCCCGGGACTTCGTTCGACTATGGTTTTAGTGTTGAAAATCTCGAGGAGCGCCTGACGTTTAACGATGAGCAATTAAATCTGCCCAAGAATTGTTATCTCGGAGCTTACCTGGGTAGTTTTATCGACAGTGACTCCTGCGTAAACCAATACCGGGCGGCTTTCTGGGATGTACTTCACCCCGGAACGTATGCGCATTGCTGGCAAGCTTATGAGATTGGCAGAGTAATGGCTGATGCTGGCTGGGTTGCGCCTATGCCCTCTATGGAGGACTACCGGGACTGGTGTCAGGGCTATGGTGTTGCGGGCTGAATGAGTTGATGTGCGGCGTCGGGTCCGCAGATAATCAATGCTTGCCCTTCCGTCGCGGTTTAATCCCCGAGCAAACCGGTCAGGGCGTCCATGATGTTGTTCGGGTGTTCACTGGTGGTGAAATTAGTGATTTGTTGCCAGTTGTCAGCGATATCATCGACTGAGGGTGTTTTCTCAGGTGCCAGAGTGAGGCCCTGACTGCGTTCCCAGCGCAATTTCTTGAATCTACCAGCACCTGCCTCAAACAGGCCGCCATTCTCCGTACATTCCGGGTGACACAAGTAGGCCACCAGTGGGGCTACCTGCTCAGCGCGTACCCGTGATCTCAGCTGCTCGTTCATTTGTCCGCGGTTCATGTCCGTAGCACCCCATGGCGCCACGGTATTCACGTGAATGCCGTATTTTTGACCTTCAATCGCGACCGTGTTGCACAGGCCATAGAGACCCATTTTGGCGGCTGCGTAATTAGCTTGACCGAAGTTTCCGTACAACCCCGCTGCCGATGATAGGAAGACCAGGCGGCCGAAACCTTGATGTCGAAACGTGGGCCACAGGGTTTTGGTCATTTGGTAGGCTGCCGTCAGGTGCAAGGACAGAACGTCATCCCAACCTGATTGCTCAAGCTTGCCGACGCTACCATCGTTAACAATGCCTGCGCTATGGATGACACCGTCCAACTGCGGCGTTACAGATAAGGCGGCATCGATCAGCGCGGCACCGTCGACCAGAGGCATGGGCAGGCTGTGGGCTCGGCCGCCCTCCTGAAGGAGGGTGTCCACGAGTTTATCTCCGCTGTCATCCCGGCCAGAGGAATGAACAATAACCTTTGCCCCGGCGCTGGCCAGGCATTGACTGAAGGCGCGGCCCAGGCCGCGATTGCCGCCGGTAATCAGTATGGTTTGTTGGTCGAAATTAACAGGCATGGGTATTTTCCTGGTGCTAAGTCGCGGCGAAGTGGAGAGGATAGCGGTGCAGAGAGTGGCCCTATAGGTGGTACAGAATAATAAACCGAATTTGAGCTCAATGGCTGAATTTCTGTCATTTTGCTCCCACTTTGCAAAGTGGGATGCTTCGGGGAGTGATTTGGGTAATGATCCGTCGGTCCCGTGTATTGGGGTAAACGAAGAATAGTTAATTGATGAACTGATCGGGAGATCCTTAATGAACCTGAAATCCATTATTTTCGGGGCTGGACTTGTTGCAGCTTCAACCTCCGCTTCAGCGCTCAATATTGCGCTGACCAATGATGACGGCTGGTCCACCCCGGGCATTCAGGCACTCTATGAAGCTCTGACCGATGCCGGACACACCGTGATTCTCGCGGGTCCTTTAGATGGGCAAAGTGGCAGTGGAACGGCCTTTAACCTTGGCGCCCTGGAAGTGACCAGGCAGGCCGAGCAGCAGTTCTCTGTCGCCCTGGAAGGTGGCCTGGAAGGGGCTGAGCCGGCGACATCCGGGGCGGTAGCCCTGAGCATTCTGGCTGAATTGACGGGAGAGACGCCAGATCTGCTGGTTTCTGGAATCAACTCAGGGGCCAATTTAGCTGCTGCCACCTACACCTCTGGTACGGTGGGCGCCGCTCTGCATGCGGCTGGTTTGTTTCTCGGCGGCGGCTCCATCCCTGCGATCGCAGTCAGCACGGATCAGCGCTGCCCTGAAGACGAAGACATTACCGAGGGATGTCGAGACGTTGCAAACTTTGTGGTCGACTATATCGATCACCTGGAGCAGCGGCCTGCATTTCGAAATGGAAAAAGCACGCTCATTCCAAATGGCCGTGCACTGAATATCAACTATCCGCCGGTCGAACCCAAAGGGGTAAAAATCGCGAATCAGGGCAATTTACCTCTGTTGGGCGGGTCTTTACGGAGCATCGAAATTGGCTGCAGTGACTGCCTGAACGCAGAAATTGGTCAATCTGTAGGCGGTGGTATCACCGGAGCGCCATCATTTGAGGGTGTTGAGGATGTAAAGAACTCCGATCAGGTTTTGTTCGCTGACGGCTATATCACCGTCGTGGTCATTCAGCCGCGTCTGGGTGCCAAAGCACAGAGCCTTAAGGGATATCTTCGCACTTATCGCGACTGAGTGATTTTTGCTCCACCAGCTGGCGCCTGAAGTCCCGCGGTGCCTGGCTGGTGACCTTCCTGAATTGGCGATAGAACGCTGATTGGGAGTTGAAACCTGAATTTTGAGCGATCTCCAGCATGCTGGCTTCATCTGAGGCCAGCAACTCCCTGGCTCTTTGCACACGATAGCTGCTGACATAGTCGAAAAAGTTCTTACCGGCACACTGATTAATGACCTGGCTGAGTTGAGCGGTGGGTATTCCCACCAGTGTGGCCAGACTGGCTATTCTTAACTCGTGTTCCAGATAAGGCTGCTGCTCAGTCATGAAGGCCTCTAAGCGTTCCCAGTGTTCTGCCATTAACTCAGGAGTTACACCACTACCTTCGTAACGAGGTTTGGTTTGCGGCTTTTGAGTCGATTGGCGCTGTCCGGCGAATACGTCAGGTTGGTAGATGCCAAAAAAAGCGATCAAGTAATACAAAGCGATGGCTGTCATCGTGGAATAAATGCTGCGAGGCCAGAGCTCAATGCCCGGTAGAAGACGAACCAGGCTGATACTGAGTCCAGCCATAGCTGACATCAGACACAGGGCTATTAAAACTTTGAGCCAGCTCAGCGCAATGGATTCTTCGTAGGAGAATTCGTCCACGAGGCTCTTTCCGTGGACCCTGATTAGCCTCAGTCCGGCAGCGAAATACAGTGCCGAGACCGTGTAGATAAATAGGCCTACTAACGCAATTCGGTTGGGCGGCCATCCGCCTCTGGCTTGATCCAGCGAGTCTGCACTAAACCCCGAGCTGCCGTCATCGGTCAGCGTTAGTAGCGAGATAGCCAGCAGTGGCCACAGGTGAATGAGGTGAGACCATCGCAGCTGGAAATCTCGCTGCGTCATCACGCGGATGTATCCAAACAACAGCGGGCTGCTGAGAATGTAGAGATAACCTGTGAGTACCAGCAGCGGATATTTCGATAACAATCCGCCGTGCAGTGAGACGATGAGTACGAGGTAACCCCAGTTACAGGCCAGCGAGGCCGCGAGCAGCGAGTTGGCCAGCTGGTTGGCGTCGCGGCGCAGCAGCAGGCCGGCCATCACAATAGGACCCAGCAGTATGCCAGTACCGGCTAGAAAACTTACAATATCCATTGGTCTTTTGGGCGTGCAGGCAGTGGCAAAGTGTCACAGTTTCGCGATATTTTATAGGCTCTGGTCGCTACTGCCATTGTGTCGCCAATTTCGGTTTGACGTTGGATACTAGCATGCCATTTCGGACCGGACACTGGTAATTACACCCGTCGGAATTTAAGGTTGGGTCGCGCCATCACTTTGGTGTTCATGTCACGCACAGCAATGTCGACGCATTGCACCTAAGCAGGAGAGCCATAGTGAGCCATTTTATTCGATGCCAGTGCAGTGAAGACGGGCTTGTCACAACCTTGGCCTTCAGAGACCCGCTGCGCCAAAACCAACTGTGCTGGGCCGCTATCGATGAGTTGGCTGATGAACTCGAAGCTGCAAGAGAACGAGGCGGTCGAGCTGTGATTCTGACTTCTTCGCTTGATCAGCATTGGTTCGAACACGCCTGGCTTGAAGATCTTATCGCTGGACTTGAGGGGCGTGACTGCACCGGCGTTGGCGATGGCTGGTTCAGAGCACTTTCGGAGTTATCTCACGAGGCTGTTGTTAGTATCGCCGCGATCAACGGCGATGCTTCCGGCGGTGGAGCGGAGCTGGCCTGGGCCTGTGACTTTCGCATCGCCGAGCAGCAGGCTCGCTTCGCCCAGATTGAAGTCAATGCCGGCTTAACCACAGGAATCGGCGGCTGTAGCAGGTTATCTCGCCTGGTGGGGATTACGGCAGCCACCGAAATGGCGCTGATGGGTGAAGCGGTCGCAGCCACAAGACTCCTGGAGTTGGGTGGGTTGACCCGGATGGTCGAGGAAGGGCAGGCATTGACGTATTCCGAGAAGCTGGCGCAGCGACTTGCCAGCAAGCCCGCCGAAGCGCTGCGGGGCCTAAAGCGTATTTTGCGCGGCGCTGAAAATCTGCCATTGGATGAAGCATTAGCGTTTGAACAGCAGACGTTTCAGCAGGTCGTCGTGGGTGAAAATGCACTGGCTTCCATGAAGCGGTGTCAGGCGCAATACGACGCAGAGAAGCCCATCGCTGACGTGCACGGGTATTGAATGTTTATGAATCTCCCCGGCTTTGGGGTATAGGTTACGCATGATGAACGCCATTCGCTTTCAGTTGCTCGATCCTGAGGTCATTGAAGACCCCTATCCTTTTTATCGAGAGTTGTTGGCGCACGCGCCGGTTTTTCAAGTGCCAGGCACAGAGGTTTACCTGGTGTCTTCTGCAGAGCTGATTCATCAGGTGTTGAAAAACCAGGAGGATTTCTCCGCCAATCTCACCGGTGTTCTGATCACCGATAATGCGGGCCTGCCCGCGTTGTTTGATATTGCCCAGTTTGGCGGTACGGTAGATGCCATCGCTAATGCCGATGAGCCTTTTCATGCTATTCATCGCAAGCTGGTGTTGCCGCAACTGAACGCCCGCAAAGTGACGGCCATGGAGGCCGAGGTTCGAGTCTGGGCCCAGGAGGGCGTGAATCGACTCATCGAACAGGGGGGAGGGGACGCCATAGGTGTGCTCGCCAATGCGATTCCCGTACTGGTAATGGCCCGGCTGATGGGTTTGCCGATAGCGGATCTCACCAAGCTTTTGGATTGGGCCTTCAGCGGCGGCGATATTCTCGCAGGAACCACCACTCTGGAGCGTATGGTAGAGCTCGGTAATTCAACCAGAGAGATGAGTGAGTATTTACAGCGCCATTTTCAGCGAGTTCTTACGCAATGTTCCTCGGGCAAAGTGGACAGCGTGTTAGGGGAGTTGGCGCAAGGTGTCAGCGATGGGCTGATCAGTGAGCAAGAAGCTGTTGCCATTGCGATTGTGCTGGTGGGCGCAGCGGGCGAATCAACTTCCAGCCTGGTGGGGAGTGCCATTCGTATTCTCGCAAGCGATCATGACCTGCAATACCAGCTCCGGCAGTCTCCCGAGCTTATCGAAAATTATGTTGAAGAAGTTGTGCGCCTGGAGTCACCCTTTAAGGGCCACTATCGTGTGGTGCGACGAAGAACCCGGATCGGGGGGGTCAGTATTCCAGCAGGCGCGCGTGTTTTTTTGTTGTGGGCCGCTGCTAACCGGGATCCTGCCGTTTTCCGAAACCCTGATAGCCTGGACCTCAATAGAAAAAACATGACTGAACATCTGGGTTTTGGTCACGGTATTCACTTTTGTATTGGCGCCAGGCTGGCGCGAATGGAAGCTCGGATCATTCTGGAGGAGTTACTGCAGAGTACTGAAACTTTCTGTCTTGGGGGTGATAGCCCGCCTGAACATGTGTCCAGTATTTTTGTGCGTAGGCTCAACCACTTGTCCATACGGTTAAGCGCTACCCGGAACGTGGGCAGATAGACTGCCTGGGTGCCGGGTGCAGCGCCTGCAGGTATGTAAAAAGACTGTCGACTACACCAGCCCAAGCAACTCTACGATGCCGTGACTGTGACCCGCGGTGTAGCCGCCATCGACCACCAGCGACTGCCCGGTGACATAGGATGCATCATCCGAGGCTAAAAATAATGCTGCGCTTGCGATCTCATCGGGACGACCAAATCGGCCCAGTTTTACTTGCTTGCCAATATCGGCCCTGAATTCGGGCATCGCGTCCATTACGCTTTCAAGCATTGGGGTTTCGATGAAGCCAGGGCAAATGGCATTGCAACGAATGCCCATGCGTCCATAGTCGATAGCGACGTTTTTGCTTAACAGCACGACGCCACCCTTGGATGCGTTGTAGGCGCTGCCGCCCTCTGTGCCGTTAATACCTTCTACACTGGCAATAGTGATAATACTGCCTTCCCGCTGTGCCATCATCTGTTCTATCACTGCCTTAATCGACAGGAAAGTGCCTTTCAGGTTGATGTCGACGACGTGATCCCAGGCGTCTTCGTCCAGCATATTGACCGGTCCCCCCGCTCCGACGCCGGCTGCTGTCACCAGAATATCGATGCGACCGAATCTGCTAATCACCTCGTCAGCGATCGATTTCTGCGCGCTAGCATCGGTGACATCGACCGGGTGCAGGAAATTATCTGGGTTGCCTGCCACGAGACTAGACCAGTCCTCACGGTCTTGTATATCTGTGCCTATAACGATAGCGCCTTCAGCTGCGTAACGCTGGGCACAGGCCAGGCCGATACCCGACGCAGCTCCGGTAATCAGCGCTACTTTGCCTTGTAGTCTTGCCATGTCAATTCCTTAACTTATTTGGTAATCAGTGGGGTCTACGCGCTGGGTCCAGCGCCACATGTCGATAATTTTCCAGGGCCACAATAATGTCACTTTGCCTTCGCTATTCTGGTAGTAACTGTGTACCCGAGGGTGCTCCCAGATTAGCTTGGCATGCTGGTCGCGGAATCGCAGTTGATAGTCGTCTAAGGTCTCCTGCCGGCACTCTATTGATCGCGCGCCTGACAGCAACAGGAGTTTTATACACTCCATGGTGTAGCGCACCTGGCACTCGCCGTTAAACACCAGGCTGCCGCCGAAGGCCAGGTTAGTGCCAGGGCCAAACATGCAATAGAAGTTAGGGAAGTCTGGCACGGTGATACCCAAATAGGCAGACGGCTCCAGCGCCCATTTATCGGCCAGCAATGCACCATTGCGACCACGAACTTCCATGGGCCATAAAAACTTGTCTGTCTGGAAGCCGGTCGCATAGATAATGATGTCGGCCTCAACGTGGCGGCCGTCTTCTGTAATGACGCCGTTGGCATCCACACCGCTGATCCCAATATTTTCCAGACGGACATTGTCCCGCTGCAACGCACCCAGCCAGCTTCCGTTGTCTTGCAATGTGCGGCGGCCCATCGGCGGATAGTTGGGCAGGACTTTCTCCAGCAGGGTGTCATCGTCACCCACCTGAGCGCGAATATAGTCGCTGAACATCTGGTAAACAAAGTCATTCATTTCATTGATCGAGCGCTCCTGGTGTGGCCACTCAGGATCGACAATGACTGAATCATAGGCTCCATCGCAGGCGCACCAGAACAGCAGAAAGCGAAACCACCGAGTGTAGAAGGGCAGATGTTGCAGACACCACTTTTTACCGTCGGGCACCTGCTCATGGTAGATGGGGTTTTCGAACATCCAGGGCGCAACGCGCTGAAAAACAGTCAGCTCGGCAGCCTGAGAGGCGATCGTCGGCACGATCTGAAAAGCGCTGGCTCCAGCGCCCACCACGACGACCCGTTTTGTACTGCAGACAATGGATTCATCCCAGTCTGCAGAGTGGCACCACTGGCCCCGGAAGGATTCAACGCCGGGAACATTGGGTAGCTTGGGCCGATTCAGTTGCCCCACTGCGCTGATCACTGAGTTTACCGCGTGAGTCTCAACAACGCTGTCCTTGCCCTCTGTTGTCACGGTCCAAAGGCCGCTCTTTTCATCATAGATGGCCTGAGTGACTTCTGTATTGAGGCGAATATGTTCAAACAGGGCGTGATTTTTCGCCACATCTTCGAAGTATTTTTGCAATTCTGGCTGCTGGGCGAAGTATTGGGTCCAGTGGTGCGCGGGCTCAAAAGAATAGCAGTAGAGGTGATTGCTGACGTCTACCCGCGCGCCCGGGTAACGATTCTCGAACCAGGTGCCGCCCACGGATGCGTTCTTTTCGATGAGCACAAAGGGTATGCCCGCTTCCTGCAAGCGAATCGCAGCGAGTATGCCTGACATTCCGCCGCCGATGACCAGAACCTTGTGGTCTTTACAGCGTGCTTTTGGTACCTCTGCTCCCCAGTCGTCAGTGCGATGGTCGTGGCCATCCAGCTCCATTTCCTCCAGCATCATTGGGAGGTATTCCTCGGGCACTTCCTGAGCCACCAGAAAGTTCATCATCCGATGAATGGTTTTCTGGTCCGGGGGGGGAGGTAGCTGACAGCCTCCGTCGCGAAAGGCTGAGATCACTTCCAGCGCCCGCTTGCGAATAGCCGCCTTGTCTTCCTCTGACATGTAGCCCTGGTATTCATTAATGTAGGCCCCAGCAGGGTGTATCGGGCCGTCCAATAGAGCGGTGTCACCACTCATATGAATCATGCTCATCATGAGGGTAGGTATGGAAGCGTCCTCCAGTGCCCTGGCTATTTGACGGTCATCTGCGGGGATATTGAAGTTAGGCCGTTCGCTCATGGCAGCTCCTTTTGATCAGCCAGCTGTATTGTTTGCCTTTGATGCCTAAAGTACAAGATCTTGGGCCTGAGTGTTTGTATGGGCGCGATAATCGGAATGCAGACTGCCTGCGTATACCATTACTAACCCATCTGCCGAGTGCTGGCTGCTGAGTACTGGCTTCTGAGATGACTCACATCGAGAGAAACGTGACAGACATATACTGGTTTCGCGGCGATCTGCGCACAGACGATAATCCCGGCCTTCAGGCCCATTGCGGGGCTGATCGGTTACTGTGCGTATTCTTCTGGCCTCGTGAGATTCCCTGGTGCAACCTCAAGGGGCTAGGTGGGCAGCGTGAGCGATTTCTCATCGAAAGTTTGGAGGGCCTGAGTGAAGAGCTTGCCAGGCAGGGTCAAAAACTATTGGTCTTTCGGGAGTCGCCCGCACGGATCCTGCCTCGCCTCGTCGATCAGTATAAGGCGGAGCGGATTGGTGTAACGAAAAGCCCCGGTAGCTATGAACGTCTCGATGTGGAGGATGTGGCTGCAAGAGTGGCCGTGCCTGTGGCGGTGCATGAAGGCAACACGCTTTACAGCGCTGATGTTTTGCAATCAACAAAGCCGCCGCTTAAACAGTTCACTCCCTTTCGTCGCTGTGTCGAGTCGATGGCGATTACCCTGCCTTCGGGGAGGGCGTCAATGCCTCGGCCGCCCGAAAACGTAATTATCCCACCGTTGCCAGTGGCGAGGGTGAAGCCAGATCCGTCTTTCGCCGCCAGGGGCGGGGCCAGAGCCGGCGAGGCACGATTAAAGGCGTGGATGCATCGCGAACGTGCTGTCATTTCATATAAGGAAACTCGCAACCAATTAGACGGCCTGTTCTACTCCAGTTTTTTATCGCCGTGGCTTGCCACTGGTAGCCTCTCGGTTCGCAAGGTAGCGTGGGAGCTTCAGCAGTTTGAAAGTGCCCATGGGCAAAACGACTCAACTCAACATTTTTACAGCGAATTGCTCTGGCGAGAGTTTTTCCATTTGCGTGCGCTGGCTGATGATATTTCCTTGTTCAGGGCCAGCGGGACTGCGCGAGAGCGCAAGCTCGCAACGTTTGATCCGCGCGGCTTCGCGCGCTGGTGTGCGGGGGCGACTAATTACCCCTTGGTTAATGCGCTGATGCACCAACTGGTCACGTGCGGTTGGATGAGTAATCGCGGGCGGCAGCTTGCTGCCAGTTGCCTCATTAATGAGATGAAGGTGGATTGGCGGTTTGGTGCAGCTTTCTTTGAGCAACAGCTACTGGATTACGATACCGCCAGTAACTACGGCAACTGGCAGTATATTGCTGGTGTCGGCGCAGATCCGCGAGGGGGTCGTCACTTTGATCTTGGCAAGCAGACGCGTCAGTACGACCCTGATGGCGAATTCATTCGCACCTGGAAAGGCGATTGCCCCAAGCAACCGGAACACATAGTTGATGCGGCAGACTGGCCGTTGGAGACAGCGTGAAAGTATCTGATCCTAAGGGAGGTTCGCTGATTCTGGTGCTGGGCGACCAGTTATCCCATGACAGGGGAGCGTTGAAGAATGCCTGCCCTGAGAGGGACTGCATTGTGATGGCTGAGGTGAAGGAAGAGGCGACTTATGTTCGCCACAGTAAGCATAAAATTGCCTATATTTTTGCTGCCATGCGCCATTTTCGCGATGAACTGCGCGAACAGGGCTTTCGCGTTTATTACTACTCTTACGAGGAGGGACTGACATCGTTGCAAGTTGCGGTGGAACAGGCGCTGAAAGCCAGTAGCTGTGAGCAAGTGCGATGCTGTGAGCCTGGCGAATACCGTCTTTCGCAGGCGATGTCAGACTGGACACTGACTGTGCCCTTTGAATGGATTAAGGACGATCGTTTTCTCTCTACTCTCGAAGAATTTTCAGCATGGGCAGAAGGTCGCAAGCAACTGCGAATGGAGTACTTCTATCGAATTATGCGCAAGAAGTATGGATTGCTATTAGAAAAAGACGGCAGCGCAGCCGGTGGTAAGTGGAATTTCGATGCGGAAAATCGCAAAGGTTGGCGCTCACAAAAGCCCATACCCGAGCGTCCGGTTGCCGACGTGGATGATATTACAGCCCAGGTTATCGACCTCGTTGAGCAAGCGTTTCCAGATCACCCTGGTGATTTATCCCGTTTCTACCTGTCGGTCACCGCCGAAGCCGCAGAAGTGCAGCTGAGCTGGTTTATAGAGCACTGCCTCGCCGACTTTGGAACCTATCAGGATGCTATGGCAGAAGAGTCACCCTGGTTGTTTCATGGACTCGTTTCTGTCTACCTGAATACTGGACTGCTTGATCCCCTTGATGTTTGCCGCCGAGTAGAACAGGCGTGGAGAGAAGACAAGGTTCCGCTTGCAGCAGCGGAGGGCTTTGTTCGCCAGATTTTGGGGTGGCGCGAGTATGTTCGCGGTATGTATTGGTATCACATGCCCGGTTATGCGCAGCTCAATGCGCTGGAGGCAAAGCGGGCTCTGCCTGCCTGGTTCTGGACGGGCGATACCGACATGCGCTGCATGCACAGAGCGCTCGAGCAGTCCCTTGAGCTTGGTTATGGGCACCATATTCAGCGGTTGATGGTGATCGGCAACTTTGCGCTTTTGGCGGGACTGGACGTGGAACAGGTGTGCGCCTGGTTCCTTGCTGTTTACGTCGATGCGTTTGAATGGGTTGAGTTACCCAATACATTGGGCATGGCCCTTCATGGTGATGGTGGACTGATGGCGAGCAAGCCCTACGCTGCCTCTGGAAAGTATATCCAGCGCCAGGGTGATCACTGTCGCGAGTGTGTTTACGATCCCAAGAAAGTTACAGGAGAGGGAGCCTGCCCCTATAACAGTTTGTACTGGCGTTTCATCCATCGGCATCAAGCAATGCTGAAAACCAATCCACGGATGGTGCTGATTTTGCGCAATTGGCAGCGTCGGGAGGAGGGAGCGCAGGAGGCAATCGTGTCATGGGCTGACGAAACATTGCAGCGTTTGGCTCCTGACGAATCTGAGTTTTGACGATGCACTGTCTTGACCTGCCAAAGTTTAATGTCGTTATCGCGGGTGGTGGTGGGATTAGTCGTGCACTGCTGGCTGCTCTGGAGCAGAGGCCGGGCTTGAACAAGGCCATAGTGCTGGAGCGTAACCCGGGTCCACGTTCTGATTCAGACAGAGTCTTGCGCCTGACAATGGATGCAGAGCGCCCTGATTCAATTGTGCAGGCGGCGGAGCAGGCGGCGGAGCACGTGGGTCGCATACACCTGTTGATAAACACGGTTGGCGTTTTGCAAGATAGTAGCCTGCGGCCGGAAAAAAGCTTGAAAGCGGTTAACCAACAGAGCCTTTTACATTCCTTTGCTGTCAATGCGGCATTCTTACCTTTGCTTGCTCAAGCGTTTAGCGCTCTGATGCGCCACGATGAGCCAGCGATGTTGGCTTCACTGTCTGCCCGTGTGGGTAGCATCGAAGATAATCACTCCGGGGGTTGGTATTCCTACCGAGCGGCGAAAGCTGCTCAGAATATGTTGTTAAGGACGCTGGCCCGCGAGTGGCGTCTCAGTCATCCCAGGACGACGGTGCTGGCGCTGCATCCAGGGACGGTGGACACGAAACTGTCCCAACCCTTCGTCACCGCCAATTACCGCAATAGGGTGCTCACGCCGAGCGAATGTGCGGCCTCTTTACTGAAGGTGATGGCATCAATGGATCTTAGCGACTCGGGCTCATTTCACGACTGGAAAGGCGAGATCATTCCCTGGTAATGGAACAACTCAGTTGCAGTTTGATAAGGCGAGTTAACACGGGAGGTAAGGCGTTGTCATGGCGGTAAACCATAAGCGGATTAAAGAACTGCTGGGTGAGAGCGAGGCGAGCGCGGACACCAGCCTCAGGAGCAACGCGTTGAAGAGGGCTATGGGCGTAAAAACGCCGCGTACACTCACCCCGCATGAGTGGGAACAGTGGTATGCTCAGCACGGCATCCCTGAGAGTCACTCGATTGTCACAGCAGGGAGCAAGCGTCGATGGTGGCAGTTTTGGCGGCCACGACAAGAACCAAACGGTGAAGCTTAAGTTCTGCGCACCATTGCTGTAACAATAAAAAGGCATGCAGGTTTTTTATGATCAAGCGTTGGATTGCTGCGCTGATGTTGGTTGGCACCACAGCATGTGTCGATGACGAGATGAAAATTAGCGGCTGTGAGTCTGTTGGCGAAATCATACCAGTGTGCGGTATGCAGTCACCGGAAGATATTGCCGCCTTGGATGATGATCGTCATTTGCTGCTGGCGCATTTTGGCGGTATGGAGGGGGGGACTGGCAGTCTTGCCCTATTTGACACCCAAACAGAAGTCGTCACCCCACTTTTTCCACCGAGCAGCGGTGGTGTTGCTAGCGCTGGTCCCCAATGGGGAGAGGCTGGTTGCGAACCTCCCCCTCTGGATCAGTTCAGCCCCCATGGAACCCACCTGCACCAGCTGGCAGACGGTCGCTGGCGTTATTTAGTCGTCAACCACGGTGGTCGCGAGGCGGTTGAAATGTTCGAGCTGCAGGGAAGCGGTGCTGATAGCAGCCTTGCCTGGCGCGGATGTGTGCCGGCAGCGCCGGAGACTTTTATCAACGATGTCGTCGGGTTGTCAGGCGGTGACATCATTTACACGCGCATGTTTCACTCAGTTGGCATACTGGAAAAGTTACTCAGCGCTGTGGGCAAAAATACCGGAGATCTGTGGCGCTGGAACCAACAGAGCGGCTTGCGCATTCTGCCGGGCACTGACGCCAATCAACCCAATGGAATAGAGATCGCGGCTGATGAACGTCATGTGTTTGCGAACATGTATTTCACGGGCGAGCTGTGGAAGGTCAATGCCGATACCGGCGAAGTGGTTGCTACTGCGCCAGTGCCCAGTGGTGACAACAGTGCCTGGGGCTCTGATGGGCGCCTTTGGGTGACCACCCATAAAGACACTGTAGCTAATTTGCTATCGTGCTTCAGTACACAGTCAGAACCTTGTGGCGCTGGTTTTGAGATTATTGCGGTAGACCCTGAGACCATGGAAGCTGAGCCAGTTTTCTATCATCGTGGCGCGCCTATGGGAGCAGCAACCGTTGCGGTTCCGCAGGCAGAGCGCGTTTATATCGGCTCTTTTGTGGGTGATCGCTTGATATCTGTGCCTGATTTCGGCTCAAACTAGATAGTCATGGATATTACCCGTGAGGCGGTTTATCCTGCGCTCGCATCGACTCTGTTTGGTTTTTAAAAGGTGACTTCATGTTGAGATCTGCATTATTTGTGTTAGCCGGCCTGTTCCTGGCCAGTGTGGGGGTGCACGCGCAGCAGCCGCTGAAATTGATGGCTAATACGTCTCCTCCTTATGCAGACCAGAAATTGCCTAACCGTGGCCTGGCGCTTGAACTGGTAGAACATGTATTTGCCCAGACGACAGTCAAGCCCGAAATATCTATTGAGAACTGGTCGCGAGCCGTTGAGGGCGCAAAACTTGGTGTCTATAACGGTTTGGCTGCCGCCTGGTACTCGGATGAAAGGTCCAGGGATCTGTTGTTTAGTGAGCCCTATCTCAGCAGCAAGCTCATCATTCTCAAACGTCGAGGAGAGCCACGGCGTTTTACCAGCTTGAATCAGCTTTCAGGTGCCAGACTGGGCGTGCGAGCGGACTATGCGTACGGCGTCGACCTGGCGGCGATACCTCGCCTGACATTGGTCCAGGAAAATCACCTTATTCAGAATTTACTCAATCTACAAAATGGTCGCGTTGACTTCGTCATCGGCGATAGGCGCACTATTATTCATCAGCTCAACGAATATATGAGCGACAAGCTTAACCAGTTTTCAGTAACGGGAATCAAGTTGGAGCCGGTTGCCAGGCACGTGGCCATCAGCCGCAGCTTGCCCGGGCATGAAAAAATGGTGGAGGCCTTTAACAAGGCCCTGGCTGACGCGCGCAACGACGGCAGTCACCAGGAGATTGTTAACAAGTGGGACCAGCGTTATCAGGGCGTTGAGTAAGGCACCGGCACCATTTAAAAGGGCTGACACTGGGGGCAGTGATAAAGGCGCCTTGAATTAGCTTCGCTGTATTTGATAGACGTGCCGCAGGTGTAACAGGGCAGGTCATCCCGGCCAAAAACAAAGAAGCGACGCCCACCTCTGGCCACACCGCGTTTCTCCAATGTGCTCGAGAGGCGGGAAGGGATGGTGATGCCGCCGGTGGCATAGCTGCGTCGGCTGATGTGCAGGGTACTGCGGGCCAGTTTGCCTAGTTGAGCGCGGGTTAATTCACAGGGTTTTTGTTTGGGGTGCAAGCCAGCATGGTGAGCGATCTCCGAGCGCAGGTAGTTGCCATTTCCCGCGAGAAAGCTTTGGTCCAAATACAGTGCGGCCAACTCTCGGCGCTCAAATTTGGACTCCTGTAGTCGGGCAGCGATCTGCCGCCAGTCAAGCGAGGGGTTCATAATGTCGGGGCCCAACTTGCGAAGGAAAGGGTGCTCTGACAGTTCTTCGCTGGGCCATACGCTAATGTCAGAAGCACTGTATAGCACTGCAGAGTCATTTTCCGTTTGCAGTAATAAACGCATCGACCGATTGCTCTTGGGGAGCTTGTGGCCAGAGTAAACTTTCCACACTCCATACAACTGATTATGGGAGTAGATGCTGAACCCGTGATCGAAGTGAGTCAGTAAAGCCTTGCCCCGAGTTTCCACGTCGACGACGCGGTGTCCCTTCAGTTTTTTACTAAAATGACGGAGCCTTGGTAGGCCGAAACGGACAGTCTCTATTGTGTTGCCGACCAACACTTCTGCAATAGTGTCTGCGGCTATTCTGATTTCCGGGCCTTCAGGCATGATTAGCTCCGATTAGCATCTATCAACGTTGATTTTCGATTTCGAACAGCTATCGCCTGATCTGCTCAACGGCTTCTTCAAGCGCATGTCGCAGTGGCGTGTACTGCATTTGTAACTCCTTCTTCGCGTAATCGGAGTCGAACAAAAGTGAACCAGCTGCCGTCGTTTTGATAACGTCCAGTGGGATCACCGGTCTGCGACCGGTTGCTCTTGCCACATATTCCATCGCGTTTGCGATAGGTAGCAACCAGGATTCCGGGATATTGCGGGAAGGAATAGGCACATCGGCTATCTCGCCTATCAAGTTGAAGTACTCTCGCGTGGTTGCTCTCTGGTCTCCGATCAGGTACTTCTCGCCTTGATTGGCCGGTTTCAATAGTGCGCGGACAATTGCCTCGGCGGCGTCCTGGACGTACACATAAGTGTAGGTCGTGTCCGCACCCACCAAAGCGGGCAGGCGCTTTTCTACAGCGCGAGCGACTTCCATCGTCTCTTTGTCGTCGCCGGCACCAATGACGGCAGCAAGATACACAATGCTGAGCGGTAGCTGCTGGTTTTCGCAGAGCTTTAGGCCGGCCGCATCCCCCAGGTGCTTTGAGCGACCGTATTCATTGGGGTGCGCTCCCGCCACAGATGATTCTTTGAAAGGCAAGGTGTCGGGGACACCGTAGGCCAGGGGTGTGCTGACCTGAACAACTTTTTTTACGCCTGCGTTGAGGCAGGCCTGGAACACGTTTTCTGCACCCTCAGTATTGACCTTGTAGAAATGGCTGCGTTTGCGTGCCCAGAATTCCCGATAGCCGGCGAGGTTGATTACGCCCCATGCCCCCTTCATCGCAGAGCCTAATGTGTGCGGCTGGGTGATATCCCCACTGCAGAAACTGACTCTTGAGCCTAGCGATAACAGCTCAGACCGATCGCTGCCCGGGCGAACGAGGCAACGTATTTCAACGTCAGGTTCTTCGAGCAATCGACGTACCAGCACGCGGCCTACGAATCCTGTTGCCCCAGTGACTGTGACGATTTTTTGCTGACGACTCATTAGTTCAGGGTTTCCTCATTGATGGTGCGTCTCCACAGCGCAGGTCAGTGAATGACCGGGCTGCCCAGAACGTCCAGTGAGAGAGAGACTTCAAGCGTGTTGTCCTGAGTGCGCACGGGTTGCCCTATCATCTCGTCGTAAGCTGATTGATGCCTCAGTTTGACCGACTTAATGGGCATGTCGCGAAGCAGTTCCCGCACTTGCTGCAGGCTGTGCCTGCGCAGGATTGAGCCAGAGCTTTCGGTGAGTAAATAGGTCTCGCCAGCGATTGATACGGTCACTTGATACAGGGCCTGGTCGAGAGAGTGGATAATGACAGAAACGGGCCGATCCATTCGGGAGAGAGCGTCTAGGCTTATTTTCATGATCGGACCGAACCTGCTTTGGATAGTCGCTAATTATACGGTGCAGATGCGTCAGTGGATTATGAACGTTCTCATCCTGTTCTCGATAAAACAAATATCGGCAGTGTCCGCTGGGTTCCTTGCTGATACTGGGCGTACTGCGGGTTAAACTCGATCAGTTTCTGCCAGGTCAGGGCGCGCTCGTGCGCTGATAATTCGCTGGCATGCGCAGGACCAACGTAGCCCCTGAAATGCACCTTCGGGTTTGGATTGGCCCTGAGGTTGTGAGCCCAGGCGGGATCTTTTTCCTGGCCCCAGTTTGAGCCGACCAGAACCAGGTCGCGGCCCTCTGGCATGCACAGCGTGGCGATACTCCTGCGTTGTCCTGACTTGGCGCCCGTCGTTTCGATTAAGGCTACGGACTGCATAGCGGTATTTATCCATCCTCTGGATATTCGCAGCAAGAACTTGTCCAGAGGCGGAACCACGCGCTTTAGAAAGGCGATCACTCTGGGTTGACTTAAAGCATTTTTCACAAGGTTGGTTTGTAGTAAGCCCATGTATTTTCTTCTCAATAAACGCTCGAGAGTGGGGCGATGCTGTCCGTTTTGAAAAACATCGCTGCCTCTTCAGGGTTGACGCTAGCGGGCTGGGTTATTGCTTCCAGCCTCCGGAAAAGGGCAAGCACTGGCCCACAAAGAAGTCGCTCTCGTTGGACGCCAAAAACAAGGCGAACAGGGCATCTTCCCGCCCTGTGGCCAGGCGTCCAGCAGGAACCTGACTCGCAAGTAGCTCTTTAAACGAGGGTTTTTCCACCAGATTGGGAGGATAGTATACCGGGTTTTCTACCCAATTCTGCGCAATCAGATTGATCTGTACGTTGTGCCGCGCGGCCTCAAGGCCCACGGTGCGCACATAGCCCACCTGGGCTGTTCTGGCCGTGGCATAGGCGGAAAAGCGCTCCAGGGCGTTGAGCCCGGTGGCACTGCCGAAAACCACGATTTTGCCTGCTTTGCGCTCGTACATCTGTGGCAGCACAGCCCGACACAAGCGATGCAGTGGATGGACCATGACATCAAACATCGTTTCCCAGTGAGCGTCCTCGTTCTGCTGTGCCGGGGTAGGTTTTCCGGCGTTCGCCGCCAGGTTGGCGATCAACACGTCGATCTCTCCCGCCTCAGCGATAGCCGCCTCTGTTGCGCCGGGTAGGGTGAGGTCTCGCGTGTCGGCGATGAGTTCAGCACCGTGTTCTGCAAATACCTCCAGAGTATCCGGCCCCATGTAGTCTTCTGCCTGGGTAACCAGAACACGCTTTCCTTTAAGGCGTTGATTCACTTAAGGCTCCTTGCACTTTGATGCATTCGCTTCTTTGTAGCGGCTAGGCACGCACTAATAATGCGTGCATTTCATAAAGCTTCACAAAGTTGATGTTACTGCACAACAGCAACTTTCGGGAACCCGTCTAAACTGCAAGGTGGCAGTCTGTCTTAAGAATGCATGAATAATTGGCCGCACAAGTAATGTCAGGATGACGCCTCATTGAATTTAATGTCACTCTGGAAAAATTAACGAATCGGCGTGCCCAGCGCGCCTTTCAGTAGGTTTACAACATGAAAAACGGACGAAGACTTACATTACCCTTGTTGGCGCTGTCTTACGCTGTGTTGACTGCTTGCGGTGGGGCCAAAGACGGGGTAATTGATTCTAGTAATACAGTGGCGCAGCTTGGCCATTCGAACCCTTCGGCGGCCAGGGCTTATGCCCCTCACAACCCTTATCTTGCCGATTCTGTGGCGCCGATAGGGCATATCAACTCAGCTCAAACTACGGGTATGAACCATGCCGGGCCGTCCGGTCCCAGCGAACGTCTCAGTATTGAGGGTGGCGGCCTTACATACACCCACCTGGGTCCAGCTCACTTTGGCTACGCAATTTCTCCAGAGTATCCCAATGGCAAACGCGTTATCTGGAGTAATGGAGGCGACCGTATTTCCAAGTTGGATTATGACAGTCTGGAAGTGATTGATGAGTTCTTCCTGGAAAAATCACCCATTTATAAGGCGAATGAAGGCCCCATTACCGCTCACCAGGCCGATTCTGACATTCGTTGGTTGGATCTGCTGCCCAACTGGCCCTATACCGGACTGGGAACGGTCATTGCTTCCATTCCCATGGTGAAAAAATATTTGGGCGCGGGACTGGCGGGTGTCTATTATCTGGCCAGTGCTGACAATGTGCTTTATGTGGGCGGTAAAGACTCTATTTTGGCCTACGCAGACGCGGACCCGGAAGACCCTCAGTCCAAGATTGTGCTCAAGGATGAATGGGTTAAACCCGAAGGTATCACGGGCGGTTTTAACTCGATGAACATGACCTACGATGGCTGGCTCTGTTCAATCACTGGCGATGGTTGGGTAGTGCTGATCAGCCGCGATTTCAGCGAATACCACACCTTGCAATTAACCGGTGCAGAAGTGGCGCCGGCCTGGAACCAGAGAATGCTGGATATGGGGCGCCGGCAGGGCGCCGCTACCTGGGTGCGTAACGGCCCAGCGATTGACGAGGACGGCAATATATTCGTACCCACCCTGCAGCACATGCATAAGATTATCTGGGATGGCCAGAGTCTCTCCCGGGACGAGGCTGATGGCGCCTGGTTGGCCCCTTACAGCAACGAGGGTGATATCAGTGTCACCCTGGTTGACGTAATTGACCCGGACACGGGTAGTCCCTACCGCTTTGAGAACCTGAACTCGGGAACAGGCTCTACGGCCAGCTTGATGGGCTTTGGTGACGAGGACAAGTTTGTGGTTATTACCGACGGTGATGAGGTGATGAACATGGTCCTTTTTTGGCGTGAAGACATACCAGAGGACTGGCAGCAACTCGAAGGCGCCCCCTCCCGGAGAATCGCCGGCATGTTGCGAGCGGATATCGGGCGGAGTGATGCCAAGGCGGTTCAAACAGAGCAGTCTGTTGTGGTCAGCGGCTATGGCGCAATGGTGGTCAACAACGCACCCGCCAGCAGGCCGCTGAAACAGGCGCCTGATGGTGCTTACATTGGTCTTGCGGGCCATCATTCCGACTTCACTCCCCATGGTATCCAGAAGTTTGAATGGGATCCCGAGGCGCGTGAACTCAAAGAAGCCTGGGTTAACACAGAGATATCTTCGGTAAACTCAGTGCCGATAGTTTCCGCTGCTGCCAATAAGGTTTACACCGTGGGGGCGCGGGACGGAAAATGGACCATGGAGGCCTTGGACTGGACGACAGGCCAATCAGCCTTTTACTATGAGACGGGGTCCAGCCGTTTCAACACCCTGTTCTCAGGAGTCATGCTGGATCAGGAAGGCAGGGCGATGCACACCACGTTTCACGGTATTGTCCGCTACGAAAGACCACCCGACTAACACGACGCAACAGTCAATGAGGTACTACCAGGATTCATGGCCTTCAATTTTTTTGAGAAACTGGTAGACCCTTTTCCGCCGCCCATTCCGGAACGTTCGCCAAGCTCTGTATACCGCTTCTGTCGCCATCATGCGAAGGGCCTTGAGCCCTTCCTGCTGGCGATGGCATTGCTGAGCACTGCCATTGCAGTGGTCGAGGTCTACCTGTTTGACCTGATGGGGCAGCTGGTGGATTTGCTGGCGGTGGAAACACCTGAGAGTTTCTGGTCGGGGCCGGGTTCCAATCTATTATGGCTGGCCCTGGCAGTGATTATCGCCTACCCGATACTGGTGGGTATTTCCTCGCTGCTACTGCATCAGACACTGATGGGTAACTTCCCTATGCTTATTCGGTGGAAGACACATCGCTATCTGCTGAGGCAGAGCCTGGGTTTCTTCCAGGACGAATTTGCCGGGCGAATTGCCACTAGAGTGATGCAAACGTCACTGGCGGTGCGCTCCACGGTGATTAAGCTATTGGATATCATGGTCTACGTTTCCGTGTACTTTTTGTCAGTACTGGTGCTGCTGGGAACGATGGACTTGCGATTGATGTTGCCCATGCTGTTCTGGCTGCTCTGCTATATCGGCCTTCTCTATGTGTTACTGCCACGCTTGCAGCACATCTCGGAAAAACAGGCTGATGCCAGGGCGACCATGACAGGCCGCATTGCGGATAGCTATACCAATATCTCAACCGTAAAGCTTTTTTCTCACGCGAGACGCGAATCCGCCTACGCCAGAGAGGGTATGGAGGACTTCCTTGGCACAGTCCATCCGCAGATGCGCCTGGTTACCTGGATGGAAACCGGGGTCGCCATAAACAACACTATTATGTTGGTGTCGGTGGGACTGATGGCGATTTACCTATGGTTCCTGGGAAGCATAACGCCGGGTGCGATCGCTGTAGCGATAGCCTTGTGCCTCAGGCTCAACGGCATCAGCGAATGGATCATGTGGGAAGTGTCTGACCTGTTTGAAAACGTGGGTACTGTAAAAGATGGTGCCGGAGCTATCTCGCGTCATATCGCGGTGGAGGATGCGAAGGGCGCAGGTGCACTGGTAGCGGGACGGGGTGCTATCCATTTTGATCAGCTTGGGTTTGCGTATAGCAAAGGCCGACCGGTTTTCAAGGGATTGGAATTGGATATCAAGCCCGGTGAAAAAGTCGGTGTGATAGGCCGGTCGGGGGCCGGAAAATCGACGCTGGTCAATCTGCTACTTCGATTTTACGATCTCGATAGTGGCAGCATTCGCGTTGATGGCCAGGACATTCGTAGCGTTACCCAGGATAGCCTAAGAGCCAACATTGGAATGGTGACCCAGGATACTTCACTGCTTCACCGCTCGGTGCGGGACAATATTCTTTACGGCCATCAGAACGCCACTGAAGAAGAGTTGATGGCGGCTATACACAAAGCGAGGGCATGGGATTTTATTCAGGAGCTAGAGGACCAATCAGGGAAGCAGGGACTGGATGCCCAGGTAGGTGAGCGAGGTGTGAAATTAAGCGGGGGCCAACGTCAGCGGATTGCTATTGCCCGGGTGATACTCAAGGATGCCCCTATCCTGGTGCTCGATGAAGCCACCTCGGCGCTGGATTCAGAGGTGGAATTGGCAATACAGGAAAGTCTGTACCAGTTGATGGAGGGTAAGACGGTTATCGCAATTGCGCACCGCCTGTCTACGATTGCTGCGCTGGACCGTTTGGTGGTGCTGGACGAGGGCCGGATTGTAGAGTCAGGTACCCATGCGCAATTGTTGGCGCAGGGTGGTATCTACAAGCGGCTGTGGGACTACCAATCCGGCGGTTTCCTTGCACCAGAGTAATAGCTTCGCCTATTGGCAGTGACTTGACTATAGTGACAACAAATTTCGCTGGAAAGCCATCATTGGTTGAGCAGTGCTTAACGAGGTACAAGCCATGACCCCCAAGTTTAAGGGAATCGATCATATCCACCTGTATGTTGAGGAGTGGGGTAGAGCCGAGCGCTGGTACGAGGAGATGCTGGGTTTCAAAAGGATGGAGGCGTTGATGGTTTGGGCGGTCAATGGTGGCCCCCTTACGTTGGAGAGCTCCGAGGGTAGTGTACATCTGGCTTTGTTTGAGCGTGCGGGTCACACCGGGTCTTCTGCGCTGGCATTGGGCGCTACGGGTAGCGAGTTTCTGGCCTGGAAGGCTCATTTGGAAGCAAAAGGGCTGGCGGTCAGAGTCGCGGATCATTCGCTGGCTTTTTCAATGTATTTTTCCGACCTAGACAACAACACCAGTGAAATTACTACCTACGAACATGAGCTGGTCAGGGCGTCATTGCCTGGCGTTGATTCCTAGCAAGCAGGGCTTTACCAAGGACAGGGTATGTTGAAGTGCTCCGCGTTTATCGCCAGCAGTGTTGATGGCTACATCGCCACACATGACGTCGGCATCGATTGGCATCCCAAGGCCATAGACACGCCTGCGTTGATGGAGGAGCCACGATTACATCGTATATCAATCGCGATTCCCTCGATGAGCTATGCGTAACCCGGATACCAATCTTATTGGAGAACGGTTTATCTCTATTTGGAGATATCGATAAACAAAAGCTGGCGCAAAAGACTGTGGCTCGACTTATTGTTTGGCAATAATGTCTTCCGCGAGTTTGCCGATGCCTTCAATAGGGTCACGACCAAGGGCAAAAAGTGGCACGATCAGGCGAGACACACCGATTTCTTCAAATGCTTTGACCGCTTCCATTCCCCCTTTGTTGTTCCACATGGAAGTGATTTCGATACTGTTATAGTCGCGCCCCGCGTCATCGCAGGCAGCCTTTAAGGGTTCCAGCATCGGAGCCAGTTCTGCTGCGTCGTTGGTAGGGGCAAACCAGCCATCGCCCAGCTTTGCGATTCGCTCGAAGGCTTTGCCCTTGGAGCCGCCGATGATAATGGGAACGCCACCCTCTTGTTTTGGTAAGGGGTAACTCTGGAATCCTGACCAGTTGAGAAAGTCACTCTGGTGTTCTACCACCTCGCCCGACCAGACCTTGCGCATGGCTGCGACATAATCGTCGTAACGGGCACCGCGTCGCTCGAAGGGCACGCCCATGGCGTCAAACTCTTCTTGCAGCCAGCCAATGCCAGCCCCGAGCATGAAACGGCCACCAGATAGCACGTCCAGGCTTGCGGCTTGTTTGGCAAGGAGTAGAGGGTTGGCCTGCGACAGGATGTTAACGCCGGTGCCCAGACGCACACTCTTGGTGTGCGCAGCCACGGCAGTCAGCGCTATCAGGGGGTCGAGGAACGGGTTGTCAGAACCACCACCCATTTTGCCATCCTTGCGGTACGGGTATTTTGACTCATACTCTACCGGCACCATGACATGCTCGAAGGTCCAAAGGGATTCGAAGTCCAGCGATTCAGCGTATTGAGCAAGTCCCACCAGGTTTTCCAGGGAGTCCATACCGATATTGATGGGAATCAGGCCAAATTTCATGGTGCAGCTCCTACTAAGATAAAGGGTCCAGGTGTCCCCGGGAAAAGTGGCGCCTATGATGCAATGTCCGCGAGCGGAAATAAAGAGCGCCGTTATTGCAAGCGCCTCTGAGGATAGGCGAAGATACGGCGACTGAAAGTTGCACGACCTGGCTAGGTGAATGCTCTGCACCGTCTTACTAAAACCTCAGGACTTTTGATTTGTCGACACCGGCTCGCTCATTACAACTAGGCCTCATTCTGGCGGTATCTCTTCACGCCTTTGATGAACTGGTAATCGCCATTGCGTTGCCAACGATTGCGAAGGACTTTGGCGGCGGAGATTGGTACGGGGTTACGCTTGCCAGTTATATTCTCGCGGGTCTGGTCAGCGTGGTCTGGGCTGGTAGCAGCATTGATCGCCGTGGTCCCTTACGTATATTCCTGATTGGCTATGCTCTGTTTGCGATCGGCCTTATCTTCGCAGCACTCGCAAGTAACATGTGGGAGTTTGTCGCAGCAAGGATCATTCAGGGTTTTGGGGGTGGTATAAGTTTTACTGTCGCCTATGCGATCACCAATATTGTAATACCCAAAGATCAGCGACCGCGCATGGTGGCCTGGCTGGATTCGGCGTGGTTGGTTCCCTCTCTGCTGGCCCCGGCCATAGGCGGGTATATTGTCGACTATCTCGATTGGCACTGGATATTCGTGGGCCAGCTACCGTTTCTGCTGGTCGCAGGCGTTCTCCTGTATCCGCGGCTTAAACCGCTTAGCAAAACGCCTGTTCCGGGAAGCCGGGATTCACGCCGCGCCATATGGCGAGCGCTGCGCATTGCCGGCGGAGCTGGTCTATTTGTCACTATAATCGCGCAACCAGTGAACTGGTTGTGGCTGGTTTTGCTGCCTCTCTCTATCGCGCTTGTCTGGCGCCCCTTTTTAAAGGTGATGCCAGCAGGCTTTGCCACTGCCCGGGTAGGACTCGCGGCAGGAGTGATGCTGCATTTTTTGTTGTTTTATGCCTTCTATTCAACGGAACTGTTTATGCCTTTGATGATGATCGAGTTTAGAGGGCTAAGCAGTTCGGTAACGGGTCTGGCATTTACCAGCTGTGCCATCGCCTGGATCGCAGCCTCATTTTTTCAGGCCTGGTTATCTACTCGGGTGAGCCTGTCGCGGTCCCTGCTTGTGGGTATGTGCATTACCACTTTGGGCGTTGCAGCGGCAGCCACTCTATTGCTGCCTGAAGTTCCTTACTGGGCGGTCTACCCTGCCTGGGCAATCGCCGGTATCGGCATGGGGATTTCCTTTAACACGGTGGTCAGCGCAACAATGAACTTCACAATTGAAGGAGAGGAGGGGGCAACTTCTACTGCCAACGGTATTGCAGGCTCGTTGGCGATTGGGTTGGCGGCGGGTGTTGGCGGCGCCATTACCAACCATGGTGAGCAGGCAGGAATGGGGCTGGCATATTCCCTGGGCATGGTGTGGGTGGTGGCCGGCGTGGCCTGTATCGCTTGCTTCTGGGTGATATGGGCCAGATTCAGGGGCGTCGAACATCCGGTCTAGCTTGTCGCGCCCCTTCATCTATAAGAACCGTTACTTGGGAGGCATGCGAATACCGCCATCCAGGCGTATGACTTCTGCATTCAGATAGGGGTTGGTAATGCACTCCATTACCGCAAAGGCAAGCTCCTCGCCGCTACCTAATCTTTTGGGGAACAGTACAGACTGGCCAAGATGGGCCTTGAATGCGTCAGAGTGCTCACCCTCTCCATAGATCGGGGTATCTATCAGACCGGGCGCAATCGTGTTGACGCGAACGCCTACTGCGCTCAGGTCGCGGGCGATAGGTAGTGTCATTCCGACCACGCCGCCTTTCGAAGCCGAATACGATGCCTGGCCGATCTGGCCGTCAAAGGCCGCGCAAGAAGCCATGTTTACGATAACACCGCGGCTACCGTCTTCATCCAGAGGGTCTTGTTGCGCCATAGCGGCAGCAGCTCGACTGAGTACGTTAAAAGTACCGATCAAATTGACCTTGATGACGAAGCTGAACTTGTCCAGGTCCAACGGGACATTGCTGCGGTCGATGGTTCGGCCAGGAGCGCCTAAGCCTGCAGAGTTGACGCAGGCGCGCAGCGGGGCAAGGGCGACGGCAGTGGCGACGGCGGCGTCCGCATCGTCTGTATTGGTCACATCGCATTTGACGAACACTCCGCCGATTTCATCGGCGATTTGCTTACCGCGCTCTTCATTCAGATCGGCAATGACGACTTTTGAGCCGGCCTCAGATAATTGGCGGGCGCAAGCTTCACCGATACCGGAAGCACCGCCGGTAACGATGGATGAGCTTCCTTCCAGGTTCATTCGTGGCATAACTAAATTTCCTCTCGAGTGGGACATTATTGCTGGGAGTTGCATGTTGGGTCAGGGGCTGGGGCCTGTCAAGACACCGACGACGAGGCTAGATGGCGTAGAGAGTGTCGGTTCTGATGATGTACTTCAAGCCCTCCTGGATCGGTTCTGAGCTATGAATACAGTGTTGAGGATGATGGCCGTGGGGAAAGCACAAGACTCCGCCGGCGGGCGTTCGTATATCGATTTCGCGGATAGGGTCACCCTGGCGGGCGGGCAACTCCGGGTTGTTGGCGTTTACCAGGAAGCGAGTAGCGCCGCCGATAAAGTTTTCTGTCAGAAAAATGAGGAAAGTGGCCTGACTGTAACGATCCGGATAGGCGTTGGTCACTAGCCCTCTGTCTATTACCCGGCTGCCGGGCCAGGCGCCATCGGAATGGGATTTGAAATAATCACCCGTACTATAACGATAAAAGCGAAAGCGGGCGTTGAGTCCCAGTGCGCATTTGTCACCGTAGCGGTCACAATCCAGCTGAACCTGCTCTGACACACGGTTCCATATACTGCGCTCGGTTTCATCATCGACAACCCAGACTAGATTGTCATTGTGACGAATATGGCGCGGCAGGGATACGGCGGCGTCAGGCAAGAACCCCATCGACTCGCTGGCTTCGATCAAGCGCTGGCATTCATCGATGGATAACACGTTGAGTAATTGATAGGCACCGGGAACTTCCGGCACCTCCACTCTGGTGACGGTCTCCGAAGCACTGGGGGCAATACCCAGTGGATTAGCCGACTCACTGGCCCATGTTGGTAGGGCGGGGTGTTCGGCGCCGGGTTCATGAGCGACAACGTAGAAGTGATCCACTGTGCTCACCACATCAAATCATCGGGAATGTCGTAGTCCTTGTACCAGTCCTGTTCCTCTTGATTGAGCTCCGGTTCGTTATTGTCTTTGCAGCTAATCACCCGATCAGAGTCACGTTCAGCGATCTTTTCTGCCACCGGCCAGGGAACTACTTCATATTGGTCGCCTTGCTTGACGATGCCCAGGCGGCCGGCTGATAACTGCTTTTGATCGGCGGCAGTGATGTAGATTTTCTTGACCTTGGTGCCGTCGGTAAAATTGAAACCGATATCACCTTTGCCCTTGGGGACTTTGTTGACTTCAATCAGCTGCTTGATCTGGGCGTTAATTGCCTTGCGCTGGGCCTTGCTATTAAGCGCCTGGTTGAGCTCACGGTCTCGCTGAACCTGTTCTTGCAGGGCTTTGCGCACAGCCTCTTTGTTTTCGTCAACGACTGCCAGCCCCGAGCTTTTGGCGACCTTGGCCTGCTTGCGTTTTTCCTTATCCATTTGACGGGCTTTTTTTTCATCCGTCAGTCCTGCTTTGAGCAGTTGATCCTTTAATGAACCTGCCATACCTGGGTCCTTAGTGTCGTCGGGCTGGAAATCGCCCGCTGATTTATCTGCCTACCTGATGCATTAAGAGACCGTGGCGACGGCCTGTCAATCCTCAGGCGAGATACTGCTGGAAGATTCCATATTGGAACAGTAAAGTAGGCACCCTCATTTTAGTGGAGATCCTGAACTTATGATTAAACTATACGGCGCTTCTGCGTCCCCTTATGTCCGCAAGGTACTGGCCGTTCTGGCTATTAAGCAGTTACCTTTTGAGCATATTCCGCAAATGCCTTTTGTTGATGATCCAGATTTCAGGAAGATTAGTCCTTTGGGTAAAATCCCTGCGCTTGAGGATGGCGATCTAACCGTGGCCGACTCCAAAGTTATCTGCCAATACCTTGAAGAAGCCTATCCAGATCATCCCGTTTATCCGCAAAACCTGCTTGAACGCACTCGCGCTCGTTGGTTCGAGGAGTTGGCAGGTTCCAAAGTGACAGAAATGGCAGCTGGAATCTTTTTCCAGCGTTTTATGCGCCCAATGATGCTGAAGCAAGAACCTGACGAAGCGCTCGTAGAGTCGATCATCAACGATCAGTTGCCCCCTATGCTCGACTACCTCGAGTCACAGGTGCCGGCCGATGGCTTCCTGTTTGGCCCATTGGGCGTCGCCGACTTGGCTCTGGTGGCTCCGTTTATTAACGCCGGTTACGCTGGTTACGAGATTGATCCGGATCGCTGGCCGCAGTTTGCAGCGTTTTGTGCCAGGGTGAAGGGTCATGAGATCGTGGCTCCGCTATTGGTAGCCGAAGCGAAAATGCTGGGGCTTGCCTGATTCGCGCAGTACCTCCCTCGTGGTTGTGAACTTTCCGTGAAAGGAATAATTTAGCAAAGCGAATAGTATTGACACTAAAACTGCCATAATAGTAAGGTGGGCCACCGGATCGTTAAGGCGTTCAACAAGGAGCAAGAAAATGAAGACCCGTATAACCGAAATGCTAGGTATTGAAACCCCGATTGTCTGTGGGGGCATGATGCGTGTGGGTACAGCCGAACTTGCGGCTGCCGCGTCTAACGCCGGAGCATTGGGCGTAATGACTGCGCTGACCCAACCTACACCCGACGGTCTGGCTGCAGAAATTGCCAAGTGTCAGTCTTTGACCAGTAAGCCTTTTGCAGTCAACCTGACGGTTGGGGTCGTTGCCAGTGAGATCAACTACGACGATTACGTCGATGTAATTATCAAGAGCGGCGTCAAGATTGTAGAAACTGCCGGTCGCAGCCCGGAGCCCTTCATGGAACGCTTCAAGGCTGCTGGCATCAAAGTTGTGCACAAATGCGTTGCTGTGCGACATGCACTGAAAGCAGAGCGGATCGGTGTAGATATAGTAAGCATTGACGGCTTTGAGTGTGCGGGTCACCCGGGCGAGCAAGACGTGGGCGGTCTTGTGCTGTTCCCAGCGGCGACTCAGGCCCTAAAAATTCCCGTGCTCGCCTCAGGCGGTATTGCTGATGGTCGTGGTCTCGCCGCGGCCCTTTCGCTGGGTTGTGAAGGTATTAACATGGGGACGCGCTTTTTAGTTACCCAGGAAGCACCCATTCACGAGGGCATTAAACAAAAAGTTGTTGAAATGGACGAGAACCAGACTCGCCTTATTTTTCGGAGCTATCGAAATACTGCGCGTGTTTATAAAAACACGATTGCCGATGAGGTTGCTGAAATAGAAGCGGCGGGTGGCGATTTCGGGCAAGTTCATCACCTGGTGTCAGGTGCCAATCAGGAAAAAGCCTGGAGCACCGGAGATATAGACGCGGGCATGGTCACCGTGGGGATGTGTGGTGGATTGATTAATGACATTCCCACCTGTGAGGACCTGGTTAAGAATATTATGTCAGATGCCGAAACGATTATTCGTGATCGTTTGGCCGGCATGCTTGCAGGCTAGGTCGCAGGCGCTAACAGCGCCGCCTTCGTTACAGAGGCGTCTGACAGACTGTCAGGCGCCTATTTCTCCTCGAAAACTACGCTTTTTAACTGCGGATATAAATTCCGTATTGAGTTCTGCGCACCAGCGTCGAGACTTTGCCAACTATCACAAACCTCTTGCCAGGTAACCACCTGGAATGTCTTGGCGACATTGCGAAATGGAAAGCCCATTAACTCGCCATCATAAAGCGCTTCACCCCGATTGAAGGCGGCTTCGTTGAAGAGAGCTTGCCCGCGGTTGATGGCCTGGCGGTAAGCCGCATTGTTTTGCTGCATCAGGGGAATGAATGTGCTGTTGATACAGTCAAGCAGTGGGCCCAGTGCATCGCTGAGATATAAATCACCGCTGCTTTTAGCATGGCGGCCGTCGCGGATAAAACATAGCCATTGATATAAGCGTGGCGCGATTTCCTGTAGCAGTTCTGCTGCCCGTCCATCGACAAGATTCATGCTCAGTTGGCCGTAGGCACTGGCGTCCGCCAGCGTAAAACGATCGCCCAGAAGATAGGGCTGAGATGCCAGTAAATCGTCTAGAGCAGCCAGGTAAAGTCTCCAGGCCTTATCAAGCATTGCGTGGGTGGCGGGAAACCCTTCACGCGCTTGAGGATTGAGTGGTGGTGCTACACCAGCATCAAATCCAGGCGGTGCAATGCTGAACAAATACGGTAAACGCCCCGCCTGACGTTCCGCTAGTTTAAGGGCGAGGCGCGGGCGAAGCGGAGATGGTATTGCGCCCCGCAGTTCATCGGCTGTCATTTCACCCATGCGATTAGTGCTGGCCGATGTCACCCAGCGGTTATGGTGCGCCATGTACAGACCGAATTCGTCAAAGGCTTCATCAATCAAACGGCAGATAAATCCCAGGTCGTGGGCAGCGGGCACCAGGTTTTGGTTTGATGCGCGAAGCGAATCAAGGTGTCTTGCCAATGCGCTGGAATCGTAGAAAAATTCCTGGTTGTTCAACCGGTAGTAGGGAACGGCTGGATATTCGTCCAACGCAGATGCATCGAGAGGATAGCGTTTTACCTTGGAACGGTGCTTCGCGGCACTGAGTTGCGCCAATGCCCATAGTGACTTGAATGTTCCTCCCTGGTCGGGCCAGCGCTGCCAATTGAGCGTGGAATAATCCGCCAGAGCCTGCATTTTTAGCTGAAACGGAGAGGCAGTTAAACCCCAGAATGTGATATTGCCCATATTGTTTCAGTGATGGTATTAATATGGCGTATATAGTGCCATTATATGACGGGCAGGGGAAATTTTACGGAAGACACTATGGCGAAGACGCAGACAGCTGAGAGTGCAGATGGTCGTCGTATGCGCAGTGAGCGCAGTCGTCAGGCCATTATCGATGCGGCTCTTTATCTGATGAATCAAGGTAATCTGATACCTACCGCCCAGGCTATCGCGGAGCAGGCAGGCGTTGGAATACGCTCATTTTTCAGACACTTTGCAGACATGGACACATTATTTGCTGCTGTCGATGAACAGAGTCGTGACGAAGTTGAGGCGCGCTTTTTGGGTGGAGACCGCGATGGCTCACTGGAACAGCGTATTCAGCATGCCGTAGAGCGACATGCAGATGGTTACGAGGCAGAAACCAATACGATACTTTCCACTTCAGCTCAACTTTGGCGATCGGAAGTGCTTCGAAAGAACTACGCTAGGTACCAACGGGGTTTGCGAAAAGACCTCAACGATTGGCTGCCAGAATTGAAGACTCTCTCTCGTAGCCAACGAGAAGCGGTAGATGCTATTGCATCGTTCGAGATGTGGTATCGCCTGCGCTATCACCAGGGCTTGGGAAAATCGGCATCTATTGTGCTCGTTGTTGAACTACTACAGGCGCTGATACAGCAGTGATCTTCGCACTATACAGAGAAGGTGTGTATGACAGAGCAATTTGAAGACCAGGGTGGGGCTGCCACCATGGACCCCGGCCCATTGATGCGCTGGCTAACTTCCAGGGTGGTTAAGCGTGTTTGTGGTGCGGCAAACGTTGCCAAGCGTCGCAAGACAGTGGAAAAAGATCGTGTAAAATCTGGTCTGGGGCATGTGGTTGAATACTTCCATTACGTGGAAGACGGCTACAGCCATCTCGCATCGCAGGTATTACAAGCATTCTCTGAACGTTACGACATCGAATTGATATGTCATCTGGTACGCGGCCCCCAGGGTAAGAATTCAGCTGAACCCGATTTGTTGTTGCGTTTGTCCCGCTATGATTCGTTTCACGTCGCCCCTGGTTACGGTCTGAATTTTCCGCAACACGAAGACCCACCGGCGCCTTCTCTGGTCAAGCTGGCAACGTCGATTCTAGCGGCCCAGGAATCTGCAGACTTTATCGAGTGCGCTGCCCACGTGGGGGATGCTCTGTGGACCGGTGACGAGGCCCGTATGCGGTCCCTCGCTGATAGCCTTGGTTGTGCCAGTGATGATCAGCTGGAGAAAAAACTTGAGGCAGGTACTGCAAGGCGATCGGAGCTCAAGCATTATTCTGGAGCGATGTTTTATTACGGCAAAGAATGGTACTGGGGCGTGGACCGGCTTTACCATCTTGAAAAACGACTCGCTGAGTTGGGAGCAGATCGGGAACAGGGACACCCAATGGTGATGCCTCGCCCCCCAATGGAGTACGGTGAACTCAAGGATAATGGCAGTCTCACCCTGGAAATTTATCCGTCACTGCGAAGCCCTTATACCTCTATCGCTTTTGATCGTGCAGTTAAACTGGCGCAAGAAACGGGGGTGAAACTGGTTGCGAAGCCGGTGCTGCCCATGGTGATGCGTGGTGTGCCGGCGACCAGAGAAAAGGGTCTTTATATATTTTCCGATACGATGCGCGAGGCCAGTGAGGCAGGTGTTGCCTATGGTAATTTCTACGATCCTATTGGCGAGCCGGTCAGGCGTTGTTACTCGCTTTATCCCTGGGCCTGTGCCCAGGACAAGGGGGTCCAGCTGCTTTCGTCTTTTCTGAAAGCTGCCTTTGTCGATGGTGTGAATACCAATAACAATCGCGGTTTGAAAAAAGTCGTAGAGAATGCGGGTCTGAATTGGGCAGAGGCTAAAGAGCACATAGGAACAACGGGTTGGGAAGAGCAGTTGGAGGGCAACCGACTCACTATGTACGACGCCGGGTTATGGGGCGTGCCCAGTTTCAGGCTGCTTGATGAAAAAGGCGATGCCATTCTCTCGCTCTGGGGGCAAGACCGTCTGTGGTTGTTCTCTCGAGAAATTCAACGGCAATTGGCCAAACGTTCACCGACTGGATAACAGTCAGTTCATACATCAATGGAGATAAACATGGACTTTTCGTGTTCTACGCTGACCCTTGAGGTCGAGTCGAATGTAGCTACTCTCTGGTTGGATCGGCCTGAGAAAATGAATGCGATTTCATCGCAAATGTGGGCTGATTTTGTCGCCGCGCTGGAGGCCATTGGCAAGAACGAAGACATTCGCGCTCTGGTGATCGCTGGACGGGGAAAAAGCTTCTGTGTGGGCATTGACATTGGGTCTCTCGGGGGAGTTCCGGACTTGTCGACAGCCAGTGGTTGCCTGGAGCAACTGACTCATACTCAGCTTTGCCAGGAGGCGATCAGCGCTGTCGCAAATTGTCCAGTACCGGTGATTGCAGCGATTCACTCACATTGCCTGGGCGCTGGAGTAGATCTGGCGACCGCCTGTGATATTCGCCTTGCAGCGGAAGACGCCTCCTTTGGCGTTCGCGAAACCAAGATCGGTATTGTTGCGGATGTGGGTACATTGCAGCGCTTGCCTGGGATTGTTGGCGATGGTCATGTTGCTGAATTGGTCTATACCGGTAAGGATATCAGCGCCGCCCGGGCGGAAAAAATTGGACTGGTGAATGACCTCTTCACGGATGCTGAATCCGTTTACGCGGCTGCAGTTGCAATGGCGGGTGAAATTGCGGCAAACGCACCGCTGGCTGTGCGTGGAACGAAGTTTATCCTGCAGCAGGGAGAAGACATGACGACAGAGCAAAGCCTGCTATTGAATGGAATGTGGACCATGATGACCTCGCTGAATTCCAATGACATGCAAGAGGCTATGATGGCTTTTATGGAGAAACGCCCCGCTAACTTCACGGGTTCATAATACGGCCCGGCTTCAGCCGGGCACTTTAACACTCCAGGTAGTTCGTCTTTCTATGCCTTTCTGGCTGTAGACTTCGATTTTGCTTTGGCCTTTGGTCGCGCATTTTTCTTCGCCTTCGCCTTCGCCTTGGGCTTCGCCTTGGGCTTGGCTGTGACTTTCGCCTTAGCTTTAGGTTTAGCAGTGACTTTAGCTCTAGCCTTCGCTTTGGGCCTGGTAGCTTTCGCGCCTGCCCGTTGCTTGGCAGCGGCGGGCTTTGCCTTTAGGCCCGCAGCATCCTCCAGTTCCTGTAGCGCGATTTCCATATAGTCGATCATGCGCTGTACATGGGGTATCGAGCGGCGGCAGGCGATGATCCCGAAATCCACGTTCTCGTTATTGGTTAGCAGGGTGATATTCATTGCCATACCGTCGGTCACAATGGATAGGGGATAAGATCCGTTGAGTTTGGCACCGTTCCAATACATGGTTTGCTGAATGCCGGGCACATTGGAAATTGTCAGGTTGTAAGGGGGTAGTTTGGAAATCAGCCCCATTGGCATGAGTAGCATGGAGGGCGATTGCATCAGCATGCTGATGAGTTCTGTTTCGGTTGAGGACATATTGCTGTAGTAATCTTTCCCAGCATTGATTGAAGCCTGGATGGCGGTGATGCGCGCTGCCGGGTCGGCGACATTGGTCGCAAGATCAACACTGATAGCCGCCACTGCATTTGATGCATCGAGATCGCCAGCCTTACGCAGCGAGACTGGGACCAGCGTCTTTAACGACTCATCGGGTAATTCTGCGTGAGTTTGCAAGTATTGCCTCAGTGCACCAGCGCACATGGCTAACACGGCGTCGTTGAAGGTGCCGTCGAAGGCCTTTGCCACTGCTCGAATTCTCGCAAAGGGCCATGACTGGGCAACAAAGCGACGTGCGCTATCAATAGGTACGTTGAGGGAGCTGCTCGGTACATGGAGGTGCGGCAGTGACAGGTCGCCGCCCCGTCCGGCCCAAGCGCCGGCGAACCCTTTGAGTGCATGGTAAACATTTGATCCGCTATCGAAAGTGGCTTTTAACACGTCGGCTACATTGCGAAGCTCTTCGTCGCTGTGATCCGGCTTGCGGCCTAGCTTGAGGCTGTCTTTGTAGCGCTGCCAGGAAGCCAGCGAAAGAGGGGATTCCTCCAGCCTGTAATCAGGATCAGCAGAAAGCATGCTACGTGCCAGGTGTACCGAGCGGGCGCCGTCGACTGCGGCGTGATGGGTTTTGGTATACACCGCAAATTGGCGGTCCTCAAGGCCTTCAATCATGTGCATCTCCCACAGTGGACGATTGCGGTCCAGTAGGGTGCTGTGCAGGCGAGAGACCAAAGTGAAAAGCTCGCGGTATCGTCCTGGTTTCGGTAGCGCCGAGTGGCGAATGTGATAGTCCATGTCCAGGGATCCATCAGGCTCCCAATAGGCGTTACCGGCTAAACCCATAGAACCGGTTTTCAGCCGATCGCCAAAGGGAGGCAGCAGGGCCTCGGCGTCACGCATGTTGTTGGCCAGGCCATGCAGGAAATCCTGCTCGTTGGCGCCGTCGGGCAGGGTATAAAGACTGACGCCACCCACGTGCATGGGCATTTCCCGTTTTTCACTTACCAGGAAGCCTTTGTCGACCATACTCAGTTTTTTCATCATTGTTTCTCTATCGTTCCACAGTTAAGTCAGTTTAGACCGTTTTTGGTATCTATGTGCGAGACCGTGCGTAGCCGTTATAGGTGTCGGCTAAACAGGCGTGAATAGAGCCAGTGATAACTATGTTTGGTTAAATACTGGCTTTCTCTTTTCCATAAATGCGGTCATGCCTTCGAGCTGGTCGGCCGTGTTAAAGGTTGCATGGACCGCGTCTCGCTCTGCTTGCAACAGGTCTTGCAATGGCCTGTCCTCACTGCCCACAATCACGTTCATCACTCCGGCAACGGCGAGCGCCGGCTGTGCAGCGAGTTCGTGAGCTAGCTGCATAGCCCGGTCTTTGAGTTCCTCCAGAGGCCACACTTCATGTACCAGGCCGATACGCAGGGCCTCTACTCCAGTGACTTTTTTGCCACGCAATATCATGTCCATGGCGTGATCCCGACCCACGCATTTGCTCAGGCGCGCGCTGCCGCCCCAGGCTGGCACGGTACCCAGGTCCATCTCTGGAAGGCCGATCTGGACGCCTTCCGCCGCAGCGAGACGAAAGTGGCACCCCAGGGGCAGCTCAAGGCCGGCGCCCAGGCAATAGCCGAACAGGGTGGCAATCCAGGGTTTGCCCATGTTTTCGATGGCAGCTATGAGGCGCAATCTTTGATCAAAAAAACTATCCGGCCCACCCGCGGCCTTGATGCCATCGAACAATTGGAACAGGTTCATGCCCACGGAGAAATTGTCCAGGCCTTCCGCGGTGATGACTGCGGCTCGAATGTCGCGGTCGTCTGCGATCCTGGTCACAATCTCCTCAAGCTGGTTGACGAAATCGAGGGTCATGCGGTTGAGTGGGGCGTCGTTAACGGAAATGACCGCGACAGCGCCTTCCTGCTTGAACAGTAGAGGTTGGGACATAGAAGGCTATCTCATTGGTTTGATTCTTTACATGCTAGCAAAATAACGACATTATTAGTGCTAATACTTAACCCTTATTGATGAAGGAATACTTATGGCCATAGGTGTACTGGCGACAATCACCGTTCAGGAAGGCAAGAACGAAGAGTTCGAGCGCATCTTCCTGGAACTGACCGAGCAGGTTCGTGCCAACGAATCAGGAAATATTTTCTACGCATTGCATCGCAGTAAGTCTGATTCTCAGGTCTACAAAGTGATGGAGCAGTATGTGGGTCCGGCTGCGCTCGCAGAACACGGACAATCCGATTATTTCCGGCAAGCGAATGAAAAGCTTGCCGGTTTGGTAGCTGCGGCGCCAGAGATCGAGATACTTGATGCAGTTTGAAATCTCTTTTGAATAAAAAGGCGGCCATCACGGTCGCCTTTTTTATGAGTGGTCTGCCGCAGTTTCAAGCTAAAGGCCATCGCTGACCTTTACGATTTCATCAGAGTTTGCTGGCAGGGAAAATAGAACCCCGTCTTTACCCAGCGTATAGTCGGGGAAAATATCCTCGGCGCCGTTGAGATAGAGCAGATCCTGCCCAGGGAACAGCAATGGCGGCACGATGTGGTAGTAGAGCAGGTGGCCAACACCCGCATCACGGGCAGTCTCCGCCGCTTCCACGGGGCTGGCGTGGTAGTCGAGGATGTCGTAAGTGATCTTGGCCATAATCTGGTTATCGGTTTCAATTGCTGCATCGTGCATCATGTTGACCAGGTTCGGGGCCAGTCCTTCGTGCACCAGCACATCAACCCCAGCCGCGAATTTCTCGATATTGGCAAGCTTTACGGTGTCCCCGGTAATGAGTAATGAGCGTCCTTTATAGCTAAAGCGATAGCCCACAGCGGGCTCAACCGGGGCATGGTCTACCGCCAGTGCCTCAACCTTCAGTTCACCATCCGCTATCAGCTCGGTTAATTCACCCATCGCCGGCTTGTTAAATTGCATGGCCTTTAGCCCGGCGCCGCTAAGCGGGGCCACAGTATCGCCGTGGTGATCATTGCGATAAGTAAAATCGTGTGAGTAGGCAAGGTTGAATCCCTTGACGACTTTTTTGACGCCCTTGGGTCCATAAACCGGCAGTGGTTTGGTATTGTCGCCGCCAGCCCAGCGAATAGTGCCTGTTTCGCCCAGCCCGTCCAGATGGTCTGAGTGGAAGTGGGTCAGGAACACAGCATCAAGCGTTCCGGGTTGAAACCCCATGCGTGCCAGGTTTCGAACGCCATTGGTGCCGCTATCAATCATGAAAAGCTGCTTCCCCGCCGCAACCACCACACAGGGCCCAGAAGCTACGGGGGAGGGCATAGGGCCGCCAGCACCGCATAGACCGACGTGGAGACCGTCCGGTAGCTGGTCCAGCAGGTTAGCGCCCATTCTGCTTGGAAGGGCTTTTTCCATAACGCGCTCGGCAATGAGACCGCGCTGGCTATAGGCGACTGCGGCAAGTGCGACAATTGCCGCCAGGACGATAACAACTTTTCTCATGTAATCACCTCCGGGTAGAATCGTTGAGACTGACCAGACCAAAAATATCATTATGGCAGTGTAAATGCCATAAGTATTGATGTATAAGTGCCTGACCTGTAGGAGAAATAAAAATGAAGGTTGTTCTGAAAGTCTTGACTCTTATAGCGCTGCTGTTAGCAGTCGTTCTGGTCGTCAATACTTTGCTTTTCATCCCAGGCGAAGACGAGAAGGTAGCGCGTGAAACGGTAGCGGTGGATGCTGAAAAGGTCACTACTCATATGGCGCAGGCTATTCGTATCCCAACTATCGCCACCGGGAATGAGGCTACGCAAGAGTACGACTCGTTCAGGCAGTTTGTCACCTGGGCGGAGGAAACCTATCCGCAGGTCTATGCGGCGATGGATCTACAAATGATCGCAGAGCACACAATTTTACTGCGCTGGCAAGGCAGTGACCCTGCGCTGAAGCCGATCCTGTTAACAGCCCATTACGATGTAGTGCCGGTGGTGCCTGGTTCTGAGGGAGAATGGCATTATCCACCGTTTGGCGGCGATGTGGCCGAGGGTTATGTTTGGGGGCGTGGTGCATTAGATGACAAAAGTGCCGTCATCGTGATGTATGAGGCAGCAAGCCTACTGTTGAGCCAGGGCTTCGAGCCAACCAGGACCGTGTACTTCAGTTTTGGCCACGATGAGGAAACCGGAGGCGAGGCTGGCGCAGCTGGCGTTACTGAGTATCTCATGGAGCAGGGCGTGCAATTGGCCTGGGCGATTGACGAAGGATCTTTTGTTGTCGAAGGTATTCTTCCTGGAGTGAAAAAGCCGGTCGCCTCAATCAATGTAGCCGAAAAAGGTTATGTCACCCTCGAGCTTGTTGCCCACGGTCCCGGCGGTCACTCTTCTATGCCGGAGGCTGAGCTTGCTACGGACATCCTTGCCCAGGCACTGGTAAACCTTAGGCAGCAACCTCTGCCAGGCGGTTTGGAAGGGCTTAGTGCGCAAAGCTTCGATATCATGGGGCGCCACCTTCCCTTCGGCCCCCGGCTGTTGATGGCAAATCGCTGGCTTTTTGGTTCGCTGTTGGAGGCAGAGTTGAGTAAAGATGCGCGAATGGATGCGCTGATGCGAACCACTACCGCTACCACTATGCTGCGTGCGGGGGTAAAACCTAATGTGATACCGCCTACTGCAACAGCCATCGTAAATTTCCGCCTGCATCCGCGTGACACCGCCGAGGCGGTCGTGGCGCATGTAGTTTCGGCGATCGGTGACGACCGGGTGGAAGTACTCATGGCCGAAGGTGGCCTCCGTTCGCCGCCTTCGGATATCTCCTCCACCGACGCAGAGGGTTACCAGGCCATTAGCCGGGTGGCCAAACAGGTTTATGGCGATGTCATCGTCGTTCCCGGAATGACCATGGGCGGAACCGACTCCAAGCACTATGGCAAAGTTGCAGACGATACCTATCGAATCAATCTGATGAAAATTGCTCCCGCGGAGGTCTCAGGTTTTCATGGCAAAAATGAACGCATATCGATTGATAATCTAGTTACAGGTACCACTGCTTATTACCAATTGATTAAAGAGGCGGCGGGTGTCCGTCAGTAACGTATCGCCATCCTCTCTCGGCGGATATAGCGTTGTATGATTAACATCCAATTGTTATAGGGAAGCTGATATCGACTGGCCTTTGCTGTTTATGATCTGGATCGCCGTATTTGCTGCGACGATTCTCCGCTCCTTCACCGGGTTTGGTTTTGCTCTGATTGCAGTGCCGGTGTTAGCGTTATTCATGCCGCCGGCCGAGGTGGTCGTACTGAGCTCGGCGATGGCCTTCACCCTAAGCCTGTTAAGCGTGCGTAGTTTTTCGTCAATAGTCAGCTTACGGGAAATGAAGCCGCTGCTAATGATGTCGGCGGCTGGCACGGTGTTGGGTGCGTATACTCTGGCTTCAATACCCCTGCACCTGTTTCAGCTCGGCGTCGGAATTTCGGTGCTTATCGCATGTGTGGGTATTGTTGCGTCCAGGCCTGAGAAGCCGCTGCGTGGACGGATGCTGCCATGGTTGGCTGGCTTGTCGTCCGGTTTAATGAACGGTGCGCTGGCGATTCCGGGTCCACCCATGATCATTTACGCGATGCTGACCGAGTTTGAACCTGTTCGCAGTCGGGCGATACTCATGGCTTTCTTTTTGGCGTCGTCGGGGTTTGCTCTGGCCTCATATACGGTGGCTGGCATCGTAGAACTGCAATCTGTGAAATATTACCTCTTCACTATTCCAGTTCTCGTGGCCGGGGACAGACTGGGGCGCCGTCTTTTCGATCACTATGGCCGAGACCTGTATCACAGGGTGGCAATCCTTGCGCTCGCCTCGCTCGGTGTGTCAATTACCCTAAGAGCCTTGCTGTAGGTCACATAACGCGTTTCCAGCCGTGAGCGGTGCTCCGCATCAAAGGCAGTCCATCTATTATCGCGAGCGTCCCATGAAAGAATTAATCGCCCTATAAGAGCCTCAGGGGGCTCGAAAAAAGAGTGAAATCCGTGCTCGACTTCCGTGTTTAAGTTAGGTAAGGTCGCCCGTAGCCTGAAATCGAATTTTTTATTTAAGCTTCACACGCTGTCTTCGTTGTAAAACCTCGTACTGCAGTTTCTAATTTCAAGTCGACTCTTCATGCTATCAAGTCCATTTGGGCTTAAACAACATTCACAAGTTATGGTTAATATTATGTCTGAAAGAGTTAAGGGAACCGTTAAGTGGTTCAACGAATCGAAAGGTTTTGGTTTTATTGAGCAGCAGTCTGGTCCCGACGTTTTTGCACACTTCAGTGCAATCGCTGGCGACGGATTCAAGACACTGGCCGAAGGCCAAGCAGTCGAATTCACCGTCACCGACGGTCAGAAAGGTCCCCAAGCCGAGAACATTGTTGCTATCTAACAATCGACTCGTTTGAGAAGGAGGGCAGGTCATTAGTGACTTGCCCTTTTTTTATGCCTGAATTTAGTCAACCAGTCCCTGGTTAGCCATATCCTGCATAAACGATTTGATAAAAGCTGAGCGCATGCTGGCGACGTCGCTTTGCTCTTCCATGCCTGAATTGACCTGCCACAAACGCTCTTCGGTTGTAATCTCATAGAGCTTGGCTGTCAGGTGTATAGATTTGTGCTCGGCCCAGAAATCTGAGGTTTGCCCCACCTGATAAGGCACGCCATAAACCCTGCCTCGGCCATAGTAGCCACCGCCGTAAACCGGCGCATAACCGTAGTATCTGCGCCCGGGATGCAGCACCGCGCTTTCATCCCGCCCTGCAAACAGGGTGATCAGTACAGTATCGACCTCCGCCTTAGCTCCCATGGAAGCCACGTCTTCCTTGGTGATTTCAGTGCCCCCCATAAGCGTAAAGCTTGGGACGGCATGTATGCCTTCTTTCACCAGAGCCCGGGTGAACTCCTGCTCGAAGGCTTGTCTACCTTCAAAGGTCGCTGCGATAGCCACCACCAGTACACCCTGCAAGTCTTTGGTGTGCAGGTTTGGGTCAACCCAGGATTTCTCTACCGTGGCCTTGTTGCTGCTGCAGCTAGCTAGAAAGACTCCAAAAATAATGCTGATCAGTATCGTAGATTTAATGTGACTACCTCAGTGTTAGTGGCTGTGCTTTGGCATTAGCCTCGATGTCTAGTTCTTTCGAATGCCTGTTTTTTCAAGTGTAATTAAACGCTGTTTGAACAGAGAACCCACGGCTTGTTTGAACACCTTTTTGCTCACCCCGAATGCTGCATAGATTTCAGGCGGTGGGCTCTTGTCAGTGAGTGTAATAAATCCGTTATTGTCCTCTAGTGCCGCGAGTATGGCATCGGTAACCCCCTGAATTCTATCTTTACTGAACCCGGGTTTACTGAGTGTCAGGTCCAACCTGCCATCTTCCCGTACCTGCTTGACGTAGCCTTCGATCTGCTGCCCTTTACTCACTTTTTGATACAACTCATTGCTGTACAGCAGTCCCCAGTACTCATGATTTACAATGGCTTTGAAGCCCAGTTCGGTGCGATCGGCAATCATCAGGCTAACTTTTTCTCCCCGCTTGAAGCCTGCGGCATCGTCTTTTATCCAGTGATCAACGCGAGTGGAGCCGGCCAGGCGTCCCTGATTATCCAGGTAGATTTTAACAAGAGCTTGGCGCCCTTCGATGAGTTTGTGCTGTTGCTCGGCAAAAGGAATAAACAGGTCTTTATTCAGGCCCCAGTCTGCAAAAGCACCGATATTGCTTACGCTCACGATCTTTAGCCAGGCTACCTGCCCCAGCTCTGCTGCGGGCCGATATGTGGTTGGAACCGGGTCTCCTTCGCTGTCCAGGTAAACGAAAACCTCCAGCTCATCTGCGGGATTGGCATCTTCCGGACACTGGATGAGCGGGAGCAACAGGCGACCCTGGTCTTGTCCGTCCAGGATCACGCCGTAGGCTCCTTTTTCAAGAATCTGGAGCTTTTGAAATTTGCCGACTTCTAGCATGGCTTGTTACCTGTAGGGCGGGGCGAGGGTATTGTAGGACATTCCGCGGCTGAAGGCTTGCAAACGGGTTCTTGCCGGACAGGGGAGTTGGAGCATTAGCTGCGCGATAGCACTTGGCTATATCCCGCGCGATAATTTGGAAATCGTAGCTTGTAACCGCAGGCGTGCAGTAGTTCGTTTCGACATCGCTTGTGGCCGATCTGCGCTGGTAGTGAATTCTCTGAAGCCGGTGTGGCTGTGACATCCATCGCTTGGGCTAGCCACCGTTCCACTTCATGCGCTGGGCAGGGTTCATCGTCCACCCCGTTGTAAATGGGTGCAATTGCCTGATGCTTGTCCGCCATTGCCAATAGGTGAACGAGTAAGCCTGCACAGTCTTCGCGATGTATTCTGTTGGTGTAGCGCAATGGCTTTTCAGCGGCAATCTCGCCACGTGCAACCCTGGAAACCAGTCGTTGACTGCTACCACCGTAAATTCCTGCAAAGCGCACCACGGTCGCTGGCAGGCCGGACTCAAGAAACTGTTGCTCGGCGTCAATGATAGCCAGTGCCCGTTCATCTGATTCTGACAGCGGTGCCGATTCATCGACCCAACCACCCTCCGCTTCGGCATACACGCGAGTGCTTGAAACCATAATAATGTGCTGAGGACGATGGCCATCGAGGCTGCCCAGCAGGTTTTTTGCCGCTTGGCTGAAGCCACGCCAATAGCCTGCAATATCTCTGCTGGTGGGATTAAAGGTGGCCAGCACAAAGTCTGGGCGCAGGTTCTTCACAAACGCCAGGCTGCCTGGGACAGAATGATCTGCCGAGTGCCAATCAAACTCCGGTGGTTGGCCATCAGGACGTCGTCTGATCGCATGTACTTGCCAGTCACGCGCAGCCAGCGTTTGTCCTACGCGCTGGCCCAGGTCGCCACACCCACTGATTAGTAAGGACCTGCGTGTCATAGCACTTTTCTCCGGGGTAGATGGCTTATGTTTGTTACTGATAGCTATGATTATAGGCGAAAAGTACAGTGAATCCTCGTGTCTGGAAGGATGATATTCCGATCATTCGCCCAGGGAACCCCTTCGCTCGTTCAGTCACAATGCGATTATCGCGTGGCGCCCGGTATCTATCTGGGTCTTCCGAACACTTGCGTCCAGTAGGTGCCGTAGCTGCTTGAAGCGCTGGTGTATCGTGCTGCGCCCAGATTGGTAACGCTGGCACTCATCAGGTTGGCGCAGTGTCCTGGGCTGTTAATCCAGCCTTGAAGAACTGCACTGACTGAATCGTAAGCGCCGCCAGCTGCGATGTTTTCACCCCAGGCCGACCAGGAATAGCCGGCTCTCGTTGCTCGGTCACCGGCTGATGAACCGTCGGAGCCTGTATGACTGAAAAAGTTATTGTTTGCCATGTCGGCTGAGTGAGCCAAAGCTGCCGCTTCAAGTTCACAGCTCCATGAAAGTGCGGGAACCGCATCAAAAGAGCCGTTTGAACCGCAGGTACGGCTTCCTGCGCGAAATGCGTTAACAGCATCCAGCATTGATTTAGCCTGCGGTGAAACGCTGCAGCTACCGTCGCTGATTGTGTCATCTTCCACAGGGCCAGCTTCATCCGGCGGGCTGCGGTTGTCTATTGGGTCACAGGCATCTCCCGGGCCATCACTGTCTATATCCGCCTGATCCGGGTTGTAGTGCTCTGGGCAGTTGTCTGTGCCGTCTAAAACGTAACCACTGGGCAATTCAACGGCGAGTAGCGAATATGAACTATCACCATAGCCGTCGCTATCGGCGTCGAGATAGTAGGTTCGCGGGCTGAAGCCTTCGTCCACCAACTGGTCGCAATCGTTATCGATTCCGTCGAACTCCTCGCGCGCTGCCGGTGAGATGCTGTTGTTATTGTCGTCACAATCCCCGGCAGTTAGTGAGTGCCCGGCAATGGGCTCGATAGACTCAATGTGGTCATTTGCCGCACCATAGCCGTCTCCATCCAGGTCGCGATAGTAAGTTCTGGCATTCTCATCAACGCGGCCGTCGCAGTTGTTGTCTCTGCTGTCCAGTCGTTCTGTGGCCTCCGGATTGTCCCCGCTGAACGCGTCGTTGCAGTCCAGAGCGTTGCTGACGTATCCCTGGGGTTCTTGGCGGGCAATCAACTCTGCATTGGGGTCACCGTAGCCATCGCCATCACTATCGAGGTAGTACACGCGGTCAATAAAGCCTTCGTCGACCTGGCCGTTACAATTGTTATCACGGCCATCTTCCCGTTCTTTGGCCCATGGACGGATACCTGCATTGGAATCGTCGCAATCGGCGTCGTTAACCACAAAGCCCTGTGGCCGGCTCGAGGATGTAATGGGGTTATCACTGGCACCATATCCGTCGCTGTCGTTATCGCTATACCAGGTTCGCATGGCGGAGTTTGGTTCGAACTCTGCGAACAGGGGAATGTCGCCATCAAGGTGGCTGTGCTCAGCGGGCAAAGGTCCAACGGTTGCTTTACACACTTCGGAGACGGACAGAGTGCAGAGCCCTTTCCAGCGCACGAAACGGTAGCCCTCTGCGGGAATCGGGGTAAACGACTCGGTAATAGATTCTTCGATTTTATAGACACAGCGCGACTTATCGCAATCGTATTGACCGGAAGATGAGATGATGTGCCCGGTGCTATCAGTGGTAACCACCATGCGGCAACTCGCAAGCACTAGCAGAGCAAGGATGCCTGAAAGGCACTTGACCAAGGTTATGCTTGAGAGTGATATGTAGTGGGTGTTCATTGATCGTCTCGCTTCCAATACACGGTCCGGGTACTCGGCAATTGAAGTTCAAGCGCGACCGCTGTGCCAACTATTTCATGACATTTCTCCTGATAAACCTTTTGCCATTCTTATAGCGGTGAATATATTCATATTTTTGCAAATATTGCTTGCACGCCGATGCAGATGCAGAGCAGTCAAAGTTGTTGTTCCTAAATGTGGTTCAGAACAAACGGGGCAAGCGCGTTAAGGCGCTTTGTTTAGTGCCGTTCTTTGGTAATCAATAGCGGTTGTTATGGCATTTTATATGTCATAATATAGCGATCGGCCTAGGTTGAATTTGCAAAACACTCTAATAAAGAGGCGGAAACCAATGAACAGAATATTGAAGATACTGATCCTGCTGCCTGCCATTCTTTTCCTTATCATTGGTTTACGCTGGCTGGTGGATCCTGCGGGTGTTGCTCCTTCCTTCGGTTTGACCCTGGGTGAAGGATTGGGTTTGAGCTCTCAGGTGGGTGACATGGCGGGCTTTTTTCTGACGACGTCCATCTGCATGCTGATCGCGCTGGTGGGTGGTCACCGTATCTGGTTTTACCCACCGGTGATGTTGCTTTCAATTACCGCCGCAGGTCGAGTTGTGGCCTGGTTGGTTCACGATGCAAGTTTGGCGACAGAGCAGATTGCAGTAGAAGTCGTGGTTTCCGTACTGCTGCTTGTAGCATCGCGACGTTTGCCTGCAAGCTCCTGAATTGTGCCGCTAGCTCAATATAGCCAACGTCTTTGCCTGGCGTTTGCCTGTTTGGCAGTCTTGCCGGTTTTTGCGCAGGATACAGCGCCGTCGCAAGATGCTGACACCGCACCTGCGTTGCGTCCGAATATCGTTTTTATTCTCGCCGATGACCTGGGTTACAGCGACACCGCTCCCTATGGTGGGGAAGTGCAAACGCCGACGATTTCAGCACTGGCGGAACAGGGCTTAAGTTTCACCAATTACCACACAGCGGCGAATTGCGCTCCTTCCAGAGCGATGCTGCTGACCGGGGTCGATAACCACCTTGCAGGTGTGCCCAACATCATCGAAATGCTGGCCCCCGAGCAGCGTTCTCACGCTCATTATCAGGGGGTGCTGGGAGACAATGTCGTTACCGTGGCGACTTTACTTGAGGACGCGGGGTACCACACCTACATGGCGGGTAAGTGGCACCTCGGGATGACCGAGAGCAAGTTGCCCAGTAGCAGGGGGTTTGAGCGCACAGTGGCCATGGCCGATTCAGGCGCCGATCACTGGGAGCAGAAGCCTTATATACCGATCTATGATCAAGCCAACTGGTTCGCTGATGGCGCACGATTCCAGCTGCCGAAGGACTTTTACTCATCGCGCTTTCTGATCGACAAGACCATTGAGTTTATCGATAGTAACTTGCAAGACGGCCAGCCTTTCTTTGCCTACGTGCCGTTTATGGCAGTACATATACCGGTACAGGCACCCCGCGAGTACACCGAACGTTATCTGGGTGTTTACGACCAGGGTTGGGATGTATTGCGCAATAAGCGAAGAGAGCGGGCTGTTGAACTGGGCATCGTGCCAGCGACAGCCGATATGGTGAGTATGTCTACGACGCAGAATTGGGAGTCTCTGAGCGCTGAAAGAAGACGCTATGAGAGCAAAAGAATGGCTGTATACGCCGGCATGATAGAGGCGATGGATTTTAATATCGGCCGTTTGGTCGACTATCTGAAGGCCCAGGGTCAGTACGATAATACGATATTTATCTTTACCTCTGACAATGGCAGTGAAGCTAGCGGGCCACACGATCCCACAGCGCTCGGCAACAGCGCGGCGACGCGGCGTATGGGCTATCACGTTGATTACGAGCGTCTGGGCGAAAGCGGTAGCTATAATTCGATCAGCCCTAGTTTTGCCAGTGCCTCGGCCAGTCCGCTGGCGTTTTACAAGTTTTACACCGGCGAAGGGGGCATGCGTGTGCCATTGATCATTGCCGGTAAGCCATTGCAGATGCAGCGGGGCCTGACGCCTGCGTTCGCATGGGCGACAGATATCACGCCAACGATTCTCTCCCTGGCCGGCGTCGAGCAGCCCGGTTCCAGGTATGCCGGTCGCTCGATGCTTCCTATGACGGGAAAGGACTTATCACCAGTACTATCGGGCACATCAGAACGGGTGTATGGCGATCACGAAAGCGTTGGCTACGAGCTTACTGACCATGCGGCCCTGTTCCAGGGTGATTATAAAATTGTAGTGAATCAACCTCCGGCAGGCGATGGACAGTGGCGCCTTTACAATATTGTCACCGATCCTGGTGAAACCAATGATTTAAGCGCAGAGCAAACACGGCGGTTTCAGGCCATGCTGTCGGAGTATGAAACCTACAAGCGTGAGAACGGTGTCCTGCCATTACCGCATGGCTATAGCCAGATTCGCCAGTTGGTCAGCAATACACTGCAAAAGCGTTACGGCACTAACATCATTGTGGCAATGCTGACGCTACTCGTGCTACTGCCATTCTTGATTTTTTATAGAATGAAAATTCATCGGAGTTAACATGACAGATGTGTATAAGCTGTATGGGATCACTCATTCCCTATACACCGGTAGGGCGCGTTCCTATTTGATTAAAAATGGTATTTCTTTTCGCGAGCTGTCTACGGGTCACGAAAGTTTTAAGGCTGAGGTTCTGCCAAAAGCCAAGCTGCCGACTATCCCTACACTGCTGACGCCAGCGGGAGAGGTAATTCGCGATGGTGCAGCCATTATTGAACACTTTGAAGCTGCCAATGACAGGCCAAACCGACCAGTGGGGCCATGCCAGCAAATTGTTAGCGCGTTGTTCGATGTCATCGGCACTGACGGACTTTTGCGCCCTGCGATGCACTATCGCTGGAATTTCAAGGAAGAAAACCTCGCATTTGTTCGGTATCACTTTTTCCATTCACAGCGCGAGACACCCACGCGTGACGAGAAAACAGAGCATATGATGGGACGCATGCAGCATGTGGCGCGTATCTGGGGTGTGAACGATGAGACCAGCAGCCTTGTTGAAGCACTTTATCTTGAATACCTTGCTGCGCTGAATAGTCATTTCGAACAGACTCCTTATTTGCTCGGCGGGCGACCTTGTATCGGTGACTTCGGTCTGTTGGCTCCTATGTATGCTCACCTGGGCCGCGACCCCTATCCCGGTCGGATCATGCAGCAGCGGGCTACCCGTGTGTATCGCTGGGTTGAACGCATGAATCGTCCTGATCAGGATGCTCCAGAGTACTTCAATGCAGAAGAGGGCTATTTTCCTGACGACCAGGTGCCAGGGAGTTTGTTGGAAGTCTTATCAGTTATCGCAGAAGATTTTGTGCCAGAAACCGAGGCGGCAGCAGGCGTTATCAATCATTGGCTGGCGGAAAACAAACCTGACGCTGGCGCGGCGGCTGACAGAATGCTCAATGAGTGTGAATTTACCGTGCGCGGGCAGACGATCAAGTCGGTATCCCAACCCTACCGCTTTTTCTTGTTGCAACGGGTGCAGTCGGCGTACGAGGCCATGAGTTCAGAAGACCGCGCTGCGGTAGAGGCGATGCTTGCCCGTTGTGGAATGAAAAGTATCCTCACTTCTAAACTCAGTCGAATGATTGAGCAATCAGAAAACCTCGAGGTATGGGTTTGACGCAGTAATTTTGCGAGGGTGAATCCATGCCCGCTGCTACACGGTGGCGAGCGCCTTGAAGGTCCTAAGCTTTTCAAATCTCTTAACAGAGAAGTAACAGGGAACGGTTGATGATTTCCCTTTCGCCCATTCACTGATATAACTCGCAAAGTCTGGTGAAAATACGTCTTTGCGCATCTCCCAAACGATTAGACTTCCGAAAAAGATAGATCTATAACTACTTTTCCGCGAAAGCAGCGGTTCAGGGTTTGAGTTGTCCCTGGAGTACTCAATGTCCGTCTTGGCTAATAGCAAGCGTTTGAACTTTTGAAATGCTCACGCGAGATTGCTCCAGGAAATGATAAAAATCGAGAGTGGGCACAGCACGCTATTAGGCATAAGATGTAAAAAAAAGAGATTTTTATTATGTCTATCACTCGAAGTATCCATCGCGGTAAACATATGTACGGCGATAGAGTCGCCTTGTCTTTCGCTGACCGCCAGACTAGCTACGAAGAACTATACGGAAAAATTTCGACCTGCGCTGGCGCGCTGCTCAATCTAGATTCCCGCGCAGGTAGCAGCGTTGGAATTTTAAGTCTCAACAGCGATCGGGCAATCATCGGTTTTTACGCAGCGATGTGGGCGGGCAAGGTACCTAACTATTTGAATATCCGCTGGTCGGTTTTTGAATTAAGCGCCTCCATTGATGACTTTGTCCCTTCAATCTTATTTGTGGATAAAACGTTTCTAGAGATGGGTCTGGAGCTTAAGCAACGCTGCCCCTGCATAGAGCACGTAATTCTCTTTGATGAGCAAGCCGATTCAGCCCCGAGTGTTTTGAGCTACGTAGATATACTTGCCCAAGCCAGCCCAATTAGCGATCAGTCGGTGGGCGAACATGAAATGGCGTTTCTCAATTACACCGGCGGCACAACAGGCAAGGGCAAGGGTGTCATCCACTCCCACGCCAGTCACTTTGCAACCCTTGCCATGTGCGCCACAGAAAACTTTTTCTGTCAGGGTCGCACATTGATGACAATGCCGCTCTTTCATATTTCCGGCATAGGGGTTTCCAATGCGGGTCTCATGGCCGGCAATACCCTTTATATACTGCCCGCCTATGATCCTGTCTCGGTGCTGCAGACCTTGCAGAACGAAGCGATCGAACAGGCAATGATGGTTCCCACCATGTGGCAGATGTTATTGCATCATCCCGACTTCGCGGGTTACGACCTCAGCAGTCTACGTCACCTGCGCTATGGCGGGTCACCTATTGATGAAACACTGATGATTGAGCTGAAAGCTGCTTTACCCCATGTGAATTTTATGCAAATTTACGGTCAGACAGAGGGGCTACCGATATCCCTGCTGTTTGATTGTGACCACACGGAACAGGGCGTTAAATCCGGTAGAACCCGATCTGCAGGTACAGTCTGTTACGGAGTGGATTTGGAAATTCGGGATCCGGAGGGTAATGCGTTACCCCAGGGGGATATTGGTGAGATTACCTTCTCTGGACCAATGCTAATGCTTGGGTATCTTAATATGCCTGAAAAAACTGCCGAGACACTGGTCGATGGCCGTTTGCACACTGGCGACGCGGGCTATCTGAGCCCTGATGGCTATCTCCACGTGGTGGATCGTATCAAGGATATGATAATCACCGGCGGCGAGAACGTTTACTCAGCGGAAGTAGAAACGGTGATAATGAAACTCACAAGCGTACAGCAGTGCGCGCTAATCGGAATTGCTGATGATAAATGGGGCGAAAGAGTGCACGCTGAGGTCATTTTGAAGGCGGGGAGCAGTTTGAGTGAAGCGGCACTCATCGATCATTGTAAAACTCACCTCGCTGGTTACAAAGTTCCCAAGTCTGTAGCCTTTGTTAATGCCATTCCCCTGACTGCTGTGGGTAAAGTCGATAAAGTGGCTATTCGAGAAAAATTTACGTAGCCTGGCCCCAACGCAGCTGGGGCACACAAACGTACTGTTGCTCGCTAAAGCGGACGCGAGACGATCTGATTCGGCCCTGAATTGCTCAAAGTCTGCTTTCACCTGCGAAGTGACTTATAGCATTGCTGAAACTCCTCAGGGTGCGACATCCAGTCAGAGACTGTAGAGTATTATTAATAGATTGGTTACACGAATGCCCACGGAAGGCTACGTTGTGCAGAAATGCTAGAAAGGATTCACAATAATGCAAAAAATAACCCCGTCTGCTGCCTTACTGACTTGTCTACTCCCGAACTTTGCGATTGCCGAATCTCCGAACTGGACTTTTGTTGAGGCATCCTATTTGAGCAGCGATGTAGATATGGATGGGTGGGATGAGTTTGGCGGTATCGAGCCTACTGGATTTGAGCTCGCGGGTTCGATCGGCATTGGCGATTGGGTGTTCGTAGACGTAAGGTATTCTGAAGAAAGTGATGAAATCGACGTATATGGATACGATGTGGACATTGAACTCGATCGCCTTAGTGCAGGTGTTGGGGCTGCATGGGCAGTGACAGATACCACTGACTTTTATGGTCGCCTAGCCTATGAGGACTGGTCAATCGAGGCCAGCGCTATTGGTTATAGTGACCGCGCAGAAGAAGACGGATATAGCTATGCCGTTGGTGTACGTTCAATCCTTTGGGAAGTGCTTGAGCTTCGCGGCGAACTTGACTACATCGCTGATGAAACTCAGGTTAACTTTGGGGCTTACTATACATTCCTACCGCATTTTACTTTGGGCGCAAGTTACACAGGCATGGATAATTTGGAAACGTTGAAGGCTACTTTCCGGTTTCAGTTTTAGATTAATCTGAGTCTCAACAAATAGAATAAGGCTCTACCAGCCATGACCGTTGGCTAGGCCGAGAGAGTGATGTCTCACCGATTTTTGGTCATCCTGCCTGACAGTTCACATAAAACAAAGGGATGCGACTATACCCAAAGGCATCACTCCGGCATTGAGATCGAGAAGCTCGTATTCAGTCATTTTGGTTCTCCCCTGGCTACGAATCCGGTAAGGATAGACCCACCTTGGCTGATAGGCGAAAACAGCGGTTCGATGCTCTGCAAACGTTATCGCAAGTTCTATCCAACACCCCAAGCGTGTCAGTATATCCAAGGGCTCTATGTCACATTTATTGACGCAAACTTAACAGGGCGTAATATGAGCTCCAGGCTATTGAGTCGAAGTTGAAAAGAGCTTTTACTTATTTTCGCCAGCAAAAACGGATCGCTAACATGAATATTGATCACATCAAGCTCTATCACTATCCAGCCACGCGCAGCAGTCGAGTAAAATGGCTGTTACACGAACTCTATGACGACAGTTTTGAAGTTGAGGTTTTGGAGCTCTATGAGGGTGCGCAATACGATGCCGAATTCCTTACCAAAAACCCCAACCACAACGTGCCCGTGCTGGAGTTGACTTTAGGCAATGGAGATACTCGGCACATGCTGGAGAGCGGCGCGATGATTTCGTTGCTCGCGGATATCAACCCTCAAAAGAAGCTTGCCCCATTGGCGACTACATTTTCTGTCGAGCGAGCTGATTACTTGCAAATGCTGCATTTCGCTGCTTCTTCCTGGGACATGATGCTGTGGCAAATTCGGGTGCACAAACATGTACTGTCGGGTGCTGAAAAGGATGAAAAAACAGTAAAACGCTATATGAACAAGATCCGTCAGGAAGTGGAGCCACAATTGCTCGCGCGTCTCTCTCAGCACGCTCATATCTGTGGTCCCGACTTTAGTGCTGTTGATTGTCTGGTTGGACATAATATCTTGTGGTCAAGAAGTTATGGCCTGTGCCAGGACGCGCTGTTTGACGATTATCTATCCAGGGTGTCTAAACGACCGGCATTCCTGAGTGCCTTTGCTGACGCGCATAAATTTGTGCCTGTTCCGCCTGAGAACGCCGCCTTGTCGCAAAAGTTTACCGGCTAGCCTGCCAGCGCGACTTACTGTTTCAAACGACCTATCACATCTGCTGCAAGGGCATCATCTAGCGGATTTTCAGGAACGGGAAACGTCACCCTTGTGGCCAAACCGGCGAAACGCGCTTTGTACTCGTTCGCGATATTTTCATATGTCCCCCGTGGAACAAACTTTTCCAACATTTCATCGGTGATGATGTCAGGCATTTTTTGCCACTCGCCTGATCGTGTCATGTCCAGCAGTTCCTGGCCTTTGTGCATCCAGCCAAAACGCTCAAGACTGGGCCAATAGGCGGGTGTGGAGTAGAGAAATCCTAGCAAATTTCGTTGCTTCTCCCACTGAGCAGCGACGGTGGGCTCGTCTTTACCTGTCGCGCACAGCGGGCCCAGTAACAATTTGAAATGCTCCCCCTGATGCCCAGCCAGGGCAAAACCCTCTTGCAGCCTGGGCAGGCAGACCTCGTGGATATACTCGGGCGGGGTATTGGTGGGATGGGTAATCATGCCGTCAGCGATTTTGCCCACCATGCGAGTCATATCGGGGCCTACCGCACCGCAGAGGATAGGAATCTCCGGGTGATCGATCGGGCCCGGATTAAAGAAGGGCTGAAGCTTGGTAAAGTGATAGTGCTCGCCTTCGAAATTGAGTCTGTCGCCGGTCTGAAAGCTGTGAAATATTGTTTTAAGCGATTGCACATACTCTCTCAACTGGGGCACGGGCGAACCCCACCGCGCACTGTAGCGGTGCTCAATATTAGGTTTGATCTGGGTGCCAAGGCCGAGCTCAAACCGACCCTTGGACATTCTGGCAAGGTCCCAGCTGGCTATCGCGGTGACCATGGGACTGCGCGCAAATGCTACCAAAACTCCGGTGCCGACAATGAGTTTGTCGGTCGCATTCAATGCCATTGCCGCTAATAATAGACCGTCGTGGAGTGCGTCAGGTACTTGAAGGCCATCGAACCCCATCGCTTCCGCTCGCACGGCGTGAGCACTGATTTCACCGGGACTCATGTCTTCTGGCGTGGCGGCAAAGACCTGGAACATACTTGACCTCAATCATTATAGGCAGCTAAGCTAATAGTAAGTTTAGCTTACTATATGGGCGCCTCACAATGGTAATGAATCAGCAGCATTCGATCGGCCAAACGCTGATGCTGGTCGCCCGCGATTTTCAGCGTCGCCTGGATTCGGACCTTGCCGCAAGAGGTATTTCAGGTATAAGTCATCGACATAACGATGTCTTTCTATATTTGGGTCGATACGGCCCCAGTCGCGGGGTAGACCTGGCCGCAGCGGCGGGCATACGACCCCAATCGATGATGAAAATCATTCAGGAGCTTGAGCAGCAAGGGCTGCTAGAACGTCGACCCGATCCCGCCGATTCGAGAGCCAAACTCGTGGATTTTACCGCTGCCGGCAAGTTGCTAATTGATGAATTGAGCGAGTCAACCGCCACCGTCTGGCAACACTATCAAGAAGTCATTGGCAGCCGGGAGCTCAAACGCACCTTGAGTAATCTGGATGCTCTAATTTCAGAAGAGAAAATTCTATGAGTCGCAAAGTAGCCTTCATAACAGGTGCTAGCAGGGGTATTGGCGCAGAGTCAGCGGTTGCTCTGGCGCAGGCAGGTTTCGATGTGGCGATTACTGCGCGCACATTGTCGGGTGGCCAGCAGCAGGATTACGGTGGGGAGTTGTCCGTATTGCCCGGTAGTCTTGAGGCAACAGCGGCCGCCGTTGAAAGGCGTGGCGGCCGGGCCCTTTGCCTGCAGGCGGACATACTGCAGCCTGAGACGCTCGTCGAGGCTGCCGAAGTCGCATTGGATTATTTTGGACGAATGGACCTGTTGTTCAACAATGCTATCTACCAGGGAGCCGGTGTGCTGTCAGACCTGGTTGATGTTCAACCAGCCCAAGTAGAAGCAATATTCCAGGGCAACGTGTTGACGCCTCTCGCTCTGGTGCAGGCCTTGCTTCCAGCTCTGGAGTCGCGAGAAGGGAGTACCATTATCAATATGGTTTCCTACGCGGCCTTTAATGCGCCTCCCGCTTCTGCCACCCAGGGTGGTTGGAGCTTTGCTTACAGCGCGTCAAAGGCGGCTTTCGCCAAAATGGTCGGCTCACTAGAGGCGGAGCACGCTGGTAGCGGTTTGCGTGCGATCAACCTTGAGCCGGGTACGGTAATTTCAGAAGTGATGCGTGCCGCAGGCCTCGATGAGGCGGTGCTCGGACGATACAAGCCCTGTACGCCAGCGACTATCGGTGCCGTGGTGGCCTGGTTGGCAGAAAATACACCCTCGTCTGACTTTCAAGACAGGAACTGTGTTCGCGGTCCGGCACTGGCCAAGCAGCTGGGTTTCTTGAAAACCCCCTCATTGTTGGGAGATCACCATGAATAAGGTTTTGCTGGAGAAACACGACGGCTATGCAATTGTTACATTAAACCGCCCGGCAGAAATGAACGCATTGTCGCGAGAGTTGCGCGACGATTTTGTCACTGCCCTGGCCGACTGCTGCGCTGATGAATCAGTCAGGGTGCTAGTGCTCACAGGAGCAGGGAAGGCGTTTTGTGCCGGTTTCGACCTGAAGGAACTGTCCGAGTCTGCCAGCGATGCCTCGCAGGAAGCCGATAATGTTGTTGCTCGTGCCATGGAAAAATTTGAGGGGCCGATTATCGGTGCGATTAACGGTCACGCGATTACGGGTGGTTTTGAAATGGCACTGGCCTGCGACGTGCTAATCGGCTCGGACAAGGCGCGCTTCGCAGATACCCATGTCAGGGTCGGCATTTTACCGGGCTGGGGGCTCAGCCAAAAATTATCGCGACTGATAGGGCTTTCTCGCGCCAAGGAAATGCATTTTACGGGTGCTCCGGTGTTTGCTCAGCAGGCCTATGAGTGGGGAATTATCAACCACGTAGTTAGCGAGGAAGCTCTAATGCCTTTGGCAATATCCATGGCTGAGGATATGGCCGCCTGCGTACCCCAAACGCTCAAGGCTTACAAACCACTTGTGGATCAGGGTTATTCCATGTCGCTGGCAAAGGCCTTGCCCTGGGAGGAAGAGCAGGCGATTGAATCAGCCAGACTAACTATGGCTTCGATGATCGCCAGACGTAAGGACGCAGTGCTGGCTAAGGGAAGGAGCGAGACTAATGACTAGTCCAATTGCTTTGGTTATGGGTGGTGGCGTTGGGACGGGCAGGGCCACCGCCCTCGCATTTTCAGCAGCGGGCGCGAAAGTGGCGGTCGCCGATGTCAATCCTGTCGGTGCAGAGCAAACGGTTGCGCTGATCCGGGAGCAGGGCGGTGAGGCCTTGTTTTTGCTGTGCGATATGGGCGACGGCGATGCCATTGTACAAGCGCATCGAAAGCTACATGAGCACTTCGGGGCGTTACATTGGGTGTCCAACAATGCTGCCCTGGCGGCACCTAACAAACCGATAACCGAGCTGAGTGATGAAGAATGGGATCGCTGTATGAATGTCACCCAGAAAGGGGTATGGCGTTGCATGAAGCAGCAACTGCCGCTGATCGAGGCCTCCGGCGGTGGGGCTATTGTCAATATCGCATCGGTATCGGGCCTGCGCGGTGAAACCTTTCAGGCCGCCTATTCATCTGCCAAAGGAGGGGTAATAACACTGAGCAAGGCGGCAGCGGCGGAGTATGCAAAGCGTGGCGTCAGGGTGAATACGGTTTGTCCCGGCGGCATTAATACGGGGGGCATGCAGCTCTATCTTGAAAAAATGCCGGAAATGAAAGAGAAGACGTTGAATGCGCATGCGATGGGCCGCCTTGCAGAGCCCGAGGAAATCGCTAACGCGGTAGTTTATCTTTGCTCAGACAAGGCATCGTTCATCACCGGGCATGACCTGGTAGTTGATGGCGGGGTGATGGTCCGTTCCAATGTGATTGACCTGTAATTGATTGTTCCAGCACCTATATCAGGTACTCCCCACACATTGACTCGGCGGTCGCCCACAGTTGTTTCGCCATAGCGGTATCTGTCATGTGATGCAGCCCACTGACCAGTACAGGGTTGCAGTCCTCGAAGTAGGCCCCGGAGACGTTTTCCAACTGTGGAGACGTGGCGACATATAACTGGGTGGCAGCGCCCTGCGCCGGGCTTTTCGCAATTACACCGCCAAATAACTCGAAGGCTGAACGCATAAGCGTGGGTGCGGTGCGGGCAATATTGGTTTGAACGAGACCTGGATGAATCGCATTGGAAGAGAGGCCAGTGCCTTGCAGGCGATTGGCAAGCTCGAGAGAGAACAAAGCGTTGGCGAGCTTGGATCTGCCATAGGCCTCTCCCGCATCAAAGCTTTTCTCGCCGCGGAGATTGTCAAAGTCGATGCCAACGGCAGGCGCCTGGCGGTAGCCCGACCGACTGCTAACGTGAACAATGCGTCCGTTTTGCTTTGCCTGCATTAAGGGGAGTAGGTGGTTGGTCAATACAAAATGGCCCAGGAAATTAACGGTGAAAATTTTCTCTATACCGTTAACCAGCTCCAGTTCACCGAAGGTATTGATGCCGGCATTCAGCATCAGTATGTCTGGCGCAAGACCCAAGCTTGAAATGGATTCGGCGCAATCTACAGCAGACTGAAAACTCGATAGCTCAAGAGTCATGGGAGTGGTTTTACCGCTGACGCTAGCGCAGGCCTTGGTCGCTTTCTCCAATGTTCGCCCCGTTCCTATGACGTGTGCACCTCGCAGGGCCAGCACTCGCATCGTCTCGTAACCGAGGCCGGAGTTGCATCCAGTAACGACAGCAACTTTGCCCGCGAGGTTCAGGCCTGACGTCACTTCTTCACCGGTAGAATCTGCACCAAAAGAACTGGTCGGCCAGCGGGTGTCTATAGACACGGTATGCTCGCTGTCACTGCAGGCAGTGAGGGGGACGCCTGCGGCGAGCGCGGCGGCAGAATAGATAAGCTGTCTTCGGTTCAGTTTCACGGTTACCTCCTTCAATACAGATTAAGTGTAGTGTATCTGGATGAAATGAGGTTAGCGTTCTACGCAGATTGTCCAGCTTGATCCGTGTATTTTTATTATGCTGGCAATGACCTGCGACGGCCTCTGGTCTACCATGGGGTGGCACGAGTGGCTTCAGGGAGGGCGTTCGATGCCTGGTGTAATGTTTAGAGTATTGATCCTGGTGAGTGCTATCACTCTACCTTTGCCCGCAACCGCGTTTAGAAGCTGCGAGGTTGAGCACAGCGAGGCCTATCTGGCGACCACCCAGTACAAAGTCACTGAATTGTCTTTCGATTTCACCAGCGGTGAGGCCAATGGTACGGAAACGACCTACACCCATTCCAACAATGCTGACAGTGAATCGACCGAGTGCCACGTCACTTATGAGTTATCAGGAAGCATAGAGCCAGTGAGTGGTGTCGTTGTGCTCGATGCGCATCGCAGTAATCATAGCGTGTCCTGTCAGGATGGCCTGGTTGAGCAAGCGTATCCAGCCGATCGCCTGTATGCGCTGGTGCTTGAATTTGGCGAAGGCGGCCATGCCCAGGTCCGACGGGCTGACAACGGCGACCTAATCGCCAGTGGTGACTGGGCAGAGGGTGTTACGGCCTTTCGCACGGGGGAAGTATGCAGTCTGTTCTAGGCTGCTATTGATCAGAGCGGCGTTACGCTGACAGGCACTCCATTGACTGCCGCATTACCTGTAAGTTCATCAAGTAACTGGTGGTCGGTGACATCATTACAGCTAACCCCCGGTCGTTGGCTTGCTCTCTCCATCTGAACGCCCGTGCGGTGATGGCCGAAACCATGGGGGAGGCTAACCACGCCGGGCATGAGTTCGTCGGTTTGCTCGACGGTGGCTTCTATAGCACCCACTCTCGAGTTCAGGCTGACTTTTATTCCGTCAGTGATTTTGAGGTTCTCCATGTCCTCGGGGTGCATCATCAGGGTGCAACGGTCGCGCCCTTTAATTAGTGGGTGGAAGTTGTGCATCCAGGAATTATTAGAGCGAACGTGCCGCCGGCCTATCAACAAAAGTCCCTTATCCTGATCTTCTGTGAATGCCTGATACAGCCTTTCCAGGTCTGCCAGAGGTAGCGGCGCATCGCAGGCAATGGTTTTAGTGGCGGTGACCAAACGCTCTGGTAATTGGGGCTTCAAGGGGCCCAGATCGATGCCGGATGGATGCTTTTTCAGCAGTGCCAGGGACAGGCCCTGGTCTCCGTAAGGTCCTGCTTGCAGTCCCATGTCTATGATCCGGGAAGGGGGCACCGCTTGCTGGGGTGGCAAGTCGAGCAGCTTTTCCAGTCGCATCCCCAACTCTGAGAAAATTTCCCAGTCGTGCATGCTGTCATCGGGCTTGTTGAAAACCGGTTCGTTGTAGCGGGCAGTATTGCGCACCGCGAAAGCGAGGAAAGACAAGTCGTAGTGGTCATGCTCCAGGGGCGAAGTCGGGGGCAGGATGATGTCGGCGTGGCGCGTGGTCTCGTTGATGTAGGGATCCAGGGAGACCATAAATTCCAGTTGTGGCAGGGCCTCGTCCAATTGCCTGCCGTTGGGTGTGGACAGCACCGGGTTGCCAGCTCCGGTGAACAGCGCCCTGATTTGTCCTTCCCCGGGAGTGGCGATTTCCTCGGCCATGGCGCTCGCTGGCAGTTCCCGATCGAATTCGGGCAAAGCGCGGACTCTGCTGCGATGGCGATTAAAACCACCGGGTCCATTAGCGGCGACAGTGTCTACGGCAGGAGTGGAAAATAGACTGCCTCCGGGTTTATCCAGATTACCCGTGGCGATGTTAATGAGCTGGGTGAGCCACTGGCACAAGCCGCCGTAAACCTGGGTGGATATCCCCATTCGCCCGTAGCAAATGGCGCGTTCGGCGCCAGCAAGCTCTCTGGTGATAGAACGCACGATGTCGGCACTAATGCCAGTGTGTTGGGCGGCGAACTCTGGAGTAAAACTATTGATCGACCTACGCACGTTTTCAAGGCCAGTAGTGAAGTTCGCCAGATGACCCATGCTGACGAGATCTTCCGCGAACAGCGTGTGCAGTATGGCGGCCAGAAAAAGAGCGTCCGTGCCAGGGCGGATAAAGTGATGCTCATCGGCCAGCTCGGCTGTTTCGCTGCGTCGTGGATCAATAACGACGAGTTTGCCTCCTCGATCCTGCAGTGACTTCAATCGTTTCTTAACGTCAGGCACTGTCCAGATGCTGCCATTTGAGGCCAGCGGATTGGCACCCAGCATGAGAAAATAGTCGGTGCTGTCTACATCGGGTATGGGCAGCAACAGCTTGTGACCATACAACCAAAGTGCAACGAGGTGATGAGGCAGCTGATCAACACTGGTTGCGGAGAAGCGATTGTTGGTCCTGATGTGTCGAAACAGGCTGTTCTGGTGGGTCATCATCCCGTAGTTATGCACGCTGGGATTACCCATATAAATACCGACTGCGTGTACTCCGTGTCCAGCGATGGTCTTCGCCAGTTCCCGGGCGGTGGTATCAAGCGCTTCGCCCCAGCTGATGGTCTCCCAGGTGAATTCTCCAGCGGCGTTACGAACTTTTTTGACGGGAGCTTTCAGGCGATCCGGGTCTTCGTGCAAATCCCTCAGGGCGACGGCTTTAGGGCAGATATGGCCGCGGCTTAACGGGTCATCTTTGTCGCCTTTGATGGACAGAATCTCCGTGCCCTCTGTTTCTATGACCAATCCACAAATGGCTTCGCAAAGATGGCAGGCGCGTCGATGTATCTTCTTGGTCATTATTAGTTACCCGGCTTCCGAAACGTCTAGCATATCCTTTAACGAGCGCTTTACGAACTTTCCGCTGGCATTGCGGGGGAGTGGGTTCTCCAGAATCCAGATGTAGCGCGGAATTTTAAAAGAAGCAATTTTGGATTTGCAAAATTCGCGAATTTCAGCGGCGCTGAGAGAGTGCCCCTCCTTGGGGAAAATCGCGGCGCCGACTTCTTCACCCAGACGATCGTCGGGTACCGCAAAAACGGCACATTCAGCCACAGCATCGTGTTTGAAGATCGCTACCTCCACCTCAGAACAATACACATTCTCGCCCCCGCGCAGGACCATATCCTTGGCCCGGTCCACCAGGTAAATAAAGTTATCCTCGTCGGCGAACCCTATGTCGCCCGTATGTAGCCAGCCGTCAACGATAGTTTCAGCCGTGGCGTCGGGGCGGTTGAGGTAGCCTTTTATGACCTGGGGACCCTTCAGGCAGATTTCGCCGGTCTCACCCAGAGGCAGGGTGTTGCCCTCGGCATCAATACACTTAACGTCGAATACGGGAACAACACGGCCTGCGGCATTGGGCTTGTCGTTTAGGAAAATGCCCCAGCTACCTGCGGCGATACCACAGGTCTCGGTGAGACCATAGCCCTGTGCCGGCATGGCTTTACTACTCGACTTCATCACTTTTTCAGTGAGATCCGGCTGCACGGCTGCGCCGCCGCCGCCCAGCATCTTCAGCGAGGAGGTGTCTGTTGTCGCGAAATTCGGGTGATTGATAATTTCCCGGGTCATCACCGGGACCCCTGAGAAGTTGGTAATCCTTTCTTCTTCGATGAGGCGCAGGGCTTCGCCCGCGTCCCACTTGTACATGTGGGCCAGTTTTCCGCCCGATACCGTGAGCACTTGCGCTGTCGCATTATTGGCCGTGACGTGAAACAGCGGGGTGGCGATGATGGCGGCTGGTTGGTGACTGCCGGGGGCCTCTGCAGAGGGCGGCTCCTTGCCTTCTATCAAGGCTTGCGCTGTCATTTGGCTCACATTAGAGAACAGCGAACTAAAGATATTGTTCACGCAACCCCGGTGAGTGAGTTGGGCTCCTTTGGGCTTCCCGGTCGTTCCGGAGGTGTAAAATATACAGGCGTCGTCTTCAGGTTTAATGACAACTTCCGGCAGTGATGCTGGAGATTGCAGAACCTCGGAGAAAGGCGTGGCCCATTCAGGGCTGTGATCAACCCGGACGGTGACGACAGGCAGTTCGGGGAAGCTTTCCCTGATCTCGCCAAATCGCTGCAGACGTTCAGTATCGCAGATCAGCATCCTGGTCTCCGAGTCCTGAAGCCCATATTCCAGTTCTTCTGCAACCCACCAGGCGTTGACCCCAACGGTGACGGCGCCGATACAGGTGAGCGCCCAGTAAGTCAGCATAAATTCGGGGTAGTTGCGCATTGCAATAGCGACCCGGTCGTGCTGTTTAATGCCATTCGCACTGAGCCAGTTGGCAATGCTGGCAACGTGTTGGTGCGCCTCGGTGTAGGTCCAGCGTTCTTGCTGATAGACCAGGTAATCCTTATCTCCGTGGCCTGCAGTGCTCAGCCACACGTCCCTCAGCGAGGGTGGCGCCATGGCCCAGGTTTTGAGGGTAATTCCCGCGACCTCGCTCTCGCAAATTTCGAACATTTGACCGGGAGCGGTCATTTCTTCTACGACCTGATTCAACTGTTGGTACATGACGTGTTTAATCCTGTATGGCGATGAGGTGAGTGTAGTATAGGCAGGGCGACAGCGCCGCTGCCCGGCCGAGAGATTGACTGTATAAAATGGCACATCTAATGTCAAAATGCCGTGATAAGCGCGGGGGTCGTGCCCGCAGTTAACAGCAAAGATACAGGCGATTTCTTCTGCCAGGGTCAGCAGAACTGGCAAACCCCGCCCTGAATATCGTACTCTAGAGCAAAGGTAAGGGAGACCAGGCATGGCCGTAGTCACTAAACTGCAGTTAAAGCGCTCGCTGAACAGTGCAGGCAGTTACCAGGAGTGGCTTGACGCTGCTCAGGCATACGACAAGTACACCAAGCAGGACCTCTGGCGCCGGAAAGATCACAGTAGCCAGTACGACTACGTGTCGATTCGGACTCGTCTGGATCGCTTACGTAGTTTGAAAGCGCGCCACGACACCCGGGGGATGCTGTTTACCCTGAACGAGGGTATTCACGGCAATATGGGGGGTATGGGGCGGTCTGAACTCTACGGCCGCGCCAAGACCGGTACCAAGCACCTGGTCGAAGATTACATCGACGAGATTGTTCATTCCCTGGAACACCTTGCCGAAGAGGCCAGCGGTGATGTGAGCCCTGAAGAAAAGTTCGATTTTTTCCGTCGCGCAAGTCACTGCTTCGGTCATTCGGCATTTATGATGAGCGGCTCGGGGTCGCTGTTATTTTTTCACGTTGGCGTGGTCAAAGCGCTGGCCGAGGCAGGGCTGTTGCCCAGTGTCATGTCAGGCTCAAGCGGCGGCGCTATTGTCGGCAGCATTGTCTGCAGTCATACCGATGATGAACTCCCGGGACTTTTAGAGCCCGAGTATTTCCTGGATCGAATTCCCCAAAATACCAGCAAGAATGGCGTCGCTCACGTCAGCGAACTGGAAGAGAGCATCGCCAGCTTCATCCCCGACCTGACTTTTGAGCAGGCGTTTGCCAGGACTGGTCGCGCTATGAACGTTTCGGTGGCACCGGCGGAAACTCATCAGACCTCGCGCCTGCTAAATGCAACAACGTCGCCCAGTGTGATGATCCGCAGCGCGGTGATGGCATCGGCGGCGGTGCCGGGTGTTTTCCCACCGGTGACTTTGCAAGCCCTGGACAGCCACGGTGAACGAAAAAGCTATCTGCCATCGCGCAAGTGGGTAGACGGCTCAGTGAGCGATGACATGCCTGCCAAACGCCTCGCGCGGCTCTATGGCGTTAACCACTATATCGTTAGCCAGACTAATCCCCACGTCTTGCCCTTTGTTTCAGATGGCCACCGCAAGCGCACAGCGGTTGGGCTCATTGAAAATGCCGCCCGGCGTTCCGCCCGGGAGTGGTTTAACGCCATGACTTTGATTCTGGATAGAGCTGATAAGCGTAATGGAACCGTGACCCAGGCAACCAGCCTTATGCGCTCTGTCATCAATCAGGATTATGTGGGTGATATCAATATTTTGCCGGACTATAAACTGATTAACCCGCTAAAGCTGCTGACCTTTCCCGGTGAGAAGCAGATGTACAAACTGATCGCTTCCGGAGAACGCTGTACCTGGCCCAAGTTGGAGATGATTCGGCAGCAAACCAGAATCAGTCGGAAGTTACGTGAGATTCTTCAGCAGTACGAAGGCAGTCCTGTCCTTTAGCGAAAAGCGTGTTCTAACCCTGCCAATTCATGGCCTTTCATGGCGATGGAGGGGCGCCTGCCAACATATTGCCGGAAAGTACTTTAGAGCACTCTACTGGAGGCTTCTCACAGCTGCGAGCAAGCTGTATTATATAATGACAGTATATGTGACAATATAGAGACTAGTGTCTAGGAGAACAATGATGAGCGCAGCACCAATAAGCAACCGGGTCACCCAAATGACCGGCACCGCCTATCCCATTATTCAAGCGCCCATGGGCTGGATAGCGCGGGCCCAGCTGGCCTCCGCGGTTAGCAATGCCGGCGGCCTCGGAATTATTGAAACCTCGTCGGGTGAGTTCGACAACATCAAGACTGAGGTCGCCAAGATGCGCGAGCTTACCGACAAGCCCTTTGGCATGAATGTGGCGTTGTCCTATGTTAAGGGCACCAATGTGATCGACTTCGTTATTGAGCAGGGCATTAAGTTCGTCACCACCTCCTCTGGCAGTCCCAGTGTTTGCACCCAGACGTTTCAGGAGGCGGGTATCAAGGTGTTTCACGTTGTACCCACCTTGAATATGGCGCTAAAAGCTATCGATTGTGGTGTCGACGGCTTGATTGTCGAGGGTGGCGAAGGGGGCGGCTTCAAGAACCCCGACCCGGTATCGACGATGGTACTGCTGCCGCTGATACGCTCCAGAACTGATTTGCCCATCATCGCCGCAGGTGGTATCAGCGATGGACTTTCCATGGCCGGCGTTTTTGCCATGGGTGCCGAGGGCGTGCAAATGGGCACGCGTATGCTTTCCAGTGCTGAGTCACCGGTGCACAGCAATTGGAAGCAGGCGATGTTGTCAGCCAAAGAAACTGACACGGTATTTCTTAACCAGCAGTCGCGACCGGCTCTGCGAGCCTTGCGTACCACCTTGACCGAGGAGCTGCTGCCAAAAGGCGCGTTCAATGCCATGGAGTACTTTGCACGCGTGCAGGAACTTTACTTCGGTGGTGACATGGAGGCCTCCATACCTTTATCGGGTCAGGTAGTGGGGCGTATCGATGAAGTCAGGAGTGCCGAACAAATTGTGCAGGAAACCATGACCGGCTTTTACGGGATCATGCAAGGCCTGGCCGATCAATATGTTAGCGACAAAACGGGATAGGGAAAGAATATGAGTGATACAGCATGCAGTAGCGTTACTCTCGAAATCGAAAAAGACAACTGGAAAGAGACCCGAGTGGTCAATGCCGAGGTCGATGAGACGTTGGCTCAAAATGAAGTGCTGTTGCGTATCGATCGCCTGGCGCTTACTGCCAACAACATTAGCTATGCCTCCGCTGGCGATTCGCTGGGATACTGGCGTTTCTTTCCCGCCGCCGATGGCTGGGGCCGTCTGCCTGCGATGGGTTGGGCGCAGGTGCAGGCTTCAGCACACCCTGACATTGTCGAAGGCGAGCGGGTATGGGGATTTTTTCCGTTGGGTACTCATTTAAAGATACTGGCGGGGAAGGTGAGTCCACAGAGTTTCATGGATGTATCGGCTCATCGTGAAGGGCTGGCGCCGGTTTATGCGCAGTTCGATCGGGCTGCTGCCTATCCTATATACGAGGAAGCGAGAGAAGATCAGGACAGTCTTTTACGCGGCTTGTTTATGACATCCTGGCTGGTAGAAGACTTTCTCGAGGTCAACGATTTTTTCGGTGCCGATAGCTGTTTGATTACCAGTGCTTCGAGTAAGACCAGCATTGCTCTGGCGCACTGCGTCAAGCAGCGCGGCAAGCTGGCCAGTGTTGCTGTCACCTCTGCCGGTAATGTTGAGTTCTGTGAGGGACTGGGTTGTTACGATAAAGTGGTGACTTACGATGAAATTGCCTCACTGGACAGCTCCCAGCCGGTGGTTATGGTGGATATGGCAGGCAGCAAGAAAATACTGTCCGAACTGCACCATCACTATGGCGACAATATGAAGTATTCCTGTCGTATTGGAGCGACCCACTTTGAAGATTTTGGTCCAGTGGACAATTTACCGGGAGCGACACCGGAATTCTTCTTCGCCCCCGGACACCTGCAAACTCGCAGCAAGGAGTTGGGTGGTGCCGAATTCATGATGCGCCTGGGCGGTGCTTATGTGGGCTTTCGGCAGTTCTGTGACAGTTGGCTGCAAGTGGAGCGCAGCTATGGAGTAGATTCGGCCGCAGCGGTCTATCAGCAAGTGCTGGCTGGCAAGGCAAAACCGGCCTCTGGCCAGATCATCTCGCTTTGGCAGGGTGATTGAGAGGCGAGGTTTATTTGCAGTCCCAGGCCTGGCCCCCCGGCCGGCCTTGCTAGGTCAGCGCCCTCAGGATGACCCGGCGGGTTTCAGCGGGATCGATGACGGCGTCGATCTCGGTGGCCGCAGCGGATTCGGTCGCCTTGCCCCGCTCATACATCTCATCGACGAGCTGGTTAAACAGCGCCTCCCGCTCTTGCGGGTCTTCGATTGCATCCAGTTCTTTCTTGAATCCAAGGGTAACGGCGCCCTCCAGCCCCATTGGACCGGTTTCCCCGGTGGGCCAGGCAGCTGTCAACAATGGCACCTTTAAACTGCCTGCTGTCATAGCCATAGCGCCCAAGCCGTAGGCCTTGCGCAGAATAATGGCAACCACTGGAATCTGTATTTTCGCTCCTGCCTTAAACATTGTGCCCATACTCAGAGCGGCGCCTTGCACTTCGCTGTCAGGACCTACCATGAAACCGGGTGTGTCACACAGAGAGAGCAAGGGCAGACCGAGCTTGTCGCAAAGCGCGACAAATCTGCCGGCTTTATCAGCCGCGTCACAGTCCACAGCGCCGCCAAGCACCCGGCAGTCGTTAGCCATTAATCCCATGGCTCTACCCTGAACACGAATGAAACCAGTGATAACGGCGCCACCAAAGGCCCGGGTCAGTTCGGTGAAGGATCCACTATCGGCGATGGTTTCAATAATGCTGCGAATATCGTATGCATAACGCCTGTCCGCTGGCATGACTGTGCGCAGCGACTCCTGGTCTGCGCACTGCCAATCGCTCAGGTCGCCCTGGGTATAGCCAATGATTCTCTTCGCAAGCTCAGTCGCGTGTTCTTCGTTGTCTGCTACAAGGTCGACTACTGCGTTTTTTGTTTGCACATCAATGGGGCCGATTTCCCGCGGTGAGAACTGGCCCAGACCTCCGCCTTCAATCATTGCCGGTCCCGCCATGCCTATCCAGGAACTCTGGGTTGCGATACGAATGTCTGCACAACCGAACAAGGCGGCATTACCGGCGAAGCAGTAGCCGTTGTTGACGGCGATAGTGGGAACCTCGTTGCACAGCGTCGCCCATTCTACGAAAGAGCTGACGTCCAGAGTGCCCCCTCCGATTTGGATGTCAGTGTCACCGGGGCGTCCACCACCACCTTCGGTGTACATAATCACCGGCAACTTGCGCTCCAGTGCAACGTGAATAATTCGGTCCAGTTTCATATGGTGAAAGAAGCCCTGGGTGCCGGCAAGTACGGTGTAATCATTAATCACCACCGCAGTAGCCGTGCTGTCTTCTCCAAACTGGTCCGCATTAACTGTTGCCAGTCCGGTGATGACGCCATCAGCAGGGGTATTGGTCCGCAGGTCTTCCAGGCTGCGCCTTGCGCGCTGAGCAGCCACTGCCAGTTGTCCGTACTCGACAAATGAGTCTTTGTCGACAAGTGCCTGCAGGTTTTCGCGAGCGCTGCGATAGCCCTTGGCGTGTCGCTTCGCTATAGCTTCTTCGCGCTGTTCATCCAGGGTCATTGCTTGCTGCGCCTGCACTTCATGCAGTTTGGTGAGGTCGCCCTTGCCTGGGTTAAAAGCCTGTGGAGGTTGTTTATTCATAGTTGACCTAAAAACAGTGGGGGTAGGAGCGCCAGTAGAACTGGCCTTCCTTGCTCTGCCAATCGTGGTAGATGGAGTCCCAGTTCAGGTTTGCAATACGCCAACCGTGGTGGGGTTCAAGATTGGTTGAAAATACTTTCGCACCGTAGTCACAGAAGCGAGTATCTACGCTTATGCGAACTTTATTCTCTGCAGTATTCGGCTCTGCGCGATGCACCATCGCGGAATTGAAAATCAGCATGTCTCCCTGCTCAAAGTCAGATACATGCCAATGAGTTTCGTTGTCGTAAATTTCGCACTGTACTCCGCCAACCCCCTGCGCTTCGAAAACCTTCCTGACACCACCCTTATGGGATCCAGGAAGTACAGTCACCCTACCCATACTGGCATCCACATCGTGTAGCGCCACCCACACGCCTGCCATGGTGGGGCCGGCGTGATGGGAATAGGCGTCCTGGTGTGGCGGAGTTTCGTAACCCAGCATTCGGGGGGTGGCGATCCTGGCCATTTTGATTGGGTACACCCAGGGCTTGCAGCCTTGTATGCGTGCCATTATCTCGAGCATCCAGGGTTGGTGGAAAAACCGGTGGAAGGACTCCAGTTTTTGGACCCGGGGGTAGACTTCGTCCCAGGTCGCATCTGTTTCGTAGAACGGCTCGCCAGTTAGCATTGGCTTGTTGGTGCTACTGTCGAGCTTTACATGAGGATCCAGTACGGCAAGCATATCAGCCAGCAGCGCTTCGCAGTGCTCTGCCGTTACCGCTTTCTTGATCAGTAGATATCCGTCATTTGCATAGCGATGGCGTAAAATCGAGTCACTGTCGCTGAGTTGCGAGACATTGAAATCTGAGCTTGTGTTCAATCTATGTGCCTATAGCAAAATAACGGCTGGAGTAGGGGTGCCCGCCTGCGAAGACGCGCTGAAGCCTTGGCATTATCCTGATATTGGCAGGGGAAGGAAAGCATGCCGAAGCAACATGAGTAAGTGCCAGGACAATTGAGCCTGGATCTTTTCCGCGCTGTAAAAGGCTTAAGTACTTAGATCAGGAATCCGCTCAGGGCAATCAATGAAATGGCGGCGATAGCCGCTGAAGCCAGTTCAAAAGTGGTAGCGCCGCGCTTGGATTCTTTCTGAGCGGCGGCCAGCAGGTAATGATCTGTGTTATTAATATTCATCGCTGCAGTGTATTCAGCACAGCGACGGAATCCAGAGGCGTTGCCTCAAACTGTGAAGCAGTTCAATTTTTTTGCCAGTTACCTATACAACCCGGTGACTTGCCCATGGTCTATAATAATGATGCTAACGAATGAACGGCTTTTGGCATGAAACGACTACTCCCTATATTACTCCTGAGTTGCCTGACAGCCGAGGCTCAGACTGTTTATCGCAGCGTCGATGAGACCGGCGCCGTCAGTTTTACCGATACACCGCCAGCGGATGAGCAGAACGTGGAGGAAGTGCGTTTAAACGTTGCGGCGCCCCAGGACCCCGAGGCTTATCAACAGAGCCTGGAGGATATGCGCGAGACCACTGACCGGATGGCAAATGATCGTAGGGAGAGAGAGAAGCACCGTGCTGAGATGCGGGATATAGCGGCTCGTACAGCCTCGCAGCAGCAGTCTCAGGAACAACAGAGTCTGGTGGATCATTACAGTACCGCCTGGAACTATGGCGGCTACAACAATCGGCCAGGACGTCCGCCCTGGCGGCCAGGCTATCGGCCAAAACCGGAGCAGCCAATCTACCGGCCCCCGGTGCAGCCTCATCCAGGACACCCTTTGAACGGTAACTCGCAGTTGATGCGGCCGATGCTGCCACGCTGAGCGGCAAAGCAGTTTTTCACCATATTTTGCGATGGATTATCGGTTGAGAGTTCATACAATAAGGCCTGATATTCCACTGGCGCTCCCCTTGAAATGGACCTGTCCCAATTGCTGTAAGCCGCTCACCAAAGACGGTAGTTCCCTGCGGTGTGAAGCAGGGCACTGCTTTGACGTCGCGCGAGAAGGTTATGTCAATTTATTGCCGGCAAGTCGCAAGCGCAGCAAGGATCCAGGTGACAACCGTGAGATGATTGAAGCCCGGCGGCGTGTACACCAGGCTCAGCTGTACCGCCCGCTTGCTGAAAAAATTAGCGCCTGGATAGAAGCTATTGCCGATAACGACGGGATCGTTCTCGATCTCGGCTGTGGAGAGGGCTACTACACGGGGGTCTTACAGCGTGAGGCGAGCAACCTCAGCATTTATGGTGTGGATATCGCCAAGCCAGCAATTCGCTTGGCGTCCAGGGCTTGTCCCACTGTTCGCTTTGCCGTTGCCAGTTCCTTTAGCGTTCCATTGGCCGATGACTCAGTCAACGTGGCGTTTAGCGTATTTGCTCCTACCGGCGCTGATGAATTAGCGCGACTGATCAGGTCCAGAGGCTACTATCTTGAAGTGTCTCCGGCACCGTCTCACCTTTGGGAGCTGCGCGAACTGTTATACGAAAAGCCCAGACCTCACGAGCAGGTGACTCGGGAGCTGCCTCTATTTGAGCATGTAGATGGCCAGATTGTTGAATTTACTTTGGAGCTTGCCGATCAGCAGTTAGGCGACCTGATTGCCATGACGCCTTATGCCTATGGCGGTCGCAGGGAAAACAAGGCAAGGCTGACCCAGTTAGACAGTCTGCAGCTACAAGTGTCTTTTGCTCTTAATCTTTACAGGCGTCTGCCTGACTAAGTCCGATCCAATATTGCCCGGGCTATTCAGATAGTCTAGACTCTCAGTCTCCTAAGGGGTGGCGATAGCGCCTGAGATGTTGTTTACAACAGACCCTTCGAACCTGATCCGGATAACACCGGCGTAGGAATAGGTATCTGCCTTTGGCGTCGCCCATGGCCTTTAGCTCTCCACCGCCATCCGGGTCTCTGATGTTAACGGAGACCAAGATGAAGTTTATATCTCGCACAACTCTACTGGCGCTGTCCCTTGGCACAAGCGCGGTCTGGGCCGCTGATGATCTCGAGGAGGTGATCGTCACTGCGGATTTCCGCAGCAGTGATTTAATGACCAGCGCTGCCAGTGTCAGCGTGTTGGGTGAACTGACGATTCAGGAACGGGGCGCCCAACATTTGGAAGACGTGCTCAGCGCCGCACCAAACGTTAGCTGGTCTGCCGGTGCTTCGCGCAGCCGATTCGTCCAGATTCGTGGCGTAGGCGACCTTGAGCAGTACGCAGAACCCAAGTATTACCCCTCAGTGGGGATTATGGTCGATGATTTGGAACTCGGCAGTGCTGCCAACGCGGGAATGCTGTTCGATGTTTCTCAGGTTGAAGTCTTACGCGGTCCCCAGGGGACTCGCTTTGGAGCCAGCGCCCATGCGGGCATGATCAAAATAAACAGTAACGCGCCGACGAATGAGTTTGAGGCGATGTTGCGCGGAGGTGTGGGTAATTATGGCGCTTACCATTACGGTGCGGTTCTCAGTGGCCCTCTGGGTGAAACCGTTGCCGGCCGCATAGCCCTGCAGCAGAATAAAGGCGATGGTTACGTTGAGAATGAACATCAGGGCCGCGATGACAGCAATGGTTTTGATGAAGTGACGGGGCGCGGTCGTTTGGCCTGGCAGCCCAATGACAGTTCTAACTACGAATTGGCGCTATTCAGTTTCGAATCGAAGAATGGTTATGACGCATACTCGCTTGAAAATGATCGCTATACCTGGTCCGACCAACCCGGGAAAGACGAACAGGATACGCTCGCCGTCAGCGTGAAAGGTGAGTGGCAGTTTGGTGCAAGCAGCGCCCTGCAGGCTGTTGCCACCGATCTGAGCGCAGATTTGGGCTATAGCTATGACGCTGATTGGATCTCTCCAGAGGTGTGCGAGACCAACACCTGCTCTTATGGGCACGATACTGCACAGGAAATATTTGATAGAGAACGGGACCAGAGCACATTCGACCTGCGTTTACTGGGCGGCGCCGAAGCGCTTTCCGGTGGCGAGTGGCGCTATGCGTTGGGACTTTACGGTAACCAAAGTAGTGAGACCCTCAACTACGCTTATCCAAGCACCTGGTATGGTTTGTATCAAAGCGTTAGCGACTACGAAACAGATCGTTATGCAGCATACGGAGAGCTGGAATACGCGTTCACTGATGCTTTAACGCTCACGGGAGGGCTTCGCGTTGAACGCTTTGAAGATAGCTATAAGGATAGCAATGGCGTTGCCCATGACGGTGACGACGATTTGCTCAACGGGGAAATAAGTTTGCAGTACAGTTTCAGTGAGAATGTTTTCGGCTACGCTACGCTGGCCGTGGCCAGTAAGCCCGGCGGCGTCAACGTGGCTGCCGGTTCCCAGTATGCGTTCATGAGCCCTGATTTTCAGGGTTTTATGGCGACGAAACTGCGATTCGATGATGAAACATTGTTGAATCGAGAACTGGGGCTGAAAGTAAGGGCGCTGGATAATCGATTGGAACTGCGTGGCGCATTGTTTTATGCCACCCGTGAAAATGCGCAGTTGGAAAACTGGATGTGGGACGATGCTGCAGGGCTTTGGATTGGTTATCTGGACAGTAACTCTGATTCAGACAGCTACGGCCTCGAGTTGGAGACCTCATTTAATGCAACAGACGCAGTCCAGGTTTTTGCCAACCTTGGCTGGCTGGAAACAGAGGTGGATGAAATCACCACGTTTGATCTCGACCGTTGGGAGTTCGTCGTTAAGGAAAATCGTGATCAGAGTAAGTCACCCAGCTACCAATACAATGCCGGTGTCCGCGCTATGTTGCCAGCGGGTTTCTCCGGCGTTTTGGAGTTGGAAGGGCGTGACGAAAGTTACTTTGGCTATTATCACGATGGCAAATTAAAATCTTATGACTTGCTCAATGCCAGTCTGACCTGGTCAAGAGATAGCCTGACAGTGAACCTGTGGGGGCGTAACCTGACTGACGAGGACTACTCCACTCATGGTTTGTATTTCGGGGCCGACCCGCGGGATGACTTCGGCGCATGGAGCAACCAGACTTATTATCAACTGGGCGCGCCACGCACTTACGGACTGGATGTATCCTGGTGGCTATAAGCACCGGTCAGTGTCGTTAATTCTCTTATTCATGTTAAGCATGGATCGAGCTGGAATTAATTATGGCGATTAACACATGGATAGAAATTTTCGCGACGTTGGCGGGGCTGGTCTATGTGATTTTTTTGATTCGGGAAAATATCATCTGCTGGCCGTTTGGTATTGCAGGTTCGCTGCTGTCAATTTACCTGTTCATTGACGGCAAACTGTATTCTGAGGCGTTTCTCTATTTTTACTACGTGTTGATGGGTGCCTGGGGCTGGATGCGCTGGAGTCGACGCAGTGCTATGAGTGAAAATCCGATAGTGCGTTACGCGCCGCCCACACACGCGCTTATCATTCTAGTGTCTTCGCTGGGCGCTGTGGCGCTGGGTTACTTCTTCAGTGCCTTTACTGACGCCCAGCGACCCTACATCGATGCCTTTACCACGGCGTTTAGCTTTGCAGCGACCTATATGGAAGTGAAGAAGGTGTTGGAGACCTGGATCTACTGGATAGTGCTTAACCTGGCATCTATCTGGTTGTATATGGATCGGTCGCTGGACATATATGCCGCGCTGATCTGTGTCTATGCAGTATTGTCTGTCTGGGGCCTGGTTCAGTGGTCACGGGCTTATCGGCAGCAGCAGAGCACTAGTTGATCTTTGCGGCTGCCGCCTGTCCCCGCTGTTCTTTTACCGTGAACAGCAGAATAAGTCCCAGAACAAAAAACACCAGGGTGGATAGCAGTGATAATTGATGGTCTCCGCCGCCCAGGCGGTTGATTAAGCCGTAACTGATAGGGCCGATTATCGCTGCCGTGCGATTGGCTAACCCCCAGAGGCCAAAGATTTCTCCGTTGTGGGACAGAGGTGTTAGCTGCCCAATGAGTGCTCTTCCACCCGCTTGTGTGGCCCCCATGGCGAGGCCTATCAGGTTGCCTGCAAGCCAGATATCGGTCTCAGTGCTGGCTTGCAGTGCGACAGCGATAGCGAGAATCCACACCAGCAGAGCCGCTACCAGACTGTTCACTGAGCCAAAGCGATCCTGGGCGTAGCCGAACAGGAACGCACCTACGGCAGCAGTGAGGTTGACCACCATGATCAATACAATCAGTTGCTGGCTGTTGAATTGCATCACCTCCTGAGCGTAAATGGCAGCGGTCACCACGACTGTGGCAACCCCTGCCTGGAACAGCACGATACAAACCAGAAAACGAAACAAATCGGGTAGTCGTTTGACATGTCCGAGAGTATCCAATACCTGGCTAAAACCGGCGCTCAGGTAGTTTTTCCCCGGGGGAAGTTTCGTCGGTTTAGCTCTTTCCCGCAGCCAGAGGAAAGTTGGGGTGGCCGTAACCGCAAAAACTACTGCGGTGATGAGTAAACAAACTGGAACATAGTGGGTCGCATCGAGCCCGCGGTCTGTGGCGAAGTTGATGTAAGCCAGGCAGCAAGCCAGGGTGAGCAGGCCGCCGAAGTAGCCCAGGCTCCAACCATAGCCGGAAATCCTTCCCATATTTTTATGACTGGCAATCTCTGGCAGGAAAGCAGCGATCAGGTTTTCGCCGCTGGTGAAGGCCACTGAAGATATTGTCAGCAGGATGACTGCGGGAATCACCTGTCCGGGCCCTGCTCCGGCCAGCAGTGCTGTTGCAGTCACACACAGTGCGGATGACGCTATCAGAAAAGTCTTTTTACTGGCTCGAAAGTCAGCGATCGCGCCGACGATGGGGCCGCTGATTAATACGATAAAATTCGCAGCAGCAATCGCCAGGGTCCATAGCAATGTGGCAGAACCGGGCGCACTGTTCTCAAGGCCTACTGCGACGACACCAACGAAATAGGCGCTGTAGATGGTCGTGAGGACCACAGTGGTGTAGCCTGAGTTAGCAAAGTCGTAAAATGCCCAGGAAATGATTTCCCTCAGTGGCACGGGTTTGTTGGCGGTGCTCTCCGTCACTGATCGAGAGCCGGCGTTTGTGTGGTCAGGAATAAAAGCTTGAAAGAACTACTACAGAATTTTGCAATGTCCCTGGTCGACCAGGTAATGGCTATTATTCCAAGGGCCGTGCCTGACAGTGCCGCGCTGCTCAATTGCAAAATTATCTCCCATCGCGGTGAACATGATAACCGCACTGTAATGGAAAATACCCTGCTTGCCTTTGACATTGCAAGGGCGGCTGGAGTCTGGGGTATCGAATGCGACATTCGCTGGACAAAAGACAGGGTGCCGGTTATCTGCCATGACCCTTCGGCAGAAAGGGTATTTGGTAAGGCAGTGCTGATTGAGTCGGTAGATTTTTCAGATTTACGGAGCCAGCTACCGGCAATTCCCACCCTCGAGGAGGTGGTTGCCCGATATAGCGGCAATACACATCTGATGCTGGAACTCAAAAGTGTCTCTTCTGTCGATCTTCAACTGCAGCGCAATGTTCTACAGACTGTACTTGGGAATATTATCCCCGGTGAGGACTTCCATGTGCTCTCACTGGAGCCCGAGTTGTTTACCGTGGTGGATTTCCTGGAGCCGCAATTTTTGCTACCTGTGGCCCAGACAAATACAGCAAGTTTGAGTAAGGTGAGCCTGCAGCGTAACTATTGTGGTCTGGCTGGCCATTATCTCATGCTTGGAGAAAGCATCAGGCAGCAACACGCGGCCGCCGGACAAAGAGTCGGCACCGGATTCCCTCGTTCTCGTAACTGTCTTTGTCGCGAAGTAGGTCGAGGTGTAGAGTGGATTTTTAGTAATGATGCGGTCTATTTACAGGGCAAGCTCGCTGCCTTGAGGGCATCCTCAAAGACTTGATGTGGACTACCCTTGTACAAAATTATCAACTAAGATTCGCGCCTGCTGCGATCAGTTGATGCCACTGCGTAAATGTTTTTGATGAGATGCCTGCAATGAGATTCGACCAACTCGGTCTATCACCCGCGCTGTTACAAGCGCTCGAAGAGAAAGGCTACAGCGAACCATCGCCCATTCAAGTCAAAGCGATCCCTGCGGTGCTGTCAGGGAAGGATGTGATGGCAGCGGCGCAAACCGGGACAGGAAAAACTGCGGGTTTTACCCTGCCTATTCTGCAGCGCTTACACGACAGTGCGCCTATTAAACCACACCGGGTCCGTGCCCTGATCTTGACCCCCACCCGGGAGCTTGCAGCGCAGGTGGGGGAGAGCGTTAGCACCTATGGCGCCCATATGCCGCTTAAATCGACTGTGGTATTCGGCGGGGTGAAGATCAACCCACAGATAGCGCAACTGCGGCGAGGGATCGATATTTTGGTTGCTACCCCCGGACGCCTCCTCGACCTGCAAGGTCAGGGTGAGGTTGATTTTGGCGAACTCGAAATTCTGGTATTGGATGAAGCGGACCGCATGCTCGACATGGGGTTTATTCACGACATTCGGCGAATTCTCAAACTGCTGCCTGCGAAGCGCCAGAACCTGCTTTTTTCTGCGACCTTTGCTCCGGAAATTCGTGAGTTGACGAAGAAAATCTTGCACCAGCCCGTGGAAGTGGAGGTGGCTTCGCGCAATGCGACTGCTGACAACGTAGAACAGTGGGTCTACCCGGTCGACAAGAAACGTAAAAGTGCCTTGCTAAAGGAGCTGGTATTAGCCAATAGCTGGACTCAGGTGCTGGTCTTTGCTCGCACTAAACATGGCGCTAATCGCCTGGCCCAGCAGTTGGATAAAGCAGGCATTGAAGCGGCCGCGATTCATGGCAACAAAAGCCAGGGCGCGCGCACACGCGCACTTGAAGGCTTCAAGAACGGCAAGCTGAGAGTTTTGGTCGCTACCGATATTGCAGCCCGTGGCCTGGATATTGCGCAGTTGCCCCAAGTCGTCAACTATGACTTGCCCAATGTGGCAGAAGACTATGTACATCGCATCGGACGCACTGGCAGGGCGGGTGCGTCCGGTAAGGCATATTCGCTGGTTAGCGCGGACGAAATCAAGCAGCTCAACGGTATAGAGCAGTTGATCCAGCGCCACCTGCCCCGTGAGTACATTGATGGCTTCGAACCGGACCATGAGGTGCCAGCCAGCGCTCCGTTGCGCAAACCCCGACAGCCTGGCCAGCGATCGTCCCGACATAGCGGTGGTGGCAGTGGTGATGGTAAGCACACCGCGCGAGGCCGCGGTGGGGAAGGGCATAAGCGGCCCAGACGACGGCGTCCGAGGGCAGGTTCGGGTAACAGGGCCTAGTAACCGCCGTCGCCACCCAGTATTTTTTTTGCGAACTCATCAGTCAGAGACTCATAGTGATCGGAGCCTGGCTTCATTACATAGAGGGTGTCGCTGACTTTGGCAGGGTCGAAACGTTGCTCGCGCAGTTCTCCTTTGAGCATTTTGAACGTGCCGGTGGTGTCCATTTCCGGGAGTATGCGCAGGAATCGGGGGCGTGCGTAGCTAGGAAGTTGTTCGCACACCAGCGCTGAGAAGGACTGGAGATCCAGCGCTTGAACCCCGTCTGCAAGCAGCAATGCCGCCATGCCGGCGCGGCCGTTTGTTTTAGGTACTTCTACGCCGTAGACGTTGCTGAACTTGATTTGCTTATGAGTGTTGATGACTTCGCCGACCTCATTAGTGGACACGTTTTCGCTCATCCAGCGGAAGGTGTCGCCCACGCGATCGACGAATTGATAGTGCGGTAGGCCAAAGGCGAAGCCAACATCGACCCGCTTTAGCAGGTCGCCTGTGTTGAACCAGGCGTCGCCATTTTTATAGACATCCCGCATGATTTTCTGTTCTGTGGCCTCTTTGCTGGTGTAGCCTTCAAAGGCTGTAAACTCTGTAATTTGTCCTAACAGCAACCCCGCTTCACCTACCTCAGCTTCGATGCAATGTCCCTCGGCATTTTTAATGACCTGGTCTGCATCGACATCGTACTTTACCAATGTATGGGGCAGACTGCCGGTGCCTATCGTACAGTCTTTGTTCAGCAGGTTAACAAACCCCATATTGCCTTCGCTACTGCCGTAAAATTCCGCGACTCGCTGGATACCGAAACGCTCCTTGAACGCCAGCCAGATATCGGGTCTGAGGCCGTTGCCCATGACAGTGGTCAAAGGGCTTTTGAAGTCGTCTCCGGCATCTGGAGTGTTAAGCAGGTAGCGACAGATCTCTCCGATGTATATGAAACAGGTGGCCCCATGTTCTCGCACCTCGGGTAGAAACTGACTTCCGGAAAACTTGCGACGCAGGAAGATGCTGGCGCCGGTGTTAAAAGCGGCACCTGCCCCAAGGAAAAGGCCAGTGCCATGGTAAAGAGGGAGACACAGATAGATGCGATCGTTTACGTCGCAGCGCAGTCCTGCGATAGATGACATGAGCGAACTTTGCATGAAACGTCGATTGCTCATGACAGCGGCTTTTGGCATCCCGGTTGTGCCAGAAGTAAATATGTACAGTGCGTTTTCTGCAATGGTGTTTTGCAGCGTTTGTGTGGGGTTAGACCCACTTTCGAACTCGCTTTCCTCTGCCAGGTTGGTGGCCCAATTCGGACCTTCTATCGCTCCTTGATCGGGAACGTATATCCAGGTCTTCACTACATTGAGGCTGGAGTCCATGCGAACCTCTTCTATAGCGTCTAGCCTCTCTTCGCCAAACAGACAGAAGCGCGCGTCGGTAATCTCCATGCAGTGGATAAGTGCCTTGCCCCTGAGGTTGGTGTTGATCAAGGCTGCGATGACCCCGAGTTTGTTCAGGGCAATCAGCGTTCCCAGAAACTCGATACGATTTTCCATGACCAACGCGGCGCAATCACCCTGTCTCAGGCCAAGCCCATGCAGTGCGTGCGCGTATTGATTGGCGAGTGCATTGAGGGCTTTCCAGTTCAACTCCCTGCCTTCGAAAACAACTGCGCTGCGTTCCGGATGCTTGTTTGCGAGAGCTTGTACGCGCGCAGAAAAGCTATCTACCGTATTGGCAGGTCTGGGCTTGATCGCTTTTGCCAGTGCAACGAGTGCTGGAATTTGGGCCAGAGTGCCGGTGAGGTTTCTTATGCTCATTTAAGCTGGAATACTCCAAAAAGTGCTGCGTGGTCAGAGAGATCTCGCCAATGTCCGTTGGCAAGGCGGCGGCAGGAAACCGGTTTGAGGCCTCGAAAATATACACGATCAACAGGTAACAGAGGAGCCCACACCGGGAAAGTGCGCGCGTGTCGGCCTTCAAGACTGACAAAAAGTTCTGCCAGGCCAAGATCATCGTGAAGGTGATTTTCGGCACGTCGTCGCCAGTCATTAAAGTCGCCGGCAATGATCATCGGTTCATCCCTGGGCACGTGTTGGTCAATCCGTTCAGTGAGGGTTTGCAGTTGCTCGCGACGTTCCTGCTCGAGCAGGCCAAGGTGGACACACAGGGTGTGCAAGCGTGTTTTCTTGTGGGGCAGTTCGATGACGCCGTGAAGAATGCTGCGACTGGAGCGTGGGAAAATAGAGACGTCAATGTTGTCCCAACTGATGAACGGGTGCATGCTGAGAATTGCATTGCCGTGATCGCCTTTGCGATAAATAGCATTTCTCCCGTACGCAAAATGCGGCCATGCCTGGTCTGCAAGATATTCAAAGTGGGGCTGGTCCGGATAGGAAAATTTTCGTTTTTTTGCTTCGCTCTTGATGGCCGTACCATGTATCTCCTGCAAAAAAACGATATCTGCACCGGTTTCAGCAATGCGCTCGCGCATGGATTCGAGCATAAAACGACGATTGCCGCTGCAATACCCTTTATGGATATTGTAGGTCAGGATATGGATTTCCTTGTCACTGCCGGGCATGGATTAGCTCTCTTTGCTTTTCATCAGTGCTTTTTTGGACCACGATACTATGTAGTCCAGCCCGCTGGTGATGGCGATAATAATAACTGCAGTCGTCGTGACGCTGACTAACTCCCCAGGTATGGAGGGGAATAGTGGTGTGGCGAGTATCAGGATGCAAAAAAAGATCTGCACGATCATATTCAGTTTGCTGAGTGGCCGAGCGCCAAATTCGAACGAGCCGATAAGCACTCGATAGCAAACAGCACCGCCTACAATGACCAGGTCCCTGCCAATGACGATGGCGGCTAGCTTCCAGTCGATAAGAGCAATATTTGCCAGGCAAACAAATGTCACCAGCACCAGTAGTTTGTCTGCCACCGGATCCAGCGCTGCACCCAGCGGTGAAAAATAATTCAATCTTCGTGCCGCAAAGCCGTCCAGAGCATCAGTTATGCCCGCCAGCAAGCCAACCCACAGCGCTAGTTGGTAGTCCTGCCGAAGAATAAGTACGCCCAGTGGCAGTGCCAGTAGTAGCCGCAGGGTCGTCAAAGCATTGGGCAGGTATTTGAGCATTGGGAGTTAGTGACCAGGGTCCTCGACAGTGCCGGCTTGTAACAGGAAAGCGGCAATTTCTTTCTGCTGCATTTCGCTCAAGGGGTACAATGGCATCGGGGATCGCGGCTCGCGCAAGGATTCCATGACAGCAGCGTAGCCCAAACGAGTATTCAAGTTTTGTAACGAAACAGTCGTGCCATCGGATTCGTGGCAGCTTGCACAGTCGTATTGTTGATACAGTTGGCCGCCCGCAGCAGACATTGCTGTAATGTCTGCGTCTGCAAGCCAGGCTGGTGCCTCTTTGTCGAGTCGGCTGGTCGTGGTGAGGTCGATTGCGCTGGCTGGCTCACTGCCATCCTGGCTCACACGATAGATAGCACCGGCATAGTCGTCAGAGATATACACTGCGCCATCAGGGCCTTGCAGTACATCGACCGGGCGTCCCAGAATTTTGCCATCCTGGTTGAAGCCCGACAGGAAGTCTCGCTCCTCTATGCCTGACGAAGTGAAATGCAGTGATACTACTTTATAGCCATCGGGTGAGCTTCGATTCCAGGAGCCGTGCAGCGCTGCCAGCGCCACCCGTTCGAAGTCGCCCGCCCAATCGCTGGTGTCTACAAAGCCGATTCCCAGGGGAGCATTGTGGGCCCTGAAGCCATGGACGGGCGCTGTCGGCTGACGTTCAGCCGAGGCCGGGTCTGGGCCCATATCAGGATCCGCAATGTTGTTATCGTTAAAATATGGCCAGCCGTAAAATTTGCCTTGTTCTACTCGGTTCAATTCGCAGACGGGAAAGTCGTCCCCGAGCATGTCGCGGCCATTGTCGGTTGCGTAGAGTCCGTCATCCCAGGGAGCCCAGTCGAAGCCGACACTATTGCGCAGGCCGGTAGCAAATATTTCACCGCCGCTGCCATCCGGATTGAATCGCATCATCGTGGCGCGGCGCTCATCTTCCTCAATACAAACGTTACAGGTAGAGCCTTGCGCCAGGTACAACATATCATCGGGGCCAAAGCGCAGTGTTTTGCTCCAGTGATTACCATCGCCTGTGAGGCCTGTGATGACGCTCTGGTAATCACCGTTGGCGCGGTCAGTGTTAAACCGAATCCGTCCCACCTGTTCGCGTTCCGCGATGTAAAGCCACCCTTGGTGAAAATCCATGCCCTGTGGTCTGTTGAGACCCTCAACCACTGTTTCGATCCCATCGTGCTTGCCGTCGCCATTGTCGTCCTTGCGCAATAGGACCACGTCTCCGGCATGAGGGCGGCTGACCAGAAGGTCGCCTTTTGGCGTGAAGCGCATAAACCGGGCTTTTGGGACATCGTTGGCATAGACGGCCATAGAAAACCCGGGCGGCAGGCGGTAAATGCCCTTGTCCGGATCTTCCTGTGCGGATGGCCCAGCAAGACCGAGTGCTACATTCGCAAGCATACCGAGGCTGGAGGTGCTTATCGTGCCGCTGGAAAGCAGCAGTCCTATAGCGCCGCCGATCACTAGAACAAGGACTATTATCGCGCTTACAATTTTTTTCATCTCAGTAGTTTTCTCAGCAGCTTGTCTGATTCAATCGCCAGAAAGCTGGGCAGGAAGCAGAGCAGGATTAACGGCCACCATTGAGTCGGGAAGGGCGCTGTTCGAAACAAGGACGCAGCCTCCGGAATCAGGGTGGGAACAAAGCGTATTGCAATACTCAGGATGATACCTCCGATTAGCCACGGATTGGAGAGGGGGTTGATGCGAAATACAGAGTTTTTTATCGAACGTGCAGAAATCACGTAGCCGAAATGAGCCAGCAAAATCGCCCAGAATGCAGCTGTCTGAGCTTGTGTCAGCAGCAATGGATTTACAATCTCTCCATTGACCACGGCGGCGCTGCCAAAGTGATAGTAGATCAGAAAGCCCGGTACGGAGATGGCAAGTCCCATTAGCACTACTCGCTGCATAAATAGCGCATTGATAATCTGGGTTTTGGCAGCTCTGGGAGGCGCGTTTAGCAGGCCCTTCTCTTTGCCTTCCATCATCAGTGGCATAGTGAGCAGTACCGAGTCCAGCAGGTTGATCCAGAGTATCTGAACTGGCTCGAGCACGAAGCGAGCACCGAACAGGGGTACCCAGGCCGCCATAATGATCGCCCCCATGATTAGTAGAGCCTGGGCGGCGTTGGTTGGTAACGTATAGAGAATGGCTTTTTGCAGGTTGTTCCAGGCGTGACGTCCCTCTTCGACAGCGGCAACGATGGTGGCAAAATTATCGTCTGCCAGAACCATGTCGGAAGACTCTTTCGCCACCTCGGTTCCGCTGATGCCCATTGCGATGCCAATGTCAGCTGCTTTCAGTGCAGGTGCGTCGTTGACACCATCTCCTGTCATGGCTACGACGAGACCACGAGCCTGTAGCGCTTCAGCGATAGCTTTTTTGTGCTCTGGCGCGACCCTGGCGAATACCGAAACCTGGTTGACGGTCTCCACAAGTTCGTTTTCGCTCATGTTGTTAAGTTCAGAGCCGGCAATCACCCGCGTGGAATCGATGCCTAATTGATAGGCCACTGCCTTGGCAGTTTCGGGGTGGTCCCCGGTGATCATCACCGTACGGATGCCCGCTTCTTTGCATTGGGCGACGGCGTCTATAGCAGATTTCTTTGGGGGGTCTATCATGCCTTGCAAGCCAGCAAAGCACATGCCGGTCAGATCTTCGTGGCGCAAGTCTAGCTGGCTGTCGGCAAGTTCCTTGACAGCAAAACCGAGAGTGCGCAGGGCATCCCCGGCGAACGTGCTGGCCGTGTCCAGCGCTTCGCGTTCGACGAACTCGTGAGTGTCGCCATCAGGTGTGAGGGTCCGATCACACATGCCGGCGATAACCTCGGGAGCACCCTTGGCGTAAATCCACTTTCGGCACTGTTCCTCTATGAGCACCGCCATATATTTGACGCTGGAATCGAAGGGGATTTCCTCGAGTCGTTGCACACCGTCGGCCGCCAACTCTGCTTTTGCTGCAGAAATACGCAGGGCGAGTTCGGTGGGGTCGCCGGTGCCGCCACTGCCGCTCAGATGAGCGTTGTTGCAGTTGAAGCCGCAGGTGAGCAAGGTCATCAGGGCGGAGGCCTTCTGAGGGGATACACTGACTCCACCACTGCGAAACTCTCCATCGATGTCGTAACCTTTGCCGCTGACCTCGAAAACTTCTCCCCCCGCGTAAACTCGGGTAACGGTCATTCGATTTTCAGTTAGCGTGCCCGTTTTATCCGAGCATATGACCGAAGTGGCGCCCAGAGTCTCCGCGGCGGGAAGTTTTCTTATCAATGCTTTACGCCCGGCCATAACCACACCGGACAGGGCAAGGATTGAGGTAACCAGCGCTGGCAGCATTTCTGGTATGGCTGCGACTACCAGCGAGACAGCACCCAGAAAGCTATAGGAAATTTCATAGCCAAGGTAGACCCCATAGGCGAAGTTGAAAGCACCGATCACCAGAATAGCGATGATCAGGGTGCGAACAAATTCTTGCATTTTTCGCTGCAGCGGCGTCGTCCCGGCATCGGCATCTTTGACCATGTCGGCAATGCGACCAAATACAGTCTCGGTGCCAGTCTCTACTACGAGTGCCCTAGCAGTTCCCTGGGTGAGATAGGTGCCTGAGAATCCGATGTTGACCTGGTCGCCCGGCACCAGATCTTCGCCGTCAATTGCGCCAACGCTTTTTTCTACAGGAACAGATTCGCCGGTGAGAGACGATTCATCCACGTGGGCATTGGCAATTTCCAGGAAGCGCACATCAGCGGGAATCTTGTCGCCGCCCTCCAGCACAACCAGGTCGCCGGGCACCAGCTCCCTTGCCGGTATCCTGCGCTGGTTACCAGCTCGTATAACCAGTGCCTCCTGAACCATCATATTACGCAGGGCATCGAGTGCTCCCTCGGCTTTGCCCTCCTGAACAAACCCAAGGATGGCATTGAGTAAAACAACAGAGATGATGACGATGGTGTCCGGCAGCATGTGATTGCCCAGCGCCGTCAGCACGCCGGTAACCAGGGCAGTGGCCAGTAAAATGATGACCATAGGGTCGTTGAACTGGCGCAGGAAAAGCACCCAGGAAGGTGTTTTTTTGAACGCTATTTCGTTGGGCCCGAACTGCTCCAGACGCAAGGCAGCAGAATTTTCATTGAGCCCTATGCTGCTGGTGTCGAGTTTTTCTGTTATCTCGGCGGTTGATAGTGAGTACCAGGCCTTTTCCACGTCTGTCGCTCCCAATGGACGAATGCGGTTGCGTTTTACTTGCGACAGTTTAGTGGTTTTGCCTGGGAAAGGAGCATGCGCCGTATCAAGGAATAGTCTTTTTACGCCTTGTTGTCGTTATTGGCGAGTCTGGCTCAAATTCCGTTTGACCTCTTGTAGGTGGTCGGTGAATTTGTCACCTTGCTCGAGGGCCAGGCAGGTGGCGAGGATGTCGATAATGACCAGCTGCGCCAGGCGTGATGTCATCGGAGTGTAGCGATCGGTATCTTCGCCACTTTCCACACCCAATACCAGCGGGCAGGAATTGGCCAGTGGTGATTGGGGGCTGGTGATGCCAACAACCTGACAGCCCCTGCCGACAGCCAGTTGCGCGAGCTCAATCATGGCGGTGGTGCGCCCGGTGTAAGAAATGCAAATGAGTAAATCGTCTGCGCCTAATCCGGCCGCAAGGACTCGCTGGTTGATGATGTCGGTATGGGCCATGACTGGAATTGGAAAGCGCAGTAACTTGTGCTGCGCATCCAGCGCAACGGATGCTGAAGCGCCCAGGCCGCAAAGAGCGATAGAGCGGGCACTTCCCATGGCAGCCACTACATCCTGCAGGGCGGCTAGATCGAGGTGATCCTGGGTGTTGCTGAGGCTCGTGTGGGTGCTTTCGAAAATTTTAGCTGCGACCTTCCCCGCGGAGTCATCCGGATCAATATCCCGGGTCATGCGTGGTTGTTTGCGCGCGAGCTCCGCAGCTAGAGACAATTTGAAATCCGGGAAGCCTTTGTAGCCAAGGCCGGTGCAGAAGCGGTTCACTGTAGGTTCACTCACCCCGGCCAGGGCAGCCAGCGAGGCCGTGGTAGAGGTCAGTATGGCCTCTGGGTCGGCGACAACGCAGGCCGCTATTTTATGGGCCGATTTGCTGCGCTTGCTGCGGGTGTCGGCAAGATCAGTTAGCAGGGTCATTGTCAGCTCACTCCACTTAGGGGGATAAAATGTAATAAAAGTACTATATCTGCTGTAGTGTGATTTTGCACCCCCAATGCAACATAGTCGATTTTGGGCGCATGATTATTCGGAATTATTGCGTTTTATTGCGAGGTTCAGAGAAATTATACGAATCACTTGCAGGAATTCGGTGGAACGTCTACAGTCCCGTTGTGTAATAAAATTTCATTGGTGTGTTGTGTACGAGCATAATTTGACTGAGTACCGGGTGTTGCCGGTAGTGACGGCCACGGATGTTGAATCCACTGTAGCGCTTTCGAGGGCTTTATTGGCAGGTGGCATGCGGGCGATCGAAATCACCCTGCGGACGCCCGCGGCGATTGACGCCATCAAGGCGGTAAAAGAGGCGTTGCCCGACATGTTGGTGGCAGCGGGTACAGTGACAACGACCCGCGAACTGGAACAGGTCGTTGCAGCCGGTGTTTCCCTGGCCCTGAGTCCCGGGGCGACAGATCGCCTGCTGGCGGCTGCGGCTGAGGCGCCAATGCAGTTTATTCCCGGTGTTGCTAGCGCGTCGGACGTGATGCGCGCAGTGGATTACGGCGTTAGAGTCTGTAAATTGTTCCCCGCGACTGTCCTGGGAGGCCAGGCAATGCTAAAGGCTCTGGCTGGACCGTTCCCCGACATGCGCTTTTGCCCCACAGGGGGACTGAACCCCGATAACTTTCGAGATTTTCTTGCCCTGCCAAATGTAGTTTGTTGCGGTGGGTCATGGATGGTGTCTGCCGAACTGGTGGACAATGAGCGTTGGGATGAAATTGAGCATTTGGCTCGTGCGGCGATGAGCTGACAACCTAGGCATTCAGGAGAGTAATGATGACAAAGCAAGCCCCCATTAAGGTGGGTATCATGGGTTTCGGCCAGACCGGGCGGCAGTTGTTCGAGTTGGCCTCTCGCAGCGATGACGTTGAGGTGGTTGCCATTGCTGACATTGGTAAGCCGGAAATTCTCCACTACCTGCTGGCTTCGGAAGTAGAGGAGTCTGAGCGCCACAGGCTGGAAGGTAATTTTTTGGTCAACGATCGCTGCCGTGCTCGTCTTATGGAAATTGACAGACCAGCGGAAATGCCATGGGATATTTTTGGCGTAGATATCGTGATTGACTCAACAGGCAAGTATCGCGACCGTGCGTGTATGGAAGATCATCTATCCAACGGCGCACCCCGTGTGTTGCTGCGCACTCTGCCCACTGATCATATTGATCGTATCGTCATTCCGGGCCTGAATGAAGCCAGCGCATGCGCCACCGATCGAATGATCTCGGCCGGATCGGCCACGACCAGTGCATTGGCGTTGCTGTTACATAGCCTTGCGGGAAGTTTCGATATTGAATGCGGAAGTATGACCACTGTTCACGCTTTTACTTCTGACCAGGCGCTTCAGGATTATGCCGGGTCGGACTTTCGCCGCAGTCGGTCTGCAGCCAAAAACATTATTCCCAATAGCCACGAAGCCAGCCTTTGGTTGGGGCAGATTCTGCCCGAATTCGACGGCAAGATTCTTACTTCCGCGCTGAATGTCCCAGTTCAGGAGGGGTGTTTGCTGGACGTCAACCTGGTGATGGCTGACAGTCAAGTTGATGCGGAAGCCGTCAATGATGTTATGCGTGCCGCCGCGGCGAAGCATCCCGGTATTATCGGCGCGGTCGAGGACCCGATCGTGTCCTCAGATGTGATCGGCAACCCGCTGTCCCTGTTGTTTGATACCAAGGGTACGATTAAAGCAGGGAATAGCATCATTAAAACCCTCAGCTGGTACGAAAACCTGGGCCATGCCGCTCGGCTGCTTGATGTTGTCAGGCTTTACAATACATTGGATCAGCAGCAGGAGGCAGCGTAATGAGAGTAGGTATCAATGGATTTGGTCGCATTGGGCGCTCTGTCTTCCGTATTTTAGAAAACGTGCAGGGCGTTGACGTGGTCGCTATCAATGATCTTTTCGATAATGATGCACTGCGCTACTTGTTGAGCTACGACACCGTAATGGGGCCGTTTGGCAAGAATCTCAAGTTGGAAAATGATCACTTTATTACCGACAAAGGCTCGGTCAAGCTTCTTAATGAAAGCAATCCGGCGGAGATTCCCTGGGGAGAGCTGGGTGTAGATGTTGTCGTAGAGGCGACTGGTGTGTTTCGTGCCATGGCGCAGTTGGAGCAGCACCTGGCAGCTGGCGCATCGCGGGTCATATTGACTGTTCCTGCGAAAGACCCGATTGATTACACCGTTGTGCTTGGGGTCAATGATGATGGCCTCAGTCCAGACCATCGCATAATTTCCAATGCCAGCTGTACCACTAATTGCCTGGCGCCGATGGCGTGTGTGCTGAACGATGAATTCGGCATTGAAGAAGGGGTGATTAACACGGTTCATGCCTATACCAATGACCAGCGCCTTGCCGATGTGCCTCATTCTGATTGGCGTCGCAGTCGCGCCGCTGCAGAAAACATCATTCCGACCTCCACCGGGGCGGCCAAAGCTGTCGGTGAGGTTCTGCCTGACTTGAAAGGCAAGCTACATGGTATTGCAGCAAGAGTGCCTGTGCCTGACGGCTCTGTGGTTGACCTGTTTGTCAAACTTGGCAAGTCAGTCACCACCGACGACGTCAATGCGGTCGTTCGCGCAGCTTCAGAGTCCGATAGATTCAAAGGGATCCTGCAGTACAGCGATGTGCCGATAGTCTCCTCAGACATCATCGGTAACTCTCACTCTTCTATTTATGACGCCGGTTTTAGTGGAGTGACCGCCAATCGCTACCTGCGAGTCTTGAACTGGTATGACAATGAATGGGGTTATTCCTCGAGAGTTTGTGACCTGTTGGCGAGGATAGACAGCTGGTGAGTAAGACGCTTCCAGAGCCTGATTACACTGGCTTGCGCAGCAATGTCAGCGATCTTGGTCGTATTCTTGGAGATACTGTCGCGGCTGCAGAGGGCGATGAGTTTCTCGCCCTGATCGAGCGTCTTCGCGGTCTTTCCAAAGGCGCACGTGACGGCTCAGCCGATGACAGAGCTGAATTACTAGACCAGCTGCGGGCATTGGACAAGGAGCAGTTGGTGCCGGTTGCCCGGGCCTTCGCCCAGTTTCTCAATCTGGCGAATATTGCGGATCAACAGCACCTGGTCTCCAGGGCGATGGACCCTTTGTTATCCGCTTCTCGCAATCTCAGCAATAGTCTGGGCGAATTGCGAGAGGAGGGCGTCAGTGTTGCGGAAATTGAGCAGGCCATTGCTGAGCTTAAAATCGAGTTAGTGCTCACCGCACATCCGACGGAAATCACGCGCCGTACACTCATTCACAAACACAGTGAAATCGGCACCTGCCTGGGCAAGCTGGAATTGGGCGGCCTCACTTCGCGTGAGGAGTCGCAGTTACAATCCCGCTTGCGGGAGCTGGTGGCGCAGATTTGGTACGGAGATGATTTTCGCCGCGAGCGGCCCACCCCGGTCGACGAAGCCAAGTGGGGCTTTGCTGTCGTCGAGGAATCGCTGTGGCGGGCAGTACCCGAGTTTCTGCGACGACTGGACGATGCGCTCGCCCAACACTGCGGCAGTAGCCTGCCTCTAGAGGCCGCTCCGGTTAATTTTGTTTCCTGGATGGGTGGCGATCGCGACGGTAACCCCAATGTGACCGCCGAGGTGACTCGGGAGGTGATGCTGCTCTCCCGTTGGCAGGCGGCTGATCTTTATCTGAGCGATATCAATCAACTTCTTGAAGAGCTCTCGATGACACGCTGCAATGCCCAATTGCGCAGCCTGGCAGGTGATGCTCACGAACCTTATCGCGCCATTTTGCGGGAAGTACGCGAGTTGTTGCGTAATACGCTCACCAGCATAGAGCAGCAGCTGGGGGGGGAACCTGCCGGTGAAGCGGAGGTTCTGGATAGCGAGCAACAGTTATGGCAGCCCCTGTTAGCGTGTTATCAGTCACTGACCGAGTGTGGCATGGAGATCATCGCAGGTGGCAGCTTGCTCGATGTTCTGCGGAGAATACGCTGTTTTGGCGTGCACCTGGTCCGTCACGACATTCGCCAGGATAGCGCCCGTCACACTGATGTGATGTCGGAGATTACGCGTTGCCTTGGCCTTGGTGACTATGCTGATTGGGACGAAGAGACCCGTCGCGCTTTTCTATTGCGGGAGCTGGGTAATCGGCGACCATTGATCCCTCGCCAGTGGCAACCTTCCGCTGAGGTGCAGGAAGTACTCGATACATGTGCGGTGGCAGCGGAGCAGCCTCCAGGGGCGCTGGGTGCTTATGTCATTTCCATGGCCAGACAGGCCTCCGATGTGTTGGCGGTCCACCTGCTGTTGCAAGAAGCGGGGGTGAGTGACAGTGTTCCGGTAGCACCGCTTTTTGAAACCCTGGATGACCTTTCGCGCGCAAAAGATGTGGTCTCCGACTTGCTCCAGAACCACTGGTATCGCGGCCATATTGCCGGAAACCTGATGGTCATGATTGGCTACTCTGATTCAGCCAAGGATGCCGGGGTATTGGCTGCTTCCTGGGCTCAGTACCGTGCGCAGGAGCAGTTGCTTGAGGTTTGTTCCAGTCACAATGTTGAGCTGACATTGTTTCACGGGCGTGGAGGCACAATTGGGCGGGGCGGGGCACCGGCTCGTGAGGCTTTGCTGTCGCAGCCCCCCGGTTCACTGAAAAACGGTTTGCGGGTGACAGAGCAGGGAGAGATGATCCGTACCAAATTGGGGTGGACCTCTCTGGCGGTGAAAACCCTGGCGCTTTACACGGTCGCTATTTGCAGGGCCAACCTGCGGACTCCTCCCGCACCGGAAGACAGCTGGCGCGAGGTGATGGATAAGCTTGCAGAGGATTCTTGCCAGGCCTATCGAGCCGTCGTTCGCGAAGAACCTGAGTTTGTTCCCTATTTTCGCCATGCCACCCCGGAGCAGGAGTTAGCGAAGCTGCCTTTGGGGTCTCGGCCTGCTCGGCGTAAGGGCGGTGGCGGTATTGAAAGCCTGCGAGCTATTCCCTGGATTTTTGCATGGTCGCAAAATCGCCTGATGTTACCTGCTTGGCTAGGTGCCGGCGCCGCACTGGCCCAGGCCGAGGATAGTGGTAGGGGAGAGTTAATTGCTGAAATGGTAGAAAATTGGCCGTTTTTCGCGACCCGCTTATCGATGCTGGAGATGGTCTACGCCAAAGCTGATATAGGGCTTTCCGCGTATTACGATGAGTCGCTTGTGCCCGCTGAACTGGCGTTTATTGGTGAGCGATTGCGCGAGCAGCTAGCCAGTGATACTGATACTGTGCTCAATATTCACGGTCATGACGAACTGCTGGCGGATCAGCCGTGGACGGCTGAATCCATTCGGCTGCGAAATATATATACGGATCCGCTGAACTTTCTGCAGGCAGAGCTGCTCAAACGTAACAGGGAGAGCGAGGAGCCGCAGGCAGAGCGCGCCATCATGGTGACGATTGCCGGAATAGCTGCTGGCATGCGCAATACCGGCTGAAGACCTTGACCAGGCGCTAATGGCTGCCGACAATAGCGCAGCTCCCCGTATGGAGCTTTTCCCCTACTTCGAGGTAAAAACATGCAAAAGATTTTCAAAGTCAGTCTGCTGCTGGCGTTGCTGGCTTTTAACGGGCAGGTTGCGTGGGCGCAGGATAGCTATGCCAATGCTATTGGCGCATTCAAAAGCGCAGGAGGCAGCGCACAATTTTTTGATAGCGCTTATGGTTACGCCATTTTTCCGACCATCGGCAAAGGTGGTATTGGTATCGGCGGTGCGCATGGTAAGGGCAGGGTTTATATCGGCGGGCGTCATGTGGGAAACACGACAATGACCCAGATTACGATGGGTTTCCAGCTGGGCGGGCAAGCTTTCAGCCAGATTATTTTCTTCGAAGATCAACGTGCGTTCCGGGAATTCAGTACAGGTAATTTTGAATTCAGTGCTCAGGCGACCGCGGTAGCGATCACCGCCGGCGTATCAGCAGAGGCCAATACCGGTGGCGGTATTGCAGCCGGAGCCAGCGGCGGACAGAATAACGCGGCGACCACGCACGGCGGCTATCGCAAAGGTATGGCGATTTTCACTATTGCCAAGGGTGGTTTAATGTATGAGGCGGCGGTTGGCGGCCAGAAATTCGATTACACACCGCTCTAAACAGGTAAAGCACATGCCCGACCGCAGCCTTAACTGCCGTCGGGTATTTTTTCGCCTGAAACAATGGATTTTGCCGCTTCTAGCTGCTCAGCGGAGGCGCCGCCAGTGAGGATCACGTGCCAGCCCCTGGGCCCATGGGCTCCGTAAATCAGCTGCGCCTGAATGTCAGCCGTACTGGAGGGCCCGGCAATGCAGTTAATGCCCCGGGGTCTTGAGCCCGCCTCTATTTCAGGTTCAATCTGTTGCCATAGTGACTCGAGATCTGGCAAGAGGTTGTTGATATCCAGCAGCACCAGATGACGCTCCGGGAGTAAGTGGTTGCGGCTGGGATTCGGCTTGCCCGTTAGCAAAATAGTCGCCCCGGTTTCGGCGACGCCCCATTGGGCATAACTGAGAGCTACTGGCTCTCCCGGCTCTACTTCGCCAAAGCGCGGGAGCACCCCCCCATCACGCCAGGGCATGGCTGCCAGATGCGGGTCGTTTCCCGCTACCAGTCGATGGCTGCGGAAGTGTTGATAGATGTACTGGCCAATTAACTTCACTGCGTCACTTCGGCTTCCGGCGATATCCAGGGTGCCCTGATTGCGCAGCACGTTCACCATGAAGGCGACGCACGTGTCCTCGTGGGGTAGGGGAGCCGATGGCGCAACGCCCATTTCGGCCAGCTCTCTTTCGATAGAAGCGGCTCCTTGTCCGAGGCTTGCGCCGCGAATTCTGGCCATAATTCTGGAGCGGCTCTCGCTACTCATCAACCTTGCCTCTTGATTTGTATTGCTGCATAAAGGTGCGTGATTGTGGTGCGGGAAAATCTCGTCCACCGGTCCAGCCGCTGGCGAAGGGCAGCTTACTGAAGCCTCCTTTTTTACGTCCCAGACGGTGCAATGTTGACATCACCAACGAGGTGAGAGACTGATACAAGGCTGGGCGCAGTGCTAGCCAGGCGTGAAGTTTAATGCCTGTTCTCCAGCGCGAAGGAGTGATTTTTTGCAGACTTTGTTCATGTCGCAAATCCCGCAGGAGATCGGGAATGGGGATCGCGGCAGGGCAAACTTCCTCACAGCGACCACAGCCCGTGCAGGCATTGGGTAGTGCCTCACTGGCCTCCAGAGAAGTGAGCAGGGGAGTAAGAATTGAGCCCATGGGGCCCGAGTAAACCCAGCCATAACTGTGCCCTCCGGCCGCTGTGAAAATGGGACAGTGATCGAGGCAGGCGCCACAGCGAATACATTGCAGCATTTCTTTGTAATCACTGGCTAAAATGTCGGTGCGCTTGTTGTCCAATAACACAATATGCGTTTCTAACGGGCCATCTGACTCGCCTTCACGTCTAGGTCCAGAATAAAAGCTGGTATAGCAGGTTTGTGCCTGACCCGTGGCCGAACGCACCAGCAAACGCTGCATCGCCGTGGCGTCTTCGCCCCGCGGAAGAACCCGGTCAAGGGTTGTACAGATGATCAAAACGTTAGGCAGGTTAGCGCACAGGTCACCGTTGCCCTCGTTGGTCACGAGCATGGAGTAACCATTTTCTGCGATGAGGGCATTGGAGCCTATGATGCCCACGTCAGCGCGTAGAAATGTATCACGCAGTACAGTGCGCGCTTCATTCACCAGGTCTGCCGTGGTTTCCAGCTCGCGCTCGCCCAGGTCGTGTTTTTCCAGAAACAATTCACGGATCTGCTGCTCGGATTTATGGAGTGCGGGCCCCACAATGTGGCTGGGAGTTTCACCTGCTTGCTGGATAATGTATTCGCCAAGATCGGTCTCAACCACCTCCAGGCCGCCGCGTTGCAGATAGTCATTAAGGGCGGTCTCCTCTGTAACCATGGATTTACCCTTGGCAACAAGGCGGGCGTCGTGTTGCTGGCATATGTCCAGCACAATCGAGTTCATTTCATTGGGGGTGCAGGCATAATGCACCTGGCTGCCATTGTTGGTGGCTTCCAGTTCGAACCGTGCGAGATAATAGTCGAGGTTGTTCAGGCTATGTTGACGTATTCGCTTGAGATGCTGGCGCAGTGGCTCGAAGGATCCCAATTCCTCCATGGCAGCATCGCGGATAATTGGCGTGAATAGCGCCATCATGTCGCGCTGGGTAAGCGCGGCAGAGTCTGCCAGTGCCTCGGTGGCTTTTTCCCGAAAATGTTGGCTTTGTAATTCCACCCTATCTACTCTCCTTCTCCGATGGCGGGGGAGTAGAGGTCACCGCTAAGCAGTTCAGCCACGTGGCGAACTTCTATGTCGATGCCTTCCCTGCGAGCACGGCCGGCAATATTGAGCAGGCAGCCGAGGTCGCCGCCGGTGATCATGCTGGCACCGCTTTCGACGGCATTACGCAATTTGTCGTCTACCATCTTGCCGGAGATGTCGGGCATCTTGGCACAGAAGGTGCCGCCAAAACCGCAGCAGACGTCCGCCTGTTGCATCTCCTTAACATCCACCTTGCACAATTCACGAAGCAACTTGCGTGGTTGTTGTTTGATTCCCAATTCTCGCAGGCCGGCGCAACTGTCGTGATAGGTCACCGTAGGCATCTGGGTTGGTATCGCCGGGGCGCTGTCCAGTTTTACCACTTCAGCCAAAAAACTGGTGAGCTCATAGGTTTTCTCAGCGAGGCTGATGGCTCGGTCCCTCCACTCACCCTCTAAAAGCTTAGGGTAGTGTTCTCTGAGCATTCCTGCGCAAGAGCCAGAGGGGGCAACCACGTACTCGGCATGCTCAAACAGCTCAATGGTTTTTTGAGCGAGAGGCACGGTAGATTCATAGTCGCCGCTGTTGTAACCCGGCTGCCCGCAGCACGTCTGCCGCATGGGCACGTCGACAATGCAGCCAGCTTGTTCCAGCAATCGAATACTGGAAAACCCAACAGATGGGCGTATCAGGTCTGCGAGACAGGTGACAAACAGGGAAACGCGAGGGGGGCTGGGGTTGCTCATGATGGCAAAGGTCCGGTCTTCTGTTGGGTCAGTATATCTGATTCCCGGCGTGGCTCTAGTCCCTCACCATAACAGCTGACCCAGCGCCGCCAACAGCGCCCCGACCAGGAATGAGATAGCGGTGATCTGGGTAGCACGAGCGACGGGATGATGGCTCTCCATCAGCTTAACCACCACGGTTTTGCGATCTACCCGAATACCGGCATGAATCAAGGGTTCTGCCAGCGCCTTGAGCTGGCTTCGATCCAGGGCCGGGAGAAGCAATGTCCCGGTGAAGATCACAACATCATCGATCATTACAAACGGGCCCCGGTAATGTATCCGGTGGCCGATGGCCAGATGGTACATCTGGCGGTAGTCCACCACTACAAGCTGTTCATTGCACACGCCAAGGTGCTCGGGTTCACTGCGCAAAAGCAGTTGCAGGGAAGCAAAAGGGCCACATAGAGCGATCATTGCTGCCAACAGGTGAAGTGCTGACACGCCAAGCCCGATCAGTGTAACTAGCCCTGCGATTACGAGCACTGCGCAGGCGATACTGGCGTGTCGTAACTGCTCCGAGCGGGTCGAAGCGGCGTCGACCCAATGGATTTGATCGGCGATATCGTCCAGTGGCTCTGCACCCAGAGTCGGTCGATTCTTGTAGACCAGTGCGCGAATGGAATACCAGTAGGCATAGGCGAGGCCGCACAGTGCGATCGCCAGAGCGATCAGTAGGGAGGTGTACCAAGCAAGGTCTACCAGCAGTGCTTCAGTCGCGTGATCAGCGATCATTTTCTCAAGCAACTCTGACTGCAGGACTGCTTCTTCTTCGCCTTTCTCACCGTACCGCCTTATCTCGGATCGATGCTCGCTAAATAGCAAGACCTTGCGGCCCCAGTTCACAAGCTGACCCGGCTGGAGCATCTCCCCCCGGTCGAGTTGACCGATGTAGCTCCATTCTCGATCAAACAGGTATAGGCCACTGTCGCCCGTACCGGGGTTGTAGAGGGTTACCCACCAATGACTGCCGTTGGAGGTAAAGTCCCGGACGCGGGTTTGCTCCCGCTCCAGCGCAGGGGGAGGCAGTAGGAGAATCTCATCGAGCTGCTGACCAAAAGCCTGATCTTCATAGCGCAAGACACTAATGGCTGGGCCTTCTTTGCTGTTGACGAACAGTAAGCCGGAGTCAAGCCTTAATACGGGCTGATCCGGCAGGGGTCGGTCGATTGTGGATTTCAGATCGCCGCTAGCTGACAGCTTAAGCAGTTTTCCCGCCGGCGCGTCAGCAATGAATAAATCACCGTTCAACTCGTGCACTCGCAGGTTGCTGGGAGTGATTGGCTGGACTTCTGTTTTAAAAGGCGTGCAGCTTTTTATGGCGATTTCGCACTGCCAGAGTGTGGGTGTCTCGTCCAATCCATCTTTTGCACGTCCCTGTAAAATGATTGCTCCCTGCGATGTATATTTTAGCGGACCGGCCAATTTTTCGAGACCCAGGGCGCTTGCCTCAATCGATTCGCTGGCAACTCCCGAGCGGTCATGCATTAGCAACTGATCACCCGCGAGTATCATTAGTTCCCCTCGGCTGTTGGAGGCTATAGCCGTTGGACCTGAGACCGCTATTGGCGCAGTGAGGCTGGCGAAGCGACCCAATAAAATCAGTAAGACAGCGAGTGCAGCAGCGCCCGCAAGTAACCCCTTGCGCGCCAGCTCTCGGGCCAGTGCAGGCCTTTCCTTGACCTCGGGTCGGTTGCGAAAAGCCCGCAGTTGATAGAGGTTGGGCGCGCCGGTCTGGTGCTTTCCTGCGCCAGAGTGATACGCCGTGTTTTTTCGGGGTAATTCAAGTCTGGACTTTACTTTTGCCTGGGTGGTTTTGAGATTGGGGGTGCCGGTCAGTGCTCTGGCTCCGCGCTCAATCGCTTTCTCTTCGAGTTCTCTTTCTCTTTCTTCTACTTCTTTTTGTTCGCGAAGGCGCTGTCGTTGTTGTTCGGCTTTCGCTTTTTCTTCAGCTTGCCTGGCTTTGCGCTGGTCTTCTGCTCGTTGTTCACGCAGAAGGGCATCTTCTGCTGCTTTCTTTTTGCGTTCGGCCTCTCTCCGCTGCCTCTCTTCTGCGACTTGCTGTGCTTTTTTTTGCGCAATTTTTTCAGCCCGCTGCCGCTCCAATTCGGCTTTCTCTGCTGCGGCATGTGCGAGTTCAGCTTCGCGACGCTTCCTTTCCGCCTGCTCGGCAGCCTTTTTTATCGCTTGTTCTTCTGCAAGTCGTCGCTTTTCTTCTGCCGCCGCAATTCTCTTGCGCTCTGCCTCCTCGGCTTTACGCTTTTTCTCTGCTTCGAGCTTGGCACGGCGTAAAGCCGCTTCTTCCTCGCGTTTACGTTTCGCTTCTGCTGCGGCAATGCGCTTTTGCTCTGCTTCCTCGGCTTTGCGCTGCTTTTCTTTTTCAGCCTGGGCTTTACGCAGAGCCGCTTGCTCTTCTCGTAAGCGTTTCGCTTCGGCTACGGCAATGCGTTTTTTCTCTGCTTCTTCGGCTTTGCGCTGCTTTTCTTTTTCAGCCTGGGCTTTACGCAGAGCAGCCTGCTCTTCTCGCAAGCGTCTCGCTTCGGCTGCGGCAATGCGCTCTTGTTCTGCTTCCTCGGCCTTGCGTTGCTTTTCTTTTTCGGCCTGGGCTATGCGAAGAGCTGCGTCCTCTTCGAGTTGGCGTTTTGCTTGTTCTGTGGCGATTTTTTTGCGTTCAGCTTCAGCCGTGCGTTGACGCTTCTCTTCTGCCCGGCGCAGCGCGTCTTTCTCGGCCTTCGCCTGCTTTTCAGCCTGTTGCCTGGCCTCAAGGCGAGCTTCTTCCTGAGCAAGTCGCAAAGTCTCTTGCTGTTTTGCAAGTGTTATGCGCTCCGCCTCGGCCTCTTTACGCCGGGCTTCTTCTTCCGCTTTTTTTAACTGCTCCGCCTTGCGACGGTTAAGGCTTTCCAGCTCGGCCTGGCGACGGGCGGCTTCCCATTGGTTTGCTTCACTGTCTGTGGTGGTAGCCGTGTCGGGGGTGGGCGCGGGAGGGGCGGGAGCTGCTTTCGTCGCTGCATCGACTTTTACCAGTTCTGCCTCGACGCCCAGCTTGTGTAGTTTGTGAAAATACTCGCCGGCGACTTTACGATCGAGATTGCGTCTTAGAGTGACTGTATCGCCGGAAAAGAAGTGTTCTACGCGCTCGGGATCATCGATGCCGAAAAGCTTGCCAAAACGGGCCTTGACCTGCTCCGGGTCTTTACCCGGCAGGATCTCGCCCCAGAACGTGAGGTTAAACTTGTTCACCCCCGCGCTATCGTCCCCATGGTTGTTTTTTGTTTATAGGCCCAATGTACGGTGATTGAACATCGTTTGCCAAGCGGGATCTGGTGATTAGTGCACTCCGTGCATCATCTTCTTAAGTATGGGTGACAGCACCAGCAGTAGGGCGGCGGCTCCCAGGCCAATGTAAAGCAGGTCTCCAAACAAACTGGAGTAGCTTTGAAGAGCAGCTCCAAGGTCGGAGACCGAGCCGTCCAGAGTATCGATTGCCGCCAGTTTCGATAGTTGGGCGGCAACAAATTCGGAGTAAGCAGTCGCCAGGAACCAGGCCCCCATCATTACTCCTACAACGCTTGGTACCGCTAGTTTGGTGACGGCTGATAGTCCCACAGGGGAGATGCATAACTCGCCAGTGGTATGCAGGAGGTAGGCCAAAACCATCCAGTATCCGGCTACCAGGCCCGCGTTGTCAGGGTTGGCGGCTCCCCACACGAGAGCACCAAAACCCAGTCCCGCCTGCGCGATTCCTAGTGCAAATTTGACCGGGGTGCTGGGCTCAAGCCCTCGTCGGCCCAGGCTGGTCCACAACCAGGCGAACAAAGGCGCAAATAAAAATATGAAAAACGAGTTCAGGGAACCATATTGGGCAGCGGTAAGGTTCATGCCAAATATTCTGCGGTCCATCACCCTGTCGGCGAAAAGAGTCATCGAGCCGGCAGCTTGCTCGAACAGGGCCCAGAAAACCACAGTTGACATGGTGAGTACCAGTAAGGCAATCATGCGCTGGCGCTCCACTGGATTGCATCGGGCTGTGATAAACCAGGCTAGACCGCCAAGAACAGCAACCGACATCAGGTTAAGCGTTAGTCCCACAACGGCATGAAACTGTAGCATTTTCCAAATAAGAGCTACGCCCAAAGCAGCGCAAAGGTAAATGGTTAGCTCTCGGTTCAGCCCGATTGGCGATAGTTCTTTGAGGAGCGAGGGGTCGCCCGGCTCAGCGTGCCCGTGCAGATGTTTCTGGCCACCAATAAACGTAGCCAGTCCTACCAGCATGCCGATGCCGGCTGCTCCGAAGCCGTAAGCCCAGCCCAGAGTCTCCCCCAGATAGCCACACAGTAATGCGGCAGCAAAAGCGCCGATGTTGATGCCCATATAGAAAATTGTGAAGCCTGAGTCCCGGCGTGGATCATCCTCACTGTAGAGCCGGCCTACAATCGTGGAAATGTTCGGTTTCAAAAAGCCCACGCCCACAACAATGAGCGCTAGCGAAAAGTAAAACACCTGCAACGCGCCTTCATCTCGAACAATGTCGTCGCCTACTCGGTGAGCCTGTTCACCTTCAAATGCCATGCCCAGGTGTCCCATTACCAGCAGGACGCCCCCGAATATGACCGCTTTACGCATCCCCAGGTAGCGATCAGCCAACAATCCACCTATCACAGGACTTGCGTAAACCAGGGCGGCATAGCTTCCCAAGACATCAAGGCCGCCGGCATCGGAGAACAGGTGGTATTTGGTGAGGTACAAAAGCAGCAGGTACTTCATACCGTAGAAAGAAAAGCGTTCCCACAGTTCGGTCGCGAAGCAAACGAATAGGCCACGGGGGTGGCCAAGAAATCCTGCATCCGTGGCCGGTTCAACGGCGATACTGGTGCTCATAAGGTGGTTTTCCAGTTTGTTCCCAGCCAGTTGGTCAGGGAGATATGCAGTGGGTATTAAACGCCAGCCTTCACTGCGGATGCAAACCGCATACCGACAGTGCGCGGCGCATTAAATGCCAGTATCATGGCTCTCCTTTCCGCCGATACCGAGGGTTCCAATGAAGCCAATGCTCCTCTTGGCCAGCGTACTGCTGGCACTGACTGCCTGTTCCGGGGAAGATTCAACCCCCGTTGAGCCCGTGCCGGACTCGGCCACCGCCTTCGTCAGCCCTGATCCTGAGCAACAGATCAGCGCCGAATTGCATCGCCACATCGCCGAACTTGCATCAGATGCCTACGAAGGGCGTGAACCGGGCACGGCGGGTGAAGACAAAACAATTGCCTACCTGGTTAAAGAGTTCGAGGCGCTTGGCCTGCAGCCTGGCAATAAAGGGCAGTGGTTTCAGGAAGTGCCGATTACCGCAGTTGCGACTGCCCATGATGCGGTGCTATCGCTGCAAGGTGAGCAATACAACGCGGACTTAAGCTTCGGCGACGAAATGGTGGTATTTACCCAGCGGCAAATGCCGTTAGCTGAGCTGGTTGAATCGCCCCTCGTGTTCGCCGGCTACGGTATTAACGCGCCGGAGCGCGGCTGGAACGATTACGCAGACATTGATGTCACTGGCAAGACCGTGGTGGTGCTAATTAATGACCCTGGCTTTGCTACCCAGGATCCCGAGGTATTTAATGGCAACACCATGACCTACTACGGTCGCTGGAGCTATAAGTTCGAGGAAGCAGCTCGACAGGGCGCCGCCGGGGTCATTATCGTGCACGAGACTGCCCCGGCGGCTTATGGCTGGGATGTTGTCCGCAATGGCGGTTCCTCCGCCAAAATTGGGCTAACTGCAGAGAACAAGAAGGTGGACACTGTTGCCGTCCAGAGCTGGATACCATTTGCGCAGGCACAAGCCCTGTTTGCAGCGGCAGGGGTGGATTACGCTGAAGCCAAGGCGGCAGCAGCGGAGCCTGGCTTTAAAGCCTATCCGCTAGCAGATATCAGTGCCTCCGTGACCCTGAATAATGAGGTCACTAAGAAGACCAGCCACAACGTGGCAGCATTGATTCCCGGTAGCAAATATCCTCAAGAGGTGGTGATTTACACCGCGCACTGGGATCACCTGGGCGTTCGTCCCGGTACCGACGGTGACAATATCTATAATGGCGCCAGTGACAATGCGTCGGGAACGGCAGCGCTATTCTCGCTGGCGCGATTGTTCAGCGAGCAGGCAGAAGCCCCCGAGCGCTCAGTCTTGTTTCTTGCGGTGACTGCAGAGGAGTCCGGGCTTTTGGGATCGCGCTGGTACGGTGAAAATCCGATATTCCCACTCGACAAAACCGCGGCCAACTTCAACATGGATAATATCGCGGCGGGTCAGATTGGCCCCACCAGTGACATAGCCGTAGTCGGCTTTGGTAATAGTGAACTGGAGAACTATCTTGCCAGGGCAGCTGACAAACAGGGGCGCACACTGGTCCAGGAACCCTTTCCCGAGAAAGGTTTTTACTATCGTTCCGATCACTTTTCCCTGGCGCGAGTCGGTGTGCCGGCACTGTACCTGACCCGTTCAACCAATAGCGATGAGCACGGACCGGAGTGGGGTAAAGGCCGCCTGGAAAATTATATTAATAACCATTATCACAAACCATCTGACGAGTACGATGCGGATTGGGACTTGCGCGGCGCGGTGCAGGAAGTTCAGCTGCTGCACCACATGGGCAGTGAACTCGCCTCCAGCCGTGACTTCCCCAAGTGGAACGACGGCGTTGAGTTCAAGGCAACCCGCGACGCAATCATGAACCAATCCACCGACTGAGGAGTTCGCGATCATGAACGGAGCCGAGAGTCTGCTGACCACGCTGACCAACAACGGGATTGAGGTTTGCTTCACCAATCCAGGAACGTCAGAGATGCATTTCGTTGCTGCCCTGGACGAGGTACCGGGTATGCGTTGTGTACTGTGTCTTTTTGAGGGCGTACTCAGCGGTGCCGCCGATGGTTATGCAAGGATGAAAGGCAAACCCGCCTCGACACTGTTGCACCTTGGGCCCGGTCTGGGTAATGCGCTGGCGAACATTCACAATGCCAAAAAAGGGCATATGCCCATGGTGAATATTGTCGGCGACCACGCGACCTATCACCTGGAATATGATGCGCCATTGACCTCCGATATCGAGGGCATAGCCGGGCCGGTTTCTCACTGGGTGCACACCTCAGGTTCGTCCGAGGATATTGCCCGTGATGCAGCAGAAGCCGTACTGCAAGCCGGTATCGGCCAGATCGCTACGCTGATGCTGCCTGCAGATGTGTCCTGGGGCGATAACCCCAATGGCGCCGCGCCTGCGGTGGCTGTGCCGGGGCCGAGGGCGGTGTCTCAAGAGAAAGTCGATCAGGCGGCGACCATGCTGCAGTCCGGTAGCAGCACGCTGATATTGATCGGTGGCCGTGATGTCACCGCGGATCAAGGGCGGGTAGTGGACCGCATTACCCAGGCCACTGGCGCGCGGGCCCTGATTGAGACCCTGCCGGGTAAAGTCGCCAGAGGGGCAGGTACGGCGGTGATCGAACGCCTGGCGTATCTGGCGGAACTGGCAATTGACAGTATCAAGGACGTGGAACAGGTAATCCTGGTAGGTGCGGCAGACCCGGTCTCGTTTTTTGCCTACCCCGGCGTCTCCAGCGCCATTGCCCCCGCGTCCTGCGAAAAATTGGTGCTGGCCAGCCCCAATGATGACATCGACAGCGCGCTAATGGCATTGGCTGAAAAAGTTGGTGCGACCGAACTTAAAGCGCAGGTTCATGAACTCAACCTGCCAGCATTGGCCGAGGGGGAGTTGGATGCGGCCAAGGTGGGAATGGCCCTCGCGCACTACTTGCCCGATGACGCAGTCATTGTTGATGAGGCCATCACTTCTGGAATGATGGTAAGCATGTTTACCGCCGCCGCCAGGCCTCATGTTCAGCTCAACCAGACCGGCGGCAGCATCGGTTGGGGTCTGCCGGCTGCACTGGGCGCAGCCATAGCTTGCCCTGAGCAGAAGGTCGTCTGTCTGGAGGGCGATGGCAGCGCTATGTATACCATCCAGGCCTTGTGGAGCATGGCCCGGGAGAATACCGACGTTACCGTGGTGATTTTTAACAATCGAAAATACTCTATTCTGGAGATGGAATTCGGTCGCACCGGAGCTCGCGGCGGGGTGCCCGGTCCCAGTGCTGCCAGTACGCTCGATATTGGTCGCCCTGATTTGGATTTCGTCGCGCTGGCCACGGGTATGGGGGTCCCTGCTACTCGGGCAACGACGGCAGAGGAGTTTAATACCCAGTTTGCAGAGGCCATGGCTCAATCGGGTCCGCGCCTCATCGACGCGATTGTGCCAACCATTTTCTGAGCGATTGGCCAAATGTCGCCCGATGTCATGCTAATGGCGTCGGGAGCAATGCCTCAGCGCCCCAGTCTCTGGTCAAATGTGCTGCACGATATAGCAGTCATTGCCGGAGTCATACATGAATTTATTTAGCCGCTTGTTTGGGCGCCTGCCTGAGTCGGAGTGCGAGCTCGACTTTTTGAAAGCCCAGCGAATGGTGCTGGATTATGCCCGTTTTCTGGAAATTTCGGCGCCAATGCCCGGGCGCATTATTGATGCGTCGAAACTTCCGCACCCCAAGAGTACGTTGAAGCGAGCGCTGTTGATTTGTATTGGCAGCGGTTCTGATCATCGTCTGCAAGAGCATTTGAAGGCGGGATACCTGATGCTCTCGGCTTTTCAACCAGAGGTCGGAAATGTGGGCCTCGGTACTGACTTCGCTGCGCTCGATCTGGAAGCTGATGTAATGGATATAGCCGAGCAGCTGGAACAGGATGAGGCGGCAGTGGAAACCTGGCGTCTCGATGTCCGCCGGGAGCTGGAACAACTGAAGCAGGATTTGTATGCGTTGGAATTGGAATTGGCGCAGTCCGTGCGCCTCTCAGCCTAGGGCGTTGGATCAGGCGGCGTCTAGCCGCCGGCCCTGGACTGCCATTTCGCTGCGCAGACCTGCGCCTATTGCCTCCGGTTCTCGCAAGCGTTTGATTTTGTCGAACAGCAAGGCGGCTTGAGGGTAGTAGGCCCTCAGGTAAACCAGCCATTGTTTGATGGGGTTGCCTACATGGCAGGCGTCGTAATTGTCCAGCGTCAGCTGATAAAACTGTAGAATCAGCGGCACTATCTCCCCCCACGGCAGCGGATTCATCGCTTCATTATTTGCAGCGGCCTTCACCAGCCTGGGCAGGTCTGGGCGGCAGAGTGCTCCGCGACCCAACATCAAATCTTCACAGCCACTGACTTGCTGGCAGCGCAGGGCGTCGGCCGCGTTCCAAATTTCTCCATTGGCGATCACTGGCATTGCCACTTGTTCTCTGGCTCTGGCAATTTCCTCCCAATATGCGGGAGGTCTGTAGCCATGACGTTTGGTGCGGGCATGCACAGTCAATTCGGTAGCACCGGCCTCGGCAATACCCCGTACAATATCGATGAATTTGTGCTGGTCCTCATAGCCTAGCCGCGTTTTTACCGTCACCGGCACGTGAGCCGGAACGGCTTGGCGCACAGCCGAGGTAATTGCAGCCACCCGTTCTGGCTGGCGTAAAATAATCGAACCGCCATCTGATTTGTTGACCGTTTTGGCCGGGCAGCCAAAATTCAGATCTATGCCCGGAGCACCAAGCTCTGCTGCTCGCGCAGCGTTCTCCGCTAACACAACCGAATCCCCGCCCAGTAGTTGTAGGTAAACTGGCACCCCGGATACAGTTTGGCCTTCATTGTGCAGCTCCGGGCAGAGCCGATAGAACACCCTTGGCGGCAATAGCCTTTCGCTAACTCGCACGAATTCGGTGACACAGCGATCTACACCCCCCAGGCTGGTGAGTAGCTCGCGCATCGTGTGATCTATCACGCCCTCCATGGGGGCGAGCATCAGTCGCATTTCAGGTTCTCTCTCAATTCGGCGTGGGATTATACGCCAGAGGTGTGAAAGCGGCCATTGGTCTACCCTTCGGGGTAATGGCGCTCGCGTGGCAGCTGTTTTATAGTTGCACTCTTGGTCGGCGCGGACGATGCCGAACGGCGCTTCAGTGATAGGTAAGGGTAGATGCAGCAGGATATTGTAGGACAGGGTGTCGAGCTAATGCTGTACGGCATGGGTACTGTGGTTGTGTTTCTGGCATTGCTCGTCGTTGCGACTACCGCGATGTCTGCCTTCGTCGGCCGTTATTTTCCCGAAGCTGAAAAAGCGGCTGTGGCTGCAAGAAAGCCAGTCTCTGCCCCCGCTGACAATGAGCTAGTGGCGGTGATAAGCGCTGCCGTTCACCAGCACCGGGGCCGTAAGTAATAAGCCACCACCCAATTCAAGTTTTGAACACGAGAGGTCCCCATGGACGATAATAAGCGCCCGCTGGGCATTACGGACGTGGTGCTCAGGGATGCATCCCAATCCCTGTTGGCAACCAGAGTGCGTATCGATGATATGTTGCCCATCGCAGCCAAGCTCGACGAGATTGGTTTTTGGTCGCTTGAGTCCTGGGGTGGAGCCACTTTTGACGCTTGTATTCGTTATCTCGGTGAAGACCCCTGGGACCGCATACGCGAGTTGAAAAAAGCGATGCCTAATACCCCTCAGCAAATGTTGTTCAGGGGACAGAATATTCTTGGTTATCGCCACTATGCCGACGACGTTGTGGAAAAGTTTGTTGAGCGGGCAGCAACCAATGGTGTCGATGTGTTCAGGGTATTCGATGCGATGAATGATATGCGCAATATCGAAGTGGCGCTCAAGGCGGTGAAACAAGTAGGCAAGCATGCTCAGGGCACCATTTCATACACAATCAGCCCTGTGCATGATGTTGAGACCTGGGTAGCCCAGGGTAAGCTCATCGAGGATATGGGCGCGGACTCAATCGCTATCAAGGATATGGCGGGCCTGCTCCATCCCTATGACGGCTTCGAATTAGTCAAGCGACTCAAGGCCTCCTGTGATATTCCCATCCACATGCATTGTCATGCCACAACCGGGCTTTCTACATCGACTATTTTGAAGTGTGTTGAGGCAGGGGTCGATAATGTCGACACCTCAATCTCTTCGATGTCTATGACCTATGGTCATTCGCCCACTGAATCTGTGGTGGCAATGTTAAAAGGCACAGACAGGGATACGCAGCTTGATATTGAAAAGCTGGAAGAGGTAGCGGCTTATTATCGCCAGGTGCGTAAAAAATACGCCCAGTTCGAGGGTGCGCTTCGCGGTGTGGATTCACGCATCCTGGTGGCGCAAGTGCCGGGTGGGATGCTGACTAACATGGAAAGCCAACTCAAGGAGCAGGGGGCTGCTGATAAACTGGATGAGGTATTGGAAGAAATTCCCCGGGTTCGTGAGGATCTGGGCTTTATCCCCCTGGTCACCCCAACATCGCAAATTGTCGGAACGCAGGCGGTCATTAATGTCCTGACAGGCGAACGCTACAAATCCATATCAAAAGAAACGGCAGGCATACTAAAGGGTGAGTACGGCAAAGCTCCAGCACCGGTGAATAAGGAGTTACAAACACGGGTGTTGGAGGGTGGCGCAGCGATCACCTGTCGTCCGGCAGATCTGCTGGAACCAGAGGTTACTGCACTGACCGAGGAACTTCACCAGCTGGCGGCGGAGAAAAACATTGCGTTGACCGGCGGTGAGGGCGAGATTGACGATGTTCTAACTTATGCGCTTTTCCCCCAGATTGGGCTTAAATTCCTGGAGAATCGTGATAATCCCGCTGCCTTTGAGCCCGCGCCAGGCAAGGAACCGGCGGCGACTCCGGCGGCAAGTCAGGCGGTCGGTGATGCAGGGGTCTACACCGTAAAGGTCAATGGCGCCAGCTATGTCGTAGAAGTGGCCGAAGGCGGCGACGTATCCGCAATTACATCCACAGCTGCCGCAGTCACGCCGTCGGTTGCAGCAGCATCCGCCAGCGAGCCCCTGGTTGCGCCCCTCGCTGGAAATATATTCAGCGTAAATGTTAGTCCAGGTGATGTGGTGGCCTCGGGGGATGTGGTGATTATTCTGGAAGCCATGAAGATGGAAACTGAAGTCCGCGCGACCCGCGATGGTACCGTCGCGACTGTTGATGTCAAAGTCGGCGATACAGTTGCCGTCGGCGACTCCCTGATTAGCGTCAATTAGGCCCATGGATAACCTCTTACAACTTTGGAATTCCTCCGGCCTCGCGCAGATCGGCATTGGCCAGGCTTTCATGTTGGTCATTGGCATGGCGTTGTTGTTTCTGGCCATACGCAAAGGTTTTGAGCCCTTGTTGCTAGTGCCCATTGGCTTTGGCGGAATCCTGGCCAATATTCCCGGTGCGGGGTTGGCGTATTCTGCTGTCGAGAATGCCATTCAGGGCGCTGATCCCGCGCTGTTGCTGGAATTTTCCCGTTTGTTGGGCGTCGTAGCCACTGAGAGTGGGAAAGAGCTGTTGGCAGCCTATGGTGCCAGCGACTCCGCTACCCATCTGGCAGCCCAGCAGCTGGCCATGGATGCCGGTTTTAGCAATGGCATGCTTTACAATTTTTACTCCGTGGCTATCGCCAGCGGCGTTGCCCCCCTGGTGATTTTTATGGGCGTAGGCGCAATGACGGATTTTGGTCCGTTACTGGCAAATCCCAAGACACTTTTTCTGGGCGCCGCTGCCCAGTTCGGTATTTTCGCCACTGTTATTGGTGCCGTGTTCCTGACCTCGATTGGCTGGATGGACTTCAGTATCGCCGACGCCGCGGCGATTGGGATTATTGGAGGTGCCGACGGCCCAACCGCGATTTATGTCTCCAGTGTGCTGGCGCCCGATCTGCTTGGCGCGATCGCCGTAGCGGCATATTCGTACATGGCGCTGGTACCTATGATTCAGCCGCCGATCATGCGGGCCTTGACCACTGAAGAAGAGCGAAAAATTGAAATGGTGCAGCTGCGTCCCGTTTCACAGCGAGAGAAGATAGTATTTCCCCTGGTTTTGTTGATCCTGGTGGCTTTCCTGCTGCCCGCTGCTGCGCCCTTGTTGGGCATGTTTTGTTTCGGCAACCTGATGAAAGAGTGTGGTGTGGTTGATCGGCTTTCGGATACAGCACAGAATTCTTTGATCAATATCACTACAATTTTTCTCGGTCTTTCGGTGGGGTCGAAACTGGTTGCGGATAAGTTCCTGGATATTAATACCCTGGGTATTTTGGGGCTTGGCATCGTTGCATTTGGGATTGGCACCGCTTCCGGGGTTTTAATTGCCAAGTTGATGAACCGCTTTGGCAGCACGCCTATCAATCCCTTGATCGGTTCTGCGGGTGTATCCGCTGTGCCGATGGCGGCTCGAGTCAGTAATAAGGTGGGGCTGGAGGCAAACCCACACAACTTCCTGTTAATGCATGCAATGGGGCCCAACGTTGCAGGGGTGATTGGTTCAGCGGTTGCTGCAGGCGTTATGATCAGCCTGGTGGGCGGTTAAACGATGGCGGACTTCACGGTTATTATCAGCCCTCGGTTTTATGAAACTGATGCCCAGGGTCATATCAGTAATGTCAGCATCGCAGGCTGGTTCGAAGCGGCGAGAACGTCGCTGTTAACCCGTGTATTGGCTGATGATATTAGCTCCCAGGTTCAGTGGATGTTGGCGAACGTCAATATTGATTACCTTGCCGAAACCCACTTTGGCAGCGATGTAACGATAGCGCTGGAAAAAATTTCGGTGGGCAATAGTTCGCTTACCATGCACTGTGTCATGAGCCAGGAGGGCAGAGACTGTGTTCGCGGCCGGGCGGTGCTGGTGAATATAGATGCGAGCACTCGTAGCAAGCGGCGCATTTCTGATGAACTAAGGCATCAGATCGAGGAAATATTTCCTCAGGCCTGATGCTCACCCCATTTGAATAACTTGAAAAATGGGTAAGACGGATCTTCTGGCCCGGGTTTGCCGATATACGACCCCGCCAACAGCGGGTGGTCCAGTTGCACAGTCGATGGAGAGTTGATGGTCGCCCAGTCGGCAACAACGGCCTTCGCGCTAAATTTCCATACGCCTTCGCGCTTTTCGTAGCGATCGAAGTAGCGTCCCCCGATTAGCAAATCCATGGGCTCTTCATCAGTGCTGATGCGATGAAATGCCAGCACGTAGATTTCACCCTCGGCATAATCTCCATCAACGGCAATGTTAAGGTTGGTGATATTGTGGTGAAGAATTTCCATTGGAGCCTGTATTTCAGGCAATTTATCGATGAATTCACTGGCCAGGCCCTTAAAAAAAGCGCCGTGATCGTCGGTGGCATCCGGGTGATAGAGGGCTCTTAACTTTTCGTGGTCATGGCGATCCGATGCATTGCAGTACGCATAAACAAGATCGGTGATCTCTTGCTTGTCGAGGAGAGCCTGTAGTCGCGGGTCCAGCTTATTTCCCCAGTGCTTGTTGATAGGCTGCCACTGTAGCGCTGAGCCCACTGCGGATCGCATCCACGGTGAGTGCGTGACCGATTGAAACTTCCAGCAACCCGGGGAGAGCCGCAAAGCGCGGCAGATTATTCAGGTCCAGATCGTGCCCAGCGTTTAATCCAAGGCCTTCCTCGGCGGCGACTTCAGCAGCGTCCATGAAGCATTGGAAAGTCTCATCCAGTTTAACTCCGCTTTTGAATGCATCCGCGTAGGTCTCTGTATAGAGCTCTATTCGATCGGCACCCGTTTGCGCGGCCAGGCGAATCTGGTCTGGGTCAGGGTCCATGAAAAGACTGGTGCGAATGCCCAGTGACTTGAGTTCGGCAACCAGTGGCGCGACGGTGTCACCGTCTTTTTTTAAATCAAAACCGTGGTCTGATGTCAATTGGCCGTCGGTGTCAGGTACCAATGTGCACTGTGCCGGCCTGATCTCTTTGACCAGTTCCATAAAGCCTGGGTAGTCTCCCACGCCGGGACGGTCGCTCTGGCGAGGGCCAGTGAAGGGGTTGCCTTCGATGTTGAACTCAACCGACAGCATGCGAGCCAGGTCGAAGCAGTCCTGCGCTCGGATGTGACGTTGATCGGGTCTGGGATGAACAGTAATGCCGTCAGCGCCAGCGTCGATGCACATTTGCGCATGCTCGGGGACGCTTGGATTAGTGGTGTCCCGGGAGTTGCGTATCAGGGCGATCTTGTTGAGATTGACAGACAGCGCGATCATAAGACGGACTTGCGCTTCACCTTTACAATACTAATCGGCTGCAGGGGAACGTTCTGATGGCCGCCCACCGACCCCGTGGGTGCCGTAACAATGTAATCCACCACGCTCATACCCGAGATAACTTCGCCAAAAACGGTATAGCCCGGGTTAGTCGGGGTCCAGTCGAGCCGCATGTTGTTGCGCACATTGACAAAAAATTGCGAAGTCGCTGAGTCGGGATCGTTAGTGCGTGCCATCGCCACGGTGCCCCGGGTATTGTGCAGTCGATTCCTGGACTCACTGACAACCGGGTCGCGCGTTGGCTTTTCACTCATGTCAGGTAAAAAGCCCCCGCCCTGTACCATAAAGTCAGGGATAACCCGGTGAAAGATCGTGCCATCGTAATAGCCAGCATCCATGTAGGCCATGAAGTTTTCTACTGTGATTGGCGCCTTGTCCCTGAACAGGCGAAGGGTAAATGTTCCTTCGGTGGTCTCGACGGTAACAATAGGATTGGGCAGATGGGTTTCTTCTGCATGAAGCAAAGGCGCCAGGAACAGCGCAAGTGATAGGAATAAGGCTCGCAACATTGTAATTCTCCTAGGCCCAGCTTGAGCTCTTGCGGCGTTTCGGCCAGAGGCGCGGAACAACCAGCGTGATAAACACACCCATGAGTACTGCCAGGGCGCCATTAATAAAGTCTTCGCTTTTCAGTTTGTCCTGCAGGCGCATATTTTCCGCCTCCAGCGTGTCGACGTCTGCGCGCAGGTTTTCCGTTTCCTCAACGAGTCGCCGATTGTCGGTATCCAGCTCAACGGCTTTGCCAGAGATCTGTTTCAAATTTGATAGTTCCTGAGAAACATCGCCCAGCGTGGAATCCGAGGAGTTAATTTTGTTGAGCAACTCAAGCTTTTCAGCTTCCAGCGTGGTCACCTGACTACTAAGTTCAGCGTTCTCGGCGCTTAGCTTCTCTGCGCGTGCTTCGGCGGCGGGCAGCCTGACCTGGGCGGGTGTGTCGGTGCTAAGGAATTCAGTGCTCACCCACCCAGTGGTGCCACGGTCGGTGGTCACTTCAGCCCACTTTCCACCTTCGGCGGTGCGTGCCACGCGCAAGCGAGTGCCTGGAGTCAGTTTGGCAGCCCAGCGGTATTCGGCACCGGGTCCCTTATGTAAGACAACAAATACCTTGTCACTCACGTATTTAACGTCCTGTGCCTGAACCGGCAGGGCCAGGAAGATGGCAAGGGCTGTAACAGAAAGGTAACGCAACAAAACGGGATTCCTCGTTAGCGTGGTAAAAAAGCGGCGCTAGTGTACCGCCGATGCGCTGTGAATTGTAGGCGCCAATGCCCCTGAATTGGGATCGGATGCGTTGGTCAGCTTCATACTCTGAATACTCAGGAGGCTTCTTCTTTAAGGTGAGGACTGATCAGGATCGCTGTCAGTATAGTGAGTAGCAAGGTAAAGCCAATAGCAGAGTACAGCTTATAGCTCACCCAGGTTGCCTCAGAGAACCTATAGGCAACGACCAGGTTGAGTGCTCCCACTATCGCGAAATTGGCCACCCAGAGCAGGTTTAACTTGGTCCAGATCGACTTTGGCAGGCGAATCTGGCTGCCCAGCGTGCGTTCCATCAGATTTTTCTCGCCAATGAATTGCGACGCCCCGAAAGCGATAGCCAGCACCCAGTTAAAAATCGTGGGCTTCCATTGGATGAACATTTGGTTGCGCAGCAATAGCGTGGCCCCGCCAAAAATGAGCACTGCCAGTAGCATCCACATTGCGCGCTTTTCAAATTCACGGGTGATGGCGTAAGTCAGCACCACCTGCAGTAGTGTGGCCATCATCAACACGGCGGTGGCAGTAAAGATGCCATCGAAGGTGAAGTTCCATTGTCCCACAGAGATCGTCTCGCCATTGAGCTGATAGGCGATGAAGAAGAGAGCGATGGGGATGAATTCTGCCAATTGCTTCATGGTGTGCCGGGTACCTTGGCTGTTACTATAGGGGCTAATCCCCTGATTAAACGATATGGTCGAGCTGCCGAGTTGTCGACCGTTTGTTAAGTGTAAAGATTGTGCTGATCGACTTCCACACCCATACCACAGCTTCAGATGGCGTTCTCACTCCCGCAGAGATGTTGGGACGTGCCTCCGAGGCTGGAATTGGGCTGCTTGCGATTACGGATCACGATACCGTAGCCGGTTATCGTGCTGCCGCTGCGCTGAGCGCCGAATACCCGGATGTGCGTCTGGTGCCTGGCGTAGAGTATTCCTGTCGCTGGTCCGGCACAACCATCCACGTGGTAGGCCTGGGTATGGACTGTGAGCACCCTGCAATGCGTGAAGGCCTTGCGCTGTTGGGCGGTGCTCGCCAGGAGCGCGGTGCAAAAATAGCCAAGCGGCTGGAGAGCAAGGGCTTTCCGGGAGCCCTGGCCGGTGCATTGGCTGAGGCGGGGGAGAGTCAGTTGGGGCGACCTCACTTTTCCAGCTGGATGGTGGCCCAGGGGCATGTGAGGGATCACAGCGAGGCTTTCGATAAGTATCTAGGGCAGGGCAAAGTCGGCGATGTGAAGGCATTCTGGCCTGAGCTGGCCGAGGTTGTGGGATGGATTGTGCAGGCTGGTGGCGTGGCGGTGATTGCCCATCCATTGAAATACAAGTTTACCCGAATGAAACTGCGCAGGCTGGTCATCGACTTCAGTGAGGCCGGTGGCAGGGCGGTTGAGGTTCTCAGCGGCCGCCAGACGCCGGATCAGGTCGGCCAGTTACTTCGCCTGGCTGAGGAATTTGACCTGGAGGTTTCTGCGGGCAGTGACTTTCATCGGGATGGCCCCTACAGCCCCTCTCTCGGTGTAGACTTGGATCGTCTTCAATCCCCACTCGGTGTTTGGCAGCGCTGGCAGGGCACGATAGGTGAGCGGCAGCAGTGAGCCAGTTTTTTCAAATTCACCCCGAGAACCCCCAGGCGCGTCTGGTGCGCCAGGCGGTAGACATTATTCGTGGCGGTGGCGTGGTGGTTTACCCAACCGACTCTGCCTATGCCATAGGCTGTCACATTGGTGACAAAAACGCGCTGGACCGGATTCGCCGTATCCGTAAGCTGGATGATCGCCATAATTTCACCCTGGTCTGCCGCGACCTGTCAGAAATCGCGACCTATTCCCGGGTGGACAATTCCGTTTACCGAATGCTCAAGGCATGTACGCCGGGGCCTTACACCTTCATCCTGAAGGCGACCTCAGAGGTCCCTCGGCGGTTGATGCATGCCAAACGGAAATCGGTAGGTTTGCGCGTTCCCCAGAACAACATCACCCAGGCCCTGCTAACAGACCTCGGTGAGCCCATGATGAGCGTCACCCTGATCATGCCCGGCGACGAATATCCGCTGATAGACCCCTACGATATCCGCGAGACGCTACAGCACGATGTTGATTTAGTGATTGATGGTGGCTACTGCGGCATGGAAGCCACCACTGTGGTGGATCTGGTGGACGAAACCCCACTGGTATTGCGCGCAGGCAAGGGAGATATTGCCCCATTTGAGGATTGATCAGGTATACTGTGTTACAGATAACTATAGGTAGGCCAGTGTCAGTCAACGAACCCAATTCCGAAGCGCAGGCCCCAGCCCAGGAAGCCACTCCCGAGGCTGCTGTTGAGGCGACGAACACCGCGCCAGACACGCCCGCCAACCCCGCTGCGACTCCCCCGAACGACGTCCACCCACAACAGGGTGAAATGCCCTTTGCGGTAGTCATGGGGCAGGCAGTGACTGAGCTGCCCAAGGACCTGTACATACCGCCGCAAGCGCTGGAGGTTTTTCTGGAGGCCTTTGAGGGGCCGCTGGATCTCTTGCTTTACCTGATTAAACGCCAGAATCTGGACATCCTGGAGATCGATGTCTCCAAGATCACTGAGCAGTACATGCATTACGTGGACCTGATGGACGCGATGCAGTTTGAATTGGCCGCAGAGTATCTGCTGATGGCAGCGATGCTGGCGGAAATCAAATCACGGATGTTGCTGCCACGTTCTTCTGAGCTCGATGAAGATGAAGAAGACCCCAGAGCTCAGCTGATTCGTCGCCTGCAGGAGTACGAGCGGTTCAAGAAGGCCGCTGAGGATATCGAGGAAATACCGCGTATCGAGCGGGATACCTGGGTGGGCAGCGCCAACCCTCCCGATATCAATCGCGCCAGGCCAGACCCGGATGTAGACATGCGCGAACTGCTGGTAGCGCTGGGAGAGGTACTGCGGCGCGCCGATATGTACGAGAGCCACCATATTCAGCGGGAAGCCTTGTCCACCCGAGAGCGTATGTCGGATGTGCTGGAGAGTCTGGCGGGTAAACAGTTTGTCCCCTTCGTATCGCTGTTCTCAGCAGAAGAGGGGCGCTTGGGGGTCGTGGTGACTTTCCTTGCTGTTATGGAATTGATTAAAGAATCACTGGTGGAAATTGTGCAGACCGATTCCTTCGGTCCCATCCACGTTAAGGCAAGGTCGGAATAAGATGTCTGAAACAGGACTGGTACAGATTATTGAGGGCGCGCTGCTGGCAGCGGGCAAGCCAATGACCGTGGCGCAACTGGCGGAATTGTTCGAAGAACATGAACGCCCTGAAAATGCCTTGATTCGCGAGACGATGAAAGAAGTTGCAGAGCGCTGCGAAGACCGCGGGTTTGAGCTGGTGGAAGTCGCCAGTGGGTTCCGCTTCCAGGTGCGCCAGTCGCTCAGTCCCTGGGTTGCCAGGCTTTGGCAGGAGCGCCCAGCCAAGTACTCTCGCGCCCTGTTGGAGACCCTCGCTCTGATTGCCTATCGTCAGCCGATTACTCGTGGCGAGATTGAAGAGATTCGCGGTGTCGCCGTGAGTTCCAACATTATCAAGACGCTGCATGAACGGGAATGGATTCGGGTCGTCGGTCACCGGGATGTTCCGGGACGACCGGCAATGTATGCGACCACGCGTCAGTTTCTCGATTATTTCAATTTGAAGAATCTGGATCAGTTGCCAGCCCTGGCGGAAATTCGTGACCTGGATACATTGAACGCCGAACTGGGTTTCACCGACCCCTTGCCAGACTCGACCAAGACCGATGGCGATAGCAGTGAAACGCCCGGACTTACCGTGGTTGGCGGCACTGATCATACGCCGGAAGGCGACGCTGAAGCAGAACCAGAAGCAAGCATAGAAGCAGAGCCGGCTGATGAAAGCGTGGCGGAGGAAGTCACTGCCGCTGAATCGAATGCCGACGAGACTGAAGAAACAGAAAATGAGCTCGAAGGCGAGGCCGAGCAATTGGACGCGCAAGTCGTCGATTCAGACTTGGAAGAGATCGAGCCTAAAAACATAGAGGATCTTGCTGAAGCGATTGACGATTTAGACGTCAGCCTCCAGGAAGACGAGGCTGCCCCAGCAAGTGAGTCCCAGGTTGACGACGCCGACGAGAACATCGACCCCATCGAGGCTGTGAAGCCAGAAAGCCAGGCCTGAGCATTATTCATCATGGTAGATAAACCGCAGACCGGGTCTCCCGAAGACGCCCCGGCGAAATCACTTCCCGGTGAAAAACTACAGAAGGTGCTGGCCCGCACCGGCCTTGGTTCGCGCCGAGAAATGGAACGTTGGATAGAGCAAGGGCGGGTGACCATTGATGGCAGCCCGGCAACCCTGGGTGATCGAGTGACCCATCGGGAGCGCATTAGCGTGGATGGGCGTCCGGTCAACACAACGCCTGCCAAAGAGACCCGTTCTATTTTGTACCACAAGCCCACGGGAGAGGTGTGCTCCCGTAAAGACCCCCAGGGTCGGCGTACCGTATTTGAACGCTTGCCCAAGCTGAAGTCAGGTCGTTGGATTTCCATTGGCCGACTGGATTACAACACCTCCGGCCTTTTGCTGTTCACCACCGATGGTGACCTTGCCAATAAGCTCATGCACCCCTCTTCAAATATCGAGCGTGAGTATATGGTGCGGGTGATGGGTGAGTGGAACGAAGCGATGCTTGCGCGTCTGCTGGAGGGTGTAATGCTGGAAGACGGCATGGCTCGTTTTAGTGACATTCAGGACGGCGGCGGCGACGGTATCAATCACTGGTTTTATGTGGTGATCATGGAGGGCCGCAACCGTGAAGTGAGACGCCTATGGGAGTCTCAAGGTTTGACGGTGTCCCGTCTTAAGCGAGTGCGCTATGGCGATGTTTTCATTCCTTCCAAAGTGAAGCAGGGTCAGTGGGTAGAGCTTGAGAAAAAAGAAGTGAAGTCGCTGTACCGAATGGCCGACTTGCCACTGAAAGAGATGAAACGCGGAACCATTAAAGAGCGCGAAAAAATGGAACGTCAGTTCACCAAACGTAAAGGCGGAGGTGGCCCCGCCCGCTCAGGACGAAAGCCCCGCTAAACGATCGACAAAACTAATTGAACCTAAATGAATAGCGCCTGGGGTTAGGTTGAATCGCCGGCTTCAGGCTGTTTATTGAGCGTTAAAGGAAATGCCCGTCGACCCCACACTGTCTTCGCCCATCAAGTAAAGATACAAACTCATAATCTCTTGTGGAGAAGGATTGTCTGTTGGGGTCTCAGCAGGGAAGGCTGTTCTGCGCATGGCGGTATTGGTGCCACCCGGGTTGATGCAGTTAACCCGTATGTTGGAGGTGTTCTCCAGCTCCGATGACAGCACTTGCATAAAGCCCTCGGTAGCGAACTTCGACACCGCATAAGCACCCCAGAAGGCTCTGCCGACCCGTCCCACCCCGGACGTGGTTAAAACGATGGAGGCCGAAGGGGCAGCCTGCAGCATCGGCAGCAGGTGCCGGGTCAGTACAAACTGTGCGTTAACATTCACCTGCATCACCTCCTGCCACGCCGCGTAGCTGGAGCTCTCAATCGGCCGGCGTTCACCTAGCAGACTGGCATTGTGCAGTAAGCCGTCCAGATGACCGAATTCTTCCGAGAGGCCTTCTGCGAGTTGCACGCACTGGTCATCAGTGACAGTGGCCAAATCCAGTGCCACAAGCCCAGGTTTAGGACTTCCGGCAGCCTCGATTTCATCGTAAACCGCTTCCAGTTTGCTCTCCGTTCGTCCTAGCAGCACAACGGTAGCGCCATGGGCCGCGTAGGTGAGTGCGGCGACCCGGCCGATGCCGTCACCCGCCCCAGTGACGACGATGGTTTTGCCGTTCAGGAGGTCGGGTGCTGCCTGGAAGTTGCTGGGGGCGGGTTGGATATTCATGGTGAAGTTCCGGTGTTACAGGTTGAAGATGAGTTCGGATAGTTCAGCGCTGTTGCTGACCAATGCGTCTGCGCCCCATTGGGTTGGTTCGTCATCGGGTTCGATATAGCCGTAAGCGGCGGCGATGGTGAACATACCCGCCCGTTTGCCCGCTTCAATATCACGCAGGTGGTCGCCCACATAGATCGCTTCATGCGGCGCGCAGTCGAGGTCTCGACAGTTGCGATAAAGCGACTCGGGGTGAGGTTTGCGGTCTTTAACATCATCGGGGCAAACCAGACTGGGGCAGGGGGGTAAGTCAATCCTCTCCATTAACGGCGCGGCGTACGCCCTGGGTTTGTTGGTCGCTACGCCCCAGGCGATATTGCGTTTCGCCAGTTCATCCAGCAGCGATGAAATACCAGGGTAGGGCTTTGCCTCAGTCCCGAGTACTTCCGAGTAGAGTTCCAGCAGGCGAAGGCGCTTGCTTTCGAAAATATCGTCACTCGGATCCAGTCCCAGCCCCAATGAAACCAGTGCTCTGGCGCCATTGGAGACGGAGGCGCGTATGCGTGTTGGATCCATTGCAGTCATGCCGTGTTCGGCGCGCAGCTTTTGCACGACGACAACGAATTCATCAGCGGTATCGACCAGGGTGCCGTCGAGATCAAACAGTACCGCCTTGAGTTTTTCATTCCTCATACCGGCTTAACCGTGTGAACCATGTAGTTGACGCTGACGTCCCGGGGGTTGAGTCGGTAGTTGCGGGTAATCGGGTTGTAGGTCAGGCCTGTCATGTCTTCAAGTACCAGTCCCGCATCGCGTATCCAGCCTGCCAGTTCAGAGGGTTTAATAAACTTGTCGTATTCGTGGGTGCCGGCTGGCAATAGCTGGAGGATATGTTCAGCGCCGACGATGGCAAACATAAAGGCTTTGGGGTTGCGGTTGATGGTGGAGAAGTAAACGGCTGCGCCGGGTTTGGCCATGTCGGCGCAGGCCTTAATCACGGCACCCGGGTCGGGTACGTGCTCCAGCATTTCAAGACAGCAAACGATGTCGAAACTTTCGGGGTCGTTTGTTGCCAGATCTTCCGCCGTGCTCTGAAAGTAGTCCACGTCTACGCCGGACTCCAGTTTATGCAGCTTGGCAACGGCGAGTGGTGCCTCGCCCATGTCTATTCCGGTGACGGTTGCGCCACGTTGCGCCATTGCCTCTGCCAGAATACCGCCACCACAACCCACGTCGACCAATCGCTGGCCAGAAACAGGCGAATGGCGATCAATGTAATTGGCGCGCAGCGGGTTGATGTCATGCAGCGGTTTGAATTCGCTGTTGCGGTCCCACCAGCGTGAGGCCATGGCCTCGAACTTGGCGATTTCCGCGGGATCTACATTTGCTTCTGATGTCATGTGATCTCTAATCGTTGGAGCTGATTTTTCCCTGCCAGACAGCCGTGCGTGTCAGCAGGTCCTTGGTGTTGATATGGGTGGGTGTCCCATCTTTCAATACGTTGGCCCCGGCCACCCAGCTGTGACTCACCTGGTGTCCGTTACAGGCGTACACCAGCTGTGATAACGGATTATAAAGAGGCTGGCATTCTGGCCCGGAAAGATCAACGGCAATGACGTCTGCCTGCTTGCCTGTTTCCAGGCTGCCAATTTGTTGATCCAAACCCATTGCTCGAGCGCCACCCATGGTTGCCATGTAGAGGCTTTCAGAGGCTGGCAGTACCGCCGCATCGCCCGCGATCATCTTGCCTAGAAGCGCTGCCGCCTGCAATTCGCCAAACATGTTCAGATCGTTATTGCTGGCAGCACTGTCGGTGCCGAGCGCGACGTTTACGCCCTTGTCTAACAACTTGGCGGTGGGGCAGGCACCAGACGCCAGCTTCATATTGGACTGCGGGCAGTGAACGACATGGGCGCCGGTGGCCGCCAGTAGCGCGATGTCCTGGTCGCCCAGGTCTGTCATGTGCACGCACTGGGTGCGGGGGCCCAGTAGGCCAATGGCATTGAGCATATCCAGCGGACGCTCGCCGTGTTCTTCCACCGCTGCAAGCACTTCCCCCTTGGTCTCGTGAAGGTGAATCTGGACCGGTATATCGAGCTCTGCCGCCAGCGTTGCCACCTTCTGTAAATTGGGTTTCGAGACTGTATAGGGCGCGTGGGGTCCGAATCCAACGCTTATCAGTTCCTGGTGTTTGAGGTCGTCGCGCAGGCGAAGACCCTTGCTAATGTATTCATCGGCATCTCGCGCCCAGGCGGTGGGGAAATCTAGAATCGGGAATACGATCTGACAGCGAATGCCCGCGTTTACTGCGGCCTCGGCACTGGCATCGGGGAAAAAGTACATGTCGCTGAAGGTGGTTGTGCCAGTGCGCAGCATCTCGGCAATCGCAAGCTCTGTGCCATCCCTGACAAATTGAGCGCTCACGTGTTGCCCTTCCGCCGGCCAAATATGCTGTTCTAACCAGGGCATGAGAGGCAGGTCGTCAGCGTAGCCGCGCAATAGGCTCATGGCCGCATGGCCGTGAAGGTTGATAAGTCCGGGCATCAGTGCCTGCCCAGGAAGGTTCAGTTCTTCGCTGGCCTGCAGGTCTTTCGCATGGGCTCGCGGCAAAATATGGCTGATTCTGCCGTCTGTGATCGCCAAACTGTGTTTTTCCAGTGTCACGCCACGAGGCACGACGGGCACAATCCAATCCGGATGAAGCAGGGTGTCGACGGCTGAATCAGTGGTGCTCATAAGCTCCCGTTTCTCAGTTCTGGCAGGCTGTATTTGCATAAAAATCCACCACTGACGAAGGCTTCAGTGGCAATCCTGCGAAGCGGGGCAAAGTATAACCTCAGGCGTGCCTGAATGTCGGCGAAATTCTTCAAAAACATGGTAGTTACGGCCCGAATTCCGTATAATTTCGCGTTTGTGTTTCGGGGCGCGCAAGGTTGTCAGCGCGGTCTCCTCAGGGCTCGTTTTTGGGTCAGTAGCGGGGGCGGCCACAGTCGTAGATAACTTAATAATAAGGCCTTTTAGCAGGACCTGAAGGAAACAGTTTTACATGGGTGATTTAGCCAAAGAAATTCTTCCCGTCAACATTGAAGACGAGATGAAGCAGTCCTATCTCGATTACGCGATGAGCGTGATCGTGGGGCGAGCGCTTCCCGACGTGAGGGACGGTCTCAAGCCCGTGCACCGGCGGGTGCTCTTCGCAATGAATGAACTCAATAACGACTGGAACAAGGGTTACAAAAAGTCAGCGCGTGTCGTTGGTGATGTGATCGGTAAGTATCACCCGCACGGTGATTCTGCTGTTTACGACACCATTGTGCGGATGGCGCAGCCCTTCTCCATGCGCTACCTGATGGTAGACGGTCAGGGTAATTTCGGCTCTGTTGACGGCGATAATGCGGCGGCCATGCGTTACACCGAAATTCGGATGAAGAAAATTTCTCATCAGATGCTGGCGGATCTCGATAAGGAAACCGTTGATTTCGTTGATAACTACGACGGCACAGAGCGAATCCCTGCTGTACTCCCCACCCGCGTTCCGACTCTGTTAGTGAATGGTTCATCAGGTATTGCGGTCGGCATGGCAACGAACATCCCGCCCCACAACCTGACTGAAGTGGTGAGCGGTTGCCTAGCTCTGCTTGGTAACCCCGAATTGACTGTCGATGAGCTAATGGAACATATTCCTGGCCCGGATTTTCCGACGGGGGCGATTATTAATGGCCGCGCCGGCATCATTCAGGCCTACCGCACTGGCCGGGGTCGTATCTATGTTCGGGCCCGTGCCGAGGTCATCCACGACGAAAAGCGCGGCAAAGACATCATTATCGTGCACGAGATTCCCTACCAGCTGAACAAAGCCAAGCTGATAGAGCGCATTGCCGAACTGGTAAAAGAGAAGAAAATAGAGGGCATCACCGAGCTTCGGGATGAGTCTGACAAGGACGGTCTGCGGGTGGTGATCGAGCTTCGCCGCGGTGAAGTGGGCGATGTGGTGCTCAATAACCTCTACGCCCAGACCCAGTTGCAGTCGGTATTCGGCATTAACATGGTTGCACTGGTAGATGGCCAGCCGAAAATACTGAACCTGAAAGAGATTCTTGAGGCTTTTGTTCGCCATCGTCGAGAAGTGGTGACCCGTCGTACGGTTTACCTGCTGCGCAAGGCCCGTGAGCGAGGCCACCTGTTGGAAGGCTTGGCCATCGCATTGGTCAATATCGACCCGGTCATTGAGTTGATCAAGGCGTCACCCAGTTCTGCTGAAGCCAAAGAAAAGCTGATCGCCCGATCCTGGAAGCCTGGTGATGTCACCGGCATGCTGGAGCGTGCGGGCGATGATGCCTGTCGTCCGGATGAGCTGGATCCCCAGTTTGGCTTGCGTGATGGTCTCTATTACCTGTCGCCAGCGCAGGCCCAGGCTATTTTGGAGCTGCGTTTGCACCGCCTGACAGGCCTTGAGCACGAAAAACTGCTGAATGAATACGAAGAAAAGCTGCGCGAAATAGGTGAATACCTGGAGATTCTGTCTGACTCGGATCGACTCAAGGCAGTGATTCGCGAAGAGCTGGAAGAAATTGTGACTGAGTACGGCGACGAACGCCGCACCGAAATCACTGCGTCTCAGCACGATCTGACCGTAGAGGACCTGATCACCGAAGAGGATCGCGTGGTCACTATTTCACACGGCGGTTATGCCAAGACCCAGCCTCTCACCGACTACCAGGCCCAGCGTCGTGGCGGTATGGGTAAGTCTGCGACGGCTGTGAAAGATGAGGACTTCGTCGAGCACCTGCTGATCGCCAGCACCCATGCCACTATCTTGTGCTTCTCTAATCTGGGTAAGGTTTACTGGCTTAAGGTCTACCAGATTCCTCTGGCAGGGCGTAACTCCCGTGGCCGGCCCATGATTAATCTGTTGCCCCTGGAAGAGGGGGAGAGAGTGACTTCTATCCTTCCGGTGGAAGATTACACTGAGGGACACTTCATCTTCATGGCTACCGCTAGCGGTACCGTTAAGAAGACAGCGCTAACCAACTTTGCGCGCCAACGCAGTGTGGGTTTGCGTGCTCTGGAATTGGACGAAGGCGACGTGCTCGTCGGCACGGCAGTCACCACCGGAGACTGCGATGTGATGCTGCTTTCCAGTGAGGGCAAGGCAGTGCGCTTTAAAGAAGGCGATGTGCGAGCGATGGGTCGCACCGCCCGCGGAGTGCGCGGCATTAAGCTGGGTGAAGGCCATGAAATGATCTCTCTGATTATCCCTCGCGAGGGCGGGCGGGTGCTGACAGTGTCTGAAAACGGCTACGGCAAACGCACAGAAATGGCAGATTTCCCCACCAAGGGCCGTGGCACCAAAGGTGTGATTGCCATGCAAACCTCGGAACGTAACGGCAAGCTCGTTGGCGCAGTACAGGTATTTGATGGCGATCAGCTGATGCTGATTTCCAATCAGGGCACCCTGGTTCGAACGCGCGCGGATGAGATTTCGGTGCTGGGTCGTAATACCCAGGGCGTGCGGGTCATTCGCACCAAAAGCGACGAGTCTCTGGTGAGTGTTGAGCGCATTGAAGAGCCTGAAGATGACGATGAACTCATCTCTGATGCACTAGCTGAAGAGGGCGGTGAAGCTACCGCGCCTGACGCGACTGCGAATGAGCAGGGTGATCAGGGCGAGCAATCAACTCCCGATGAGCCAGAAGAAGACGCCTAAAGCGTCGATCGATGACAGCCCCGCGAAGGCGGGGTAAATAAACGCGAAAGAATGAACTGAAGAGATAGTTGCTATGACCCGCTGTTACAATTTTTGCGCAGGCCCAGCTGCGTTGCCCGTGTCTGTTCTCGAACGCGCGAGGGACGAAATGCTGGATTGGCGCGGGGCCGGTTTGTCGATTATGGAGATGAGCCACCGCAGCCCGGAGGTTGTGGGTGTGGCGGAGCGCGCAGAAAGCGCGCTGCGTGAGCTGATGGGTATCTCGGATGATTATGCTGTTTTGTTCCTGCAGGGCGGCGCGAGCACCCAGTTTTCTGCGGTGCCTCTGAACCTGATGGGCGCAAATGGTGTGGCCGATTATGTGAATACCGGGCAGTGGTCCAAAAAGGCAATTGCTGAGGCAAAACGATTTGGCACGGTTAACGTGGCGGCGAGTTCAGAAGACACTAAATTTTCCACAATCCCACCGCAGCAAGAGTGGAAGCTCACGGACAATGCTGACTACCTGCATTACACCCCGAATGAGACCATTGGGGGTGTGGAATACTTTTGGGTGCCGCAGGTTGATACTCCTTTGGTGGTCGATATGTCCTCTACCATCTTGTCGCGCCCGGTCAATGTTAATGACTACGGCGTGATTTACGCGGGCGCCCAGAAAAATATTGGCCCTGCAGGTTTGACGCTTGTGATTGTCAGGCGCGACCTGCTGGGTAAAGCCGATGCGAAATGTCCGGCCATGCTTAACTGGCAAACCGCCGCGGACAACGACTCTATGTACAACACGCCGCCAACGTTTGCCCTATACCTTGCCGGACTGGTTTTTGATTGGCTGCAAGAGCAGGGTGGCCTGGAGGCGATGGCAAAAATTAATCAGCGCAAGGCGCAAAAATTGTATGCCGCGATTGATGATTCACCGTTTTACGCCAACCCCGTGGAAGTACCGAGTCGCTCATCAATGAATGTGCCATTCACGTTGGCAGATGACGCGCTTGATAAGCAATTTCTGGCGGAGGCAGATGAAGCTGGGCTCCTCAACCTGAAAGGGCATCGTTCTGTGGGAGGCATGCGTGCCAGTATTTACAACGCGGTGGGTGAGGATGCTGTGGATGCATTGATAGCCTTCATGCATGACTTCGAGCAACGCAATGGGTAAACGCATGGCTGATTCGGGAGATAACAGAAGCCTGGAAGAAGTCAGGGTGGACATCGATTCCATCGACCAGGAAATTCAGGCCCTTATTAGCCGCAGGGCCAAGTGTGCCCAGCGCGTCGCGGAAATAAAGCTGGCCGAAGTGCAGGGCGCCCGGGAGGCCGGAGACGCCGATGCCGAGGTGGTTTACTATCGCCCCGAGCGGGAAGCCCAGGTGCTCAAACGTATTATCGATCGCAATCAGGGACCCCTGGAAGGGGAAACGGTTGCGCATATCTTCCGCGAGATAATGTCCTCGTGCCTGGCGCTGGAAAAGCCCCTGCAAGTCGCCTTTCTCGGGCCGGAGGGAACCTTCACCCAGGCTGCCGCCATCAAGCATTTCGGTCATGCAGGTATTTGTGTCTCCCAGCCGACGATTGATTCGGTCTTTGCACAGGTGGAGTCGGGTGAGTGTAACTACGGCGTTGTTCCCGTAGAAAATTCAACGGAGGGCATGGTCAGCCACACTCTGGATAATTTCATGGACTCTGGTCTGAAAATTTCCGGTGAAGTGGAGATGGCGATCGCGCATCACCTTTTAGTTTCAGGTCATACAGGCAAGGACGATATTGTTAAAATCTGCGCCCATCAACAGGCTTTGGCCCAGTGCAGAAATTGGCTGGATGCTCATTGGCCTCATGTTGAGCGCGAGGCGGTAAGCAGCAATGGCGAAGCCGCGCGACTGGCTCTGGAGATGCCGGGAGTGGCTGCAATCGCCGGAGATATGGCAGCGGATTTGTACAGCCTGGATAAGTTGGCTGAGCATATTGAAGACTACGCCGATAACACAACGCGTTTCCTGATCATTGGTCGTGAGGAAGTGCCTCCCTCTGGTCGAGATAAAACATCGATCATTGTGTCCAGTCGCAACAAACCGGGTGCTTTATTTACTCTGCTAGATCCGTTCCGCAAGGCAGGCGTCAGCCTGACCCGAATCGATACAAGGCCCTCGCGAACTGAAAAGTGGGCTTATGTATTCTTCATAGAATTTGAAGGGCACCTGCAAGACGATAACATCGCCGGTATCGTGACCGACCTGGAAGAGCAGTCGATTCTGCTTAAGCCCCTGGGGTCTTACCCGCGGGCTGTGCTGTAAGCGTCTTATGACAAGTCGAGTCGATACTGTTGCTATCCTTGGTCTGGGGCTTATTGGTGGGTCTTTGGCGAGGGCTTTGCGTGAGCAAGGTTTCAGCAAGCGCGTTATCGCCTATGGTCACCGAGAGCCTTCTTTGCAAAGAGGCCTGGCATTGGGGGTGATCGATGGGTATACGCTGGACCTGGACGAGGTCATCGACAGCGCTGATATTCTGGTGATTTGTACACCCACCCTGATAGCCGCGGACGTATTGGCCGAAATTTTGCCGCGCTTGCAAGGATTGGCCAAAGCACCTGTTGTTACGGATGCAGCCAGCGTGAAAGGTAGCCTGATGGCTGCCGCCATCGAAGCGTGTGATGGGAAGTTTCCGCCCGGCTTTGTGATGGGGCATCCCATCGCAGGATCTGAGCGCAGCGGCGTTGAGGCCTCCAGGGCAGATCTCTATGAAAATCACCGGGTAATTATCACTCCGGTCAAAGAAAACGATGAAAATGCATTGGCACTGGTGCGAGATATGTGGGCGGCGACGGGCGCTGAGGTGGTCGATATGGAAGTGGCCCGGCATGACGCTGTGTTGGCTGCCACCAGTCATTTACCCCATGTGTTGGCCTATGCCTTGGTTGATGCCCTGGCGCAATCCGAGGGCAGTGAAGACATTTTTCGCTGTGCTGCAGGCGGGTTTCGGGATTTTACCCGCATCGCGTCTTCAGATCCGGTGATGTGGCGAGATATTGCTATTGCTAACAAGTCCGCGCTCCTGGATGCCATCGATCTGTTTAGTGATCACCTGGGTCAGCTGCGCGCCGCGGTAGCCAGCGAGGACGCTGACGGGATGCATGAGACTTTCACCCGGGCCAAAGCGGCAAGGGACGAATTTTCAGCCATTCTTGCGGAGCGAGAGCAGGGCGAGTAAGCCGAGCTGGTCTTCAGCTCGAGGATATCGGCAGATTTGAGTGTCAGGCGGGAGTTTCCAATGGGAATGCCGCGATATTAAACTTTTAGGTCATCCCAGCGCGGGCGGGCATCCAGAATGGCTGGATTCCCCCGGGCGGGAGTGGCATTACCGGGATCTACCCAATGGAATTCAAACTACTACCGGGCGGCACGATCAATGGCGAAGCCCGCGTCCCAGGAGACAAGTCAATGTCTCACCGGTCCATCATGCTGGGCGCTCTGGCTCAAGGCACCACCCGGGTGAGCGGCTTTCTTGAGGGCGAGGACGCGCTGGCGACACTGGCCACCTTCAGGGACATGGGCGTAAAGATCGAACGACATGGCCAGGGTGAGGTTGTGGTGCATGGCGTGGGTCTGCATGGGCTGAAAGCGCCGGGTGCCGCTCTGGATCTGGGTAATGCCGGCACAGGTATGCGTTTGATGTGCGGTTTAATGGCCGGCCAGCCATTTGACACGGTCCTCACCGGCGATGCATCGCTTTGCTCACGCCCTATGGGGCGCGTGATCGACCCGCTCAAGTTAATGGGCGCAGAAATTGACTCACAGGAGGGAGGTCGTCCTCCCCTGAAAATCACCGGGGGTAGCCAGCTGCAAGGCATTCACTATGATCTGCCAATGGCCAGCGCACAGGTTAAGTCCTGTGTGCTTCTGGCGGGTCTTTATGCGCAGGGGCGAACCTCAGTGACTGAGCCCGCTCCCACTCGTGATCATACTGAGCGCATGCTGCGCGGGTTTGGTTATGAAGTGAAGCGAGAGAATGACGTGATCAGCCTGCAGGGTGGCGGCAGCCTGCAAGCGGCAGATATCGATGTCCCTGCTGATATTTCCTCCGCGGCGTTCTTCTTGGTGGCGGCGAGTATTACGCCGGGCTCTGACTTGTTACTGACGCATGTGGGTATCAACCCCACGCGTGTTGGAGTCCTCAATATCCTGACTTTAATGGGCGCAGATATCACTCTCAAAAATCAGCGCGAAGTGGGTGGCGAGCCGGTTGCCGACATCCAGGTGCGTTACGCACCTCTTCACGGGATAGAAATTCCCGAGGACCAGGTGCCACTGGCCATTGATGAGTTTCCAGTGCTGTTTATTGCAGCGGCCTGTGCTGAAGGTCGAACGATATTGCGCGGGGCAGAGGAGTTGCGGGTGAAAGAGAGTGACCGCATTGCTGCCATGGCCGAGGGTTTAAACACCCTTGGGGTGAGCAATGAGGTGCTGGATGACGGCATCATTATTGAAGGCGGCTCAATTGGGGGCGGCGAGATTCGTACTCACATGGACCACCGGATTGCCATGGCATTTTCGATCGCAGCGCTGCGCGCGGAGCAGGAAATTTTGGTGCTCGATTGTGATCATGTCGCTACCTCATTTCCGGGTTTTGACGCACTGGCACGTGGTTTGGGCCTGCAAATTACTGTGCAGGCTGATTGATGACAGCCGCCCAGGTCATCACCGTTGACGGGCCCAGTGGGGCGGGCAAGGGCACTGTCAGTCACTTGCTGGCAAAAAAGCTGGGCTGGCGTTTTCTCGACAGTGGCGCGCTATATCGGGTGACCGGGCAAGCTTGCCTGATTGAAGGTGTAAGCTGGGACGATCACCCGGCGGTGACTGACATCGCCAGGCATCTGGATGTCAGTTTTAGTGCCGCTGATACTGGCGAGGTATTAGTAGCTTATAAAGGACATGACGTATCTGGCGCCATTCGCACCGAGGAAGGAGGGCGTGGCGCCTCTACGGTGGCAGCAATTCCCAGTGTTCGCGAAGCTCTGTTGGCCCGTCAACGTGACTATCTGCAGCCTCCAGGTCTGGTGGCTGATGGTCGCGACATGGGTACGGTGGTATTTCCTGACGCCGCGCTCAAATTCTTCCTTACTGCATCAGCGGGCGAGCGCGCCGAGCGTCGCTATAAGCAGTTGATTGCAAAGGGGGAAAGTGTTAGTCTCCCGCGCCTTCTCGAGGACATCGAGGAGAGAGATGCGCGCGATTCAAGTCGTAGTGTCTCTCCCCTGGTGCCCGCTGAGGACGCCATTGTCATCGACAGCACCGCCACACCCATCGAACAGGTGTTCGACCTGGTGATGCAGAAAGTGACAGAAAAAGGGCTAATCTAGCGGCAATAAGCGGCTATCTCCTTTTAAATGGCAAAACATCGTTGTGTCGGCTGAATCCAGTCAGCGCCTGCGCTGCGATGTACATTAACAACCCCGCACCGGCTGGAGGCGCGGATGACGAAACCAACAGGTAATGTGCAATGAGCGAATCCTTCGCCGAACTATTTGAAGAAAGCCTTAAAACAGTCGATATGAAGCCCGGCGCCATCGTGACCGGCGTTGTCATCGACATCGATAGCGATTGGGTAACAGTACACGCGGGCCTCAAGTCCGAAGGTGTTATCCCTCGTTCCCAGTTCATCGACGCCGCTGGCGAATGTGCGCTGAACATCGGAGACGAAGTTCAAGTTGCATTGGAGTCCGTAGAAGACGGCTTCGGTGAGACCAAACTGTCCCGCGAGAAGGCCAAGCGTGCCGAAGCGTGGAAAGAGCTGGAATCTGCACACGAAGCAGAAGAAGTTGTCACCGGTATTATCAACGGCAAGGTCAAAGGTGGCTTTACAGTTGATATCAATACTATCCGTGCCTTCTTGCCCGGCTCTCTGGTTGATGTGCGTCCCGTACGTGAGACGACACACCTGGAAGGTAAAGAACTGGAATTCAAGGTCATCAAGCTGGACCAGAAGCGCAACAACGTTGTAGTTTCCCGTCGCGCTGTTATGGAAGCGGCGAACTCCGAAGAGCGCGAAGCTCTGCTGGAAACTCTGCAAGAAGGTATGTCGGTTAAAGGTATCGTCAAGAACCTGACCGATTACGGTGCGTTTGTAGATCTGGGCGGCGTAGACGGCCTGCTGCACATTACCGATATGGCCTGGAAGCGTATCAAGCATCCTTCCGAGATCGTGGAAGTGGGTCAGGAAATCGACGTTAAAATCCTCAAGTTTGACCGTGAGCGCAATCGCGTTTCCCTGGGTCTGAAGCAACTGGGTGAAGATCCTTGGGTCGAAATCACCGGTCGCTACCCTGAGGGCAGCCGCGTCAAAGCCAAGATCACCAACCTGACCGACTACGGCTGTTTCGCCGAGCTGGAAGAAGGTGTGGAAGGTCTGGTTCACGTGTCTGAAATGGATTGGACCAACAAGAACGTACACCCTTCTAAAATCGTCAATCTTGGCGACGAGGTAGAGGTGATGGTTCTGGACATCGACGAAGAGCGTCGTCGTATTTCATTGGGCATCAAGCAGTGCCAGCAGAACCCTTGGGATGCATTCGCTTCCAAGTGTCAGAAGGGCGACAAGATCTCTGGATCCATCAAGTCCATCACTGACTTCGGTATCTTCATCGGTCTGGAAGGCAACATTGACGGACTGGTTCACCTGTCCGACATCAGCTGGAACGAGACTGGCGAAGAGGCGGTTCGTAACTACAAGAAGGGCGATGAGATTGAGACAGTTATCCTGTCTATCGATCCAGAGCGTGAGCGTATCTCCCTGGGCGTCAAGCAGTTGGAAGACGATCCCTTCGGCAACTACGTGTCTGAAAACGATCGCGGCTCCATCGTTACCGGTGAAGTGATCGAAGTAGATGCCAAGGAAGTGATCATCAAGCTTGCCGATGAAGTGGAAGGTATCCTGAAGGCTTCTGATATCTCTCGCGACCGCGTAGAAGATGCTCGTAACTCCTTCAAGGTTGGCGATTCAGTTGAAGCCAAGATCACCTCTGTGGATCGTAAGAACCGCGGCGTTGTTCTGTCTATCAAGGCCAAGGACTACGAAGATGAGAAGGAAGCGGTTAAGTCCCTGAAAGATGCTGAGCAGGAAACAGCCTCTCCAGGTACTATCGGCGACCTGATCAAGGCGCAGATGGCCGACAAGTAACATTGTTACAGCGGCGGGCCTTGGTCCGGCGGTTTTAAAAAGGGCCCACTTCGGTGGGCCCTTTTTTGTTTTGGCGTGAGAAAACTGTGACAAACACACACTTTTTCCATATAAAATAACAACTTGCGTAATAAGCGATCTCGGGCCACAATATTCATCCGGTGAAAAAACATCCGAATAAGACCGATGACTAAAAGTGAATTGATTGAAACGATCGCTGCCAGACAGAGCCAACTGTCCTCTAAGGACGTTGAGTTGGCAGTGAAAACCATTCTGGAACATATGTCCCATTCCCTGGCTGATGGGGAGAGGATAGAAATTCGTGGCTTCGGCAGTTTCTCCCTGCACTACCGCGAACCGAGGCGGGGCCGTAACCCTAAAACCGGCGACGCGGTTGAACTCACCGGGAAGTATGTACCGCACTTCAAACCCGGAAAGGAATTGCGCGAGCGGGTTAATTTAGGGCTGCAAATGGGGCTGTAAACTTGCCCTTGTAGATAGAGGCGGTATGATCGAGAGGTCTTACCGCTTTTTTATTACGCTGAATCGGATCATTGCATGAAGCTGCTTCGCAACCTCCTCTATATCGCCCTCGTAGTCGCAATGGCGGCTGTTGGGGTACTTTTCGCCCTGCAGAACGAGATGCCCGTGCCCCTCGATCTTCTCGTGGTGACGTTTGAGCCACGCAGCCTGGCGCTGTGGCTGCTGATCGCATTTGCGGTGGGCGGAGTCCTCGGTATGGCAATGTCTTCAGTGTTGATGGTGCGTACCCGTGCCGCACTGGGTTCTGCTAACCGCCAGTTGGCCCGGAGCAAAGCGGAGTTGGATAAGCTGCGCACGGCGGGCCTGAAAGACGGTGAATGATTACCTTGTATTCGCTCTATTATTTGTCGCGATTGCCATAGGCTGGTACCTGGGGCGTCGCAGCCAGGCAACATCTGTATCCGCGCCTGATCTTCCCGGGCAGTATTATAAAGGCCTTAACTATCTTTTGGATGGCAAGCCTGACGGAGCGGTTGACGCCTTTATCAACGCGCTGGAAGTCAACAGCGAAACTCTGGAAACACACATTGCCCTGGGCAACTTACTGCGCAAGCGTGGCGAGGTGGACAGGGCCATTCGTATTCACCAGAATCTGCTGGCTCGCCCCAGCTTGCCTCGGGCGCAGGTCCACCAGGCTCATCTCGAGTTGGCTCGAGATTACATCAGTGCGGGACTGCTGGACCGAGCAGAGCGGCTGTTGCTCGATCTCGTTGCGGAATCCCAGGTGCAGCGTCGAGACAGCCAGTTACATTTGCTGGATATTTATCAGAGTGAACGGGAGTGGCAGCAGGCCATTGATATTGCGGTAGAGTTGTTGCCGCGCAAGAGTTTGTTGGGCGGAGGGTCACCCACCGCTGTCGATGAGCCTGGACAATCCGTACCCGTGGTCCTCTCACATTACTACTGCGAGTTAGCGAGCGAACGCCATAAGGCTCGTGACCTGCAGGGTGCCAGACAGTTGCTGCAGGAAGCGCTGGCTATGGACAAGCAAAGCGTCCGGGCCTCAATCATGTTAGGCAAAGTCGAATATGATGCCGGTCGCTACAAACAGGCAATCAAGGCACTGCGCCGGGTGCGTCAACAAGACCCGCTTTACATCAGCGAGTCGGTTCCCAGTTTGAGAGAATGTTATCGAGAACTCGGCGATGAGAAATCCCTGCTGGCCTATCTTCGTGATTGTCTGGACGCTCATCCATCGCCCCCGCTCTTGTTGGCGGCAGCTGAAGACATCCGCGCGATGGATGGGGGCAGCATTGCGGAACAGTTCCTGGTAGAACAGCTCGAAAAGATGCCTTCGCTGCGCGGCATGGAGAAGCTGGTGAGTCTCCAGATGAGCGATACCGAAGGTAAATCGCGGGAAGATCTGGGTTTGCTACAGCAGCTTGTCCAGCGCCTGATAGAGGAGCGGCCATCCTATCGCTGCAGCCACTGCGGCTTTTCGGGGCGTCACTTGCACTGGTTTTGCCCCGGCTGCAAATACTGGGGCACCATCCGACCCATCCGTGGCACCAGTATGGAATAATGCCGGCTCGTTTGAAGAGAAGTAACTATGAGTGATAATCCCGTCATTGTGGCCCTGGATTTTCCAGCCGCCGAGCCAGCGTTGGCGCTTGCAGGGCAACTTTCTCCCGAGCTGTGTCGGCTCAAGGTTGGCAAGGAACTGTTTACACGCTGCGGCCCGGGGCTGGTGGAGTCTTTGCACGGCTTGGGGTTTGATGTATTTCTGGATCTGAAGTTTCATGATATTCCCAATACTGTGGCGGGCGCCGTTCGCTCAGCGGCGGAATTAGGCGTGTGGATGGTGAACGTGCACGCCAGCGGTGGCCGTCGGATGATGGAGGCGGCGCGCAATGCCTTGCAGCCTTTTGATGACAAGCCGCTGCTCATAGCGGTGACTGTGCTTACCAGCATGTCGGACGCCGATCTTGCTGAGATGGGGTACACCGAAACAGCAGCACAGCGTGTCGAGCGGCTCGCTGCCCTGACCCAGGACTGCGGACTGGATGGTGTGGTTTGTTCCGCTTTGGAGGCACCAAAGTTGCGTGCCAACCGGGGCGATAACTTTTGCCTGGTGACACCTGGCATAAGAATGGCTGGAGATGCAGCCGGGGACCAGCGTAGAGTGCTGACACCAGCTGATGCAATAGCAAATGGCTCTGATTACCTGGTCATAGGACGCTCTGTGACTGGCGCTGCAGATCCACTAGAGGCCTTGCAGCGGGTTCACCGTGAACTGGGAACATTCGCCTAGAAACGATCAAATTCGACCGGCGAGCTGCCGCCCGGCGCGCGCGCTGCTAGACTCTTTCTCGATACGGATGCCTGCATGGACGCAGAAAGCTGATCAGGGAGATCAATTATGGAAAATCTACGTAACGATAAAGCCGGCGCAGTTAGCGCCACATTCATTCACCCCCTCAGGTATCTGGCGCTGTTGGCGATACTATTGAGCGGATTTATTTTTACCCCCGTGCAGGCTCAGGAGGGGCGAGCGACAGACGGGGTGGTTACCACCGTTAACATTAATACAGCAGATGCCACGGCCCTTGCTGCTGGGCTGAATGGAGTTGGTGCTTCCCGGGCCGAGGATATTGTCCGTTATCGGGAGGAGTTTGGTGCTTTCACCACCGTTGAGCAGTTAGCTGAGGTGAAAGGAGTAGGTAAATCGACGCTCGAGAAGAACCGGGCGCGGATAACACTGGAATAAGACCTGCGCATCCGTATCATGAGGGGGCATATGCCTCCTTTTTTTTACATCTCATTTTGAAATATCTGGTCACCGGAGCCACCGGGTTTATCGGTTTGGAATTGTGTCGTCAGATCCTTCAGTCTGGTCATCAATTGATCGCCCTTAGCAGGCTCGGCGAGACTTTACCCGATGGCACACCCACCCGGTCAATCGATTTCAGACGTGAGCAGCTTGCAGCCGCCGATCTTGAGTCCGTTGACATCATCTTTCACCTGGCTGGAATAGCCCATCAGCAGGCCAAACCAGAAGATTACGACTTGGTGAACCATCGCGTAGTCACCCAATTGGCCAAAGCCGCGGAGGCGGCTAGCGTCCAGTGTTTTGTTTTCCTCAGCAGTGTAAAGGCCATGGGTGAGAGCGTCAGTCCATTAGCAAGGACAGAACATGATGTTGAGTCTCCACTGGACGCCTATGGGCGCTCTAAATGGCAGGCGGAAGCTGACCTTAATCGAGAATTTTCTGACAGCAGCATGCGCGTACGCATACTTCGGCCTGCACTGGTTTATGGCCGGGAAACCAAAGCCAATCTTGCCCTGCTGTCGCGGATGGTAGACAAGGGGCTGCCCAGACCACCCGATTTAGGCGCTCGTTCGATGATCTCCCGAAGCGATCTGTGTGCCCTGATGCAGGCCGTCTCGCTTGAGGAAAAGCAGGGAGTATGCACTTTCATAGCGACGGACGGTGAAGCCTATAGTACCCGGCGCATCTACGATGCCCTGCGCGATGCCAGAGGCATGGGGCAAGGTATTTCCTGGTGTCCTCGCTGGGTATGGTGGTTAGCCTGTCGTTTATTCGACGTGTTGCGGGATACCCCTGACGCCACTTGGAACAAGCTGTTTGCGGTAGAGCTGTATAGCAATAATGCCGTGCTCGAGGCTACACCGTGGCGGCCTGTTGCTTCATTGGAGAGTACGCTTCGGGTAACCGGGGGGGTGCTTTGATCGCCTTGATTATCACCCTTTTGCTGTCCTGGCTGTTGTGCGGTGTTTATCTGCGAGTCGCCAGGCGCTGGCAGATTCTCGATCGGCCCAACGAGCGCAGTTCGCATCAGTTGCCCACTCCTCACGGCGCTGGACTGCCGCTGTTTCTGGCTCTGGCCCTGGGGGTGTTCGCGGCGATTGCCCTAGGGGTGAGCTGGTTAGCTGATTACTACGTGTTATTGGGCATCGCCGCCTGCCTGGTAATAGTCGGCGTATTTGATGACTTACGTGGTTTATCGGTGCAGCTTCGCTTCGCGGTTTACGGCCTGGTTTGTGTTCTGGCGGTTTTTTGCCTTCTCGATCCGCTGCAGACGGGCGACATAATAGTGCTGGCAGGTGCCGCCCTGGCAGTGGTTGCTCTTTTGTGGATGCTAAACCTGTACAATTTTATGGATGGTATTGACGGCTATGCCGCCAGTCAGTGCGTACTCGCTTGTTGCGGCGCAGCACTGCTTGCGTGGGGCACAGGCCCCAGCCCAGACTATTCACTCTTTTGTCTGTTATTGGCTGCAGTTCATGTCGGTTTCCTGTTTTGGAACTGGCCTCCGGCGCGCTTGTTTATGGGCGACGCAGGCAGCATACCCACCGGCTTTCTGCTAGGTGCGTTGGCGCTGCTGGGTGAAGCGCAGGGCTATCTTCCATTGGCTTGCTGGTTGATTATGCTGGGCGTATTTATCACTGACGCCAGTGCCACTTTGTTGTGGCGCATTGTCACTGGGCAGCCTTTTACTCAGCCCCATCGTCTCCATGCTTATCAACGACTGAGTAGACGCCTCGGGGGACACTTACCGGTGGTGCTGGTTTTAGTGGCCTTGAACGTGCTTTGGTTGCTTCCTTTAGCCTTTTCAGTAGCTTTGTTTCCCAAGTATTCAATTTTATTGGTAATTTTGGCATATCTTCCACTCGTTGGGGGCATGGCTAAAGTGAAGGAATTCGGCTAGTATTCTTTTTAGGGTCGCAGCACAACTAATACTATAGTGGCCGTAACTGACCAGACCATTTAGAGTGAGGAAAGGGGCTTGCTGAAGTTTTTTGGCCGTATTGTTTCGCGCTCCATATCCGGAATCCTCGGAGGATTTCGGGGCGGCCTTGAAAAATTGATCGAATTACCTCGCAATATCAAACAATCCGGCCTGCTGGCGCTGGATATGTTCTTTGTCTCTGTTTCTATGTGGGCCGCTGTCGCCTTCCGTTATGGCCATCTGGAATTTTCGCTTGGACCGGTAGAATTCTTTTGTGCCGTCTTCACTGTCCTTCTCAGTGCATTCATCTTCCTGCGCCTTGGCCTGTATCGTGCAGTGATCCGCTTTATGGGCCAGCAAGCGATCTGGGCCGTGATTACTGCAGTCAGCTATTCCACCCTGGTGCTGGGTGCGGCTGTGTTCTTTACCCAGGCCGATGTGCCTCGTTCCATGCCATTTGTCTATTGGGGTTTGGCAATGCTGGGTATTGGTGGAACGCGCCTTAGCGTTCGCGCTTACTACCAGGCCAAGTTACGGTCATTGTCTGAAAACGTGATCATCTATGGCGCCGGAGAATCGGGGCGGCAGCTCCTCACCGCGCTGAATCACGGTGACCAATATCGAGCCGTGGTTTTTGTTGATGATGACCAACGCCTGCAGAACTCGGTAATTAATGGACTGCAGGTTGCTCGCCACGATGAAATCGAACAGTTGATCGCCCAGCATGACATCACTCAGGTGCTCCTGGCGATTCCCTCCGCTTCACCTGAACGTCGAAAAGAACTCATTAATTCCCTGGTGGGCTTGCCTGTTTACGTGCGCACGGTTCCGCGTATAGCAGCATTGGTAGCTGGCGAAGCCAGCGTGATCCAGATTCAGGACGTAGACCTTGATGACCTGCTGGGCCGAGAGCCTGTTCCACCCAAACCGGAATTCATCGACCGCTGCATTACTGACAAAGTGGTTATGGTCACAGGTGCTGGTGGCTCAATTGGCTCGGAGCTGTGTCGCCAGATCGTTAGGTCGGGTCCAAAAGAACTTGTGCTGCTGGATAACTCCGAATACGCGCTTTACAACATTGAACGAGAACTTCGAGAGGTAATGGACGCCTCGGGGCTGGATTTCAAAATGGTGGCGCTGCTGGGCTCCGTTCAGGATGGGCGCAGGTTGGAAAGCGTGTACCGTACATTTGAGGTTGAAACTGTTTATCACGCGGCTGCCTATAAGCACGTGCCGATGGTTGAGTACAACGTTGCCGAGGGTGTCGCGAATAATGTGTTCGGTACCTGGTACGCGGCTGAGGCAGCGCGCAAGGCGGGTGTCGATACTTTTGTATTGGTCTCTACCGACAAAGCAGTCCGGCCTACCAATATTATGGGCGCGTCCAAACGGTTCGCCGAGATGATTTTGCAGGGACTGGCCCAGCGAGACACCAAGACACGCTTCTGCATGGTGCGCTTTGGTAATGTGCTGGGATCCTCTGGGTCGGTTGTGCCACTGTTTCGTGAGCAAATTGAAGCCGGTGGTCCTGTCACAGTTACCCACCCGGAAGTCACCCGTTACTTTATGAGTATTGCCGAAGCTGCCCAGCTTGTGCTGCAGGCCGGAGCAATGGGTACTGGCGGTGATGTATTTGTTTTGGATATGGGTGAGCCTGTGCGCATTGTTGACCTGGCGCGTAGGATGATTCGACTCAGCGGTTATGAAATGGACCACGACACTCACGTCGGTCACCATATCGATATTGAGTTTATTGGATTGCGGCCCGGAGAAAAGCTCTACGAGGAATTGTTACTCGGTAGTAATGTGGCCGGTACAGGGCACCCGATGATCATGAGGGCAGAGGAAGAGTGCCTCTCATATGGCCAGATGCACGGTTATGTCTCTGATCTGGTGCGTTACTGCGACGCAATGGACTGTGCTGGAATCACCTCTGTACTGCGCAAGGCAGTCAGCGGTTTCAGTGAGCATGAAGTGCGCCACGACCATGTTTGGAACAAGCAGGCGGAGCGCGATGCCCAGCCCCATGCCGTCGTAGTGCCTACCAATGTAAAAGAATTATTCCCCGAAAAAACCCCCTGATTTAGTCTTCGACATCATCCACTGAGTATTGGCCACTGAGGCGCCGGCGTATATGCGCCCAGGACATGCCTACAGCCAGAAGCAGGGCCACTAGCAACAGCGCTAGCCAGGTAATTGCGCCAGTCTCTTCAAGGCTTAGCCAACCCCGGTCTACCAAAAGCCAGATGACGCAGGAAAATAGCGCCGTTCCCAGGATAATGCCCAGGGGACCGAGGGCGTTAAAGCTGGCTCGCAGAAAAATAATCCAGCCGATGGCCAGTACTATTCCCAGCAGAGCCGGCACAGGGCCGAATTCGGTGCCTTCTGCAAATACCCACCCCAGGTAGGAATATTCAGTGGGGTTGTAAGTGCCAAACACCAACACGGCGGCAAAGATAAATCGTGAGATAAAGCTTAACGCGGTGAATTCCTTTGACATCAAATTTTCCCTTTATCAAAGTTGAGTGCTAATAGATTAAAAGGCTCAGGTCGAAGGAAGCAAGCCACGAACAATAGCCGCCACTTCGATATCTGTCATGTAGCGCGGAACGGGATAGAGGTCTCCCGCCTCAGCCAGTGCCTCTTCAACAATGCTAGTGATGTCGCTGGCTTGCAAACCATCGGGCTTGAGTGGAAGCTCGGTTTCGTCTCGCAGGTCTATGATCGCCCGCACAAATTTCTGGGCAAGCGAAGAGGGTGCCTCTCCAGTTTCACCCAGGCCTATTAACAGTGCCAGCTCAGCCAGGCGTTGATGCACGCAGTTACCATAGGCGGTCAAGACCTCGGGCAATACCATGGCATTGGCGTTACCGTGGGGTGTATGACAAATTCGACCCAATTGGTGTGCGATTCCATGCGCGTAGCCAACCGATGTGCGGCCGAAGGCCGAACCTGCGTAAAAAGACGCCACTGCCATGCCATCTCTTGCTTCCATGTCGTTACCGTCATGCCACGCTCGTGCCAGGTAGAGAAAGATCAGTCGAACGGCCGCTTTTGCCTGTATTTCAGTGGCTGGCGTTGATGCTTTGGAGAGGTAAGATTCAACAGCATGGGTGAGAGCGTCCATACCGGTAGCTGCTGTAATCCCCTTGGGCATGCCTTTCATAATCTCGGCGTCCAGAGCGACGTAGCCGGGGATTAGCTTGCTGTCCACCACCGGCACTTTGCGCTGGGTATCAGGGTCTGTAATCACTGATGCCAGGGTGATTTCCGAACCCGTACCTGCGGTTGTTGGAATGGCGAACAAAGGCAGGGCAGGGTGCTTGGATTTTTGGATGCCGTTGAATGAGTTGAGGTCGCCGGGGTTGGTGTGGAGCAAGGCGATCAGTTTACCGGCGTCAAGCACCGAGCCGCCACCGACGGCGATTACTGCTTCACAGCCCTCGGTTCGCAATAAGGCCTCACCTGCCTGCACCTGGTCGAAGGCAGGGTCTGGCAGAACACCGTCAAACACAGCGTAATCAATCCCATCTTTTTCGAGTTGTTGTTTGATGCCATCCAGGATGCCAGAGCCACCCAGGAAACTGTCGGTGACAATCAGTATTTTGCGGATACCCAGAATAGCTACTTGCTCGGTGAGCACGATGGACGAACCTATGCCCTTGTAGACCACAGGCGGGTTTCGGGGAAGAAGTCGCAATAGCCAGGTGACTGCGAAGGCCCGAATTTTGTAATAGAGAATTTTCACTAGTGTTTTCCTTGGGGCGAAAAAGAGTTAATGATACTCCTCGGTAGCGGGTTCAGGCTACTTTGCTTTTTCTCCCGCGCGGTTTTTTCTTGCTGAGCCAACGGGTGATACTGGGCAGTGGTTTAAGATTCTTTTTTTGTATTGCCCTGGCTACGTTTTCGTTGACAAACTGCGTCATTGCGGCGGTGATTTGGCGCGCCATCCGATTGCCTTCCCTGTTGGTGGACATGACCAAAAGATGAGGGTTCAGAGGATCCATGGGTAGCTCATCCTGCTCTCGTTCCAGGATCACCAGCCTCGCTGGAATGTCCAACTCGCTCTCCCGACTCGCGCCCTCTTTCTCCATACGCCGGGCGACCAGATAGGCGTGCTCCTCGGTATGCCTGCTTGCCGAGACGAGAAAGTCGTCCCGATGAATGATGCTCAGGAACGGAATATCATAGGCGAGTAGAATATCCAGAGCCTTCAGGTGGCGCCGCTGATACTCTACCGGGCTATGCAGTCCCGCATTAACCTCTTTCGCCAGACCATACAGCGAAGCAGTTTTTAGTAATCGCCCTCCCACCAGACGCAGCACATAGGGCATATCGGCATTGAGCATGCGCTGCTGGACAGATTTTCGCTCCAGCATCTTTCGCAAACCAATGGTCATCCCGTTGATGAGAGGGCGGGAGAGTCTGCGCTTCAGAAAGCGGTCCAGCCCAGCCAGGCCAGAGGCGCTTTCTGCTAGTTCGCCGGGATGGGCAGGGCTTGGTCTTCCATTCTCATCCAACTCGTAGATGCGATCGTATCCCGAGTAATTTAATTCAGTGCTGTGCCTGACATGGGAGATCAGGGACTTCACGTTTTCACCGGTGTTAGGCCCATCGCAAGGCGACCAGGTAGCCAGGTGAATAATGCCGCTGGCTCGCAAAGCATCGACCAGTTGACGGTCCTCAGGCTTTAGTTCTGAGTAAGCAGGGATGTCTGCCTCATAGCTGGTTAGAATAGAGAGCAGTAGATGGTCGGAGATGACCCCGGCGATAGAATGGCCTGCAATGGGAACCGGTCTGCCCTTGCGCCAATTGCTGAGAATAGCCTTACGCAGAGCGTGAGCGTAATGCGGAAATATCTCGTCATTATCCATGAACTTGGCCCGGCTCCCTCGATGCAGGGCTGAGACAGTCCAGGAGCTGGGCAGTCGGATGAGTAAATTGGCGAAGCTGAAGAGGCCCATAAATCCGTGCATCAATAGTATGTGCACGCCGTTTTCTTCATCTCCGGCCCGGGTTTCGGCCTTGTTCTGGACGATTTGGCCCCGTTCGCTGAATTCAAAAACTGTCTCATCAAAGTTCAGTGATTGCTCGTCGGCAAAGATGTAAACCTTTTCTGCTATTTCCGGGCTCTCGCGCAGCAAACGCAAAGGCGTTTCCATGACGGTGTGTTCGAAGTCAGTGGATTCTTCCATTTCGAAGCGGCCGAGCGCCTTGAGTTTTAGAGAACCAGACACAATCAGTGAAACACGCTCTGCATTGATCAGAACGCCGCGATTGAGAGCAACCCTGAGCGCTCCAGAGTCCTGCTTTAGTAACAGCGTTCCTGGCTCACGAATGGTCAGCTCTGGCATGTAAGGCGTGAGTGCGCCAATAGTTCCATCTTTACCGATACCACTAACAATGCAGTGAAAGGACATAGAGGCGCCCAGTTTGCTCTGAATGTCTTGCTGGTAGCGTTCGCTTTCCTGCTTTGCCAGGTTGAAGGCCCGACGTGATTTTCCACTGTCCATCGCCTGCTTGGCTGGAGCCAGGTTGATCGGATGAACCAGATTGGTGATCATGGCCTCGATGATGTCGTCCTGATCCGCAGTTACGGGGAGGGCCAGGCTGCGCGCCAAAACTTTGATGCCCCTTTGCTTGCGCAGCTTTTCGGCAAGCGGGACGATAAAGTTCATGATCAATGAGTGCTCGGCGCTCTCCCAGCCGGGCTCTCCGGTGGTCTCCTCGAGAAAGTAAAATCGAGCAAATCTCAGCCAGTCAATACTATTGTGATGGTGGTTTATCCAGGCGTGGTATTGGGACTTGACCGTGTTGCCACCACCCACGGCAATAGTGAAATAGTCTCGCTTGTAGTGCCCCCAGGCCTGATAGCGACCTCGGTCAAGCCAGTGGTCGTAATGCTCCTGGAGTAGCTGTGCTGCGTGCCTGCCCGCCAGGGACAGGCTTGCGGAAATCCCGACATGGATTCCGATTTCCTCTTGAATCAGAGCAATATTTTTGGAGTTGTAGCCGGATGTTATACGCATATCCTTGGAATTCTACCGCTAAACGACGCCGCAGAGTTCTCCACGGCGAGCTGTGACGATATTTTTGCAAGGATTTCATGCCAATTTGCACCGCGGCGGCATACTGCCTATGACAATTGACGCCAGTCAAAAGAATCGATCATTTTTGCTTGCTGCTTAGTGCTCGCAGATGCAAATCCCGGCAGCATAGGACCAGTCTTTATCGCGGCCGTCTTCGTCAATCGTTAGTATTATTCTGGCCCGTGAGGCTCTCACTCCGCTCGCTGTGGCCGGAGGCTGCGAAATCACCCACAAAAAAGGGCCGCACACTGTGCGACCCTTTCTTTGTTTGGCTCCGCCTGCTGGGCTCGAACCAGCGACCCAATGATTAACAGTCATTTGCTCTACCAACTGAGCTAAGGCGGAAATGCTCTCTTCAGAGGCCGCGTATATTAATGATCACCGGGGGTTGGGTCAACTGCAATTTTGGGATTTGTTTGCAATCTGGACAGGGCCTCGATTGAGGCTGCAATTCGTCGCTATGTGGATGATAATAAACGGCTATTTTTCATTCAGGTCGAAGCCGTGTCACGCCCATTTAAAGTTGAGTCCAAGTTCGAGCCCGCGGGGGACCAGCCCCAGGCGATTCGCCAGCTGGTGGAGGGGATAAAAGCGGGTCTGGCGTCCCAGACTTTGTTAGGTGTGACGGGGTCTGGCAAAACTTTCACCATGGCCCAGGTGATCGAACAAATGCAGCGACCAACGATTGTAATGGCTCACAACAAAACCCTTGCCGCCCAGCTTTACGGTGAGTTCAAGGAGTTCTTTCCCAATAACGCGGTGGAGTATTTCGTTTCCTACTACGACTACTACCAGCCAGAGGCTTACGTTCCATCGTCCGATACCTTTATCGAGAAAGACGCCTCGGTCAATGAGCACATTGAGCAGATGCGCCTCTCGGCAACCAAGGCGCTCATGGAGCGTGAGGATTGCCTGGTGGTGGCCACCGTATCAGCGATATACGGTTTGGGTGACCCTGCCTCCTATTACAAAATGCGTATGCATTTGTCGCGGGGCGAAATTATTGACCAGCGCGAGGTCCTGCGTCATCTAGCCGACCTCCAGTACACCCGCAACGATGTCGACTTTGGACGTGCTACCTATCGCGTGCGCGGGGATGTTATCGACATTTTCCCGGCGGACTCCGAGCGTGAAGCCGTGCGGATAGAGTTGTTCGATGAGGAGATCGAAAATATCTATATGTTTGATCCCCTGACCGGCGCGGTAGAGAGCAAAGTGCCGCGCATTACTATTTTTCCCAAAAGTCACTATGTGACGCCTCGCGATACCATGTTGCAAGCGGTGGACCAGATTGAGGCCGAACTTGAAGTGCGCCTCGATCAACTCAAGGACAACCAGAAGCTGGTGGAGGCTCAGCGTTTGGGTCAGCGAACCAAGTACGATATGGAGATGATCCGCGAGTTGGGCTATTGCCAGGGGGTGGAAAACTACTCCCGTTACCTTTCGGGGAGAAAAGCCGGCGAGCCGCCGCCGACCCTGTTCGAGTATTTACCAGACAATGCGCTGGTGATTATTGACGAATCCCACGCCACGATTCCGCAGATAGGCGCCATGTACAAAGGCGATCGCTCGCGCAAGGAAACCCTGGTTGAGTATGGCTTCAGGCTACCTTCTGCCCTGGATAACCGACCCTTACGTTTTCAGGAGTGGGAGCAACTGGTACCGCAGGCGATTTTTGTGTCCGCAACCCCCGGTCCCTATGAGGATGAACACGCGGGGAGGGTGGTTGAGCAGGTGGTGAGGCCGACCGGTCTCGTCGATCCGGAAATTGAAATTCGCCCCGCGACGACTCAGGTGGACGACCTTCTGGGGGAAATCAAGCTTACGGTGGAACTGGGCGAGAGAGTGCTGGTGACGACCCTCACCAAGCGTATGTCTGAAGACTTGACCGAGTACCTCGCTGATCACGGAGTTCGTGTGCGCTATCTGCACTCTGATATCGATACCGTTGAGCGAGTAGAGATTATTCGCGATCTGCGTCTTGGTGAATTCGATGTACTGGTTGGTATCAACCTGCTCAGGGAAGGTCTGGATATGCCTGAGGTTTCACTGGTAACTATCCTTGATGCCGATAAAGAAGGCTTTCTGCGCTCCGAGCGTTCATTGATCCAGACCATTGGCAGGGCGGCCCGAAACCTCAACGGTCGGGCTATTCTCTATGCGGACCGCATAACAGGCTCAATGGAGCGCGCGATTGCCGAAACCGCGAGGCGCAGGGAAAAGCAGTTAGCGCATAATGTCGAGCACGGGATAATACCTAAAGGTGTAGAGAAGTCCGTCAAGGACATCATGGAAGGCGCCCGTCGCATGCCGACCAAGGGCAAGGCGAAAAAAGTGGCTGAACCGCGTCTGGCCTTTAGTGCCGAAGTGGCGAATCTTACGCCGGCGGCTTTGTCCCGAAAACTCAAGCAGTTGGAATCCCAAATGCAGGAACACGCCAAGAACCTGGAGTTCGAGGAGGCGGCTGCACTGCGGGATCAGTTAACGGAAGTCAAACAAATGGCTTTCTTGGCCGACTAAAAACCAAGCTTCATTTCTGGACATAAGCTGTTCAAAATACGCTTTGGCCTCCCGCGTAGCGGTTAAACCGATGTATTCTTGCTCGCCAACTGGCCTCAGCCAGCTTGCGCTGCCTACCCCGGGTATGGCGGGGGAGTTGGCCACGCGCTTGATGGACACGGCTTACCGCGTGTTTTTCATGTTGGGCGCGACTTTTTTGGTGGCAGCCGTTCTGAAGTGGTCTATATTTGGCATGGGGACATGAGTCCCCGCATTCATTCCAAGGAGTTCTCGATGCTGAGATGTATGAAACCGTTGCTTGCAGGTGCCATGGCGTGTGTTGCCCTGACCACACAGGCAGCTGACAAACCGAATATTCTGGTAGTTTGGGGAGACGACGTGGGTCGTTCCAACATATCTGCCTACACCATGGGGATGATGGGTTACACCACGCCCAATATCGACCGAATTGCCAATGAAGGCATGATATTCACAGATTATTACGGTGAACAAAGCTGTACGGCAGGGCGCTCCTCTTTCGTCATGGGGCAGTCTGTTTTTCGTACTGGGCTGAGTAAGGTGGGTCTCCCCGGCGCTGAGATCGGTATGAGTGAGAAAGATCCCTCGATAGCTGGCCTGCTGAAAAACCACGGCTATATGACGGGGCAGTTTGGTAAAAACCACCTGGGCGATCGTGACGAGCACTTGCCTACCAATCATGGTTTTGATGAGTTCTATGGCAACCTCTATCACCTCAATGCAGAGGAAGAGCCCGAGAACGCCGACTACCCGACCAACCCTGAATTTCGCAAACGCTTTGGCCCACGTGGGGTGATTCGTTCCTCTGCTGACGGAAAAATCGAAGACACTGGACCGCTGACCAAGAAGCGCATGGAAACAGTGGATGACGACACCGCTGCTGAAGCGATGAAGTTCATTGAAAAAGCCGTGAAAGCAGACAAACCTTTCTTTGTCTGGTGGAGTGGTACCCGAATGCATTTCCGCACCCATGTCAGCGATGAGAAAATGGCGCGGTTCAAGAAGGACTACCCACACGCGGATGAATACACCGTTGGCATGCTGGAGCATGACGAACATATCGGTATGTTCCTGGATAAGTTGGATGAGCTGAAGATTGCGGATAACACTATCGTATTCTACTCAACGGACAACGGCCCTCACTACAACACCTGGCCTGATGCCGCCGCTACACCTTTCCGGGGAGAGAAAAATACCAACTGGGAAGGTGGCTGGAGAGTGCCATCCATGGTGCGCTGGCCCGGCAAGATCGAGCCCGGTTCAATCTCCAACGAAATCATGCACCATATGGACTGGTTGCCCACGTTCCTGGCGGCAGCCGGCGAGTCGGATGTTAAAGAGAAGTTGTTGAAAGGGCATCGCGCTATTGGTCGTAATTACAAGGTGCACCTGGATGGCTACAACTTCCTGCCTCACCTGATGGGTGAAACAAAAACCGGACCGCGACGCGAGATATTCTACTTCTCGGATGACGGTGATTTGACGGCTCTGCGCTATGACGCCTGGAAGCTGATCTTTATGGAGCAGCAGACTGAGGGTGGCTTCCGGGTATGGATGGAGCCGTTTGTTCCGCTGAGGGTTCCCCTGATATTGAATTTGCGTCGGGACCCCTATGAGCGCGCGCCAATTACCTCCAATACTTATTACGATTGGATGTTGGACCGAGCTTACTTGCTGGTTCCCGCACAGGCTTACGTAGGTGAGTTCCTTGCGACATTCAAAAAGTTCCCGCCGCGTCAAAAAGCGGCCAGCTTCTCTCTGGACCAGGTAATGGAACAGTTGTCGGAGCCGGGTGGTCCGCAGTAAGTGATTGTCTAAGTTGTTAAAAGGCCTCTTCGGAGGCCTTTTTCGTTCTGCTTAATTCAGGCCCTAGGCACTTCCATGGTCACCTCCACTCCAGCTGGATTATCTGTATTGATGGCATGAACTGAACCTCCATGGTAGTCACAAATCAGTCGCACCACATGCAGACCCAGCCCCAGGTGCACATTTTCATCACCTCCCGGACGTCCAGACACCATGGGGTCAAACAGGCGACTTCTCAGGTTTGCAGGTATTTTCGGGCCCTGGTTCAAAACCGAAATTTTCCAGCAAGTCTTGCCTGCTTCCAGTTGCATTATCACTGGCGCTCCTTTGCTACTGAATGACACTGCATTATCCAAAAGCTTGTCCAGTGCCTGGGTAAGCAGTTCAGGTGCAGCCCATGCAAAGGCTTGCTTTTCGGTAAGCTCTAATTGAATCGGATTATCTGTATAGACACTCGCATAAGCGGTTTGAAGCTCACTCAGCAAGGGAACCAGATCGAATGCACAGGTCTGGTTGTTGCGAATGCTTTCTTCCAGGCGTGATGCTTCGCTCATCGCGCTTAGTATTCGATTGAGCCTGACAAGACCCCCTCTTGCCCGCTCCAGATAAGAATCTGCCTCTTCGGCTGTGCCCTGTTCGAGGTTTTCCAGCGAGCTCTGGATGATCGCGATCGGGGTTCTCAGTTCATGTGACAGTTTGCGACTGAGGGTGCGCAGGTATTCGTTGTATTCCCTGAGTTTCTCTAGCAAATCGGCGTAGTGGCGCGATAGTTCACCTATCTCGTCCTGTGCCCGGCTGCGTGGAAATTCCCCCGCGATAGAACCGTCTGTAGCGATGATTTTGCTGGCCGCCTCGCTAAGTCGCCTAATGCGCAAGGAGAGCCAGGTTGCATAGGCGAGTAAGCCCATGGCACCAATACCAATAGCGAACAGGCTGTATCCCAGTAAACGGCTGAAAGCCTGGTCTGTCAGCGACAGATACTGCTCACCGCTCTGGCTAACTATTACGCTACCAATAACCCTGTCGCCCTGGTAGATGGGGGAGGCAGCCGCCAGCAGGGTGCGGGTTTTACTACCTGCGGCACGGTAGCGTGAAATGCTTGGGACGCCGGACAAGGCAGAAGCCACGCTTGCTTCATCCACTTTGCCGTGATCGGGGGCAACGGGTGCGTAGGGCAGGTCTTTCTCGGACAACACGCTTCGGTAAAACCAACGCAGAAGCCAGAAAGTATTGGAGTTGGAGGATCCGGAGGCCGTAGCCCTCAGGTCTGCGACTCGCCAGCGCTGATTGTCACTGACCTGGATCTCTCGGGTTGCATGTGAAAACGGCGCTAATGAGTCCTGCAGCGCCCTCGGTGTATGAATTAACCAGGGCGGAGCGATTGTCTCCAAAGCGGATATGTTACCCAGCGTTTCAAAAGGTGTATTGGCTTTGCTGCTTTTGTTAACGATATAAAAGCCAAGTCTCTCTCCGGTGTAGGAAAGTGGTATTTCCAGTTCAAGGGTGTAGCCGCCCACGGCGTCTTGCCAGTAACCCTGGATGCGTCCCGGGTCATTGCCGCGTCGCCGACGATTTGCGGCACGGGCGCGCAGGCTTCCCGGGGCCGCCGTAGCGACGACATATTCCTGTCTTTTACCATCCTGCCAGGTTCGCAGAATCAGGCGGTCCCCGTTGGGTTCCCGCGATAGTCCGGGATTGTGGTAAATCACTTCCGGGTCTTCTACCTGAATCAACAGGTATACACTGGAACCTCGAGTTACCGCTTGGTAACTCAACGCCAGAGGCATACTCAGGTCAGGGTTATTCAAGCGGGTTTTTGGAATGTCTTCCCATCCTTCTGCATAGCCATCAACGGGAATGTATTGCTCAGAGGGTAGCGCGTATATCGGCGGTCTGGCGTCGGCGGGGGAGTTGATACGAGTGGGGTCCGGATAGATTATTTCTCGCTCAGCGCCAACTACAGAAGCGACTGCCTCAGCGGTAGCCTGCAGTCCTTGCTCCTGTCCCTGACGGAGCGCCCCTTCCATTTCTCGGATGAACTGGCAGCCTGCCCAAGGCAGGGAGAGTAGCAGTACGGATACCAAAATCAGCTGGCGACGCAAACTGAATTTCAGCCCTTCCATCGGTAACCCACACCATAGGCTGTTTCAATGCTGTTGAATTGCTCATCCGACTCCTGGAATTTTCGGCGTATGCGTTTGATGTGGGAGGTGATGGTGTTGTCATCCAAAACGACATTGGCGCTATCCATCAGTTGTTGTCGGCTCTTCACGTGCCCCGGATGAAGTGCCAGGGTGTGGACCATCCAGAATTCGGTGACGGTCAGCTCCAGGGGGGTCCCGCGCCAGCTGGTTGTCATTCTCTCTTTGTTCAGCTCCAATTCGCCTTGTCTTAAAAGGTGCTGTTTTTGCTCTGGTATCTGCAGCGCTCTCACTCGGCGAAACAAGGCATTAATCCTGGCGGATAGCTGCGCCTGGCTTATGCCCTTGGTCAGGTACTCATCGGCACCCAGACGCAAGCCTGAGATAATGTCCAGCTCGGAATCACGAGCGGTCAAAAAGACAATGGGGATGCCGGGTGCGCGGGCGCGCAGGTCTCTGCATAGCTCAAAGCCACCTTCCATTTCCTCACCAAGGCCAACATCGATAATGGCAAGATCCGGTAACTGGATTGAGAAGGCGTCTGCAGCGCTTATGCGGTCCGCATAGAGGGAGACGCGAAAACCCTGCCGTTGCAGATGGTCACGGTAGTTTGCGGCAATGGCGGCTTCATCCTCGACGATGGCAATGTGCTGTTGCATGTTTTTCCGGGCCTTGGGTGATAGAGCCATGGTTTCAGATATAACCGGTTAGCTCAAGCCACTGCCATTATTGATCATAATTGGGCTTTGAAATGCCATTTTTGGTACCGCTCATTGCCATGGTTGGGAGTTTAGATAGGTGAAACCTTATCTGGAGTTTCCACAATGTATTCATCTCGTATTCATCAACTGCTCTCCCGCGATTTACAGCGCTATGGAGGATGGCCCCATTGGCTGTTGTTCAGGTGCCTGCCAGCGCTAATCTTCACCGCCGCCTCGATTATGATTATGGCAAGCAGTCATGCGCGGGCAGGGGATCATCTGGATGGCGTCTCCAGTGGTCAAATGCTCCTGCGTGGTGTCAGTGAGCAATATCATCCAGCGTTAACTCAGTCGACCAGGGTGAGTTTTGCGGTAACGGGTATGCTGGCTAAGGTCACCGTGGAACAGGATTTTCGCAACGATGGGGAAGAATGGGTTGAGGGCATTTACGCCTTTCCCCTGCCTGAGAATGCGGCGGTTCGCAGTCTGGAAATGCAGGTTGGGGAACGACGCATCGTCGGAAAAATACGCGAGCGTGAAGAGGCCGAGCGGGTATATAAACGGGCGCTGAAGCAGGGGAAAAAGGCGACACTGGTTGCACAACAGCGCCCGAACCTGTTCACCAATCGAGTGGCGAATATAGCCCCCGGAGAGACGATTACTGTCAGTCTTGAGTATGTCCAAACTGTGGAGCACGACAGCGGCCGATTTTCCCTGCGCCTGCCTACCACGATTACCCCGCGCTATATGCCCGGTGATGCTGCGGAAAGTGCGGAGTACCCTGATCTGCAGTTGGATGAAAGTTTGGCTGTGACGTCGACGCACGGTTGGGCGCTCCCGACTGATCAAGTGCCAGATGCGCATTTGATTTCGCCACTGCAGTATCGTAAACCGGGTAGCGATGTTGCGCCCCTGAACCCCATTGAAATTTCGGCGCAGTTGGACATGGGTATGCCTCTGGCAAGCGTTGAATCTCCCTACCATGAAATTGCACTGAGCCGACGCGCCGGCGTTTACAGCGTGACACTGGCGAAGGGCAGTGCTGAAATGAATAGGGACTTTGTGTTGCAGTGGTCAGCAGCTTCGGGCAGCTTACCCGGCGCCGCGTTTTTCACCCAACGCGTTGATGGGCAATACTATGGTTTGCTGATGTTGGTGCCGCCTTCATTAACGCGGGTTCCTGATCCCGTGCCCAGGGAGATTGTGTTTGTTGTTGATACCTCAGGCTCTATGGGAGGGGTTTCAATCAAGCAGGCGAGAGAGAGCCTGGATCGGGCTTTGCGCCATCTTGGGCCGGATGACCGATTCAATGTGATTGAGTTTAATTCCAATCATCGAAGTTTGTTCAGACAGGCCGTGCCTGCCAATCGCCACAATGTGCAGTTGGCGACAGAGTTTGTTCGCCATCTTAATGCCTCCGGCGGAACAGAGATGATGCCGGCCTTGCGGACAGCTCTGATGTTGCCGGAGCGTCAAGATGAATTTACGCCTCATCCAGCACTACGACAGATAATTTTCATCACCGATGGAGCAGTGGGCAATGAAGCTGCGTTGTTTGAAGAAATAGTCAAGAGTCTCGGTACCAGCAGGCTCTTCACGGTCGGCATTGGCTCTGCGCCCAATAGCTGGTTTATGCGCAAAGCCGCGGACTTTGGCCGTGGCACATTTACATACATTGGCGACGTGCGCGAGGTGGGCGACAAAATGGATACTTTGTTCCTAAAGTTATCCAATCCTGTAGCAACCCATATAAGCGTCGATTGGCCTGATGGTGTTGATGTTTGGCCCTCGCGGGTTCCGGATCTCTACGCAGGAGAGCCGCTGCTGCTCGCGGTCAAGTTCGATGGCCAGTTGCCATCAGAAGGCTTGCAAATAAGGGGGCTGGTCGGGGAGAAAGAGTGGCGTCGAGAGCTGCAATTTCCAGCAGCGGTTGATCCGGTGTCGATGAAAAATAGTGAAGGCGTGGCGACCTTGTGGGCTCGCAAGAAAATCGATGGCTTGATGGATGAAAAGTTTAGTGGGAAGAGCGAGCAGTGGGTGCGTGAGCGAGTATTGCCTTTGGCCCTGGAGCACTCCTTGCTGAGCCCTTACACCAGTTTTATTGCGGTGGAGGAGGTTGTTTCCCGGCCTCGGAGCGATGCCGCCGGAAGTAAACTGTTGCCCAACACGCGGCCGCGAGGTCAGACTGCTCAGCCTTTTGCCTACCCCAATACGGCCACGACCGCGGCCGCTAATATTTGGTTGGGTAGTTTTCTGCTGCTAATAGCCTTGTTTGCCACTGCAATTCGCGGACAAAAAACCAATGCCTGATGTGGTTTTTCGAGTCGCGCTGTCACTGGTTTTGGTACTTGCGCTGCAGCAGTTAGGTAGCGCTGGCATCATTAAGGCCAAAGCCACCCTTGCGCCTCTACTGCTGGAAAGCGCCTGGGAGAAAAGCCTGCTAGATAAAGGACGGCCAACCAAGCCCTGGCCTTGGGCGGACACCTGGCCGGTTGCGAGATTGCAAGTGCCTTCACTGGGAGTCTCACAGTTTGTACTGGCGGGTGATGCGGGTAATTCGCTGGCGTTTGGGCCCGGACACAATCTTGCATCGGCTGCTTTAGGTAGCGACGGCCCGGCGATGGTAGGTGGTCATCGGGATACCCATTTCAGGTTTCTAGAGAATCTAAAAACTGGCCAAAGAATAGTGCTGCAGTTACCGGGTGGAGCATTCAGGCATTACCGCGTGAAATACATGATGGTTGATAACTTGACCGAAAACGCAGTCTGGCCAAACGTCGGTGAACAGCTATTGCTGGTGACCTGCTACCCCTTTGAGGCTGATTTTTACGGCGGTTCACAGCGTTATGTCGTGATTGCTGAGCCGGAACCGGCGCAGAATCCGGGGTTGTCTTCATTAATCGCGCAGGCTTTTCCAGCCATTGGCCATAATCGTGTTTCTCTGTAAGTCAGAAGGCCATGCTAGTCGACCTGTGCCAGGCTGCTATAATCCATCTCCCACTAAAAGTGACAAAGATTGGAACTATGCCCGCAGCAAGCATGAAACCACTGGATTCCGTCTGGTTGATGATGGAAACGCCGGAAACGCCGATGCATGTCGGAGTTTTAGCCAGCTTTGAAAAGCCACGCAGCGCGAGCGCGAGTTTTTACGCAGATATGGCGGAGCAAATGCGCGCGGCCGAGGTTGTGGCGCCCTGGAACAGTAGGCTGTCTCGGGGCGTAAACCCGAGATTGACTGACGACAAGGCTTTTGACCTCGATTACCACTTTAGAAGGTCCGCGCTGCCTCAACCTGGTGGCGAGCGGGAACTGGGCAGAATGATCTCCCGGTTGCACAGCAACCCTTTGGATCGAAGCCGGCCCCTGTGGGAGTTTCATTTGATTGAGGGTCTCGATAGGGACCGTTTTGCGTTTTACATAAAGATTCATCATGCGTTGGTGGAGGCGGTAAACGGTGTTTCAGCACTGTTATCCACCTTGTCTGCCAGTTCTAGAACACGAGGGTTGGCTCCTCTCTGGTCGCAGCCTCTGGCGGACCACGATCATGACGACCTCACCTCGGGGCTGAGTTCAGCCAGCTTGTCAGGTTCGCTGGACTCTATGGCGTCAGTGGGTAAGGCTGCCATGGGAATCCTGCAAGGTGCTGTTCGTCCGGGTCAACGCAACAGTTTTTTGTTTCCTCGCGGAACTCCCCGTTCAACTTTAAATCGCCGGATAAATTCTCAGCGTCGCTTTGCAACTCAACAGTTTGACGAGCGGCGTATTGCCGCATTGGCAGCGGCCACTGACAGTACGGTCAATGAGATTCTCACCTATCTTTGCGGTAGTTCTTTGCGCAGGTTCTTCAAGGAATACAACGCACTGCCTGAAGAATCATTGATTGGCGTGATGCCGATCTCGCTGCAGGAACGTGGCGAGCATTTGGCTGGCAATGCGATCGCAGGCTTGAGAGTACCCCTGGGCACCCATGTTGGAGATTCTATCGCCCGACTTGAGGCGGTGAAGGAATCTATGAAGCGAGTGAGAAAAGATCGCGCGGCCTTGCCCAAGGACACTGTGACGCCCTATGTATTGATGCGGGCGGCTCCAATGTTTGCTAGTCAGCTAAAAGGCGTCGGGCAGTTCGTGCCGCCGTTGTTTAACTTGGCCGTCTCCAATACACCGGGCTCCGACAAGTCACTCTATTTTAACGGTGCTCGCCTGGAAGCGGTGTATCCACTCAGCCCTCTGTTGCAATTCAATGCCTTAAGCATTGACTGTGTGAGTTACGCTGGCACATTCAATATTGGCTTTACAGGTGCCAGGGATACGTTGCCTCGTCTGCAGCGAATGGCGGTTTACTTCGGTAAGGCATTGGAAGAACTTGAGGAGCAGGTTGCACAAGAGGAGGGCGCAGCGTGAACAAGCTAGCCAAATTTGCCCTGGACCAGGGCCTGGCATTAAACCATCGCATGTCCGGGGCCACCGCAAACAGTCTCGATTGGCTGTTTAAGCGGGACACGCTCATCAAGTCGGGTCGAACCTGGTTCGAGTTGGTGCATGATGGTGACTTGATGTCGGTGCGTTACTACGAGCTACCCGACGAAGACCAAATCGAGCTGGTTGATGGCAGCACCATACCGATAAAGCGGGAGCAGCATCCGATACCCCTGGTGCTGGTGCCGCCGCTGGGAGTCACTACGGAAACATTCGACTTGATGCCGCAACGCAGTTTGGTTCGCTATTTGGTCGCGCGTGGATTCAAGGTCTATCTCCTGGATTGGGGCAAACCGAAAAAAGAGCACGCTCACCTGGGTATGCTGGATTACTGTGAAGATATGATGGGCACCGCTCTGGATAAAGTTCGCCGCCACTCGGGTAGTAAAGAGCTGTCGCTGATGGGATGGTGCATGGGCGGACTGTTCTGCCTGTTTCATCAAGGGATAGTCAAAGATAAAAATATTCGCAACATCGTTACCATAGCCAGCCCCATCGACCTGGAAACGGGTAAGGGTGTGATTTCTATGGTGGCTGGCGTAGCCCAGGCCCTGGACGGGCCGGCTCAATTGGTGAGTAACTACACTAACCTGCGTCTGAATACGCTGGACCCTGCTCGCTTGTCTATGCCCGATTGGGCGACAACGATCGTATTCAAGCTGACTGATCCGGTGGGAAGCGTGACTACTTATTGGGATTTGGTAACCCGACTGTGGGATAGGGAGTTTGTAGAATCCCACTCAACCACCTCTGATTATCTCAACAACATGTTGCGCTACCCGGGTGGCGTAGTGCAGGACATGGCAGGCGGGGTCGTCAGTGAGAATCAGATGGCCACAGGCCGCGTGCAAATTCGAGATAAAATGGCGGAGCTCGACAGTATAGAATCTTCCTTATTGGCATTCGCGGGAGAAACTGACAATCTCGTTCCGCCAGAAGTGGCTGAGCGAAGTGTGGAAATTGTTGCCTCCAGGGACAAGGAGTTTCGCATTGCCCGGGGAGGACATATGGGAGTCATTATCGGCAGTAAGGCACAGAACCAGGTGTGGCGTCAGTCAGCTGATTGGTTAGAGGAGCGGTCTCAGGCGAAACCAGCAAAGGTAAAGCCTAAGGCCGCTGCCAAGAAAAAGACTGTGGCGAAGAATAAACCTGGGGCCAAGAAAAAGGCCGTGGCGAACAAAAAGGCCAAGGTCAGGCCCAAACTTAAGGCCGGGGCCGTTCGGAAATAGTCGCTCGGTAGCGTAAATCTTTCCTCTTCTATTCAGTCCTTACCTCCATTAAACTGCGCGCCCGGTCACTAAGGTGGCCACAAGCAGCACAAGAATTGAGACTTAGGGTATCTGGTCACTGTATTGGTCACCAAAACACGGAATCGTTGCCGTGAGAATGTGAAAAGCCCAGTGAAAACAACCAGTTACAAATCGCCATGTGGCCACTTGTAGGGGCCACCACTGACACCAGGAAAGATGATGCCTGTTATTACCCTGCCGGACGGCAGCCAACGCTCTTTTGAAAATCCCGTTTCCGTACATGACGTCGCCGCCGATATCGGCGCCGGCCTGGCCCGAGCGGCTCTGGCGGGTGTGGTTGATGGCCGTGAGGTAGATACCTCTCACGTAATCGAGGCAGATGCTGCTCTCGCTATTATTACCGAGCGCGATGAAGCTGGCCTGGAAGTGATACGCCATTCTACTGCTCACCTTTTGGCTCAGGCTACCCAGCAGCTGTTTCCGGGGATTCAAGTCACCATCGGGCCGGTTATTGAGGATGGCTTTTTCTATGACTTCGCGACGGGCCATAATTTCACGCCAGAAGACCTGGAAAAAATCGAAGATCGTATGGAGGATATCGTCAAGCAAGACCTGACGGTAGAGCGCATTGTCTGCAGCCGGGAAAAGGCAGTAGAGATCTTTCGTAATATGGGGGAGCGTTACAAAGTCCAGATTATTGAAGAGTTGCCTGCGGACGAGGAAATCTCGATCTACCGACAGGGCGCCTGGATGGATTTGTGTCGCGGGCCTCACGTGCCCAATACCGGAAAACTAAAAGCGTTCAAGCTGACCAAGGTCGCGGGCGCTTACTGGCGTGGCGATTCCAAGAACGAGATGCTGCAGCGCGTCTATGGCACTGCCTGGGCTAATAAAAAGCAGCTGAAACAGTATTTGAACCGTATCGAGGAAGCAGAGAAACGCGATCACCGCAAGATCGGCAAGAAGCTGGATCTCTTTCACACTCAGGAAGAAGCACCCGGCATGGTGTTCTGGCACCCGGCTGGCTGGAGTATCTATCAAACGATAGAACAGTATATGCGCGAGGCGCAGCAAAAGAACGATTATCAGGAGATCAAAACACCACAGCTGGTGGACCTCTCCCTGTGGGAGAAATCGGGGCATGCTGACAAATTCGGCGATGACATGTTTATGCTTAACGCGGAAGACCGTGAATTTGCCGTCAAACCCATGAACTGCCCCTGTCACGTGCAGGTGTTTAACCAGGGGTTGAAATCCTATCGTGATCTGCCGCTGCGGTTGGCAGAGTTCGGTTCTTGTCACCGCAACGAACCTTCGGGCTCGCTGCATGGCATTATGCGTGTGCGTGGCTTTGTTCAGGATGATGCGCACATATTCTGTACTGAGGAGCAAATCCAGCCTGAGGTTTCCTCATTTATCGATTTTCTGCACGCGGTTTACGAAGATTTCGGTTTTTCCGACGTCATTTATCGCCTTTCCACCCGGCCGGAACAAAGGGTGGGTTCCGATCAGGACTGGGATCGCGCCGAAAAAGCACTAGCCGATGCGTTGAATGCGCAGGAACTGCCCTGGGAGACGTTGCCCGGAGAGGGCGCTTTTTATGGTCCCAAGATCGAATTTTCGCTGAAGGATTGCATCGGTCGGGTGTGGCAGTTGGGCACCATTCAGGTCGATTTTTCCATGCCTGGTCGTTTGGACGCGCAGTATGTGGCTGAAGATGGCTCGCGTCAGGTACCGGTCATGCTACACCGGGCTATCCTCGGTTCGTTCGAGCGATTTATCGGAATATTGATCGAACATTACGAGGGTGTATTCCCCACCTGGCTGGCTCCAACACAGGCGGTTGTGCTCAATATCACCGATAAACAGTCCGAATATGCCAAAACTGTGGAAGATTCCTTAAAAAACAAGGGCTTTCGGGTCATTTCGGACTTGAGAAACGAGAAGATCGGCTTTAAAATCCGCGAGCACACGATTCAGAAGGTTCCATACCTGCTTGTGGTAGGGGACAAAGAAGTAGAATCACAGACAGTGGCCGTGCGCGCCCGTCGTGGTGAGGACCTGGGATCCATGGATCTCGAAGCGTTTGAGACGCACCTCGCAGACGATGTAGCGCGACGCGGTCGTATTGCATTGAATTAATGGAGAGACAGCATTAAGAAAGATAGCGGCAAAGGCGCCAGCAAAAAGGCGATTATCAATGACCAGATTACCGCAGATCCCGTGCGTCTGGTTGGAGCCGAAGGAGAACAGGTAGGCATTGTACCGCTAAGCGAAGCGATCGCTGCAGCAGAGGCGGCGGGCATGGACCTTGTTCTGATAGCTGATTCGGATCCCGCAGTCTGTAAGGTAATGGACTACGGCAAGCATATATTCGAAGCAAAGAAGCAAAAGTCTGCTCAGAAAAAGAAGCAGAAGCGTACCCAGATTAAAGAAATGAAGTTTCGTCCAGGGACGGAGGAAGGAGATTATCAGGTAAAACTACGCAACCTGACACGTTTCCTTGAAAACGGCGATAAGGCCAAGGTAACGCTGCGTTTTCGCGGTCGTGAAATGGCTCACCAGGAAATTGGCATGGAGCTACTCAAACGAGTAGAAGCTGATCTGGCCGAGTTGGGTGGTGTCGAGCAATTCCCGAAAATGGAAGGCCGACAGCTCACAATGGTTATCGCACCCAAGAAGAAGAACTGATGGCATTGTGACGCCTCAGTTTCTTTAATTTTTATTACTCAAATGCGGAGTATTTGATTATGTCAAAAGCAAAAGTTCACAGTGGTGCTGCCAAGCGGTTTAAGAAAACCGCCGGCGGATACAAGCGTAAAAGCGCGAACAAGAGTCACATCCTGACCAAGATGACTACCAAGCGTAAGCGTCAGCTGCGTGGAACCAGCATGATTGATAAGAACGATGTTGTTCTGATCGATCGTATGATGCGTGCCAAGTAACGGTTAAAGGAGAAGACTTATGCCTCGCGTAAAACGTGGAGTGGTGGCTCATCGCCGTCACAAGAAAATTCTGAAGCAGGCCAAAGGTTACTACGGTGCCCGTAGCCGTGTATTCCGAGTTGCCAAGCAAGCCGTTACCAAGGCTGGCCAATATGCATACCGTGACCGTCGTCAGCGCAAGCGTCAATTTCGCGCGCTGTGGATCACTCGCATCAATGCCCAGTCTCGTGCCAATGGCCTTAGCTATAGCCGTCTGATCAATGGCCTTAAAAAGGCCGATATCGCTCTGGATCGCCGTGTATTGGCGGACCTGGCGGTTCACGACAAGCCGGCTTTTGCAGCGATCGTGGAGCAAGCGAAAGCCTCTTTGGCTTAAGCCCACCCCCACCGCGGAAGTCTCGCGGTTCGCTGGCTACATGTAAGACAAAAAGGGAAAGGGCTCAGCTCTTTCCCTTTTTTTATGTACAGGAAGTACGGTATGTCGCGAGAGCCATGGATGGCGGTAGCGACGCATGTACAGGACGTACGGTATGTCGCGAGAGCCCATAAGAGGGCCCGTGTTAGAGGGAGCAGACTCGCCCTCAGAATAGAATTACAAGCGTCATTCCCGCGAAGGCGGGAATCCAGAGGTTTTGATAACCCCATGGACGCCAGCAAACAGCGGCGGTGACGAAGATTAATCACTCAGAGACAGAGATTAATGGAAAACCTCGAAGCACTGGCCAATGAGGCCAAAGCTGCAATAGAAGCCGCAGGTGATGGCGCGGCGCTGGAACAATTGCGGGTGGATTACCTGGGTAAGAAGGGAGCGATCACCGCCTTGCTTAAAGGCCTGGGTAAATTGTCTGCCGAAGAGCGGCCGCAGGCGGGCGCCCAGATTAACGTGGTAAAGCAGGAACTGCAGGCGCTGATTGGCGAGCGCAAGGCGTCACTGGAAGCTGCAGCGGTAGCCCAACAACTGGCGGCGGAAACCATCGATGTCACCTTGCCGGGTCGCGGCCAATCCACCGGGGGTATTCATCCGGTGACTCGCACCATGGAGCGCATGGAGGCTTTCTTCTCTGCCATTGGCTTCGACGTGGTGGAGGGGCCTGAGATCGAAGATGATTATCACAACTTCGAAGCACTCAATATACCTGCTCATCACCCAGCAAGAGCAATGCATGACACCTTTTATGTTGACGAGCATACGGTGTTGAGGACTCACACCTCACCGGTGCAGGTGCGTGTGATGGAAAGCCAGGAGCCACCGCTAAAAATCATTTGTCCCGGTCGTGTGTATCGCTGTGACTCTGATTTGACGCACACACCGATGTTCCATCAGGTAGAAGGCTTGCTGATTGACGAGCACTCCAGCTTTGCCGACCTGAAGGGCGTAATTGAAGAGTTCTTGCGCGTGTTTTTTGAAAGAGAGCTGGAGGTGCGGTTCAGGCCGTCCTACTTCCCGTTCACAGAGCCTTCTGCCGAGGTCGATATCCAGTGCGTGAATTGTGGTGGTGACGGCTGTCGGGTGTGTAGCCATACGGGATGGCTGGAGGTCATGGGTTGCGGAATGGTGCACCCCAAAGTGTTTGAATCATCCAATATCGATACCGAGAAATATTCAGGCTTCGCCTTCGGTATGGGCGTGGAACGCCTCGCCATGTTGCGCTATGGCGTCAATGATTTACGCCTGTTTTTTGACAACGACCTGCGCTTCCTTGAGCAGTTCTGACCACAGCCAATTCTGGAGAGTATAGACAGTGATTATCAGTGAACAGTGGCTGCGTGAATGGGTCAGCCCCGAAATCAGCACCGAAGAACTGGCCCATCAAATCACCATGGCCGGGCTGGAAGTGGATGCGATCGACCCGGTCGCCGGCGAATTTACCGGTGTTGTGGTGGCAGAAATACTATCCGCCGAACAGCATCCTGATGCCGACAAGCTGCGGGTCTGTGACGTTAGTACCGGCACTGACACGGTGCAGATTGTTTGCGGCGCGCCCAATGCACATGCCGGTCTAAAAGCGCCGTTGGCGATTGTGGGTGGTGTGCTGCCGGGTAATTTCAAGATTAAAAAGGCCAAGCTGCGCGGCGTGGAGTCCTTTGGCATGCTCTGTGCTGAGCAGGAGTTGGGGCTTTCTGATGCCAATGACGGCCTGATGGAGTTGGCTGCTGATGCCCCTGTAGGTGCCGACCTTCGCGACTACCTGAAACTGGATGACCGGATGATTGAGATCGGTCTTACGCCCAACCGTGCTGACTGCCTTGGGCTCGCCGGTATCGCCCGCGAAGTGGGGCTTTTGAACGAGCTTGCCGTGAACGCGCCTGCTATTGAGGCAGTACCCGCGTCGGTTGATGATAGCTTCCCCGTTGAGCTGTTAGCCCCCGAGCGCTGCCCGAAGCTTGTGGGCCGGGTGATTCGAGGAATCGATATTTCCCGCCCCAGTCCTCTGTGGTTGCAGGAAAAGCTGCGCCGTGTAGGTTTGCGCTCTATTGATGCAGTGGTGGATGTGACCAACTTCGTGATGATGGAGTTGGGGCAGCCTATGCACGCTTTTGATTACATCAAACTGGCAGGTGGACTCAGGGTTCGGACCGCTGAGCAGGGAGAAGAACTGGAATTGCTGGATGGCCAGACGGTTGAATTGGACAATGAGACCCTGGTGATTGCGGACCATGAGAAAGCAGTAGCCATGGCCGGAGTCATGGGGGGGCAGGGGACAGCCGTCAGTGACAGCACAGTAGACCTGTTCCTAGAAGTGGCATTTTTTACACCAGAGCTGATGGCCGGGAAGGCCAGGTCTTATGGTATGCACACCGACGCATCCCATCGATTCGAGCGAGGCGTTGACTTCAAGTTGCAGGCGACCGCTATGGAGCGTGCCACAGGGCTGTTGCTCGACATTGTCGGTGGCCAGGCGGGTCCCCGACAGGAAACCGTTGCTGAAGCTCACTTGCCTGTCAGGGCTGATGTGAGCCTGCGCGCTGCGCGTATTCAGAAATTATTAGGCTTTGAGATGGATGCTGACGAGGTCGTTCGTATTCTTTCTGGCCTTGGGCTGGGCGTAACAACGACCAGCGAGGGGTGGACTTGCACCGTACCCAGTTGGCGCTTCGATATCGCCATTGAGGCAGACCTGCTGGAAGAGCTTGCCCGGGTATATGGCTATAACCGATTACCAGTTACCCAGATCAATGCCAATCTGGAGATTCCATCCAGGCCTGAGCAATCTCTGGCATTGTCAGATTTTCGCTGTCACCTGGCGGCTCGAGGCTATCGTGAAGCGATTACTTACAGCTTTGTCGATCCTAAGTTGCAGCGTGTGTTCGACCCTGGCCTTGAGCCAGTGGCGCTGAGTAATCCCATTTCGGCGGATATGGCGGTAATGCGGACCAGTCTGCTGCCAGGCCTTGTTTCCGCCGTGTTGCGCAACACCAACCGACAGCAGCCGCGGGTTCGTATGTTTGAAACGGGTTTGCGGTTTCTGCCCGGTGAAGATTGCCTCAAGCAAGTGCCGAGCCTCGCTATGGTTGTGACGGGTAATCGCTTCGAGGAAGGCTGGAATGCTCAATCCGGCGCTGCTGACTTTTTCGACCTGAAGGGCGATTTGGAAAGTCTACTGGAGCTGACCCGGGCGTCGAGCAGTTTTCATTTTAGCGCTGCCAGCCGGGATGCCCTGCACCCTGGCCAGACCGCTCTGATTCATCGTGATGAAGAGGTGGTGGGCTATCTGGGCGCACTGCACCCCTCAGTCTGCAGTGACCTGGGCCTCAATGCGCCGCTCTATGTGTGCGAGATTACGCTTTCGGCATTGCTGCAGAGAGATCTGCCGATCTTTACGGAGCTTTCCAAGTTTCCCGAGGTTCGCCGCGATTTGGCGGTGGTGGTGGATAAATCCGTGTCTTCTTCCGACCTCATGGCAAATGTTCGTGCCTCGGCAGGGACTTACCTCACGGACTTAACCCTTTTTGATGTCTATGAGGGCAAAGGTATTGATCCTAAACGAAAAAGTCTGGCGCTGGGTTTGACATTCCGCGATTCTTCACGCACTCTTAGCGATGAAGACGTGAATCTGGCAGTCAATCAAGTCGTTGATTCGCTGGAAAAAAATTATAAAGCCGAGCTTAGGAACTAGGTAACGGGACGATGACCGCGCTGACAAAATCTGAAATGGCAGAACGCCTGTTTGAGGAGCTTGGGCTCAACAAACGGGAAGCCAAGGAGATTGTTGAGCTCTTTTTCGAGGAGATCCGTGCGTCCCTTGAGAATAACGAACAGGTGAAGTTGTCAGGGTTTGGCAACTTCGACCTGCGCGATAAGAGCCAGCGGCCGGGGCGCAACCCTAAAACCGGGGAAGAGATACCGATATCCGCCCGCCGGGTGGTGACCTTCCGTCCTGGGCAAAAGCTGAAAGCCCGAGTAGAGGAATATGCTGGAACCGAGCAACAACCATGAATTGCCCGCCATTCCGGGTAAACGTTACTTCACAATAGGTGAAGTCAGCGAACTCTGTGCCGTTAAGCCCCACGTACTGCGTTACTGGGAGCAGGAATTCCCTCAGTTAAAACCGGTCAAAAGGCGTGGTAACCGTCGCTATTATCAGCGTGACGACGTGCTCACCATTCGCCAAATCCGCAGTCTTCTCTATGACCAGGGTTACACTATCGGCGGTGCCAGGCAGAGGATGACCGACGAAGACAACGGCTCTGGTGGATCGGATATTACCGCTGTCATCCAGGAAACTATCGAAGAACTCGAAGAGCTGCTCAAAACCCTGTCACCCGCGAAATAGTATTTGTATGCAGTGCGGTATTGAGTATAATGCCGCCCTCGCTGGTAAAGCGATTTTCGGGGCGTAGCGCAGTCTGGTAGCGCACCACACTGGGGGTGTGGTGGTCGTAGGTTCAAATCCTGCCGTCCCGACCATTTTTCCTAACAGAATCACGTTCCAAGCCCACTTGAAAAAGTGGGCTTTTTTGTGCGCTTAGGTTCCCCATCCATAAAGTTCAAGTCGCCAGGCTTTGATCTCCTTGAGTCACTCCAGTATTAAGTAGTATTGGCTTATTTCAAAGAGCTTGCTGTCGTTTGGTTTGGCCTAACAATATTAGTTAAATGGGTAGGAGAGAGCTCCAAGTGTCTCTATTAGCCAGTCGCGCCTAGGCTCAGAATCCTTACTGACAGGGGCTTTTGACCTAGCAAAACACCGATGTGTTCGTTGATATTGGCGATTTACTAGGAGTCCCCGACATTAATAACTTCGATAATTTTGAATATTCGATTTTTTTCCTCTGTGGTACTCTGATGCAATAAATAATCTCATATAAAACAATAAGTTATGAAATTTTTTAGCTAAAGTTAAATTATTTCTGATTTATGGGGAATAACTTCGCCTTCTCACCCGTTATCTAAGCAGAGTGGAGTGAAACACCACCACGAGGGAACGGGTGAGTAGCCATTTGGGTACGCATCTCAGAGCGCCAAAGCCACAGTAGAATGCGTGGCATTCACCGACGACCTCACTTCTTTCGCCATGGATTTCAGGCAAGGCAACTTGTTTGGGGTCCGTGGCTCATGCCTCCCAGAGCGGGGACCGCTAGCCCTCCGCACTGAACTTCAGGGCCTGTCATCTACATGGGGTGGCAGGCCCTGTTTCTCTTTTAAATCAATAGTTTATCGCTGTAGCTCTCCCTTCTCGGGCGACGTTCGCGCTTCAGAAGGTTGCGGGCGTAAAAAAGCCCGACTGCTGTGAGGCAGCCGGGCCAAGGGGTATTCGAGCTGTGGACCTAGTCGTTCCAGTTAGAGGAGATCAATGTTTCTTCTGCTGATGCGCTAAGGGCTATTCCATCGGCGCGATTTTTCAGGTATTCGGCGACTTCGTCAGCGTCACCGGCACCGGCAGGGCGGAAATCAGCAGCATCACCAGGTAGATCGGTAGGTGCTATCACGCGTGTGTTCCAGTATCCGTTATCTCGGCATGCAACGCCCCGTTCACCGGCGCCTTCGACTGAAATAAGATATTCGCGACACCAGGCACCATCTACCTCCTTGAAGCTGAGCACTGGCCTGATATCACGGCCATCCGAGAGAGTTTTCCACCCGTCAGCCATTGAAGGAGTGCTCTCCAGTACAGAGGCTAGCGAGGGGCCAGATTGGGTGGAATCCTGCCATTTTGGTGTGAGTATGAGGCCCACAGCGGCCACAAGAGAAGCGGCAGCGGCGTATTGCCAGGCCGGCCGGCTGCGCTTTGGAAAGGCGACAACATTGGAAGGGGTGGGTCGGAGCATGTCTTTCAGGTGCGTGGGCGCTTGATCAGTCCCTGAAAATGCCTTTTTGAGGCGTGTATCAATGTTGCTAAGTCGGTTTAATGTCGCTTGCAGCTCCGGTTCTGAAGACAGGCGCTGTTCCAGCCGACGAGCCGCAAGGGCGTCCAGTTCCTGGTCCAGGTATTGCGAAAGTAGCTCGTAATCTTTATCTGTCATAGTAATTTCTCGCCAGCTCACTGTTCACTTGGAGCCGTATTGCTTCATTAAACTCTTTCTAGCCCTGGCGATGCGACTCATAATGGTACCCACAGGAACCTCGAGTATTTCCGCCGCCTCAGCATAGGTCTTTCCTTCCACAGCTACTAAAGTCAGAGTCATTCTTTGTTCATCTGGCAGTCGTTCCAGAGCTGCCGATACTGCTTCTAACTCACGTTCACCATCGGCAACTTCTTCTGTGGAGCGTGATTCGTCATTCTCGCCCGCAACTAGAGGGTAGCGCTGCCTAACGTCTCTTGATCGCAACTCGTCGATCCAGACGTTTTTGCAGACCCTGTAGCTCCACTTCGCAGGATGCGCGTCCTCTGGCATCCCTTTGTGCAGCAACTTTTCGACGGTCGTTTGCAAAAGGTCGTCCGCGTCAGAAGCGCTGCCCGTCAACGAGTAGCAGTATCTGCGTAATCCACCAAGCTCAGCCATAAGGGCTTCACGTTGTGAATCGTTGAGCACTGACATACAAATCCTGTTAAAATAAGGGACGTTTGATCAGGAGGTTTTATTCCATTGATTGGAATATTTCTTCCCCTGACACGTCATTCATACACATAGACGACACTATGTTGTTACGGTGAATACTACCATGTTTTTCTGCAAGTCATTGAAAGCTTTGAGAATATTGACTCTTTCTGGGGGGCGCCATGGGTGGCGGAGCGCTCTTGTGGGGCTCCTTCTCCTCATTGCTTTTCCATTCACGGCGCTGGCTCAGGTTCCTGGGAATTTGGAAGGAACGTTAATAGAAGAAGAGATTGAAGACTCGGTAGAAGAAGAAATTGATGAAACAGTCACTGACGAGATTGCAGAAAATACCGAGGAAAATATACAAGAAGCTGTTGAAGAAGCCATAGAGGATCGCCTGACTCTGGGGCCCGGTGATCGTCTGGTAGAGGAACAAGTTGAAGAGCAAGTTGAAGAGCAAGTCGAAGAGGTCGTTGAAGAAGAGGCTGAGCAGATAGTTGAACAGACAGTCGAAGAAGCCGTTGAGGACGTGGTCGAAGAAACAGTCGAAGAACAAATCGCTGATATTGTGACAGAAGATGTTGAGCAAAACGTAGAGCAGAGTGTTGAAGAAGAGGTCGAAGAGACCGTTGAAGAGGCGGTCGAGGAGAGCGTCGCTGATGCTGCAGAAGATACTGTAGAGGATCAAATTGAGGAGTCTGTCCAGCAAGAAGTGGCCCAAAACGTAGAAGCGAGTGTTGAGCAGAGCGTTGAAGACGAAGTAGAGGTAGAAGTTGAAGCTGCTGTTGAAAGCACGATCGAGCAGACCGTCGAGACTTCCGCCGAAGTGCAGGTTGCCGATACCGTAGAAGAGCGCTTTGAAAACCAGATCGATGACATCCTGGATGACCTTGAAGCCGATCTTGATGTTAATGAGGAGCGCATTCATCGTCAGCAGTGGCTGGTCATGGCCGAGCCCGCCGTATTCGAGGAGTTGACCGAGAAAGGGTACCTTTTCGATACGGTTACAGATTTGCCAGCACTGGGCATGCGCCTTGCAGAAGTGGCGGGGCCATCAAGCTTTGATATTACTGAGGTGCGCCGAGGCGTTCTGGACGTTGTGGGTAAAGACCGGGCTGAGGTGGACCTTAACCACATTTATACGGCCGGTTCACAGCTCGCCGTCGATGACAGAGGTCTAACTCCGAGGGCCGCCGTTAACTTCCCAGCAGGCGATACACAAGCGACCCCTCGTATCGGAATGATCGATAGTGGCGTGGATGTTGAGCACCCTGCGCTTGTAAGCGCCAACATTGAGAGCCGTTCCTTCGTTTCAAGAGGAGCGGAACTACCCGATTTCCATGGCACCGCGATCGCTTCAATCATTGCGGCCAATGATGCCGAGTACCAGGGGTTGCTGCCTAATGCCCATCTTTACGCAGCGGCTGTCTTCGAGCAGGACCCAGAGCGCGGAGAAATCGCTTCAACCGTAAGTTTGTTGCGCGCGCTTGATTGGCTGATGTCTTCGGAAGTTGATGTAGTGAATATCAGCCTCGCAGGACCGCCTAACCGTCTTTTGGAGGCAGCACTGCAGCGTGCGGCTGATCAGGATTTACTGGTCATGGCGGCAGCCGGCAACGGTGGCCCCGTCGCGCAGCCAATGTACCCCGCTGCCTATGCGTCGGTAGTGGCAGTGACCGCGGTGGATCAAGGAAATCAGGTCTTCCGCCTCGCTAACCGGGGTGAATATCTGGATATTGCCGCTCCGGGTGTGGGTTTATTGCATGCGGAGGCCGGCGGTGGCTACGTGGCTTCTTCCGGCACTTCCTTCGCTGTACCTTTTGCAGTAACAGCGGCGGCTAACCTGCTAAGTCAGGATCCTGATAGCGATGTAATGACAGCGTTGTATCAGTCAGCTATAGATCTTGGTGCTCCCGGACGTGACGACATTTATGGATACGGCCTGTTGCGCTTTAATGGGTCATAATTACCAGCGATAGGAAAGCCTGGTTCCAATCACTTGCTGGTCATAGTCTGAGCGTGGGTAGTTTGAATCGTAGTCGGCATAGCCTGCGTAAATCGCGATCGTCCCTTTGCTTAAAATTGGGTATTCGATGTCTACTTTCCAGCGATGTCGGTTATCTTCCCTTTTTTCACCGATACTCGGTGTGATGGAGCTGTAATCACGTCGCTCGTAACGCCAGGAATATTCAGTTTTCAGTACTTCCCCAAGCACATCGAATCTTTTTACATAGCGTATTTTCAGGTTGTTCGCCGCATAGTCGAAACGTTCCTCTACAGCATCTTCGTCTTTAAATTTGTAACCGAAATTAAAGTAGCTGCGTAAGCCTCGGCGGAAATAGTAGAAATCAAGTTCTCCAGCGTGGCTTTCCGCATTCCGTCCCATGTTTTGCTCAATTGTCTTGTCAGAGTAGACGTAAGCCCCTCGAGCAAACCATCGTTTGGAGATGAAACCAGAGAGGTACGGGGAGCCCCGGTAGTACTCAAGAAAGTCGTTGCCGTCCAGGCGAGCATTAATATAGTAGAGTGATAATCCCGAGCTTAGTTTGCCAAGGTCTGTGCCCAGATCTACTCCTAGCAGGTGTGTCTGCCTATCCAGAAAGCTGAATTGGTCGTAGTTACTTTGACTGAAGTCGTAGGTGACAGATATATCGGTGGTGTCATTGAATTGATGCTCCATTTGTAATTCAGCATCCATGATGAGTGAATAGTCGCTCTCGCTGCTAGAAGCGTCTAGTTCATCCACTGTCACATTACTATCGTATTCAGCTCCGAGCCCTATTTCTGCCGAAAATTCGGTAGCAGAGTTGCCTTCTTTGCCGATCACGGGCGCGGCCGACATCCCGCCAACAATGGCACAGGAAAGTCCAACCGTGTAAAGCGAAAGCTTCATTCAGGTTCCTGGAGAGTTATCTTTATTGAAGGCAAGTCTTGATCCCGAAAGCGCAATGATAGCAAAAATCTTGTGCTGCGGGTTCTATCTGGTGTTTAGTCCTTAGCATTATTTTGAGTCGGTACAATGTTGAAGACGCTTAAGTGTGTATTCCAATTTCTGGGCTCGCTACCTGTGTCTGATACAGATTTTCCTTGGTCCTGCAAGTTAATCTAAAAGCGTTTCCCGACGGTGCGCGAAATGTTGCTGCATGGTTTGTTCCGACCAGCGTTAGCAGTGAATCCGCAGCAATTTTAAGTGGCGAGCATAGTGCGCTCAGATAGCCGAAAGTGCTAGACTCTGCGGCCTTCCAGCAACAAATTTATAGGAGAGCTGTACGATGTCCAAGACCGACGCACAACTTCATCACGAGTGCATGAATCGCTTTATTGACCTCGCCAACACCATCAAAGATGAAGGCGCTGGCACTCACGTAATTTCTGCAGCCATGATGTCCGCTTCAGCCGTTTACGCTACTTACGTTTCGGCGGGTAATGAGGGCGGTCTCACTGATTCAGGGATGGAAAAAATTGTCGATGCCTACCGGCACCAAATGCAACAGGTGCAAGCGATGAAGAAAGCCGAGTTTGATCGCACTAATCAGTCTTCCTGAGCCGCAACGTGAGCAGGCTTGCCTGATATTTCCGTCGGTGCTCTGGGGCCTTATAGGTTAACTTCTAGAGGTCTGTCGGGAGTTAAGTCGCAAGTGCAGCGCGTCCGGCCAGGCGGCTAAGTTCAAAGTATAAGACTGTCGCGGTTGAAGGCCTGGGTTATGTTGGTCTGCCTCTGGCAATTGCATTCGGTGCCAGGCAGCGCACCATTGGGTTTGATCTGGATAAGTTTCGATTAGAGCGGTATCGACATCAATCAGACCCAAATGGCGGTATCTCGGAGATCGAGTTTACCCAGGCTGAGCACCTTGAATTCAGTAGTGACCCCTCATCCCTGAAAAAAGCCGTCGCTGCGATATTGCGGCAGCGTCTGCGCGTCGGGGTATATTTCACTCAACGCTTCCGGGCTGCCTATTTCGTTGATAATTTGCGCGTGTTCACGCTTCAGCAGTGAGGGCTCAGCCACCCCGCATGAGTGCGAGATAATTTCTACCTCGTGCATAAGGTTGTGGGCGTAACTGGCCACGCGTGCCGCCTTGTCGGTCGGGTCCAGGCCTTTCTGCAGGTCTTCATCATGGGTGGTGATGCCTGTGGGGCATGTGTTCTTGTTACACTGCAAAGCCTGAATACACCCCAGCGCAAACATGAATCCCCTGGCTGAATTAACACAGTCGGCACCCAGGCAGAGGGCTGCAGCGACTCCAGCGGGGTTGATCATTTTTCCCGAACAAATAACCCTGATTCTGTCTCGTAGACCATATTCCACGAGTTTGTCGACCACCAGCGGCAGACTGCGCTTTACCGGTAAACCCATAAAATCCATCAGGCTTTGGGGCGCCGCGCCGGTGCCGCCGTCGGCGCTATCAACAGTGAAAAAATCGGGGGCGTAGTCCAGGCCCTTCTCCCTGATGGCCTGAAATAATTCGTCCAGCCACGCGGATTGTCCTATAACTGCCTTAATGCCCGTAGGCTTGCCGGTTACCTGGCGTATTCGGTGAATCATTTCGAGCAGGTCATCAATGGAATTGATGTCGGGGTGACGATTTGGGCTTAGAGAGTCCTCCCCTTCAGGTATCCCTCTGGTAGTGGCGATCACATCCGTGACCTTGGCTGCCGGAAGAATGCCCCCCTTGCCCGGCTTTGCACCCTGCGACAGTTTAAGTTCAAACATACGGACCTGATCAAGGGCGGCTATCTCGCGCAGCTTGTTATTGCTCAGTTTGCCGGTGTCGTCTCTCACACCGTACTTGGCAGTGCCAATCTGGAAAATGACGTCGCAGCCACCTTTGAGATGGTAGGGAGAAATGGCACCTTCTCCGGTATTCAACCAGATCCCTGCTTTAGCCGCCCCGTTAGACAGCGCCTCAATAGCTGTCGCAGACAGTGCACCGAAGCTCATGGCAGAAATATTGAAGAAGGAAGATGTGTGATACGGGTGGGCGGCGAAGCCTTCACCGAAACCAATGCTCGTTCGAGGTTTTACCTCCTCCTCAAGCGGAGGGAACAAGCCGTTGAGAAAGATGAAATCCCCGGGCTGGTTTAATGGGTGGGTGGAGCCAAATGCTACGGTGGAGTCTATATCCTTGGCAGCCCGGTATACCCAGGATCGCTGGGCGCGGTTGAATGGAAGTTCTTCTCGGTCAAGTGCGAAGAAATACTGACGGAAAAATTCACCAAGGTGTTCAAAAAAATAACGGAACCGACCGATAACCGGGTAATTTCGGCGAATGGTCTGAGATGTCTGGGTAACATCCACGATGAACATGTAGATGACGACAAGGACTAAAAGGCCAAACCCGAAGGTTAGCAGAAGGGCGCTTACTTCCATAAAGTCGAGCGCGAATGCCTTCAATGCATCCATTTCCACGAGTCTTACTCCAGTTGCTTGCTAGATACAACGAGTCTAGCTGGCAACGGATGTTTGATGCCAGCGATACCATCGAGATATTGAAGCATCGATGTTATTGGGTGATCGTTGAAACTGGATTCTAGCCCCGTGGTGGTAGGCCGTGGACCATGGTAATAAACTTAAGCTCTGTGCCAGCGCGACGAAACTCTGACAGCTGTTGATAATCAGGGTCGTTATACCAGTCCTTGGCAGCGTCCTCGCTAGGAAATTTAAAGATGACCATTCTTCCCTCTCTCGGCTCTGCTCCTTCAAAGGTAAGCGGCTTGTCATCGAAGGTAAAAAACTCGCCTTTGTGGCGGGTGAGGATGGGGAAAAAACCTTTCTCGTATTTACGGTACTCGTCCTTGTCGTGAACGGTGAAATTAGCAATGACGTAGGCTGGTGCATCGGACATGTTGTGTTTCCTGTGTGGGTGTTGGCTAAATCGTTTTGAGCCAGTTGGCTACCGCCTGGCCGATCTCGACAGGGGAATCCTCCTGAACGAAATGCAGGCCTTTGACGGTAGTTTCCTGCTGGTTGGGCCAGCTGCGGCAAAATTCACGGGCCGCTCCAGTCAAAATTGAGCCCGGCTCGGCGTTGATGAAGAGTTTGGGAATATCGGAGCTAGCCATGAATTTCCCATAGGCGGTGACCAGGTCAACCATGTGTGCGGGCTCTCCGTCTAAGGGAATTTGTCTTGGCCAGCTGAGCGTAGGCTGGCGATCATCAGGCGTTGAGAAGGGCGCCCGGTAGGCAGTCATCTCCTTGTCAGTGAGCTCGCGAATGACTGAGGTCGGTAAAACTGCTTCAACAAACATATTTCGACTGAGAACCAGATCCTCACCTTTTTCAGATCGAAAGCCCTTGAAAATCCCACGGGCGGTTTCAGGCCAGTCATCCCAGTCAAGCGGGCATACAATGCCTTCCATGTACGCTACCCCGCGAACGGCCAGGGGGTTGTTTTTAGCCCAGTGAAAGCCCAGTGCGCTTCCCCAGTCATGAATGACCAGGGTTACCTTGTTTTCCACGCCCAGTTCGCTCAGCAGTCCTGCAAGGTAATCATAGGTTACCTTAAAGCTGTACCTGTCAGCGCCTTCGCTTACGGGTAGCTTGTCGGAGTCACCGTGGCCGATAAGGTCTGGAACGATGACCCGACCGCTTTGCTCTAGCTGGGGGATCACATTTCGCCAGAGAAAAGAAGAAGTGGGGTTGCCGTGGAGTAATACGATGGGGTTGCCCGAGCCCACATCTACGTAAGCAATTTGCCTGCCGTGAATGTTGGCAAAGTTTTTTTGATAGTACATCGTCTCTGAATTCATGCAGATTTCCCTGGTCGATCAGGCTGAAATTTTGAAGAGGGTGAGTCCAGTATCTATGGACTGCTGTAATCGAACGGGATCGACCTGCTTGCGGCTTTGCACGCGAATACCCAGGTTTAACGTCATCAGCGCCTCCGCCAGTTGAGAGGGGTGGTGATCTTTATTTAATTCGCCCGCGCGCTGTGCGTTTGCTAGCAGGTGCTGGAACTCAGCTTGTATATCATCCAGTTTGGTTTGTGCCATTGTTTTTAAGGCTGGATCCACGTCTGCAAGCTCCAGCACGGTGTTTACCATCATGCAGCCTCTTGATACGCGGTTGGCCGGCACCTCGCTGACGGTTTTGGTGAAGAAGGCGCGTATCGTTGCAAGGTTTCCGCTGGAGACCTCGGGATTCACCAGAAATTCGAGAGTGCGGTTGCCGAACAGCTCCAGGCATTCGATGAAGAGCTCGCGTTTGCTGGAGAATGTAGAGTAGAAGCTGCTTCTCGCTACCCCCATAACTTCGAGTAACTCCGAGAGGGAAGTGGCGGCATACCCTTTGCGCCAGAACAATTTAAGGGCGGCGTCGACTGCGAGGTCGCGGTTGAAAGAGGGTGGTCGGGCCATGCGCGGACGCTGAGTTCAAGACTGGAAATTTATTCTGTACCAATTGGTTCATAATTGCAAGTTAGTCAGATGGGCGATTACTTTTTTTAACCTTATCTTCTTCTTGCTTGAATCTCTGCAGGCGCTGATCCAAAGACTTCTGATGTCGCGCCCTGGTTGCTTCTAGCTGCTGAAGCCTTTCCCGGGCTGTGGCATTGAACTGTTCCTCCCGTTCCCATAAATCGGTGAGCCGGTCCTCTCGCGTGCGATCTGCCAGTTGGTAAAGTTCGTGAATCTCTTTTAGCTCAGCCGCCTGATGTCGCTCGTGTTCCTGGCGTTGAACTTGCAGGCTGCTGAGAGACTGTTCGTAGGCTTCCTGCAAGGACTCTGCCTGCAGTTCCAGGCGTTGCTGCTCCTTCAGCTGCCTGGCCTCACCTTCTTGCTCAATGCGGTCCAGCTCCTCCAGGTCGACCCTGGCCTGCTCTTGTGCTGCAGCAATCTGGGCTTCGAGCTTTTTGATGTTTGATTCAGCCTGGCTTTGGCAGTTGGATCGATCCAGCACCAGCTGTTCGGCGATATCTCTACCTTTTCCTCGGTTGGCTTCAGCTTGCTCATCAAGGTGCGTGATCTTGCGCTTGAACCTGCGTTGCTTTTCCGCTTCCTCCTCGGTAATAATCGAGAGGTCTTTGTCCAATTGCGCTTTACTGTCTATCTCAAGGCGCTGCAAGCGAGTAAATTCGTCCTGAGCAGCCAGTAAAGCCTGCTCTCGCTCGGCCCCGATCCTTTCTAACGCAGCCGAGGTATCAGTCTTCACCTCCTCCTGCATTTGTCGCAACTGCTCTATCTTGCTTTCGTGGCTTGCTTTCGCGTCCAGCTTGAGTCTTTCCAGTTTTGCCAGGATCTCGCTGGGAGCCGGTTCTGTGGTTTCAGTATTTGAGACAGCCGGCGTTGAGCTCCTATTCGGAAATGCGGGAGAAGCACCTGCGTCACCGGGTCTGGCCGGGCGTGCAGCCAGAAAGGCGGCGGGGTCCTCTTTTCGAACCCGAGTCATAACCTGCTGCTGAGACCTGTCTGCTGTGCCGCCGGGCGAATCGGTAGCGACCAGTTCTGCTATGCCACCGATATCCTTGATTTTTCTGAAGTAGTCAGCGGCGGGTTTACGGTCGAGATTGCTGCGAAGCACAAAAGTGTCGCCTGAAAAGAGCTCCTCAAGCATAAGGGGATCACGAATTTGAAACAGCTCTGCCAGGCCCTCCCGAACTTTCAGGGGGTCGTTGTGGGGAAGGATGTCCCCCTTGAAGGTGAGGTCGAAACGTTTCACCTGTTGATCCTGTTGGCGTGTTGATTCTGCCTTCAAATCTAGGTGTGTGCCGGGCGTATTTCCAGAAAAAAGCGACGAAAAGTCGAGATTGTGGAGCCATTGGAGGTGGGCGCGCGGTACAGGCACATAGAGCGCCAGGGGTACTTCTGCTACTGAATAATTTTCTTAGGCTGAGAGTGGTACCGGTGAACGGACTTGAACCGTTACTCCCGAAGGAACCAGATTTTGAATCTAGCGTGTCTACCAATTCCACCACACCGGCATTTAACTCTTAGCCTGCGACATCATGTCATCTGCCCCCACTTGTTTCCGTGCCCGGGCGCAGAAACTGTGTACGTTCAGAGAACGTCCAGCTGGAGAGCGCCGGATTATAGCAATCGGCTTCCAACTTGCAATATTTTTCCTTAACCCCGTCCCTATTTGGTTGTAAACTCCGCGCCAGCTCAACAGAGAGCAGCTATATCACACGCAGGCCGCTGATAATGCGGATGATCTGAGTACCTTTGAGGAGAAAAGAACATGGCCATGAAATTGGTTAAGAAAACTGACGAATACAGCATCTTTCAGCGCAGTGACGATCGCTACGCGGTAAAAGACGCTAACAAGAAAGCGGTAAACGGTGAGGAGAAGGTCAAGATTCTGCTGGCCGAAGACCTGATTAAGGTAACAGCACCTGCAGCGCCCGAAGAAGCTCCAGTAGAAGAGGAGGCCGCTGAGCCCGAAGCTGCCGCTGACGAGGCTCCTGCGGAAGAAGCTCCTGAAGAGGAATAAGCTCTTCAGCAATCTGCACCGCAAGAAGCCGGCCCTGTGCCGGCTTCTGTGTCCATGGACGGACACTTTTGAGTACGGAGCTGCCGGTTGGAGCGTCATTGATCAATGAAGCGCACAGATTTTTCTTACCATCTTCCTAATGAGTTAATTGCTCAGCATCCATTGCCGGAACGTAGCGGCAGTCGGCTGTTGTGCCTTGATCGTTCAGATGGCGCGATATCACACCGCCATTTTACCGATTTGCCGAGCCTACTCTCAGCAGATGATTTGCTGGTATTCAATAATACCCGGGTGATTCCTGCGAGGCTCTGGGGTGAAAAGGAAACAGGCGGCAAACTGGAAATTCTTATTGAACGCGTTACCGGCAGTCATACAGCGTTGGCTCACGTTCGCTGCAGCAAGTCTCCAAGGCCTGGGACAGAAATCTTGCTTGCTTCACAGGAAGGCTCCCGTCCCGGAGGCTATCGGGTCACGGTGACCGGGAGAGAGGGAGCCTTATTTATGCTGTCCAGCGAGGGTGGCGCGCCGCTGACCGCTATAATGCGGGATATTGGTCATATGCCGTTACCACCCTATATCGCGCGACAGGACGAAAAAGCGGATCAGGAGCGTTACCAGACGGTTTTTGCCGAGCGTGACGGTGCGGTTGCAGCGCCCACTGCTGGCCTGCATTTTACCGATGAGATCCTGAATCAGGTCACCGAGTCGGGCGTTCGCAGTGTCAGGGTCACGCTGCACGTTGGCGCAGGAACTTTCCAGCCGGTTCGCACCGACAATATTCAGGATCATGTGATGCATTCTGAGTTTGTAGAGCTTAACGAAGAGGTTTGCGAGGCAGTGCGGGAAACGCGCGTAAGAGGTGGCCGGGTGATCGCCATCGGTACTACAGCTGTGCGTTCCCTTGAGTCAGCCAGTGCATCCGGGGAGATAAAACCCTTCGCTGGTGACACAGATATTTTTATTTATCCGGGATATCGATTCCGCTCGGTCGACGCGATGGTTACCAATTTTCACTTGCCAGAGTCCACTTTGCTCATGTTGGTCAGTGCCTTCGCTGGAAAGGAGAATATAATGGAAGCGTATAAGGAAGCGGTGGCAGAGTCCTATCGCTTTTTCAGCTACGGAGACGCCATGTTTTTGAGTTCGGGGGTAAAAAGCAATGCTCCGTGAATGTCGTATGCGTTTCGAGCGCCTTGGCGATGATGGTGACGCTCGCCGGGGCCGCCTGCATTTTCCTCGGGGGACCGTTGAAACCCCAGCGTTTATGCCAGTGGGTACCTATGGCACGGTGAAGGGAATGTTGCCGCGGGATATCCATGAAATCGGGGCAGAGATCATACTGGGTAACACCTTCCACCTTTGGCTTCGTCCAGGTACCGATATTATTGAGCAGCACGGTGACTTGCATGATTTTATGCATTGGGACGGTCCTATCCTTACCGATTCAGGGGGGTTCCAGGTATTTAGTCTCGGGGATATGCGGAAGATTTCCGAGGAGGGGGTAAAGTTTCAGTCGCCAGTTGATGGCTCGAAAGTGTTCCTCGACCCGGAAAAATCAATGTCTATTCAGCGCAAGCTGGGTTCAGATATTGTGATGATTTTCGATGAGTGCACACCCTATCCAGCTACTGAACAGGAGGCACAGGATTCAATGGAGTTATCCCTGCGCTGGGCGGCGCGCAGTAAAGCAGCGCATGGCGAGAGTTCTGCCGCGTTGTTCGGTATTGTCCAGGGCGGCATGTACTCCCAGCTTCGAGAGCAGTCGCTCGCGGGGCTTACAGAGATAGGGTTCGATGGGTACGCCATCGGTGGTTTGTCGGTGGGTGAGCCCAAAGATGAAATGATGTCCGTGCTGGAGGTGATGCAGCCAATTCTACCTGCAGACAAGCCCAGATACCTGATGGGGGTGGGTACGCCAGCTGATCTGTTGGAAGGAGTGCGCAGGGGTGTGGATATGTTCGATTGCGTCATGCCAACTCGCAATGCCCGCAACGGCAATATATTTACATCGCGCGGCGCGCTTAAATTGCGCAATGCCAGGCACAAGACCAGTACGCTTCCGCTGGATGAAGAATGCGATTGTTACACTTGTGAAAATTTCAGTCGTGCCTATCTGCATCATCTTGATAAGTGTAATGAGATCCTGGGCTCCCAGCTTAATACTATCCATAATCTGCATTTCTACCAGCAGCATATGGCGGGCATCCGCCAGGCGATCGAGCAGGGCGAGCTCGAGCAATTTGCCGAGCAATTTTATGAAGACCAGGCGCGTGGCGTTTAGACTGGAGATTGTTTTGCGGTACAAGGAGTCCGTCTGATGGGTTTGCTGTCTCCCGTGTTACAAAACCTCGATAACGCATTGGTGCTGGATGGGCTGGTCTGGGACGACAGTAACCTGCCCCAGGCGGCCGTGCTGGTGATGTTGTCAGATGAAGATGAGCCCAGGGTTCTGCTTGGCAGGCGGGCAATACACCTGAAAAACCACCCCGGTGAAATCGCTTTTCCCGGTGGTAAGCGCGAACCGGAAGACCGTACCCCCTGGGTGACCGCAAGACGTGAAGCCTGGGAAGAGGTAGGACTTCGAGAAGATTTGGTGCACGCTATGGGTGAGTTGCCGCCCCTTGTGACAAGAACAGGGTTTGAAGTGCACCCCTGTATCGCGCGCGTACCTGCGCAATTAGAGCTCAAAATTGACTACGGTGAGTTCGACTCGCTATTTACCCAACCCCTTAGATGTTTCGCCGATGCCCAGTTGTTTCGACTGGAGCGCATGGAGGTACAGGGTGTGGAGAGAATGGTGCCCCATTACCAAATGGACAGCGATAATATCTGGGGCGTAACGGCGGCTGTACTGGCTATGCTGGCCAATATTGCCTACGATGCAGGCCTCGATTTACAACGTAACTGGAACATCAAACCATGAAATACTCCCTGGGAGAAAAGCAGGTAAGGCTGTTGGGACAAGGTCACTTTATCGCACCCAATGCTGCGGTTATTGGCGATGTGACCCTGCATGAAAATGCGAGTATCTGGTTTAGCTGTGTATTGCGGGGCGATGCGGATCGCATCGAAGTTGGCTCGGGTAGTAACATCCAGGATGGCACCGTTATGCATGCTGATCCAGGTTACCCCATGGTCGTAGGAGAAAATGTAACCGTGGGTCACAACGCCATGCTCCATGGCTGCACTATCGGTGATGGCTCTCTTGTTGGTATTAATGCGGTGGTGCTTAACGGCGCCAGGGTGGGGAAGGGCTGCTTGATCGGCGCTAATGCGTTGGTGACAGAGGGGATGGAAATTCCCGACGGCTCAATGGTTCTGGGTTCACCGGCAAAAATCGTCAAGCAACTCAGCGAAGAAGCGCAGTTGATGTTGCAGCACAATGCAGATCACTACGTCGGTAATGCCAAACGTTTCAGCGAGCAGTTGACTGAGCAGTCATGAACGATACCGATCCTCAATCACCCTGTATCTCGATTTGTGTCCTGGACGAGCAGGACATTTGTCAGGGCTGCTTTCGCAGCGCCAGGGAAATCACCGACTGGTTTATGGAAAGCCCGGAGGGCAAGCAGGACATTCTCGATCGGGCGATCGCCCGTCGTAAGGAATCATCGACGATAAGGCTGCTTTAAGTAGCAGCAATTACAAGGCTGGTTCGGCAGCAATGACATCGGCTCTTACTGCCTGTACCACGTTACCTTCCAGTTCGAGAATCTCCAGTCGGTAGGTGTCGATTGACAAGCCTGCATTAGCATCGGGAAAACCTTCCAGGTACTCAAGGATAAGACCGCTGATTGTCTTGGGGCCGTCGGTAGGTAGCTGCCAGTCCAGGGACTTATTGATCTCCCGGATGTTGGCGGTGCCGGCAATAATAAAACTGCCGTCCCGCTGGGGAAAAATGTTGTCCTCGCTAGCTGCCATGTTGGAGGTAAATTCGCCGACAATTTCTTCAAGAATATCTTCCAGTGCAACCAGTCCCATCACCTCGCCGTATTCGTCCACAACAACGGCAAGCCGGCTCTTTTTTTGCTGGAAGTTCAGAAGCTGAGTATGCAGCGGCGTACTTTCGGGTATGAAGTAGGGCTTCTCCATTTCCCGTTCCAGCGCGTTCCGGTCCAGTCCCTGGCTATCGATGACCCTGCTCATGTTGCGCATGTGCAGCATGCCGACAATATTGTTGATGTCTTCCTTCCACACCGGTAAGCGGGTATGCGAGCTGGTTTGGATGTGGCGAAGAATCTCATCGTCGCTGTCATCCAGATCGATACCAAAGACTTCGTTGCGCGGAACCATAATGTCGTCAACGCTGACTTCTTCAAGATCGAGGATGTTCAGTAACATGCCGCGGTGGCGGGCGGGAATCAGCTTGCCCGCGTCGGTTACGATCGTGCGTAATTCGTCGGATGAGACATGCTCGTCATTCTGTTTTGCGGGATCCATGCCAAACATGCGGAGCAGACCGTTGGTAATCCAATTCACCGCGGCGACCACGGGATAGAGAATTTTCAGCAGAGGAAGCAGTATCAGGCTGGCGGGGAAGGCAATTTTCTCAGGATGCAGGGCCGCAATGGTTTTGGGGGTGATCTCAGCGAAGATCAGGATGACCAGTGTCAGCGCGAAGGTCGCAATGAATATCCCCGCGTCTCCCCACAGCCGAATAGCGATCACTGTAGCGATAGCCGAGGCAAATATATTGACCAGGTTGTTGCCTATCAGGATCAAGCCGATGAGCCTGTCTGGTCGTTCCAGGAGTTTTCCGGCGCGGGTGGCGCCTCGGTGCTTGTTGTTCTGCAAATGTTTCAACCGGTAGCGATTGAGAGACATCATGCCGGTTTCTGAACTAGAGAAAAAACCGGAGAGAAAAATAAGTGCAGCCAAAACCGAGAAGAGTAGACCCAGCGGTGCTTCGTTCAAGGCGGGTGTGAACCTGTAGTGATTTCTGAAACAGTATCTTGAAGAAAAAGGGCGGTAGGGGCAAGCCCCGCATGGATATGATTAACCGCGCTGTAATACCAATTCGAGAACGAGTTTAGAGCCGAAGAATGCCAGCATCAGTGCGGCAAAGCCCGCGAGGGTCAAGCGCACTGCTGTTTGGCTGCGCCAGCCCAGCTTGTGGTGGCCCCAAAGCAGCACTGAAAACAGGCCCCAGGCCAGAATGGTTAGCGCGGTTTTGTGCACCAGGTGCTGGGCGAAAATATCATCTACGAAGATAAAACCGCTAATAATGGAAATTGTCAGTAAAACTACGCCGACGAACAACAGTTCAAATAGCATGGTTTCCATCAGCTGCAGGGGTGGCAGTATCTGCACGATACCGCGAGTGTGCCGATGGCGCAGCTGGTAGTCCTGAGCGGCAACCAGCGCTGACTGCGCCGCTGCGAGGGTGAGCACGGCATAGGCGAGAATAGAGCTGCCAATATGTAACAGCAGTCCACCGGGTAACTCAGTGGTAATGGCGGCGGTTTCAGGAGCGAAAGTAGAAACGAGTACCGACATTGCTGACAGGGGGAAAAGCACCACCAGCAGGTTCTGTAGCGGTCTGCGAAGCATCATTAGGACACAGACCAGGTTGACAGCGAGGAACATCAACGCTGAAATCTTGTAAAACCCCAAACTTAACCCGCCGGAACCACTGACGCCCTGAACCGCAACAATACTGTGGCAGACCATGGCAATACCACCCATCACGGCAACGCCGCGGCTCAAGCCCTGTCTTTGCTGGAAGATGTGCATTAAGTGGATGCCCGTCGCGGTCAAATACAGCAGAGCGGCGATAGGGGCTAGTAGGCTGGCAGACATGAGTTTGGGGGTTGGACCGAGGTGGCGTATACTTCGCACCTTTGTACAGAAGTGGCCCATTAGAATCAATAGCGGCCGCTCTCCATTCTGAAGTTCGAGAGTATTTAGATGTTCGAGAGTCTTAGCGATCGCCTGTCAAACAGCCTGCGTTCGATTACCGGTAAGGCCACCCTCACCGAAGATAATATCCAGGATACCCTGCGAGAGGTGCGTATGGCGCTGCTGGAGGCTGATGTAGCCTTGCCAGTGGTGAAGCAGTTCGTAGAGTCGGTCAAGCAGCGAGCGCTGGGTCAGGAGGTAATGAAGAGCCTCAGCCCGGGCCAGGTTTTCCTGAAAATCGTTCAATCGGAGTTAGAGACCGTGATGGGCTCTTCCAACGAAGGGCTTAATCTCGCCACGCAACCGCCTGCGGTAATCCTGATGGCTGGCCTTCAGGGAGCGGGTAAAACCACATCAGTGGCCAAACTGGCCAAATTGCTGAAAGAGCGAGATAAAAAGAAGGTCACCGTGGTATCGGCTGATGTCTACCGACCAGCGGCAATCAAGCAATTGGAGACCCTGGCAGCTGAGGTGGGAGCGGACTTTTTCCCTTCTGACGCCTCTGAAAAACCGGTCGATATCGCTAATGCCGCATTAAGCCATGCGAAGAAGTCATTTTCTGATGTGCTGATTGTGGATACCGCCGGTCGATTGGCGGTGGATGAGGCGATGATGGCAGAGATCGCCCAGCTCCACCAATCGGTGAATCCCATTGAGACGCTGTTTGTTGTTGATGCAATGACCGGCCAGGATGCTGCCAACACCGCGAAGGCTTTTGGGGAAACACTGCCATTGACCGGTGTCATTCTTACCAAGGTTGACGCCGATACGCGCGGCGGTGCGGCCCTGTCGGTGCGTTCGATCACCGGTAAACCGATTAAATTCCTGGGTGTGGGTGAAAAAACCGCTGCGCTGGATCCCTTCCACCCGGATCGTCTGGCGTCCCGCATTCTCGGCATGGGAGACGTGCTCTCCCTGATCGAAGAGGCGGAGCAGAAAGTCGACAAGGAAAAGGCTGCCAAGCTGGCGCGCAAGGTCAAGAAAGGCCAGCGCTTTGATTTGGAGGACTTCCGCGATCAGCTTCAGCAAATGAACAACATGGGCGGTATTACCGGCATGCTGGACAAGCTGCCGGGTATGGGAAACATGGCTCAAATGGCGCAGCAGAACCTGGATGTGAGAATGTTTGCGCGCATGGAGGCCATGATTAACTCTATGACTCCCGAAGAACGGCGGCGCCCGGAGACGATCCAGGGGTCGCGTAAACGCCGCATTACCAAGGGCTCCGGTACCCAGGTGCAGGATCTCAACCGTTTGCTGAAGCAACACAAGCAGATGCAGAAAATGATGAAAAAGATGAAGGGTGGCGGCATGCAGAAAATGATGCGTGGCCTCGGAGGAATGATGCCACCCGGCGGCGGTATGGGTGGGCCTGGCGGCATGCCCCCCGGTGGGATGCCGCCCTTCAAGTAGGCATCACGCAATGTCCTGTCTGTGCCCGGTCCCTGTGGCGACGCGGGGGGCTGGGCGGAAGCGCATTGTAGCCATGGCAGAGCGTTGTGAGCCGGCCCCACACAACGCAGCTAAGCTGCGGAATTACCTAAATAAATTCCCCTTTTGGGGTTTTATTCCACTGTTGATTTCCGTATGATACGCCACCTTTCCGGCCGGTGTGTCGGTTTTTGTCGTGGGCAGCTGAAGCAGATCGAGTCAGATGCCTCTAATTTTTCAGGAATTTAAAGCAAATGGTAACAATTCGTCTTGCACGTGGTGGCTCCAAGAAGCGCCCCTTTTACCACCTGACCGTAACCGACCACCGCAATGCGCGTAACGGTCGTTTCATCGAGCGCGTGGGCTTTTTTAACCCAGTAGCTCGTGGCCAGGAAGAACGTCTGCGCGTGGACGCCGACCGCATCGAATACTGGCAGGGCCAAGGCGCCCAGCTGTCTGAGCGTGTCGCCAAGTTGGTTAAGGACGCCGCAGCTGCCGCGGCTTAAAGCCGGGTGACCGGTCTTTGATGAGTGAGCCCGGATCCAACCCCCTGACTGCTGGCAAGATTACCGGCTGTTATGGCATCAAGGGTTGGGTGAAAATTCACTCGTTCACTGATCCAGCGGAAAACCTTTTCCGCGTGGGAAAGTGGATGCTTCAGCGTCGAGACTCACTCGTGGCAGTAGAGTTTGATGATTGGAAGCGGCAGGGTAAGGGCATGGTTGCCCATATTGCGGGGATTGATGACCGCACCCTGGCAGAGTCCTATAAGGGCCTGCATATAGTGGTGGAGGCCGAGGGCCTTCCCCCGCTGGAAGAAGGTGATTACTACTGGCGCCAGCTGCAGGGTTTGCAAGCTTGGGGCCGTGAGCCGGACTCCAGTGACGACAGAGTGCTGTTGGGCACAGTGGATTACTTGATTGAGACCGGTGCCAATGATGTGCTGGTAGTAAAGGCCACTGACGATAGCATTGATGATAAGGAGCGACTGATTCCTTATCTACCCGGCGACACAGTCACCCGGGTGGACCTGGAAGAAGGGCTGATAGATATAGACTGGTTTATTCACGAAGAATAAATTAGTGGGGATGACCGGAGAGCAGGATGCAGATCGCACTGGTAAGTCTGTTTCCGGAGATGTTCGAGGCCGTCAGTGCGCATGGCGTTACTGGTAGGGCGGTGAAGCAGGGTCTGGTTCAGGTGAGCCATCACAACCCGCGAGATTACACCACCGACAAGCATCGTACGGTGGATGACAGACCTTTTGGCGGTGGCCCGGGTATGTTGATGAAGATTGACCCTTTGCAGCAGGCGATAGCCGCAGCAAAGGAGGCGACAGGTAATGACGCTAAAGTCATCTATTTATCGCCACAGGGTCAGCGACTCGATCACAGCAAGGCTGTGGCACTCTCGCAAGAGGCAGCGCTGGTGCTGGTAGCAGGCCGCTATGAAGGGGTTGATGAACGCCTGATAGAGGCTGAGGTGGATGAAGAACTATCCATCGGCGATTATGTATTAAGTGGTGGCGAATTGGCCGCCATGGTGGTCATCGATTCGGTGGCACGCCAGTTGCCAGGTGTATTGGGGCATGAGCTTTCTGCGCAAGAGGATTCATATGCAGATGGATTGCTGGATTGCCCGCACTACACCAGGCCAGAAGAGTACCAGGGTAAACAGGTACCGGATGTATTGCTCAGCGGCAATCACGAAAAGATTCGCCGCTGGCGCCTGAAGCAGGCATTGGGCAGGACGCAGGAGCGTCGCCCAGACTTGCTGCAGGGCAGGCCGATGACGGCTGAAGAGAATGAATTGCTGGCGGAATATCTCCGCGAGCAGAGTTAATTAAACGAGCCCGCTAGCTGTGAAGCTACGACTGGAACACGAAAGGAGCGCACCATGAGCACCAACAAGATCATTTCTCAGCTTGACGCTGAACAAATGGAAAAAGACCTGCCTGAGTTCGGCCCCGGTGATACCGTGGTTGTTCAGGTAAAAGTGAAAGAAGGCGAACGTGAGCGTCTGCAGGCGTTTGAAGGCGTTGTTATCGGCAAGCGTAACCGCGGTTTGAACTCAGCCTTTACTGTGCGCAAGATCTCCCACGGCGTTGGTGTCGAGCGTACTTTCCAAACATACAGCCCCCTCGTTGACAGCCTGGCTGTCAAGCGTCGCGGCGACGTGCGCCAAGCCAAGCTTTACTACCTGCGTGAGCTGTCCGGAAGGGCTGCCCGCATCAAGGAGAAGCTGGGTTAATTCAGCATTCGCCTGAGCACTAATGAAAAGCGGCCTTCGTGGCCGCTTTTTTGTGCCTGCAACAAGAGATATGCGCAGGCTTTTGCTTACCCGCAGCTTGGTTTACCTGGCCCCGTTCCCACCTTGAGAGTTGATCGTGGTAATGTAGCAAAATGAACTCAGAGCTTCTTTTACACCCCGAAATCGAACGCTATATCGACGCTATGTGGATGGAGAAGGGGCTGAGTGATAATACCTTGAGCTCCTATCGTCGCGACCTCAGGCAGTTCAATGATTGGCTGGTAAAACACAAAAAAAACACGGTTATTGGGACGGATAGGGCGGAGCTTCAGGCCTATCTTGGGGCGCGATTACAGCAGGGCCAGTCACAGCGCTCCACGGCCCGGTTTATGTCTTGCGCGCGAGGCTTTTATAAGTACCTGCTGCGGGAAGGTCGATTGACGGTCGACCCGACCCTGGATGTGGATAGTCCCAAGTTGGGCCGCCCGCTGCCTAAATCCCTCTCAGAGTCCGATGTTGATAAGCTGCTGGAGGCGCCAGACCTTGACGTTGCGCTGGAGTATCGAGACCGCACTATGCTGGAGATGCTCTATGCCTGTGGCCTGCGAGTGAGCGAGCTAACCGGATTGCAGGTCAATCAAATCAGTATCAACCAGGGCGTTGTCAGGGTGTTCGGGAAAGGCAGCAAAGAGCGTCTGGTACCTATGGGTGAAGAGGCGCTTGCGTGGTTGCAGGGTTATCTGGCGGGCCCTCGGACTGAACTACTCAAGGGAATTCCCTCGGATGTGGTTTTCCCCAGCAAAAGGGGGCGACAGATGACTCGCCAGACCTTCTGGTATCGTATTAAAATCTACGCTCAGCGCGCCGGCATTAAACAGAGCCTGTCTCCCCACACGCTGCGCCACGCATTCGCCACCCATTTGCTCAATCATGGTGCGGACCTGCGCGTAGTGCAGATGTTGTTGGGGCACAGTGACCTGACGACCACTCAGATATACACCCATGTGGCGAAGCAGCGTATGCAGGAATTGCATGCGCAGCATCACCCCAGGGGATGAGGAACTCTCGGCGAAAAAATCGCTCAAACCGGTGGTAGAAGAATTATTCGGCGTCAGGCGACGGGCCTGTCTCCCTTTTTTGAGGAAAAATCATGGTATCTCGTTTCATTCAGTCTTTGATTGCGCTGCAGCTTTTAGCGCTGGCGTCCCTGGCCCAGGCGGGCGCTCCCGCTGACCCCGCCACTGTTGCGAAAGTTCGCGCAGCCCTGGACAGCCCGGCCATGGGTCTAAAGGTGGCCACGGTGGAAGCCAGCGAGGTGCCCGGGCTGCTGGAGGTCCAATTCGAGGCGGGGCCAATGGTCTATGCGACGCAGGATGGCAGTTACTTTATTCTCGGAGACTTGTTCCAGGTGAATGATGGACAGTTTGTTAACCTTGCCGAACAGCGCCGCGATGGCGAGCGACTGGCGAAACTGAATGCGCTGGACACCAAGGATATGATTGTTTTTCCGGCTGAGGGTGAGACCCGGGCTCACATATCGGTATTTACCGACGTGACATGTTTTTACTGCCAGAAACTGCATAAAGAAGTCCCTGAGCTCAACAAGCGAGGCATTGAAGTGCGCTATCTCGCCTATCCTCGCTCTGGCATGGATACCCCGGGGTATCGTCAATTAGTGGGAGCCTGGTGTTCGGAAAACCCACAGGAAACGCTCACCAGCCTGAAAAATAAAGAGTCCGTGCCAGTCACCCAGTGTGATGACAACCCGGTGGCGGCTCAGTACCAACTGGGTCAGGAATTGGGTGTTCGCGGTACTCCTGCAATGATCACCGAGACCGGGCAGATGATTCCAGGTTATCAGAGTGCCGATCAGTTGATGGTGACTTTGGGCTTGAACTAAAAGCGGTTTTGTCTCCGGATGCTCCAACCTGGGCAAGGTCTTTGAGGTTGTGGCATCTGCGCTGAATCCCCGTCTATGGCGGGGAGTAAGGAGTTAGCCGAAAAAGCGACCCCAGTCACAGGTAAAATGCCATAGATAACACCCCCTCGCGTTGACATAAACTTGCTAAAACCTTACTGTTTCTGCCCTTTTTCAGTTATCACTCCGGTCCTCTCGGGCCACTATTCAGAGTTATTACCGTGGACGAGCAATTTCGGCGAATATCGCGCCTTCCCCCCTATGTTTTCAACATTATTGGCGAGTTGAAGCAGCAGGCGAGAGCGGCGGGCGAGGATATTATTGATTTTGGCATGGGCAATCCTGATCAGCCGACACCCGATCACATTGTCGATAAATTGGTGGAGACTGCACAGCGGGGCGACACCCACCGCTACTCCCAGTCCAAGGGTATCCCAAGACTACGCAAGGCCATTTGTGATTGGTATCAGCGCCGTTATGACGTGACTCTCGATCCAGAAACAGAAGCGATTGTCACCCTGGGTTCCAAAGAAGGTCTGGCTCATCTGGCTCTTGCCACTACTGGCCCAGGCGATGCGATTCTGGTGCCAAATCCGTCCTATCCAATCCATCCGTATGGCTTCGTCATTTCGGGTGCAGATATTCGTCACGTTCCCATGGGCGCCAATGAGGAAGAGTTCTTCGACGAGTTGGAGAAGGCGATTCAAAACAGCTGGCCGCGACCTAAGATGCTGGTGCTGAATTTCCCATCTAATCCTACAGCCTATTGCGTCGAGCTCGAATTTTTCGAGCGGGTGGTCGCTATCGCGAAAGAGAACGAAATATGGGTCGTGCAGGACCTGGCGTATGCAGATCTGTGTTTCGATGGTTATGTCGCGCCCTCTATTTTGCAGGTCGAGGGGGCCATGGATGTTGCAGTAGAGTTCTATAGCATGTCCAAGAGTTATAATATGCCGGGTTGGCGAGTGGGTTTCTGCTGTGGCAACCAGGCGCTCGTGGGTGCTCTGGCGCGCATTAAATCTTATTTGGATTACGGTATGTTCACGCCGATTCAAGTAGCCGCGATTTCTGCGCTTGAAGGGGACCAGAGCTGTGTCAGTGAAATAAATGCCATGTACAAATCTCGCCGGGATGTTCTTTGCGCAGGCCTTACCGATGCCGGATGGCCTGTAGAACCACCCAAGGCGACAATGTTTGTCTGGGCGAAAATTCCGCAATGCTATGCGGATATGAACTCGTTGGAATTCAGTAAAAAGTTGCTGAGTGAGGCCAAGGTAGCTGTGTCACCGGGGGTGGGTTTCGGTGAGTACGGCGAGGGTTACGTGCGGTTTGGTTTGATTGAAAACGAACACCGCACGCGGCAGGCGATTCGAAGTATTCGCAAAATGATCAAGAGCGATGGTTTCGCTTAGGCGCGGCCAAAGCTGCATCGGAGAAAGTAGTTACTAATGAGCTCTAACGTTGTAAAAATAGGTATTTGCGGTCTTGGCACCGTGGGCAGCGGCACCTTCAATGTGTTGAATCGCAATGCACAGCCGATTAGTGCTCGCGCCCAGTCACGATTGGAAGTCACTCACGTGGGTGCCCGCCGAGACAACCCTGCCTGCGACCTGGGGGAGACCCGTGTGAGTCGGGATATCTTTGATGTGGCCAGAGATGCCGACGTACAGATATTGGTTGAGTTAATTGGTGGGACGACGGTGGCCAAGGAGCTTGTTGAAGAGGCCTTACGTAACGGCAAGCACGTGGTTACAGCGAATAAGGCGCTTATCGCCGAGTTTGGCAATGAGCTGTTCGCGCTGGCCGAGAAACACAACGCCGTTATTCGCTATGAGGCTGCGGTGGCTGGTGGCATCCCCATTATCAAAGCGCTGCGTGAAGGCCTGGCGGGTAATCGCATTGAATGGTTGGCGGGCATCATTAACGGCACGGGTAATTTTATTCTCAGCGAAATGCGTGAAAAAGGCCGTGATTTCGCGGATGTACTGCATGAAGCCCAGGAGCTTGGGTATGCAGAAGCCGATCCCACTTTCGACGTAGAGGGAATAGACGCAGCCCACAAGCTGGTTATTCTGGCGTCTTTGGCATTTGGAATGCCTTTGCAATTTAGCTCCGTTTACACAGAAGGGATTACCCGGCTTACGCCGCAGGATGTTGAATACGCAGAGGAGCTGGGTTACCGGATCAAGCATTTGGGCGTTGCCAAACAAAGCTCGGAAGGGGTCGAATTGAGGGTGCATCCAACCTTGATACCGGAAGCAAGATTGCTGGCCAATGTTAATGGCGTCAAGAATGCGGTTTTAGTCGAAGGCGATGCGGTCGGTCCAACCCTTTATTACGGCGCCGGCGCTGGGGCAGAGCCTACAGCTTCGGCCGTCGTCGCTGATATTGTCGATCTGGCGCGGGAACTGTCTGCCGGTCAGACATGCCGTGTTCCAGCGTTGGGCTTCGCTGCCGCAGAGCTGAGAGACCTGCCCATTCTGCCAATGGAACAAGTGGTTACACCCTGGTATCTGCGCATTATTGCCGAGGACAAGCCCGGCGTACTGTCTTCGATAGCGACAATCTTCAGTGATCAGGGCATCAGTATCGAAGCCCTGATCCAGAAGGCACCTGCTGAAGGTGAGACTCGTGTACCGCTGATCGTGCTGACCAATCGGGCGCCGCAGGGCAGCATGGATACGGCGGTTGCCGCTATAGAAGCGCTGGAATCTATTTCCGGTGAAGTGGCACGCATTCGGGTAGAAGCACTGGACGGTTAGGGTAAAAAATTGAAATACATCAGTACACGGGGCAAGGCTCCAGCACTTAACTTTGAAGAAGTCTTGCTGACAGGACTTGCCTCGGATGGAGGCCTGTACCTGCCGGAGTCTCTACCTTCCTTTAGCCCTGACGAAATTGCCCGTATGGCTGAGTTGGACTATCCACAGCTGGCACAAAAGATTATCGCTCCCTTTGTGGGCGATTGTATTCCTGAAGGTGATCTTACTAAGATCCTGCAAGAGACCTATGCCGAGTTTCGCCATGGTGCTGTGGCTCCATTGGTGCAAATCGATAGCAATCAGTGGGTGCTGGAACTGTTTCACGGACCGACGCTGGCGTTCAAGGACTTTGCCCTGCAGCTGTTGGGACGACTGCTTGATTATGTGTTGGAGCGTAAGCACCATAAAGTGGTGATTATGGGTGCGACCTCAGGCGACACTGGCTCAGCTGCCATTGAGGGCTGTAAGCGCTGCAAAAATATCGACATTTTCATACTACACCCCCATGAACGTGTCTCTGATGTTCAGCGCAAGCAGATGACTACCGTGGTGGGTGACAATATTCATAATCTGGCCGTGCAGGGTAATTTTGACGATTGTCAGGCCATGGTTAAAGCCAGTTTTAACGACCGCAGTTTTCTGCCAGAAGACCGAAGCCTGGTCGCTGTCAATTCGATCAACTGGGCTCGCATCATGGCCCAGATCGTTTATTACTTTTATGCAGCAGTCGCGCTGGGTGCCCCCGACAGGAAGGTTGCATTCTCGGTGCCTACGGGCAATTTTGGTGACATCTTTGCCGGTTATTTGGCGAGCCAAATGGGTTTGCCTGTTGAACGGCTTATCATCGCCACCAATCGCAACGATGTGCTGCATCGGGTGATGAGTAAAGGCAGCTATGGGCGACAGCCGCTGGAACACTCCCTGTCGCCCAGCATGGACATCACTGTGTCCTCAAACTTCGAACGTCTACTGTTCGATTTGTACGAGCGCGACGGCGCCGCAATCGCCCAACTTATGGCGGATTTTGACAACGGCGATGTGAACTTTTCAGAACAAGCGATGGCCACCGCCAGGGCCATGTTTTCCAGCCAATGTGTCGATGACTCAGAAACCTGCGAACAAATGGCCGCGACCTGGGAGAGCTGTGAATACATGTTGGACCCACATAGCGCGATTGGCGTGAGAGCGGCACTCGATGCTGATGTGCCGGCTGCCGTCCCCGTGGTCACTTTGGCGACCGCTCATCCGGCCAAGTTCCCAGACGCAGTGAAAGAGGCTGGGCTTGATGGCGAGCCGTTACTACCTCATCACCTGCGTGATTTGTTTGACCGCCCGGAGCGTTGTGAAGTGCTGTCTAATGAGTTGTCGGCGGTGCAGGCCTTCATGCTACAGAACATCAACGCCTGATCCTGCGATCACGTGGATAAAGTCATTCGTCGACGTGAACCTGCCGCTAACCTGCACTGGGACAAGGCTGATGTGCACCCCCTGCTTGCCCGGGTATATTCGGGAAGGGGAGTGCAGTCCCCCGAGGACATAGAACTGGGGCTGGCACAACTGCTTCCTCCATCGCAACTGCTCAATGCAACGCGCGCAGCTCAAGTGCTTGCCGACGCCATCGCAGAACAGAAAAGCATTCTTATCGTAGGTGATTATGACGCAGACGGTGCAACCAGCACTGCGCTTGCATTGGAGGCCCTGCGGTCATTTGGTGCACTCCGAGTCGATTACCTTGTGCCTAATCGTTTCGAGTACGGTTATGGTCTGACACGGGAAATTGTTGAGCTCGCAGTGGCGCAGGGTAAGCCAGACCTGATCATTACCGTAGATAACGGTATATCCAGTATTGATGGCGTGGCGGCAGCGCGGGAAGAGGGCATAGGTACGCTCATCACCGACCACCACCTTGCAGGCCGTCAGCTCCCCGCAGCAGATGTCATCGTCAACCCAAACCAGCCCGGATGTGCATTCCCCAGTAAAAACCTCGCGGGGGTGGGGGTCATTTTCTACATCATGCTGGCATTGCGGGCAGAACTGCGAAGTCGGGATTGGTTTGCGGACAAAGTAGAGCCCAATCTTGGTCGACTCACTGATTTGGTGGCTCTGGGGACGGTCGCCGATGTTGTGCCCTTGGACCGCAATAATCGAATTCTGGTGGCTGCGGGGCTGCAGCGGATCCGCGCTGGACAGGCACGACCTGGCATACTCGCTCTGCTTGAGGTCGCATCCCGTCCCCTGCATGGCGTGGTTGCATCAGATCTGGGTTTTGCGGTGGGTCCTCGAATTAACGCTGCAGGCAGGCTGGACGATATTTCTGTGGGCATTGAGTGCTTGCTGCAACCGGACCAGTCTGGTGCAAGGCAACTGGCCGCAGAGTTGCACCAGAAGAATCAGGACCGCCGTCAAATTGAACAGGGTATGCAGGATCAAGCGCTTAAGTTGCTGGAAGCATTGGCGCTGGACGAAGAGGGCGTGCCGGTGGCAATGACACTTTACCAGGGCGACTGGCATCAGGGCGTGATCGGTATTCTCGCCTCTCGTATCAAGGACAGGTTGCACCGGCCGACAATCGCCTTTGCCGATGGAGATGAGGGTGAAATCAAAGGCTCCGCACGGTCCATCAATGGTATCCATATTCGCGACATACTCGATGCTGTGGCTACCCGCCACCCGGGTATGATTCTCAAATTTGGCGGCCACTCAATGGCAGCGGGGCTGACCGTCCCCAAGGATCTCTATCAGGATTTCAGCGCGGCGTTTGTCGCCGAAGTGGAGCGGCACGCCGACGAGGTCGAACTGCAAGCCGTGGTGGAATCAGATGGAGAACTGACTACGGAAGATTTTTCATTGGACCTTGCCAGCGAATTACGATTCGCGGGACCCTGGGGACAGCACTTTCCCGAGCCGTTGTTCGATGGTCATTTTAATATCGTTCACCAGCGACTGGTGGGCGAAAAGCATCTTAAGCTGGTGTTGTCGCCCTTGAACAGTCAACAAATCATTGATGCGATAGCGTTTAACGTAGACCTTGAAGCCTGGCCTGATGAGTCGGTGGTTCAGGTGGAAGTGGCTTATCGATTGGACGTCAACGAGTTTAGAGGTAAGCGCAGTGTGCAGTTAATGGTCGAGTATTTGCAGGCGCTATAGGTTAAGGTTTTGCTGGATCCCGGGACGTCGCCTGCGCGGGTGTGACGGCCACTGACGAATCGAACCAGCGCTAGTGGGGATAGGAAGATATCACAGGGCTATTCCCGCGCATGCGGGAATCCAGTCTGGTCCGGCCTGAGATTCTTCCCAAATTACTTCCTCAGATCATCTGCTCAAGTGACAGCTTTAGCTTATCTACCATCTCATCAATCTGTTCACGGTTGATGATTAGTGGCGGACAAACTGCGAGAGCATTACCGGCCACGTTGCGAACGATAAGGCCGTTCTCTTGAGCAGCCAGGGTCACCTTTTTCGCGAGCGCTGCGTCCGGTGCCTTACTCGCACGGCTCTCCACCAGTTCAATAGCGCCTAGCAGGCCCGCCCCGCGCACTTCACCCACCTGCTCATACTCCATAAACTCGGTAAGCCGAGACTGCAAATATTCTCCCTGTAATGCGGCGTTGGCATAAATGCCATCGCGCTCATAAATTTCCAGTGTTTTTAGCGCTGAGGCGCAGGCTACGGGATGACCCGAGTAAGTGTAACCATGGCCGAAGACGCCGACTTCTTCACTCGCCGCAACCATGGGTTCATACATCTCGCCGCTAATGACCGAAGCACTAATCGGGTAGTAGGCAGAAGACAATTGCTTGGCAAAAGTCATCATTGACGGCTGCTGGATATTGACTGTCTCGCAGCCAAACAGCTTGCCGGTGCGGCCAAAGCCGGTGATTACCTCATCGGCCCAGAACAGAATGTCGTATTTTTCCAGAATCGCCTGCACTTTTTCGTAATAACCCCGTGGCGGGACCAACACGCCGCTGGCGCCGGTAATGGGTTCAGCGATAAATGCGGCAATGGTTTCCGGGCCTTCTTGCAGAATAAGTTGCTCCAAATTATGAGTGATGCGGTCAACGAACTCAGCTTCGCTTTCGTCACCCTGGGCGCCACTGTAATAGTGGGGGTGGTCAGTTCGCAAAATACCGAGCGCCTCTAATGGTGCATCAAAGTGAGCGAGATTTGCGGGCAGGCTGGTGAGTGACCCAGCCGCTACGGTTACCCCATGATAGGCACGCTCACGGGTAATGATTTTTCGCTTTTGGGGTGTGCCGATAGCGTTAAAATAGTAGCGCAGCATTTTGATATGGCTGTCATTGGCATCGGAGCCTGAATTACCAAAAAACACCATTGCATCCTTCACCGGCACCATGTCGGCAAGCTTATTGCCCAGGTCAATGACGGGCTGGTGTGTTTTGCCTCCGAAAGTATGGGAAAAAGACAGTTTTCCCAACTGCTCGCTAATTGCGTCTATCAATTCGCGGTTGCCATACCCCAGGCCAGTGCACCAGAGGCCAGCCATCCCCTCAAGGTACTGCTTGCCATTTTGGTCGTAGACGTAAACGCCTTCACCGCGTTCGAATTTAAGCTGTTCGGTAGCGCCCAGGTTTGTAGTGGGGTAAATAACTGCTGACATGTTAATTTCCTTTTTCTGGTTTAAGCCTGAGAGATGTTGCCCATACAAATGTATTTGACCTCTACGTAGTCGTCGATTCCGTAACTGGAACCTTCCCTCCCAAGACCGGATTCCTTAACTCCGCCGAAGGGTATAAGTTCCGAGGTGATTGCCACTTCATTGACGCCTACCATGCCGTATTCTATGGCTTCGCTGACACGCCAAACCCGGCCCAGGTCATTAGTATAGAGGTAGGCAGCCAAGCCGTACTCGGTATCATTCGCCATAGTGATTGCTTCTGCTTCGTCGGTAAAGCGTATAACTGGAGCCACGGGGCCAAAAATTTCTTCGCGAAAAACACGCATATCTGCAGTAACGTCAGCCAGCACGGTCGGCTGGTAGAAATTGGGCCCAAGCTTTGGCAATGCGCACCCGCCCAGAGTGATGCGGGCACCATCGGCAATTGCGTCTTGCACCATTGTATCTACCTTGGACAAGGCTTTGGGTTCAATCAGTGGCCCAACGGCGTTGCTCTCGTCCATCCCGTCGCCCACGTTTAGCTTAGCCACCTCCTTGGTCAGTTTTTCAACGAAGGCATCGTAGATAGAGTCTTGTACCAGCAGGCGGTTAGCGCAAACGCAGGTCTGCCCCGCGTTTCGGTACTTGGTGCCGATCGCCCCTTGCACTGCCGCATCCAAGTCGGAATCATCGAAAATAATGACGGGTGCATTGCCCCCTAATTCCATGGAGACTTTTTTTACTGTGGCAGCACTCTGAGCCAGCAGATGCTTGCCTACGGGGGTGGACCCAGTGAATGTCAGTTTGCGGACCACTTTACTTGCAGTCAGTGCATCGCCAATCGCCGGGGCATCGGTGCCGGTGACGACGTTAAATACGCCACTTGGAACACCCGCCCGGTCGGCCAATTCTGCGAGGGCCAGGGCTGATAGCGGAGTCTCTGCGGCGGGTTTGAGTATCACGCTACAACCAGCCGCAAGGGCCGGACCCGCTTTGCGAGTAATCATCGCGCTGGGAAAATTCCAGGGAGTGATCGCTGCAACAACACCGACAGGTTGCTTGATCACAATTGAACGCCGATCCGCTGGGCCAGGAATAACGTCGCCGTAGATTCGTTTTGCCTCTTCGGCAAACCATTCCACAAAGGAGGCGGCATAAGCAATCTCGAGGCGTGATTCAGACATCACCTTGCCTTGCTCAGCGGTCATCAGGCGAGCGAGATCTTCCTGGTTGGCCATAATCAGCTCGAACCAACGGCGCAGAACGTTGCTGCGTTCTTTTGCTGTCCGCTGCTGCCAGTTGATCATGGCCTGCTCGGCAGCGGCTATCGCCTCGGTGGTTTCCAAAGCGCCCAGGTCGGCCACTTCAGCGACGGCTTCGCCGGAGGAGGGGTTAATCACGCTAAAGGTGGCCCCATTGGCAGAGCTGCGCCATGTGCCATCGATATAGGCCATGCTTTTAAGCAGGCTGGGGTCACTGAGTTGCAGGTGCATTGGTGTTTTCCGGTTGTAAGGTCTGTGGTGGGTAGTTTATGTGTTGTATTTATCACTACAATCGATATATTTTCACCTTCATGTTGATTATATGTCACCAAAAGAGGCGATGATGGAGATATCGAGACGTAATCTACCGCTCAACGCAATGCGTGCTTTCGAGGTGGCCGCCAGGCATTGCCATCTTCGCCGAGCGGCGTCGGAATTAGGGGTAACGCACGGTGCAGTCTCAAGGCAGGTTCGCCAGTTGGAAGAACAACTGGGCATTGATCTGTTCGACCGCAGCGGTAATCGGCTAACCCTGACCCAGGAAGGTAAGCGTCTTGCGCAAGCGGTGGGCGATGCATTAGACCAGCTGACAGAGGGGGCACTGTCTGTTGATCCCGCCTCCCTGTCAGGTGAGCTTGTGGTCGCTGCGCCGCCATCTATATCGGCTTGCTGGCTGTTGGCCATGATTGGCGATTTCAATCGCAGCTATCCTGAAATCGAGATCAGGCTCGACAATATCCAGCCTATGCAAAGAGAGTTGCCGGGCGAAATAGAAGTGGCTGTTTGTTTTGGCGAGCCGATTGCCCCTAAAAAAATTGTACGTGAGTTGTTTCGTGAGAAATACGGCCCGGTGGCGAGTCCTGCGCTATTGCAAGATGGGGCAGGTGTGCCGGGGCCTTCCGGGTTACTCCGCTTGCCTTTGATTCACGACCGCCACGGGCGCTGGTTACGTTGGTTAGCCAACAATGGGCTGGAGCAGCGGGAGGCTCGCGCGAACCTTTACGTGCAGGACTCCTATCTCGGTATCTGTGCGGCGCGCGATGGCTGTGGTGTGTTCCTCGCCGATCGCATTGAAGTCTCCTCAGACCTGCGTAACGGCAACTTAGTCGCCCTTGGAGGGCAGACCGTCGACGCCCAGCACTCCCACTATCTGGTGACAGAGCAACCGGAAGCCATCAGCGCGCGCGCACAACTATTCGCAGAATACCTCGGTCGAGAGCTGGGCGTGGGCGGCATCACTGCTCCGGTGCTTTAAAATTAAGAATTCTTTTAATGAACGGCTTGACCTTCCAGCTACTGGAAGGTTTAGATTGTCCCCATGGAAGACCGGAGGTGACAATGAACATTTCGGAGGCAGCGCGCCGCAGCGGCTTGAGTAGTAAAACGATCCGTTATTATGAAGGAATTAGCCTGATTGCACCGGCCAATCGCAGTGAAAATGGCTATCGCATTTACGAGAGTAGCGCGGTGGAGGAGTTAAAGTTTTTAAGTCGGGCCAGAGATGTAGGTTTTGACCTGGATGAATGCCGACAACTATTGGACCTGCATAGAGATAGTGCTCGGAAGAGCCGGCATGCCCGTTCGCTGGTATTGGAAAAGAGTCATCAGCTGCAGCAGCGTATCGACGCGCTGGTAGCCATGCAGAATGTTTTGCAGGACATGGCCAGCCGCTGTCACGGCGACGAAGGGCCCGAATGCGCCATTCTTGACGATTTGGCTAGCGGTGAGGAACACTCAAGATGAGCAAGGTTAGTGAGGGCGACGGCAATCACTGCTGCGACACCGAGCCTGATACTTCAGCTGATAAGCAGTGCGCTAAAGCAGCAAACCCCAGCTGTCACACCGAGGAGCAGGCCGGGGACGGTTGTTGCGAAACGCCCGCAAAGCGGGATTACTTTTTCTGGACCTGTATTTTGGTTGTGGCCATTGCTTACCCGGTAGGCGCATTTGGTCCACACGATCACGACAGTGCTTTAGGGGTATTCACCGGCGGTGTATTTGAGTTGTTTAACGCCATGTGGTGGGGCATCGCACTGGGAATTATCTTTGTCGGTCTGCTTAGTCGGGTGCCTCGGGAATTGGTCATGGGCATTTTGGGTCGAGACGGAGGCATTCACGGTCTGTTTCGAGCGACCTTGGCAGGGGTGTTTCTCGATTTGTGCAGTCACGGAATTTTGGCGGTCGGCATGAAACTCTACGAGAGGGGCGCTACCGTAGGTCAGGTTATGGCGTTCCTCCTCGCAAGCCCATGGAACTCATTCTCGCTCACGCTGATTCTGTTTGGATTGATTGGTGTGGGCTGGACGCTGTTGTTCATTCTGCTGTCTTTGGTGATTGGTTTGACTTCGGGACTCATTTTCGATGCTTTGGTGACTCGTGGCACCTTGCCCGATAATCCCTGGCGTGAAGCCCTGGGGGAGGAGCGCCCCCTGGGAGAAATGTGGCGAGAGGTGCGCCAGTCCATGCGATTTTCTCTTACCGGTGCAGCGGATATCCTCAAAGAGGGGTTCGCAGGATCGCGAGTGGTAATTCGCTGGTCTCTCTTTGGCCTGATACTGGCCGGTGCTATTCGAGCGCTTGTACCGGAGGATGCTTTCGCTGTCTGGTTTGGCGCTACCTTCGCCGGGCTATGGTTGACCCTGTTGGCAACCACGGTGATCGAAGTCTGTTCTGAGGGCTCTACCCCCATCGCGGCCGACCTGATGAATCGAGCCGATGCGCCGGGCAACGCGTTTACATTTTTGATGGCTGGCGTAGCTACCGATTACACCGAAGTGATGTCTATCAGGGATACCACGCGATCGTGGAAAATTGCACTGTTTTTACCCCTCATTACAGTGCCACAGGTAATCGTCATCGGCTTTATTCTTAACCAGTTCTAAAGTTGCATCAAAAGTCTGGTGCGCATTCTCCGGTCAGCCATTCTCCGGTTGTGGGGTGCTCAAAACCAATGAAGCTTGCGTGCAGCAGCATCCTGTCCGCCATTTTCAATGCCTCTTCATGAGCATACATATCGCAGCCCAGGATAGGGTGACCCAGCTCGCGCATATGAATACGCAGCTGGTGTGAACGCCCGGTGACCGGTTTGAGCAACATTCTTGTTCGGTCTTTCATCCGTTTCAGTACTTCATAACGTGTGAGCGCATGCTTCCCCTGTTCATGATCAATCATCTGCAATGGCCGATTTTCCCAATCACAGCGAATGGGCAGTTCTATTTCTCCGGTATCCTGATCGACTACACCAAAAACAACGGCGTGATAGCTCTTTTCAACACGGCGTTCCTGAAACTGTCGGCTGATATGGGCGTGAGTGGGTTTGTTCAGCGGAATGATCATGATCCCGGAAGTATCAAGATCGAGTCGGTGAACGATGCTCGCGGTGGGGTAGTCCTGCTGCAGTCGCGTGATCAGGCAGTCCTTGTTAAGGGGATGCCTGCCGGGAATGCTGAGTAGCAGGTCAGGCTTACGTACCAATAGCAGGTCAGCATCCTTGTACAGAATACGAATTTCTTCCTGACTATGAGGCACAATGTAGGGAGGGAGATCAGACATGGCGCGTAGTTTAATGGCCGTAGTTTTTATGACAACCGTTATAATGTGTCCTATGTCCATCGCCCAAGCAAAGTTGAACTCTCGTCTACAGGAAATTCTTCCCAGTGCACGCCTGGAAGCAATGCCATTGCCGGATGCTCCCGAGCTAGAGCTCCTGTTGCTGTCCAGGGACTACCCTCAAGGTGATTTGAGCGAGCAAGAGATGCACAGGGTTATGGATAACCCGCTGTATTGGGTGTTCTGCTGGGCGTCCGGGCAGGTCCTGGCCCGTTATCTGCTGGACCATCCTGAGCAGGTGAAAGGAAAGCGCGTCCTGGATTTTGGCTGTGGTTCTGGTGTCGTGGCGATTGCGGCGGCGGCTGCCGGGGCAGAAGAGGTTATCGCCTGCGATATTGATCCGTTGGCGCTGGAAGCGACCAAAATTAATGCCCAGCTTAATGGAGTTGATGTTGTGCTGAGTGATGACTACTTCAAAATCGAGAAAGAAATTAACCTGATTATTGTCGCCGATGTGCTCTATGACAGGGAAAACTTACCCTGGCTGCAGCGTTTTGTGGAGCGAGCTCCGCAGGTATTGATAGCTGACTCCAGGATCAAGAACTTCGACCATCCACCCTACGTCCAGATTGGCAAAATGGACAGCTGCACGCTACCTGACCTGGACGAGTCGGCCGAATTTCGAGACGTGCGAATATACAAGGCGGGCTTTTAGGCACCCAATACAGTGCAAGGGGTATTGGTGGGATAGCGCAATTTTTTGTACACTGTCGGTTGCCCAAACATCAGGAAGTGTTGACGCATGAACCCCAATTATCTGGATTTTGAACAGCCGATCGCAGAACTCGAAGTGAAGATCGAGGAACTGCAATTAGTTGGCTCTGACAACGAACTCAATATCGGTGAAGAAATTGAGACCTTGCGTGAAAAGAGCACCAAGCTGACCGAAAAAATATTCTCTAATTTGAGTGCCTGGGACATCGTCAAGGTGGCGCGTCACCCACAACGTCCCTATACCCTGGATTACATTCCCCAGATTTTTACTGAATTCGACGAGCTGCACGGCGATAGGCATTTCGCTGATGACAATGCCATTGTGGGTGGTATTGCTCGCCTGGAAGGTCGTCCAGTAATGGTTATTGGGCAAGAGAAAGGTCGCGCAGTTAAAGATAAAGTGATGCGCAATTTTGGCATGCCCAAGCCCGAGGGGTATCGTAAGGCACTGCGCCTGATGGAAATGGCTGAGCGCTTCAAAATGCCGGTAATCACGCTCATCGATACCCCTGGGGCCTACCCTGGTATCGATTCAGAAGAGCGGGGTATCAGTGAGTCCATAGCCCAGAACCTGGCGGTCATGTCTCGCCTGGCCACGCCCATCATCTGTGTAGTAATCGGTGAGGGCAGCTCAGGCGGCGCCCTGGGAATAGGCGTGGGTGATCATTTGGCCATGCTCCAATACTCAACTTACTTTGTTATTTCTCCTGAAGGTTGCGCCAATATCATTTGGAAAGATTCTGCCAATGCCCCTGACGCTGCCGAGGCAATGGGTGTGACATCATCGATTCTGGAGGACCTGGAAATTGTGGATGCGACGATTCCAGAGCCTTTGGGTGGGGCCCACAGGAACGTTGCTTTGATGGCAGAGCGAATTAAGACCCACCTGGTAGAGCAGCTGGATGTCTTGCAAGCGCTGCCTCTTGAAGACCTGCTGGCCAAACGTTATCAGCGGCTGATGTCCTACGGTAATTAAAATGTTGGCCTGGTGGTGTTATGTCCAAGGCCATTAGCCACAGTGAACTGAATGCGGTGCTTACCGCATTTGCCAGTGCCCCCCACTGGTATGTCGCCTTCAGCGGCGGGGTTGATTCTACGGCCCTGCTGCAACTGATTAATAACTGGTGCAAGGCGAACAGCAAGGCGCCACCCCTGACGGCGTTGCACGTTAATCACGGGCTTCAGACGCAGGCTGCGGACTGGGAAAATCATTGCGCGTGGATTTGTCGATTCCTGGGCGTCCCGTTTGTTGCGCTAAACGCCGAAGTGGAAGTGGAAGGTAAGGGATTGGAGTTTGCAGCCAGGGGGGCCCGCTATGCTGTGTTCGAAGAGCAGGTCCAGGAGGGTGAGGTGCTGTTTCTTGGTCACCATCAGGACGATCAGGTAGAGACTTTTTTTCTACGGTTACTGCGTGGCGCGGGCATTGAGGGGCTTGCCGCCATGCCACAGCAGCGTGAGTTGGGAAAAGGCGTTTTATTCAGGCCTCTATTAACTTATACCCGACCCCAGCTGGAAGCCTATGTTGAATCTCAGGGTTTGCGCTGTGTAGAGGACCCCTCGAACGAAGATCTTGACCTTGATCGCAATTATCTACGCCAGCAAGTCCTGCCTTTGTTGGCGCAGCGATGGCCCGGGTATCGCCAGACGATTACTCGTGCAAGTGGTCACCTGGCTGCGGCCTCCGGCCGCAGGGAAGAAGCGGTAGACATACCAGAAACCTGCTACAGCGCGCTTGGTGATCCAGGTCTGTCGCAAGCTTTTTTGAATGGCGATGATGATTCAGAGGCTGCGCTAATACTGCGAGCTTGGTTGAAGGCCGGTGGTTATCAGGCACCAGACCAGTCGCTCCTGGATGAGTTCTTGAGACAGCTACGCGGTTCCACGCGAGATGCCAGGCCGCTGTTGAATTCGGGCAGTTATCGGCTGCAGCGCTACAAGCAGGCAATCTACCTGCTGCCGGAAGGTTCTGAGCTTGTTGATCAGGCGCTGGTCATTGCCCCGGGAGAATCCCTTGATGTGCCAGGTGTCGGGCGTATTAGCCTGCGCCGAAGTGAAGGCGAGGGTATCTGGTTGGCGGCGGATGAAACGCTGGTGCTGCAATGGCGGGATGGCGGTGAGCGCTGCCGGCTGGCAGGGCATAAAAGGAGCAAAAGCCTTAAGAAAATCTTGCAGGAAGCGGGTATACCCCCCTGGTGGCGGTCGCGAGTACCCCTGCTTTACCTGGAGAATGAATTGCTGAGTATGGGTAGCTTAGGGCCTTGCCATAGCAGTCGCTGGGGCGTCAGCGGCCAGGATGCCGAGGCTCCGTGGGATTTCGTCTGGGAGCCCATTATTGCCAGTGGATACGATTGAGCTCCCCCAGCCTTTCTGTTATTCTGATTCCCCATCATTTGACAAGACTTCTACCGCCCCGAATTGAGCGCAGTGGAGGTGTTGTGTATCCCGAAATACAGCGTAATTAAAGGCTTTTCATGACGCGTTATGTCTTCGTCACTGGTGGTGTGGTTTCCTCTTTGGGTAAGGGGATCGCAGCAGCGTCCCTGGCGGCCGTGCTTGAGTCACGGGGGCTGAAAGTCACTCTCCTCAAGCTGGACCCCTACATCAATATAGACCCGGGCACTATGAGCCCTTTCCAACACGGTGAGGTCTTTGTCACCGAGGACGGGGCCGAAACCGATCTCGACCTGGGTCACTACGAACGTTTCACTCACACCACCATGAAACGCAGTAACAACTTCACGACCGGCCGTGTTTACAACGCGGTCTTACGCAAAGAGCGCCGAGGAGATTACCTGGGCGGTACTGTGCAGGTCATCCCCCATATCACCGATGAAATAAAGCGGCGGGTTATCCTGGGCGCGGGCGATGCCGACGTGGCATTGATCGAGATCGGTGGGACTGTGGGCGATATCGAAGGTTTGCCTTTTCTCGAGGCCGCCCGCCAACTGAAAGCTGAGATGGGGCCCAACCGTGCATTGTTGATGCATCTTACGTTGGTGCCCTATATCGCCACCGCAGGCGAGATAAAGACCAAACCAACCCAGCACTCGGTCAAAGAGCTTCGTGCCCTGGGTCTGCAGCCGGATATACTGCTTTGTCGTTGCTCAGTCGATATTGAGGAAAGCGCCCGCAAGAAAATCTCCCTGTTTACCAATGTGGAGGAGAGGGCAGTTATTCCTCTGCAGGATGCAGACTCGATTTATCGCATTCCGGGTATGCTGCGCGGCTTTGGTCTGGATGATTTTGTGGTTGAACGATTTGGTATCGACTGTAAGGAGGCCGATCTTTCTGAATGGGATGACGTCATTGAACGTGAGTTCTGTGAGACCTCCGGGGAAGTGCGTGTGGCCATGGTCGGTAAATACATGGACTTGCTGGATGCTTATAAATCCCTCAATGAGTCACTGGCGCATGCGGGCCTGCAAACCCTCACCAATGTTCGCATAGATCATATTGATGCGGAAGAAATTGAAAAGAACGGAACCGGCGCGCTAGAGGGGGCAGATGCCATTCTGGTTCCCGGCGGCTTTGGGGATCGTGGTATTGAAGGCAAAATTACCGCGGTGCAATTTGCGCGCGAGAACAATGTCCCCTTCCTTGGTATTTGTCTGGGCATGCACGTGGCGCTGGTGGAATACGCCCGTAACGTTTGCAAGCTGGAGGGTGCTCACTCGACCGAAATGAATGCGAGCACTGAGCATCCGATCATTGGCTTGATCACCGAGTGGCAGAACGCAGACGGGAGCACAGAACAGCGTACTGAGTCATCAGACATGGGCGGTACCATGCGTCTTGGTGCTCAGACCTGTCACCTGGAGGACGACTGCAAGGTGCGCGAGATCTATGGGGCGGAGACTATTGATGAACGTCACCGTCACCGATATGAAGTGAACAACAATTATCTTGATCAGCTCTGCGAAGCGGGTATGAAGGTTGCCGGCTGGTCCGCAGATCGTTCGCTGGTGGAAATGGTTGAACTGCCCGATCATCCCTGGTTTATCGCCTGTCAGTTTCACCCCGAGTTCACATCCAGGCCTCGCGGCGGGCACCCTTTGTTTACCAGTTACATTGAGGCAGCCATAGAGCACGCAGCAGCCAAAGCTGGTTAAGCCTTCGTTTATACACTATGAGGACAAGCCGTGACTGACCAGACCGTCACCCTTGGAGAGATCCGGTTCGATAACAGCGCCCCCTTTGTGCTTCTGGGCGGGGTCAATGTGCTTGAGAGTCGCGACTTCGCACTCTCGGTAGCAGAGCAGTACGTGACAGTGTGTCGTGAACTGGGCATTCCTTACGTATTTAAAGCCTCTTATGACAAAGCCAATCGTTCTTCCATACATTCTTTTCGTGGCCCCGGCCTGGACGAAGGTTTATCAATTCTCGCTGAAGTGAAAGCCACTTTTGATGTTCCCATTATTACTGACGTTCACAGCCCTGAAGAGGCAGCGTCTGCGGCTGAAGTGGCTGATATTATTCAGCTCCCTGCATTTTTGGCCCGACAGACCGATCTTGTTGCGGCAATGGCTGCGACCGGCGCGATTATCAATGTGAAAAAGCCACAGTTCCTCAGTCCATCACAAATGGCTAATGTGGTGGACAAGTTTGCTGAGTGCGGTAACAGTCGCATATTGCTCTGTGAGCGGGGAAGTAATTTTGGCTACGACAACCTGGTCGTGGATATGCTCGGCTTCGGCGTCATGAAAGAGGCTTGCGGCAATGCGCCTCTGGTATTTGACGTCACCCATGCTTTGCAGTGCCGTGACGTCGGCGGGTCAGCGTCCGGCGGTCGTCGCGGGCAGGTGACCGAGCTGGCGCGAGCTGGCATGTCTACCGGTCTGGCGAGCCTGTTTCTGGAAGCACATCCCGATCCTGACAATGCCCTTTGCGACGGCCCAAGTGCATTGCCTCTTGATCAACTTGAACCCTTTCTTGCGCAGGTCAAAGCCGTCGATGATTTAGTCAAATCGCTGCCGCCCCTGCAAATCGATTAGAAAATACGGAGCTACCCTATGAGTAACATCGCAAACATCCAGGCTTTCGAAGTCATGGATTCCCGCGGCAATCCCACGGTCATGGCAGAAGTGACCCTGGAATCCGGGCAGATTGGTTCCGCATGCGCACCCTCCGGCGCTTCTACGGGGTCTCGTGAGGCCCTGGAATTGCGCGATGGCGACGCATCGCGCTACCTCGGTAAAGGGGTGCTTAAAGCGGTACAAAATGTGAATGGTCCGATCCGCGACCTGCTTTTGGGGTCGGATGCAGCGGCTCAGCGGGATCTCGACAAGGCGATGATTGACGCTGATGGAACCGATAACAAAGCTCAGTTTGGCGCCAACGCAATTCTGGCTGTTTCTCTCGCTGCGGCCAAAGCGGCGGCTCAAGCCAAGAGCATGCCGCTTTATCAACACATCGCCGAGGTAAACGGCACCACTGAATACTCCATGCCCGTACCGATGATGAATATTCTCAACGGTGGCGAGCATGCCGATAACAACGTTGATATTCAGGAATTCATGGTGCAGCCAGTGTCCGCGCCAACGTTTGCTGAAGGACTGCGCGCTGGCGCTGAAATATTCCATCAGTTAAAGAAAGTGTTATCCAGTCGGGGGCTCAATACCGCCGTGGGTGACGAGGGTGGCTTTGCCCCTAACCTGCCTTCTAACGAAGCGGCTTTGGAAGCTATCGCTGTGGCCGTGGACAAGGCTGGCTACAAACTGGGCTCGGATATCGTTCTAGCGCTGGACTGCGCGGCATCCGAGTTTTACCGGGACGGAGTTTACGATCTGGCGGGCGAGGGCAAGAAGTTTTCTAGCGACGCTTTTACCGATTACCTGGCTGACCTGGCCAATGGTCACCCGATTATTTCTATCGAAGATGGGCTTGATGAGTCCGATTGGGATGGTTGGAAGTTGCTCACCGAAAAAATCGGCGACAAAGTTCAGCTGGTGGGGGACGACTTGTTCGTGACCAACACCAAAATTCTGAAGGAGGGCATCGATAAAGGCGTAGCCAACTCAATTCTGATCAAGTTCAACCAGATTGGTAGTCTCACCGAAACCCTCGACGCCATTGCGATGGCAAAAGCCGCCGGGTATACCGCTGTTATTTCCCACCGATCGGGTGAAACGGAAGATACCACGATTGCCGATCTGGCGGTGGCGACAGCTGCTGGTCAGATCAAAACAGGCTCACTGTGTCGTTCAGATCGAGTTGCCAAGTATAACCGCTTGCTGCGCATTGAGGCCGAGCTCGCTGGACGCGCTCCCTACCGTGGCATGGCAGAATTTAAACGCTGAGCAGCAATCGTTTTGCGCTGGATGTTCGGTATTCTGCTGATCCTTTTGGTGATACTCCAGTATCGCTTATGGATTGCTGAAGGCAGTATCGCTGAGCAACAGCGTCTGAAAGTGCAGGTTGAAGAATTTATTCGGGTCAACGAGGAGTTGCAGGCCCGCAATGCAGTGCTGGAGCGTGAAGTTCTGGAGTTGCAAAGCGGAAATGCGGGTGTCGAGCAGCGCGCGCGTGAGCAACTCAATCTTGTGCGCGAAGGTGAGACCTACTACCAGGTAGAAAAAGGTGACGCCAGTAACCAGCCCAAACCTTCAGTCGAGGGCCAGCAGTGAGTTCGCAACTGCATGCCATTATACCTGCGGCAGGTATCGGGTCGCGTATGTCTGCAGCGATCCCCAAGCAATACCTTCGGATCGCCGGGAAAACCCTGCTGGAGCATAGTGTCGACACCCTGCTGCGGACCCCGGGTGTTTGTTCCGTTACCGTTGCTCTGCACCCCGATGACACGTTCGCCAATGACTTGAGCATTTTTGCCGATCCGAGAGTCTCGCGAGTCACAGGCGGCGATGCGAGGGCCGATTCTGTCCTTGCGGCGCTGCGCGCCGTACCGGGGCGGCCGGGCGATTGGGTGTTGGTGCACGATGCGGCTCGTCCGGGCCTGCAGGTCGCTGATGTAATGCGTCTGGTAGAAGCAGTCACAGCAAAAGGTGAGGGAGGCATTCTCGCTGAACCGCTGGTTGATACGGTTAAGCGCGCTGACGCCCAAGGGCGAGTAGAAAGTACGCTGGATCGCACTTCGCTATGGCGTGCGCAGACCCCACAGATGTTTCGGCTTGATGAGCTCATTTCAGCGCTGTTGGCCGCAGCCGAGGATGGGCATGCGGTGACAGATGAGGCCTCTGCAATGGAGTTGGCCGGGCAACCAGTGCTGTTGATTCCTGGCTCGCCTGCAAATTTGAAGGTAACGGTGGCTGAAGATCTGGAACTGGCGGCCTGGTATCTATCTAGACAGGGGGAGCCATAGTGGGTATTCGAGTAGGACATGGTTACGATGTCCATCGCTTTGAAGAAGGCGATGGGCTTGTATTGGGCGGAGTCCATATAGCACATCATCTTGGTCTGGCCGCCCATTCCGATGGCGATGTATTGATTCATGCGATATGTGATGCTCTGCTAGGCGCGATCGCAGCCGGCGATATAGGTCGGCACTTTCCCGATACCGACGTGGCAAATGCGAACATCGACAGCAGGATACTGCTGCGTCGCGTTGTGCAACTAGTCAACGAGGCGGGTTATGTGCTGGGCAACCTGGACGCGACGCTCATTGCACAGGCGCCCAAAATGGCACCTCATATTGAAGAGATGCAGAAAAACCTGGCAGCGGATTTGTCGGCACATATTGGCCAGGTCAATGTGAAGGCCACGACCACTGAAAAGTTGGGTTTTGCAGGCAGAGAAGAAGGTATTGCCGCCCACGCGGTCGTATTACTGGAAGCTGGCGCTGCGTGAGCCGCCAGTGGCCAACTGCAGCAGGTGATCCGGTTGCCAGTGGTAAGCTGCGCAGCTCGCCTGAAGATTTTCGCGTCTATGAAGATTTGGGCTTCGAACCGGACGGCGACGGGGAGCACGCCTTCCTGTATTTGGAAAAACGCGAGCTCAATACCAATGATCTGGCACAGCGGCTCTCCAGCCTCAGCGGGATCCATTTAAGGGATATCAGCTTCAGCGGTATGAAAGACCGCAACGCGGTGACGCGGCAGTGGTTCAGCGTGAGAATGGCCGGCAAGACTGAACCGAACTGGCAGCAGTTGGCTGAGCAGGGTGATGTCGCTGTGCTGGATGTGGCCAGGCACCGGCGTAAATTGAAACGGGGCGTGCATCGGAGTAATTTATTTTCACTGGTACTGAGAGGCCTCGAAGGTGATCGGGTTTCTATCGAAACCCGATTGCAGTACCTGCGCACCCACGGTGCGCCAAACTATTTTGGTGAGCAGCGCTTTGGGCGCAGCGGTTCAACCCTGGTGCAAGCCGAGAGCTGGATGGCTTCCGGGGGCCGGAAAATTTCAAGGAATAAACGCGCAATGTACCTATCGGTCTTGCGCTCACAGTTGTTTAACAGCCTATTGGCAGACCGGGTAAATGCGGGTGATTGGAATCGGGTGTTACCTGGCGATACCTGCATCTTACGGGGTACCCGCAGTCAGTTTACCTGTGAGCAACCAGATGCTGATATTACCCGGCGCTGCTCTACTGGCGACTTGCATCCCGCGCTGCCGCTATGGGGCTCGGGCCTGGACCAGCTGGATGAGCACCTGATTGAGCGTTGGTCGGCTGTCCTTCAGGAACAAGTCGGCATTGGCGATTTTTTAATCAGTCAGGGTTTAGAGCTGGGGCAGCGATCAACTCGGCTCATCGCGGATGACTTTTGCTGGCAGTTTTGTGATGATGACAGCCTGCAACTGGAGTTTCGCCTGGGTGCTGGCAATTATGCTACGGCGCTATTGGCGGAGTTTGTTCAGTATGCGCAGCCCACGGCTAATTAAAATAAATTAGGGACGTTTTTGGAGTGGTAACAGGAGTGAACAGGGTGGACCTCAATGGTATCGGGATGACATCACAGCGCACCCGCGAACGCCTGATCCAGCGTCTGGTCGACCAGGGCATTGAAAGCCATCAGGTGCTGGATGTCATTCGCACCACGCCCAGGCACCTGTTCCTTGATGAAGCCATGGCTCACCGTGCCTATGAGGACGTCGCGCTGCCAATCGGGTTTCAGCAGACCTTGTCCCAGCCCTACATCGTCGCTCGCATGACCGAGTTGCTGCTTGAGGGCGGCGCACCGGAGCGGGTTCTTGAAATCGGTACTGGGTCAGGTTACCAGACTGCCATTCTCGCCCAGTTGGTAGGGGAGGTTTACAGTGTCGAGCGCATTAAGCCGCTGCAGCAGAAAGCGCGCCAGCGTATGCGCCAGTTGAAGTTGCGAAATGTTCATATGAATCATGCCGATGGCGGAATGGGCTGGGCGGACAGGGGGCCTTTTGATGGCATTCTTGCCGCTGCAGCCCCGGAACATATTCCCCAGGAGCTTTTGCAGCAGTTGGCACCGGGCGGTCGCTTGGTGATTCCTGTGGGCGGAGAGACCCAGCACCTGCATGTTGTGGACCGCACCCACGAAGGATTTGAAACTACTGTGGTTGAAGCGGTGTATTTTGTACCTCTGCGTCCCGGGACGGTGCGCTAGAGATGAATGCTTTGGGGATCTTCCTGCGCGGTATGCTGATGGGAGCGGCAGATATTGTTCCCGGTGTCTCTGGTGGGACCATGGCTTTTATCACCGGTATTTACGATACGCTGTTAACCAGTATTCGGTCTGTAGACCTGACCTTCGTTCGTCTGCTGTTGAAGTTTGATATCCGCGAAGCCTGGAATCACGTCAATGGCGGTTTTCTACTCGCGCTGTTGGCGGGGATAGCAACGAGCATTTTGTCGCTGGCCAGGCTTATCTCCTGGCTGCTGGATAATCATCCTGTGCCCCTTTGGGCGTTTTTCTTTGGTTTGATATTGGCATCGGCGCTGGTTTTGCTGCAACAGGTGCGGGGCTGGGATATCGCCCGGGCGCTCTGCCTGCTCTGCGGCGTTGGCGTCGCGGCGACCATAGCGCTTTCTCCCACCGTTAATATGCATTTCGGTATGGCCGGCGTATTCCTTTCGGGCTTCCTGGCCATTTGTGCGATGATCTTGCCAGGTATTTCCGGTAGTTTCATATTGGTATTGTTGGGAATGTACGGCACCGTTCTGGTGGCTTTGAAGTCACTCGATATCGGCTTCATCCTGGTATTCGCCATCGGCGCTGCGGCCGGGCTTTTGAGCTTTTCACGCCTGCTGCACTTTTTGTTGCACCGATTTCATGAAGCGACGATGGCGTTGCTTACCGGGTTCCTGTTTGGCTCCTTGTTGGTGGTGTGGCCATGGAAGCATGTGCTGGTATGGATAGAAGGTAGCCATGGGCAGCTTAAGCCGGCGCAGCAGGTGCCGGTTATGCCTACTGAATTTACTGTACTAACGGGCCAACCCTCCCAGTTGGCTTTGTGTCTTTCCCTGATGGTGGTCGGTTTTGCGCTGGTATGGCTTATCGATGCTCGCTGGGGCGGTGGTCAAAAAATACCCGTCGAGCAGTAGGGCGGATACTTGCCCGACTTCGGGTACTACAAAGGAGAGCGCACTATCAGGGCGGTTATCTGCAGTTTACTGCTTCTGCTCCTGGTGGTTGCCTGTGGTGGCAATCCGCCTGCACCGGTAGAAGACCGGCATTCCAGAGCGAGCAACGCAGCCGTCGGTTCTGGTTACAGAGTCCAGAAGGGCGATACGCTTTACTCTATCGCGTTTCGTTATGGTCTTGATTTCCGCCGTCTCGCTGCTGCAAATCGCATTTCCGCTCCTTACACTATTTACCCCGGGCAGCAACTTAAATTGCAAGAAGCGGAACCTCCCCGGGCCGCAAGTCCCGTCGCCAGCGCCAGCAGGAGTGCTGCTGGTCAGCCTGCCTCCAAGTCACAGGCCCAGACCCCGGCGCCCAAGACGGCCGCTACAGCCACTAAACCAGCATCGAAAACTACAGGGGTGCCATCATCTTCACGTGCCCCGGCGTCAAAGTCCGTAGGCGGCCCGGTAAAGACCTGGCGCTGGCCAACGTCCGGCAGGGTTGTGCGCAGTTATTCATCGACTGTGCACAAGGGCATTGATATTGGTGGTAGTCGCGGTGAAGCGATTCAGGCGGTCGCTGCCGGGCAGGTGGTTTATGCAGGAACAGGCATTGTGGGTTTAGGTGAGTTGGTCATAGTAAAGCACAACGATATTTACCTCAGCGCCTACGGGCACAACAACAAGCTCCTGGTCTCGGAGGGCGATGCCGTAAAGGCGGGGCAGAAAATTGCCGAGAAAGGTAGTAGCGGCACGGATACCGTAAGATTGCACTTTGAGATTCGCAAAGAGGGCAAGCCCATTGACCCTCTTCGGTTATTGCCCAAGCGCTGACAGGCGTTGCAGACTGTGGCCCGGCACCCCATTTCGCTTATAAGTTAGCCAGTGCAATTTTTTGCATAGCTGCTTGTAATTGATCTTCGGGTTGGGTTAGTCTGTTCGGCCCGGCGGGAAATACTCTCTAAACCTACTACAAAAAAATGAGGTATAGCCATGGAACTGGAAAGCGCTACCAGCCCGAAACGGAATTCGAAATCGGGACGAGTATCAAGGGCGGCGACTAACACGAAGGCCAAGACTGGCTCTCGTGGTAATGGAAAGGCAGCGAATGCAGACAAGGCTATATCTGCATCTGAAGACCGTAGTGCCGACACTCAGGCAGCGGAGGAGGCGCGCTTTGACCAAGCCAAAGCGAGAACTGCTACCGCCCGTAAAGTCGATAAGTCCCTGGATGTCACCCAACTTTACCTTAATGAAATTGGCTACTCGCCACTGCTGACGGCAGACGAGGAAAAGTACTATGCCCGCCTCGCGATCGCAGGCGACGATTCCGGTCGCAAACGCATGATCGAGAGTAATCTGCGACTTGTTGTCAAAATCTCCCGTCGTTATATCAATCGTGGCCTGACCCTGCTGGACCTCATTGAAGAGGGCAATCTCGGCTTGATTCGTGCCGTTGAAAAATTTGATCCAGAGCGTGGCTTTCGTTTTTCAACCTACGCGACCTGGTGGATCCGGCAGACCATTGAGCGGGCGATTATGAACCAGACCCGCACCATTCGATTGCCCATTCATGTGGTGAAAGAGCTCAATGTCTATTTGCGTGCCGCTCGCGAATTGACTCAAAAACTGGATCACGAACCTACGGCCGAAGAAATCGCTGACATGCTCGACAAGCCTGCGGCGGATGTTAAGCGCATGCTGGGCCTCAACGAGCGCGTAACCTCAGTAGACACGCCGGTCGGACCAGACTCAGATAGGGCGGTGGTCGATACGATCGCTGATACACACGAAAGTGACCCCTCCCAGCTTTTGCAGGACTCAGACATCAAGGACAGCATTGCCTCCTGGCTGGATGAGTTGTCCGAGAAGCAGCGAGAAGTAGTGGCCCGTCGTTTTGGCTTGCGCGGTTACGAAAGTAGCACCCTGGAAGAAGTGGGCCGCGAAATCGGTTTGACGCGAGAGCGAGTCAGACAGATACAGGTAGAGGCACTCAAACGCCTGCGTGGTATCATGGAAACGCAAGGTCTTAGCGGTGAGTCGCTATTTAGCTAAGTGTCTTCCGGAAGATCAAAAGGCCGCCCATAACGCGGCCTTTTTTGTGCATGTCGGTTCAGTGTTTGGAGCGACCAACTAAAAAATGGCTAGTCCGGGCGGGAAGGGGACAACACTTTTCAATATGCCGCAGGCGGGTAAATCGCCAATGATCAACAACATGGTGTCAATGGCTGGTGTGATGAGCACGCCCGCACTATTGATCATTAGGGCCACTAAGTTGGGTTGCTGTTTCGCTAAGAGCTGGCTAGGCCCATGCTGTCTGGACAGCGCAAGCGCGTTTGCGGAAGCTACTGCATCGGTCGATGACATGAGTAGAGTGGCCTGCAGCTGATTTGAGGTAATGATGGAGAAAAAAATGGCGGAAGGACAAAGACCCTTAGAGGGGATACGGGTCATTGAAATGGGTCAGTTATTGGCCGGGCCTTTCACGGGGACGATCCTGTCCTATTTTGGTGCGGAAGTGATCAAAGTCGAACCTCCAACAGGCGATCCCATTCGTGGCTGGCGAATGCTCGATGAGAGTGGAACATCCTTCTGGTGGCGTAGTTTGGGCCGCAACAAAAAAAGCGTCACCCTGGACCTGAAATCTCAGCGCGGGCAGCAGCTCGCCAAAGAACTTATCAAAACTGCGGACGTGGTGGTAGAGAACTTTCGCCCGGGGCTCATCGAGAAATGGGGTATTGGTCCCGAAGAGATGAGAGCTGAGAAGCCCGGGCTTATCTATGCGCGTATCTCGGGCTACGGTCAGGACGGTCCCTATGCCACCAAGCCCGGTTATGCGTCGGTAACCGAGGGCTTTGGTGGTTTTCGCTATATCAATGGCGAGCCGGGTAAACCGCCAATCCGCACGAATATCAGTATGGGCGATACCTTGTCGGCCATTCATGCTGCCCTTGGTATTGCCTTGGCTATTATTCAGCGCAGCAAGCCCGGTGGCGAGGGGCAGGTCATCGACGTCGCGCTTTATGAGTCCATATTCAACTTGATGGAAGGTATGGTGCCTGAATACGATGGCGGCGGCGCTATTCGTGAACCGTCCGGTACGACAGTGACCGGTATTGTGCCAACCAATACCTACCTCTGTGATGACGGCAAATACGTAGTTATCGGGGGCAATGGCGATTCTATCTTCAAGCGGTTGATGGTGGTGGCGGGGCGTTCAGATATGGCGGAAGATCCCGCAATGGAAGACAACGCAGGCCGGGTTGTCCACCAGAAAAAAATCGACCGGGCGTTATCGGATTGGTGCGCTGCGCATTCATCGTCGCACGTCATTGCTGTGTTAGAGGATGTGCGAGTGCCAGTCGGACCGATTTACAGCGTCGAAGATATGGTGCACGACGAACACTACAATGCGCGCGGCATGTTTGAGAGTATTGAGATTAATGGCGAGCCACTGAAAATTCCGGCGATTCTACCCAAGATGTCATCGACCCCTGGCCGAACTGACTGGCCTGGAGGCGATATAGGCAGTCATAACGATGAGGTTTTGAAAGGTATCCTACAGCTGGATGACGATGAGTTGGCCCGGCTGTGCGAAGAGGGTGTTGTGATCCCACAACCAGGCTAGACCACTTGCCAACCTTGCGATCAGGCCAGCTGCCAGCATTTCGTGGGTTAGTGGAGTCGGTGGGGGCTGAGTAGTTCTTTCGGCGCAAAAAAAAGGGCGCCGGAGCGCCCAGAGGGGACGAGTTGGACCTCGGGATTAGATAGCCAGTAGGGTGATGCCGGCATTGGTTTGGTGAGCTTTCGCTACTTGTTCGTTCACTTGACGCAGCTCCACCACGACCCGATCACCTACCATGCGCACGTGCGTGTGAACAAATCCAGTGGTTCCGGGTAGCAACTCCAGTTGCAGCGGGGTAGTGCCGGGTAGATTGGTGCCCAATGTGTACGTGCCTGGTTCTCCAGATGCCAGGAGAGAGCCCCGTGCGTTCAGACTGCCAACGTTGGCTGAATCAACAAATATATGTAAACCCAATGCTCGCGTTTTAAACGATTCTCCAGCCCGGTAGATGACAACAGAGGCGTCTCCACTGGCCCCATTTTCCTCCGCGAAGACGGAGGAAAATGGCGTGAGAGACACGATCGTAAAGATTGCCGCAGCGAGAGAGTATTGCATGGCCGAGTCCATATTGGTGGTTTGAAATTATTACGATAATGCGTGCTTATCGGTTCAGTATGCCCGGGTATTTTTTTGCTAAGCATTAACGAGTCACCGGCAACGGCGGTTTACCCGGCATGCTTTGGCAAGAATTAGTCAGAGGGCGCCTCGCAGAATCTTGGCGCGGTATTGCCTGGCCCCACGATAAGGCAAAGTCCAGCGCGCTTGCCTGCAAAGGGCGCGGGAAGTAGTCTCAATGCTAAGCGAACTTTTTAACACCACTCAAAATACCAGGGAGCAAAGAAAACATGGATCTGGAAAGAGAGTCTATCGGCTTGGGGGACAAGCCTGCGCTGCTGCTGGTGGATATGATTGAAGGATTTACCAACCCTGAATGCTCTTTGGGCTGTGCTTGCCCGGAGGTGATAGCCGCTAATAGAGCACTGTTGCAGGAGTTTCGGCGGCAACAACTACCGATATTTTTCACTACAGTGGTATATCACGATGAGGACCAGGCCCCGGTTTTTCGTAGCAGAGTCCCTGCACTCAATGTACTGACTCCGGATTCCCGCTGGGTAAAAATCGATCAGCGGTTGGCCCCGGAGGCTGACGAGCCGATCATTGAGAAACATTGGCCAAGTGCTTTTAAGGGGACCGGGATTGATCATCTGCTTAAGAAGATAGGAGTAGACTGTCTAGTGGTGACCGGCCTTACAACGAGCGGATGCGTGCGTGCCACCGTGGTGGATGGACTGCAGCACGATTACCCCGTGGTTGTTCCACGTGAGGCTGTGGGTGATCGAAATAGTGAGGCTCACGAGGCAAACTTGTTTGATATGCATGCTAAGTATGCAGACGTCTGGTCCGTGGAGGAGGTCCTTACTGCACTTGGCTCAACTGACTGATTCTTGAATGATTTGTAATCGACTCATGACACCTAAAAAGAGGCAAGCCCTTGACCAAACAAGCGACTAACTACGACGATGTAAAGCAGTACCGACTTGAGCCTGATCGCGAGCAAGAGTTGCTACACAGTGCCGGAGAGTGCACTTTTATTTGGGCCAATAAGGCGGGCCACCCAATTGGTGTCACTACCGCCTACGTTCCTGCGAAAGGCAAAATCTGGATGACTGCCACCAAAGAAAGAGTGCGAATTAAGGCGATCGCGCGAGACGGACGATCATCGATTGTGATCACGAGTACTGGCACTCCAATGGGCGGAGGCAAAACAGTAACCTACAAAGGTCATACTGTTATTCACGATGATCCGGAAATAAAGCACTGGATGTATAACTTGCTGGCGCAGGGAATGGTTGCTGCTGAGCGCGCTGACGAAAACAATGAATTTGTACAAGGAATTGATCCGTCAATGTTTGTTCGCTTTTTGGATACACCTGAGCGCATCGTGCTTGAGTTTACACCGGAAATGTCTATTCCATTCGATGGCGATAAAATGGCTGCGGGTACGGCAGAGGCCTACGCAGAGTTTCAGCGCCAGGATGCAAATCGGGGTCAATAAGCTGGTTTTTAGACTCGCGACTTAGTTCAGCAGCCGGGCGCTTACTTTAATCCATCGCTGCATGTGCACCAGCAACATAGCCGAACACCATAGCGGGTCCCAGTGTTGCACCGGGGCCTGGGTAAGCAGGCAACAGTGCTGCAGTGGTATTACCGCAGGCATACAGACCTTTTATAACGGTACCGTCTTCCTGCAGTACTCGTGCACACTCATCGATGACCAGGCCTCCTGCTGTTCCCATCTCGCCCGGGTAAAGCGCCACAGCATAGAAGGGTGGCTTGAGCAACGGTGCGAGGCAGGGGTTAGGTTTTACTTCGGGGTCGGCGTAGTAGCGGTCATAACTTGAGTCGCCGCGCTGATAGTCACTGTCTTTGCCATCACTGGCGAACTGGTTAAAGGCATTAACGGTACTTTGCAATCCTTCCGGGTCAATGCCCACTTTTCTCGCTAACTCATCCAGGCTATCGGCTTTACTCAGAAACTCTGGTGTCCACCAGTCTTTAGGAATCATCCAATCGGGAAAGAATTTGCCCTGTATAAGCACGGATGCGACCGGACGCTGTCGCCTGAAGTCAGCGTCAAAAATCATATAACTGGGAATATTTTCTTCGTCCTTAATCATGTCGGCAACAAAACTCACGTAATTTTGCGATTCGTTACTGAAGCGCCTACCTTTCTTATTGACCGTAATGGAGCCAGCCATGCCTTTTTCCACCTGGCTCAAATAGGCTTTGGGTTTGCCGGGTACAGTAGCGGTGGTGAACCACCATCCCCAGTCCATCTGAGCCGTGCCGGCGCCTAACTGCTGGGCAGCGACTATCGCGTCACCCGTGTTATGAAGGTTTCCAGCGCTCCAGCGAGTGTCTGTAGGTGAGGGTAAGTATTGCTCTCTCATTTTTTGGTTGCGCTCAAAGCCGCCAGCCGCCAGCACCACGCCCTTGTGTGCTCGAACGAATTCACGCTGCTCGTTGTGCTCTATGACGATGCCAACGACTTGATCTCCATCCTGAATCAGTTCAAGCATGGTTGTGTTGCGCCACAGCGGAATCTGCCGATCCCGCACCGCCAGGAAAAGGCGGGCCACGCCTGCGTTGCCCATAGTGAGTCTGGCGTCGCGAAGGGTTTTTAGTCGAGTGGGAAAGTCGATCAGGTATTTGAGTACCAATTTAGCCGCCAAGGCAAACCAGCCTCGCGTCGCGGCCAAGACGACAGCGCCCTCCACCTGGGTAAAGTTAATGCCGCCAGGCATTTGCGTCTGCGGGTGTTGAGGCGCGAGATTGTGGAAGTCTTCGCCCAGTGCGCTGGCGTGCAGGGGTTCGGGTTCCATGGAACGATTGCCAGTTTTGCCGCCTGGTCCATCGGGAAAATAGTCTGGATAGTAAGCGAGATTGCGATAGCGCACCCACTGGGTGTTTTCATGCAGGTAATCGATTACCTCCGGACCACGTGTCAGGTAGGTTTCCAGCAAGGCTGGGTTAACTTTGCCGAAAGGGGTTACATGATCCAGATAAGCCCTGGCGTCCTCAAGGGAATCGTCAGCCCCATCTGCTCTGGCATAGCGGTTGTTCGGAATCCATACGCCACCACCCGAGCTGGCGCTAGTGCCGCCAAAGTGTTCCGATTTTTCGACAACGAGTGTTCTGGCACCTCCATCCGATGCCGCAATCGCAGCGGTCAGCGCCCCATTGCCAGAGCCCACAACGACCGCGTCGAATTCGTGATCCCACTGGTCTACATCCTCAGCATTCAACGCATTGCTCTCCTTAAACATCTTCCCCGATCAAATTCTGTCACCCGGGATTTGCCTTTAATAACTTGGCAAGTATAGGCATAAACACAGTCAAGCTGTGCCTTCAATGTTGATGGGCCGGTAAGCCACCAACCGCAATTTCCTGAAATAGGTCGCAAAATGCGAATTAAAACGCGATTTGATATGCGTTAAAAACGCGTATGAAGAGCCGTTGATTCTAAATACCACTGATTCTTATAGACTTTTTTTGTTGGCACGAGCATTGCAGTTTAAAACGAGCAGGCAAAACCGCGACGTAATAATCTACAGCTTGCAAACACCAAAAAACGAAGGGAGTTCATTATGTTGGTACTGTCTCGAAAAGCAGGTGAGTCATTGGTCATCGGAGATGACATCGTAATAACAGTATTGGAAATTCGGAGTCAGCAAATTCGCATTGGCATTAGCGCACCGCGAGAGGTGGACGTTCACAGAGAAGAAGTCTACGAACGAATTGCCGCTGAAGATCATGCAGGAACGCTAGAATTGCCGGCTATAGATCACGTTCACCGAGAGGCGCGCAGCACGAATCACCTGAGGAGAAGGAAAGTGGGGCAGAGGATATGAGCTCAGCTTTTATCTATGGAGGTCGAGACAAAGTCTGCCTCCCATGGGCGGACCTAGAGTCTGCTGGCTTCAAGAGGTCTGAACCGCAAACTCTTTCAGTTACGGCCAAGCCTGCCCTGACGGCTAATCCTGCCTATGTCTACGGTGGGATTGATCGAGAACCTGTTGAGTGGCGCACAGAGAACGAGCCGTCAGATTTCTCGATCGAGTAAGCTGTAGGCCAAGCCGGATTGCTCAAGCCTGGGGATGCTAGCGTCTTCCCGGGTCAATCCTGTCTATAGTCTCTGATTGTTTGAAGAAGCTCGCGTACGGCTTCAATCTCCTTTGTCGATAGCTCGGGTCGCCAGATTTCGAAGATCAACACTATTCTGTCCTGAGCGCTGTGATTCCAGGCCTCATGCTCAATTGAGTCGTCGAAAATGATGAGCTCCCCTTCAACCCAGTCGCGACTCTCGTTACCTACACGCAGCTGCCCGCAATTTTCGGGCACTATTAGGGGCAGGTGACATATTAGGCGAGTGTTAAAAAATCCATGGTGCGCTGGAATACTGGTGCCCGCCTTCAACCGCGAGAATAAAACGTTTGGCGAGCCGCCAGGAATTGTCGCCAGCGGCAATTGCCTGAGTAAGGCTATTGTCTGAGAAAACATCTCCTCAATTGACTCGTTAAGCTTGCCGTCTTTCCAGAGGTAAAGTGCCCCCCAGCTCTCGTTGCCCCAAATTTTTCCTGAATTGACTCTAGGTAAAGCTTGCGTTTCCTGTAGGTAGGGCTCGAACTCAATGCCATGGATTATAGACTGCTGCAATTCTTGCTTGATCGTAGCTGTTTTCGCTTGGAGCGCTTTGGTCCACTTAAACTGACTGGGTTCAAAGAACTGAATGTGGGGAAGCTCCGGGAAAAAGAACTTTGATGGCTGCTGGGGATAAAACTGTTTTTTTCCTAAGCTGATGGATAGCGCCTGACCGAAACGAGGGCTTATTTGGTTACCATCCAGTTTCTTCGCTACAAGTTCTCGTTCTAGAAAGTCCAGTTGCCTTTCAGCGACTTCCTTACAGCGTTGTTCTGCACGTGCAGACTGGGCTGCTAGATCAGGAGGCACAGACTCCATACTTTGAATAACTTGAAGCAGCGATTGGTAGAAAATCGCAGCGCTATCCATTTCCGCGCAGTGCCAAAGGTGGTCTGCTTTGAATAACAGAGCCTGAGGGCTGCGTGGTTCGATTAATAGTGCGCGATTGACCGCGTCCAGGGCCCCATCTTGGTCTTTACAGTTTCCACACGCATATGCCAGCCCCATCCAAAGTTGAACGTTCTTGCGAGCTGCATCAAGGAGGGGATCCTCGCTAAGAAGGAGTGCTTGGAATCCCTGGCGCGCGAGTTCATGTTGCCCGCTTTGTAGAGCTTTCACGGCATTGTTTACCCGCTCTTGCAGTGCCTGCCTAGTCAAGCCCGTACTCCATATATTGAATAGACCTTTGTGAGAATTTGCGAATGTGCGCTACAGCAAGCATAGCTAGATTTTAGTCATCGGAAAACACTAATAGATGACGAATTCATACGAACAGCTGACACTATGATCGAACTTCGGTCGAGCCTTACTTGTTTTGACCGAGTGGCGGTCTTTTTAGTGGCTGGTCTTAAGCCACTGTTACTTCGTGATTAGAATGGCTTGTCGCAACAGAGGGCGCTGTCCGGGCCCAATAGTCGTGGTATTCCAGCTTTCAGATTGCTAGATTACTAAAGACAGATTTCGAAGACACCGAGAGTGCAAGATGACCCACAGCAGCCAATTGCCAGGACTGAAACTCACGGATCACCAATTTGAGCTTCCACTGCGTTATGAGCAACCTGAAGGTCGCCAAATTTCCGTTTATGCCCGAGAGGTTTGCGCGGTCGAGAGTGTATCAGAGGACCTTCCCTGGCTTGTTTTCCTGCAGGGTGGTCCTGGCTCGGGTGCTCCTCGGCCCATGGGCCGAGGTGGCTGGATGGGTGAGGCCCTGAAGCGATACCGTCTGCTACTGCTAGATCAACGCGGAACAGCAAGAAGCTCGAGAATAGACGCAACCACTCTAGAGCAGGAAGGCAGCCCGGAGGCACAGGCAGAATATTTGTCTTGCTTCAGGGCAGATTCGATCGTGCGTGATGCCGAAGCCATCAGAACGCGCCTTGCACGCGGAGCTCAATGGACGATTTTGGGGCAGAGCTTCGGCGGATTCTGTGCTTTGAATTACCTGTCGGAATATCCCGAGGGTCTAGCAGCCGTCATGATTACTGGTGGCGTGCCGCCAATCGGTGTAGAAATTGACGAGGTTTATCGAGCTACGTATAAACGTGTTCTGCAACGCAACCGTCGCTACTATGAACGCTATCCCGAGGATGCTCATCGCGTTCGCGAATTATCACGCTATCTGGCGCAAAATGATGTGCGGCTTCCAGGAGGAGCAAGGTTGACTCCTTATGTCCTGCAGCTTTTGGGGCTGGAATTTGGCTTTTCAGATGGATTTGAAGCAATTCATTACCTACTTGAAGAGGCCTTTGTCGACACACCTGATGGCCCAGTGCCTTCTTACAACCTGCTGCACGGCATGGCGAATATCCTACCTTATGAAACAAACCCCATTTTTTCGCTGTTGCATGAAGCTCTTTACTGCGAAGGGAGTGCCTCAAACTGGTCTGCCGCTAGAGTGCGCAAAGAGTATTCCGAGTTTGACGCGGATGACACCGTACTGTTTTCCGGTGAAATGATTTTCCCCTGGATGTTTGACGTATTCCCTCGTTTGGCCCCTTTGAAGCCTGCCGCTGAATTGCTCGCCGCGCGAAAGAACTGGCCTGCCCTGTATGATCAAAAAAAGCTGTCTCAAAACAAGGTGCCTATTGCAGCGGCGGTCTTTGCTGATGACATGTATGTAGAACGAACGTTTTCTGAAGCTGTCGCGGAGCGCGTGCCAAATATGCGTATCTTTTTGACGAACGAATGGGATCACAATGCACTTCGGGCGGATACCAAAGCTGTCGTTTTTAAACATCTTCAGCGTATTCTGGATGGGCAGACTTAGGTAATGAACGACAAACAAATAGTCAGCGACCATGGCCCTGACTCCATCACGGTCAAGGACCTGGAGCAGTTGGGTATATTTGCTGCACTGGGCAGCCTCGGCTACGTGTTTTGGGTTTGCGGCGGTATGGAAGTGGTCGAGCGGTTGGCGTATTACGGGGTGCGCCAGGTGAGTGGTCTATATGCCACTGACGCTGTGTCTCGTGGCGGTCTGGGCCTTAGGGAAAGTGACCTAGGCATTATATTCGCGATTTGGGCAGTTACCCAGACGTTTGTACCCGTTTTTACTGGCGCCATTTCTGATCGAGTCGGATACAAGCAAACGATATTTGTGGCGACTGTTTTGAAAATCATCGGCTACCTGGTAATGGCCTGGTATGCGACATTTTGGGGCTTTCTCTGTGGTGCCGTCATTTTGGCAATTGGCACGGGAGTGTTCAAGCCAGGAATACAGGCCACTATTGTCAAGGCGACCAATCGACGCAATAGTTCAATGGCGTGGGGGGCCTTTTACCAGACAGTAAACATCGGCGCGTTTCTTGGCCCCGTAGTCGCAGCACAAATGCGTCAGCTTGCCTGGGAGAATGTGTTTTATGCCTGTGCGGCCATTATTTCTATTAATTTCCTGCTTTTGCTGATTTACAAAGAGCCTGGAAAAGAAGAACGTCTGGCCCGCCGGGAGGCTCAGCGCGATGGCAGCGAGCAGAGGCTGTCCCTGGTTGCAGAGAGCTTGCGAGAGTTAAGAAGCCCTATTTTGCTGTGGTATGTAGCACTCATCAGTGGTTTTTATTTCATGCTTTATATGATTTGGGATGTCGGGCCACTGTATTTTCGCGATTGGGTGGATACGCGACCTCTGGTAGAAGCACTGTTTGGCTCGGAAGGAACAGATAATAAGTTCTGGATTTTTTTCCTTGGCTTATCTAAAGACGGTCAAGTAATGCTGCCTGAAGGGCTCATCAACCTCAACGCGATGTTAATTATGTTCACCTGTTTTTTGATCGCCGGTGTCTCTGCTCGACTTAAGGCTGTGAACTCAATGGCTATAGGGAGCTTTCTCGCTTCTAGCGCATTGATTGTATTTGGCGGTTGGACTGGGGTTTGGTTTGTTGTCATGGGTATCGTTCTTTTTTCAATTGGGGAAATGTTATCCGCCCCCAAAAGCAGTGAATATCTTGGCAACATTGCCCCCGCAGACAAAAAAGCGATGTTTCTGGGTTTTTCACAAATTCCACTCGGAATAGGCTGGTCGCTCGAAAGTTATTTGGGGCCGACTTTGTACGGCAAGTTTGCTTCAAAAGAACAGCTCTCCAGGCCGCTATTGGGCGAGCTTGGTATGAGCGAAGTGCAAATTCGGGGAATACCCAATGGCGAGGCCTTCGATACGCTGGTACGTTTGAGTGGGCAGGCGCCCGAAGTGATTACTGCCCAGATATACATGGCGAATAACGTAGGGGCTATTTGGTATCTAATGGCCTCAGCGGGAATGATCACGGCTTTCGGGTTGTACGTATATGGTCGTTGGACGTATCGTTTGATTAGTCCGACATGAAGGCAAGGCGACCATTAATGGGCTGTGGCTAGAGCGTGATTAGATCACCCAGAAAGGCTCTTTAGTTTTCATTATTTTCGTACGTTAAGCGTCTCAGCATCCCCTCCAGCCCATTGAGTTTCACTTCATACATAAGTGCCAGCTGAGACCCCAGCTTGGTCTGGGGAAAGCCTTTGCTGTGGTACCACACCAGATAGGGCTCGGGCAGATCAAGCAGCGATCTGCCCTTGTATTTGCCATAGGGCATTATCTGATTGATGGCATCTAACAAGTCCTTGTTATTCATTCGGACTGCAAGCCCCTCGACTGAGTCATTCCGATGTCGCAAGTGAGATTCAATACGCGCTCAATGCAGTACAGTTTGTGTGTTTTATCGCTATGGATTAAAAATGACCTCTGTTCCGATTTTACCGTAGAATTTCCGGTAGTGGGTTTTTGGGCGGCAATGCCTCGGGTAGACGCTTTCTTGGCACCATATCGTCACTGTTGGCCGCGTGGTACACAGCCGTTGCCATTACAGCCGCTGCTTGCATCAAATCCCCTGGTATCAGATGGTCTACGTGATCCACGTTGCTATGATGAGTATTCACATAGTAATCCAGGGGATCTTGCACAAAAGAAAATCCGGGTAAACCCACGGCATCAAAAGACAAATGGTCGGTGCCGGTGGTATTGGTTATGGTGAACATGTCGACGCCCTGATCAGCGAAAGGGGCCAGCCAACCCTCCAGGAGAGGGCGTGCCATATCGTTTTGTTGTAGATACACACCGCGAATTTTTCCACCACCACCGTCCAGATTGAAATAAACAGAGAGCTTCTCATGCTCGGGTTTCAGTTTCATTGAAACCGGGTCGGCGAAGTGGTTGAGTACGTACCCCCGGGAGCCACAAAAACAGGTTTCTTCCTCACCCCAAAGCGCTGCCCGGACAGTGCGCTTCATGGGAAGATTCAATTTTTTTAGTATTCGCATTGCTTCCATGACTACTGCGCTGCCAGCAGCATTGTCGGTAGCCCCTGTGGCGCCGTGCCATGAGTCAAAATGCGCCCCCATCATCACTATTTCATTCCGGCGGCCGCCGCCCGGTAGCTCAGCAATGATATTCAGACCATCGGCATCTTCATAGATTTCCGCATCTACATCGACTTCCACAGTCACCGGGACTTCGCGTTTAAGCAGTCGGTAAATGCGATGATAGTGCTCCGGCATGAGTGCAACCGAAGGTGGAGGTAAAGCATCGCCTGAATATGGCGAGCCATAGTCACTGTGCATGATGACACCTGCGACGTTAGCCCCGCCCGATACAAGAACAGCGCTTACGCCTTCCTCAACCAGAAACTCACCCATGCGAGACATAATACGAGCTTCGAGGCGCCAGCGGTCAGTGGCGAACTCAATCGGAATAATATTCCAAACCTGCGAGCTCTCTTCTTTATCAATGGGATAGGCCAGCATTGGCCATTCCAGAGTGGGAACCGGGCCTGGCTTAAGGGGCATGTCATACTCAGTGGCAACGCCAGAGGCGATTTCCTCTTCGCCAAGGCGGTAGATTACGGGTTCCTGTGGCACCCTGAACGGGAAAGGGTGGTCGAGCATTACGATTTTCCCTCTTAGCTGACCACGATACTTGTCCTTCCAGCGTTCAATCTGGTGTGCGTTCTCTTCGATATCGCCGTTCACAGTGGCATTGCTCTGGTGCTCCCAGAGCGGTGCGAAAACAACATTGCCCGATACCGGCCCATTGGTCCCGGGGGCGAAGTCAGCGGGATAAGCAGTCAGGGTAGTGTCCTGTGGCGATTTCATTTGTACGTGCACCCTGGACCAGTCCCAGCCGCGCCCAAATTTCCCCCAGGTTTCCACGTCGACTTCTTCAATGCCGGCTTCCTTGAAGGCCGCAACCGCTTTATCGGCGGCCTGTCGGTAGCTCGGCGAGCCCGCCATGCGAGATCCATGTTGATCTGCGATAAGGTGTATATAGTCCATAACCTGAGAATTAAAATAAGCTTCCTGCTTTATCAGATGCACTGCTTTGAGGTCCGCATTTCCGGCTTGAACGAAGCCTGCAAATAGCATTGCGACCAGGGCAGATGATCTAGAGAGTAGCTTCATTTGTGTCTCAGTTTGTTTTCCGCGGCGGGAAATTTTATCGCATCCTATATGGCTTATAAAGTACGAGACTGACGGATTGGCCGGTGCGCAAAGGCGATTAGTGATTTTTTGAGCAGTGCTGGCAGTTTTTTATCGGTGAATACATAAGCTCGCGTACACTTGCGTACGTCTTGCAACTGCTCCAAGGGCACTATTGTGGAAAAAATCAGTATTTTTGTGGATGTGCAGAATATCTATTACACCTGCCGCCAAACCTACGGGCGCAATTTCGACTACAACGCCTTTTGGGCTAAGGTAACGCGGGATCGCGAACTGCTCGGCGCCTATGCTTATGCGACGGACCGGGGAGACGCCAAGCAAATGCAGTTTCAGGGCATATTGCACGCCATAGGGTTTACCGTGAAACTCAAACCGGTGCTAAAGCGGCGCGACGGCAGTACCAAGGCGGACTGGGACATAGGTATTGCACTGGATGTCTATGAGGCGGCCCCCCAATGCGACACGATCGTGCTGCTAACGGGTGATGGCGACTTTGGGTTGTTGCTAGATCGCATAAATCGTCGCTTTAATACCAACAGCGAGGTTTATGGAGTGCCGGCACTCACATCGGACATCCTTATCGCCGAAGCCAGCAAATTTATTCCTATCGATCAAAGCTTATTGATGAAATAGTCTTGCTACGGTCACAGTAGAAGTAAGGTAAATGCGACGGTGCCCGCAGCCACGGTTAGCAGCGTGTTGCGACGAAGTCGGGCCGCAGACACACCTAGCCACAGGCCACTGAGAATGATGAATAGAAGACCCACAGCAAAAGCTGTTTGAAAGGTCTTGAACATGGACGGGCCGTGCCCCTTGTGCAACTCCATCATTCGGTTCTGGAGACTGGGCCTTGCATGAATGACTTCTAGGCCCGTCGGCGATAACTTGATGATGTAGTGCTCTCGTGAAGTAGGGCGTGTATACAAGGTGCTTCCTTTCACTTTGATATATTCAAAGTGATAAGACTTCACGCCTGCGTCTGCAAGTAAAGCCGCAACATCTGAGTGCAGTGTTGCCGATTCAGGATTGATCGTGTTTTTTTCGCTACTGTAGACTTTCTCTTGCTCGACCGACCCCTTGACGCCCAGGAGATACAGACCGCCAGTGATGGCGACAAGCAACACTGCTGGGGCAAAAAAAGCGGCCACATACATGTGCAGGGTAATCATTGTCTTACGCATCATAAGCTCTCAGTTAGGGAAAAGGTGTTAGTAAAGTGCTGTCAGCTCGGCAAGCTCAGAACTCGGTGGCTGTCATTATCGATCGCTGCACCTCTAAGTCGATACCCGCTATCAGGTGTCGACTTAGCGCAGATTGCTTGTTAACAAAATGGGCATCTGTAACAATCAACGCTAGTAATCGTATTGTCTTTCCTTAGTTAACATAGGTCAATTCCTGTCCGATTTTGCGTAGGGCGGTCGCCCAACCACAATAGCATCTTTCAATGAGCCAACTGCTTGTCATAGGCTATGTGTGGCCTGAATCAGCTTCCACTGCCGCCGGTGCTCACATGAACTCGTTATTGGGCGCGTTCAGGGGAAATGACGGCTGGGACATTACTTTTGCCAGTCCTGCTGCCCGCGGCGAGCATATGGACGATCTGGAGCGTGACGGCATTCAATGTGTTGACATCGAGCTTAACTGCCAAAGTTTTGATGCCTTCGTCGTTAAGTTGAATCCTCAGGTGGTTGTCTTTGATCGATTTATGACGGAGGAACAATTCGGCTGGAGGGTCGAGAAAAACTGTCCCTTGGCCTTGCGGGTTCTCGATACAGAGGATCTGTTCTGCCTGCGGCACGCCAGGCAGCATGCATTCAAGCTGGATGGCGAAATCAATCCTGAATTAACGCCTTCTCTGCTGTTTACCGAATTGGCACAGAGAGAAATTGCCAGCATTTTGCGTAGTGATCTTTCGCTAATTATCTCGGAAGTCGAGTTCCGACTCCTTACCACATTGTTCAAAGTTGCCCCCGAGTTGCTGCATTACTATCCCCTGTGCTTTGACCCAGAAGACATGGTTCAAGCAGGCCCGCAGTTTGAGCAGCGCGCGGATTTTATTGCCATCGGCAACTACCGACACCCGCCTAATTGGGATGCTGTGCTTTGGCTAAAAGCAGCAATTTGGCCAGCGATACGTAAATTGCTCCCCGGCGCCCAGTGTCGAATTTACGGCGCCTATACGCCACCCAAGGCCACAGCGATACACGCACCAATGCATGGCTTTCACATTATGGGTTGGGCCAGTGATGCGCGCGCAGTCATGCAATCTGCACGCGTCAATCTGGCCCCTCTGCGCTTTGGCGCTGGACTAAAAGGGAAGTTGGCGGAGGCAATGGTTTGCGGTACGCCAAGTGTTACCACAACTATTGGTGCGGAGGGCATGGCCGGCCAGCTACCTTTTGCGGGCGCGGTCACAGATAGCCCTCAGGAATTTGCCAATCAGGCCGTAGCGCTGTATCGGGAGTCGGCGTTGTGGGAAACTGAACAAAGCCATGGATACAGCATAGTTCGTCAGCGCTTTGATCAGGAAAACCACAATCAAGGCCTGCTCACCAAAGTGGCACAATTGCTGGATCAGCTTGAAAACCATCGTTTGCAGAACTTCGCAGGCTCAATGTTGCGCCATCATTTACACAAGAGCACCCAATACATGTCGCAGTGGATTGAAGCGAAAAACCAGCCGGCAGGAGAGCCCAATGATGACTAGATTGTTACTTCCAATGACTGTTGGCTTGATTCTCACATTTTCTGGCATGACGAGGGCCGAAACGAAAGTTGCAGAAGACTCGCTCGCCAACGCCGATCTGGCTGAACTTGATCGCAAGCTCAATAATCCACTGACCAGCATTTGGTCAATGACTTTGCAAAATAACACATCGATCAATTCCGGGGATGCTGTTGATGGCGACGAAACCGCGAATACACTGTTCTTCCAGCCATTCATGCCGTTTGAGGTTGGAGAGGATAGTCAGGCGATGCTGACATTCAGGCCGGTATTTCCATTGGTAACCCAGCCTGTGCTCGAAGGAGACCCATTAGAGTCTAGCGGTCATGAGACCGGCTTTGGTGATATTCAGCTACTGGCTCTCGCTGGCCCAAATACGGGAGAAGGCCTGGTGTGGGGCGCAGGCGCGACCTTTGCATTTCCCACGGCATCGGATGATGTACTGGGCCAGGGTAAATATCAGGCTGGACCAGCGGTGATGATCTTCAACATAGGAAAGCCCTGGGTCTATGGTGTGTTGGCCCAACACTGGGAATCTTATGCCGGGGACGATGACCGCAATGACACCAGTCGCACGGAGGTTCAATATACCATCCGATATGCCTTGCCAAATGCCATGTCAATCGGCATGGGCCCAACGATCACTTATGATTGGGAGGCCGAATCCGACAATGCGTTGACGTTCCCGGTCGGCTTGGGAATCACAAAAACGACTCGTTGGGGGAAAATGCCGGTGAAGCTGCGAGCTGAACTTCATTATTCGATGATCAAGCCTGACGACTATGGTAGCGAGTGGAATTTCCGTATCCAGGTAACCCCAATCATAAATAATCCTTTTAAGTAGTCTGGATAAGGCCTGCTCAATACCGGGTTCGATAATGCCGATGAACTCCCACAAAACTGGCTTTAAACGCCCCTGTTTACCGGCAATGTTGACAGTGAATCGTGCGGGTGGCTGCAAATGTCAATAATTCTGGTGGGCACCGTCATTTTTGCGGGGCCGCAGACAGGGAATAATCAGGGATATGGGTGGCCTGTTGCGATTGCTCGCAGAAAAGCCCAACAATAATTTCTAATAGCGCACTGGCGCAGGAGTATCTCACTATGGATCACACTAAGTACAAGGCGGTACTGGCGCTTTCAGTCGCATCTGCCCTTGGGTTAAGCCAGCAGGCCAATGCCCAATTGGAAGAGGTGGTGGTTACCGCGCAGAAGAAGCAGGAAACCCTGATCGAGGCGCCTGTGGCTGTTTCTGTTGTCAGTGGGCAGGAAATTGCCGATCTTTCGATTTTTCAGGCCGACGAGTTGAACAAGCTGGTTTCCGGCATGGACATCCGCTACGAAGGCGATTCCAACGTTGGCGTTGGTCTGCGGGGCGTGGGTACGTTTGCCCAGCAGTCTGCACCAGCGCGGGTTGGTACGTATCTGGACGATTTTTATATGGCGTCACAGGCAGCCGTGGCGCTCGGATCCATGTTTGATATGGCCAATGTTCAGGTGCTTAAAGGTCCACAGGGTACGCTTTACGGCCAGCCATCCCCGACGGGCGCGCTGATTATGGCGAGTCAGGATCCAAATTTCGACGGCGTTAATGGCTATGTTCAGGGTAGTTACATGGACCCCGCGGGCTATAACGTGCAAGGCGCCATTAACCTTCCGGTAACCGACACCCTTGCAGTGCGCATTGCCGGTTTGGTGGATGACCGTGAAACGGGCACCGAAGTGAAGCGAGATGCCAGCGTTAATTTCATTACAAAAACATTGGATGAAGAGCGAAACCGCTGGGGAACACGTGTCAAGGTATTGTGGGAACCGAGTGAAACGTTCCAGGCTAAATTAGGCTATCTCTACATGGAGAGCGACGAGTCTGAAACCTATCGAATTCTTGAAACCGAAGACGCCAGCAATCCAAACCTGGTGAATTATCCCAATCTGAAGCCAGGTGACCGGATTGCCATCGCCGACAACGCGGACGAGACGAGCAAGGAAGATACCATGGTCACCTTGCACCTGAACTGGATGGTCGGCGATATCGAGGTCAAATGGTTCAGCGGTATGCTGGAATCGATTCAGGACGTAATCAGTGACCAGGACAACACCGACCTGCCTAGCGCAATCCTTACCCAGTCTACTGAATTCGGTAAAAGCGGTAAGACCAATCAGCATGAACTCAGGGTGAATGGAACAGCCTTCGATTTTTGGGATTGGACTGTGGGTGGTTACTATGCCGATGCGGACTCCCAGACCAATGTAGTGGTGGATCAACACATTTATGCCGTTGACGCCAACCCGGGGCTCGGCAGTGTGGGCGTTTTTCCATTCACGCTGGATATTCCAATTCCGTCACGTGTAAAGGCGCTGTTTACTCATAACGACTTCGCACTAACCGAGGATACTACCCTGACGGTCGGTGTTCGTTACAACGAATTTTCCCAGCGCGCTGGCAATTCACAAAGCGGTAATTTTCTATTCGGTTCGCAGATTCTGCCGGGCGGTGAGATCACCGATCCAGACTTTATTATCGAAAATGCGTTTCCCTGCTTTGACGGCCAGTCACCACCCTGTGAGCTCGGGGAATCCTATGCTGTGGAGGAATGGACGGGTACGATCAAGTTGTCCCATTACTTCAGCGATGCATTCAATGTCTACGGCACTGTGGACCGTGCCTATCGGCCCGGTGCAGCCAACTTTGATACCACAGGTGTGTTCACACCTGATCTCAATGCCTACGATGGGGAAGAGGTCGACAGCATAGAGATAGGTACCAAGGGAGATATTTTCGATGGCAGCGCGCGCTACACAGCAGCGGTGTATTTCAGCGTTTATACCGACTACCAGGCTCGAGCCAACTTTGAAGCTTACAACACGATTACCGAGGAAAACGAAGTTATTACCAACTCACCTTGGGTGAACGTGGACGAAGCAGAACAGTGGGGTATCGAGGCAGACTTGCGTTGGTATCCAACCGATGACTGGATGCTCTACGGTGGTTTCTCCTATGCTCAAGTCGAGTTTACGGATGGTGAAATCCCTTGTACCGATCCGGGGCAAGCCCCGGTTGGCCCGGACAATCGCTACAACACCTGCGCAGCCGATGGCCTGAACGCGAGCGAGCAGCCAGAGCTAACGGGTGTCCTGCAAACTGAATATACCTTCTCGCAGTTAATCGGCGACAGTGATGCCTACGTCGGAGTACTGTATGCGTACCGAGGAGAGGTTGAAGAAGTTCCCGGTGATGCAGCAGGGCGTCTCGACGTTGATAGCTATGGCACGCTGGACTTGTTCACAGGCCTGCGGTCGGAAACCTGGAGTGTGCAGGTATTTGCCAAAAACCTGACAGACGAAGATGGAGTTCTCAGTCGACGCCCTGTTGGTATGGAGTACAACGAATTGACTATGACTCCACCCAGGACGATCGGTATTACGGGTAGTTACAACTTCTAATAGGAAGGTTCGTCTAGCGCGGGCGCATAGGCGCTCGCGCTTTTTTATGCCCAGCAATCCCGCAGTAGAGCACCACTCGGTGCGTTATTTCCAAGGCGACAGAAAGCCGAGCAAGTCTTTTCCGTGCCATTTCCTGGTTCTTCTTGCCAACACCTGGTTTTCGCTCGCCGGTTCTCGCTTTTTGAATATTGGATAGTCTGGTCAGAATCTCTGTCTGCGACTTCTATGTAGCCTGAAAAGGCTATACTGTCCACGTGAGACCCTTACCTTGCAACCCGGACTTGGCCTGTTTTGAGGGCGACGCAGGCGAATAGCTCACGGTGTATTGGCGCACGCGGGCCATGTGCTCTAAGGTCATCAACGATAACTAAAAATATTCAGTGTGGAGTAACGACGCATGGCTACTTTTTTTTCTATAGTTCTGAAGCTTTCTCTCACAGCATTATTGCTGGTCGTTTTTCCTGCCTGGTCAGCCGAAAAGCAAGCGCCTGCAGCTGTCGATACCGAGCGTCTTCTGAATGCGGACAACGAGCCTGGCAGCTGGATGTCTTACGGTCGAAATTACAGCGAGCAGCGATTTAGTGAGCTAAAACAGGTCAATACAAAAACGGTCGATAAGCTGGGCCTGGCCTGGTCTTTTGAGCTGGAAACCAAGCGCGGTGTAGAGGCGACGTCCATTGTTGTAGATGGCGTCATGTACACCACCTCGGCGTGGAGCATTGTGCACGCACTAGATGCAAGGACCGGCAAGCTGCTGTGGACATATGACCCCAAGGTCGCGAAAGATAAAGCGCGCCACGCCTGCTGTGATGCAGTTAACCGGGGTGTTGCGGTATGGGAAGGCCAGGTGTTTGTCGGTGCATTGGATGGACGTCTGGTGGCCTTGGATGCGGCATCGGGTAAGCCAAATTGGACGGTTGCCACTGTCGATCCACAATTGCCCTATACCATTACGGGTGCGCCTCGAGTGATCGACGGCAAGGTGCTCATTGGTAATGGCGGTGCCGAGTATGGTGTGCGCGGCTTCCTGGGTGCTTACGATACCATTACAGGCAAAGAAGTATGGCGTTTTTACACGGTTCCGGGAAATCCAGCGCTAGGCTTTGAAAATGAAGCTATGGAAATGGCTGCCAAAACATGGAACGGAAAATGGTGGGAGCTGGGAGGTGGTGGTGGCACCGTGTGGGATGCGATGGCCTATGATCCTGACCTCGATCTGTTATATATCGGAGTCGGTAATGGCACGCCATGGAATCGAGAGATCCGCTCACCGGGCGGAGGCGACAACCTGTTCCTGTCATCCATCGTCGCCCTGCGCCCTGACAGCGGCGAATACGTGTGGCATTACCAGACGACACCCGGAGAGAGCTGGGATTACACAGCCACGCAGCACATTATTCTCGCGGAAATAGAGATTGAGGGTAAAGAGCGCAAGGTGCTGATGCAGGCGCCGAAAAATGGTTTTTTCTACGTGCTTGATCGAACCGATGGCTCCTTACTGAGCGCTAACAACTATATCGATGTTACCTGGGCAACCCATGTCGATATGAAAACAGGCCGCCCAGTGGAAGTTGAAGGAGCACGCTATAAAGATGCACCTTTCCTGATTACACCGTCCTATTTAGGGGGACACAACTGGCACCCCATGTCCTACAACCCGAACACAGGTCTGGTCTACATCCCGGTGCTGGACTTCCCTGCCAACTACGGCCAGCCGGAAAATTTCATTTATCGAAAGTCGAGCGCTAATATCGGCATCGATGGCATCATTGGCAGCTTGCCTGACAGCGCAGCTGAGCGAGATGCCTATGGGGCAGCCGTGAAAGGGCGCCTGCTGGCCTGGGATCCGCGCACTAATACCGAAGCCTGGCGAGTAGAGCACAAAGGCACCTGGAATGGTGGCACCTTGAGTACGGCAGGTGGGCTCGTTTTTCAGGGCACCGCTGATGGCAAGTTTGTCGCCTTCCGAGCGGATAATGGCGAGCGGCTGTGGGACTTTGCAGCACAAACCGGTATTGTTGCGCCCGCGATGACCTATGAAATAGACGGGGAGCAATACGTATCGGTCAATGTTGGCTGGGGTGGCGCTTTTGCGCTGGTTTTTGGCGAGTTCGTGCAGGCCGAGAGCGTCCCCAATGTGAGTCGTGTCCTGACGTTCAAGCTAGGCTCTGATGGTGCGTTGCCCGAGGTAGATTGGCAGCCGACCGTCGCGTTCAACCCTCCGGAGCAAACAGCCAGTGACGCCGAAATTCGCAACGGTTATGCCCTCTATCAGGATATCTGCATGGGTTGTCATGGTCTTAATGCAGTTTCAGGATTGCTGATTCCAGATCTGCGCGGCTCTGCTTACCTGCATCATGCCGAGGGCTGGCAAGAGGTGGTTCTGGGCGGCAAACTCCGAGAAAATGGGATGCCCGCCCATGACGAACTGCTGGTAGAAGACGAGTCTGAGGCTATCAGGGCATATGTTATCCAGCAGGCCTGGCGTGGCAAGGCATTGAAAGATAGCGAGTGAACCGCTCTATTTTCAAAGTCAGATTCAACTATTGCTAAGGGCGCACCGCCTGCCTTAAGCCAGAAAGTGCAGCATAGGCTGCAAACATCCAGGCGCCACCTATTGAGATTGTAGATTGATGCAGAGATCATTGTTGAACCGATATGGGGTTATTGCCGCTTTGGTGTTGGTAATAGCAGTCAATTGGCTAGCAAATTGGCTTCCCCTTGGTGGCATGACCACCGGGCAAGTCTCAGCCTATTATGAATCCTTGTTTACCCCTGCAGGGTTTACCTTTTCTATCTGGGGCGTCATCTATACGGGACTGCTCATTTACGCGCTGTACCAGGCGGCGCATGGACAATCCAGTAATGCCCTACTGCAAGATGTGGGTCGACTTTTTATCGTCAGCTGCTTTCTGAATTGCCTGTGGTTGTTCGCGTGGCATTTCCAAATGATTGCTGCTTCTCTGGTGATCATGGCGACAATACTGGTAAGTCTGATATTGATTTATCGCCGATTGCAAAGAGGGGATGACGTTAGTGCGATGGTTTCAATTCCTTTTAGTATTTATCTGGCATGGATTTGCGTCGCTGCTATTGCTAACGCTAGCGCTTTGCAAACAGCGATGAATCTGAACGATACAGGGCTTACGGCGATACAGTGGACGCTAGTTAAACTCGCCTTAGCCGGTGCGATTGGTGCTTCAGCTGTGCTGCGAAGGCGCGACATCGCGTTCATCGGAGTAGTTGGATGGGCGGCCTACGGGATTGCCGTAAAGCAAGTGGGAACACCCGAAGTGTATGGCGCAGCCGTGCTAATCGTTTTTCTGGCTGCAATGCTGTTTGCCTTTGACTGCCTGAGGCGGGTAGCGGACTTTAGGACCTGAGTACAGGCTAACTGGTGGTGGAGAGCGGCGCAGCGTCTGGCCCGGGCGATGTCGATCGTTTTCTGCGGAAGTGATCGACCTTTTCTTTCAGGGTAATCGGCAGGGCTAACATGGCGGGCGTTGCTATCAGTGTCAGCAGCGTCGCGAATGTCAGGCCAAAGACGATGGCCTGGGAAAGAGGCCCCCAGAACATGGCCATTTCGCCGTTTGCGGTGACCGTGCGGGAGATGAGGTCTATCGAGTAGCCGCAAGCCAGTGGCAGAAGCCCGCAAACCGTGGTCACGGTAGTAAGCAGCACAGGTCTCAGTCTTTGCGCCGTGGCCCTCACAATAACGACGCGAGTATCCAGGTCAGGGTGAAGCTTTCTCAGGTGGTTAAACGTATCAATCAAGATGATGTTGTTGTTGACGACAATACCTGCGAGCGCGAGTATGCCGACTCCGGTCAGCAGGGCGCTGAACGGACTTCCCAGCACCAATAGACCCAGCAGAACGCCCGCGGTCGACATCACCACGGCGGCCAGTATGAGCAGGCTCTGATAAAAGTTATTGAACTGGGTAACAAGCAGAATAAACATTAGCGCGAGGGCCAGCGTAAACGCAGCAGAGACAAATGCCATGGAGTCGGCCTGCTCTTCATTGGCACCTCTAAATCGAATGGTAATGGCCGGGTCGAAGTTCTGCTGTTGCAGCCATTGGTCTATGTCTTTGACCATCGCATCTGCCATTATCCCTTCTCTGACATCCGCGCGGATCAGTTCCACTGGCAGCCCATCAATTCGCTTGAAAGAGTCCACCCCGGGAGCAGGGACAATTTTAACGAAGTTGCTCAGGGGTATCATGCCTTCGCTGGTGCTAAGCCTTAACTGTTCAATCGCTGTCGTACCGCGCTCGGCGGTGGGGTAGCGCACCCTGATATCGAGAGAGTCATCGGCATTGTTGGGTCTGTATTCCGCAACTTTCACTCCGTTGGTAACCATCTGCACGGCGAGACCTGCAGCAGAGACATCCGCTCCGTAAAGCGCCGCCTGGGTTCTGTCTACCTCTACCCGCCACTCTATTGAAGGGAGGGCGGCGGTGTCATCGATGTCGACCAGCTCAGGTAGCGTATCCAGGTAGGCGCGCACCTGCGCCATCGCTGGTTCAAGCAACGCGCGTTCAATGGAGGTGAGTTCAATCTGTATGGGCTTACCCACCGGAGGCCCTTTTTCAAGAGGCCTGATCTCTACTCGGATCCCCGCCAGATGCTCCGTGCGGTCACGCACTTCGCGCATGATGTCATTGCCTCTTAGCTCGCGCTCCGACTCTGCAAAAAGTTCCAGGAAGATCGACCCGATGCGGTCGCTGCTGCTGCTCATGGATTCACTGCCGCCGGGCAACATGGTCTGTGTGTTGACAAAACGAATGCCGGGGATTGCGATGATTTCATCTTCAACTTCACGAACTAGCTGATTGACCTCATCGGCTGAGAAGTTGCCGCGTCCCAAAACGGACACCTTGATAAACTGAGGATCTGCATCGGAAAAAAAGATAGTTCCAACACCAAACTTCCCATACGCCCAAAAAATACTTCCGAGTAAGCCCAGTACCAAGGTCATGGTCAACGCGGGGCGATTGCAAACCACGGTTAGCAAGCGGGCAAAGGTGCCGGTGAATGAATTAAGCTGCACGGGGTCCACAGACTCGCGTTGCACCTGATCTCGCATGGCGCTGGCTGCTTGCGCGGACGGCCGGCCGAGCAGCGATCCAAGTACCGGGCCAAACACCAGTGCATAAAAGAGCGAGCCAATGAGGACAGTGAAAACGGTGATAGGCAGATAAGCCATGAACTGTCCTGACACGCCCGGCCAAAACAGCATGGGTAAAAAGGCGGCCAATGTGGTGGCTGTGGATGCAGTCACTGGCCAAAACATGCGTTTTACTGACTCCTTGTAGGCGTTTTGATGATCCATACCCTCGGCCATCATTCTATTGGCGTATTCGGTGACAACGATCCCACCATCAATCAGCATTCCCAGGCCCAGCAACATGCCGAACATGACCATGAAATTGAAAGTAAAGCCCAGCAGGTAAATGACGACGACCGAAAATAGCAGCGAGAAGGGAATTCCAAGGCCAACGATCACGCCGCTTCGAAAACCCATAGTGGCAACGACCAAAACCATGACGAGTGCCAGCGCGGTGAGAATGTTGCCTTCAAGTTCCCTTACCTGAACCATGGCAAACTCTGCCTGGTTTTGAGAAACCACAACTTCCATGCCTGCCGGCAGACTTGCCCTGGTGGTATCTACGCGCGCTAAAACATGCTCTACCGTATCGATCACGTTGGCGTTGGCACGTTTTTTTACATCGATAGAAATTGCGTCACGGCCATTGTAACGAGCGTGGCTGACGCGATCTTTGAACGTCCTCCTTACTGTAGCAACGTCCTGCAGAGTCACAGCCGTTTCCGCAGAGGTGCGAATAGGAATGCTCAGCACATCAGCCGCCGACTCTACAACCGCGGGCACTTTAACTGCGAAGCGTCCGCCGTCCAGGTTGATACTGCCAGCCGGAATCAGGCGATTGTTTCGCTGTAAAGTGTTGATTAATTGCTCTGCTGAGATGCGATAGGTGTTCAACGCCTCCGGATCAATAACGACTTCAAGTACCTCTTCCCGATGCCCCTGCAGATCAGCGCTGAGCACAGAAGGGATGGATTCAATGTCATCGCGAAGTTTTAATGCTGCCTGGTAGATATCTCGTTCGCTGTTGCTGCCCTTGATAAAATTGATCTGGAGCATAGGAAAGCCGTCTGCGGTGAGCTCGTTAACAAAGGGTTCCTCTGCTGTCGAGGGCATTTCTGCGCGCGCGCGACTGACAGCTTCGCGAACCTCTGCAATGGCTTGATTCAGGTTTTGGGAGACGTCAAATTCGACGAAGAAAGATGCCATACCTTCTGCAGCGGTAGACTTAAGTTCGACGAGACCCTCGAGTTTGCGTAACTCCGCCTCCATCGGTTGCACTAACAATCGTTCAGAATCGTCAGGCGAGATGCCGTCGTGTATTACTCCGACATAGAACAGGGGTAGTTCGACATGCGGGTCGTTAGCAATCGGTAGGGCTATACGGGCCATGATCCCAACGAGTAAGAGCACAGCGAAAAGGGAAAGTGTGGTGCGCGTCCTGCTGAACGCAGCGTCGATCAGCGCATTCATCGACTGGCTATTTGGTCTTTTGTGACTTCGCTAGATACCGGTTCTACAACATCTCCCAGAGCGACATACTGCTGGCCGACAGTAATGAGCCTAACCTCTTCGGGAAGTCCTGTTACCCACATGCCCTGTGCCCCATCCTCCAGAATCTCGACGGGCTTGAACACGACACGGTTGGCGGCGTCTAGTACTCTGAGGCCGACATCGCCCGCGTCATTGAGCGAGAGCAGGGACGGTGTGACTGGGTGGGCGAGAACGTCCTCAACAGTGATCTGGAGGGTGACGCTAAGGCCCGAGCGAAGTTCATAGTCATGGTTTGCTACTGTGATCTCGACCGGGTAAGTGCGTGTGCCGGGGTCACTCTGCCTTGCGACAAATGAAACGCGACCGACGACACGCTGTCCGGTTACCGTGTCGCCTGAAACGGATTGCTGCACTCGCACCTTCTCCACTTCAGACTCGGTAACGTGGGCAATCACCAGCATGGGGTCGAGATCAATCAACGTTGCGCATGGCGCGCCCGGCACGGCGTAGTCACCTGCGTTCATCTGCAATGTCTCTACGACTCCGGCGAAGGGGGCGGTGATGCGGGTTCTGGCCAGGTTTAGTTCCTGACGATGCAGGTGAGCTCTCGCAGCCTCGCGACTAGCATCAGCTTTGGCAACGGACACGTCCGAGAGTAACCCTTGCGCCTCAAGTTTCAGGCTGCCCTGGTACTCAATTTGGGCTGTCTCGAACGCTGCTCTTGCCTCTTGTAGAGTGACCGCTCTGTCATCTACCGCTATTTCGCACAGCAGATCTCCCTCTTCAACCCTGGCGCCGCGCTCGACAGGCCTGGAGACTATCTGACCGGCAACTTCGGCTTTCACGTCGACAGTACGCTTACTGTCGGTCCTGCCTCGTAGAGTCAGGGTTCGGGCTCTTGGCTGGGCGAACATTTGAGCCACCCGTACCCTGTCCAGCTGTGATTCCTTGGAGGAGCTATGGCGGCTGTTTAGCTCGCCTGCGGGGTTGCTACCGGGCTCCGCGACAGGTTCACTCCTGAGATTGCCAGATCCCAGCCACACTGAGAGAACAGCGATAACGATGGTTGCAGAGACAATATTCTTGGACATTCTTGGCGCCTGTAGAGTCATTGCGGGTACAATCCGCTTTAACGATACAAGGATATACGCAGGCTAGGCCTGTTTAGACTACTCAATAGCGCTGAAATGCAGAGGCTGCGTACCATCGTTGATTGGTGACAACGCGCCCTGTTGGTGCAGGTAAAGCGTGCGTCCGTCGGGCAAATATTCGGGGTGGGGCAACGCTAGTCGCAAACGGGCTCAACGGGATCGGTGCGCTCTGCCCAGAAGCGATTGACCCTGCGCCAGCGGTAAAGTGCCAGCGGCTCATTATTGGAATGGTCGACGATTTCGTAGCTGCGACCGGCGACCGCCTCGAACTCAAAGCGGCAGACAAAATCTCTTCGATAGGTTCTGTACAAAACCTCGAGATGATAAACCCCGGGTATTAGGCTGACTTCGTAGGGATCGTCGGGTGTTTCAGCGTTGACTGATAATATTTCCATCCAGCTTTTGAGCTTCGCATAGTCGCCTCCCGCGCGATGCTCAGGGTGAGCGACACAGCCTATCATCAGCGTCCCGAGAAGCAGGAGGGCGCCGCATTGGCGAAATCGGAAAATCAAAAGCTAAGCCCCACTGAAAAACCTTCTACACCGTCACCGAAAATGTATCCAGCCTTCAGTCCAAGAAAACGCAGTCCAAACCAATCCAGTGGTCGAATATTCAGTTCATAGGTCAGCCCCATGCCGATTTCGGTATAGGCGTTGAATCCCAGCGCTTTTCGGTCCAGGCCCAGGAAATGAGTGTGAGTTGCATAGGTATTCCATCGCAGGGGTTTATTTCGAAATGTCCAGCCGGTTGCTTTGCTATAACGAGCCTGTACCAGAGCGGTCTCATTTCTACCCGAGGTGTCGAGTAGAGAATTACTACGACTGAATGTGTCGGTATAGGCCGCGGTATATTGTCCCTTTAGCTCGACTCTGTCTGTATCAAACCAGCGATCATAGACCGTTTCCAGTGTGCCAGAAGTGCTCAAGGTGTCTGCCTCGGTGTCCAGCCACGCATCGGGCAATTGGGACACGACATCCAGGCTCTTGATCCGCGTAGATGTTTCCAGTCGCGAAGCGGCTAGCGAAAGATAAGGGCGTATTTTCAAGTGGCTTGAAACCGGTAGGCTCAGCCCGAAACTACTTCGCAGTGAAATAATGTCTCGATTAACATCCAGGCGAATTGGCCTGCTTTGCGGGCTCAGAACATCGATCTGGTCCTCCAGTTCGCCATAGGCGATCGCCAGTCCCCAGTAGGCGTCGAGCACGTAGTCTTTGAGAGTCAGATCTGAAGCGTAGCCCAGGCTCCCTCTGACTAAATCTGAAGTCCGACCTGGGTCATCGACAGAAAACACGGCCCCGTCAAGCCCCGGTGTTGTGGAAAGGTTGACGAACGCAATCAGGGACTCTCGTATATCTTCGGGTGTCAACTCAACAAGGTCCGGGGGCACCTCCACGGGTTGAGCGACGCTAGTGGGGCAGATAATAATCCACAAAGATAGCGACAGGCTGAGCAGGGTGAAGGTAGACCTGCGGGCACAGGCTGCGCGCGCTATCGGCTTAACTTTTGAAGATCTGGAATTCAAGCCCAGGGGTGCTCATTGCCTTGTCTTGTCATTAGGTTTGCGTGATCCTTTTTTCACTTGCTTTTTTTGTTCCTCTCGCGCGATCTTTTCTTGCAGCTTCTTCGCCAGGACTTTCTCTTCATGCTCGATCATGGCGATTGTCTCCAGGCTAATACGACCTAGCATTCCAGAGCGAAACTCGTTCACCAAAATGCTGGATACCTTCTCCAGGTCTACCTGTCCGCCACCCCTCAGGCAGCCTCGCATGGCGCCCAGCTGCTCCAGGAATTCTATGTCGCTTCCAGGGGTGTTACCAAACTTGTAGCGATCCTCCAACAACTGAGGATAGTGCTCAAGCAGGTAACCAGCGAGGTAGAAGGCCAGGTCCTCAACTTCCGTAGCAGTATCCCGAATCGCGCCAGAGGCAGCCAGTCTGTAGCCGCTATTCTCGTTCAGAATTTTGGGCCAGAGAATGCCGGGCGTATCCAACAAAACAAGGTCTTCCTTGATGCGAATTTTCTGCAGACCTTTGGTGATGGCAGGCTCGTTACCTGTTTTAGCAACCTTGCGACCAGCCAGGGCGTTTATCAAGGTAGATTTCCCAACGTTTGGGATGCCTGTAATCATGGCGAGTACGTGGGTGCGTGATTTTGACTTGTGGGGAACCAATTGGCGTATAAGCTGTAGAAGCTTTTGTGCTTTGTCAGCTTGCTCCAGTGTGGTTAGCAGGGTTTTGACAGAATCAGTTTGCTCGAAGTGCTGCTGCCACTGCTCGGTGATGACAGGGTCAGCCAAGTCAGATTTACTCAGTATTTTGATGCCAGGTTTGTGCTGGCCCAATTTCGCGATGGCAGGATTTTGGCTGCTGTAGGGCAGGCGGCAATCCAGAAGCTCTATGACCAGATCTACCTCCGGCAAAATCTCAGTCATCTCCTTGTTGGCCTTATGCATATGGCCCGGATACCAGTTGATTGCCATGATTAGCGAACTCCGGAGCTTTCGGTTCCGCCCGCAGGAGCAGGAACCTGGTTGCGATGCTCAAGGTTGATCATTGGCAGCGGGCAAAGGCTACAGCAGATCTTTCTGTCATCAATCAAAATAAAGGCATTTTCGATCATTGCGTAATCAATACTCAGTGACGCAAAACCAATCCACTGATGCTCACCTGTATGCCAGGCGACCGACGGTAAGGTTCCTACCTGGGTGGTTGCTCCATCAATATGGGCTAACAGGCATTGGCCGTCTTGTAGCTTGCATTGCTCTGCAATTCTGAATCCTTTCATTTTGTATCTCGCACCGGATTCTTTGAACGCTGCCAGGGCCTTTTTGCCGGCAAAGGGTTCCTCCCTGTTTAACTTAACGTTCCAGCCTAGCGTCAGCTCATAAGGCGTGCGTTCGTTGTCGGGGTTAACAAACGTTCCCGCCGTATCCCAACCCGGAACGATCAGGCCTGCCTCAATGCGCGCGATTTGCAGAGCCGATAAAGCATAGCCAGGGATAGCAAAACCGAGAGACTTTTCTGCTCTCAAAAAGGCGTCTTCGATAGCGCTAATGGCTGCCGGCTTAAACCACAATTCGTATCCCAGGTCGCCCGTGAAGCCTAATCGACCCACAAGTATGGAATGTCCTGCGAGTTTATAATACGCAAGCTCGAAAGGCTCTAAATGCTCGATTTTGTCAAATGCAAATTGCTGAAGGACCTCGCAGGATCGCGGTCCCTGTATGGCCAGGCCTGCTTGCTTTTCTGTTTCGATGGTGATCGTCAGATTGGCAAAGTCGTTGTATTGGGCGAAGTGATCGTCAAGGTTTAGCTCGGATAAAAACAGAGAGTAATCGTCGTCACTGAGCTTATTAACAATGCCATCATCCAGCAAGTAACCTTGCTCGTTGCAGAGCAGCCCGTAGGCAGAATGCATGGTTTGCAGTTGGCTCACTGGTGCTGTCAATACTCGATCCAGGAATTGCCCCGCATCAGCTCCGCGTAAGCAGTATTTCTTCATGGGTGATACATCAAACATGGCGCAACTTTCACGTATTGCGCGGTATTCGCTGGCGACATCTCCATAGTCCATGGGCAAACAAAAGCCATTCCATATGTCGTACTCATCGGATGCTGTGTTCGCGATGTACTGCTCAGGATTAAAATTCGAATGCCTACTGACGAAACTACTCAGTACGCTTTGGTGAATCGAATTACTCATTGCTTAATCCTGGCTCGGCTTCGATTGATGGACAGTATTTTGCGGCTGTAGCAGAGCGGTATAGTAGCGCAGTAGCCCACTAGCGGGGATCACTGCTAATCTGTTTGATCACTTGATTGGGCAGAGTCACGCAATTCTTTGACATACAGCTCTATGGACGGCCCGGCATTGTAATCATGCGATAGCTGAAAGCCCAATTTTTTGACCATCGCAAGCATTGGCTTATTTTCTTTGAGTATCAGGCCTTCCAGTCGCTGAAGACCGCCCACCGTGGCAGCAGTGATCAGTACACGCATCAATCGACTGGCAATTCCCTGGCCCTGGCAGTCGTCGGCGACCACCACGGCAAACTCTGCAACCCCCTCGGTTCCCGTTGGCGCCCAACGTGCGACACCTATCTGTCTCTCTTTGTCATGCTCAGAAATAATCGCGACAACGGCATAGCTTATTGGGAAGAGGGGAGAGGTAAATTCTTTCAAGACATGTGCTGGCAATTTACTCAGACCTGAAAAAAATCGCATATACCTGGACTTCTCAGAGAGCGCCGCAATAAATGATTGCTGAAGCTCAGCGTCCTCGGGGTGCGTCATGCGAAAGGTGACTTGCTTACCGTCGTTCACATTCACCACGGAGGGTTCCGTATGCGGTAGCTTATTGGCGCCCGGTATTAGCCCTGCGAGTCGGTGAAACAGGTAGGCTCCTGCGAGCGATTTTTCTATATAGTCAGTAGCATTCGCGTCTCTGGCTTGCTCTGCAGCGTTCGCTACAGCGCCTTCGACCATTACTATGATAGGCAGATGTCTATGTTTATTCCGAAGCTGGTGAAGTAAGTCTCGACCGTTCCCAATAGAATTATTCAAGCCAACGAGAAGACAGCTATGCTCGGTAGACTGGTCACCCACAGCCATTAGGAAGCTATCGGCATCGTCGAAACGCTTCACTCGAATTTCATAAGTTCCAAGTAAAGCGGCGAGTTGACGACTCATGTCCTGGTCAGGGTCGATCACGTAGACTGTATTGTGCAGTACCATGCCCCCCGCGCCTCGGCAGCGCTAATCTACAGTGTCACTGGTATCATGGTCGAATGCAATGTCCGGTTCTACCAGCAAGTTGCTCTGTGGTAAAACTGGGTTATGCTAATCAGTAAGACGGTGACATAAGGAAGAACTCCATGAGAAACGCTATCGCCCTGGGTGTGTTGATGCTACTGACCGCTGTCAGAGCCAGCGCCGCCGAAGCTGCGCTATTGAACATAGAGTTGAGCGGCCTGGCCAAAGCGGAGGGAACTGTTTATATATCGGTCTATAGTAGCCCTGATGACTGGTTGGGAGAGTCCACTGTGGCCAGAAGTGAGGTAGTCATTAGCGAGGCCCTGATTGATGACCTGGTTGTCGCCAATATCGAGCTACCTCCGGGTGAGTACGCTATTTCTATGTACTACGATGCAAACGGGAATGGTGAGATGGACACTATTTTCGGTATCCCAAAAGAACCCATAGCTTTATCCAATAACGCCAAGGCGAAGTTCGGTCCACCGAAGTACCAGGATGCTGTTTTTTCTTTGCCAGCAGAAGGCCTTACCCAGCGTATTGAGATCACGGAGATCTAGTAAACCAGTCTTAATAAATGTAGCTCAGCAAGCACTAGCTGGCTGCATTGCCCCCGCTCGCTAACGCCACCGCCATCGAACAGACAAATTGGCTTTATTACAATTCTTAATAAGAATGATTTGCATTTACATAATCTATTAGCTAAAGTTCCCCCCAGTTGGCGAGAGCCAATCTGATTGTCATTATGGCCAGGGGACACAATGAGGAATTTGAGTAACTACGTGGCATCCGCCGCCCTGCTGCTGAGTGCAGCCAGCGCTGGCGCAGAGGCTGCTGCGGAGACACCCACTGTTGAAGAGATGTGGAAGCTGATACAGCAACAACAGCGGGAAATAGAAACACTCAAGGCGGATGCCGCGAAGCGAGACAACCAGTTTCTGGTAGTAGAAGAGCGCCTTGATGATACCGCCGATGCGGTAGTGCAGGTTGCCGAAATGGCACCGGCCGTCGGCAACTCGGGCGGTAACACGACTCTGGGTGGTTACGGGGAAATGCACTACAACAATCTGGAGGACCAGAACAGCGATGGCGAAAAGACCGAGCTGGATTTTCACCGCTTCGTTCTCTATCTGGGGCACGAATTTAATGAAAGCACGCGCTTTTTCAGCGAATTGGAGCTTGAACACTCACTTTCCGGTGACGGTAAGCCCGGCGAGGTTGAGCTTGAGCAGGCTTATGTAGAGCACGACTATCTCGATAATCACAGAGTGAAGGCGGGTTTATTCCTGATGCCCGTGGGTATTATCAATGAGACTCATGAGCCACCGACTTTTTATGGCGTAGAGCGCAATCCGGTAGAGAAGAATATTATTCCTGCTACCTGGTGGGAAGGTGGCTTGGCCGGCACCGGCCGTTTTGGCCAGGGTTTCAGTTACGACGCCACTGTGACCTCGGGTCTGGGGCTGGAAGACGGCGAATACAAGATTCGTGATGGCCGTCAGAAAGTCGCCAAGGCAAAAGCGGACGCACTGGCATACACCGGTCGACTGAAGTACACCGGTATCGCGGGGCTGGAATTGGCGCTGACCGCGCAGTATCAGGAAGACATCTACCAGGACACTCTGCCTGAAACAATTGATGCCACCTTGTTGGAAACACATGCAAGCTGGCAGGCGGGCGACTTCGGCTTACGCGCGCTGTACGCTCGTTGGGATATCGATGACGCTATTAATGCAATCAAACTTGGCGCGAGTGAGCAGACCGGTTGGTATATAGAACCTAGCTGGCGGATCAATAATAGCTGGGGCGTTTTTGCGCGCTATAACGAGTGGAACAATCTGGATGGTGCCGGTGTAGATGGCGGTATTGCCCAGTTGGATGTCGGTGTTAACTACTGGCTTCATCCCAACGTGGTTTTCAAACTGGACTTCCAGAAGCAGGAAGCTGAGGCACGTGATGGCAAGGAGTACGATGGATTTAACCTCGGGGTAGGCTACCAGTTCTGATGAATGTTAAAAGCGAATGCTTCAAATTGCCCCTGCGTATTTTTCGCGGGGGCTTTTTGCTATTGGTGATGATGGCCCCCATGGCTGTCGCAGAAGAGTATTTGAGTGCCGAGGAGTTCCTTCACCAGGTATTCGGCAGCGAATTACCGGCTGCAGACAAAATGTGGATCAGCGAAGAGCAGCGCAACGTCGCCGTCAACAATATTGGCCTGGGTCGGCCACCGATACGGGTTCATTACTGGCGCGATGGTAAACGCAGCGCCTGGATTTTGAAAGAGATAGGCAAAGAGAAACCCATCACTATCGGTGTGGGGCTTAATGCCGGTGAAGTGGAGACTGTTCGCATACTGGCCTTCAGGGAAAGTCGCGGCTGGGAGGTGAAGTACCCTTACTTTACTGACCAATTCAGCGGTGCTGTGGTTGACGATAAAAATCACCTGGACCGAAGGATCGATGGTATAACCGGCGCGACGCTTTCGGTGAATGCGGTGCAAAAGGTCGTGCGCTGGGCCGCCTATCTGGACCGCGGCCTGGAGCCTGCGATTACCGCAGATGCCCACTAAACTATTTCGCCTTTTTCGCCTGCACCTACTGCGCTGGCATCGGCGTCTGGGAGTGGCTGTATCGCTGTTACTTATCTGGTTGGCTTTAAGTGGTATCGCATTAAACCATTCCTCCGATTGGGGCCTTGATCAAACCGCAGGCCCCGACATGCTGCAGTCTGTGTATCGTGGCGACACGATAGAATTTACCAGTTATCAGGCCGGCGATACCTGGATTAGCCATAATGGTGCCAGCACGCTTTATGTGCAGGGCAGGGAGTTAGGGTATTGCAGCAAGCCTTTTGTTGGGGCTGTGCTGTTCGAGGGGGAGCTGGTTGCGGCTTGCGGTGAAACGCTGCTGCTGTTCACCCCTGCTGCAGAATTAATAGAGTCGATTGATATTGCCTATGATCTGGAGAATATGCCCACCGCTATCGGTACCAATAGAGCCGGGGTGTGGCTCCGGGGCGAGGAAGATATCTATCTGGCTGACTTTGACGACCTGACGTTTAGCCTCGCGTCAGCAGCGGGTGAAACTATTCTCTGGTCATTGCCCGGTCGACATGGAGAACAGACTCAAGCTCTACTGGAAGAGGCCTCGTTCGGGAGTGGCGTATCCTGGACGCAAATGCTTCTGGATCTGCACAGCGGCCGGTTTTTCGGCAAACTGGGAACGTTGGGAATGGATCTGGTCGCCGTGGTCCTGATCTTATTGGCGACCAGCGGCGTCTGGGTCTGGTCAACCAAGCCAGGGAGATTTCGCAGGAACAAGAACGCTAGAGGAAGAAGCTAGGCCTGGGGGCCATTGGCGGTTGGGAAACCCATTAACTCGTCTATCTGCTCTTCGCCGCGCACGTGCTGGATAATTCGGAACAGTAAGCCAGCCGCTGAACCATTAAGCAGTGCGTCTACCACCATGTCATCCGTATCAACCGCTTCAGCATTATTTAGCAGCTTGCGAAAAGTGCGGGCAAAATTTTCCGAGTGACGTTCGCGAATATCTGTTCCATAGAAGATTTCGCACAGCTGTTCCATGTCCTCTCGGTTAATCACCGCCAACGAAATCATCTTGCGAATAAACCAGGAGTGGTCACCGGTAGCTGTGCGGTGGCGTTGTTCTGTGAATTCCTCTCCGGTGATGTCCCCGGTTCCGGTCGGTCCGCAGACCGACATGTAGTGAAATGCAGCAATGGTACCCAGTTGCTCCTGCACGAGTTCGCTTAGCTTGAAATAGGAATCACGTTGCGAGTGCACCTCGAGTCGACGAGCGCTTTGTTCCTGAATGGAGATTGCCTTGGTGTTTGCCGTTATTTCTTTTTGCTGCATGAAATGGCCAATCACCAGCCAGAGAAAAGCCAACGGGGCAAAGGCGCCCTCCAGGAAGCTGCCAATGTCTGCCGTCGGCAGATGTACGAAGTTGCCCCAGCCCACAATATTTAGCAGGTAGAGCACCCCCGTGCTGATCCAAACCAGCGTGACGCCAAGACCAAAAGCAACGCGCCAATCAATGGGCAGCAAGCCAGGGGATTCTTTAGTGCTCATCGTCCGGTGGCCAAGGCTCTTTCCCGGTGCCGCGCTAAAGTACGGTCAGCCATATTGCGTGCAATACGCCGGGCACCCACATGAGGAGACAAAGTACGATATTTATAATCAGGTCTGAGCCGGCACCTTTCTTCAGGTAGACGGCTACCGGCGGTAGAAAGATGGAGACAATCAGTGCAACAATTTTATTATCCATTTTGATTTCCTCTAATTGTGGATGAACCCTCAGGACCAAATATAAGGGAGCTGAAGCTCGAAGGCTATCTTATTGATGCTTTGATTGCTGGCGGAATTCCTGGGGTGAGACCCCGTGCCAGCGGCGAAAGGCTCGACGAAAATTTGCGCTGTCGTGATAGCCCAGTAGTGCCGCAATGGATTCAACGCTCAGCGCTGAGTCTCGCAGATGATGTGAGGACATTGCGGAGAGGATTTCATCTCTTATTTGCCGATAACCGCTGCCCTCGCTTTTAAGGCGTCTGGCTAACGTTCGCTTGGAAACATAAAGGGATTTCGCTACGTCCTCCTCACTTACGCTGCCAACGGGCTGTGCGAGCAGGTAGCGCTTTACCCGGTCAGACATAGATAGTGACGTTATAGGAACTTCATCCAGCAGGCGTGCACATAGGGATGTGGCTACCGCATAGGATTCTGCCTCACCAGAGGGGTTGAGCTCTGCGCCCATTGTCACCGGTATCTGCACACAGTTTTTATTTTGGTTAAAGCGCACCAGTGAGTGAATGTAGTCGCTGTAACGGGCCGCGTATTCCGGGGGCGCATAATTCAGCTTGACCAGGGCTTCAGTGAGTTTTCGCCCCAGGAAAGACTCAATGAGCGATTGCAAAACCAGTACAAAACATTCCAGCAACATGCGCGATTGAGTAGCATCGGCTTGCAGCTTGAAGTGAATGCTGCAGGTAAGCCACTGACTGTCTTCTTCAACCTCGAGATAAGCAAAAGGGATGCGAATCGGTAAAAAATCACGTAGCGATAGCAGGGCGGTCAGCAAGTCCGGACTGGACAGCGCTACATAGCCGATCGGACCGTGCGCAGACGGGTGCAACTGCCTACCCAGGCGCAATCCGAAATCGGGCGCATCGCCCAGTAAGCGGGCGTTTTGCAGGACGCGTAGCTGCTGGTTTCCAGTGATTCTGGATTCGTCGCCGGCGAGCAAGATTTCGGGCGCAAGTTCAGTGCCAGCCAACAGCCTGGGAAGATCGCGTTCCAGTAGCCCTAACTCTCTTGCGATGATCCGGGAATAACTGCTTGGAATGAAGTAACTGTCAGGGCGTGATTGCATCAAGCTATTGTCTTTTAATGACCCCTTGGTGTCAAAAAATGACCTCCTCAGGTCAAGCAGGCGCGGTAGACTAGCCAATCTTTACACACAGGAGTCCAGTAATGCCAAAGATCACCCTGGTCGAGTTTAACGGTACTGACCACACCATCGATGCTGAAGTCGGTAAATCCCTAATGCTCAACGCGATTGATAATGCTGTGCCGGGCATCGACGCCGATTGCGGTGGCGCCTGTGCCTGCGGAACCTGTCATGTGTTCCTCGAGCAGCAGTGGCTGGAAACGGCAGGAGAAACCAATCCGCTTGAGGACTCAATGCTGTCAATGCGCCCCGATCGGGAGGAGGTGTCGCGACTGAGTTGCCAGATAGAGATCACCGACGCAATGGACGGCATGATTGTCCGTATGCCTGAATACCAGATGTAACCGCAGGTCACAGGAGATAACAAAATGAGCCAGTCAGCAGCGCAGCCGGACCCAATCAATACGCCACTGAGTGAGATCGACTTCAGCGACCCACGCATGCTTGAGCAAGATAACTGGCATGAATATTTTGCCCGCTTGCGGGATGAGTCTCCCGTGCATTACCAGGCTGAAAGTCCCTTTGGACCTTTTTGGTCAGTCACACGTTTTGAAGATATTGTGGCGGTAGATAGTAATTTTCAGGACTTTTCTTCGGAACCTACCATTGTTATTGGCGATCTCGATGACGATATGCCGCTGGAACAGTTTATTGCAATGGACCCGCCGAAACACGACTTGCAGCGCAAGGCCGTACAGTCGGTGGTTGCGCCTCAGAATCTTGCGGAGATGGAATCCCTGATCCGCTCGCGAGTCATCGACATCCTCGATCGTTTGCCGGTGGGCGAAACCTTTGATTGGGTGGAGGAAGTTTCAATCAACCTGACCACGCAAATGTTAGCGACGCTTTTTGACTTTCCTTTTGAAGAGCGCTCCAAGTTAACGTACTGGTCTGACATGGCAACAGCGGCGCCTGAAGTTTCGGGCGGCGAGGCGGATCCTGAGGAACGTGAGGCTGCGCTGATGGATTGCCTTGCCACCTTCACCCGTCTCTGGCACGAGCGCAAGGGTAGCGAACGCAGCAGTCTTGACCTGATTTCTTTGCTGCAGAAGGACCCGAACACGGAAGATATTGTTGATAGACCGATGGAGTACCTCGGCAACCTGATACTGTTGATTGTTGGCGGCAACGACACGACGCGTAACTCGGCTACCGGCGGTGTGCTGGCGCTGAACCAAAATCCGGGCGAGTACGATAAGTTACGTGCTGATCACAGCCTGATTCCTTCTATGGTTTCTGAAATCATACGCTGGCAGACTCCCCTGGCCCACATGCGTCGTCGTGCGACCCGAGACCTGGAGTTTAAGGGCCAACAGATCAAAGAGGGTGACAAGGTCGTGATGTGGTACATGTCGGGCAATCGTGATGAGCGAAGCATCGATAATCCCAATGATTTTATTATCGACAGGAAAAACCCCAGGCATCACATTTCTTTTGGCTTTGGTGTACATCGCTGTATGGGGAACCGTCTCGCCGAGATGCAGTTACGAATCCTATGGGAGGAAATTATGCAGCGCTTCAGCCACATCGAAGTGGTTGAAGAGCCGCGGCGTGTGCTGTCGAATTTCGTCAAGGGCTATGAAGAATTGAAGGTACGGGTGCATCCGCTTTAACGGCTACTGAAGGTCTGTTGGCCGATCGATGTCACGAAGAATTCCCGGGTCATCAACAGGCAGGCGGGTCAGGGCTCTCCTGTTTCGAGCTACCAGGTTGCGGGCCCCGTTGTCGCCCCCAAGACCAGCGATTTCGGTAAAATAGCTGCTGGAAAAGCCCACTGGGTGCCCGGGCGTTCCGTTGTGCTCTGGTTGGCAAATCTGCCCTGGATGCACTGCCATTGCAACTTTGCAAAAAGTTGCAGGCTTTATGTCCGGCATGTCCGCGAGGGCAATTAGCACGCTGTCCCAGCCCTGCACGTGCCCGATGCCATAGGCCAGGGTTGCTCCCATGCCTTGATCGGCTTCAGGGCAGAGTAGGGTAGACGCCCCAAGGGACTGTAGCTGCACTGCCAGCTGCTGATCGTCCATTCGAAGGCAGACTATTACCGGCATACCGCTATCCAGTGCATGACGTCCGCAGCGAACTAATAAGGTTTGTCCGCAGGGTAGCAGCGCGTTGCGTTTGTCGCTGCCGAAGCGGCGGCTTTGCCCCGCGGCCAGGAGAAGAATGCCAGTATTCATGGCTCCAGCTTAGCGTTGACGTGTTTGAAGTCCAATGCTGTTATTACCACCCTCTGAGCCACTGCTTTGAGCTGACGCAAGTTCATCAGCTTTATCACCGCGCCTGCGTGGGAATCAAAGCAAAAATACCCGCCCATAAAAAAGCCCCGCCGGGCGGGGCTTCGATAGCTGGCTGCTGTTTAGCGCTCCAATAACTCGAGTTTGTTGGGCTTGCCCGCCCACTCCTTGGCGTCCGGCGCAGCTTCCTTCATTTCAGTAATGCAGGGCCATACTTCCGCCAGTTCGGCGTTGAGCTCCAGGAATACCTGCTGGTCTTCTGGTAATTCGTCCTCGGAGAAAATTGCGTCAATGGGGCACTCAGGCTCACAGAGTGCGCAGTCGATACACTCATCCGGGTGTATCACCAGAAAGTTGGGACCTTCGTAGAAACAGTCGACCGGGCAAACTTCTACACAATCCGTGTGCTTACACTTGATACAATCTTCGCCAACAACAAATGTCATTCTCTACAAACCTCTATGCAATCTTCTTTACCGCTAATCTGGTGAGTCCAGAGTTCGGTGGATACAGTGTATCAGGGCTCCCGTCTCTGCGGGAATGATAGTGTCTGAGCGGGCTGTTCTGCCCCGGCTCCAAACGGGCGGGCGATAGTTTACCCGCAAGGACGCGGGATTTGAAGGGCTCGTGCCTAGAGTTTCCGCTTTAACTCATAAAGCTTTTCCAGGGCCTGTCTGGGGCTCAGGTCGTCAATGTCCAGTGCCTCCAGGTCATCGACTATCGGGTGAGAGGCCGGGCCGCTGAAAAGGTCTACCTGGGGCGAAGGCGGGGAGCCAGCGACTGAGGGTCTTGGCTCAACAGGGTCTGCAACACGGCCCCGGGCCTCGACAAAGTGCTCCGTTGAACCTTGACCTCCACTGGGCTTGGCATCCTCAAGCTCCTTCAATTTTTCACCCGCAGCTTGCAGTACCTGCGATGGAATGCCTGCCAGCTTGGCTACTTGTAAGCCGAAGCTGCGGTTCGCTGGCCCGTCCTGAATATGGTGCAGGAAAACCACGTGATCCTGGTGCTCGGTAGCATCCAGGTGCACATTGGCCATGGTAGGACACAGCTCAGGCAGTGCTGTCAGCTCGAAGTAGTGGGTGGCAAACAAGGTGAACGCTTTGACGTTCTGTGCCAGCTCTACTGCGGCTGCCCAGGCAAGACTGAGACCATCGAAGGTGCTGGTGCCGCGGCCGACTTCATCCATTAGCACCAGTGATCGCGGTGTCGCGTTGTGCAGGATATTTGCGGTTTCGGTCATCTCCACCATAAAGGTTGAACGGCCTGATGCCAGGTCGTCGGATGAACCAATGCGGGTAAATATGCGGTCCATGGGCGCCAGACGGGCTGCGGAGGCAGGTACGTAGCTACCGATGTGGGCGAGCAGTGCAATGACTGCGTTTTGGCGCATGTAAGTAGACTTACCCCCCATATTGGGGCCGGTAATCAACAGCATCCGTCGGGTGCTGTCCAGTAAAGTGTCATTGGCTATGAAAGGTTCGTCCAGTACTTGCTCAACAACCAGATGGCGCCCCTGATTGACTTCAAACACCTGCTCGTCGGTAAATTGTGGACGACAAAGACTAAGGCTCTCTGCGCGTTCTGAGAGGCACGCCAGAACATCGATTTCGGAAACAGCAGCAGCCGTGTCCTGCAATTGACCGAGCTGCTCATTCAGGCGCTCCAGTAGTGCATCGTAGAGCGCTTTTTCACGCGCCAGCGCTCGGCTCTTACTGGACAGTGCCTTGTCCTCGAATTCCTTTAGTTCCGGCGTAATGAAGCGCTCAGCATTCTTTAATGTCTGTCGACGAACATATTCAGCTGGCGCTTTATCAGACTGGGACCGACCTATTTCGATGAAATAGCCATGCACCCGATTGTAGCCAACCTTGAGTGTCGCAATTCCAGTCGCTTCACGTTCTCGCTGCTCTATCTCCAGCAAGTAGTCAGCGGCACCGGTGCTGATTTTGCGCAACTCATCCAGCTCCGCGTCGTAGCCATCTGCGATAACCCCTCCATCCCGGATCACCACCGGGGGGTTCTCGATGACGGCACGCAGCAGCAAGTCCACCATGTCCGGGTAGTCTCCGGCCTGCGCAGCAAGCCCTGAAAGCAATTTCGCATTGCAGTGCCCCAACTCTGAACGCAGTTGCGGCAGGGCCGCCAGGGAACTGAGTAGCCGGGTCAGGTCTCTAGGTCGGGCACTGCGTAACGCCACACGGGTGAGAATTCGCTCCATATCGCCAATGGGTTTGAGGGCATCGCGAACGGTTTCATAGTGATAATTTGCGCATAGAGCGCCGATCGCAAGCTGGCGAGATTCCAAAGTGGGGATGTCGGTTAGCGGTCTGTGCAACCAACGACGCAGCAGGCGACTCCCCATGGCAGTTACCCCCTTGTCCAGCACGGAGTAAAGCGTGTTGCTGTCTCCACCCGCCATGTTGATATCTATTTCAAGGTTGCGGCGGGTCGCAGCATCAAGAATAACGCTGGCCTCGCGGCTTTCATGGCTCATGCTGCGGATATGCGGAAGGCTGGAGCGCTGAGTGTCTTTCACGTATTGCAGCAAACAACCTGCCGCACCGATAGCGAGGTTCAGTTCACTGCAGCCGAACCCCTGTAGATCGTGGGTCTGAAATTGGGTATTGAGGGCGCGACTGCCGGACTCGCTATCGAATTCCCACTCTGGCTGGGCCCTTGCGCCGCGGCGACTGGTGATCGCAGTGTGGCCAATTGTGTCACAGTAAAGTGTCTCGGCCGGGTCAAGTCGCTGCAGTTCTCCGGTAAGGGCCTCGTCGCCCGACACCTCCAGTACTCGGAAACGTCCGCTGGCCAAATCCAGATAGGCCATTCCATAGTCGTCACCGCGCTGTGAAATGGCGAGTAGCAGATTGTCCACCCGCTCTTCCAACAGAGCTTCATCCGAGAGCGTGCCAGGGGTAACAACGCGAACCACCTTGCGTTCTACGGGGCCTTTGCTGGTGGCCGGATCGCCTATTTGTTCGGCGATGGCAACCGATACGCCTGCTTTGACCAATCGTGCCAGATAGCCCTCGGCGGCATGATAAGGCACTCCGCACATGGGAATAGGCTCACCATTGGACTTACCTCTAGCCGTCAGGGTGATATCCAGCAATTGGGCCGCAGTCTTGGCATCGTCGTAGAACAGTTCGTAAAAATCGCCCATTCGATAGAACAGTAAATCCCTGGGATGATCGGCCTTTATGGCCAGAAACTGCACCATCATCGGAGTATGTTCGGTGTTCTTTTTGATCGTTGCGTTGCTCAAAATCTATACAGTCAGAAGGTGTGCTGGGAGGACGATTACATTACCAGCTTTCAGCGCGCTGATGTAGCGCAAACTGCCGGGGCCTGCACCTAATTTATGACCGGGTTCGGATGGATTAATTAACGGTGATTTCCATCGTAAGACGGCGCAGTAATCAGCGCCGCATTCCTCGGTTTGCTCTCTGCGGTTGCCGGTGCTGAGTGGGACGAGAGCGTTCGCGCATGTTCGCGCTGTTGCGCGCTCGCTTGGCTGATTCAAGGTCGCGATGGCGGTCTGCTGTGGTCGGACGGGTAGAGGGTTTCTGGACGTCTCTTGTAGCGGGCTTTTGATAGTTGCGATCAACAGGCTTCTCCAGTTCACGGGTGCTGGGTTTGTTGAGGCCAGCATCATTTTTCCAATTACCCTTGTCACGGGTTTGCCATTGATTGTCCACATTGCGAGACACCTTCCCTTCTCTGTCGGCGTAGACATTATTTTTTAGTTGCTTGTTGGATGTTGCCCGCTTGAGATCAGATTTGACGGTCCTGGGGTCGGCTTTGCGATTACGATTTTCCGCACGGTCATACAGGTTATCCCGATTCATGCTGTCACGGTTCATTTTGAGATCGTTGCGCTGAATTTTATTGCTCAGGTCTGCGCGGTTACCTACGTTGACGTTGTTACCGATGTTGATGTCGCCGGTGTTGATAACGACCGGCCCGCGATAGCCGCCACCGTACCATCCTCGATGGTGATGGTGGTGTGGGTAGCCCCCGCCGAAGCGAACGCCGAAGCTCAGGAAACCGTTCGTCCAGGAAACGCCGAAGTTCCAACCGGTCCATGGGTTGTAACCCACGTTGAAGCCCCAGGTGGGATTGTGAGGGTAATACCATGGACCGGGGTAGGGCCGGTAGTACCAGCCCGAGCCGTAAACTGGCACGCCATAGTAGGGGAAAGACCATAGATAGCCGGGTGTGTAGCCTACGTAGACGACCTCTGGTGTCGATTCGTAAACGTTGACGTAGGTCGTGTTGTAGACTGGTGAGCTCGCTGGAATTTTGGCAATCTCATCCTTGGGGATTTCATCCGCTACCGCCCATGGTCCTGTGGCTTTGCTGGAGACGAACCAGACCCCATTATCAACCGCGTAGTATTTATTACTGATTCTCAGTACCTGGGTGGCGGTATTAACGGCATAGGAAACACTGGTTCCGCTTACGGGTTCAAATTTTGGAGTGCCCTCATAGCTTACCTGCAGCGAGGCGTCGCGGCTGATCGCAGCGGTTTGCGGAATTTGCGCATCAAGCACAGCTTCTTCTGCTTCCGGGGTACCCGCTACCGAGGTCCGTAGGCCTCCAATGTCTGATGCCGGGGGTATATCAGCAAATGCGGTTGGCAGCTCATCCGCAGGGACAAATGTCCACGGACCTGACTCAGACTTGGCTCTGAACCAGCGGCCAGAAAGCAGTAGATACATGTTGCCGGTGGGTAGGTCCCTCAGCCAGGGAGATTCCGTATTGCTCGCATAGAGCACTTCACCACCGGTCAGGGACTTCCACTCGGGCGGGCCCTCGGTGACGATCAACTCAGTGGGCTCAGTCGCTACAATAATTTCTGGTGGCGTCTGCCACTCGGGCGTATCGGGGTCCGCAGCTGGCATTGCTTCGGCCAGGTCTTTAGGGGGCGAGGTCGTCGGCTTCCATGGGCCCATGGCGCTATTAGCGACGTACCAGAGCTTGCCGTTGGTGACATAGTGGGTGCCACGTTTGTCTTTCACCACCACTATTGGTGCGTTGAGGACCCGCTCGTATTGACTGTTTTCGATGGGAGAGTAGCGAGGCTCACCGTCATAACTGAGCAGCACAGCCAGCTGGCGGCGAAATACAATGTTGGGCGGGTCGTTGTTCAAGTTGTCGAGGCTCTTTATCTCCAGCTCCGCGGTTGCAAGGCTAGCAGCGAGGCGTTCCATTGATATTTCGAAACCGGTGCTGGGAAGGGCAGACTCAACCATCGCTGTGAACTTTTGCTCGCCTGCATCCTTGGAGTCTGGCCAGCGAACATTCTTTACTTTGATATCTCGAACGAGGGCGGTATCGGAATTGCGATCCGTCTCGAGGCGCGCCGTAAACCAGAAGGTGCCGAATATCTGCTCGTCACTTCCGTCGACTGCGATAGACATTGCGGCTCGTCCGCTAAGCTCGTTGCCTTCGAGTGACTCCGGTTGTGGCTGGTAGACAATGATTTTTGCCTTTGGTGTAACTACTTCCTGAGGCCATTGAATGGCCATCACGGGCAGGCTGAGGGTGGTGATAAAAAGGGTAAAAAATGCGCGGCGAAGGTATTCCAAAAGAGACCCTATACTGAATTCAAAATGTTGAATTGAGTATAGGGGGGATGCTCGGGCTGTCCACTAGAACAGGCAGCCCTGAACACGAATTAGCCCTGAAAGGCTTTGCTTGGGCTGCTGACACCGGGTGCATCAGTGCCTTTGATGTAAGCCAGCATCGTGTCGGCGTCCGAAACCTCAAAGGGGTCAGTTGGGCAGTTGTCTGCAAAGTCTGGCTCTACGAACATCTTTTCAATTTTACGGTCGTCAACCAGCATAGAGTAACGCCATGAGCGCATGCCAAATCCAACATTCGATTTGTCAACTAGCATACCCATTTTACGCGTGAATTCTCCGTTGCCATCGGGCAGCAGTGAGACATTCTCGTTGCCGATTTGCTTGCCCCACTGGAACATAACAAAAGCATCGTTCACTGACACACAGATAATCGAGTCGACGCCCTGCGCCTGAAATTCTTCGAACAAAGCCTCGTACCGTGGCAGGTGATTGGAGGAGCAGGTGGGCGTGAAAGCGCCAGGAAGAGAAAACACCACAACCTTTTTACCGGCGAACAAATCATCGGTGCACTGGTCTTCCCAGCGATAGGGGTTTGGGCCTTCCACCGACTCGTCGCGTACGCGAGTTTTGAAAGTGACATTGGGTACCTGTTCTATTGCGCTCATGTTGATCTCCATTGATCAGTGATTGAATGACATAAGTGTAGACTATCAACTACACTGCCTGAAATTGGAAATCACTATCAATGGGCTTGGTTTTACCTATCGGTTAGGGCTGTTAGTATTCTGTCGGGCCAGCCGCTCACCATCCATGACTATCGGGTTGTCAATGACAGAGATTGATCGTCAAGCCATCGTTGCACGTTCCCCCTGGTTTAAGGGTTTACCGGAGCAGGCGCTGAAACTGCTGGCGCTGTCGGCCCAGGAACGCCACCTGGGTGCTGGAGAGTGCATTTATCGTCAGGGCTTCCCCACTACCGAGGTCTTCTGTGTTGTTAAGGGGAGAGTCCGGGTTTCGCTGCACAGCCCAAATGGCCATGAGTTCGCGCTGATCGAGAGGGAGCCTGAGACCTGGTTTGGAGAACCTGGATTGTTAAATGATGAGGGTAGGGTCCTGGAAGCCAGCGCTATCAACTCTGTCGAGTTGTTGGTTATTCCCCGCGAAGTGGTTCTTGAAATGGGCGAGCAGCATCCGCTGATGTATAAAAACCTGTTTCATTACAATATGGAGACCTTGCGCACCATGCATCAACTGGTGGGCGGTATCCTGTTCTATCCATTGAAAGCACGGGTGGCGGGGCGTCTTCTATACCTGCTGGACGGTCACGGGCAAGAGACTGAAGAAGGGCTGCTGTTGGACATAAAAGTCAGTCAAAATGACTTTGCTCGACTGGCACTGGGGTCTAGGCAGAGGGTGAACAAGATTTTCCGTGACTGGAACCATCGCGGTTTGGTAGAAAATCGTAACGATTACCTGCTCATTCTGGACCGCGAGCGCCTGGAAGAAGAAATCAGCTTCTTCGAATAGGTAGGGGCAGTCACCTTGGTGACAGGTTAGGAACGTGCCGAGCTGATAGCCTCTTGTTTAAATTCCAGGTCCGGGCCATAGCCCGGTCGGTATCGGACTCTACAATAACTGCGGACACCAAGATGTTTACACTCGACCCCCATGGCAGCTATATGATGCCAGCTCATTTCGGCCCTCGGCCATTGTCCCCCAAATCCAGCGGTTGGTATCGCGATGTCACCAGTATGACGGTCGCCTTTGTTACTGAACGCGAGGCGCTGGCAGCGTACCTTCCCGCGCCCTATCGGGTCGCCGATGTTCCTGTAATCACTATTACCTACGCTTGTAATCGACAAGTCGACTGGCTGGCCGGGCATGGCTACAACCTGGTGGCGATAAACGCGGCGGCCGTGTTTGAAGGCGAAGAGGAAACGCTGGAAGGTAACTACACGCTGGTGATGTGGGAGGACCTGGCCGACCCGATTCTTACCGGCCGTGAGATGCAGGGCATACCCAAAGTCTATGCCGACATTGCAGAGCACAGCGTTATCGATGGTTGCTGGCGCGCCAGTGCTGGACATTTTGGACACAAGTTTCTTGACTTGAATATTTCGGGTCTGCGCGCGCCAACGGAGGAGGAGATTGCCGACGATGCCAAGGCCCGCGAGGGTAAAGACAACCCGATGGCCTGGCGCTATATGCCCGCTATTGGTGGCTTTGGCCAGGCGCTGAATGAAGCAACAACCTATCCCTCAGAAAATGTTATACACGAGGCATGGGTGGGCGAGGGCAGCGCAATATGGCAGCACCTCACCTGGGAGCAGAACCCGACCCAGTTTCATATTGTCAATGCGCTTGCTGACCTGCCGGTGGTTTCCTGGTTGCCCGCGATGGTTGCCCGAGGCGCCACTAACCTGGTGGTGCTTGATCGACTGCCGCGCCGGATTAGATAGGTTTTCTTATGACCATTGCTGAGATCAAGACGATTTGCTTTGTGGGTGCCGGAACAATGGGCTGCTACAACGCGCTTGCTGCTGCCGTTTCTGGCTACGATGTGGTTTTGTACGATGCCAACGCCGATAGCCTTGGGCGTATACCCCAGGTTCAGAAGGAACTGGCGACGATGCTGGTGGGTGGTGGGTATTGTTCCGAGGCTGACATTAAACAGGCGCTCGCAAGAACGCGAGTCAGTGCTGATCTTGCGGATGCAACGCAGGATGTCGATCTCGTTAGCGAATCCGTATTTGAGGAGAAGCAGCTAAAGCGTGAGGTACATGCCAAGCTGGATAAATGTTGCCCCGAGCGCACCATACTGACATCCAATTCATCTGGCTTACTGGTTTCTGATATCGAAGATGTGGTCGCCCGAGGCGATCGCTTTGCAGCACTGCACTCGCATCTGGGATCACCATTAATAGATATCGTACCCGGTCCAAGGACTTCAACAGAAACACTGGACATACTGAAGCGCTATGCGCTCAGCACCAAGGGTGAACCGCTGGTGCTGCTCAAAGAAAATCCAGGCTACCTGCTAAACGCCATGCTGGGGCCAGTGATAGGTACATCACTTGCGCTCTGGACCCGCGGCGATTACTCACGGGATGAAATTGATGCCGCCTGGATGAGTAGTCAAAGCGCGCTCATGGGGCCTCTGGGGATGATAGATTTTTTTGGCATACCACTGGTGCGCGACACCTGGCAGCACCGGAATAGAGACGACGCACTGCAACTCTTTCGCGATGGCATTCTGGGTTCACTTGAGTCGATGTTGGCAGACGGTAAGCTGGGCATGAAAAGCGGGGCCGGCTTTTATCACTATCCGGAGCCAGACTACCAGCAACCAGGCTTTCTCAATGCTCGATCTGACAGTTCAGTTTCAGGGATCCTGCAAGCAGTGCTTATTGCACACGGGGTGATACTCGCCGCCGACGAAATCGCCAAGCCTGTCGATATCGATCGGGCCTGGTGTATCGGAACACATCTGGTTCGAGGGCCGTTCCAGCTGTTGGCAGAATCAGGCCGTGAAGCGTTTGAGCTTGAACTGTCGAAGCTTCTGAATATGAAGCTGATAGATAGTGCCGATGTGTCCCGAATGCTGACGTGGATAAAACCATAAAAATGGAATCAAGATAATGAGCAATTCAATGGACCTGGAAAGTTTGTTCGGCCTGAAAGGGAAGACGGCCTTGGTGACCGGTGGCTCCAGGGGGATAGGATTCATGATCTCTCGTGGTTTGCTGGAAGCTGGCGCTCGGGTCTATATCACCGCGCGCAAGGGCCAGCCCTGTGAACAGGCAGCCCAGGAGTTGTCGCAGTGGGGCGAATGTATAGCGGCACCTGCCGATGTCACAAGTGAGTCTGATCGACTGGCGCTCAGAGATCGGATTGAGTCCGAGCAGGGCAAGCTACACATTTTGGTGAACAATGCAGGTGCTGCCTGGGGCGCTTCCTACGAAGAGTACCCCCAATCGGGTTTCGCCAGGGTCATGGATATTAACGTCAGCGCGATGTTTTGCCTTACCCGTGACCTGACTCCGTTACTGGAGCAGGCCGCGTCCGAAGGAGATCCCGCTCGAGTGATTAATATCGGCTCGATGGAAGGGTTGCATGTTCCCAGCGTGCACTCCACCGGAAGCTATGCTTATCCCGCCAGCAAGGCAGCGGTCCATCACCTCACACGGCATCTTGCGGTTGACCTCGGAGACCGCGGAATTACCGTTAATGCGGTGGCCCCAGGATTCTACCCCAGTCAGCTAACCACGCAGATATTCGATCAGCAACTGCAGCAGGTTGAAGAGAACTCGCCATTAGGCCGCGTAGGCAAAGCAGAGGAGATGGCAGGCGTTGCAGTTTATTTGAGCAGCAAGGCGGGCGCCTATACCAGCGGGGCAATTATTCCAGTAGATGGCGCTACCTCCATCAACCACCAACACATGCGCAGTCCCTGGCCGGAGCAGTTTGTCTAATGGCAGCTTTACCCCTTAGTACGCGCCTAAGCTATGGCATTGGTCAATTATCTGACGGCGTCAAGCAATCTGCATTTAGTACCTTCCTGTTCTTCTATTACAACCAGGTGCTTGGGTTGTCGGGCAGTCTTGCCGGATCTGCAGCGCTGCTGGCGCTATTGGTGGATGCGATCACTGACCCCATGGTAGGTCAACTGTCAGACAGGTTCAGGTCGCGGTGGGGTCGGCGTCATCCCTTTATGCTGGCCGGGGCGGTGCCTTTTGGAATAGCCATTTTCTTCTTGTTCAGCCCGCCAGGCGATTTATCCCAAACCGGCTTGTTTGCCTGGATGTTGGGCGGTGCAATCAGTGTCAGGCTAATGCTTACCCTGTTCTATGTGCCTCACCTTTCACTGGGCGCTGAATTGGCCAAAGACTATTACGGAAGGACTTCACTGATTGGCTACCGGGTCTTCTTTACTTACGCGGGCATTTTGGTGACCAGCGTGGTTGGTTTTTCCCTGTTCTTTCCTCCATCAGAAATGTATCCCAATGGGATGCTCAACAAGGCCAGTTACCCGGGCTTCGGTTTGTTCTGCGCAGTGATGGGTTCGACCGCGATGTTGTTGTCAGTGGTTGGCACCTGGCGCTCTATACCTGAGCTAAGCAAGCCGGTCCTTACCGGTAATGAGTCCACCGCCTGGCTGGCGTTTATCGATGTGTTCAGAACCCTGAAGCTGGATTCTTTTCGGGTTCTGTTTGCGGCAATTTTAATGTTTTCGACTCTCGCAGGCGTCTCGCAAACGCTGCTGATTTATGTGGCAACCTATGTCTTTGAATTTCAGCCGGGACATCTTGCTGGACTGGCAAGTTCGGTGTTGATCGGCATTATCTTCGCCTCCTGGGTCGCGCAGGGTCTGTCCGCTCGTCTCGATAAAAAAAGGGCTTTAAGGATTTGTGTTATTACCGGAGGTGCTTTCGCATTCTCCCCGCAGATACTTTATTTCGGCGGTATATTGGGTCAGATTGATGATGCTATGAAGTTCGCCCTGATCTTTAGCGTCAACGGAGTTTCGCAGATCTTTTTCATCGCTTACATGATTTTGCTGGACTCCATGCTTTCAGACAGCATCGATGAACACCAGCTGGAGTGTGGCAAGCGGGAGGAGGGCCTGTTTTTCGCCGCTCGTTCTTTTGCAACTAAGGCCAGTTATGGTTTGGGTAGTTTTTTAGCGGGAATCGGTTTGGATATCATCAAGTTTCCCAAGTCCGCAACTCCCGAAACTGTGCCCGTTGAAGCTATTATGAAGTTGGCGATTCTTTCTGGTCCAGTATTGCTGGTCCTGTTTATTGCAACCGTATTGATTTCCAATCGCTATCCTATGAGCGAAGCGCGACACAGGGAAATCATGGCAAAAATCGCGGAGCGTGAAAAGCTGAATCTCCAGGGTTGAGACGCAATACTCAGTCGAATGCAGAAGCGTTTTTGACCAGCATCTTAACCAGCACTTCCGCGTGTCGTTCAACCACTGCATCCGACCGCGATTCGACATCGAACAGAAGTTCACACTCGGGCGCAAAGTAGAAGAGGGTGGAGCTGGCGCTGATGAGTATGTAGTACCAGTGAACAAAATCCTCCCGGTTCAGGCCCAGGGTCTGGTTCGCGAGAGTTTCCATGGCAATGCAGGCGGGGCGGATATGGTTGTCTATCAGGTGTTGAATGCGCCAGGACTTCGTCGTTGCCTCTTGGCTGACCAAGGCGCTGACCTCGGGGTGAGAAGCGCTAAAGTGAACATAGAACCTGACAATGGTGGCCAGTTGTTCTTCCTTGGACAGTTCCTTGAGAATCACGAAACGTTGGTCAATCTTGCCCCGCATTTGGCCAAAACAGGCATCCGCCACTGCCCGCCATAGCGAGTCTTTGTCGGTAAAGTGATAAGCCACCAGTCCCCGATGAACGTCTGCTGATTTCTCGATATCCCTGACGGTGACCCCGTCATAGCCACGATAGGCGAACAGCTGCGTGGCCGCATCCAACAGTTTCTGCCGGGTAACTTCCGTGCGTTCCTGGGTGCGTTTGGTCTTCTTTTTTATTGGAGTAACTGTACTTTGCATGCTGGCGAGTATAACCGAACGTTAATGGAAATAACTATAAAATTAGTAGACATGCTAAAAAATAAATATTAAATTTAGCACCTATGCAAATAAATCAATAATGAGGGTTTCCTATGAGCGCTAACCGCAAGAAGATATTGGTCCGTGCACTCGCCGCCGCCACCGCAGGCTTGGCCGCGTCTGTAACCAATGCACAGATGGTGCTGGAAGAAGTGGTGGTTGTTGCCAATCGCGTGGAATCCAATCTGATGGAAACCGCGGTGGCAGTGACGGCTTTCGATTCTGATACCCGCGAGCAGCTTGGTATTGACAATGCAGCGGATATTTCAGCACGAACTCCCTCACTGACAATTGCACCGAGCCGCGTCAGTATTCGTGGCGTTGGACGCCCAAATGTGGCTCTGGGCTCTGACCCTGGTGTAGGGCTCTACTGGGACGGCGTATACAGCACTGAAAATGACCTTTTCTCATTTTCCAATTTTCTGGATATCGAGCGACTCGAGGTTCTTCGCGGCCCGCAGGGGACCTTGTATGGACGAAATTCTATTGGCGGTGCTATCAACTTCATCAGTAAAAAGCCGACCGAGGAGTGGGAAGGTAAGGTGATTGCAGAGCTAGGGAATTATGATTCCTACATGTTGCAAGGTTTGGTCAGCGGTCCGCTGACTGAGAAACTTTCTTTTCTTGGCGCTCTCTCACAGATCGAGCGCAAAGAGGGTTTTCAAACTGACATTGAAAGCGGTCGTGAATATGACAAACGAGAGAGTACTTACGGCACGGTTAGCTTTCAACATCTGACAACAGACCGGTGGGCTAACTCACTAAAGTTGCTGACTCGCGATGGAGGAACAACGCCAGAGAATCCTTACATTCTAAATGCCTATGACACTGAGTTTATTCAGCAGGTTGTCGACAATGACACTGGCGAACTAACTAATTTTCCCGGCATGTTCCCCGGGCAGAATTTTGCCAACCTTAATCAGGGTATGACCAGAACAAATCCTGCGCTCAAAGACGAAGGCGATGTAGCGATTGACCGCACGCCCTACGTCGAAAATGAGCGCGATGCGCTAACGTTCATCAGTGATTATGATTTCGATAGCTTTGGTGTCAAATACACTTTCGGATATTCGGAATTTGATTATGCGTCGGACTACGATGCGGATGGAATCAGGGCTGAAGACTCTGGACTGGACTGGTCCCAAATCGAAGCCTACGGTTTGCCTGTGTCCGTCTGGACAGGTAAGGAGTTGACCCCTTCAGACTTGACCAGGCCCTTTGCGCAGTACGCAGAGTTCACTTCGCACGAGCTGCAATTCACCAGTGACCTGGATGGCTCCGTCAATTTCATATCAGGACTCTACTATTACAACAGCGAAGAAGAGCAGAGCCTCGACTTTCTAGAGCATAACCAGGACCTGATGGACGTCTACCGCTTCTACGCCGGCTTTATCAATGGACCGGTCGATGACGATGGATATCTGTACAGAGGTGAGGCAGATCTTGAGACCACTTCTTATGCTGCCTACGGGCAGATGACCTGGGACTTTACCCAAGACACGATTTTTACCTTTGGTCTCCGGTATTCCTATGATGAAAAAGATGGGAGAGATACGACTTACGTGCAATACGTAGGAGATCCCGAAGATCCGATTCAACATCACAGCGCCAAAGATGATTGGGATAAGTTCACTTGGCGCTTGGGCGTGGATCATTTCTTCTCCGATGATCACTTCCTCTATGCGTTCGCGGCCACTGGTTATCGCTCAGGTGGCTTCAACCTTCTGCAGCCTACCGAAAGCTCGGAGGTAGACACAGTGGACCCCGAGGAACTGCTGTCCTATGAAATTGGCTATAAGGGAAGCTTTTGGGATCAGCGAGTAAATTTGACGACAGCCTTGTACTACTACGATTACACCGACTTACAGGTGCTTAAATCTGACGTGATAGAAGGCGTGACCCTCAGCGTCTACGAGAACGCAGCTGAAGCTGAAGCCTGGGGAGTTGAAGCAGAGTTGGTTGCATTGTTAAGCGAAGGTCTTACCTTGAGTATGGCTTACTCCTACAACGATACGGAGTATGAGGACTTTTCATCGATAGACACCAACGCCTGCGCCCTCGGGCCGCTCGCCCAGGGGTATAGCCAGGATCCCTTATGTACTGAGGCGCTGGACCTGTCGGGTAATAACTTTCTGCTTTCCCCGGAAAATACGTTCTCTGCCAACCTGATTTACGGTTGGGATATGTTTGACCTGGAGTGGACAGCTGTTGGTAGCTACATGTTTACTGATGAGCAGTACACCTCGGCTTTCAACAACAGTGACTATGACTTGCTCGAAGATTGGGATCGCTGGGATGCGCGACTCAGTGCTGGCTCACCGGATCTTACATGGGAAGTCACGGCTTATGTGAAGAACATTACTGACGACCGCGACGTATTCTTCCGCAGCCGGCCTGACACTACTACCCATAATTCAAGCTTCACTTTGACTGAGCCTCGGACTTATGGCATTCGCTTTACGTACAACTTCTAGCCGAAAATAGTTTGAGGTTGAAAGCAGTGCGGGCGATGAGGCTGATTGTTTATGCTTTCATCGCCGCCATGTCGGCGGCGGCTATAGCGAGCTCTGCCGCCGATGACAAATCAGCTGTCGTTGAACAAGAAGCAGTGTCGATTTGGAGCGAAGGTGTGCTGCTGCAGGGAAACTTGTTCAAGCCAGCAGGGATGAGTGCTGGCGAAAAGTTGCCCGGTATATTACTGGTCCATGGCTGGGGTGGCACTAAACAGCATCTCAATAGAGCCTACGCGCCACATTTTGCTCGATTGGGCTTTGTGGTCCTCACGTTTGATTTCAAAGGCTGGGGCCAGAGTAACGGCCCCTTGCTTCATCGTCAGGAACTGGATCCAGCAGAGGATCGCACTGACGTCACAGTAGACGTTGAACATGTACGCCGTGTTATCAATCCTGAATCAATGGTTGCCGATGCGCGCGCGGCGCTCAATTTTCTGGCCGGTGAGCCCCAGGTGCTAGCGGATAATATTGGTATTTGGGGTACCAGCCTGGGAGGAGGCATCGCCCTGGTCGTTGCTGCAGCCGACGATCGAATCAAGGCCTACGTCGACCAGATAGGGGCGGTGAACTTCAAGGGAAACCTGACGATGATCACCGACGAAATGGTCCGGCGATGGGAGGTTCAGCGTGCCAGAGGTGTCATTGATTCTTACCCGGGACCTGAGTCAGCCATTATCCCTGCGTTGCAAGGCTACCCGGACTGGATTTATCTCAAGCGCTTTGACTCATTTGCTGCAGCCGACCAGCTGCAGGTGCCTACCCTGATTATTGATGCCGAGGATGAAGAACTTTTCGCCAGGGAAATTAACGGGCAGCTGCTATACAGCACGATAAAAGATCGCGTACCTGCGCGTTATGTGGCCTACCCGGGGAAACACTACGACCTCTATCAGGGGGCCCCTTATAAATCCGCTCTTAAAGATGCGCAGGATTGGTTTGTGCAGCACCTCAAGGATAGCGATGAAGGGCTGGCGCTATACAAGCAGCACTGCTCTAGCTGTCACTCTAACGCGGCTGCAAAAGCGCCGTCTCTGGGGGCCCTGCGTATTCTCAGCTACGATCGTTTACTGGATGAAATGTCTGACGGCGTGATGAAGGTACAGGCATCTGCCATGACCACCGCACAGAGGGAGTCACTGGCCAGGCATCTGTCATCAGAGAGTAAAGATCCGCGTTCATGGGAAGCGGGTATGGCTTGCGGTGCTGAGCCATCCTCGGTTCCCGTTACGCAGCCAGCGGTCGGAGACTGGGGGTATGGTCATCGTAACAATCGTCATCAGATGGCAGCGCGAGCAGGTATAGCAATTGCCGACCTGCCGAACTTGCAAGTCGCTTGGGCCCAAGGCTTTCCGGGTACAACCACCATGCGCTCGCAACCGGTTATTACCGAAGACACTCTTTACATCGGCGTTGCCGCGACTAGTTCCGTGTACGCGTTCGAGCTCGCTTCCGGTTGTCTAAGATGGACATACCGCTCCAGCGCACCAGTTCGGTCAGCATTGGTTATGGGCAAGATGCCCGGGTCCGCAGCACCCGTTCTGATCTTTGGTGATAGTCGCGCGGGGGTCCACGTTATTAACGCCGCCGATGGCTCTGGCGTTTGGCAGGGTAGCGCTAAAACAGGTATTGCCTCGACCATCACGGGCACACCGGTACTTCACGAAGACCGACTTTACGTGCCGATTTCCAGCTTCGAGGTTTCCCGGGCCGGTCATGGAAACTACGAGTGCTGTGAAGACCATGGGGGCGTGCGAGCCTTCGATATTCGCAATGGTAAGGTGCTTTGGACTTATGCAACGACAGCGGAGTCTCAGCCGGCAGAGCCCACGCCGGGCGGCATGAAAACCAGAGGGCCCTCTGGGGCACCTGTTTGGACGACTCCCGCTATTGATGCCCAACGTAATGTGCTCTACATCGGCACTGGCGAAAACTACTCTTGGCCGTCTACCGGTACCAGCGATGCGATTATTGCGCTGAATCTTGACAGCGGTGAAGAGGAGTGGGTTTTTCAGGCCTTAGCCGATGATGTCTATAACGAGGCCTGTGTGGCGAGCTATCTGGGTTATCCAGAGAGTCCCGCATGCCCCAAAAACCCCGGCCCGGATTTTGACTTTGGCGCTTCTGTAATCATCGCAAAAACGGCAATGGGTAAAGATATATTGCTCGCCGGGCAGAAATCAGGCGATGTCTACGGCCTCGACCCAGATAATCGAGGCGCTTTGCTCTGGCAAACCAAGTTGTCAGACGGCACGCCTATTGGCGGAGTGCACTGGGGAATGAGCGTTGAAAATGACACGGTGTTCGTTCCAGTCTCTGATCCTGAATGGCGTATCACCAAGTGGGAATACACCCCGAAACCAGGCGTCACCGCGCTGGATGTCAGTACCGGAAAAATCAAGTGGCAACATAAAGCGACTCGCGGCTGTGAGCTCGATGAAACGACGATGGATGTAATGAATGGTCGTCACCATGAGCAGTGGCCGGACTGCCACCATGCATACGGCTACTCCGGAGCCGCTACCAGCCTGGACGGAGCGGTGCTTGCTGGCTCACTCAATGGCACTTTAAAAGCATTCGATAGTAACAGCGGCGATGTGCTCTGGCAGTTCGATACCAAGAAGTCATTTGTCACGCTCAATGGCATTGAGGCGCATGGTGGTTCCCTCGACAACACCAGTTTGGCCATCGGCAACGGTTATCTGGCGATACAAAGTGGTTACAGCTATTTCAATCAGATGCCGGGCAACGTTTTGATCGTGCTGAGAGCACCATCGCAGTAATTTTCTAAGGAACTGCTCATATGTATCAGCAAAAAAGCCCGATGAAAATCATGAGAGTAATCTTAGTCTTTATAGCCGCTTCGCTGACCTGCTTTACGACGTTGCTCGCCAGCGGCCAGACGCAGAGTGCCGTTGATCATCAAGAAGTGACTATTTGGAGCGAGGGGGTGCGACTAGCAGGCGATATCTATCGGCCTGTAAAAGTGACAGAAGACGAACGCTTGCCTGGGATTTTGATGGTTCCCGGCTGGGGAGGCAATAAAGAAAATGTCGGCAAGAACTATGCTCGCCAATTCGCCGAGGCAGGGTTTATTGTGCTTGCCTTCGATTTTAAGGGTTGGGGTAAGAGCGATGGGCCGTTGCTTGCAGCCGCCAAGCTTGAGCCTACTGAAGAGGCGGTTCAGATAACGGTTGAGGCTAGTCATGTTCGAAAGGTGGTGAACCCCTTTTCAATGTCAGCCGACGTTAGGGCAGCACTTCACTATCTCGGCGGTGAGCCCGGTGTGATGCCCAACAATCTCGGTGTTTGGGGGACTTCAATGGGCGGAGCGCTGGCGTTGGTGAGTGCAACTACTGACGATCGCATCAAAGCGTTTGTGACCCAGATGGCACCGGTGAATTATTCTTACAACTTGAGGCAATTGCCGGCTGAGTTGATGAGGTCAGCAGAAACGCGGGCGGCCAGAGGCGATATACCGCCTTATCCTGGCCCGGAGAGCAAAGGCGACCCTCGCCTTCGCGGCTATCCCGATTGGGTTGCGCTAAAGCAGTTTGAGCCATTAGCTAAATTAGATCAACTTAACGCTCCAACGCTGATTATCGATGCAGAAGGCGAAACATTATTTGATCCAGTGAAGAATGGCGGTCAGATGTACGAGTCAATAAAAGATCGACTGCCTTCGCGCTATGTCACTTACCCTGGTGGCCATTATGAAATGTATCAGGGCGAGAATCTCAGTGCTGCACGGAGCGAGGCGTTAGACTGGTTCCTTAAATACCTTAAGTAGCTCTATCCGACCGGATAAGCATTCAAAGAAAGCGACATCTCACTGAGCGCTGTTTATACTGCCTTCTTTTTTCGTTAGTCAGATTCGGAAGCCAGTGTATGAGCAAGTTAAGCGACGACCCCCGTATAGATCCGCGTATCAAGCAATTAATGGACTCCATGCCAGTGGTGGCCGCCCAAGACGTTGATAACCGGGAGCAATTACTCGAAGAAGCCAGTAGACCTGAAAGTATCGCTCGCATGGAAGAAATGAGAGCGATGATGGAGATGGTGGACAATGAACAGGTCGCTCCATCGGAAGGGCTGAACATCAGCGAGCTCGAGTTTCAGTCTCAGCCAGATGGCAATACCATCAAAATTCAGTATATCCGCCCCGACGTTGACGAGTCTGTGCCCTGCGTTTATTACATTCACGGTGGGGGTATGCAGTCCATGTCTTGTTTTTACGGGATTTACCGGGCGTGGGGCAAGATCATCGCTGCACAGGGAGTAGCGGTAGCGATGGTCGACTTTCGAAATTGCCTGACACCCTCATCGGCACCTGAGGTCGCGCCATTCCCAGCAGGACTCAATGATTGTGTATCTGGTTTACGCTGGCTGGTGAGTCAGGCTGAACCTTTGGGTATCGACCCAGACCACATTATCGTTTCTGGTGAGAGTGGCGGCGGAAATTTAACGCTGGCGACGGGCTTGCAGCTAAAAAATGATGGCGATATCGGGCTGATCAAAGGGCTCTATGCATTGTGTCCTTATATTGCCGGTGCATGGCCGCAGAACCGCTATCCCTCATCAGTGGAAAACAATGGCTTACTACTGGATCTGCACAGCAATCACGGCGCTGTTGCCTATGGCATTACCGAGTTTGAGAACGGCAACCCGCTGGCATGGCCAGGCTTTGCTTCTGAGGACGATGTCAAAGGCTTGCCGCCGACGGTCATCAGTGTCAATGAATGTGACCCGTTGCGAGACGAGGGCATCGAGTTCTATCGATTGTTATTGCGAGCTGGCGTAGCCGCCCGTTGCCTGCAGGTAATGGGCACGATTCACGGCACCGAAATTTTCGCCGTTGCCTGTCCCGATGTGAGTCGAGAGACCGCATCCAGTATCGCCAGGTTCTGCCGCGAAGCTTGATGCCCATCGACTGCTGGCTCGCTGAGCTGCGGCGATATTCAATAACAAACCAGTGATGAATCTTAGTATGAATGATGAAAACAATAACAATAACAATAGCCCGCTGCAGAATAATTTGAGTCTGCCTTGCGGTGTGACACTACCCAATCGCATTGCCAAAGCGGCAATGACAGAGGGTCTCGCAACGCCTAATGGTTTGCCCACACCTCAGTTGGAAACGCTTTACGGACTTTGGAGTGACGGTGGGGCAGGCATGCTGTTGTCAGGCAATATTCAGGTGGATGCTGATCATCTTGAGCGACCGGGAAATGTGGTTGTCGATCGAGAGCCCGATCAGCAGATGAAGGAGGCGCTAGCCGCTTGGGCTAAAGCGGGTACCCGTCAGGGCAATCACTTCTGGGCGCAGATTAGTCATGCGGGAAGACAAACACAGAAGAATGTAAACCCGCATCCCAAAGCGCCCTCTGCGGTTAAACTTGGTCTGCCGGGTGGGCAGTTTGGTGAACCCGTAGCGCTCACTGAAACTGAAATTCAGGAGCTTGTAGATCGCTTTGCACTATGTGCCAGAGCGGTAAAAGAGGCAGGCTTCACTGGCGTACAGATTCATGCGGCGCATGGCTATTTGTTGTCGCAGTTTTTGAGCCCGCGCTCGAATTTACGCACAGACCAATATGGCGGGGTGCTCGAAAACCGGGCGAGAATGTTGCTTGAAGTGGTGCGCGCCGTTCGTGAAAGTGTTGGTCCGTCATTCCCAGTGGCGGTTAAACTTAACAGCGCTGATTTCCAACGCGGCGGTTTCGATTTTGCCGATAGCTTGCAAGTTGCCAAGTGGTTGCAGCAAGAAGGCATAGACCTGTTAGAGATTTCAGGGGGTACCTACGAGCAACCAAAGCTCCTGGGAGTAGAGGGTGTAGAGGAGGTTGATCCGCAGGAAGTGGCGCAGTCTACTCAGCAGCGGGAAGCGTATTTTGTCGACTTCGCGCTGGCGATGCGGGAGCAGGTTTCTATCCCATTTATGGTGACCGGCGGCTTTCGGCGTCGGGACGTGATGGAGCAGGCCGTAGCGAGCGGTGGCGCGGATCTTATTGGCCTTGGGCGGCCGATGTGCGTGATGACAGATGCACCGAAACAGCTCCTCAATGGCCTGTCCGAATTACCCCGCTATGAGGATAAGCTCTCTCTGTTTCCCAGTTGGTTGGCGTTTCTAAATCGCAGTCAAACGCTGCGAACCATGGCTACATTTTCGGTGCAGTATTGGTTTTACGCCCAGATTGATGAACTGGGGCAGACGGGAAGAGCCCAGCCTGCAATGTCAGTGTTCAGCGCAACGCGTCGTTTGATGGCGTCGCAGAAAAAGTTACTCTCTCAGCGCTCTGCTTAGCCATTGGCATAGCTGCCCGCAGGAGCAGCCTGGGCCGCTTTTGCATGTTGACTAATCAGCGCAACGAATTCGGGCAACAGCGGTTCTGGTAAATCGTGGCCCATGCCGGGGAACAGTTTCAGGGTGGCGTGAGAGATGTGCCTGGCCGTATCGATGCCGCACTCCACGGGCACCAGTGAGTCATCCTGACCATGGATTACCAGTGTCGGCGTGGTGATTGTCTTCAGTAGTCGAACCCTGCTGCCATTGGCGATAACTGCCGCGAGGTGCCGGGAGTAGCCCTCCGGGTGGAAACTGCGATTGTAGCCGTCGATTATTTTCTTTTTCAGTGTTTCGTCCGAAGGCTGGTATCCGGGGCTACCAATCTTTCTCCAGTAGGCCATGGTGTTCTCAAGGTTCGGTTTTTCCATGCCCAGCGATCGCTTGATCATGGTATTGATCACATCACGGCGTGCGCCCGGGAGTTTTGGGTCGCCGCTGCTGGACATAATGGAGGTGAGCGATAGAAAACGATGGCCGTGTTTGGCAGCGGCAATCTGGGCAATCATGCCGCCCATAGATGCGCCAACAACATGAGCATGCTCGATATGCAGTGCATCTAACAGGCCGATAAGGTCCAGGGCCATGTCGTCCAGGGTGTAGGGCACTTGCATAGGCAGCTTGAATCGAGAGCGCAGCATCAGTGAGACGGGTTGAGGTATGTGAGCGTTCTCCATTTTTTCTGAGAGTCCAACGTCGCGATTGTCAAAGCGAATGACATGGAACCCCTGGTCAGCCAGTGCTTGACACATTGGAACTGGCCAGCCAAGAAGCTGAGTTCCCAATCCCATTACCAGAACAATAGCCGGATGATTGGGGTTGCCAAAAGACTCGTAGGCAAGACGAACACGGTTACTGCTTACATATTGTTCAGGCATTGGTATCTATCTCAATAAGCAGGTCGTCTGCAGCTACCTGGTCTTCCGCGTTTGCCAGTACTTCAGTAACCGTACCCGCTGCCTCGGCGACAATTTCATAGTGCATCTTCATGGCTTCCAGCACGGCGAGTGTCTGTCCGCTCTCTACCTTATCTCCTGGGCTAACTCTTATCTCCAACAATAGGCCGTGCATCGGGGCGACAATTCGTCCGCCACCAGCGACCTCATCCTGCTGGCCATCCAAACGAATCTGATCTTCATAAACATTGGCCCGGCCGTCGATAGACAGGTAAATTTTTCCCGTTCGTGGTGACATGTATCTAGCAATGTGTTGAACGCCATCAATACTCACGTGAGCAGTAGTTTCTTCCATTGAAATAAGGTCAATGCTGACTTCCTCATCGGCGCTGTATACCTTGTATTGTTTGTCGCCCAGGGGCGTCACATTCAGGTCGTGGACACTTTCTTCACTGTGTGCATACATCTTCCTGGAGACCAGCGGACTGGCGCTGGCCCAGTTCCGCAACTGGGGCGCAACGATGACCGCGCGATCGTAAAGTTCCCCGTGTTCCAGCGCGAGTTCCAGCACAGCGGCGACAGCACTCTCGTTGAAACCTGGTTCGGCGCTGGCAAGTTCCCCCTGCTTAAACTCCTCTGCAATAAAGGCGGTGGTGGCCTGACCTTCCGCAAAACAGGATTTCTCAAGGCACGCCACCAGGAAATCACGGTTGTGAGTGGCGCCGAACAAAACAGTTTCATTCAGCGCTTCTATCAGGCGCAGGCGGGCAATATCCCTTGTCGAACCGTGAGCTATCACTTTAGCGACCATTGGGTCATAAAAAGGTGAAATTTCTTGTCCAGTGCAAATACCGCTGTCGACGCGAACGCCAGCACCGTTTGCCGGGGACCATAAATCGACGGGACCAGAAGTAGGCAAGAAATCCTGAGCGGGGTCTTCTGTGTACAAGCGAACTTCAATGGCATGACCGTTGAGCGTAATATCGTCTTGGCTAAGCCCGAGCGCCTCGCCCTGGGCAACCTGCAGCTGCAAAGCAACAAGGTCCAGGCCAGTGATCAGTTCGGTGACCGGGTGCTCAACCTGCAGCCGCGTATTCATCTCCAGAAAATAGAAATTGCCACTCTCATCCAGCAGAAATTCAACCGTACCGGCACCGCGGTAGTTAATGCTCTTTGCAGCGGCTACGGCTGCCGCACCCATTTCGGCGCGCAGTGTCTCAGTCATGACAGGGCAGGGCGCTTCCTCAACGACTTTTTGGTGGCGGCGCTGCACTGAGCAGTCTCGTTCGCCCAGGTGAATTGTATTGCCCTGTGTATCGGCGAAGACTTGCACTTCTACATGGCGGGGCCGAATAATGGCTTTTTCCAAAATCAACTGACCGTTGCCGAAAGCGGATTCCGCCTCAGCACGAGCGAGTTTGATGGCGTTGGCCAGTTCGGCTGTGTCGTGCACCAGGCGCATGCCTCTACCACCGCCGCCAGCAGCGGCTTTGACCATTAATGGAGGAGCGATTTTTTCGCCTTCAGCAATCAGTATGGCGTCGCTCTGGTCTTCACCTTCGTAGCCTGGCACACAGGGCACCTGAGCGTCTAACATGCGGCGCTTGGCTTCTGCTTTGTTGCCCATCAGGTGAATGGCATCGGGGCTTGGGCCTATGAAAACTAGCCCCGCCGTTTCGCATGCACTGGCGAAATCGGCGTTCTCACTGAGAAAACCATAGCCGGGGTGGATAGCTTCTGCGCCGCTCACGCGGGCCGCATCAAGGATCTTGTCCTGTACCAGGTATGATTCATTGACGGGACTCGGACCTATACAAATAGCTTCATCTGCCATTTTAACGTGCGGCGCTGTAGCGTCGGCCTCGGAATACACGGCAACAGTGCGATAGCCTTGTGCTCTGGCAGTGCGAATGACACGGCAGGCGATCTCGCCACGGTTGGCCACCAAAATGCTGGTAAATTTTGTCATTGTGTTCTCCGGTTACTATGCATCTGCCCAGCTGGGTTTACGCTTTTCTACAAAGGCGGCGACGCCTTCTTTGCCTTCGTCGCTCAGCATGCACCGGGCAAAACCGCGAGAAGCAAAGTCCAGAGCGTCTGGGCGTGTTCGACGCGTGGTCTCAAATACGATTTCCTTGGTAACGGCATTTGCTCCAGGAGCGCACAGGGCGATCTGTTGCAACACCTCTGCACATTTGATTTCCATGTCCTCGTTATCTTCAGCGAGTATGTGACCAATTCCGTAGTCAATGGCTTCAGCGCCCTTAAATCGAGCGCCAGTCATCATTAAGCGACGTGCTTGCGTGAGGCCGACTCGTTCAGTCACGAACGGTGCGATTTGCGCCGGGGGAATTCCGAGGCTGGTTTCACTGAGACGGAACCTGGCATCTCGGGTAACGATAGTAACGTCGCCCACGCAGGCCAATCCAAGCCCACCTCCTATGGCTGCACCCTCGACCAGCAGGATCGTTACCTGGGGCTGCTCGTTGAGCTTGATCATTAGATTACCAAAGCTGCGATTGCCGCGGGCCACATCGTCTTCGCTGGGCGCGCCGCTTTGCAGCCCGGACTTAAAACCCTTGATGTCACCGCCGGCACAGAAAAAGCCACCTTTGCCGCGAAGTATAATAGTGCGTAGCGATCGATCGTCACGAACCGCATCCAACACGGCTTCCAGCTCCTCCACCATCTCCGCCGAAAGTGCGTTTTTGGCTTCTGGTCGATTAAACCAAATCGTCAGCACGCTGCCTTGGGGTTCCAGGATCAGGTACTTTACTGTAGGTAATGTAGTCATTTGCTGTCTCCTGGGGGTTACACTCGGGCGATGCCAAAGCTGTTTTCTCTTACAGTGCGATTACGTTTTTCCCACACAGTTTCCAGCAGGAAACCCAATGTCTTGCGCGAGTCTCGGGGGTCTATCATGCCGTCATCCAACAAGTGACCTGAGGTGTAATAGGCACTGGATTGGCTGTCGAATAGATTAGCGAGGTAGGCCTCTTGTTGCGCGATGACGTTTTCGTCCACATCCTGGCCCGTAGCCTCGGCCTTGCCTCGAGCAACCATGGACATGGTCTTCGCGGCTTGCTCCCCGCCCATGACCCCCATGCGCGCCTGGGGAAAGGTGTAAAGGAAATCCGGGTCATACCCGCGACCGCACATACCGTAGTTTCCCGCGCCAAAACTGGCACCGGTCATCAGGGTGATACGGGGCACTTCAATGTTTCGCACTGCCTGTATCATTTTCGCGCCGTGTTTGATCATGCCAGCTTGTTCGGATTTGGTGCCAACGATATAGCCAGTCGTATTCTGTAGGAACACCATTGGAATATCAGCTTGATCACAGAGCTGCAGAAACTGCGTGGCCTTGTTGGCTCCATCGGGGTCTATTGGTCCGTTATTGCCGATGATGCCCACCGGTAAACCAAATATTTCAGCCTGCAAACAGACTGTTGCCGACCCATAACGTGATTTGAAGTCCATAAAATCGGAGCCATCAACAATACGAGCAGCAAGTTCGCGCATGTCGTAAGGGGTCCGGTAATCACAGGGAATCACGCCGGCGATTTCATCTGGATCGTATAAAGGCTCGAGGTAGTTGCCTCTATTGGGTGTGTTGCTGCTCTTATTCCAACGTAGCCGGTGTATCAGCTCTCGACACATCTGTACCGCCTGGCCATCATTTTCTGCCAGATAGTCCGTCAGTCCGGATAGGGTTGCGTGCATCTCGGCGCCGCCGAGTTCCTCCTCGTTAGCAATTTCTCCGGTAGCAGCCTTGAGCAATGGCGGGCCGGCGAGAAATGCGCGACCTTTGCCCTTGACCGCAATAACGTAGTCAGACAATCCAGGCATGTAAGCACCGCCAGCGGTCGATGAGCCGTGCAAAATTGAGATAACCGGAATGCCGGCCTTTGATAACTTCGCCAGATTGCCAAACAGGGCGCCACCTTTAGAGAAGCTCTCCACAGTATATTTGATAAGATCGCCGCCTGCGCTCTCTACCAGGTGGACAAAAGGAAGCTGCTGCTGCAGCGCAATTTGTTCTGCTCTTTCGACACGATAGCCTCCGCCAGCGGTGAGTGAACCGGCTTGAATGCCGCTATCATCCACAACAACAACGCAGCGGACTCCGCCGATAAAACCGATTCCAGAAATTACGGTAGACCCGGGGACAGATTTGTCGGGGTCGTCAGTGTCGAGCAGATAACCTGCGAGATTGCCGATTGCCATAAACGGCATTCCGGGGTCCAACAGGCGAGCCAGTCTTTCGCGAGGTGTGAGTTGACCTCGAGCTTCGAACCGCGGACGGCGCTTTTCAGAAATTATTGCACCACGACTGTTTAGCTCTGTCAGCTTCTGGATATGCTCCATCATGTCTTCGCGATTTTTGCGAAAGCCGTCGGATTGGGTACTTATCTTGGATTTGAAAGTGGCCATTAAAGCGCCTCCGCGAGAGCTGCCGGAACAGGAATGGGAACGGATAGCAGCAACTGAGCGTAGCCTTTACCCTGTGGGTCGTTGCGAATGCTGGCGATACCGCCACCGCCGAGAACTTCGTGCAACAGAAAATTGATGGAGTTTGATCCGGGAAGTAAGAACCGCTCTACTGAGCCGGGCTCGGTGCTGTCAAGAAAATGCGCAAACCGGGCAGTGACTTCCTCCACTGTGAGCGCGTTCCAGATGTAAGGAAGGTAGTCGGTATCGCGCGCGATAATGCCCACATTGGCCTTGGCACCCTTGTCGCCGCTGCGACCCCAGGCGAGTTTAACCAATGGGACGCTGACGTAATTGTCAGGAGCAAAGCCGCCGGGGGAGGGTGGGCGCTTTATACGGTCAACATCCAGCGGCCTTCCATGAACTTCATCGCACTGAGTGCTTTCCCCATCCAGTTCGATACTGACCTCCACCTTCGCTTTGTCAATGACAAAGGAGAACAGGCGCACAACCGGAGAGGGTTTAGGTCGTCCGCCGGCAAACCCGGACAGTCCTGGTGGTGTTGCCAGTCCGAGGCCAACCGACTCTTTTAGCATGATGCCTATGCCCATCATCTCAGGGTGTTTAGCGGCAATTTTCATCACCACCTCGCGGCATTCCTCTACTTCGGAGAAATTTCCGTACTGGCTCTCAGTACCGAGCAGTTCGATGCTGGTCTCGCTGAAGTCGGCAAGACCAAAGGTGCCAAATACATTGCGCGATGCCTCGAATATGGCATCGCCCAGTGCGTTTGCCTTGCGATCGGCGTCCAGGCCGTAAAAGCTCATGTAGACACCGCCACGGAATTGGTCAGCATAGGTGGCACTGACCTTGTAGGTGTTCGGGGCAGGGCGGCCAGTTGCGCCGCTGATGCTGACCCTGTTGTCTCCCACCTGCTCCACTGCAGCGGTAGAGAAGTCACAAACGACATCGGGCAGCATGTATGCCTGTGGATCACCAATCTCGTAGAGCATTTGTTCGCTGACCGTGCCCACGTTGACCAGGCCCCCGGTATTGCCCGGTTTAGTGCAGATGAAGCTGCCATCCGCTGCTATTTCGGCAATGGGGTAGCCCATGTTGGCCATGCCGCCAACTTGCTCCCAGTCGGTGAAATTGCCACCTGTCGCCTGTGGGCCGCACTCCAGTATATGGCCGGCCAGTGAGCCCTGGGCCAATTGGTCCAGGTCGTCCCGACCCCAGCCAAATTCGTGGATACAGGCGCCTAATGTGACCGCGCTGTCAACGCAACGGCCCGTCACCACGATATCCGCCCCAAGCTCCAGTGCCCTGGCAATGGGGAATGCTCCGAGATAAGCGTTAATGCTTTGTATTTGTTCGGCCTCCGGGAACGCCTCAGACGAGAACATCTCGCGGATTCCGGCCTCGGTGAGTTCTGCTTTCTGCGCCATGAGGTCATCGCCACTAACACAGGCCACCTTCAGTTCCAGACCCTGAGCCTTGATTTCAGCTCGCAGTGCTTGAGCACAGGCCTGCGGGTTGACGCCGCCCGCGTTGGAAATGACTTTAATGCCGCGCTCGGCTAGCAGCCCCAGGTTGGGCTTCATCGCTGCCGTAACAAAGTCGACCGCGTATCCCTTGGTGTCGTCCTTGGCGCGGCCCCTGGCCATGATGGACATGGTGATCTCAGCTAGATAGTCATAAACGATGTAGTCCAGCTCGCCGGAGTTCAGGAGTTGTGGGGTTGCTCGGGCGGCATCTCCCCAGAAACCGCTGGCTCCGCCAATGCGCAATATCTGGTCAGGCATTATATTTTTCCTGTCAGGGTGGATGAGAATAAGCATAGTACTGAAAGCACTATGTGAGGTCATGGGATATGACGCCATAGTCGCAAGAGATTGCGCCACTGTGCGCACATTGGATTTAAGCGCTTGAGCACCCGCTCGCGCATGATAATTCGGGGCTGATGAGCCCTAATGCTGGTATATTATGGGATTGAATACTCCAGCTTTCCGGCAACAGATGATCGACGGTGCACAGTACGCAGAGGATGGGCTCGACAACAGGTATGTCCATGCCAGGACGCTTCGTGGACTCATGGATCTGGCGGGCGCGTTAGGTGCTGATCCTGCCTGTGTCGCGCGCGACGCCGGGTTGGAAAGTACTTTACTTGATATCCCTGATGCCAGGGTGCCGGTTGCCGTCTTCTATCGCCTGCAAGTAGCGTTTTTAAAACACACCGCTAACCCGGATTTTGGGCTTCTCAGTGGTCGAGTTGCTTACATGGAAACAGCGCATGTACTGGTTTATCTCGCGTCGGCTTCAAAAACACTGCGCGACTGGCTCAACCTGATGCCTAGCGTTTCCAGTCTTCTGGGTGACGTTGGCGTGATAAAAATCGTTCGAAAAGACGGTGAGTTTGTGATGCAGTGGCATCCCGAGGACCTCCCGTCGGCAGAACGCTGCCTCATTACCGATAATATCCTGTCGACCACGGTGCTGCAGATGGACAGCTATTGCCTGTTGCCTGTGCGTCCACGTAGGGTGGATCTGTCTTACACACGCCCGGCGAATATCGATGTATTGGAGTCTACCTTCAGGGCGCCGTTGTTTTTTGATCAGCCCCGTAGTGCTCTCTACTACGATCGTAAAGTGCTGGATTTTCCACAGTTGCATGTGAGTACGCGTATTTATGAGGCCGTGGAAGAGGAGTTTTCCCGGTTTTTTAGCGCTGATAATTCGGTAAGCGATCCCTTCTCCCTTGCGCTGCACTCGGCTATTCGGCGCCAGATTCCACGGGGAGAGTGTTCTATCGACAGTATTGCCAGCGATATGAATGTTTCCCGGCGTACATTGCAGCGTCGGTTAAAAGAGCGGGACACTAATTTTCAGCAGCTGCTGCAAGGCGTTAAGTCAGGGCTGGCCAGGCGTTACCTGCAAGAGAATCGCCTGAGTGTGATCGAAATCGCTTTTTTGTTGGGCTATGGTGACCCCTCTTCATTTTCCGCAGCCTTCAAATCCTGGCACGACTGTACTCCCACGGAGTATCGCCAGGACAGCCGTCAAAGTAGCCCTCGCGCTGATCACAGTCCTCGGTGGGTTCAGGAATCCGACTGATCCCACCACGGATAGAAAGATGGCATATCGACCGAACATTTATCAGTGAAGCTTGCCGTCCGCTTCTCGCGAAAGGATTGCACGCCTTCTTTACCACTTTTGAGGCTGGCGTAGAAAATGGCTAGCGAGTCCACTTTGTGGGCTTCAATGGGGTGAGGCGTTGCGGCGTTGCGATACATCATTTGCCGGGTCAGGGCGATCGCGACCGGGCTGTGCTGCGCGATTTTCCCGGCGATACGATAGGCCTCAGCGAGCAGATCATCCGCCGGCAATACTGACTTTACAAGTCCGGAGGAGAGCGCTTCTTCCGGCTTAATAATGTCGGCCGTATAGCACCATTCAAGCGCCTGGGAAATGCCGACGATACGTGGCAGGAACCAGGTTGAGCAAGCCTCGGGAGTGATCCCAATCTTGTTAAACACAAAACCAATGCGAGCGTTCTCGGACGCCAGGCGAATGTCCATAGCGCAAGTCATGGTAGCGCCAATGCCGACGGCGGCGCCGTTGATCGCAGCAATGACCGGTTTTTTACAGTCATAAATTGCCAGGTTTACGCGACCACCTGTGTCCCTGACACCGGCAATGATATCCGGGTCGTTTAGTCTTTGCTCCATGTCTTCCATGGTTGGGGACAAGGTTTCGTCCAGCCCAAATACGTTGCCGCCTTCCGAAAGGTCCATGCCCGCGCAGAAAGCACGTCCCGCACCGGTAACCACAATGGCTCGAATGTCATCATCTTCGCTGGCACGGTTGAAAGCATCGATAAGTTCGTGGGCCATCGCTACTGTGAAAGCGTTCAGGTGATCTGGACGATTTAGCGTGAGCGTCAGGATGTAATCCTGCACATCGTAAAGCAGCGTTTCATATTTCATGTTTTGTCGTCCTGAGGGCGATGCAAGCTATGCGCATGTGATCAAAGAGAGTTGCTTATGTTAGCGTTGGGCAGTGCCATCGACAACCGGGGGGATACATAGATTGCCGCTTGTGGAACAATGACTCGATACAAAGATAAGGATAATTGATGAGCGCGCAGCCTGCATCAAGTGCAGATACCAAAGTCAGTAGTAAAGTCGCCGGATACGGTTTGTTTATGCTAACGCTGGTTTATGCCTTTAATTTCGTTGATCGCCAGATCCTGGTCATCCTGCAGGAGCCTATCAAGAACGATATGGGCCTGTCCGATACGCAGCTCGGCCTTTTGAGTGGCTTTTCATTTGCACTGGTTTATATCACCGCCGGCATTCCCATCGCCTATTACGCGGATCGCACCAACCGTCGAAATATCATCACGGCAGCCCTTGCTGTCTGGAGTGGAATGACCGCTTTGTCGGGCCTTGCGCAGAACTATACCCAACTGCTGTTGGCGCGCATTGGGGTAGGCATTGGCGAGGCGGGAGGCAGTCCACCCGCACATTCTATGATTAGTGATTACTACCCGCCGGAGCGACGTGCCACCGCGATGGCAATTTATACGACGGGCGTACACCTGGGAATATTGCTGGGATTTATTGTGGGCGGCCTGGTCAGCGAGTTCTATGGTTGGCGCATTGCCTTCTTCTCCGTTGGAATACCTGGTGTGTTGTTGGCGATTGTTTTTTATTTCACAGTTAAAGAACCGCCACGCGGACATTGGGACGATTCCGTCAACACAGCACACAAACCCTCATTGGGCGAGACGCTGAAACATTTATCCTCGGTACGCAGTTTCTGGTACCTCGCTTTTGCCGCAGGCGCGACCTCATTTGCAGGTTACGGCAATGGTAATTTCGCCCCCTCTTTTTTGATTCGAAACCATGGTTTCAGCATCGGTGAAGTGGGCGTTGTGCTGGCTATTTTTGGCGGCGGCGGAGGTATGATAGGCACGTTTTTAGGCGGCTATTTTGCTGATCGCCTTGGTGTCAGGGATCGTCGATGGTACGTATGGTTACCGGCAATAGCGGGCATCATCGCGGTGCCCCTGGGTTTTCCCTACTTACTGTTGGATAACACTGTGGCCGTTATCGGCTTGATGTTCTTTGTTACCCTGTTTCTTAATACTTATATGGGGCCTGTCGTGGCGACCTGTCATGCCTTGGTGCCTCCATCCATGCGCGCCATGACCTCAGCGATACTGTTTTTTATTCTGAATATGATAGGGCTGGGACTGGGGCCGCTGACGGTAGGGTTGTTAAGCGACCTATACCTGCCGCACTTCGGTGAGAATGGCTTGCGCTATGCGATGCTGACGGTGGGTGTTATAAGCTCGGTTGCGATTTTATTATTCTATCTGGCAGGCAGACACCTTGACGCAGATATCAGCAAGGCCCGGTCAGTTGGCCAACGGGGGGATTAGTGCTCGGTGAGCTTTCGGGCTACCCAATACCAGACAGCCGAATTCATGTTCAGGCCAATATGGCTTCCGAGAACCTCTATATTGTGGACATTGGGGTAATCGCCTCGCTGTATTGAGGTGCGCCAATTGATCACTCCATCCCCGCGAGTGTAGATAGCGGTGGTTGGCACCGGCGGCGGTGCGGGGTTCACCATCTCCTGGTGATCTTCCGGGTTCAACCGTCGATAAAGTCGCGAAGCGTGAGATGCCTCCTCATGCCCCGGGCCAAAGGGGCTGCCAAGTGTGATGACCTGGCGAACGACACCTGGCTCCATTCTAGCGATCTCGCGGGCGTAGATTCCGCCCAGGGAATGACCGATCAGCGATACCTTGCCGCCTCCGGCGGTGGCAAGTGCTTCCAGCGTTTTGGTTAGGCTGTCTTCATCAAAGCTGTTGGTGCCAAGGTTGCGACCCTGCTCCCAGCCGCTGGCTTGATAGCCCAGTCCTTTCAGGAAACGAATAAACGGACCGTTCCCGCGGTCATCCCCAAGAAATCCGGGAATGACCATAACGCTGTGCTGGCCTATCGCCTTTGGCATTTTACGCAGCAGTGGGGCGGTGAAACCAAGCACCGCTGCGTCTATCAAGGCCCTGGGGCCATCGGATATTGCCAGTGCCAGCGAAGGTGGCTTCAAGAGGCTTTCCTTTGTTTTGTTGATACCGATGCCAGCAGCTCATCAAAACTTGTCTGCATGCACTCTCTATAAAAGCCCGGGTCGGGCATCATCGCTCGGCAGCAGGTCGCGCTAATCATGAACTGCCCGCAGTAGCTGCCGACCGCGTGGAACAGACCCAACCCGTCAACGACGGGGCCGGTGCCGTAGGTTGCTACCATCCTAGCACCTGTGCTGAAAATCGGTACAGGAGGCCCAGGGACATTAGTGATAACACAGTTGTACGAGGGCCGCATACGATTAGCCAGACCGAGTCGGGTTGATAGTCGTGCTGCCTCCGATACTAATTTGGCAGGCATCATGTTGGTATAGTCGGTCATCGCCTTGGCACCCACTGCGTTAGTCAGTTCCTTGGCGTCCCGGGTGCCCTCGTGAACGGCCTGTAGTCTTTCCCGTGCATCGCTAATATCACTGCGAATCTTGACGGTCATTGCAGAGACGATGTTCCCTGCACTGGCATCACTATCTGATCGAATATTAATGGGAGCCATGGCTGCCATGGAAGTCTCAGGCAACTCGTCGTGATGCTCAAGGTAATTTCTCATCGCGCCACCCACGATAGCGATAGCGACGTCGTTGACCGTTGCTCCCGGGATTGAATTTTTGATGGCTTTTACATCGTCCAGTGGCACGTTAATCGCATCGAAAACCCGGTGTGGAGATACTGCATCATTAAAACGTGTACGAGGTATGTCGGTGACCCGGTGCAGTTCGCCCCTGCCCATGCTGATAGCCGCTTTGGCAAACCCGGGAATCGTATTTCTGGCGACGCTGACAAAATGAAATGGGGTGCGAATATTATTGAGCGTAGATCGGGCTAACAGCTCGACCGTTGTGGGTTTGTTATCCAGCTTTACCATGGGTGCTTTTTGAGAGCGTTTAAAGTCAGCGGTGAGGTCATGCATCGCAACAGACATCTCTACGCTGGAGGTGCCATCGACGGCAGCGTGATGAACCTTGGAAAACATCGCAAAGCTACCCCTGGGAACGCCCTCTACATTATCCAGACCTTCAATAATGTAAATCTCCCAGAGTGGCCGGTCCCGATCCAGTGGCCGCGCGTTGATCCGCGAGACCTGAATACACAGTTGCCGCCAGTCACCGGGTTTGGGCAGCGCGATGTGCCGAATATGAAACTCGGGATCAAAGGTGCCGTCTGTCACCCAGTAAGGGTGGTCCATGTTGAGAGGCACTGTTACCAGTCGCTGGGTCATCGTCGGTAATTCGAGCACTCGACGATGAATGTTGTCGACAATATCCTTGAAGCGCAGTTTCCCGCCGGGAGCCGTGGATTGATCGTAAATGCCCAGGCCAGCGATGTGCATCGGGGCATTGGGTGTTTCCATGTACAGGAAAGAGGCGTCGAGGCCTGTGAGTTGGCGCATTGGCAGGGCTCCCTTAAAACCGGGTGTACTGAACTTTAACAGAATAGGTGCGCGGTGCTATTGCGCTTCATTGCTTGTTATCCCGTTGGTTTGATAATGAATCAGTTTCGATAGTACGACTATATAATCAAACCTAAAGTCGGCGTTGTCACCTTGGTGACAGCCAGCTTAGTTCTGAATTGTTAGCATGCTTCGCAAATGACAACAGCACTTCCCCGAGACACGACTATGAGCATGACATCGATTGATGTGAAAACTTTTCCCTATGAGCAAGCCATGTTGGCAGCAATGAATACCTAGGGCTACAGCAGCCTGGTCGATATGTTCGATAGCGCTTGTGAGCAGCACCCTCGGCGAGTGGTTCGAGCGTACCGGTAGCCAGATCTTTGAAGGTTACGGTCTGCCGGAGACAGTCGCCACCCTGACCGGCAATACCAGAAAAGAAAGGCGGTTAGGAACAGTTGGTAAGCCCATGATTTCTATGGAAATAAAAATCGTAGATAAAGCAGGAAATAGCCTGGGTGACGATCAGGAGGGCGAGCTTCTGGTGCGCGGTCCCCAGGTTCGGAAGAGGCCCTTAAAGCGTTTTGCCCTGAGCAGCTTACGGCCTACAAGATTCCCCGTTTCATCGAGTTCAGTAAAGAACTCCCAAAGTCCAACGTCGGCAAGATTTTACGCAGGGAGTTGCGTACTTGAGCCTCAGCTTGTAATCAAAGAAGAATAGTGGCATAACTAGTGCCGAAAAATTTGACGCCAACATCAACAGCACAACTACGGAGTTCTCCCATGGCAGTAAAAATTGTACCCAAGGACGAGATGGTCGACGCGATCGGCACCAAATTTGAACCCAGCGACTGGATCGAAGTGACCCAGGAACGTATCAACACTTTTGCGGACTGCACAGAGGACCACCAGTTCATTCACATTGACGAAGAAGCGGCTAAAAACACCCCATTCGGCGGCACTATCGCCCACGGCTTCCTGACGCTTTCACTGCTATCCAAGATGGTAGAAGGTAATGGAGTCATGCCTGAAAATACGGTTATGGGCCTCAACTATGGCTTTGACAAGGTTCGCTTCCTGGCGCCTGTCGCTTCCGGCAAGCGCGTGCGCTGCCATTCTGAGGTACTGAACGTGGACCGTAAAGACGATAATCGCTTCCTGGTAAAGCAGGGCATTTCAGTCGAGATCGAAGGCGAAGAGACACCGGCTCTGGTCGCAGAGTGGTTGTCAATGGTTATCGCCGGCTAAGCATACTTTAAAGCAGTTGCCATACATGTCATCCCCAAAAACCTGGGGACGACTGAAGAAAGAACTTATCCCACAGGAGTTTTGAACAATGTCTATTCGCTATGACGGCAAAGTTGCCATCGTTACCGGTTCCGGCCAGGGCCTGGGTCGCAGTCATGCTATCGAGCTTGCCAAACGCGGCGCCAAGGTTGTTATTAATGACCTGGGCGGCAGTGTCGATGGATCGGGCGCTGGCTCAGAGTCTGCCCAAGCGGTGGTTGCCGAAATTGAGGCCCTTGGCGGTGAAGCTATTGCAAACGGCGCAAACGTCGCCAAGTACGACGAAGTTGAAGCGATGGTCAAGCAGACCATGGACAAGTGGGGCCGGGTAGACATTCTGGTGAACAATGCCGGCATTCTGCGTGACAAGAGTTTTGCCAAGAGCGACCTTGGCGACTTCAAACTGGTTGTTGACGTGCATTTGATGGGCACCATCAATTGCACCAAGGCTTGCTGGGATATCATGCGAGAACAGAACTACGGGCGTATCGTGGTCACTACCTCTTCTTCAGGTATGTACGGAAACTTTGGCCAGACAAACTATGGCAGCGCAAAAATGGGCGTTATCGGTGCCATGAACACGCTGGTCCAGGAAGGCGCCAAATTCGATATTCGAGTCAATGCACTGGCGCCTACCGCAGGCACTCGTATGACCGAAGGGCTGATCCCTGAAGAAGCCTTTGCGCTGCTGACGCCTGAAACAGTGACACCAGCGGTCTTGTATATGGTGAGCGAAGACGCCCCCAATAAAACCATTATCTGCGCTGGCGCGGGTGCTTACTCGGTGAGCAAGATCATTGAAACCGATGGCGTTTGGCTTAAGCCAGAGGATCAGACCCCTGAAGGCATAGCGGCAAACTGGGATGCGATTACTTCCCCGGTTAATGAACGCCAGCCCGAAGCGGGCTTCGAACAGACCGTTAAGTTTACTGGCAAGGCGATGGAAGGCCTGGGGCTGGTAAACAAGTAATTAACCAGAGGGCGCCACTAGCGCCCTTTTTTGAATCATTGGAGAAAATTATGAAAGAAGCAGTCATTGTATCAACTGCACGTACCCCCATCGGCAAGGCCTATCGCGGTGGCTTCAACAATTTAGGCGGCGCCAGCCTGGGTGCGGCATCGGTTGCAGAAGCCGTCAAACGCGCTGGTATCGATCCCGGTGAAGTTCAAGATGTCATCATGGGCTGTGCCCTGCAGCAAGGGCCAACCGGCGCTAATGTGGCTCGTCAGATCGCCTTGCGCGCAGGTCTGCCGGTAACCACCTCCGGTATGACATTGGACCGCCAGTGTTCGTCCGGTTTGATGGCAGTTGCAACTGCGGCAAAGCAGGTGATGTACGACGGAATGGACGTGGTTGTCGGTGGTGGCTTGGAGTCGATCTCCCTGGCCCAAACTGAACACATGAACCTGCATCGCTTTGTCGATGATGAGCTGATGGCGATGCACCCCAATATTCATATGCCCATGCTGCAAACAGCCGAGACAGTGGCACAGCGCTACAACATTTCTCGTGATGCGATGGACGAATACGGCTTGCAGTCTCAGCAGCGTACCGCGGCTGCCTACGAAGCCGGGAAGTATGCCGATGAACTGGTTGATGTGACCTGCAAGCGCACGATCTGGAATAAGGAAACGGGTGAAGCCTCGGAAGCAGAAGCGACTGTATCTGCCGACGAAGGTCTGCGCGCTACTACAGCGGAGGGTCTGGCTAACCTGAAGACGGTCGTTGAGGGTGGCACCATTACAGCGGGTAACGCCTCCCAGCTGTCAGACGGTTCTTCTGCCCAGGTTGTGATGGATGCCAAGCTCGCGGAACAACGTGGTCTTGAGCCCCTGGGTATTTACCGTGGTATTGCCGTTGCTGGCTGTGAGCCCGATGAAATGGGAATTGGCCCGGTGTTTGCTGTGCCGAAACTGCTCAAGCAACACGGTTTGTCAGTCAATGACATCGGTCTGTGGGAGCTGAACGAAGCGTTTGCAGTGCAGGTTCTCTATTGCCGCGATCAGTTGGGTATCGACAACGATAAGTTGAACGTCAATGGCGGCGCTATTTCTATTGGCCACCCTTACGGCATGAGTGGATCCCGCATGATTGGTCACGCCTTGATCGAAGGCAAACGCCGTGGCGTGAAGTATGTGGTAATTACCATGTGTGTGGGCGGCGGTATGGGTGCAGCGGGCTTGTTCGAAGTAGCCTGATTGGCTGGAGATTTTTGATGAAAGCAATTATCTGTAAAGAGCACGGTTTGCCCGACAAGCTTGAACTGACAAGCGACTGGCCGGAGCCGGAGCTGGGTGAAAACGATGTGCTGATCGATGTTAAGGCTGCAGGCCTTAACTTTCCTGACGTGCTGATGATTCAGGGCAAGTATCAGTTTCAGCCGGACATGCCCTTTGTGCCTGGTGCTGAGAGTGCAGGCGTTGTCAGCGCCGTAGGCGATCAGGTCACCCGCTACAAAGTCGGTGACAAGGTCATTTCCATGGGAGCCTCAGGTGCGTTCTGCGAGCGTATTGTGGTTCATGAACTGGGTGCGTTTCCGATGCCCGAAGGCCTGACCTTTGAGCAGGCAGCGGGAGTCAGCATTACGTACTTCACTTCTTACTATGCGCTAAAGCAGCGCGCCAATATTCAGCCGGGTGAAACCCTGTTGGTACTTGGTGCCGCCGGTGGTGTGGGTACGACGGCGATAGAATTGGGTAAGTTGATGGGCGCCAAGGTCATTGCTGCCGCCAGCTCCGCAGAAAAACTCGAACTGTGCAAACAGTTAGGTGCCGACGAGGTCATCAACTACTCCGAGGAGTCCCTGAAGGATAAAGTGAAAGAATTAACCGGTGGCAAGGGTGTCGATGTTGTTTACGACCCTGTTGGTGGTGATTTCGCAGAGCCTGCTGTGCGCAGCATGGCCTGGAATGGTCGTTATCTGGTGATTGGCTTTGCCAGTGGCCCTATTCCTCAGATCCCGCTGAACTTGACCTTGTTGAAGGGCTGTTCTCTAGTGGGGGTTTTCTGGGGTCGATTCTCCGGAGAAGAGCCTCAGGAAAACCTCAATAACATCACCGAGCTGTGGGAGATGTTCACTGAGGGGAAACTCAATCCTGTGGTGACCGACGTATTTCCCATGGAACAGTATGAAGATGCGTTTAACTGCCTGATCGAACGCAAGGCAAGAGGAAAGGTGATTCTCACTACGCAGTGAGATTGCTTTTGATACGGGGCGAGCGCTGTTAATGATCCGGTTTGTTGTGAAGTCGATCATTGCGGTTCTCACCCTGTTGCTGAGCGGTTCTCGGGTAATGCTGTTATTCACAGTGTATTGTTTCTAAGCTCGAGCGACAAAGGTCCCAGGGAGCTCCGGGAAAAGCCGTTTTTTGCCGCTGATTTGCGCCACCTTGCAGTAATGGCCCAAGGCGATAAGTTACACATAATCTGGTCACGGGTAGGGATGAGCCGGAGCATTTGCTGTACTCGCTGGTCGGCGTCAGAGATCCTGACTGGAATCATTGGCGTAGCGATGCTGGGCCAGCAACTTTCTTCTGAAGAGATTGCACGATGATTTTGATAAAACGTGTCACCTGTGTGACATAAATAAAGCGACCCGCACTGATACTGTGTGGAGATGATTTTTCAAGCCATTAGATAACCGGAGATTTTCTAGCCATGCCAGCACCACTATTGAGCCGTCGCGACCTGGAATTCATGCTGTACGAAGTGTTCGATGTAGAGGCCAGCCTCACTCGCGAGCGCTACAGCGACCACAACAGGGAAACGATTGATGCAGCTATTGATGTTGCCCAGGCTATTGCAGAAAAGTACTTCCTGCCAATTCGACAAAAAGTAGACACCAACCAGCCCACGTTTGACGGCGAGAAGGTGCAGATGATTCCGGAAATAAAAGTCGCGCTGAATGCGGTTATTGAGGCCGGTTTGGCATCTCCCGGGGCCGACTATGATGTCGGTGGAATGCAATTGCCCGCGCTGGCGACGGCGGCCACAGGCGCTTATCTCAATGCGGCAGGCAGTACGACCATGGGCTATATCGGTCTAACCAATGCCAACGCCAATCTGATTGACGCGCACGGCACGGACGAACAAAAAGCCAAGTGGGTAGAGCCCCAGCGCAGTGGCCGCTTTGCCGGCACGATGGCGATGAGTGAGCCCGGTGCTGGGTCCAGTCTTTCAGATCTCACAACCACAGCGCTTCCCCAGGAAGACGGCACTTACCGCATTAGCGGCAATAAAATCTGGATCTCCGGTGGAGACCATGAGCTGACGGAAAATATTGTTCACCTTGTGCTGGCCAGGGTCAAAGGTGCTCCCAGGGGAGTGAAGGGCATTTCCCTGTTCATTGTTCCCAAGTTCCTGGTCAATGATGATGGTAGTCTTGGCGAGCGCAACGACGTCACCCTGGCGGGACTTTTCCATAAAATGGGTGGACGTGGCCAAACATCCACTGCGCTTAATTTTGGCGAGAAAGAGGGTGCAATTGGCTACCTGGTGGGTGAAGAGAACCGCGGGTTGATGTACATGTTCCATATGATGAACGAAGCGAGAATTATGGTGGGCAGCGGCGCCGCTATTATTGCTCTCGCCGGGTATCAGTACTCACTGGATTATGCGAAGGAGCGACCGCAGGGCCGTTTGCCATCCGCCAAGGACCCGTTGGCGCCGCCAGTGAATATCATTGAGCACGCCGATGTAAAACGAATGCTGCTAGCACAGAAAGCTTATGCTGAAGGCGCTTATGCACTGTGTTTGTTTGGCACCCAGCTCGCTGATGACGAGCATACGGCGCACACAGAGGAGGAGCGTGCAGCTGCTCATGAACTTCTGGACTTCCTGACGCCCATTATTAAATCCTGGCCTTCAGAGTATGGCCCCAAGGCTAACTACCATGCGATACAGGTACTTGGTGGATCGGGCTACGTGAACGAACACCCGGTTGAGATGATGTATCGTGATAATCGCCTGAACCCCATTCATGAGGGTACTACGGGCATTCAGTCCCTGGACTTGCTTGCCCGCAAGGTGCCGCAGAAGGGGCTCGCGGGTTACACCGCTTGTCTTAACGCGATTGGCGCTACCATTGCGCAGGCAAAAGCACAGGCCGACCTGGTCGAGGAAGCTGGCCAGCTGGAAAATGCCGTAGACACGTTAAAGCAGGTGACTGAATTTCTGTTGGGATCAATGATGGAGAAAGATATTGACCTGGTGCTCGCCAACTCGGTCAAGTATCTGGATCTGTTTGGTAATGTCGTTATTGCCTGGATGTGGCTCAAACAAGGTATCGTCGCTTCATCTGCGCTGACGGCAAGCCCCCATGAAGATGACTCCAACTTCTATCGCGGCAAAATGCAGGCCATGCGTTATTTTTATCGCTATGACCTGCCAGAAATAGAAGTTTGGGCTGCGCTGTTAATGCGGTTAGATGATACTTGCAAGAGCATGGCTAACGATTGGTTCTGACGACTATACTTAGCTTTTTTCAGCCATCTTGCCCTGTGGCCAATTTTTTCTAGGAGACATAGCGCATGATTAAGGGAAACTGTCACTGTGGTGCGATTTCTTTTGAGCTGGATGCAGAGCTGGAGTGGCTGACTGAGTGTAATTGTTCCATCTGTCGCAAACTCGGAACGATTTGGGCGCATGCCAGGATCGACCGGATTTTTATCCAGAAGACGGAAGGAGCCACCACGTCCTACCGATGGGGTGATGAAAATCTGGCTTTCCATACCTGTAAAACCTGCGGGTGCACCACGCACTGGGAAAACCTGCAGCCGCAGAGCGACTCCGTGATGGCCGTGAATGTCAGGCTGGCTGATCCCGAGCAAATAAGCTATCTACGCATTCGAAGGTTCGACGGTGCTGATAGCTGGCAATATCTTGACTAGCTCTCTGGCAGGGAACTGAATTCGTCGGCATGTCGTGGCGCGGGTATATCTGTGAGGCCCTTTAGTCGAGCCTCACTCGGCGACATGCCAAAGTGACTGCGAAATGCGCGGGAGAAATGCGCCGTGTCGGCAAAGCCGCATTCCTGTGCAATGTTTGTTACCGAACTCCCAGGACGCTGCAGTAGCCAAAGCCCGTACCCCAGACGCATGTTGCGATAGAGGCGCTGCAGGCTTTCGCCTGTCTCTGCGACAAACAGTCGCTCCAACTGGCGTTTGGATAAGTTCAGCCTTTCCGCAAATACCTGCGTAGACAGAGGCTGCGCCATATTTTGTTCCATCATCAGCAGCGCTCGTCTCACCCTGCGATTTTCTACCAGCATATTGTTGTTATTGGCAGGCTGTGGCTGCGGCGAGTTGGCCGGCCTGGCTCCATCGAGGCTCAATATGCGCAGGCTTTTTCGCGCCCATTGCCGCCCCAGGTGGCGCTCGATGAGCGTCGCCGCAAGGTCGGTGGCAGCGCTGCCGCCAGCACAGGTGATACGATCGCCGTCATCAACATACAGTAGATCTGCGACGGGAATGACGTCCGCTAATTCATCCTGCAGGTCCTGGTAGTGAAACCAGCTGACACAGCAGCGCCGTCCGTGCATCAGTCCCGCTCTAATGAGGGCGAATGAGCCGGTGCAGAGGCCGACGAGTGGTGTATTAGCGGCGTCGGCTCGCTGCAGGTACTCAAGCACCGCCTCTGAAGCGATACTACCCTGATGGAGAAGTCCGCCGACCACGACGATATAGTCGAATTCTCCCGGATCCCGAAAGACTTCCCAGGGTCGCACACTGACCCCACAACTGGATTCAACCTCATTGAGCTGAGGGCCCATCACTGTCCACTGGCAATTGATCTGGCGACTATGGTCACCTTCGTCGGCAGCGAGGCGCAGGCTATCGATAAACCCGGCAAAGGGCAGGAGGGTAAAATGAGGCAACAGAACAAAACCGACCCGCAAGTGAGGGGCCTGTGCTATCGGTTCGCTGACGTTTTTGTTCAATTTATAAGGCTAATACATTGAATGATGACGCTAGATTAGCACGAAAATGTCGCTTTTGTACCAGAATGACGTCACTTGCCTTCTAGCGTGAAGCGGGGGTCACTGTTGAAATAGGTCGGTTATTCTATTACTGGAGCAGGACAATGTCGCGCGGAACCTATTCGGGGTTTAGCCTGTTCAAAAACGCCTTCAGCTATCACGAAAATTGGCAACGAGCCTGGCGCAGTCCCAGCCCGAAGGCCGATTATGACGTGATCATTATCGGTGGCGGTGGGCATGGCCTTGCAACGGCTTACTACCTTGCCAAAGAGCACGGCATTACCAATGTCGCAGTCATCGAGAAGGGTTATCTTGGTGGCGGTAATACGGGTCGTAACACCACTATTATCCGATCCAACTATCTCTGGGATGAAGCAGCCCAACTCTATGAGCTGTCGCTGAAGCTCTGGGAAGGCCTGAGCCAGGAATTGAACTTCAATGTGATGTTCAGCCAGCGCGGGGTCCTTAATCTGGGCCACACATTGCAAGACATGCGCGACATAGAGCGCAGAGTGAATGCCAATAGACTCAATGGTATTGACGGTGAAGTGCTGAGCACCTCGGAAGTACAGCAACTGGTCCCGTTACTGGACTGTTCACCCAATACGCGCCACCCGGTGCTGGGAGCTTCCTGGCAACCGCGTGGAGGCACGGCCCGTCACGATGCAGTGGCGTGGGGTTATGCGCGTGCAGCTGACGCCCTGGGCGTAGACCTTATTCAGGAAACTGAGGTCACTGGTATCCGCTGTGAAAACGGTGCTGTGGTCGGCGTTGAGACCAACCGCGGCTTTATCGGGGCGCGCAAGGTTGGCTGCGTGGTCGCTGGTAATTCCGGGGTAGTTGCGTCCATGGCAGGGCTGGAGTTGCCTATTGAATCGCACCCGCTACAGGCGCTGGTGTCTGAGCCACTGCGCCCGTGCCTGGATACGGTGGTGATGTCCAACGCGGTGCACGGTTACATCAGCCAGTCCGATAAAGGCGATCTGGTAGTCGGAGCGGGGATCGATCACTACACCGGCTACGGACAGCGCGGTTCATTCCATGTCATCGAGCATACCCTGCAGGCCATTTGCGAACTGTTTCCGGCTTTCAGTCGGGTTCGGATGAACAGGCAGTGGGGCGGTATCGTTGATACCTGCCCGGACGCTTGCCCGATCATCAGCAAAACACCAATAGATGGCCTGTATTTTAACTGCGGTTGGGGTACCGGGGGCTTCAAGGCGACCCCAGGTTCGGGTTTCGTGTTCGCCGATACAGTGGCCCACGATCGCCCGCACCCGCTAGCGGAAGCGTTTTCTATTGACCGATTTTACAGTGGCGCTCTGGTTGATGAGCACGGCGCCGCTGGCGTCGCACACTAAGAAGGGTTCTAAGAATGCTGCAGGTTCATTGTCCCTATTGCGGGGAGTTGCGAGAAGAAGAGGAGTTCAGCTATGGCGGGCAGGCCCATATCGCACGCCCTGAAGAGCCAGATTCAGTGAGCGACAAGGATTGGGGCAGTTATCTTTTTTTCAGGAAGAACCCACGTGGGCTGCACCATGAAATGTGGAATCACACGGCAGGGTGTCGCCGCTATTTTAATGTGACTCGTCATACGGTCACCTATGAAATACTGGAAACATACCCCATAGGCGAACAGCCCTCCTGTAAGGACGGCATTCACGGGGAGACATCTTGATGCCGGCACTCGAGGTTAACAGACTTGCGACGGGCGGCTTGATTGATCGACAGCAGCGCGTCAACTTCACGTTCAACGGGCGCAGTTTGCAAGGCTATCACGGGGATACATTGGCGTCGGCCTTGCTCGCTAATGGCATCAAGGTCGTCGGTCGGAGTTTCAAGTACGGTCGCCCTCGCGGCGTGGTCGGGCACGGTTCGGAAGAGCCCAATGCGATTGTCCAGGTCGGCAGTGGCGCTGAAACCATTCCCAACCTGCGGGCCACACAAGTAGAGATATACGAGGGACTTGAAGCTGCCAGCGTCGGTGGTTGGCCCAGTGTCGACTTCGACCTGATGTCGATAGTGGGGTGGTTCGGCCGCCTGATGCCCCCTGGTTTTTATTACAAGACCTTCATGTGGCCAGCACGGTTCTGGATGACATACGAGCACATCATCCGCAAAGCGGCCGGCCTGGGTCGTGCGCCTCAGGAACGCGACCCTGACCTCTATGACAGACTGAACCATCACTGTGATGTTCTTGTTGTGGGCGCTGGCCCCGCCGGGCTTTCCGCTGCTCTGGAAGCGTCTCGCACTGGGGCCCGGGTTATTCTAGCTGATGAGCAGCAGCAATTAGGTGGTAGTCTGCTGTCCACACACAGCAGTATCGGCGCCCAATCGGGCGGCCAGTGGCTGCAGGAAACCTGTGAGCAATTGGCGTCCTGTGACAATGTCACTTTACTGCCTCGCAGCACGGTTTTTGGATATTACGACCATAACTTCTTAGGTATCGTCGAGCGCCGCACGGATCATCAGGTACCTTCGCAACGTAGCGGTGCCAGGCAGAGGTTGCACCGGGTGAGGGCGCGACAAGTTATTCTTGCCACGGGTGCCATTGAGCGCCCGCTGGTGTTTGCCCACAATGATGTGCCCGGCGTTATGCTGGCCTCTTCTGTGTCTACCTACATCAACCGCTACGGCGTGGCGCCGGGCACTGAGCTAGTGTTATTTACCGCCAATGACAGCGCCTACCAGTGCGCCCTTGACTGGCACGGGGCAGGGCGTTCGGTGGTCGCCGTGGTCGACTCTCGCGCTGCGCCAGATGGGCCATTGGTCAAAGCATGCCGCCGCGCCGGCATAACGGTTATTGCGGCCCATGGGGTCATTGATGTCAAAGGTGGTAATGCGGTGCGAGCGGCACTGGTTGCCCCTCTCAACGAGGAGGGCTCGGCAGTGATCGGCAGCGCCCGTCAGTTGGACTGTGATCTTATAGCCTGCTCCGGTGGTTGGAGTCCCGTGGTTCACCTCAGTTCCCAAACCGGAGCAAAACCCCTCTGGGACAAGGAGGTTATCGGGTTTTTGCCGGGGGATTCCTGGCAGGCCGAATGCTCGGTTGGTGCAGCGGTCGGCAGTTATACCCTGCTTGCCTGTCTTGCTGAGGGTGCCTCCGCAGGTGCGGCTGCAGCAGCGCGCGCGGGGCACGGCAATGGCGAGTCGATGTTTGTCGCCCCCAATACGCAGGAGCAACCAGAACATCCGGCACAGGCCTTGTTCCTTGTGCCTCATACTCGAGGCACCAGCCGAGCGCCAAAGCAATTCGTAGACTTCCAACTCGATGTCACCGCCGCCGCGATTGAACTGGCTGCGCGCGAGGGATATCAGTCGGTCGAACACGTGAAGCGTTACACTGCGATGGGCTTCGGCACCGATCAGGGCAAGCTGGGTAATATTAACGGCGTGGCGATTCTGGCCCAGACATTGGGTCAGGATATAGCTGATACCGGGACTACGATGTTCCGCCCTTGTTACACACCCACCACCTTTGGAGCATTGGCGGGTCGGGATGTCGTCGATCTCTTTGATCCGGAGCGTTATACCGCAATGCACCGGTGGCACCTGGAACATAATGCTCAATGGGAGAATGTCGGCCAATGGAAGCGGCCCAGATACTTTCCCAATGCAGGTGAAAGCATGCAGGAGGCGGTTGATCGGGAATGCCTGGCGGTGCGGAACAGTGTCGGATTACTCGATGCTTCCACCCTGGGTAAAATTGATATTCAGGGCAGCGATGCGGCTGAATTCCTTACCCGCATCTATACCAACTCCTATCTCAAACTGGCGCCCGGTAGGTGTCGCTACGGCCTCATGCTGAAAGAAGACGGCATGATTTTTGACGATGGCGTGACCGCGTGTATCGATGAAAATCGCTATCTGATGCACACCACAACCGGGGGGGCTGCCGGTGTACTTGCCTGGCTGGAGTTGTGGCACCAGACCGAGTGGCCAGAGCTGGATGTATATTTCACCTCGGTCACAGATCACTGGTCCACCGCGACGATCAGCGGACCAAATGCACGCAATGTGCTGGCAAAAGTTTGTGACGACATCGACCTGGCCGCTGATCAATTCAAGTTTTTGGATTGGCGCGAAGCGACAGTTGCCGGAGTCAAAGCGCGGATATTCCGTATCAGCTTTACCGGAGAACTTACTTATGAAGTAAACGTGCCCTCACATTATGGGCGTCATCTCTGGGAGGCTCTTATCGCGGCTGGAGAAGAGTTTACGATTACCCCCTACGGCACAGAGACAATGCATGTACTTCGGGCGGAGAAGGGGTTCATCATCGTCGGCCAGGATACCGACGGATCGATGACGCCCCAGGACATGGATATGGACTGGATCGTTGGGCATAAGAAAAGCTTCAGTTTTGTCGGCAAACGCTCATTGTCACGCAGTGATAGCGTCCGTGAGGGCCGCAAGCAATTGGTCGGTCTCAAAACCCGGGACCCACAGCGCGTGTTGCCCGAAGGTTCCCAGTTGGTGAATGACCCGAACCAGCCCTTGCCAATGTCAATGCAGGGGCATGTGACCTCCAGTTATTTCAGTGCCTGTCTTGGTCACTCGATTGCGCTAGCGGTGGTCAAGGGAGGGCTCTCGCGCAAGGGTGAAGTGATCTATAGCCCACAAGCGGATGGCAGCGTGATAGAGGCAGAAATCGTGGACTCTGTGTTTTACGATGCTGAAGGGGAAAGACAACATGTCTGAGACACCGAGACTGGAAACAGCGTTACACTATCTTCGAGGCTCGCAGCGTGGCGCGAGCGACGAGTCTCCGGGGCTAACGGTGGTAGAGTCCGCACTGTGTCGACACCTGTCCATTCGCGGTCGTGCCGAATCTCCGGGGTTCGCTGATGCTATTCGCTCCGTGACGGGAATGACATTGCCAACAAGCCCCTTGAGTTGCGAGAGCAGCGCCAATGCGCACATTTTCTGGCAGGGGCCAAGCGAGTGGATGCTGGTAGTGGAGCAGCAGGGCAGCGAGACGATGGAAAGTGACCTTTGCAAGGCTCTGGCCGGGGAGCAGGCTGCAGTGGTCGATGTCAGCGGCGGCCAGACCCTGTTAACGCTTTCGGGGCCAGCCTTGGCAGAGGTGTTACAAAAATCGTCACCCTACGATTTTCATTCTAGCAACTTCTTACCGGGCAAGTGCGTGCAAACGACCTTTGGTAAGGCCGGTGCGCTGGTGGCGCAGCTGGAAGACCATAGTGTTGCCTTGCTGGTGCGCCGAAGCTTCTCTGACTATATTGGAAGGTGGTTGCTTGATGCTGCCGCTGAGTATGGTGTCCAAATTTCCCGCTAGCACAGCCGGATAGGGAGCATTAAATGTCTATAAATGCAGAGCCGAGCGGGTTAGCAGAAAGTATTAGACGGGCGCTGCTGCCGATAGACGAGGCCAGGGGGCTTGCGAACAGCGCTTATACTGATCCCGCGCTGTTTGACTTCGAACGTGAGCACCTGATGGCCGATAGCTGGGTTGCGCTCGCCTTCGAGGGGGATCTACCCGAACCTGGCTTTGCCTTGCCCGTCGATTTCATGGGATTGCCCTTGCTGTTACTTAAAAATAGCGAGGGCGTGATTTCGGTGTTTCATAATGTCTGCAGCCATAGGGGCATGATGCTGGTACGTGAGCCAGGTGTGGTGCAGGGTTCGCTGCGCTGTCCCTATCATTCATGGAACTATGGGCTGGATGGCGCGCTCCGTGGCACCCCTCATATCGGCGGTGTGGGTATCCATCAGCTTGATGATTTTGACCGCGAACAGCATGGGCTGAAAACGGTTAGAAGTCATATCTGGCTGGGAATGGTATTCGTCAATTTATCGGGCAATGCGGATGCGTTTGCAGAGTTTATCAGGCCTGTTGAAACTCGCTGGAAAGGATTTACGCGCGCCTTTGACAGACTGCGCTCTCCGGTCACTGGCGGTTCAATGGAATTGGAAGTCAACTGCAACTGGAAGTTAGCAGTCGAAAATTATTGTGAAGCCTATCATTTGCCCTGGGTTCACCCGGGCTTGAACTCCTACTCACCTCTGGACCAGCACTACAACATTAATGACGGCGACGGCGTGTCTGGCCAGGGTTCTCTGTGCTACCGCCTTGCTGAAGTGGCGGGACACCATCTCCCGCAGTTCCCGGACTGGCCCAGCGAACAATTGCAGCATGCTGAGTATCTTTCGCTTTACCCCAATGTATTGCTCGGAGTGCAGGTGGATCATGTTTTCGCCATCATACTTCATCCTCTGGCCCACGACCGGACATTGGAAAGCCTGCAGATATTTTATGTCGGTGACGACGCGGTCGCCGATAGATATAGCGATAACCGGGAGATGGTGCTGAACGCCTGGCGTGAAGTGTTTGCCGAGGATATTTTTGCAGTGGAGGGCATGCAAAGGGGCAGGCGCTCGCCTGGATTTGAAGGTGGCGTGTTTTCGAAAGTCATGGACGCTCCCACCCACCACTTCCATCGCTGGGTTGCCAGTCTGTATGCCAAAGGGTTCTCAGCTCCAGGGAAAAGGGCTGTTACTGACCGGGTGTAATTTGCCTTCTTCATAGCGTGAAAAGCGGAAGGGCTCGAGCAGTGGAGACGGCAGCCCGCAAATTTCTTGCGCAACCAGTTTGCCAACACCGATCATTTTGTAGCCATGATTTGAGTCGGCTATCAGGTGACAATTAGTGTGGAAGCGGTCAATAACCGGGAAACTGTCGGGGGTAAAAGCGCCAATGCCACCAGACGGTTCTTTTTTGTAAAGAGGCATAGCACCGGAAAAACGCTTCTGGCAATGGGCGAGCGCAGAGACCCACATATGGGCGAAATCGTCACCGGTGATAAACTCGGCCGAGGCCGGACCATAGGGATCAACGGCCACCTGCTGGTAAGGCTTGTCGACGATAAACGGAGCAGCGCCACCCTGAATTCCGCCAAAGTTGAAATCGGGCTTGTAGTAAATACCCCACATCTCGCTGGTAATGAGTGTCTTGTCCACATCGGAAAATAGCGGCGCATCGGTATCGACATGCAGCACCGGTGGAGGCCCTCCATCATTGGTAGTTTGCGCCTTGGGATCTATGCCCAGAGTTCCTTCCTGCAAAGACCAGTAGGTCCACATGGGAACGCCTTCTGCAAGGCTGCTATCTTGCGGGTTTTTAATTTGGATAGTTTGCGGCAACTGCAACATGTTCCAGATCTGGGGCGCCCAGGGCCCGGCCCCCACAATCAGGTAGTCGCAGGCAATCTTTCCGCGGTCTGTCAGTGCCGATTTCACAGTGCGACTGCTGTCAAACTCGAAGCCTTCCACTTCGACGCCGGTAGCTATGCGCACACCCTGGGCTTCGGCTTTGCCGGCGAGGCCATACATGGCTTTGGCATTATTGGCATAGCCCCCGGGTTTTTCGTGCAGAACCGAGGTGATGGATTGAGCCTGCCAGTCGTGGAACAGGTTTTTCATATAGCGAGTACAGTCTGCCTCGCCTTCAATAAACACGGAATCGTAGTCGATGGCACATTGTTCGTTGTGAATCGATGCAACGTCAGCATGCATGCTTTCGCTGCTGATCTGCATATAGCCAACTGGGTGATAACTATAGCTTTGCGCGTCACTTTCCCAGACTTCCACCGAATGGGCCATCAACTCGCGCATAGCGCTTTGGTAATAGTTATTGCGAATAACGCCGCAGGCTATGCCGGAGGCACCTGCGGCAATGCCACCCTTGTCGACAATGAGGATGTCTCTCCCATCTCCCTTTCCTGTGCGCTTCAATTCCAACGCCAGATGGTAGGCGGTGCTGAGCCCATGAATGCCGGCGCCGATCACGAGATAAGGGATATGTTCAGGCAAGGCCATAGGGGTTCTCCGGCTATGAAGCGTTGATAAGCTGCTCTACGCCAGTTGCCTGGCCGCCCAATGCCTTCACACTTTCCAAGAGTACTTCCCACATGTACAGCGCCATGCTGACGTCGGACAGCAGGTGAAAGCGCAGCTGGTCGGCATCGTCGCGGATGATTATGGTATTTGCCCTTGCGACCGAGGTCTGGGCAACGGACCCATTGTGAAAACTTGCGGGTCGAAGGTCTACGGCGCACAGGCTGGACATCATATGGGCGGCGGCGGCTCCCTGCAGCACAAGCCAGCTGTGGGAATCGGCTCTGGGAAGGGCGTAGCACTGACCGGGGTTATCTTGCTCCCAGCGCTGTTGCAGATCATCAGGCATAGGTGCATCGGCTGCGATGTTACCCAGCACCAGATGTTCATGGTCAGATAGTCTTGCCACCAGCGAGCCGTCTGGCTGCTGCGTCGAACAGTTGGGTGAACGGGGCAGGTCAACTGACTGATGGCTCAACCATTGCGCCGTACCCGGGCCTTTGAAACCGACGCGCGGGTGGGTGCTGAGGTCTGTCAGAGACAGTTCGCAGGCCTGTTCATCGGCATACCGTTGTACCCGGCGTGTTGTGCCTGCGTAGTCGAACACGCCACCGTGCTGCTGGTGCCAGTGATGTAACAGGCTGCGTCGCAGATCCAAAAGGGGAGATGAGTCAGCCATCAGACGGCCTGCCTTGTGTTTTCCGGGTCGTAAAATGGAGTGCTGGTAACCTCTGCTGTGAGCTGTTCCCCACCGGTGAGTTTGATGGTGATAGGCGTCCCGGGTGCTGCATCTTCAGGGCGAACATAGGCCATCCCGATGCCCCGCTTCAGGGCGGTTGAATAGGCACTGGAGGTGACTCTGCCAACCATATTACCGTCACTGATAACGAGATGGTTCTCGGCAGGCAGGCGCGACTCGTTTGCAGGCAGCAGGAATCCGATGAGCCGGCGCCCTGGCGATCGCCTGTCTAATTCCTGCAACTCTAACTCCTGCAAAGTACGGCCACCGACAAAAAATGGCTTGTTGCTGGAAACGGCCCATTGCATCCCGATCTCTCCCGGTGTGGACATGGCATCCGTGTCCTGTCCGATGATCACATGGCCTTTTTCCAGTCGCAGTACACGCTGTGCCTCCACGCCGAACGGCGCGACATTGAGGGCGCAGATGGCATCCCAGAGCGCTTCCCCGTAATGCTGGGGTACGTGAATCTCATACCCCAGTTCACCGACAAATCCGACTCGCAAAATACGTGCAGGAATTTCCGCCACGCTCGCTATGCGCGCGCCCATGTAGGGGAAAGCATTTCCATCCAGGGCAAGGTTGGGGCAGAGTTGGGCAAGGACATCGCGGCTGCGGGGCCCCGCTAGATTGACCGCAGACCAGGCTGACGTGACATTGGCAATGTCTACATCAAGTTGCCACTGGGCGTTCCACTTGAGCATGGCCTGAAAGACCCGGTCCACTCCGGTTGTGGTGGCGGTTACGTAATAGTGATCAGGGGCGAACCTGCAGGCAACGCCGTCGTCGATGACAACGCCAGCCTCGTTAGTCATTAACGCATAGCGGCAGCGGCCAACTTCCTGCTTTAGAAAACCGAACGTGTAGATGCGATTGAGGAATTCTGCAGCATCAGCGCCGCGGACTTCGAGTCCACCGAGGGTCGACACGTCGATGACCCCAACGCTATTGCGCACCATGGTTACCTCTGCCGCTATGGCAGGGTCCCGTTGTTGGCCATAGTATGCGGGACGATACCAGGCGCCCGCTTGCAACAGGGTCGCACCGGCGTCGATGTGTCGCTGGTGCATGCTGCTGTATCTTGCGGGATAAAATCGGCGTCCGGCGAGTTGCCCCAGGGTTTCTGCACTGGCGGGAGGGCGCGCAGTCGTGATCCCGGTCTCAGCAATAGTCCTGTTGGTGGCTAGAGCGACCAGCCGCGCTGTGGTCAGCGCTGAATGCCGGCCCTGTGACGGACCCATACCCACGGTAGAGAACCGCTTTACCAATTGAATATGCTCATAGCCCTCGCGGGTCGCATTGAGAATGTCTTCTATCTGCAGGTCCTCGTCGAAATCGACAAACTCTTTGCCTCGAGGGTGAGGAAAGATTGGCCATGGGTGCGCGGTGCCCCAGTCTTCGCCCGGGGAGCTGGCGAGGGAACCCACTGCCTCCATGCCTGGTGGCATTTGCGATAACTCAAATCGGTCATGTTGTTCCCGATACTCCAGTTTCGCTCCTGCCATGCAGGCCAACTGCCAAGCGGGCATCTGGCCGCCGGCCATGCAAAGAACGTCACATTGCAGCAACTCACCTTTTTGCGGGCTGACGCATTCGCCGTCCAGCGGACGCACTTCCACCCTGGCGATTTTGTGGTTTCTGCCCGCGTGAGCTTCCCAGACGGCATGCCCCTGCATCACCCTTATGCCGCGCTCGTGCACTGCCGATACCAGGTCGCCGCCTGCGGTTTTTGACCGCAGGTCAACGACAGCGACAACGTGTACATTAGCGTCGAGCAGATCAAGGGCGCAGGCATAACCCTGGTTGTCAGCGGTGAGTACCACCGCCCGCTTTCCAGGAGAGACTCCGTAGTGGTGCATTAGACGCTGGGCAGCGCTCGACAGCATGATGCCCGGCAGATCGTTGTTGCGAAAGATAATGGGCTGTTGCAACGTGCCCACGGCGAGCACGGTTCTGCCAGCGCGAATTTTGTGTAACTGCTGCCGATGAAGAACCGATAGCCAGTGATCTGCGAACCAGCCGGTGCAGCGAGCACCTGTGAGCACCGTAATGCAGCGCTCTGATGCCACTTGCCGCGATAACTCAAGGGCTCGTTGGCGTGCAGCCAGACCCGCTACGTCCCGTCGTGAGCAGTTAAGCGAACCCCCGGTCTCGGGGTTTTCATCAAGCAATAATACGCGCTCACCCCTCTGTGCTGCGGCAAGCGCCGCTTCCATACCTGAGCGACCAGCGCCGATAACAACGACCTCGTAGAATCCATAAAACTTGTCCTTCGGGGCTTCACTGTAATCGGGATCAAGCGGGCTTAGTCCTGCCATACGTCGAATCAGTGGAGCCCATAACTCCCAGATTCCACGTGGCTTAAAAAACGCTTTATAGTAGAAACCGACGGGTAAAAAACGGGAGAATAGCCCCAGTGCTGCACCCAAGTCAGTTCGCAGGGTGCCCAATACATTGATCGGCCTTACCTGCAGGTCGGCTGTTATCAGCTCAACATCGGCCAGGGAGTTTGGCTTGTCGTCAATATGCACCAGGGTGTTACCGTCATGACCGGCAAAGCTTAGCGGCCCCCGTGGACGGTGGTATTTGAAAGAGCGCGATAGGAGGTAGTCCCCGTCGGCGGCGATGGCACTGGCTATGGTGTCGCCATCGAGTCCTTGATAATTTTTACCGGCAAAGCGGAAGTCAATTGCCCGGTCGCGGTTGATTCGCCCGCCCCAGGGTGTCGGTAAGCGCTCAGCCATCTTTACCCATCCTGTATTTTTCGACTTCACTTACACGATAGGTACGCAGAATTTCATCGGTGATGGTATTACGATCGACCAGAAACCAGAATGCAGTTGCTGTATGCATCCACCACTCAGTCACCAGGCCTGCGTGGTTGTCATGAAAAAAGACATACTCCGCCCAAGCTTGTCGATTAATTTCTGAGGGATCGGGTAGGGGGTGATACTCGCCGCCATAGGTAAACTCGGAGATATTGCGAGGGCCGTTGAGTGGGCAGTCGATAATCTTCATGTTAGTGACTCGCGGCCGTGGCGCCAGCTTCATTGACCTGCTGGAAACGGTAAAAGCGGTCTAATGCAAATGGCTTTATCAGGTCCGGTACTTGTCCGGTGGAAACCAGTTCAGCCATGCATTTGCCGCTAATAGGTGTGGCTTTGAACCCCCATGTGCCCCAGCCCGCATCGAGGTAATAGTTATCGACTGGACTCTCTCCCATGATGGGGCTGTAGTCGGGGGTCATATCGGTGGTGCCTGCCCACTGACGCAGGATTTTTGCCTGCGCAAGAAACGGCAGCAGCTCTACGATAGCCGCAGCAAGGGACTCTTTCATATCCAGGGTCGAGCGAGTGTTGTAAAGGGGGTAGGGGTCTGAGCCTCCGCCAATCACAAATTCTCCACGCGAAGTCTGGTGAGTGTAGACATGCAACTGGGGGGAACTTACGTGAGGGTTCAGCAGTGGTTTGTAAGGCTGAGTGACCATGGCTTGCAAGGGGTAGCTTTGGATAGGAAGCTTTATGCCGGCCATGGCCGCCACTATCGAGCTGTTGCCGGCGACGGCCTGCACGACACAGCCGCAGCTGATATTACCGCGGTTGGTGCGTATTTCTTGCACCGAACCGTTGCTCACGCCAATGCTCTGAACTTCTGTCAGTTGGTGCAGTTCTACGCCGCGTGCACATGCGCCGCGGGCGTACCCCCATGCGACCGCGTCATGGCGCGCTGTCGCACCATCGGCGTGCCATAGCCCCGCCATAATTGGGTAGCGGGCTTCCTCGTCAAGATTAAGCTGAGGTGCCAGTTCGGCAATAGTCTGCCTGTCGACCAGCTCAGATCTTACCCCCAGGTGCTGGTTGACCTCTGCCCGCCAGCGGAAGCTGCGAATAGCGGCGTCGTTATGGGCAAGGGTTAACTGGCCTCTTTCCTCATACATGATGTTGTAGTCAAATTCATTGCTGAGGCCTTTGTATAAGTTCAGTGATTCACGATAGAAAGACACGCCTTCTTCGGTCAGGTAATTAGAGCGAATAACTGCCGTGTTGCGCGCCGTATTACCCCCGCCCATATAAGATTTTTCCAGCACAGCCACGTTGGTAATCCCATGCTGTCGTGCCAGGTAATAGGCCGTGGCCAGCCCGTGCCCACCCGCGCCTATGATTACTACATCGTAATGTTTCTTCAGGCTCGGGTTGTCGGAAAACTGGTGCTTGCGTTGCCCATTTTTGCGAAGACCGTGTCGAAGTAGGGATAGTGGCATAATGTTAAATCGCTGACCGGTCAGGGTAATTCAGACTTAAGGCCACGCAGCAGGCTTACGCACATGACCAAAAGTACAAGAACAAACGGGAAGCCAGTGGCGAGCGATGCTGCCTGCAACGCGGCGAGGCCTCCTCCGAGCATGAGGGCGATAGCGACAAGTCCTTCGAAAGTACACCAGAAAATACGCTGCGTTACCGGCGCGTCGATCTTCCCGCCGGCGGTGATGGTGTCAATGACCAGGGATCCGGAATCCATACTCGTGACGAAGAATACAATGACCAGCACGATGCCGAGAGCCGAGGTTATCTCGCTAAACGGCAGTACTTCCAGAAACTTGAACAAGGCGAGTTCTATCTCAGAATTGTTTACAGCGTCGGCGACTCCGGTATAGCCCTCGTACAGGTATTGATCGATGGCAGTGCCTCCAAACGTGGTCATCCAGATCATGCCGACGCTGGTGGGAACGAGAAGGGCGGCTATGAGGAATTCCCGAACCGTTCTGCCACGGGATACCCTGGCTATGAACATGCCGACAAAGGGCGACCAGGCAACCCACCATGCCCAATAGAACGTGGTCCAGTCATGGAGGAAAGCCGTGTCTTCCCGTCCTATCCAGTTACTCAGTGCAGGCAGGTAGCTCAGGTATGCGATAGTGTTATTGGCAGTGTCTGCCAAAATAGACCAGGTCGGGCCGACAGCGATCACAAACAGCATAAGCGCCACCGCCATGCCCATGTTGATTTCGCTCAGTATCTTCACACCCTTGTCCATACCCCTTACCACTGATACCAATGCGATTGCCGTTATGCCGATAATTACAATAACCTGGGTGCTGCTGCTGTTGGGTATGTCGAACAAATAATTGAGCCCGGCAGATGTTTGCTGTGCTCCCAGGCCGAGCGATGTTGCGAGCCCGAACAGGGTGGCGAATACTGCCAGGATATCGATGATGTGACCGGGCCACCCCCAGATTCTCTCGCCCAGCAGCGGATAGAATGCTGAGCGCACTGTCAGCGGCAATCCCTTATTGTAGTGAAATAGTGCGAGCGACAGGCCAACAACTGCATAGGTAGCCCAGGCGTGCAGTCCCCAGTGATAAACAGCAGACACTACCCCCAGACTTGCAACAACCTCACCGTTTTCCGCTGAAACACCCAGTGGTGGATTGAGGGAGTGTGTCACCGGCTCGAGTACGCCATAAAACATGAGTCCGATACCTACGCCGGCAGCGAACATCATTGCGAACCAGCTAGGGTACGAGTAGTGGCATTTTGCATCGGGACCGCCGATCCTGATTTTGCCGTAGGGTGAAACGATGAGATAGAGACAGAGCAGCACGAAGATATTGGCGGACATCATGAACAGCCAGTCTAGCTGCATTGTGGTCCAACTGCGGGCGGCGGAGAAAATTTCCGCAGCCCTTTCCTGGAAAACGAGTGAGAACACAACAAAAAGAACGATAGTGGTGGCGGCAATGACGAACACCGGGTTGTGCACATCCAGACCCATGAGTTGAACGTTGTCTTGTCCAACCTTGTAGTCAGTCTTGCAGTCGTGATTATTCTCACTCGCTGGCATGGGCAGTCTCTTTCTTATTGTCTTTGCCGGCTAGACAGCACGGGCTAAAACAGGCCGTCAATCTCACCCTCAGTGTTTATCCTGATGCTGTTCGCAGCCGGCTCGCGAGGCAATCCTGGCATGGTCATGATGTCTCCGCATACTACCACAATGAATCCTGCACCTGCCGACAGGCGAACTTCGCGAATGGGCAAAACGTGGTTATTGGGTGCACCCTTCAGATTGGGGTCGGTAGAAAAACTGTATTGAGTCTTGGCAATGCAGACAGGCAGGTCGCCATAGCCGTCAGCCTCCAGGGCTTTAATCTGGTCCCTTAGTTTTTTGTCGGCAATGATATCGTCGGCGCGGTAAAGCCGCGTTGCGACCGTTTTAATTTTTTCCCAGATAGGTATATCCGTAGAATACAGCGGCGCAAAGTGCGATTGGCTGTTGTCCACCAGGTCGGCGACTTCCCGAGCCAGGTTCTCGGCTCCTGCGCCACCATCGGACCAATGGGTGCTTTCTACTGCTTTAACGCCTGCTTTCTCCGCGGCGGACATAATTGCCGCAATTTCAGCATCTGTATCAGCCACAAATCGGTTTATCGCGACAATCACTGGCACACCAAATGCTTTTACGTTTTCGATGTGGCGAACCAGGTTTGCACAGCCGTTACTAAGGGCATCAACATTTTCTGCGGCCAGGTCCTCGCGGGCGACACCGCCATGCATCTTGAGCGCCCGAGAAGTGGCGACGATAACCGCTGCGTCGGGGGAGAGCCCGGCACTTCGACATTTGATATCGAAAAACTTCTCTGCTCCCAGGTCAGCACCGAAGCCCGCTTCGGTTACCACATAGTCTGCAAGCTTCAAGCCAGCCCGGGTGGCGATGACCGAGTTGCAGCCGTGAGCGATATTGGCAAATGGTCCGCCATGAATAATGGCAGGGTTGTGCTCTAGCGTTTGCACCAGGTTCGGCGCTAGCGCATCTTTCAACAGCACCGCCATTGCTCCTGAACCATTGACTGCTGCAGCCGTGACTGGTTTCTTGTCGCGAGTGTAGCCAATCACGATTCGCTCCAGGCGACGCTGCAGGTCCTCCATGTCCTTGGCCAGACAGAAAATTGCCATGACTTCAGAAGCAACAGTGATATCAAAGCCGTCGGAGCGGGGAAAACCATTACCTGGACCACCCAGCCCCAGGGTGATCTCACGTAAAGCGCGATCGTTCATGTCGACGACGCGCTTCCAGGCGACACGGCGAAGATCGATTCTGTTTTCGTTACTCCAGTGAATGTGGTTGTCGATCAGGGCAGACAGTAAATTGTGGGCGGCGCCTATGGCGTGGAAATCGCCGGTAAAGTGCAGGTTAATGTCCTGCATCGGCACTACCTGGGCATAACCCCCGCCGGCAGCACCCCCTTTCATACCAAAGCAGGGGCCAAGGCTTGGCTCGCGCAGGCAGACCAGCGACTTTTTGCCGATTCTGTTGAGTCCATCGTTCAAGCCAACCGATGTGGTTGTCTTTCCTTCGCCGGCGGGTGTGGGTGTAATCGCCGTCACCAGAATAAGTTTGCCGTCGGGTCGGTCGCCCAGTTGATCGATATACTCCAGGTCGATTTTGGCCTTGGTGCGACCATAGGGGCTGATGTAATCGCTTGGTATGTCCAGCTTGTCTGCGATTTCTCCGATAGGAAGAACCTCTGCCTGTCGCGCTATTTCTATATCGCTCTTATATTCTGCTCCGGCCATCTATTGCCTCTCCTCTGCTCTTTTCCTGCCACTCGGGCGGGATCGGTGATGTTATTTTTCGGCACTTAACGTTAGCCATCATCGCTGAAGATATTACCGGACTCGGTTGCAGAGGCGGCAGCTTATGTTCCATGTGCGACCTCGGACATGCCGCAGGTTGACAACCGAGTGTCGCAATAAGCCCGCTTTCTCTCAGAATCCGCCGCTATACTTGGCGAGATAAGTCATAACCGGCATGCATAATGAAAAATAAAGCGAAAGTGGTAGTAATCGGTGGGGGAGTGGTAGGCGTTAGCACTTTATATCATCTCGCCCGCAAAGGCTGGACCGATGTGGTGCTAGTAGAGCGCAAGGAACTTACCTCTGGCTCTACATGGCATGCGGCCGGGTTGTTGCCGCTTTTCAATATGAGTTATTCGGTTGGCAAACTGCACCAGTACTCCGTGGACTTTTATCATGAGCTGGAGAAAGAGACCGGGCAGGAAGTCGGCTTCCAGGTGGTTTCAAATATCCGCCTGGCCACCTGTCCCGACCGCATGGACGAGTATCGCTACTATGCAGGTGTGGGGCAAACAGTGGGTGTGGACGTGCGCTTTCTGACACCAGAGCAGGTCAAGGAAATTTGGCCTATGTGTAATACCGAGGGATTGATAGGAGCGATACAGCATCCCGATGACGGATATATACAACCGGCGGACCTGACCCAGGCACTGGCTAGAGGAGCCCGGTCCAGGGGAGCAGAAATTTATCGCAATACCACGGTGACCGGGATCGAGGCACAGGCAGACGACAGTTGGGTGGTAAAAACCGACAAAGGTGATATCGCCTGTGAGCACGTGGTTTCCTGTACTGGAAACTTCGCCAGGAAAACGGGAGAAATGGTGGGTATCGATGTGCCTGTGATTCCGGTAGAGCACCAGTACATCGTGACCGAGGCACATCCCGAAATACTGGCACGGAAGCAGCAGGGACTGCCGGAGCAGGGGGTGCTGCGTGAATCTGACGCTGGCTATTATCTCCGGGAGGAGGCCGGAGGCCTTATTCTGGGGCCGTATGAAAAAGGGGCGCCGTGCTGTTACGTCGATGGACCCAGTGACGATTCTGAATATGAACTTTTCAATGAGGACCTGGAGCGGTTAATGCCGCATATCGAGGCCTGTATCAACCGGGTACCGGCCTTTGCCGAGGTTGGCGTCAAGACGGTTTACAACGGTGCTATCGCTTATACGCCAGACGGTAACCCGATTGTGGGGCCGGCATGGGATTTAAAAAACTTCTGGCTGAACGAGGGACATAGCTTTGGTATTACCGCCGCAGGCGGCGCCGGGTGGCAACTGGCAGAGTGGATGGTGGATGGTGAGCCTACCGTCGATATGATGGGTGTCGATCCACGCCGCTTTGGTCCCTATGCCTCGCGCGGCTACCTGCGAGCCAAGAACGAAGAGGCGTATGCAAACGTTTTCACCACGCACTTCCCCGATGAAGAGCGCGCGGCGGCAAGGCCTCTCAAACGCTCACCCTGCTATGACCGTATGAAGGAACTTGGAGCGGTGTTTGGGCATGTTTACGGTTGGGAGCGGCCGAACTGGTTTGCGCCTGCGGACTATACTCTTAGTGACGCAGAACTCAACAAGGCCGATACCCTGCTTAATGACAATCATTCTCCGGCTCTGGAGGATGGTCGCATCGTTGAAAAAAACTCCTTCAGGCGCAGTAACTATCATGAGTTCGTTGGCCAGGAGTGCCTGCATGTGCAGGAGAAAGTTGGCGTGCTGGATATGTCAGCTTTTTCCAAGTTTACGGTTAAGGGTCCTGGCGCAGCCAGCTGGCTGGATTCACTGGTTGCTAACAATATACCCCGTGCAGTGGGCAGGGTTGGCCTCTGTCACATGCTGTCCAAAAACGGCGGCGTCAGGGCGGAATTTACGATCTACAAGCGGGCGGAGGAGGACTATTACCTGGTGTCCGCTGGCGCAATGGAACGTCACGACTGGGACTATCTCACTAAGTTAGCCCCCAGCGATGGTTCCGTGCAGTTGCAGAAAATCACAACGCAAATGGGTGTTTTGGTGATTGCGGGTCCGCGCAGTCGCGAGGTGTTGCAGAAACTCACTGATACAGACCTGGCCAGCGACGCCTTCAAGTGGCTGACGGGTAAGTTCATCAATGTCGGCTATGGTCAGGCAGACGCGCTGCGCGTTAATTTTGTCGGAGAGCTTGGCTGGGAGCTGCATCATCCCATCGAAATGCAGAACTATATCTTTGATGAGGTTATGAAGGCCGGTGCCGAATTTGATATCAAGCCCTTTGGCATTCGCGCCATGGATGCCATGCGGCTGGAGAAGTCTTATCGCCTGATACCCAGCGAAATGTCTATCGAGTATGCGGCTCTCGAATCAGGGCTTGATCGATTCGTTCGCCTGGATAAAGAGACTGACTTTATTGGCAAGGAGGCGCTTTCATCCTGGCAGGAACGCGGTTTTGATAACCGCTTCGTTACCCTGGAAGTTCACGATGTTGTTGACGCGGATGCTCGCGGTTCCGAGGCGATCTACTCGAACGGAGAGATGGTGGGAAGAGCCACGTCTGGCGGCTATGGCTTCCGGCTGGGAAAGTCGTTGGCGCTTGGGATGGTGCGTCCCGATCTCGCTGTGCCTGGCACCCAATTAGAGATAGAAATATTGGCAGAACGGCGCTCTGCGACGGTACTGGAAGAGTCACCTTATGACCCTGAAAACATAGCTTTGCGGTCATGAGCTTAAGCGCGTTCGACGGAAATTGTGAGCGGCGATATGCCGGCTTCAAGTCGAAAGGGGCATGTCGTGTTTGCAACAGCCTGCGTCGCATTGTCGCAGGCATGTCCGCCTGAACTGGCCCAAAATGCCAAACAGTCAATTACCGTAGTGGGTCCCGCTGGACCGTATGAGGTGAACCTATGAGTGAACGAGCTCCACGCCGCCGCTCTCGCGGCAGAGAAGCCAAGCGAGCTGAGCGCCAGAAGACCCAGGCAGCAGTATCGGCTTTCATCGAACGCAAGATTCCGTATTTCGATTACGTGAGCGAAGAAAGCCTTGAGCTCATCGAGCACAACGCAGACACGCTGCTGGAAGAGATCGGTATTGAATTTCGCGATGACCCGGAGGCCCTGACGATTTTGAAGGACGCCGGTGCTGATGTGCAGGGCGAGCTTGTTCGTTTCCCCCGCGGAATGTGCCGTTCAATTATCCAGGCATCCGCCCCGAGGGAATTTACCCAGCACGCGCGCAACCCGGAGCGCAGTGTCATTATTGGTGGAGACCGCACGGTATGTGTTCCGGCGTATGGCTCTCCTTTTGTGCGCGACCTCGATCAGGGGCGTCGCTACGCCACGATCGAAGATTTCAAGAACTTCGTAAAGCTGGCCTACATGGCACCCGGTCTGCATCACTCTGGCGGTACTGTCTGCGAACCCGTCGATTTGCCGGTCAATAAACGTCACTTCGATATGGTGTATGCCCATATGAAGTATAGCGATAAGCCGTTTATGGGTTCGGTCACTCATCCGGAGCGTGCGCAGGACACTGTCGATATGGCAAAGATTCTGTTTGGTGAGGATTTCGTCGATCAGAACACAGTGTGTACCAGCCTCATTAATGCCAACTCTCCACTGACTTTTGATGCCACGATGCTTGGCGCTGCCAAGGTGTACGCGCGCAACAACCAGGCCACCGTCATTTCACCCTTTATCCTTGCCGGTGCAATGTCACCGGTGACCACGGCGGCAACCACTACGCAGATTCTGGCGGAAGCACTTGCAGGTATGGCCTTTGTGCAGTTGGTGAGGCCCGGTGCGCCGGTGGTTTTTGGTACCTTTGCCAGTGCCGTATCTATGCAGTCGGGAGCACCCACTTTCGGGACGTCCGAACCGAGTATGGTTATGTATGCTGTAGCAGCGTTGGCGCGGCGTCTTGGCGTTCCCTTTCGCAGCGGAGGCGGACTGAACGGCTCCAAGATTCCAGACGCTCAGGCAGCCTATGAGTCTGCTAATACCTTGCAGACTTCCGCGCTGGCAGGTGTCAACTTCATGTTGCACACGGCTGGCTGGTTAGAAGGCGGTCTGTCCATGGGCTACGAAAAATTCATCATGGATGCCGACCAGGCCAATATGCTGGCGATTCTTCTTGGTGGAATGGATATGTCAGAAAACGGGCAGGGTATGGATGCATTCCGGGAGATTGGTCCTGGCTCCCACTTTCTGGGCTCTTCGCACACCCAGGCAAACTTCGAAACTGCTTTTTATCGTTCCACGGTCGCTGACAATAATAGTTTTGAACAGTGGGAGGCCGATGGTGCTCTGGATTGTGCCCAGCGTGCCAACGCACAGTGGAAGCATATGCTGAACGAGTATCAGCAACCTGAACTCGATCCGGCGGTTGATGAAGCCTTGCAGGATTTTGTCGCTCGTCGCAAAGGCTCTTTCCCCGACAAGGATTACTGATCTAATAAAATAGGTAGCGATTATGAACGATGCACTGAATGACCAGGATGGCGACGAGGAGGATATTGTTCTTTCTGAGTTGTCGGATGAGGAACTCATCGAACAGATGCATGATGACCTTTATGACGGTCTCAAAGAAGAAATTGAAGAGGGTACCCAGATTCTTCTCGATCGCGGCTGGTCTGCTGAAAAGGTCCTTGCCGAAGCCTTGGTGGCGGGAATGACTATTGTCGGCATTGATTTCAGGGACGGGATTTTGTTTGTTCCGGAGGTGTTGCTCGCCGCGAACTCTATGAAAGGTGGCATGGCCATACTCAGGCCCTTGTTGGCTGAGACCGGTGCCAAGCCCATTGGCACGATGGTCATTGGTACCGTCAAAGGAGATATTCACGACATCGGTAAGAACCTGGTGGTGATGATGATGGAGGGGGCCGGTTTCGAGGTTGTAGATATAGGAATCAATAACGCGGTTGAGGAATATATTGCCGCACTGGAGAAACATCAGCCGGATATTTTGGGTATGTCGGCGTTGTTAACGACCACGATGCCTTATATGAAAGTAGTGATCGACGCACTGGCCGATCAGGGGCTGCGAGACAAGTACATAGTGATGGTGGGCGGCGCTCCTTTGAATGAGGAGTTTGGTGAGGCTGTGGGAGCTGACGCCTACTGCCGTGATGCTGCGGATGCGGCCACCACAGCACTTCGTCTGGTCAGCGAGCGCAGGGCAGCGAGTGCCTGAAACGCAGCTGAATCAAGTTCCAGCTCCGACGATGGAGAGGGAGCCGCTATTGGTAATCGCCTGTGGCGCATTATCGCATGAGATAGAGGCGCTAAAGCGATTGAATGGTTGGTGTCATGTGCACGTAAAGTGCCTGGATGCAGCCCTGCACAATCGCCCGCAGGCCATACCCGATAAATTGAGCGAGGTGATAGCCCGCCATCGAGATCTTTATCGGCAGATCTTCGTGGCTTACGCGGATTGTGGTACAGGTGGAAAGATAGACAAACTGCTCGATCGAGAGGGTATCCAGCGTTTGCCTGGTGCGCATTGCTACTCTGTTTTTGCGGGTGAGACGACCTTCCGCGAGCTTAACGATGAGGAACCGGGAACGTTCTATCTGACAGATTTCCTGGCCCGTCACTTTGATCGGTTAGTGGTCAAGGGGCTTAAGCTCGATACGCATCCAGAACTGCGCGATGATTATTTTGGTAATTACCGAAGACTCGTCTACCTGTCTCAGAGGTTTGATGCCCACAGCAGGTCAGCTGCGCAAGCAGCCGCAGACTTTCTTGGATTGACATTTGCCCACCGGCAATGCGGTTACGGAGACCTGGAAGTCAGTTTGCGCCAGCAACTGATTGCCAGTGCCTGAGTAGAAAAGTATGCAGAAAATATTGGTTTACTGGCGTGATATACCGGCCCAGGTGATCATCAAGGCAGGACGAAAACGTGCCAAGGCAGAGTTGCCATCGCGCTTCATGGAGAGTATCGACAGGGCAGCTATGCGCGCAGGAAAGGGCAGTAGCAACGCTTACATGGAGGACTGGCGACGGGAGATTACTCATCTGGATGCTTGCGAGGATATGCAGGCGTTTGCGGAAGCCGAAGCCAGGCAGCTGGAACAGCGCTATACGCAGGACGAGTTAGACGCATTAATACGGTCCAAGGGCCTAGCGGAGGTATAGCTATGTACCGGGTACGCCTATGGTCTGCCAGAAATTCTCGCTGGCTGGTCCATGTTTACGATGCGCTGGAGAAAACGCTGATTGCGCTATATCCGCTATTGAGCCGGATGGGCCACGAGCGCCTTGACAGGTTCTTGATGCTGTTAGAGAAGCCAGTCAAGGGCTTGCTGTTCGATTCGCAATCCTGTGGCCAGTGCACCCTGACTTCCACTGGTATGAGCTGTCCAATGAACTGCCCCAAAACCCTGCGCAATGGGCCCTGCGGAGGGGTGCGTGCTGACGGTGGTTGTGAGGTTAAGCCTGAAATGCTTTGTGTGTGGGTGAGTGCCTGGGAGGGTAGTCGTCATATGCGCGAAGGAGAGCAGGCTATCCAGATCATCCAGTCGCCCGTGGATAACCGCTTGCGAGGGAGCTCTAGCTGGCTGCGAGCCGCGAAGCAGAGGTTGAGTAAGAACGATGCAGTTTGAAGATGAACCCCTGGCAGGGGAAAACCTGCCTATCCTGCCGGGACATTGCTCTCCGGGTCGATTTGAGCGGGTTTTGCGGGCGGGTGCTTTTGCCGTAACTGCTGAAATTGCGCCCCCGGATTCAGCTGACCCCCATGAAGTGTACGAGCGCGCCAGTGTTTTTGATGGCTACGTGGACGCTATCAACGCTACTGACGGATCCGGTGCACACTGTCATATGTCCAGCGTGGGTATGTGTTCGCTGCTCACCCGACGCGGTTATTCGATGGTTATGCAGGTGTCCTGTCGTGATCGTAATCGTATCGCGATCCAGGGCGATGTGTTGGGTGCCTCGGCGATGGGCGTCTCGAACGTGCTTTGCCTGAGCGGTGACGGTGTGCAGTCCGGCGATCATCCGGAGGCGAAACCCGTATTCGATCTTGATTGCATGACATCGCTGGAGATGTTGCGTGGTATGCGTGATCGATCTCAGTTTCTCAGTGGCAGGGCGTTAACCAATCCACCACGAGTTTTTCTGGGAGCGGCGGCTAATCCATTTGCTCCGCCTTTTGACTTCAGGCCCGCGCGGCTGGCAAAAAAGGTCGCCGCGGGAGCCCAGTTTGTGCAGACACAATACTGTTTCGATATAGATATGATGAAAACCTACATGCAGCGGGTGTGCGACCTGGGACTGCCCGAAAAGGTTTTTATTCTGCCGGGAGTAGGGCCTTTGGCATCCGCGCGGTCAGCACAGTGGATTCGAAAAAATGTGGCGGGGGTGCATATCCCGGATGCCGTCATAAAACGTCTTGAGGGTGCTCAAGACCAGGCTCAGGAAGGCGTTAACGTCTGTATCGATATGATCCACGAATTACGTGAATTAGAAGGCATCAGCGGCGTTCATATTATGGCCTATCGGCAGGAACACCGCGTGCCAGAGATCGTCGAAAAAACCGGCGTTTTAGACGGCAGGACCCCATGGCACCCAGGTGTCGAACATCGCAGGCTTGAAGCACAATCAACGGAGAACATGCAATGACCACCACCTTAATCAGCTCGGCCAGCAAGGAAGTGAAGATCGGTTTTGATCAGCGGTTTGTCATCATTGGCGAACGCATCAATCCCACCGGGCGTAAAATCCTCGCCGAGGAAATGAAGGCAGGGGATTTTAGCCGCGTTGAGGCGGATGCGCTGGCCCAGGTTGCTGCCGGTGCCCATATGTTGGATGTGAACGCGGGTATCCCGCTGGCCGATGAGCCTGCGATTCTGGCACAGGCCATCCAGTTAGTTCAGTCCGTGACCGATGTTCCGATCTCTATCGATTCCTCGATTGTGGAAGCCCTGGAGGCGGGCCTGGCTGTCTACCAGGGAAAAGCCCTGGTGAACTCGGTGACCGGAGAAGACGAGGTGTTGGAGCGAGTACTGCCTCTGGTGGCCAAGTATGGGGCGGCGGTGGTTGCGATATCCAATGACGAAACCGGGATTTCTGAAGACCCGGACGAGCGCTTCAAAGTCGCCAAGAAAATTGTAGAGCGCGCGGCCGACCACGGCATACACCATAGTGATGTAGTCGTTGACCCATTGGTAATGCCAATAGGAGCCATTAACAATGCCGGCTTACAGGTTATGCATATTTTACGCCGTTTGCGCGAGGAGCTTAAAGTCAATACGACCTGTGGAGCATCCAATGTCAGTTTCGGATTGCCGAACCGCAATGGCATTAACGCGTCATTCCTGAATATGGCCATTGCCGCTGGTATGACGTCTGCGATTACGAGCCCTCTGCATGCCGAAGTGATGCAGGCGGTCCGCGGGGCCGATGTGATGATGGGGAATGATCCAGACTGTGCAAACTGGATCAAGGCCTATCGTGAACCCGCAGCCGAGGGAGGCGAGGGCGCTGGCCGCGCCGGCCGAGCTGGTCGCCGTCGCCGTCGTTCCTGAGTGGTATGGATAGTGCTATGAGTGAACGCGAGGTCAAGGTAGTTTTCACCCCATCGGGTCGCCGAGGCTCGTTTGCGGTGGGCACACCACTGCTCAATGCGGCTCGAACGCTTGGTGTGGATATCGATTCGGTGTGCGGAGGCAGGGGCCTGTGCGGTAGGTGTCAAATTTTGTGCGCGGAAGGTGAATTTCCCAAGCATCAGATCCTATCTTCGCCAGAGGCTCTTTCGCCGCTCACCGAAACGGAGAAGCACTACAGCGAACGAAAAAAACAGCTGGCGCCCGGACGGCGTCTTAGCTGCCATACCTTGCTGCTTGAAGACGTTGTGATAGACGTGCCGCCGGAGAGCCAGGTGCATAGGCAGGTTGTGCGCAAAGACGCCGAATACAGGGACATCAGCCTGGACGCTTCAGTACGTCTTTATTCGGTAGAGGTCACTGAGGCCGACATGCATCACCCCAAAGGCGATGTGCAGAGGTTGTTGCAAGCGCTGGAGGATGAGTGGGACCTGACCGCATTAGAGTTTGATGCCCGCTTGCTGGGCACCCTGCAGGGTTTGCTCAGGGAGGGACAGTGGTTCGTCACCGTGGCGGTTTACCGGGGCGCAAGGGTTACCGCCGTTTGGCCTGGCTTTCACGACAGCATCTATGGGGTTGCTGTTGATATCGGTTCTACCACGATAGCAGCTCATCTCTGCGATCTCGTCAATGGGAATGTTGTGGGCGGCAGTAGCATGATGAACCCGCAGATTCGGTTTGGCGAAGATCTTATGAGCCGGGTCTCCTACGTGATGATGCACCCGGAGGGTGCGGACGAAATGACTGCCGTCATCCGCGAAGCTATCAATAGCCTTGTTGGCGAGGTGTGTGAGCAGGCTGAAATTCACAGGGACCTGGTCATGGAAGTCAGCCTGGTCGCAAACCCCATCATGCACCACATCTTTCTCGGCATTAATCCGGTTGAACTTGGGGGCGCGCCCTTTGCTCTGGCGACAGATTCAGCGCTGAATTTGCCGGCGGCGAGCGTCGACCTGGATATCAACGGCGGTGGCATGATTTATATACTGCCGTGTATCGCGGGTCACGTGGGTGCAGATACCGCGGGCATGATTCTGTCAGAAGAGCCCCAGCTGCAGGAAGAAATGACTCTGCTGGTAGACGTAGGAACCAATGCTGAGATTGTGCTGGGGAATTGCGATCGTCTGGTTGCCTGCTCAAGCCCTACAGGACCGGCTTTTGAAGGGGCCCAGATTTCCTGTGGGCAGCGCGCCGCCGCTGGTGCGATCGAGCGTGTGCGTATTGACCCTCAAACATTGGAACCCCGGTTCAAAGTTATCGGCAGCGACTTATGGTCCGATGAAGTTGGCTTTGACGAAGTGGCGGCGAAAATCGGGGTCAGTGGTATCTGTGGCTCCGGAATTATCGAAGTGATTGCCGAAATGTACCTGGCAGGGGTTATCACCACTGACGGCGTTATTGACGGCACCATGAAGGCCGTCAATTCGCGAATCGTAGCCGATGGTCGCACCTGGGCATACCAATTGTGGGCAGGGGATTCGTTGATCAGCGTGACCCAGAACGATGTACGCCAGATTCAGTTGGCCAAGGCCGCTCTCTACGCTGGCGTGAAATTGCTTATGGATAGGTTGGGACTGACAACCGTTGACCGCATTCGTCTCGCCGGAGCGTTCGGCAGTAATATCGACGTCAAATATGCGATGGTATTGGGTTTGATTCCCGATTGTGATCTCGATAACGTGTCATCGGCGGGCAATGCCGCCGGCACCGGCGCACGTATCGCGCTACTGAACAACCAGGCGAGGCAGGTCGTGGAAACGGTGGTGCGAGATATTGAGAAAGTAGAAACCGCTGTCGAGCTAAAGTTTCAGGATTACTTTGTTGACGCCATGGCCTTCCCCAACAAAACAGACGAGTTTCCCAACCTTTTCACCAAGGTTGTTCGACCGGAAGAGAAAGTTGTGTTGGGTGCAGTAGAGTCGAGCGGTAGAAGGCGCCGTCGCAGGGGCTGAAGGAGGTAACTCTATGCAGTACCAGGGTGTTGAGTCAGGCCACAGTGCTTTGACATTGATTGCCAGCGATGGCACCGAGACAACGCTGCCTTACTTGTGGCTGCGAGACAACTGTCAATGTACTGACTGTCGCGTCGTTCAAACATCAGAGAAAAAATTTCACCTGGTCGATGTGTCTGTGGACATTGCGCCAAGCTCTGTTGCTTTTCAAGCCGATGAACTGCGGCTGGTCTGGCCTGATCAACATAGCAGTAATTTTCCCGCGTCATTTATCGCTGCACTCACGGCTAATGAGCCTCGCGGCCGGCGAGCCTGGCCTGCTGCCTTTCGTCCCCCTGCCGTCGATTTCGAACTCTTCTTGAGCAGCGATGCTGAAGCCGTGGCTGCCATAAGCGAGTATCTTGACACTGGCGTCTTGTTGCTCGGTAACGCTCCTGTGGAGCCCGGAACGCTCGAGATACTGGCGTCGCGTTTGGGCCCGGTGCGTGAGGTCCTGTTTGAACGTATTCACAATGTCGAGGTTGATCCGAAGGGATACAACGTAGCCCACACGGCGTTACCGTTACCACCGCACAATGATTTCGCCAGTTATACGTGGCCACCGAGTGTGCAAGCGCTGCATATGCTTGCAAATGAAACCGAGGGTGGCGAATCTATTCTGGTTGACGGCTGGCAGATTCTCGAGGACCTCCGCCAAGAGAACCCTGAACATTTCGCCGCCTTGTGCTCGGTCTCAGTTCCGTTTCGAGAATTTGATGACGACAACGAGACCTATACCGAGATGCCCATGGTGCGCTGTAATGCCAAGGGCGAGATTGTTGGGCTGCGTTATTCCAATCAGTTAATGCAGCCAATGGATCCAACGGGGCAGGGTGTAGAGGGTTTTTATCGAGCCTACCACGAGCTCAGCCAGCGCATTATGTCCGGGCAAGCCAGGACCAGTTTTCGTCTGGAAGGTGGGCAGATTCTGATTTTACAGGCTCATCGCGTGTTGCATGGTCGCCATGCGTTCAAGCCGAATGCACGGCGTCACTTGCAAGACGCCTATTATGAGCATGACAATATTCGCAATCATCTGGTGGTGCTGCAGCGGAGAATGAGTGATGGGTAAGAAAGTGGACTTTACCGCGATGGATCATGCAAATCGCGCTGACTATGACCTGGTTTTTGCGCACGAGGATGCCAATATCTTGCAACAGGCAGACCGCGTGCTGCAGTGGTTGACCATGATGGAAGGCGACTCACCCTACCAAATTAGTCGGCTTGATCATTGCCTGCAAACTGCAACTCGTGCGCAGCGAGATGGTGCAGATGATGAAACTGTAGTGTGTGCACTTTTGCACGACATCGGTGACGTGCTGGCACCTGCCAATCACTCCCAGGTGGCGGCCGCACTTCTGCGTCCCTACGTAAGTGAGAAAAATTACTGGATTGTGCTCCATCATGGTTTGTTCCAGGGTTACTACTGGCTGGACCACTACGGCAAGGATCGAAACATCCGGGATCGTTATCGGGATCATGAGCATTACCAGGCCTGTGTGGATTTTTGCGAAAACTGGGACCAGTGCTCTTTCGATCCGGATTACCCCGCAGAGCCGCTGACGCATTTTGAACCGCTTGTACGTGAGCTTTTTGCCAAAACTCCAGCAGAGGCTCTTTAATGAATAGCCGCAGGGGCGCTTGTGCCTGCGGTGGTGTGCGCTATAGCATCGATGGAACATTGCGCCAGATAATTGCCTGCCACTGCGAACAGTGCCGTCGCAGCAGCGGTCACTTTGTGGCCGCTACCGCTGCGCGCAGGGACAATTTTCACTTATTGCGTTCAGATACGCTGCGCTGGTACTCAGCGATCCCCGGTTTTCGCCGCGGTTTTTGCTCGAGTTGCGGGTCGAGTCTTTTTTTCGAGCGCGTCGGCGAAGACCGCATGTCGATTGCTGCAGGAAGTCTCGATGATGCCCGGGGATTGGAAATTGCCGCACATATTTTTGTGGCTGAGGCCGGTTCTTACTATGAAGTTGATGATGACGTAGAAAACGCTGCGGGCGGACAGTGCTCAGTCAGCATGCCTCCTAAATAGAAGACTGGCTCTATTGCGCGTGAGAAAATCCCTGTGTTTCTGAACGGTCATTCCAAAGTGCCTTAAGAAAAGAAACAACCATCAGAACCATAACGACCGAGAACGGCAGTGCGCCTATTATCATTACCGACCGCAGTGCCTCCAGACCGCCGACTACCAGCAATGTGGTGATAATGCTGGTGACAATGACACCCCAAATCACCACATGTTTGTTGTTGTGCACATCTCTTTCGCCGCCAGAGGCGATTGTATTGATTACCAGCACGGCTGAGTCTGCCGATGTCACCAGATAGGTCAGCAAGAGTATGACGGAAAGCACCGACAGATAGAGAGCCCACTGCGAATCGAGCAGCAGCGATATGGTCGTGAATAACTGGGCTGACAGGTCCGAATTGGTAATGGCCCCGCTTGCCTTGCCCGATAATTCAAGCTCGATGGCTGTACCCCCCACGATGCAAAACCAGGTAAAGCACATGAGGGAAGGTACTATCATTGCCCCTAGAACGTATTCACGAATGGTTCTCCCCCTGGACACCCGCGACAGGAATAGGCCCACGAATGGTGTGAATGCTATCCACCAGGCCCAATAAAAAATTGTCCAGTCTCCTTGCCAGGTGCTAAGCGCCTGCTCGACCGAGTCCTCTCCTGAATGCCAGACTGTGGTGGACATGCTTGGCAGTGCTATCAGGTAATCCACAATGCCGGTGAAAAAAGATTCGACAGCGAAAGCCCAGGCTCCAAATGCGAAAAAGCAGGTCAGCAGCACAAACGACAGGACCATGTTGAGATTGGAAAGCCAGCGGATACCTCTGACCACTCCAGAGCTGGCTGATAAGGTAGAGGCGAACATAATGACGAGAACCGAGAGAACCAGCGCCTCGGTGGTGGGTTTGCCAGCGGAGTCTACTATCCACTCAGCGCCAGATATGTGATGAATCCCGAACGCGAACTGGGTGACTCCATACCCTATGGTGACACCAACCCCGATGACGGTAGCAAGAATCGCTGCCGTATCGACAATGTTGCCGGCTATTCTTGAGCTGCGGCCGACCAGTAGCGGCGAGAGCGGTGACCGGATAGTCAAGGGCATATTGCGGTGATAGCTGAAGTAAGCCATGGACATGCCGACGATGCCATAGCAGCCCCATGGTGTGAGCCCATAGTGCAGCAGCGTCCACTTGTATGCACTGCGAACATTATTAGCGGCGAGGCTGTCGCTGTTACCGAGGATCACATCGGGATTATTAGTAAAGTGAAAGATCGGTTCTGCCGTTGAGTAGGTCAGCATGCCTACCCCTATGCCGGCACCAAACATCATGGAAAACCAGGCGAAATTGGAAAATTCAGGTCTCTCATGAGGTTTGCCCAGCCTGATCTTTCCTGTTCGCGGCCACAGTGCAAGGAGCAAGCAAATCAGCATAAAAAAGGCCGTGGCGAAAATGTACCAACCGCCGAATACCGAGATGGTTACTACCTGCACTCGGGCGAGTATGTCGGCCGCCTGACCGGAGGTCGATGCCCAAAGAATAAGGAGAAGGATAATGCCCTTGGAGGACAGCGATATCCATTTGTTGTAACCCTGGTAAAAACCTGAGTCTTCCAGGTGAGTTGTTCCCGAGCCAGCTTCCGAAGTATGCATTATTATTTTGCTTCGCCGATGATGTTAACGAGTGTACAGGAAAATATTTGAGGTGTATGTTTCACAAAAGAATGCGCACTGGCGGGCGTCTATTTGCCTGTGCCGACTCTCGACGCAATCATTCGGAGGAGGTCACGATGACAAAGAATTCACACGCGGACTCAACAGGGAATTCCGTGCTGCCGTTCCCCGGCGAAATTCCGGCAGGGTATCTGCCCCTTATCGATGAGCCTGAGTTTGATCCGGGTAGACACCTGGCGTTGGAGCCCCCCCAGTCTATCAGTAGCCTGGAAGAGCTTGGTTACAGTGCTGAGTCAGTTGCCCAGTGTCCTTCAGCTTTTGGAGTCAGTGCGGCCTTCAGAATTCTTTCTGACGAGGGTTTGTCGGTAATGGAAGATATCTGTTCGCAGATATACTTCAATCGGAATGATAGCGGTGGCACTGGAAAAACACGCCTGGGCTCATTCGCAAGAGGCGCAGGATATCGCTCGTGTTTCATCCGCGATTTTTGTGACAGTGTTGACCTGGCTGAGCACCTTAGTCGCATCGCGGGTGTCCAGTTGGGGCGTCATTCGGTACCCGCCGTAGCCTGCGGGATCAACTATGCGCCCGAGGATATTGCACAGGCGGTCGATACCTGGCACGTCGATTCAGTCGCCTTCGACGTGGTCATGATGATTTCAGACCCCTCGGTAATCAAGGGTGGCGAGTTTCAGGTATTTCAGGGCACTAAAGATGAAGGGCGGTCATTGCTGGGTATACGTGGTGAAGAGGGCCGCGATTCCGAGCTGCCAGCCGACCGGGTAAAAACCATTACTTTTCCTGCTGCTGGCTACGGATTTTTGCAGCAGGGAAATATGATTTTTCATCGGGCGTGCCGACTCTTGGAAAAGGCTGAGCGGGTTACTATGATTCCGTCATTCGAGGTGCTTCCCGCTTCCTGTGAGGATGCTACCAACTCGATTAATATGCTGGAGTGGACTGATCCGGGGCTGGAGGCCGAGTTGGCGCGCCGTGAAATTTGGAGAACCGCTGCGCGACTTAATGTGCTGCTCGATACCATTTCAGTTTCGGACGATCGAAGTACTCTGCAGCGACTCATCGAGGATGCGCTAGAGCCCTTAGGCAGTTTGCAGGCATCTCTGGAGAAACCCAGATTATGAATTCACTTCCAGAGCTGGCGGGTCGTAAAGTACTGTTAACCGGCGCGGCGGGATGTATTGGTGCCTGGGTAGTCAAGCTCTTGCGAGGCATGGATGCCATACCGGTCGTATTCGACATTACAGATAACCGGGAGCGACTTGAACTCATAATGCCTGATGCTGGCGCGGTCACCTGGGAAGTCGGTGACATTACAAACTATGACCAACTGCTGCGTACGGTGGACCGCCATGATATTACTGCGATCATCCATCTCGCCGCACTGCAGGTTCCTTTTTGTAAAGCCGACCCCGTCAAAAGCGCTGCCATTAATGTAATGGGCTCTACGCATATTCTGGAGTGTGCCAGGCAGGCAGGCATCAGGCGTCTTGCTTATGCCAGCTCCATCGCTGCTCCGGCAATGGGAGATAGCCCGTGGCTCTCGACACTATACGGTGCGCATAAGGTCTGTGGCGAGCAGATGGCTTCGGTTTACTGGCAGGATTGGCAGGTGCCCAGTGTCGGAATTCGTCCAGCCATTATTTATGGACCCGGGCGCGACCAGGGAATGAGCGCGGCGCCCACCGTCGGCATGTTGGCAGCCCAATGCAAACAACCGTTTCACGTTCCCTTTGGTGGGGATGTGAGTTACGTGCACGCAGAAGACGCGGCCATCCGCTTTATTTCCGCAGTGGGCCTGGAGCGAGAGGGCGCCCCGGTATTTGATCTCAACGGCACTTCAGCCAACATCACTGAGGTACTGGATATTATCAAGGCCTTTATTCCAGACGCGGACCTGACTTACTCCGGAGAGCCACTGCCGTTCCCGGCACTGCTGGATGACGGTAAGCTCAATGCTTATCTGGATATCGCTCCCTGCAGGTCGCTGAGGCAGGGAATAGGCGACACTCTGGCGGGTTTTGAAGACGCACAGTCAAGGGGCATCGACTTGCTCGAACTTCTTGGACGTACCGTGGAGAAAGCTGGATGAAACTGGTTCATTTTGGAGAAAAAGGTAAAGAGAAAGCCGGAGTAATCGACGATGAGGGCAGGGTGCGCGATGTCAGCGCTAAACTGGACCTTTGGACGGGTGACACTCTTGACGATGTTAGCCTGGCGGCTGTGCGGCAGTGCTTGCAAGATTTTCCAGAGGTGATCGGGGAAGTGCGACTGGGCGCACCTGTCACTCGCGTAGGCAAGATCGTTGGCTGCGCTCTAACCTACGGCAAACATGCGGCAGAGGCTGGCCTGGAGTTGCCTGCAGACCCGATGTTTATGCTGACATCACCAACGGCGATCAATGGTCCCACGGATGATGTGATCATACCTCGAGGTGGTACCCAATTAGATTGGGAAGCGGAACTAGCCGTGGTTATTGGCAAGGGCGGCAGCTATATCGCGGTTGATGATGCATTGAGTCACGTTGCAGGATTTTGCGTTTCCAACGACGTATCTGAGCGGGTGTTTCAGTTGGAACGAGGTACGCAGTGGACCAAGGGTAAAAGCGCCGATACGCTGAAGCCACTCGGTCCCTGGTTGGTGACGCGGGATGAAGTGGGGGATCCCAACAACCTGGCGATCTCGATGACTGTGAACGGCGAGGTCATGCAGTCTAGCAATACATCCGATATGGTGTTCTCGATTGCCGAGCTTGTTTCGCGAATTTCGGACTACCTCAGCTGGATGCCCGGTGATGTGCTGATGACAGGGACACCGGCGGGGGTGGGCTATGGTATGGAACCCCAGGTCTACCTCAAACCCGGTGATGTGATGGAGGCGCGTATTGAAAAACTCGGCGCTCAATGCTCAGCAGTGAAAAGTTATGCCGACTGATACCCACTCCCGTGTAGTCATTGTTACTGGCGGATCACAGAATATTGGTTTGGCCATTGCTCAGCGCTTTGTTGAGAGCGGAGCGATAGTAATTTCTGCCGATCGTTCATCGCCTGAGGATGACCGCATCGAATTTATGCAAACGGATATCACCAGTGAGGCGCAGGTGGTTGCGCTAATGGAGAGGGTAACGCAAAGTCACGGGCACCTGGATGTGCTGGTTAACAATGCAGGTGTGAGTGTTGAAGTGCCGCTTCAGGACATGACAGAGGCTCAATGGGATCTAGTAATGAGTGTCAATGTGAAAGGTGCATTCCTGACTACCAAGCATGCCCTCAAACCTATGACCCGGGAGGGTGCCATTGAACCTGCGATAGTTAATATCGCCTCGATCGAAGCGCTGGGAGCGAATCCATTACATGCAGCATATGCTGCTTCCAAGGGTGCTATTACAGCGTTCACGCACAACATCGCACTGGAATACGGCGACTATGGCATTCGCTGCAATGCGGTATCGCCGGGTTGGATAAATACGCCCTTTAACGATGCGTTGCTGTCCAGTCACCCGGATCGAGCTCAACTCGAGGGCCAAATCAAATCGCTACATCCTGTGGGTCGTTTAGGCCAGGTGACTGACATTGCTGAAGCTGTGTTCTGGCTGGCCAGCGAAGCGGCAGCATTTGTGAGCGGGCAGACATTGGTAGTGGATGGCGGGCGCCTGTCAAAGTTGCCTCTGCCTGCGCTGCAGTAGCCCAAGGTATCCAGCCCAGTGTTAAAAAGCCTTGAAAACAAACTAGTGATGATCACCGGCGCCTCCGCTGGCGTCGGTTATGAATGCGCCAGGCTGTTTGCCAGGCGAGGAGCAAGCGTACTGCTGCTTGGGCGTGACAACTCGCGACTGCGAACCGCCTGCAGCGAGCTTGCTAAAACCAGTAATGTTCCCCTCCATTGCCTGGCTGGAGATATATGCCAGTCTGCCTTTGCCGCTGAAGCCTTTGAGTTTGCGGCTCAAGCTTTCAAGCAACCCGTTGATATTCTCGTCAATAATGCTGGCGTGATCGTGCGCAGCGATGCCATGGACACCACTGACGATGAGTGGCGTAAGGTAATGGCGGTAAATATTGATGCTGTGTTTTACCTCAGCCGGGCCGCCGCGAAACAGATGCCGAGCGAAGGCGCAATTATCAACATATCGTCGACCTGTGGGCAGGTCGGAGTTGCTGGTTTGGCCGCCTACTGCGCTGGCAAAGGGGCTGTGAATCAATTGACCCGAGCAATGGCTTTGGAACTTGCCCCGCGCAAAATTTCGGTGAACGCGGTTGCCCCGGGGGCGATTGATTCGCCCATGTTATATGCCAATCATGCTGCGGGACTCAGCCGTGAAGTGATTGAAGAAGAGAACCGGGCGCAAATTCCGATTGGGGAGCTGGCCACGCCGGAAGACGTCGCCCGCGCAGTGTTGTTTTTGGCGAGTGAGCCTCACATGACCGGTACCATACTTGCCCTGGACGGCGGTTATACCGCGGCATAGAAGGGTAGGACGTTTCTGCATCGATGCTTAACAGGCAGTTCGCCTGCCAAATAAGGTTCAATAGATGAAGATTAACGAGATACACATATACCAGCACGAGCTGCCCGTCAGTAATGGCCCGTTTGTAATGGCCAAAGCCCTGGTCCACTCGCTCAGTACGACAATTGTCAAGGTTGTTTCAGATAGTGGCCTGGTTGGCTGGGGCGAAACCTGTCCTGTCGGGCCTACCTATGCACCCAGTCACGCAGCTGGCGCGAGGGCAGCGCTGTGTCAGATTGCTCCGGGTTTATTGGGGGTGAGTGGACTCGCGCCACTGGTGGTTCGTCGCACTATGGACGAGCAATTGAACGGGCATCGTTACGCCAAAGCGGCTATTGATATCGCTGTTTATGACTTGCTCGGTAAGCATACCGGTATGCGAGTAGCCGATCTTCTGGGTGGCGCGGTGACAGACTCGGTACCCTCTTACTATTCCTCGGGTGTTGGTCCGCCTGAAGAGATAGCGAGAATTGCAGCCGATAAAATGGCAGAGGGCTTCCCTCGCATGCAGGTCAAGGTGGGAGGTCGGCCGGTAGAGCAAGACATTGAAGTGATTCGCCGGGTTTGGGAAACAGTGGGCAGAGGTATGCGCCTGGCAGTGGATGCTAATCGAGGGTGGAGCACGCGGGATGCGATATTTTTCAGCCAGGAATGCCGCGATATTCCTTTTGTTATCGAGCAGCCCTGCAACACTATCGAGGAGATTGCAGCGGTCAGGCCGCAGCTCCATCACCCGGTCTATGCAGACGAGAGCGGGGTAGATATCAATACGGTGCTGAGATTAATCGAAGAGCGGTTGGTCGATGGCTTCGGAATGAAGGTCACTCGAATCGGGGGGTTGCACGCAATGGCGACGTTCAGAGACATTTGCGAGGCGCGCAGTCTGCCCCATACCTGTGACGATGCCTGGGGTGGAGACATCATCGCCTCGGCCTGCACGCAGATCGGTGCAACGATCAAGCCAAATTTGATGGAAGGGGTTTGGCTCGCCGAACCCTTCATAGAGGGCCATTATGACGCTGAATGTGGCGTGCGGGTGGTAGATGGCCATATATCATTACCCCGGGGCCCGGGCTTGGGTATCAGGCCAGATGAAAGCCTATTTGGTCGACCGGTGGCCAGTTTTGGTTAAGCGGGCAGTTGGTCTAATTTTGGGCTTTGAATTGGTGGCTTTGCCGTGATACGGTTCAGGGGGTGAAACCAGTTTTTGGCACAAGTGGCGACAAGCCGCAGAGAAACCAACTCATTCGCCGCAGAGTGAGAACAGCTGAGTTCATCCAGTAGGAAAGCCCGTGACATAAAAATTAAAGCACAGAGGTCTACAATGAAAAAAACAGCACTCCACTTGGCAGTTTCATCCGCTATCATCTCCTCCGTTGCAGCATCTGGGGCCTATGCCCAGTTGGAAGAGGTCATAGTAACAGCCACAAAGCGCACTGAGAGTACGCAGGACATTGCAGTTGCCGTGTCCGCAATTACTGAAGATTCATTGGATGACTTCGGCATCGCTAACTTCGCTAACTACCTCACCCAGTTACCCGGGGTGACCGCAGGTGGCGCTGGCCCCGGCCAGAACACTATCTACATTCGAGGTGTCGCCTCTACCACACCTAACCTGACCACGGCGGGTGTGGCAGGTTTGGTTCCCAACGTAGCAATGTACCTCGATGAACAACCCATGTCTCAGCCGGGCAGAAACCTCGATGTCTACGTGGCCGACATTAATCGAGTGGAAGTACTGGCCGGTCCCCAGGGAACACTCTTTGGCGCCAGCTCGCAGGCGGGCACCATCCGACTGATTACCAACAAGCCTGACATGGATGGGGTCTCGGGTAACGTTAAGGCGGGCGTCTCGTACACGAAAGATGGCGAGATGAGCAACAACGTCAATGCAACCCTGAACCTCCCCATCGGTGACTCCTTCGCAATTCGCGGTACCGTTTATGTGGATAACATGGGCGGCTACATCGATAACGTGTATGGCACGCGTACCACAGAGCAAAGCGCTCGATTCCGTCCCGCAGGTACTGTTCGCAGTAATGGCGTACCGGTTGCAGATTTCCGTGGCGGTTTTCAAGCGGGCGCTGACCTGAGCAATGTCAAATTTAACACGCTGGATAACGGCACCATGGTGGAGGAGGATTTCAACGATACCACCTACGCCGGGTTCCGCTTGAGCGGTCTTTGGGATATCTCCGACGACTGGAGCTTGCGCGTGGGCTACATGGACCAGTCCATCGATAGCGATGGTACTTTTTATGTGGACCCTGAGCTCGGCGATTTTGAAATTCAGCGGTTCCAGCCTGAAGAGATCAGCGACGATTTCTATAACGTCAATTGGACCTTGGAAGGTCGAATGGGCGCGTTGGACTTGATCTACGCGGGCGCGTATACCGATCGTGAGAGTGAGCAAAATATTGACTATACGGACTACCTGTATATCGGGCAGTACATTCCGTATTACGTCTGCGACTATTACGTTTCCTATACAAGCTACGCCCCCGGGAATGTCCCGACGGGCACCTGTTACGCACCTTCACTCGCAGTGGGCTCGGTCTCGACCAGCGAGATAATGACCCATGAGATTCGCTTTACCACCAATGGCGATGGTCCCTTCCGTGCAACCGGTGGCGTTTTTTACAGTGATATGGAGTTCACCGAGCGCAACGACTTCACTTACTACAACTCGGAATTTGTCGACGCTTGGGGCGGAGGAAAGGGTGATGGCTTTGGCTTTGTGGATAATAAGACATTCCCCTCGCCTGGCTATCGGTCAGATACCGGTCCGTTTCCCGCGGGCGTCATTTTTCGCAACGATATCCGGCGTACTGACGAACAACTGGGTGTTTTTGGCGAGCTGACGATGGACCTGGGCGACTATTTTGCGATTACCGGTGGCCTGCGCTGGTACGACTACGAGGTTGATTTCGAAGGCAGCGCTAACTCATCATTCTGTGGAATGAGCGGCGTCGATTACAATTCTTTCGGTACTGATATCAACGACCTTTATGACGGAGACGGTCAATTTACCTGGATCGGTAACCCAGGCGCTTGCAGCACCCTTCACGAAGACAAGCCGGTTTACAGTAACGATAATCTCCCCGATGCAGATGACCCAAATTATGATCGGATCGTAAACTCGGTAAACGCGCCCGATAAAGGCGAGGACGATGGAGTTATCGGCAAGGTCAGTCTGGCCTGGACTCCCACAGATAATCAGCTGTGGTACGTCACCTGGTCAGAGGGCTACCGCCCCGGACTACTCAATCGCCCCGGCGGCGCGTATCAGGCGGCCACTAACTATACTGTGCCCTTTGACGTGCAAAGTGACGATGTCACCAACTACGAGCTTGGCTGGAAACTGGACCTGCTAGACGGACATTTACGCTTCAATGGCGCCGCCTTCATGATTGAAATCGAAGGCTTGCAGACGACTATTTTTGATACCAGTATCGTCAACCTGTTCTTCTCAGACAACGCGGCAGACGCCGAGGTCAAGGGTGTAGAGGGCGACCTTACCTGGCTGGCGACAGAGCGACTGACCATTAGTGGTGCATTCTCGATTCTCGATAGCGAGATTACTAAAGTGCTGGTGCCTACTGGTGACGTAATCAAAGGCTCGGAATTGGCCTACGCGCCCGAATTCCAGGCAACACTCTCGGGCCGCTACGTGTGGGAGGCAGGCAACGATCTCTGGGCTCACGTGATGCCGTATCTCAGTTATTCAGACTCATCCTACAGCGACATTATCCAGATGAACCGGGATGAGCTCGATTCCTGGCTGATGGTAGGCATTAGTGGCGGCGTTACCAGCGGACCGTGGATGGCGGAACTGTTTGTCGACAACCTCACCAATGAAGAGGCTGCGCTTGGGGCAAACTACGTGAACGACCGCAGCCGCTTTGCTTATGCACGGCCAATGAACGGCGGGATTCGCTTCTCCTATGAGTTCTGACTATTCGAGCTAGCTTGTGTAACAATAAACGCCCCGTCACCGGGGCGTTTTTCATTAAGGCCACAGGATAGTTATGCCAGTTAACCCCACTGATGCTCCGAGCGACCTCGGACAAATACAAAAGCTGATTTCTGCCGGCGAATTACCTGCTGCGCTTAAGCAACTCGAGGATCTCCCCGAAGACATTCGCGGATCAGTTGATGGCCTTTATATGACGGCCGTGTGTAATCGTCACATGGGGCGTCTGGCTGAAGCAGAAGAGCAATTGCTGCGGTTGGTTTCAATTGCGCCTGAATTCTCACGGGCACACCAGGAACTGGGGCATCTGCGCAAGGGGCAGGGACGCGCCAGGGATGCGCTGACGGCCTATGTTCGTGCGTGCACTATTAACCCAGCACTGGTAGCCAGTTGGCGCTCGCAGCTGGCTATCTTACAAGCTTCGCCCGGTGACGAGACGCGTCAGAGGCAAGAGCAGATTAGTGCGCAGCTCAATTTTTTGCATTCTCTTCACCCACACATACTGGCAGCCACGGACATGATGCATGAGGGCAAACTGATAAAGTCCGAAAATCTGTGCCGCCGGTTTTTGCAGCAAAACCCGAAAAATATCGAAGGAATGCGGTTGCTCGCGGAGCTTGGCCTGCGCCTGGGCGTCCTCGAAGATGCTGAATTTTTGCTGGAGAGCGCAGCGGAGTTTGAGCCGGACAACATACGAGTCCGTCTTGACTATGTACAAGTACTGCAAAAGCGGCAACGTTTTGCACATGCGCACGATGAGTCGTTACGATTGCTGGAAATTGCGCCAGAGAATCCTCAGTTCCAATCACTGCATGCCATACAGTGTATGCAAATTGGCGACTATGAAAGCGCCCTGGAAACCTTCGAAAAAGTCCTGGGCATTCTGCCCGGCGACCCCACGACTTATGTGTCGCGCGGGCATGCGCTAAAAACCAGCGGCGATACCGAGGCCGCGATCGAGTCCTACCGTTCGGCGGTTGCCTCGCGGCCCCATCACTGCGAGGCCTACTATTCCCTGGCGAACCTTAAAACCTATCACTTTACCGACAAAGAACTGGCAGCAATGCATGCTGTTATCCAAAGCAGTGATCTTACGCCCATGGAGCGGGTTTACCTGAATTTTGCGCTGGGCAAGGCTGCTGAAGATCGTGGTGACTTCGAAACCGCGTTTGGACATTACGCCACCGGCAATGACCTGAAGCAATCGCAAACCCGTTATCAGGCGGACGACACCACCGAAGAATTTTCGGCCCAGAAGCGAGCCTGCACTAAGGAACTTTTTTCGTCTCGCGAAAAAGCAGGTTGTCAGGCGCCTGATCCCATTTTTATCGTTGGCTTGCCACGAGCCGGTTCTACCCTGTTGGAACAAATACTCTCTTCACATAGCCAGGTTGACGGCACACTGGAGCTGCCCAATATACTGTCCTTGGCGAGCCGGTTACGTCGCCAGGGTAGGGCAAGTGGTACGCCTTACCCGGACAACCTTGCGAGTATTTCTGCAGAGCAACTTGTGGAGTTTGGCGAGCAGTTTATCGAAGACACCAGAATTCACCGCCAGGGCGCACCTCTGTTCATCGATAAGATGCCTAATAACTTCCGCCATATAGGCCTGATCAAGTTGATTTTACCCAATGCCAAAGTGATTGACGCTCGACGAGCGCCGATGGCGTGCTGTTTCAGTGCCTATAAACAACTGTTTGCCGACGGGCAGCTGTTTAGTTACTCCCTGGGTGATATTGGCAGTTACTACCGTGACTACGTGGACCTGATGCGCCACTGGGATGAGGTGTTGCCCGGATTTGTGTTGCGAGTCCAGCACGAGGATGTAGTGCGCGACCTGGAAGGGCAAGTTCGGCGTATGCTGGATTTTTGCGGGTTGGAATTTGAGGAGTCTTGCCTCAATTACCATAAAACTGAGCGCAATGTTCGCACACCTTCTTCAGAGCAGGTGCGCCAGCCTATCTTCGATACAGCACTGGAGCAATGGCGTCATTTCGAACCCTGGCTGGATCCGTTGAAGGAAGCACTGGGTCCGGAACTCGTGCCGCGAGACTAGACAGAACCCGTCTAGTCTTTGTTCAGTTACCCTGTAATGAGCCTGTCGGTCAATCCGGCAGTGCCTTTACTTTCGCTACCAGTTCACTGCTGACGGTAATGCCGTCGCGATCAGCAAGCTCGCGATGAGCAGCGCGTTTCTGCCCCGGCAGTTGCGCACCGTTTTGACTGACGATAGCCTCGCAAAGAGCGCTAACTTGTCCCCCAAAGCTGCCGTTGGAGAATAGCTGTGGGTCCAGGGCAATAAAGAACTGTCCCGTTTTAGGCGGCCCGCCGACCGTTCCTGAAAATGGGCTGGCGTCCATACCGAGGTGGGCGCCACTGACCGCCGCAGCCAATACCTCTACCATTAAACCGACCCCGAAACCTTTGTAGCCACCACTAGGTGACATTGAGCCCTTCAGTGCTATCTCAGGGTCTGTCGTTGGGTTGCCCTCGGCGTCTTTGGCCCAGTGGTCGGGAATGCTTTCTCCGCGTCTCGCGCAGGCCATTATCTCGCTTTTAGCAACCACACTTGCGCTCTGGTCGATGCAAAAAGCAATGCCGTTAGCCCCCGGAACAGCCATGGAGAAAGGATTAGTGCCGATGACCGGGGAATTTCCTCCCTGAGGAGCAATAGACGATGGGGCATTGGTAAACCCGAGCCCTAGTAGCCCCTGTGCCGCCAGTTTCTCGGTGTGAAAAGCAAGTACGCCACAATTGTAGGAATTATGGATGGCTAGAGCGGCGCAGCCTGATTCGCGCGCTGCAGGTATCAGCGCAGAAAACCCTTCACCAATAGCCGCATGTGCAAACCCACAGCCAGCGTCTACGCGGAAACCAGCTGGTTTCAGTTGCTGTAGCTGCGGCGTGGCCAGGCCATCGACCTTGCCGCATTGCAGGTGTTGACAGTATGTGGGTACGTAGACGAGGCCATGACTGCTGATGCCATCGCGCTCAGCGCCGGCCACGCCTTTCGCCAGCGCCGAGGCCTGGAGGTCTGATGCGCCGGACCTGCTGAGTGCCTTAAAGGCAATCTCTTCGACTTCTGGCAGGGTCAATTGTATAGCTTCCATTCATGTTTCCTCGTGTTATATGTCTTTCGGTTTGGGCTATCAGTTCCCCATTGTTAGACCCGCATTGAGCGAGAAAAAGAGAGCTGCAGATCAGCTTTCTTGGCCTCTACCCGGAGTAAAACACACTGTCTAGAAGCGAGCTGGTATGTATAGATTAGCTTGATCGACCTAATGTGCAAATCGCCTAAGAAAAAAGGCGAAACTAGTCTATTATTCACGGATAACTAGAGAAGAGGAAATAAGCATGGCAAAGGCGATGTTTGATAATTTTATCGATGGGCAGTGGGTAGGCAGCGCTGATCGAGTTTCCAATGTCAGTCCATCGGATACCAGTGATGTATTGGGTGATTATGCGCAGGCTGATGCAGGGCAGGCTCAAGAAGCTATTGCTGCTGCAGCGAAGGCTCAGTTGTCATGGCAGCTCACGGGGTTAGAGCATCGTTACAAAGTACTGATGTCCATTGGAGACGAACTGATTGCCCGCAGTGAGGAGCTTGGTGACCAGCTGTCGCGAGAGGAGGGGAAGCCGATGGCTGAAGGCCGGGGTGAGGTCTACCGCTCGGGGCAATTTTTCCATTACTTTGCGGCTGAAGTACTGCGGCAAATGGGTGACACTGCGGATTCGGTTCGACCGGGAATAGAGGTGGAAACCCGTCGTGAGCCAATGGGTGTTGTGGTGGTTATCACGCCCTGGAACTTTCCCATGGCTACGGCAGCCTGGAAAATTGCACCCGCACTGGCTTTCGGTAACAGTGTGGTCTTCAAACCAGCCAATTTGGTGCCTGCCAGTGCGGTAGCGCTCACCGAGATTATCAGTCGTCAGGATATCCCCGCAGGCACTTTCAACCTGGTCATGGGAAGTGGCTCGAAAGTGGGGGAGGCGATGATTACCAGTGCCGATGTGGACGCGATTACCTTTACGGGCTCACTGCAGACCGGGAAACATATAGCCATGGCTGCCGCAGCTAACCTGACCAAGTTTCAGTTGGAAATGGGCAGCAAAAATGCGTTGGTCGTACTGGATGATGCCGATCTGGATATCGCAGCCGATTGTGCTGTCAATGGCGCTTTTTTTGGCAGTGGGCAAAAATGTACAGCGTCTTCCCGTCTCATTGTGACCGCTGCGGTGCATGATGAGTTTGTAGAAAAAGTCTGCCAACGTATGGCCCAGTTAAAGGTCGGGCACGCCCTTGAAACAGAGACTCAGATTGGCCCCGTGGTCGATGCAGGGCAGCTGGCGCAAAACCTGAAGTATCTCGACATTGGTGCTGCGGAGGGTGCACAACTTGTCTGCGGTGGAGAGGTCGACGATGAGCAGGGTTTTTATATGACTCCGGCCCTGCTGGTGAATTCTTCCAATGACATGCAGATCAATCGAGACGAAGTCTTTGGGCCGATTGCCTGTGTCATCAAGGTCGCAGATTATGAAGAAGCTCTGGCGACTCTGAATGACACAGAGTACGGCCTCACTGCCGGCGTGGTTACCCAGTCACTGAGGGACGCCACTCATTTCAAACGTAATGCTAAAACGGGCTGCGTCATGGTTAACTTGCCAACCGCGGGCACTGACTACCATGTGCCATTTGGCGGCAGGAAGTCTTCTAGCTATGGTTCCCGTGAGCAGGGCCAATACGCTGTGGAGTTTTACACCGAGATCAAGACTACCTATATTCGCTCGGCTTGAGGCGCGGTTTGGATATGAAAAATAACACTGTGACCATAGACGGGCTGCAATACTGCAAGTGGGACCGGGAGGTATTTGAGCAAATGCGCTCAGGTGGCCTGGATGCTGTTCACGTCACAATCGCCTATTGGGAAAATGCCCGCGAAACACTTTCCAATATTGGTCATTGGAATCAGCTGTTCGAGCATCACGGCGATCTGATAATGCCCGTGCGGGAGGCGTCGGATATCACTGTCGCTCGACAGCATGGAAAGATAGGTGTTTTGTTCGGGTTCCAGAATTGCTCCCCGATTGAAGATGATATATCGCTGGTGGAAGTCTTTCAGCAGCTGGGTGTGCGGATCATGCAGCTCACCTATAACAACCAGAGCTTACTTGGTGCTGGTTGTTATGAGGACCACGATGCAGGCATTACCCGTTTCGGCAAGGTTGTTATTGAAGAAATGAACCGTGTGGGAATGGTTGTTGATATGTCACACAGTGCTGAGCGCAGTACGCTCGAGGCGATCGAGCTATCCAGTCGGCCGATCACTATCAGCCATGCCAATCCTGATTTTTTCCATCCCGCCCGACGCAATAAATCGGATATCGTGCTCAATGCATTGGCAGAGAGTGGAGGTATGTTGGGTTTGAGTCTTTATCCATTCCACCTCAAGAACGGTGGCGATTGCAGCCTACAAGAATTCTGCGAGATGGTTGCGCGCACGGTTGAGATGATGGGTGTGGATCGGGTGGGTATCGGCAGTGATCTCTGTCTGCGACAGGATCTGTCAGTCTTGGAGTGGATGCGCAATGGACGCTGGAGTAAAAATAAAGATTATGGAGAGGGTTCTTCTAACAACGCTGACTGGCCGACTCCCCCTACCTGGTTCGGCACCAGCGAAGACTTTCCTAATATCGCTGGTGGACTGCTGGAGGTAGGTTTTCAGCAGCAGGACATCGACAAAATAATGGGTGGTAATTGGTTTCGCTTTTTCGAGGAGTCTTTCTCTCCCGCGTAACCCAATGCAAAACAAGGTGTGAGACTCAATGGCAGAAACAATAACAGGTCCGGCTGATCGGTCCTACACGCCGGTTTTAATCATCAGCGGCGGTTTCGTCAGCGGGTTTGTCATACTGGCCTTGATCGATCTGCAGCTGGTCTCCAGTCTTGTCAGCAGCGGTGCTGCTGCTGCTTCGAATCTGTTTGGCGCTTTCTGGCAGGTTTTGTTGCTGGGTACCTTTCTTGTCAGCCTTGTCATCGCCGCCTCGCGAGTGGGCGGGGCTCGTCTCGGTGGGATTCCCGAACCCGAGATGAGCACTTTTAAATGGATCGCAATCATCATGTGCACCCTGCTGGCCGGCGGCGGTGTATTTTGGGCTGCCGCTGAACCAATGGCGCACTTCACTGCGCCTCCACCGCTTTATGACGTAGAGACCGGTACTCAAGAGGCAGCGATTGCCGCTATGAGCCAGAGTTTCATGCACTGGGGTTTCCTGGCCTGGGCAATTCTGGGCAGCCTGACTGCGATTGTCATGATGCGGCTGCATTATCAGCAGGGTTTGCCACTGCAGCCGCGTACTTTGCTCTATCCAGTTTTTGGCGATCGGGTGATGCACGGTTGGGCTGGCGCTCTGGTGGATTCAGCCTGCGTTATTTCGGTGATTGCCGGTACCGTAGGTCCAATTGGTTTTCTCGGTTTGCAGGTTTCCTATGGTCTTTCTGAGCTAATAGGAACGCCCAACACGTTCGCAGTGCAACTCTGTATTATTGTCGGTCTCATTGGCGTTTATACCGTGTCGGCGATATCCGGGATCACCCGAGGTATTCAGCTATTGAGCACCATCAATATCTTTCTCGCCCTGGGATTAATGCTCTATATTCTCCTGCTGGGCCCCACGGCTTTCGTCTTTGACACTTACTTACAGGCTTTTGGCCAGTATGTTGACCAATTCATTCCCATGGCGACTTATCGCGGAGACAGTACCTGGCTTTCAAGCTGGACGGTATTTTTCTGGGGCTGGTTCCTGGGCTATGGTCCAATGATGGCAATGTTTGTTGCCAGGATCTCTCGAGGTCGCAGTATTCGTGAGATGATTTTGGTGATGACATTGATTGCACCGGTCATTACCTGCTTCTGGTTTACAATCGTCGGAGGTACGGGTTTGGCGTTCGAACTGGCAAGCCCTGGCGTCATCTCAATCCCCTTTGAGCAGGGTAGCCTGCCGGCAGCACTACTGGCCATTACAGCGCAGCTGCCTCTTGGTACCCTTATTTCAGCCTTGTTCCTGGTTTTGACCACTATTTTTGTCGCAACAACGGGCGACTCCATGACTTACACTATATCCATGGTGATGACAGGGCACGATAATCCCGCGATGGGGTTGCGCGTGTTCTGGGGCATTATGATGGGAGCCCTGGCTGCTATCCTGGTGTCGATTGGCGCAGGTGGTGTTGCAGCGCTGCAATCCTTTATTGTGATTACCGCGGTACCGGTGTCATTTATATTATTGCCATCGCTGTGGTGCGCGCCTCGCATTGCGCGCGAGGTGGCACGAGAACAGGGCCTGATTCAGTAATGATAGCTTCTGCCAAACAACTACCTGAGCGTGACACAGGCATTGTCATGAACCTCGAACGCTTGGGCAGCATGCATTCAAATCGCCTCAGTTTTATGAGGATTCTCCTGCGCACCATGTCCCGACAGCAATGGCGAGTGAGCCATTCCCTCTTTGAGCTTGATGAAGATGGGTTTGGCACCGTGGTATACGCGATCGACACCCCGTCCCAGCGCTACAGTTTGGTGGTTTTTTCGAATTATCTACCAGACGAAAAGCGCAATGACCGCGTCATCGCCGACCAGTGGGACTTGACTATGGCCCTGTGTGATGGCGACATCAGCGAGTCCCGTATGCAAGAGTTACGCGAAAACGTACCGCTACAGGAGGCCGGGCGTCTCGATGCGAGTGTGCTGGTGCTTTCTCGCGCCAATCGCAGTAGTCGCAATTTCGAGACGGTGGTTGGGGCATTGGCCAAGGGCATTCAGCCCTCTGTTGAACAGTTGACCCGCGTTGGATATCTGTATCGCACTACTGCCGTTTACGGCAGTGGAAAAATGGGCATGGCGGATTGGGACAAGGTACGTACCCGGTTTCCGGAATTCGCCCGTCCTTTCACTGCGGAAATGTTTACCTGCTACCTGATTCGACAGTTCAGTATTGAACAGGCAGAGCACATTGCCAGTCATCGATCTCCGGGGTCTGCCGTGCCGTTTGAGCCTCAAGTGAAGCGTTATATAGGTATAGGTAACGCCACCGGGCTCGGAATGGCCCCTTATCTTATAAAGCATCCCCAGCTCATAGAACATTGGGTAAGTATCCGTGAAACAGCGCTTTTACGCGTACTAGAACAGCCGGGACTGGACAGCGCAGCGCGCCGTTTGTTGCTGCATGGCCTGGAGAAGGCGGTGCAGCACCTGGCCGAGATATGCATTGAAGATTCTCGCCAGACCTTGCTGAACCAAAAAGCCGCAGAAGAATTGCAAGGTCTGGGTGCACGATTGGCTGCCGATGATTCGGTGGTGGTTCCAGGGGAAGTGTTTGGGCAGGCGCAGGAAGCATTCTGCCTGGAAAGCCAGGAGATTTTAGCGAGCCTGCTGTTGGAGCTTTTCCCTGATATGGTCGATGAGCTAGCGGATCAAATGTCGGTCGAAGAGAGCCTTGGTGTCGATCCGGTAATGAGCACTAAAGCACTGCTGCAGACAATCGAGTCTCGATATGGCTGGGCTTTGGAGGTAGATTTTACTGCCCCGGGTGCCGAGCAGGTCTTCTGGTATCGCTCGGCCGAAAAGTTGGAGCCAAGACTGGGAGAAAACGGAGTAGATCCTGGTAGTGAATGGGAGATGCGCATGGCCGTTGCGCGCTCGGTAGTGCATTGCACGACTGCACTACGTGAAGACATCGCGTCCCATCCAGACTCAACGGTCGCACGTTTTTTGCTCCGTAACCCGAAGCAACGCCCCATTGTGAAACGTGTCCAGACCATGGCGGGGACAGAGCGCGGGGAAATCCAGGCTAATCTTGTTGATGTGGAGATCCTGCCGCTGCATTTGCTGCGTTGCAAGCTGGCTTTTTTCGGGGTCAGCAAATTTGATCCGAAGTCACGACTCTGGGTACGCAATACGATGTTTCAGGGCGCACCGCTGTTGGAGGAGTTGGGCGAGCAGTTTGAAGACGATTGGTATTTTCCGCTTGCGCCAAGTGACTGTTCGCCCACATGAGAGTGTCGCGCAACGAGCTGACGGGCTTGTTAGGCAGGGTATTTGAGGGGCAAGGATTAATCGATTTTGATGCGGCTGCGAAACAGGTAGTCTGGTTGGAGCAGTGTGGCTTAAAGGGTCTGGCGCGCCTCGCCGGGTGCATTAACTCCCTCCAACAATCTGACCAGCCCAAGCCGCAATTGGCAGACGTGGCGCCCGGCCAGATGTCCCTGGATGTTGGCGGCAACAGTACCCTGGCATGGGGGAGCACCGCGGCAGAGCTGCTCTTTAGTGGGGCATCACAGGCGGGCTTCGCCACTCTCAATGTAGAACATTGCCGACATCGAATGTTCATCCTCCAACCACTTGCCGAGTTTGCTTCCCAGGGTGTCAACTGTCTCGCTCACTGGCAGCTATCAGGGGATCCCGTCTTGGAAACTGTTGCGATGTTTGAGGCGGGAGGGCACTACCCGACCTACCAGACATGGCAGTCGTCGGCCTCGCTTACAAAGGATCGCGACCAGAGTTTGGCTCTTCTGTGCAGCGAGCACGCAGAACCTCTGCTGGACTATCAGGCAGAGCAGCGGGATAGGGGCGTTTCGAATTTGCGTCAGATCGAAGCCGATGCCTTACAGGCCCAATACAAGAGCAGCTTGGACTGTGGTTTGGAAGTAGACAATGACTTCTGGGAAACCTTGTGCCTGCTAGGAGAGCGGGTACTGGTGGAAGCCAGTGACGTCTCCCGTTCGCGCGGAGCGGGCCCAGCAGGGAACTAAATAGCGCCCCGGATCCTGAAAAACTCGGTCGGTTGGCTGCCCGAAAATTCCTCAATTTCTTTCATAGACGCGATTCCCTGTTTTGCTGCAAAATGCAGGAGCGTGTTTCAGCATAGGTCAAAAATGCTGGAACTCATATGTGGCCTGCCTCCCAGGACGAGGTATGAACTGCGATTGAATCAAAGACGGGAAGATCGAGCGCACGATGCCTGATGAAAGACAGACAGAGTTGACTGAGAGCGAGGTGTTAAAGCCCAACGTTTTCGGATTCTTGCTGCTGCCTAACTACACGATGATATCTTTAGCCAGTGCGGTGGAACCGCTGCGTATGGCAAATGAGCTGGCTGGCCGAAAGCTCTATAAGTGGTTGCTGATTACTGCCGACGGTAAACCGGTGCAGGCAAGCGACGGTATTCTCAGCCTTCCGGACGCCGCGATCACTGATGATCTGCACCTCGATACCGTTATTGTCGCCGGTGGTCTGGATATCAACCACAGTTTTTGTGAGCAACACCTGCAATGGTTGCGCAGCCTCGCGAAAAAGGGCGTGCAGCTAGGTGGTATTTGCACCGGGGCATTTGTGTTGGCCCGGGCAGGGTTGATGAGCGGACGTGATTGCAGCGTGCATTGGGAGTGCATGGCCACGCTGCAGGAACTGCACCCTGACGTTACCTGTAATTCACAAGTGTTTACGTTCGAGAAGGACCGGTTCACCTCCTCAGGCGGCACTGCGCCTCTGGATATGATGCTCAATCTCATCAGCCGAGATCATGGCCTGAGTGTTGCCAGTGGCATATCCGAAATGTTCATTCTGGATCGCGTTCGGGACCAGAGTGACCAACAAAAAGTGCCACTAAAATACTCCCTCGGAGCGGCGCCTGCCAAGTTGATCGAAGCGACCAGCCTGATGGATGCCAATATTGAAGAGCCGATCGCCCTGGAAGAGTTGGCGAGCCTGTTAGACATTTCCCGCAGGCAACTTGAGCGCCTGTTCAAGAAAAACCTGGATTGTTCTCCATCCCGCTTCTATCTGAGGCTTCGACTCGGTCGGGCGCGGCAGCTTTTGAAGCAGACGTCATTGACGGTCATTGAAATCGCATCGATCTGTGGGTTTGTATCAATGCCACATTTCAGCAAGTGTTACCGCACTCATCTTGGCGTAACGCCCAAGGAGGAACGCTTGGGAATCGTGGCCGACGTGACGGAAGAGGAGGCCGCGTTTGGCGACCCGCTGGCGGCTGAACTTGATCCACATTACGGCACAATCGCAGTCAATGAGCAAAAATAAGCGAGGCGAAATTGACGGTCACTATCGTGTCTATTGCTCGACAACTACGTTAGCAGTTACCACCCATTTTCAGCACCCTAATTGGTAAACGGAATCGCACACACTTCTGCATTGCGACTTTCACCCTTGTATTGCAGCTGGATCTTGGTACCGAGCTTAGTATGTGCGATGTCTAGCATGGCGAAACCCAGATTGGCCGAAAAATCGGGTGAAAATACTGCCGACGTTAACATTCCAATGCGCTTTCCATTGATCTGGCAGTCCTCCGGTATATCCAGCGGAGGGATGGGTGTGCCTTCTATCCTCAGTCCTACCAGTTGTTTTTTTACGCCACTCTCTGCCTGCGCGCGCAAGGCCCCCCGGCCAATAAACTCATGGTTGTCGAGATTGATATATCGGTCTAGGCCCGCTTCCAACGGAGTGTCTTCTCGCGTCATGTCGCTGCCGAATGATAGCAACCCGCCTTCTATTCTCTCTATGTAGTTGGGACAGCCGGCCTGCAAATTGTAAGGCTCACCCTTGGCCCACAGGTCATCCCAGAGCTGCAGCCCCAAAGAGCTATCGTCGAGGTAAATTTCAAATCCTCCCTGCTTTGACCAGCCACTGCGCGCAATAGCCAGTTTACGTCCCCGCCATTCAAACCATTGAAAGCGGAAAAATCCGGTGGAGCGAATCTCGTCTCCAAATACTTCTGCCATTAAGTCGTCGGCTAGCGGTCCCTGAATTGCGAGCGGGGAAACATCCGGTTCAAATACATCGACATCCAGTTTCATGCCGTGTGCCAGGCCCAGCGCCCATAGCATCATGTCGGAATCGGCAATTGAGAACCAGAAGCGATCAGGAGCCAGGCATATTGCAATGGGGTCGTTCAGCATTCCGCCATTGTGGTCGGTAATCGGCGCATAGTAACAGCGGCCAGGCTCAGCATTGGTGAGGTCACGTGCGCTCATCATGACCGCAAGTTTGTGGGCGTCGGGACCACGCAATTCAACTTGACGTTCCACCGCTACATCCCAAATCTGAACGTATTTTTTCAAGTGGTGGTAGTTGTCTTCCAGGCTGCCGAATGAGGTTGGCAGTAGCATATGGTTATAGACGGTATAGCCACTCAGGCCCGATGCCTCTACTCGTTCCGTGAAGGGAGTGCTGCGTACGCGTCGAGTGGCAACGATAGGGAAATTGGCCATGGTAATACTTTCTCCTGTTGTGTTGTGTAAGATAGTTTAGGTCAGCTTTGAGATGTCGCGACAGCTCAGGTATTGGGTGAACTTTGCTGCGTGGCGGCCGGTGATTTCGACCTGACGCTCGACTGAAACATCACACAGAATTGCTTCGTTTCCCAGGTTCCAGAAATTCTGAACCGGATCACCGAAATCCCGGGGAATGTACCTATGGTTATACACCGAAAAACCTTTCGCGCCCCAGCGTAAGGCGGCGTCAGAGTAGGGGGATTTGTGCACCTGGGTTCCGAAGCTGAATGTAGAAAAATTAGGTTTGTCTTGCATCCTGACTACTCGCTTTGTGAGTCATTTTAAAAGTGATCAATGCTTTTGGCTTAACTTATCTCGAAGTTCGTTTTTGCGAATTTTGCCTGTCGTCGTTTTTGGTAGATCACAGAAAACGATCTTTCTCGGCCTTTGGAAACCGGCTAATTTTGATTTTGCATGATCAAGAAGCGCTCCTTCGGTCACATCGGCTCCCTCTGTCAATTCGACAAAGGCGCAGGGGACTTCACCCCATTTCTCGTCCGGCATAGCCACGACAGCGACGAGGCTGACATCCGGATGCGAATAAAGTGCTTTTTCAACTTCGATGGAAGAAATGTTCTCACCACCCGAAATGATAATGTCCTTTGACCTGTCGCGAATCTCAACGTAGCCGTCAGTATGCTGTACGGCAATATCGCCAGACCAGAACCAACCGTCTTTGAATGCCTGAGCAGTCTCGTCAGGCTGCTTGAGGTAACCCTTCATTACGATGTTGCCACGGAAGACGATCTCGCCGAGTGTCTTTCCATCCCAAGGTACCGGGTCACCTGTTTCGGGGTTCAAGACCAGCACATCTTCTTCCAGTTCATAGGCCACACCTTGGCGGGCCTTGAGGTTCGCCCGCTCATCGGGTGACAGGTCGATCCAGCCCGGCTTCTCTGCGCAGACAACAGCGGGGCCATAAACTTCTGTTAGCCCATAAACGTGAGTGATTGAAATACCCATCGCCTCCATGTCTGCTATAACAGAAGCAGGTGGCGGGGCAGCAGCGGTCATCATTTTGATGTCTTGGGTAAATTCACGTCGGTCCTGTGCAACAGCGCCGGAAATCATCGACATAATGATCGGCGCCCCACACAGGTGGGTAATCCCCGAGCCTGCAAATGCGTCGTAGATGGCATCTGCTTTTGGAGACCTAAGGAAGACGTGTGTACCAGCCAGAAGGGTGATCGTCCAGGGAAAGCACCAGCCATTGCAATGGAAAAGCGGCAAAGTCCACAGGTACACGGGATGATGGGGCATCTCCCATGTGACCACGTTGTTAACCGCATTGGTCCACGCGCCCCGGTGAGAGTAAACAACCCCCTTGGGGCGCCCGGTCGTGCCTGACGTGTAGTTCAGCGCCAGCGCATCCCATTCATCTGACGGCAAGGTGTAGACGAAGTCCGGGTTACCCTCGGCCAGCAGCTCTTCGTAGGTCAGGGTACCGATCCGATCGCCGCCCGGGCCCTGAGTATCTTCGATATCGATAACCAGTATGTCCAAACCTGATTGCTTTAAGGCCTCTTTTGCCATGCCGGAAAATTCGGTATCGACAAGTAATACCTTCGCTTCGCCGTGGTCCAGGATATACGCGATCGTGGCGGCATCCAGGCGCACGTTATTGGCGTTCAGCACTGCACCTAGCATAGGCATAGCGAGAGCGCATTCCAGTGCCTCGGGGATGTTAGGCGCTATCAGGGCGACAGTGTCCCCACGACCAATGCCGTGACTGGCCAGTGATGAAGCCAGGCGTTTGCATCGTTCAGCCACTTCGCCCCAGTTCCGTCGTATCGACCCGTGCACCTGGGCAGGTAGCTCTGGGTGCACCCGTTCCACTCGTTTCAGGATTGAGACTGGAGACAAGGCGCTGTGATTGGCCGCGCACTGTTGCAGTTCTGTCCCCCCATAGATCATTCGCCTGTCCACTCCGGCATCTCTTCCTTGCGGGTAAAAGCACCGATCCCGGCTTCCGCATCCCTTGCCATCATGTTCTCTGCCATCACCCGACCCGCAAAGGTATAGGCCTTCTCCAGGGGCATTTCCGCCTGCTCATAGAAAGCACGCTTGCCGATGTTTATTGCGGCGGGTGACTTCTCCGCGATGATGCGTGCCATCTCCACTGAAGTCGCTTCAAGGCTGTCCCTCTGAACCGTTCGATTGATCAGTCCCATGTCGGCCACTCGCGCGGCTGGCAGGAAATCACCCAATAGCAGCATTTCCATGGCGAACTTACGGTGAATGTTGCGGCTGAGCGCGACCATTGGAGTCGAACAAAATAAGCCTATATTCACACCGGATGTGGCGAACTTTGCATCGTCCGAGGCTATTGCCAGGTCGCAGGATGCGACCAGCTGGCATCCGGCGGCGGTTGCAATCCCCTTAACCTCAGCAATCACCGGCTGGGGCAGGCGAACTACGCGCAGCATCATTGCTGAACAGCTTGCAAAAAGGTCTTGAAAGTATTGGAAACCACCATCTGTATCTTTGCGTCGTTCGGTCATCTCTTTCAGGTTATGGCCCGCGCAGAAGTGGTCTCCAGCGCTGCGGATAATGACCGCTTTGACGGAGCGGTCTGCAGCGATTTCATCCAGCACATTGGAAAGCGCCGCCAGCATCTCTTCAGACAGCGCGTTGATGGTTCTCGGCGCGTTCAACGTCAGAATGCAGACTCCGTCATCGTCCGATCGCAGTACTAAAGTTTCCATAGGCTCTCTCCTGGTTTGAACCGCTAGGTATCCTGTATCGAGATCAAGGCAATGAGTCTAGCGCGGTCGGAAAAGTTCGATCTTGGGGCATCTGTCCATCACGACCTGCAAGCCTGCTTCTTCTGCCAACGCAGCGGCGCAATCGTCATAGATTCCAATCTGTCCCCAGAGCACTTTTGCACCGATGGCTATAGCCTGTTCGGCAAAACCGTAAAACTCTTCTTTGGGACGAAATACGTCCACCATATCCACTGGTCGATCGATGTCTTCCAGAGAATCATAGACCGTGTTTCCGAGAATTTCATTCAACTCAGGGTTGGGGTTGACCGGGATTATGTCATATCCGGCTTCATGCAAAACTTCCAGGACCCTGTAGCTGAATTTGGAGGGGTCGGCACTGGCACCGACCATCGCGATTGTCTTGACCGATTTAAGAATCTCGTCGAGGTACGCTGGGTCGTAATCGTACAAAGAGTCGACATTGGCTTCAGGCATTTATTCCTCCTTCAAAGCCGCAATGGTAGCCATGCGCTCATGGGTTCATGGGTTCAGCGTATCAATTGTGAAAAGACGGTTACCGACGTTGCGTTTTATGATTCATTATTGATGCCGTCGTCTACTAGCGAAGAAAAGTATAGCTGCGTATTTCAGGGTAAATGGGGCTTATTGCGACATTCGATTGCCAACTTGCGGCATCGCAGTGGCCCGATTGAGGATATCAACCACTGCTTTTGTACAAGTCCGCTGAACTCGCTGCGCAGACCGCCTAAAAATAGGGAGGGGGAGGATAGTAAAGTAAAGCCTCAAGCTGCCTCACCGGGCCTTGGAATTACTCCAGGTTTTCCTCTACATGCAACACAGTGCCCACCGGGTTTGTGGCCACCAGAATGGATGACTGGGTTTTGTACTCGGCAGGCAGGGCCGGAATCGTCAACACCCGCCAGATACTGATTACCGCCAGGAGAAATAGCGATACGGCCAAAATCTGGAAGAAGCTGTCCAGCCCAAAGAGATCCATCCAGAAGGCCACTGTGACCGGGCCAGTGATCGATGTAAGTCCCGCCAATAGAACCATGGTGCCACTAGCTGGAACAATCTCACTGGGTCGAAGGTGATCATTGGTGAGTGCGGCCACGATCGAGTAGAGAGAAAGGCAGAATCCACCAAATATAAATGCGAGAAGATAGAGTCGATCAGAGGCTATCGTCTCCTCGCTTGCCATTAGCGCCGCCACCAGCGCCACAATGCTGGCACCGCCCAACACCCAGCGGCGGTCTATATGATCAGACAGCTTTCCCAGGGGCCACTGCAAAATCATGCCGCCCGCCATCATGGACCCCATGAAGTAGGCCACCTCGGATACCGTCATACCCATTCGTGTGGCATAGACCGCGCCCATGCCGAATACCACGCTGGTCATCCACTGAGAGATGACGATACCGATAACGCCCATGGGCGATCTTCGCCAAAGATGGGCGATGCTGACCCTCTCAGTCTCTTCAATGTGTGGGGTAGTCACTACCGTCAATAAAATTGGTACCGCGGCAACGCTCACCATTACCGAGATCAATATAAACAGGGTGAAATCCATGGGGTCAGCCAGGTTCAGCATAAACTGACCGGCGCAGACACCCGCAAGTAGTATGGTCATGTAAATGGCCAGTAACTGGCCACGGGTTTCATTACTGGAGGCCTGGTTGAGCCAGCTTTCTGACGCGACGTAAATGCAGGAAAAGGCGAACCCGGTTAACAGGCGCATGGCTGCCCAGGTCCAGGGCTCTACGTAAAGTGCGTGGACCAGAATGGTGACGGAGGCCACTGCAGAAACTGCCGCGAAGATCCGAATATGCCCAACTCGCTCTATTATTCTCGGCGCCAGCATGGAGCCACCGAGGAAGCCGGCAAAGTAGCAGGACATCAGCAGGCCGATCAGGTAGTCTTCAAAGCCTTCAAGCTCTGCACGCACACCCAGCAGACTTCCCTGGACACCTACCGCAAGCCCGATGAGAGAGAGCCCCAGGAACAGTGGCCATACGGATAAAGCAGTTCTTACGGGCATGGTGTTTCAACCGCCGGATAAAAGGCGCGACTTTACACCCGGGAAGAGGAAAAACAAAGCCTGATCGAAGCGAAAATCAGCCGGTCACCTGAGCGCGCAGGGCGTATTTTTGAATCTTGCCGGTAGACGTTTTCGGAAGCTCAGTAAAAATAACAGTTTTCGGTATTTTGAAGCCCGCCAAATGCTCTCGGCAGAAGGCGATAATTGCCTCTGCCGAGGTGCTATGGCCGTCTTGCAGCTCGACAAAGGCACAAGGGGTTTCACCCCACTTTTCATCAGGTTTGGCCACGACGGCGGCAAAAGCCACGCCCGGATAGCGATACAAAACTGATTCTACCTCCACGGAGGAAATGTTTTCTCCGCCAGAAATGATAATGTCCTTGAGCCGGTCTTTCACTTCTACATAACCACTCGGATGACGCACCGCCAGATCACCGGAGCGAAAAAACCCATCGCCAAGACTCTCCTCGGTAGCCTCTGGGTTCTTGTGGTAGCCCTTCATAACGGTATTACTGCGGATAACGATTTCGCCGATGCTCTCGCCATCGGCCGGTACGGGCATGCCGGTCGATTGCTCCAGCACGCTAACCTCTTCGGTGTGCGGGAAGGCAACGCCCTGTTGCGCTTTGATAGCGGCACGAGTGGAAAAATCGAGATCATTCCACTGATCGTTCCAGGCGCACTGGACAACATGGCCATAGGTTTCGGTGAGGCCATAGACCTGCATGACTTCAAAACCGAGTGCTTCTATTCTCTCCAGCACTGCAGCTGGCGGCGGAGCTCCCGCAGTCATTACTTTTATCGGCCAGTCGGGGCGCTTCTGCACCTCCTCAGGCGCATTGAGCATCATCCCAAGAACGATGGGAGCGCCTCCAAAGTGGGTGACTTTATGCTGGTGCAACAGATCGAAAACCTGGGCGGCCGCCACGACTCTTGTGCAGATAACCGTCCCTGCGAGCAGTGCCATCATCCAGGCATGACCCCAGCCATTGCAGTGGAACATCGGGACGGTATAAAGGTAAACCGGATGATTGGGTACGCTCCACGCCGGCACGGTACCCATAGCCATCAGGTAGGCTCCTCTGTGGTGATAGACGACCCCTTTCGGTTTGCCGCTGGTCCCGGAGGTGTAGTTCAAACAGATGGCTTGCCATTCATCATCCGGTAGTGACCAGCTATCAGTCGCCGAGCCAGTCTCCAGAAAGGCTTCATAATCCATACAGCCCAGCTGTATGCCCTCGGCTGACTCCGTATCTTGTTCATCAATAATATCGATAACAGTGATGGCTTTGTGTGCCGCCCTGGCCAGCGCATCCTGTACCACCGCCCCAAAGCCGGTGTCGGTCAGCAAAAAGCGACATTCCCCGTGGTCGAGGATATAGGCGACGGTCTCACTGTCCAGGCGAGTGTTGATGGTATTGAGCACGCCGCCCGCCATCGCAACCCCAAATTGTGCCTCGAACATCTCGGGGGTATTGGCGGCCATCACGGTGACCACTTCGCCGGATTCGAGCCCGCCGCGCCTGAGTGCCGATGCCAGTTTGATACAGCGTTCGTAGGTTTCGGACCAGCTATAGCAGCGTTCACCGTAGATAACCGCATTACGATCACCATAGACGCTGGCGACCCTGGGCAAAAAAGAAACGGGGCTTAGAGGGACATAATTGGCGGGGCGCCGATCCATAAAGCCCCGGTTGGTTTCGTCGATTGATACAGACATAGAGCGCCTACCTGCCGAATATTGGGTGACTTAGATCGCTCAAAGTATAGGGCATATTCAACGCCTGTCGTGAGTGCTCGAAGAATCTTCGCTGTAAGTCAAACCGATTGCTTGCAGGAGAGGAATTAGAAGTATTGCTTGAGGATCAGCGTATCGCCACGTTGGGTAAACTCGATGTGTTTGAGAAAGGTCATGCCGAGTAGTATCTGGTCCATGGCCAGTCCGGGCGCTATGCCAGCGGGTACATCGTGCAGTTCGATCTCGCCCACAGCGACACTGTCGAGCACGGCAGAATAGCTGGTGGAAACGCCATTGGCGGTTTGGGTGCGGTAAGGTCGTCCCCGCGGAATCTCCAATTTGCGGGCGATCGCCTCTGGTATCGCAACGCCGGTAGCCCCCGTATCCAGCATAAAGGTGACAGGCCTGCCATTGATCGTGCCACTGGTGACATAGTGACCTAACCGGTTGCGTTGCAATACCACCTCTCGTATTCCTTCTTCGGAGTACTGGGTGTTCAGGCGCTGGTTCGGATTGAATTGTTTTTCCAGTACATCTCCAAAGAACACTATACCAAGTCCGAGAAGTACCACCCAGGCCATGATCATCATGCCCAGGCCCATGCGCTTCTGCTCCCTGATTGGATCCTGAGAGTTCATATGCTGTGTGCTCTTATGCTCAGTCCAGATCGCTGGCGTCGTGGCGCTCGGGTACCCGTTCCTCTTCGGGGCCCCAGGCCTTGTTAACCCGTTCGCCGCGTTTAACCGCGGGGCGGCTTGCGATTGCCTTCGCCCAGCGCATTACGTTGGCGTAGGACTCCACGTCGAGAAATTCCTGAGCGTTGTAAATTTCGCCGGTGATTAAAATGCCGTACCAGGGGTAAACTGCCATGTCCGCGACGGTGTATTCGTCACCGGCTAAATAGGTTGCTTCAGCCAATCGACGGTCGAGCACATCCAGCTGCCGTTTCACTTCCATGGCGTAGCGATTGATCGGGTATTCGTATTTCTCCGGAGCATAGGCGTAGAAATGGCCGAATCCGCCGCCCAGGAAGGGGGTCGCCGCCATTTGCCAGAATAGCCAGGACAGACACTCGGCGCGCGCTGACGTGTCTTTGGGGATAAAGGCATCGTGCTTTTCTGCCAGGTACAACATCATCGCACCGGACTCGAAAATGCGGGTAGGGGGATTTGTGCTGTGATCCATCATCGCCGGAATTTTCGAGTTGGGATTGGCCGCCACAAAGCCGCTTCCGAATTGGTCGCCTTCACTGATATTGATCAGGTAGGCGTCGTACTCGGCTTCGGTTTTCCCCAGTGCGAGTAATTCTTCCAGCAATATTGTTACCTTGACCCCGTTGGGAGTGGCCAGTGAGTAAAGCTGCAAGGGGTGCTTTCCGACAGGGAGTGCTTTGTCGTGCGTAGCACCGGCGACGGGGCGATTAATGTTGGCGAAACGGCCGCCACTTTCTGAGTCCCAGGTCCAGACCTTGGGAGGGGTGTAGGTAGTGCTCATAGTTTTCCGAGGTCCTCAAAGGTTTCGATTTGGCGTTCGGTGAATTTCCCGGGGCGGCTCTCCATTCCTGACATCACTGCTTCCATTTGATTGGCCTTGGCCAAAATGCGGCCCTGCAGTGCTTCTTCCAGGCGCAGGCCTTCAATGTCATTGCCATGCCACCCGTGGTCCAACAGGTACTTCCCGTAGGTAATGGCATCGGGACTGCGACTGGCAATCTCCCTGGCCATTGATAGCGCCGCCGCCACTGGCTCTTCCTCGAGCCGGGTGACGAGGCCCAGTGATAGCGCTTCATCTGCTTTTACGACCCTGCCGGTGAAAGTGAGTTCCTTGGCGACGTCCAAACGCACCAGGTCCCTCAGGGTTTGTGAAGCAGACATATCTGGAATAAGCCCCCACTTGATTTCCATAACAGATAGTTTGCTGTCAGGGTGGGCAATGCGGATGTCTGCTCCCATGGCTATCTGGAAGCCGCCACCGTAGGCGACACCATGCAGTGCGCAGATGACCGGCACCGGCATCGATTTCCAGACATAGGCGGGGGACTGGTAGTAGTTGGGCCAGAAGCCTCCACGGCCGGGCCCAAAGAAGTTGTCGTTGAGATCGCCACTGGCGAAATTTTCGAGGTCCAGGCCCGCGCAGAAGCCACGACCTTCTCCAGATAAAACCACCGCACGAATGTCTTTATTGGTCGCCAGCTCACGACCAGTAGAGCTAATGGCCTCGAACATGTGCCAGCTCAGGGCGTTCATCTTTTCAGGTCGATTGAGGCGGACGTGAGCAACGTGATCGTTGATCTCAACAGTGACCAGTTCAGACATATTATTACCTGTATTACGAATCATAGAGGGGCCTGAGTATACAGATTCGAAGACGGTGTGTTCACTGCTTACTCGTTGAATCTGTCTGCCAGAAAGTTGACGAACAGGCGGACCTTCGCTGACAGGTGTCTATTGTGTGGATAGACCGCCCAGACGCCGGTGTCCGTCGGGTTGTAATCTTCCAGAACCGGCAGCAAGGCGCCGTCGCTAATGTCTTGATCAAGATAGAAGCTAGGCAACTGCACCAGCCCCAATCCTGCCCGCGCCGCGCGCAGCAAAGAGCGGCCATTGTTGGAACGCCAGTTTCCGCTGACTCGCAGATCCTGATTTCGTCCGTTTTCTCTAAAACGCCAGCTGTCCAGCGTGCCCAGCAGGCAGTTGTGGTTGGTGAGCGAGTGGATGCTGTTGGGCGTGCCATTGCGCTGTAAATAGTCTGGCGATGCGCAGGTAAGCAGTTTACGCGTACTTATTCGGCGAGCAATTAGCGAAGAGTCCTTCAGTGTGCCGGCTCTGATTGCCAGGTCATAGCCCTCGGAAATCAGGTCAATGAGGCGATTGCTGAAGTCGAGCTCTACGATAAGGTCTCGATGTTCGGCCATAAAGTCCAATGCTGCTGGTGCAATAAAGTCCTCTCCAAATGCACCAGCGACGGTCACGCGCAGGATACCCCTTGGATTGGCTTGCAGGTCGAGTACGGCACGTTCCGCTTCATCGATGTTGTCCAGTATTTGCCGACATTGCATGTAGAAAGCGCGGCCGACATCTGTGGTCGAGACTTTGCGCGTAGTTCTTAATAGGAGTTGGGCGTCGAGTCGATTCTCCAATGCATTGATCTGCCGGCTGACGTGGGAGCGGGATACACCCAAGTCCTCTGCGGCCCGGGTAAAGCTCCCCATGCGAACAACGCGCTCAAAGGCTTCTATACTTTCCCAACGATGTGATGCCACCTTCTGAGACTCCGATTGTTTCTGTACAGCAACAGTGAGGTGCAAGATAGGATATTTATCTAGTCAATAGCAACTAATTAAACTGTACCGTTGCTATGGAAATGCCAAATCAGGGAGAGTTTGATGAAAACACGTGCCGCAGTCGCCTTTGGAGCGGGGAAGCCGCTGGAAATTTGTGAAGTGGACCTTGAAGGTCCACGCGCTGGAGAGGTATTGGTCGAGATAAAAGCCACCGGAGTGTGTCATACAGACGCCTTCACATTATCAGGTGACGACCCTGAGGGTGAGTTTCCTGCGATTCTTGGTCACGAGGGCGCTGGTGTAGTCGTTGATGTGGGTCCCGGTGTCACCAGCCTGAAGGCGGGTGATCACGTGATCCCGCTGTACACACCCGAGTGCCGCGAGTGCAATTTTTGCCTGCACCCCAAGACCAATTTGTGTCAGTCGATTCGGGAGACTCAGGGCCGCGGTGTTATGCCCGATGGCAGTAGCCGCTTCTCCCTCGATGGCAAACCCATTCTGCACTATATGGGCTGCTCGACGTTTTCAAACTATTCGGTCATGCCGGAAATAGCATTGGCCAAGGTGCGTGAAGATGCTCCTTTTGACAAGATCTGCTATATCGGCTGTGGAGTCACCACTGGTATCGGTGCTGTTGCTTTCACCATGAAGGTGGAGCCCGGCTCAACCGTTGCGGTCTGGGGACTCGGAGGCATCGGTCTCAACGTGATTCAGGGGGCCAAGATGGTCGGCGCGTCACGGATAATCGGCGTAGATATCAATCCTGACAAAGTGGGATTGGCGAAGAAGTTTGGTATGACTGACTTCGTTAACCCGAAAGAGGTGGACGACGTTGTTGGTCACCTTGTGGAAATTACGGGCGGCGGACTGGATTACACTTTCGAGTGCATCGGCAATGTAAACACCATGCGCCAGGCGTTGGAGGCCTGCCACAAGGGTTGGGGAGAGAGCTGTGTTATCGGCGTTGCCGGTGCGGGCCAGGAAATTTCCACTCGTCCATTCCAACTGGTCACTGGCCGCAGCTGGAGAGGCACCGCATTTGGTGGTGCTCGCGGGCGCACCGATGTGCCCAAGATCGTTGATTGGTACATGGACGGCCGCATCAATATCGATGACCTGATAACCCACACGATGCCACTGGACGATATCAATAAGGCATTCGACTTGATGCACTCCGGTGAGAGCATTCGGTCGGTTGTGACGTACTGACGGGGTTAATGATGGAGAAAATCGGAGAAAACCTGTGTTTCGGTGGGCGTCAATTGCGCTATAGCCACGCCTCGGAGATGTTGGGCTGCGAGATGAATTTCTCTATTTATCTGCCTCCCCAGGCAGAGCAGGGCAATGTACCGGTGCTTTACTGGCTGTCGGGCCTGACCTGTACCGACGAGAATTTTGTTGCCAAGGCTGGCGCCCAACGCTATGCAGCAGAGCACGGTATTGCAGTGGTTGCTCCAGACACCAGTCCACGTGGCGAAGGCGTGCCCGATGACGCGGAGGGTGCGTGGGACTTTGGCCTGGGCGCAGGATTTTATGTCAATGCGACGCAGGCGCCCTGGGCGCAGCACTATCGTATGTACGACTATGTGGTTAAAGAGCTGCCTGCGCTGGTAGCACAACATTTTCCGGTAGACGATCGTCGCGTGGGAATTTCAGGGCATTCGATGGGTGGTCATGGCGCACTAACTATCGCCCTCAAAAACCCGGGGCGGTTCAAGTCGGTGTCTGCATTTTCACCGATTTGCTCACCGTTGAATTGCCCTTGGGGCGAAAAGGCGCTGGGCATGTACCTTGGGAATGACCGGACTGCCTGGGCGGAGCACGACAGTTGTTCGCTGATGACGCATGCGGAAGAACATTTGCCCACCCTGGTCGATCAGGGAGACGCGGACAACTTCCTGCAAGAGCAGCTTAAGCCCGAGTTGCTACAAGAGGTTGCGAGTGCTGTTGGGTATCCGTTGGAATTGAGAATGCAGCCCGGTTACGACCACAGTTACTTTTTTATCGCCAGCTTCATCGGCGAGCACATTGCATTCCATGCATCTCGGTTTTAGTGAACGTGGCGGGCGCCTGACGGCTTCCCTCAAATGAGCCATACTCAAAGCAATGTTAGACAGTAGAGAGAGACGCTAGTGGAAACTGAAAGATTGCTGGCACAGCTGCTATGTCAGTATGAAAACACGCCGGGGGGGTTGCTTCCCCTGTTACAGGCCGTTCAGGAAGACCTGGGCTATATCCCCCCGGAATCGATCCCCGGTATGGCTGAGGTGATGAACTTGTCTGCGGCAGAAGTACATGGCGTTATCAGTTTTTATCACGATTTTAAAACCAGCCCTGGTGGCAGGCATACGTTGCAGATATGCGCTGCGGAATCATGTCAGGCGGCAGGTGGCAGGGCTTTGGCACAGCTGGCCCAGGAACAGTTGGGTATTGAGTTTGGTGAAACCACCAATGACGGCTCAGTGACTCTTGAAAAAGTCTATTGCCTGGGTAACTGCGCCTGTTCGCCCTCCATACGCATTGACAACGAAACCTATGCCCGATTGGATGCGACGCGCCTGAAGACGCTGATTGCGACTATCGGTCTTGAGGACAACGCATCATGAACCAGCGCTATTTCGTGCCCAGGGATACAACTGCCGTTGCTGTTGGTGCGAACCAGGTGGCAGACACATTGGTAGCGATACTGGCGGCGCAAGGTAGCGATGCTCCGGTTATTCGCAACGGCTCCCGAGGAGCGTTCTGGATGGAGCCGCTGTTGGAAATTGAAACAGACGGCGAGCGAGTCGGTTTTGGTCCCATTGCCGCGGAAGACGTTGCGGACATTGTTGCTTTGACGCCGGCCGCGCGAATTGAGCATCCGCGCTATCTGGGTAAGCTTGAGGACCATCCCTGGTTTGCCGGGCAGCAGCGACTGACTTTCGCAAGGTCTGGGCTTGACGATCCGCTTTGCCTGGATGCCTATCTTTCGCGGCATGGCTTTGATGGTTTGGAGCATGCGCTGCACTTGCCACCTGAAGATATAGTCGACGAGATTACGCGTTCGGGTTTGCGGGGCCGCGGGGGTGCCGCTTTTCCCGCGGGCATTAAGTGGAACACAGTGCTGCAAGCTGCAGGCGAAGAAAAATATATTGCTTGTAACGCGGACGAGGGTGATTCCGGCACCTTTGCCGACCGACTGCTGATGGAGTCTGACCCTTACATGTTAATTGAGGGCATGGTTATTGCCGGACTCGCGGTTGGCGCAACCCAGGGCTATATCTATCTGCGATCCGAATATCCTCATGCCTGGGAGATTATGCACACTGCCATTGCCAAGGCAGAAGCCGCAGGTTACCTGGGTGAGGGCATCTGCGACAGTAATCGGCACTTCCATCTTGAGGTGCGTCTGGGCGCAGGTTCCTATATTTGCGGTGAAGAAACCGCCATGCTCGAGAGTCTGGAAGGACGTCGCGGTGTGGTGCGAGCAAAGCCACCACTGCCCGCGTTGGAAGGCCTGTTTGGTAAGCCTACTGTGGTCAATAATGTACTCACCCTGGCAGCAGTGCCGACCATCATGGCCGACGGCGCTGAGGCATACGCCGCGCTTGGTGAAGGTCGTTCTCTGGGAACAATCACACTGCAGCTGGCAGGCAATATCAAGCAGGGCGGCCTGGTGGAGTTACCCTATGGTGCTACGTTGCGATCAGTGCTTGAACAGTTTGGCGGGGGCACACGGTCCGGCAGACCCATGCGTGCGATTCAAGTTGGCGGCCCTCTGGGAGCTTACTTGCCCGAATCACTGTGGGATACACCCCTGGACTACGAGGCGTTCGCAGCGGCAGGGGGAATGGTGGGTCATGGCGGTGTTGTGGTATTTGATGACACTGTAGATATGGCGCAACAAGCGCGCTTCGCTATGGCTTTTTGCGCGGAGGAATCCTGCGGGAAATGCACCCCGTGTCGCATTGGTTCAATTCGGGGCACCGAGGTAATGGATCGTATTATTGCCAGGGAGTCGCCTGCAGAAAATATGGATTTATTGAACGATCTCTGCGAAACAATGGAGCTGGGATCACTGTGCGCGATGGGGGGGCTGACGCCGAATCCGGTGCGCAGCGCAATGAAATACTTTCCGGAGGACTTCGCCTGAGGCGGGAGAAAAACATGCTGCAATATTATGAACCGGAAAAAGATTTCGGCACCCCAATGATTAAATCCTCGGAGATGGTGTCGGCAAACATCGACGGGGTTGCTATAGAAGTGCCTGCGGGTACGTCAATAATGCGCGCCGCAGCGCTCGTTGGCATCAAGGTGCCAAAGCTATGTGCCACTGATTCCGTTGATGCATTTGGTTCCTGCCGAGTGTGCCTGGTCGAAATTGAAGGACGCAAGGGTTGCCCTGCTTCCTGCACAACACCAGTGGAAGAGGGGATGCAGGTCCAGACCCAGACACCTAGGTTGGCAAAAATCCGTAATGGTGTGATGGAACTCTACATCTCCGATCACCCCCTGGACTGCCTCACCTGTCCGACCAATGGCGACTGTGAACTGCAAGACACGGCCGGCGAAGTCGGGCTGCGTGAAGTGCGCTATGGTTTTGAGGGCGAAAACCACCTGGCATCAGACAAAGACGAAACCAATCCCTATTTTACCTTCGATCCATCCAAGTGCATCGTTTGCTCGCGCTGCGTGCGCGCCTGTGAGGAGACTCAGGGTACATTTGCATTGACTATCGAAGGCCGTGGCTTTGACTCCAAGGTCAGTGCAGGTGGTGTTGATTTTCTGGATTCGGAATGTGTGTCTTGCGGCGCCTGCGTCAATGCCTGTCCAACAGCGACGCTCACTGAAAACAGCATTATTGAGCAGGGAATTCCTGAACACACCGTAAATACAACCTGTGCCTATTGCGGCGTGGGCTGTGGTTTTCGCGCAGAGGTGAAAGGCGAGCAGGTAGTGCGAATGACGCCCTGGAAAGAGGGAAAGGCCAACGAGGGACATGCCTGTGTAAAAGGGCGTTTTGCTTTTGGTTACGCCACTCACCCCGATCGTATTACATCGCCCATGGTTCGAGACAGTATTGATGAGCCCTGGCGTAAAGTGAGCTGGGACGAGGCTGTCACTTTTGCAGCGCAACGTTTCCGCAAGATTCAAAAAGAGTATGGGCGTAATAGCATCGGTGCAATCACTTCCAGTCGCTGTACCAATGAAGAGGTTTACCTGATACAGAAGTTGGTTCGAGCGGGCTTTGGAAATAATAATGTCGATACCTGTGCCCGTGTCTGTCATTCACCCACCGGTTTCGGTTTGAAAACGACGTTGGGCGAATCTGCCGGCACCCAGACCTTTGCTTCAGTGGAAAAGACCGACGTTGCTATCGTGATGGGCGCCAACCCTACCGAGGCACACCCTGTCTTCGGCTCCCGGTTGAAGAAGCGATTGCGCGAAGGGGCAAAACTGATTGTTATCGACCCTCGCAAGATCGAGCTGGTGAACTCGCCACATATCACTGCCGACTATCACTTGCCTGTGAACCCAGGCGCCAATGTTGCGCTGCTTAACGCCATGGCACACGTCATCGTTACTGAGAATTTACACGATGCTGAGTTTATTGCTCAGCGCTGTGAAGACGATGCCTTCATCGAATGGCAGACATTTATCGCTGATGAAAACCATTCGCCGGAGTCGCTGGAAGCCGCAACGGGAGTCGATCCGCAAACCTTGCGCGATGCGGCACGCTTGTACGCCAGTGCTCCGAACGGTGCCATCTATTATGGATTGGGTGTTACCGAACACAGTCAGGGCTCCACTGCTGTAATGGGTATTGCCAATCTTGCAATGCTGACCGGCAACCTGGGTCGTGAAGGGGTAGGGGTGAACCCCATGCGCGGTCAGAATAATGTGCAGGGTTCCTGCGATATGGGCTCTTTCCCGCATGAACTTCCAGGTTATCGGCATCTGTCAGACGCGGCCACCCGCTCTTTATTTGAAGCTGAATGGAAAGTAGACCTGGACCCTGAACCTGGTATGCGTATTCCCAATATGTTCGATGCTGCGGTAGACGGACAGTTTCGCGGGCTCTACTGCCAGGGCGAAGACGTGGCGCAGTCCGACCCGAATACCCATCATATTGAGGCCGCCCTGGAGTCCCTGGACTGTCTGGTGGTGCAGGATATCTTCCTCAATGAAACAGCCAAGTTCGCTCATGTATTCTTGCCGGGCGCCTCCTTTCTGGAAAAGGATGGCACCTTCATTAATGCCGAAAGACGGATATCCCGCGTGCGCAGGGTGATGAAGCCGTTGTCAGGAAAGGCTGATTGGGAGGGCACTATGGCCTTTGCCAATGCCCTGGGGTGCACAATGAGCTATCAGCATCCGTCAGAAATCATGGATGAGATCGCCAGACTGACGCCAACTTTCAACGGTGTCAGTTATTCGCGCCTGGACGAATTGGGTAGCATTCAATGGCCATGCAATGAAATGGCCCCTGAGGGCACGCCCACTATGCATGTGGATGAGTTTGTCCGCGGCAAGGGCTATTTTGCGGTCACAGAATTTGTGCCCACAGAAGAGCGGGCTAACAGGCGTTTTCCGCTATTACTCACCACCGGCCGTATTCTGAGCCAGTACAACGTGGGTGCCCAGACACGGCGAACCGAAAACAGCACCTGGCATGAGGAGGATGTATTGGAAATTCATGCCCACGATGCACAGGAACGTGGCATCAACGATGGTGACTGGGTGGGTATTCAAAGCAGGGTAGGGACTACTGTCTTGCACGCAAAAATTTCCGATGGGGTTAAGCCTGGAGTCATATACACCACGTTCCACCATCCGGTATCTGGCGCTAATGTGGTGACCACCGATAACTCAGATTGGGCAACGAACTGCCCTGAGTACAAGGTAACTGCTGTTCAGGTTAGCAAGGTCAATGAACCTTCCGCCTGGCAGGCGAGGCAGCAAAAGTTTGATCGCCGCCAGCATCAGTTGCTGGAGCAGGCGTCGGTGGATGCCTGAGACCACGCATACCTTGCCGCGCAAGGTTTGGCGACAGGATAGTATTAGCGAGGATACCGACCAGGTTGTGCAGGAGACCCCTGTAGCCCTGGTTTACAACGGACTATCCCACGCGGTAATGATGGCCACACCGTCTGAGCTTGGGGACTTGGCACTGGGTTTTAGCCTGTCTGAGGGTATTCTCTCTCGAGCAGAGCAATTGCTCGGCATGGATGTCGTGGTTCGTGACCAGGGTATTGAAGTTGCCATGGAGATCACAGCAGAGCCTTTTGCCGAGCTGAAACAAAGGCGTAGAAACCTGACCGGGCGCACTGGCTGTGGTCTGTGTGGAGTGGAGTCACTGGAGCAGGCGATTTTGCCTCCTCAGCGAATAACATCGGATGTGCGCTTGACCCATGAGGTGATTCAACGAGGCCTGTACTCACTTGGCCAGGCTCAGGTACTCAAAGCAAAGACTGGCGGCGTGCACGGCGCAGCCTGGTGTGATACCTCTGGAGATATTCTTCTGGTGCGCGAGGATGTTGGCAGACATAACGCGCTGGACAAGCTGTTAGGTGCAATGACAGCAGCTCAAGAGGGCAGGCACGGTTTTATCCTGCTGACCAGCAGACTTAGCTATGAAATGGTGGCGAAGGCTGCAGCCTGTAACGTAGCAGTGCTAGCGGCAGTGTCAGCGCCCACCGCTCTTGCGGTATCGCAAGCCGAGGCTGCTGGCATTACCCTCGTGGGTTTTGTTCAGCCGGGCAGGCAAGTAATTTATAACGGTGCATTCAGGATTGAGGAGGTGGAAAGCGAATGTCTGGGCAACAAATAGATCATCTGGTGAAAATGGCGAACCAGATTGCACTGAACTTTGGCGAGCAACGCAATCTAACAGAGGCAGCACGCAAAACCGGTGAGCACCTGGAAAAATTCTGGACCCGGGCGATGCGTGACCAGTTAGCCACTTATGCCGCGGACAGCGGGGTGTCATTGTCTCCCGCGGTCAAAATGGTGCTAGACCAGCAGCGCGGTGATTCCGGGAGTTAATTTTAATGAACGCACGTTTCACGCATGCATTAAGCCTCAGCCTCGCAACTATTATGTTGCTTGCCATTTCTCCACGTCTGATCGCTGAGCCTCCCAACGCTCAGGTGCGAGTCAGCGGGCAGGCCGAAGCAAGTATGGCGCCAGACATGGCAGTGCTACAGCTTACCGTTATGCGCGAAGCGGATTCGGCTCGCCTTGCACTTGATGCCAATTCCAGCGCGATGGCGGAGGTGATCAAGGCCATGCGCGCTGGCGGAGTTGCCGAACGCGACCTGCAGACCAGCAATTTCTCAATTCAACCTCGTTACATCTATCCCAAGCCTCGCAATGAGAAGCCGCCTGAATTAGTGGGTTACACCGTTCGTAATAGTCTTACGGTAAGAGTGCGTGACCTCAATGCATTGGGAAGCCTGCTGGATAAATCAGTCAGCCTCGGTGTAAATGAGGGTGGAAATGTTAGCTTCACCAACGATGATCCTTCGACAGCAGTTACGAAAGCCCGCGCCAGCGCTGTGAAAGACGCCATGGCCAGAGCGCGCACCCTCGCAGACGCTGCGGGCGTGCGGTTGGGAGATATCATGGAAATTTCTGAGCAGACCCACATGCCCCAACCACGACCCTATCGCGCCGAACGAATGGCGATGAGCGCAGCGGCTGATTCAGTCCCGGTGATGGCAGGTGAGAATAGCTATCAGGTTGTAGTGCACATGAGTTTCGCTATCGACCAGTAGATTCTCGCATATACGATCTAAATCAATAACAATAAGCGCTTGGCAAGCCACAATGGGCACGCATGGGTATTGAGATTGATCAGGTCGAGTTCACCAGTCGGGATTTTCAGGCCTTTAGCGCCTGCCTGGAGGATAATCTTCGAGCACTGTGCCAGCTGCTGGCCCAACCCGGGTTTGGCGTCGGCCAGGCTTCCCTGGGTGCTGAGCTGGAGATGTATATCGTTGACGAGCGTGGCTACCCGCTCTATGCCAACCAGGAAATTCTCGACGATGCAGACGACCCTTCACTGACTTTAGAGTTGAATCGCTATAACCTGGAATTCAATCTGCCCCCATTTTCACTTGCCCAGCAGGCTTTTCAACAGACTGAGCAAGCCATTCTTGAACGGCTCGCCAGACTGGCCTCGGTCGCAGCCAAACGGGGAGGGCGAATAGTCCCCATCGGGATTTTACCTACCCTCAGGGAGTCTGACTTCGGTGACCACTGTGTGACCGACAGACGGCGCTATCACGCGTTGGTGCACCAGTTGATAGAGCGACGCGGGGACCACTTCAATATTGATATCAACGGCGCTGAGCCGCTCAAGCTGGCCATGCGAGACATCACCCTTGAAGGCGCCAATACCTCGTTTCAGGTTCATTATAGAGTGGCACCCGAGGCATACGCAGATACCTTCAATGCAATTCAGTTGATGACGCCGTTGGCGCTGGCCATCGGTGCTAATTCACCCAGTCTATTTGGCCATTCCCTCTGGCATGAAACGCGAATACCGCTTTTCAAGCAATCCATTGATACCCGGCACCTGGACCCCTACGGTTGGAACGAACCGGCCCGGGTGAGCTTTGGTCAAGGCTGGGCCCGCCAGGGAGCGGAGGAGTTGTTTCGTGAGGTGGTCCGCATTTACCCTCCGCTACTCCCAGTGTGCGGGGAGCGCTCGCCCGCCGAGGAAATCGCTGAGGGCCTTGTGCCGTCATTGGGCGAGTTGAAGTTGCATCAGAGCACCGTTTGGCTTTGGAATCGCCCTATCTATGATGACGTCAATGGCGGCCACTTACGTATTGAAATGCGAGCCCTGCCTGCGGGTCCAACGGCGGTCGACATGGTGGCCAATGCCGCGTTTCTTATTGGGGCCGCGGAGGGTATTCGCTCGCAGATCAATGAACTGTTGCCAGCGATACCGTTTCACAATGCCGAGTACAATTTTTATCGAGCCGCCCAGCATGGGCTGGAGGCTAAACTGGTTTGGCCCACCCTCGTGCAAAGTGGGCATGCCGAGCAGCCTGTGACGCGCATTATTGAGAACATGTTGCCCGTTGCTCGAGAGGGGCTCACAGCAATTGGTGTGAGCGAAGCAGAGAGTGATCGTTACCTTGGGGTGATTGAGCAACGCCTTGAGAGCGGACAGACCGGCGCCGTTTGGCAGCAGAGGAAACTGGCACTGCTCAAACAGCAGATGCCGGCCCAGCAGGCTCTGCACGAATTACTGGAATGTTTTATTGGTCACAGCGCAGATAACCTGCCTGTGGCCCAGTGGCCTTTATGAGAAGATTCAAGTTTGTGCGCGACCCGCAACCGGAGCAACTGGGCAATAATGTCGAGGAGTTCCTGCAATGGATGAACGGCCCTGCCTGCTTTTTTTTGGCCGGTGAGGATACCGAACGTACGCGTGCCCTGGTAACACTGCTGCACGGAAACGAACCCTCTGGCGTCATTGCTTTTTTTCGCTATCTTAAAAGTGGGAGGCGTCCAGCCGTCAATACAGTTTGTATTGTCGCCTCGGTGGGTGCCGCGCTGGAAACACCTGTTTTCAGTCATCGAATGTTGCCCCGGGCCCGGGATCTTAATCGCTGCTTTTTTCCGCCCTTTGATGACGCGCAAGGTCAGCTCGCTGAGGAGATCCTCGAAATCATTCGAGTGCACAATCCGGAGGCCGTGGTGGATATGCATAATACATCGGGTTCGGGGCCATCATTTGGCGTTTGTACCCATATGGACCGACAGCATGATG